>CAWCKO010000034.1:0-273827 GCA_963796145.1 uncultured Acidobacteriaceae bacterium | reverse complement strand
CTCCTCCTTGCCTCATCTCAGATGTCTGAGAGCGGGGCTTAGTTGCGCACAGAAGCACAAATGTTCCAAACGAAGTATTTTGCACAAAAACAGGGCAATCTCCTCCCGGAAGCCTGAGGAGGCCACCTGCGCGATGTAACGAATGGCCGGCAAAAGCCACTTTTCTCAGTAGGCTGCCGGCTCGGTGTTTTGGAGGGCCCTCGTCTTATGTTGGATAGAACGCTGCCAGGAATCCAGAGCCTCAAGCACATCGTGGTTCTTATGATGGAGAACCGGTCGTTCGACCATATGTTGGGAGCTCTTCACGGCCAGAACCCGGCTATCGACGGACTGACAGGTACCGAAACAAATCCAGACACGACCGGCACGCCGGTGATGGTCTCGCCGAACGCTGCTTACCAGAGCCAATTGGATCCGGATCCCGACCATCACTTTCCTGCCGCGGACCTGCAGATATTCGGAGGCGTGACTACAGCTCAGGATCCCAATCGGCAAGCCAATATGCAAGGCTTCGTCAAGAGCTACTTCAACCAACAGCACAACCTTGTTCACTCACGTTTGATACTCAATTACTTTACTCCCGAGAAATTGCCAGTGCTGACCACCCTGGCAACACAGTTTTGTGTTTTCAACCGGTGGTTCTCGTCGATTCCCGGGCCTACACTGTGCAACCGTGCTTTTGCTCATTACGGCACATCGTTTGGCCAGGTGGGCATGGACGTTTTCTACTGGAACAAACAATTCAAGAGTATCTATGAACGATTGGTCGCCGCGGGCCATACCACCAGGCTCTACTACTTCGACGCAGCCAGTTCTTCACTCGAAGTGGTCAATCTACTGAACGACCAGCCAGCGCTGTTTGGCACCTTTCAGGATTTTCTCGACGCGTGTAAGAAGAACGAGCTTCCGGATTATTGCTTTATTGAGCCCAACTATACCGATCATGACGCACCGGATGGCTCGGGCGAGTTGATCGCGTGTGACCAGCATCCCGACCATGACGTACGTGGCGGAGAGCAGTTCATTGCTACGGTGTATACCGCCATCCGCAGTAATCCGAATCTGTGGCCCAACACCGCGATGCTGATCCTGTACGACGAGCATGGGGGCACCTATGACCACGTGCCGCCCCCGAGCTGTACACCGGACGGCTTTGTGGCCCAACCGAGCGCCACCGGGACTCCCGACCCTTTTCATTTCGATCGGCTTGGGGTGCGGGTGCCTGCCATTCTCGTCTCCCCATGGATCGCGGCAGGCACGGTCACCAACGATGTCTACGAGCACGCTTCCATTCCAGCGACGATGACCGACTATTTCATCGGCGAGTACAGTGCCCGTTCGCCGCGTGAGATTGCGGCCAACACTTTTCTGGGACTGCTGAATCAGCCGGCAATGCGCGCGGATGGAGATTGCCCGGTGTTTAAAAACCAATAGCTGTGGAGGAAGGTTGATGGAACCGATTCTCGTGCCCGGGCCGCCTAAGGAGGCGTTTCGGAAGCTTCGCCCTGTATCTGACCTGATCCGGTCGCAGGTCAATCACTTCAAGCACCTTGAGGCGAAGCTCCCGGCGGAGGTGCGCACCATGCTGCCGCAACACGTCGTTGTTACGGAAGACGATGCGGCGCGCTACATAGTGGCCATGACCCGGTTTCTTCGGTCGCGGATTGCTGAGGCTCCGGCGCCCTCCGCGGTGCCCACGCCTGTTCGCCCGGTAACGCAAATCGTTCCGGCCGCCGCGGCGAGTGCCGGCATGGGGAAACCGGCGGCGAAGAGGAGATCTTCCGTTGGGAAAAAAGTGTCGTCTCGAAAATCGAAGGCAAGACCTGGTTCCCCGCGGGAGAAGAAATGAGAAGGGCGGCCGGCGTTGTGTTGTTGCTCGCGCTGGCTGCGGCGCCAACGCTCGCGACAGCCGCTGATACGAATGAGAGTCGTCTCCACCGCGATTTCCGGGTGGAACTGGAGTCGCTTGCGGCTTGCACCAAGTTTAGCTTCGCCAGCTTAACCGATTGCGGCCAGACCCTGGTTTTGGGGCAGCCTATGCATATCACGGCCGGCAGCCTGGCGCCGCAGAACGGGATCGGTGCTGGTCTTGCGTTTGTTGAGCATAAGAATTTCGCCGATGAATGGCGGGTCAGTTGGGACGTGGATGCCCTTGCTTCCGGCAACGGATCGTGGCGTGCCGGCGGATACATGAAGGCGTATCGGCTTCCAGGCGGATTCAAGTATCGGGTTGCGCCGTTGTTTAACCTTTACTCCCAGAGTATTTCTTTGAACCGGGTTGACTATTTTGGACTGGGACCCAACACCACTCCGCTAACCCACACGACCTTCGGATTCAGTGAGAATATTACCGGGCTGGACGCGGCCATTCCGATCGGTGGGGTGCTGCAGGCGGCTAAGCTTGCGATCGTCGCCGAACTCGATGGCAGGTTTCCGTCGGTTCGTCCAGGGACGGATGCGTCGCTGCCATCGATTGGTGAGCTGTTCGATGAAGCTACGGCTCCGGGTTTGAGTTACCAGCCGGCTTATTTGACGGCATCCGAGGGGTTGCGGATCGATCCGGCGCTTTTCGGCGACAGAGTTCGGCTTAACTACCTGGTGCAGTTTGAGCAGTTTGTTGCGCCTGGGAACAGCGCCTACTCCTTTCGCCGGTGGAACGGCGATTTCGGGCACGAGATTCCGCTGTATAGCGTTTTACCGGGGAAATGGGGCAAAGCATACTATCCGAACCGGGCGGCTTTATATGTGCACAACGGACCGGATGACTGCAGCGGAAGCAATGGCGACCGTAATATTTCGAAGGCGCGGGCCGCCGCGGCCAAGCCGAACCCGGCGGTGCCTTGTCCCATTGTGTCCACTACGCAGAAGCTGGAGGGGAGTGTAAGCCTTCGGGCGTTTATTTCGGAGTCGTTTGCGGGCCAAGGCAGCGTAGTGCCGTTTTATTTTTCTCCGACTATTGGTGGGTCGGATATTAACGGCACGGCTATGTTGGCGAGTTATCCGGATTATCGGTTTCGAGGGCCGGATTTGCTGCTGTTTCGAGGTACGGTGGAACATTCCATCGGCAAACTCCCAGTGGGGGCGCTGTTCTCTGTGGATGAAGCGAAGATCGGACTTCGCCGGGACGATGTGAGCCTGGATCATCTTCGGCATACGTTCAGCGTCGGTGTTACGCTTCGCGCCGGGGGGTTGCCGCTGGTTGAGCTGCTTTTTGCCTGGGGCGGCCAGGAGGGTAATCACACTACCGCTACGGTTAGTCCTACGCTTTTAGGCGGATCGGGTCGGCCTTCGCTGTTTTAGGGATGGAGTTGTTTCTATGAAGAGATCCGGTGTCCAACTGCTGGGGGACCTTATAGAGTTTGCGACGATCGTGACGTGGCCGGTACCGGCGCTGACCGTTTTCATCGTAACCGCACCTCTTCGACAGGACGAAAGCGGTTCTTCAGTTCATTATGGAGGTCAGGACGTTCCTGTAATCCGACATATCCGACCACACATTTGAGCTTCGGAGGGTGACTTCGGACTCTTCTCTGGCGATCTTCTAACTTCTTCATTCGTGTCTATATTCGTGCCCATGGAGGACAACAAAATGAGTGATCCGATTCAGCCCAACTCGTCCATCTCGCTGCCCGCGGGTTTCCGCTTTGGCGAGGTTCCTTCAATCACCCCTGAGCCTGGAATCCGTGCGGCTGCGGCCGTTCCACCCGACCCGCCGCTGGGGCCGCTGGTCGCGTTCGTTCACGAGTTCGTAGGGAATGGGTTCAATACGATCTTCCGGCCTGACAGCGTCCAGACGCCAACCCCGTTGCCCATAAACCCTCCGCCTCCCCCTGCGGGTATCGATAATATTCTCGAATTGAACCTGACCACCGAGTCGCTCGCCTTCTCCCAAAGCCTGGGCACGGTTCCGAATCGGGGAACTTCTCCGCAGGGCGACATCAAACTCAATGGCGTCCCATACCTGCAGACGATAACGGACGTCACCAGTGGTGTCGGCATCCACGTTGAGCCCGGGCTGTGGATGGCGGTACCGAAAACCAGCACTCCCGCCGAAGGCCCAACGCTGGTGCGCATGGCTTCGATACCCCACGGCACAACGATCACGGCGCAGGGCACTTCCAAACAGATCGTTGGGAAGCCGGTGATCCCAGCTGTGAACATTACGCCCTTCATCGTTGGACAAACTCAGGCGACGGGTCCCGTGGTCTTTCCCAGCCAGACCGCCACCAACAAGAACACATTTCGGATTCCACAGGATCTGACTTCGTTCATCGCCGCCGGAACGATTACCCAGGACATCCTGACCAACCCTAATACCGTGCTCAAAAACCACATCGACCCACAGAAGATTACTGGGGCAACTGAAATATCTATCTCTACCAATCCCGCGGTGCCACTGTTTGGCGGCGGTACCGACAACATCGCCTTTCTGGAAGGTGACCCGGCCTCAAACAAGCCGAACGCCCAAGCCTTTCAAATGGAAGCGACGTTCTGGATCGAAACGGTCGAGGAAACCATTACCGTGCCGGTCTTCACGCCTGGGCAGGCTCCGCTGACGATCAAAGGGGCGGCACAGTTTGCTGGGCAACTTGTGCCGACATTCCTGGTGCAGCCGACCGCAGCGATTATTGCGCCGCGTCCTATCACGGTTACCTTTACACAGATTCAGTATTCGCAAGTGGTTATGCTGAAGTTTAATGGGCTTAATTGGCCACACGCTTCGGTGGCTACGCTGGTGCCGAAGGATCCTATCCCGGTTCCTGCATCCGCTTTGGCTTGAAGGGAGCGGGAAGGGAAGGAGAGAATGGGCCAGACGGAATGTATCGGGGGATTTCCGTCGCCACGAATGGCCACGAATTTCCTAAGGGGGTTTCCCTGCCATGTCCTCCCCAGCGAAGAGCTGAAGCAGTGAACTTGCCTAGCCCGAGCGCAGAGGAAAGGCAGTGCACGCTGGTGTTTCTTTGGGCGAAAAGCTAAGCACGTGGTGCCATTTCCCCGTTCCCCGTCATTCAGGCCCGCGGCGTGATGCGTGTCGGCATCCACCGTTGCTGATTCACAGGCCGGGAGGATGTCGAGATGAGGTCAACTTCCGGATTGCCGACTCGGAGGTTGGGATTGCAAAACAGCGTTCCCCGACAATGAAGATTTCGCGTGCAAGGCATGGAAGGATCACCTCGACAGTTGTACAAAGCTGTAGTCACAAACTGGAGCCGTGACGGAATAAAAGCTCAACTCGCGTGTTCCTTTTCGTGTGACAGCGCCCGCTCTCAAACCTCAAACCACCGCTTCCGCCTACGAATATGAAGCAGTCAAATGCCGTCATCACTTCTGGACGGTGTTGGCGGCTTCCTACATCGCAGAGTTCATCTGCGTCATGTCCCATGAGGTCATCGGTCACGGCGGCACCGCCTACCTCTGGGGAGTAAGAGACTTTCACCACTATTCCACCTATATCGATTTCGATTACAAGGGCCCATCCATCGGGAATCGATGGATTCTCGCGGCGGGGGCATTGGTCAATCTGGTTCTCGGCGGCATCGGCTGGTTGGTCCTGCGGCGAAGCCGATTGAGCAGCGCCAACATGCGTTATTTCTGGCTTCGGTTCACGGCCTTCAATCTCTTCGCCGCCGCCATCTATCCGCTCTACTCGGCCATCGTTCGAGGCCTTGATTGGCAGGGGGTCATCGAGGGCTTGCCGCACGAAGGTTTGCTTCGCTTGTTGATGGGGTTAGTCGGAGCAACACTCTATCTCTTCTTCACTTGGCTCTGCGCGTCCGAACTTACCCTCTTCGGCCGCAACTGGTGGACGCTGATCCTCGTTCCCTACTTCGGCACCATGTTCCTTAGTTGTCTCGCTACTTACCTCGGCCCACTCGGCATGAAGATGGTGTGGGAATCCGGGCTGCCCGCTATCGCCGTCGGATATGTCGGCCTGCTTCTCATGCCGCCGTTAGCGGCACTTCTGAAACGCGGCCAGGAAACAAATCTACGCATCACGACAGGACCCGTTTTGATGGTCGTGGGATTTCTGCTGGGAATCCTCCTCTGCTCCATCGGACGCAACGGCGTCAGGTGGAAGATGTAAGCGGCTGCTTCCCTCGCGGGATGGTGGACGGGGACGGGGACGGGCGGGACGTTCAGGGAACGTTCCGTCACGAATTTCTCGAATTTCAAGTCGTTGAGTTTTGGCAGCTTAAATGCACCGGCAACAAAAAATACGACCGTGATGGCTGAAAGCTCATCCAAGTAATAGGTGTTGCCGCCCAGGGGGTTACAACCTGCGAATGCGAGCGCAAGGAAGAGGCCAGATGGGTCAAAATCTGTTTTTCTCCCGAGCGGACCAAAGTCAGTAGGGAAACAGTCGCAGCCGAATGGACTTGCTATGTTCACCGTTTGTGAGGTGTTACAACGTGCGCGTCTCGATCAGGGGATTGACTTAGCTACAGTCGCAGCACGCACAAAAATCAAGGCAAAGTACTTGCAGGCCATCGAGGCCGACGATCGCAAGAGTCTGCCGGGCGGGTTCTTTTACAAGAGTTTCGTTCATCAGTACGCCACATTCTTAGGGGTGGACACGAAAGCGATCGACGCTGAGATCGATCGTGTGTTGAGCGCGGATGCTCCTCTGCCGTTGCCTATGGCGGCCCAGCAAAGAACTGTGAAGCTGCCGTCTCGGTCCGGTACCGCGGGGAGATATTATTCATATGCCGCTTTCGTCCTCATACTGGTGGCTTGCTCTGGAATCGATGGTTGGTGGCACGAGAGCCGCGCTCCGGTTGTGGAAAACACCACGCGGCGGAGAGCGCCAAGCCCCGCCACCGGGCGGGTTTCACTCGCTTCCGTTTCCCAAGTTGCAGCCGGGCCCGCCGCGGCTGCGCCGGTTGCTGCCGCGGCTCCGGCTGGTTCCAGAGTCGAGCTTGCTTTGACTGCTACGGAAGAGACCTGGCTTTCGGTTTCTTCGGATGGCACGCCAGTTTTCTCGGGCCTTCTCGAGGCCAATCAGACAAAGACCATCGAAGGCAAAGAATTCGCCAAGTTACGGGTTGGCAACGCGGCCGGCCTGGAAGTGCGATTGAATGGCAAGCCGCTCGGCCCACTAGGCGCACACGGTCAAGTTCGAGATCTGGACTTCACATCGGACAAGTTCCAATTTGCTTCGCCGCCCAATGAGAGCGAGTAAGAACCCATCGAATTGGTCGTCACCAAATTGGTGTGAATTCTCTCGCCGCATTCCACAGGATTGGTTACGTCCATTGCTGTCGTGACTCTCGCCGCGCGCGCCGGCGATCCCACCAAGTTTCGCCCCATGTGGCGCGATCCGCTATGGGCCGGCAGGACGCTTCGCACGACCGTCATTGTGTCGGCATGCACCAAAGCGAGTGGCCACAAGAATCGCACGGACATGGGCACGGCGCGGACGCGCCGGGCTGGAGATCAACTGCTCAGCAATCACGATCGGAATAGGAGGATTCATGGTTGGGAGGGATTATCGAAGGAACTATGTCCTCGTCTGCGCGCAGACTCTCCGCGTCACGCTCTCTCTCCAGCCTGGCGACCAGAGCAGCAGCGGATTCTTCCGTGATTCCGTCGTAGACACTTTCTATATATGTTTCAGCGATCGAATCGAGCGCCTGAGGTGCGATTTCTGTGAATTCTGCCACCTGATCACCATCGGGGGCGACGATGACAACCTGATTCCCGAGTGCCCTCTCCTTTAAGAGGACGCTGGTGAGCGCTATGCCAATGCTGATGACCTCTTCAGGCGCATAACTATACTCGCGCATAAGGGACAACACCTTTTCGGCCAGATCGCTGCTGAGGTTTACCTTCATGACACACCCACGACGTGGTCGCCAACCACGCGATCCGCCCGTGCATTCGTCCTTTCGTTTTTTATATTGAGATTCGTCATACATTCATTTGACGTTTATCTCAAGCCAGAAGACCTAATTTTTAGAGCCGCCGGAATGAGTCCTGACGATCCTCCCCAAAATCAGCCAGCTTCTGCGATCGGTGGCGTGCCGCGGCGCGAGGATGCTTACTTCACCAGTTCGTCAGCGTAACGGATGGGAACCGCCAAGTTGGAGCCGCCGAAATTATTCAGGACGGCGAAATTTACGCCAATGACTTTGCCATCGCGATTGAAGAGCGGTCCGCCCGAACCGCCCGAGGTGGTCGCCGCATCGTAAACAATCTTGTCCTTTAAGACGTCTCCGATGTGGCCCTGGGTGGTGGTTGGGCGAATGAGGCGTTGCGCTGCCAGCCGCGAAACAACCTGGGTTATTTGGTGGGCGTTTTCCGTCACCTTCTCTGTGGTGTCGTCTCCCGCGCGAGCGAGGATGCCTTCGATTCCCGTGGGGTAACCAATGAGGACGACCGGATCGCCCGCTACGCTGGCCGTACTTCGATCATCGAGTTCCAACCGTGGGGTGTGAGGCGGTGCGGGAGCCTCTAACTTGAGAGTCGCCAGGTCGGCATGCGACGAAATGCGGTCGAGCTTGGCCGCGGTGCCTTGAAACGTTCCGGGGAAATACGCCGTGTAGGAAGCGACGAACGGGGACGCACCCTGGTCAATAAGCTGCTTCAATTCATCACTGCCCCACCAGGGCTCGGCGACGTGATGATTCGTCAGGAGACGTCCGTCGCCGACGAGGAATCCGGTGCCAAACACGTCAAGCTGGAGGGTCGGTCCGGTCCCTCCTATCTCGACCGACACCGTCCCGGCGTCGTCCGTCTGCGTCTTGCCGGCGGCATCAGGGGAGATGCTAATAAGCTCGCCGGAATCTTTGTCGTGAAACTCCACCACCACGTGCAACAAGCAGATGCTGGACCCGTAGGTCTGAACAATCGTTTCCGCGACTCGACCCTCATTTTCAAGCCGGCTTAAGCGAGTCTGCGTCACCTGAAGCTGCTTCTTGAGGGATGCGCCATCCGAATCGCCGTCATCCGCTATTTTCTGGCGGAGCTCTTCGCTTTGCGCCTTCAAGGCCTCGCGAGTTTCGGCCGCTTCGCTAGCGGCCAGGGAGGCACGTGCCTGCTCTGCACGCCGCAGTAGTTCTCCCTGTTGCACGATGCCGCCGTTCAGCCGCGCCACCTCCGCCTGGAGTTGGAGCGTGTCCTTCCGTCTGTGCCGGTTCGAAAGCACGGTGGCGAGCGCTGCCAGAACCACTGCCGCGCTGAGGCCAAGGATCGCCGGCATCAGCCAGGCGCGCCGTTTGGCGCCCATGCCACCACTCAGCGCTTCGACGGCAGTCTCCGCCAGGCGCTCTTTCGCGAGCGCGTCGTGAAGCTTTGCTTCGAGCTCCACCCCTGGTTGTCTCTCCCGAAACTGCGTCCGGATCCTAGCTGCAAATTCCACCGGCTCAAAGGGAAAGGAGATGACGTCGTCAGCGCCCAGGTCCAACGCGCGGGCGCGCTCCAGCGCACCACCGTGAACGATCATCACAATCTTGAGCGTTCGCGGATCAGGCCCCGCCTTGATCTGGCTGATCAAGCCGCAGCAGCTGAGGTCCGAGGGCGTTGCCTCGGTAATCAGGACTCCAGGGGAAAGACCGAGAATTTCGTCGACTGAGAGACCGCGGCCGGTTGCGATTTCGTAGCCTTGACCTGATAAGGCCTGTGTTACCTCCTGGGTGGATGTCTGATCCAGATTGAGGAGAAGAATCCGCATCGCTGCTACCTTGGTACCGGCCTGCCGAAAATCCCCATACAGTGTTTGATTCGGAAAAGGCAAAGATGGGCTCACGCTTTATTCCGGGCGGCTCGATCGGGGAAAGAGGTGAAGCATCGCGGATTGTTCAAGGTCGGGTGGATCTTCACCTTCGACGCCGCGGTTTACAACCTGGTACGCATACGGTAGCAACAGACAGAAATACGGATCGCGGTAGGGACGCATATTACTATGCGCCCCCCGCACAGAGCCGGTACGTGCGGCTTTCCCGCATACGGCTCCCACCTTGGGTAGTTGACGGCTTGGCCACAATTGCACGGCATGCCGTATGTGGCCCAGCGCATGTGACACGCCTGCCCGACACGGAGTTCGGAGCGTGATTTACCGGCCCACATTGCCCTTGGCCCCCGCCCTTGGCTCCATCCACTCCTCCCCTGGCTGCCCAGCTTCGTTCATGGACTTCACAGCTACTACGACGGGGACTGACTTCTCGCGTCCGTTCATCATAAGCTTCGGCTCATCACCTTCCCTATGCGGACCGGTGCGGCCTATCTCCGCCCGGCCAAACGCGAGATCTCCCAAGTTCCGACTTGTTCCCTTTGTGCGTGATAAGGTCTTCGACCACGGCTGAGCGATAGACCCTCGCATAACGGGTCCACACATGTTGCCTTCGGCTCTGTCAACGGCCTCGGCCTCAGCGGCATAGTATCTTTCGCGGCTCAATAGCTTACCCCACACAATTGTTGTGTACGCTTCGCAGTGGTCGTCACCTTCCACCACGCAACACTCACTACCAGGCGGCCGCTACGCCTTACCTGGGCCGGACTTGCACCGGCTGGAACACGCCAGCTTGCTTGGCGCACCGACAGGATACCTATCCCCAGAATTGCTGCAATAAGTATCGTGTCCGTGCAAGATGTGAAAGAGACTTCAGTTCGTCTTCTTCACCAATCCCGTCAATCGCTGCTTATCGATCTTCAAGACCACTCCGGAATTTCGGTCAGCGACTTCACTCACCTTGTACTCTGCGGCTGTCCCCAGCAGCTGTGCGGTCTCTGAGGGCGTCAGCTTGTAGTCTTCATTGAGCCACTTCGCCATCCCATCGGTCGCTCCTTTCAGCGCGTTGTCCAGCGACGCCGATAGACCCAGGGTGATAATGTGCGTTGGCGTCTCAATGCGCCGTGCGGAGAGATGTGTGGCTGGGATCACATCCACTGAAAACTCCACGTCCATAGAAGTCTCGAGTGCGTTACCGTTCAACTCTCCGTCACCCTGCTCCGCATGACCATCGCCCAGGTACAACAGCGCTCCCGGGTTCGCGACCGGCAGATAGATGGTTGCGCCTTCGCCGATCTCGTTGAAGTCCATGTTGCCGCCCCATCCACCCGAGTCTCCCGTCGGCGGCGGCGCCTGGGCGGGACCCACGGCAGTGGCGATACAGCCCAGCATCGGCTTCAACGGCACGCGGTAATTCGCCATGTCCGGTCCTGCGTTCTCTGGGTACGCAACCCCCTTGGCCGTGTCGATATGCCACCGTACCGTCTTGCCTGCATCCTTCATCGTCACCGCAAGCTGGCTATTCATCGCGCTCTCGTCTATCGCGTCGTCGCTCACCGCGTAGTCACGGTTCAGCCGCAGTTTCAACAGGTGCACCACCAGGGTGTCGCCCGGTTGGGCACCGTCGACGTAGAAGGGGCCGGTTTCCGGATTGCCGCCCAGCACCCGCTTTACACTCTTCTCGTCGGTGCCGCCGGCATCCACGGTCGTGGTGTGCACGGTGTCTCCCGGGGCAATCGTCAACACCGGCTTATTGGCGGGCGAGAACTGGCGGTAGAACACAGTCGGTGTGAATTCGTGCCGTTGTGGCGTCCTATGGGGCGACGCTACGACCCGCGTCGCCGTAAAGGTGTATTTCGACGGATGATCCTTGTCACTCGGGTCGGTCTCGATCGCGTTTCCTGTGATGACTCCGTCTTTAAGCGTCGCATTCACGTCGGACGTAGTGCCGTCGTCGCTGGTAGCGAGCAGATGAATGGCGTCCCCGCTCACGGTTCCTATAGTGACTTTGTCACCGGTATACTTGCCGCTCAACTTTTCACCATCTTGCTTCAGCTCCATGCGCAGGTACACTGTGGTCCCGAACAGGTCCGCGGAGAGGATCCAATTTCCGCTCAGGTCTTTTTCCGGTGCAGGCTGTTGACCTAGCCCAAGGCTCAACACGGTGCAAGCGCACAGGGTGAAGAGTGCGATCGATCTTAAGCGCATATGGAATTCCGCCTTCGTAGGAACAGGTCAAGCCTTCGGGGCTCTATTATAGGGAAAAGTGCGAGCCCAAATTTCCCTACAGTTTGGTTCTCCAGGAACTGGCCGTGCACTACCAGCCTTAAAGTGTGCTAAGCGTCCTGAAACCCCCTCTACATGAAACGCGGCCAGGAAACAAATCTACGCATCACGACAGGACCCGTTTTAATCGCCGTGGGATTTGTGCTGGGAATCCTGCTCTGTTCCATCGGACGCAACGGCATCCGGTGGAAGATGTAAGCGGCTGCTTCCCTCGCGGGATGGAGCGCCACGGTTGGAATTGATCTCAAGTGCAAGGCACAGTTCTCCCCGATTCTCCCGGCATTGATCGACGATTGGTTGTGGGGGAAAGACTGGACTGCGTCCCCGTCGTCCCGTCTGCCTGTTCGGTACTCGTCGTAAATTACAGGGTCAGCAAGAATTATTTGCACGTCGAGACGAAGACCTCTGCCGCGCTTGGGCAGAGGTCGGTTGCGCCATCACCGACGAGAAGCGCGTTCTGGGTACTAACCCAACAGGCGAGGTGATAACTTCCGGGCTGCCCGTCATCCAGCCATCAGTCTGCAAATTGGAAGAAGGCGGCAAAGGTCTCGTTCACTGCATACCAGGTGGACATCAGTTTGCACGAGAGGGCTTCGACCTTGGTTTCTCAAGCGGAGCAGTTTTCATGGGTGCGCCCGCAGGAAATGACCCATCTGTTGGCAGGAGGTCAGTGCGCAAGCGACGAAGGGGAGATGGCCGCATGTTGCAAACCCGGTCGTGGCTCTTGCCGTGGACTGGACTGCTCCCTGCTTTCATCGAGCTACCGTGAGGAAATCCGGGCAAGCATCGATCAGGCCAGTTCGAAAAGATGCCGGCCGGGAATATCCAGGGGCGGTGTATATAAGTCTTACGAGCTGGCGGGCGAATAGCCGCCCAGACGATGCGCCGCGGCGAGTCAGCCGTGGTCATCATTCGGGGGACATTGAAGATGGCCCTTCTTGTACAAAGCGCGCCGGCGCCGCCCCGATCGACAGCCTGGTTCCGTGAGTTTCTAAAAGATGAACTGGCGCCCTACCCAGAAAGAGCCGCTCTGGTTGCCCGCATGGTTATTGCTGCAACCATCGTGATGCTCATTACCATGACGTTTCGTATGCCCTACGGGGTATACGCTTCTCTATACGCACTTACCATTTCGCGCGAAAGCCCTCAAACAACCGGAACGGTAGTGAAATCCATAGTTGCCGCATTTGTTCTCGGAGGAGTCTACGTACTGATCAGCGCCTGGTTTTTTCTCGGCGATCCACTACTGCGTTTGCTTTGGGTGATCGGGTCGTTGTTCACGTCGTTCTATGTGATTAGCACTATGACGAATTACGCGGCGTCTGCCCGCTTCGGCTATTTAATTGTCATCACGGTTCCTCTGTGGGATCGCCAGATCCCGTCCGAGTTGAGGGTGGAAGGCACTCTTTGGGCGATATGGGCCATAACGATTGCGAGCGTGGTCGCCGGGTTAGGCGCGTTGGTGTTTGGAGCGATGAGGCCTGGGGATGAGCTTGTCCGCTCCATCGCGGAGCGATTAGCTTCCGTTGAAGAGTTACTCACCTGCTATTCAGCAGATCGGCCGGTAGACGATGAGGCGGAGAAGAGGGTCACACGGTTGGCCATGCTTGGGACATCGAGGTTGCGACGCACCTTAGGCGTTCCACTCACTCGGGCCAATACCGTGAACAGATGGGCGCCGTTGTGGTGCTCGTCGGAAGACTTGTAGACATCGCCGCCAACCTGACGCAGCTCGGGATTCAGGTTGCCAGCGATGACCGGCCTCGAATACGTGCCTTGGCTGCGAGCATCGCGGGCATTCATGCCGATCTGCTGAGCGGCAAAGTTCCAGGCCAGATTGAGGTCAATAGTGAAAAAGAACCCCCCGGTGGTTTTCCGCTCTTGCGCGAGATGGAAAAAACCGTACCGCTGATTCCCATGGTGTTTTGCGGCTCCGGCTTAATAAGCGCGTATGTGCCCTTGCCACCCGCCGACGAGCGACCATCGACACTTTTTGTTGCGGACGCTCTATCGAACCCTGAACACTTCAAGTTCGGGTTGAGAGGGTGCGTTGCCGCGAGCCTCTGCTACATCATCTACAACTCCGTGGATTGGCCGGGCATCAGCACGGCCATCACCACGTGCCTGGTGACTGCGCTTTCCACGGTCGGCTCATCCCGCCAGAAACAGGTTTTGCGTTTCGCGGGCACCATCGGCGGCGGCGTGGTGGTCGGGATGGGAGCGCAAGTGTTCATTCTGCCTTACCTCGATTCAATTGCCGGGTTCACGCTCCTTTTCGTGGTGGTCACCGGCATAGCCGCCTGGTTCGCAACGTCAAGCCCACGTCTCTCATATTTTGGGGTCCAGTTTGCCGTCGGGTTCTACCTCATCCACTTGCAGGAGTTCACAATACAGACATCACTTGCGGTGGCAAGGGATCGTGTTGCCGGCATTTTGCTCGGACTCTTCATGATGTGGCTGGTCTTTGATCAGCTGTGGGGCGCTTCGGCTGCGGTCGAGATGAGGAGGACATTCATTTCCAACCTGCGATCGCTGGGGCAACTTGTCAGGGAACCGCTTCCCGGAAGAGAGAACACCTGGCGCGACGATTCTCTTCGCGAAACGATCAACACAAACCTTGACAAGGTGAGGAGTATGGCCGACGGGGTTCTCTTCGAATTAGGGTCTTCCCGGCAGGGGGACCTCGCATTGCGAAGTCGAATCCTACAGTGGCAACCGCAGCTGCGTGCGCTTTTCGTGACTCGAATTGCGTTGGTGAAATATCGTCTCCAACTCCCCGGTTTCAAACTACCGGAACCCGCACGTGTGGCACAGCAGGAGTTTGACAATCGGTTGGCCGGAGTGCTGGATGGTATGGCAGACCGCATGGAGGGCAAGCCACCACAGGGAACCGACCGCTTCGAAGATGCATTCGAGCGTTTAGAACAGGCGGTCCGGACTTGCTGTTCGGAAGGACCGCAAGAGTTGCTCACAGCGGAAATGCAGACCTTCCTCACTCTGTCTCGCAGCATTGAAAACGTGACGAGCTCTCTGGATAAGGAAATCTGATCACCGAAATTGTGGGGTCCGGCGAATCATCGGTGGACGCCAAGCCAATTCGTTTCGCTACAGCCAACTTCCGGGACGGAGTTTCGGGGACGGAGTAACCCCCATCGGAAAAGTCGTAGGCATGCAAAGCTAAGCCACATGTCTATCTAATACGATGGAGGTTACTCCCGTCCCCGAAACTCCCCCGAAACTCCCTCGAGTGCACCGATGGGTTCGTTTACCGCAATTCCACGATGGTCGATGATTTTCTGGAACTCGACAGCGGCTTTGCGTCCCTGATGCGCGGCCAGATAGGCTTCTCCGCGCACAGGTCGGCGAGATGATAGCGTGCATCAGGGATGGGTTGTCATTGGGAAGAACTCCTAATGCTGTCCCATTTGAGCTCAAGAATTCCCGGAAGTTGCTCCAGGATGGTTAGAACGGTTGGTGGGTCCGAATCTCCTTTTGCAGCGGGCCACCGTACCTCCCATTGAAAACTCCTTGCGGTGCTCGCTTAGTGCATGAACAAGTCGCAGTGCCCCTGGAGTGGCGACAACGGGCCGAGTCACTCACGAACTTATCGATCAGCCGTGGTCGTCGGCGAGTGACTCGGCGATTCAAAATCGGGTTCAAGGCAATCTTTCTGGATCAATCGTTCACTTCAGTGCCAAGAGTCGTCCAATGTCAACTCGTAGAGCGTACCTCCGCTGTTGTTGTAACCGGCGGGGCTGCCGTTGCCGCCGTAGATGGCTATTCCGATGAGCTTGTTCCCGTCCGCCACCAGGCCTTCATCAGCGAACGCACCGTCGTCATTGGCTCCGGTTGTTGCATTCGTTGCACTGAAGGTGTGCAAGACCTCGAAGCGGCCGTCTTCCCTGATGCTGTAAATCACGCCGTTGCCATTCTCGCCTCCGGCCTCGGTGTTCGAGTTGAGAGTCCCATGTGGCCCGAGAGCTAGCCGGCCACCTGGGGTCGCCCCGTCCCAATTCTGACCAGCAGAGTTCAAGGCGCTGAAGTCGTGGACAACCTCGACGACCCCTGGGTTCCAGAGGGAATACCTGAACACGACACCATTGCCATTGGTTCCGCCGTGAAAGGCCGCCCCATAAAAGACGCCGGGTCTCGCTTCGACAAGCGGTTCGTAGCAGTCGGCGCCATCCATGTTCTTGCCGCTCGCGTTGGTCTGGCTGAACGTGTAGAGCACTTGAAAGTCTTGCCCCGATGGCGCCATCCTGTACAAGGTCCCTGAGGGCAAAGGCCCGGCGGGCAGGGAGGTAGCCGGCCACACCGCGCAGCCATATAGGTATCCGTCCATCCCCTGCAGCAGCGACGCTGCGTGGCCTTCGCCAGCGGTGAACGGATGTAAAACTTTAAAGTTGCCCTTGCCGTCTATCATCCACGCGACCCCACAACCTTTGGTGAAAAGGCAGGTGTTTGGCCCGCCAATCCTAGTGGTGCCGTAAAGGCTGCCGTCATTGCCGGCGACAATAGCGCGCAGTGGATAGGCTCCGTCCTGATTGTGTCCGTTCGCATCCAGGGCGCTGAACGTATGCAGCACGGTGAACTCACCGGAAGGGTTGAATTCGAAGATCGTGCCACTGCCATTCTGGCCGCCGAAAGAGGCCATGCCATAAATCACATCGTTGGGACCGCGCGTCAGTGCCTTGCCCGGCGTGGCTCCGTCCGCATTCTCTCCGTTCGCATCCAGCGCGCTGAAAGTATGCACGACTGTGTACTGATGCGTGTCCCGGTCGAACCGGTATATCACGCCGTTGCCATATTGACCGCCGACACCGGTCATCCCGTAAATGGCGCCGTCCGAACCCACCACCGGCAGGGTGTCTGGTTGAGACCCCAGAGGACTGGTGAAGGTTGTAGCGGCTGGGGCTTCGAACTTATACAGGGTCGAGAACTTTACATCATCCGCAACCGCGCTGGGCAGGGTCGCTGCCGTCATCAGGAACGCCGCCGCGGCGGCGCCCCCAAACGTAAGCCATCGAGCTGACATAGATTACCTCCCTTGATGTTGTTGGTAAATCGGAACTTGCTTTGATTGGAACGGCTGACCTGTTCAGGCTGCGCGAGACGCACTTTTCCTGTGGGCGCGCCGCACCCTTATCCCCGCTTTGTTCATGTCGCTCAGCCTGCTATACTTTGCCTCCGAAAGCCGTCCCCCTACTAAAGAATGCGCAAATCGCCCAAAAAATCGGACATTTGGGCTTGTCGGACGGATCCGGGTCTCACAGGCCGCCGTGCTCGCCGGTTCACCTTCCGGCAGAAGGGACCAAATGGAGATAGACCCCCTGCAATGCGCGCAGAAGAGCCAGGTTACAGAGCTGCTGGTCAGGTTTCGAGAGGGGGACCAGGAGGCCGAGGCTCAGCTCATACCCCTGGTCTACGCGGAGCTTCGCCGCGTCGCCTCGCACTGCCTCAATCGCGAGCGAGGCGATCACACGTTGCAACCGACGGCGCTGGTCCATGAGGTTTTCCTGCGACTCACCAATAACGATCAGCCGCAGTGGCAGAATCGCGCTCATTTCTTCGGAGTTGCCGCGCGCCTGATGCGTCAGATTCTCGTGGATTATGCTCGCCGCCACCGCACCCGTAAACGGGGCGGGGAACTGGAGAAACTTACCCTGGATGCGGTGTTGGCGTTCACACCGGAAAAATCAACTGAGCTCATCATGTTGGATCAAGCCCTGGAACGGTTGTCGAAATTCGATGAACGCCAGGCTCGAATTGTGGAAATGAAGTTTTTTGGCGGCCTCAGCATGGAAGAAATTGCCGGGGTCCTGGATATCTCCACAAAGACCGCCAACCGCGACTGGACGATGGCCCGTGCCTGGTTACACCAGGAAATCACACGATAACTGGGATGGGCAGGTTTCCGGAGCAGAAGGAGAGTCGTCCTGCCAGAGATCTTGAATCCGCAGCGCTGGGAGCGAATCAAGTCCCTGTTTAACGAGGCGCTGGAGCTTCCGGCCGAGCATCGAGCCGCGTTTCTGGCGGTCTGTTGCGAGGACGAGAAACTGCGTGCGGAAGTTGAGGCCATTCTCGAACACAATCAGCGGGCGGGAAGCTTTCTTCAGGAAAGCCCTGCCCAAAGGCTGGTCGCGGACTTACCGGTAGACTCAGCGACCCCTAGCTTCTCCTCGGGCGAAATCATCTCGGGGCGGTTTCGCATTGCCGGTTTCCTCGGGCGCGGCGGGATGGGAGAGGTCTACAAAGCCGAGGACACGCGGTTGCACCGTCTTGTCGCGCTAAAGTTTTTGCCCGAGGATGTCGGCGGATATTCACAGTCTCTGAGCCGCTTTCAACGTGAGGCGCAGGCGGCTTCTGCTTTGAATCATCGCAACATCTGTGTCGTTTACGACCTGGGCGAGCAGAACGGGCGAGCCTTCATCGCGATGGAGTTCCTGGAGGGACAGACCCTGAAAGATGTCATCATGGGCCGCCCCCTTGAACTGGAACGACTGCTGGATATCGGAGCCCAGGTAGCCGATGGCCTCGACGCAGCTCACTCCAAGGGCATCATTCATCGGGACATCAAGCCAGAGAACATATTTATTATCAGCCGCGGTGACGCAAAGATTCTGGATTTTGGCCTGGCGAAGCTGCAGCGGGAAGGCATGGCAGCGACAGATGATGATGTTGCAGGTGAAGCGGTCGAAATCACGCAGCATGGGGCAGCCATGGGCACGGCCGCCTATATGTCGCCGGAGCAGGCGCGCGGAGAGAAACTGGATACCCGCACCGATCTTTTCTCGTTTGGCTTAGTGCTGTACGAGATGGGCACGGGGCGCCGGGCGTTCAGCGGCGCCACGGCGGCCATGATCTTTGCCTCGCTCCTGAAGGAGACGCCCGCACCGCCTTCGGTGATTAATCCGGCCATTCCGCTTGAGCTGGACAAAATCATCCGCAAGGCGCTGGAGAAAGACCGTGCGCTGCGCTATCAGCATGCGGCGGACATTCGCGAGGACCTGGAACGCCTGAAGACGCATTTAGAAAGGAATCGGACGGCAGCGCTTGCTTCGGGTGCTCTCAACCCGGGTTGGCCTCAGGAATCCCACCCAGTCACAAGACCACGCTTACGCGTTCCGCCTTGGGCGTTGATCATCGGGTTGATGGTTTGCCTCTTGAGTGCTGGTTTACTCCTGTGGATGCGCAATCGCCAGCCTGCCACTCCTAGCCATACGGAATATACGCAGCTTACATATTTGGCGGATTCGGCGATTTCTCCGGCACTTTCCCCGGACGGGCGCATGCTGGCATTCATTCGTGGCGAGAGCACATTTCTTGGACCGGGAGACGTCTACCTGAAGCTGCTTCCCGATGCCGAACCGGTACGACTCACTCATGACGATCATCCCAAGATGGGCCTTGCCTTCTCGCCTGATAGTTCGAAAATATCATTCACCCGCGGGGAGGGATGGGATTGGCAAGGGTGGACGGTGCCGGTGTCAGGGGGCGAGCCATCCGAATTACTTCCGAATGCCTCTGCTTTGACTTGGGTCGGTCCTCATCAGGTGTTGTTTTCGGAGGAGGGAAAGGCCATGAAGATCGTGACCGCCGGCGAGAGCCGGGCCAACGAACGGGATGTGTATGTCCCAAAAGGCGCCAATATGGCTCATCGATCCTATCTTTCCCCGGACTCCAAATGGGTCCTTGTAGCGGAAATGGACGAAGCTGTTTCCTTCACGCCGTGTCGATTGGTTCCGTTTTCGGGGGGATCGGAAGCGAAGCAGGTCGGACCGATCCCGTCTGCGTGCACCGAGGCGGCCTGGTCGCCCGACGGGCGCTGGATGTACTTCGCCGCCAATGCGGGGAACGGGTTTCACCTTTGGCGGCAGCGATTTCCGGATGGGGTTGCCGAGCAACTCACCTTTGGAGCAACCGAAGAACGCGGAATCGCAGTGGCGCCGGACGGAAAGTCGCTGGTCACCTCCATTGGTTCTAACAAAGCACAGTTTGGGTCCACACTCCCAAGGGTGACCAGCAGGTTTCTATGGAGGAATTCGCCTACTTGCCTTCCCTGTCTTTGGACGGCCACAGACTCTATTATCTTGTCCGCAAAAATGTCGGTAAGCTCCTGAGCGGCGAGCTGTGGTTATCGGACTTGAATTCCGGTCACAGGGAGCAGTTGGTCCCTGGGATTTCTATCGCCCGTTACAGTGTCTCTCCTGATGGGAAGAAAGTCGCGTTTACCTGGGCTGCCGGCGATAGCCATTCGGGTATCTGGATCTGGTCTCTTGACCGCCACGCTTCGCCGCGGCAACTGCTGGCTGCGGAGGCGGACACTCCCATATTTGCTCGCAATGGTGAAATTCTCTTCTCGATGAAGGAAGGCGCATTCAATTACATTTTCCGCATGAAGGAAGACGGAACAGATTTGCGTAAGGCGATTCCAGACCCGGTCGCCCGTCTCATCAGTGTGTCTCCTGATGACCGATGGATCGTAGCTACGATTGCCTCCGGTAACTCAGGCGGCTCGCAAATCGTCTCTGGCTATCCGATGCGGGGAGGCCTCCCGCGAGTCTTGTGTCGAGTGTGCGCAGTCGGGTCATTTGAAATTGATCCGCCGATTGTCAGCTGGTCTCTCGACCAGAAATCGATGTATATCTCTTTGACCCATACAGGGGCGAATGATAAACCAAAAACGATTGTGATTCCCTTGAATCCTGGCAATGCCTTTCCGACGTCGTGGAGCGAGTTGGTCACCGATACGAAATTACCGCGGATGCCGGGCGTACGTGTGCTCGACCTTCCCAGCGTGTTCCCTGGGCCGAATGCCTCGAACTACGCGTTCTGGCGATTCAGTACCCAACGCAACCTTTATCGCATTAGTCTGCCTTGATTACTCTGGGTGGCAAGGACTGCGCAAGCACGTCAAAAACCTCCTGAGTAGCAGTACCACTGCAGTGCGGGAGACAAACACCTTTACACCTTTCTTATCTGTTGACAGCGTAGTCTTCCTAACGTGGGCTTCTCCCAGGCCCGCTGGTGAACCGTGTCCGTTTTCAATGTTCTCCTCGGAAAACCGCTTGCCACCTCCGAAGAGCGGGCCGAGCATATTGGCCCGATTGCCGGAATCCCTGTTTTCGGCCTGGACGCGCTTAGTTCGGCTGCTTACGGTCCCGAAGCTGCTCTCACTCTGCTTATCCCGCTTGGGCTCGCCGGCGTTGCGTATATCGTTCCGATCAGCTTTGCCATCATTGGGTTACTGGCTATTGTTTACTTTTCCTACCGCCAGACGATCGATGCCTACCCCCATGGCGGCGGCAGCTATACCGTTGCTACAGAAAACCTGGGCGAAACCGCTGGTCTGCTCGCCGCCGCCGCGCTGATGATCGACTACATTCTGAATGCCGCTGTTGGTATCTCGGCAGGCGTGGGCGCGCTGATCTCGGCATTCCCTAAACTGCAGCCACACCAGCTCGGGCTTTGTCTGATTATTCTCGCCATCCTCACGCTCATTAATATGCGCGGCGCTAAAGATACCGGCGCGGCTTTCCTCATTCCCACGTATCTGTTCATCGGCTCGCTGCTCCTCGTCATTGCCGTTGGAGCCATTCGCGCTGTTCTTGCCCATGGCCATCCCACCCCCGTCGTCAGTCCGCCAGCGTTGCCCGCGACGGCGTCGATGCTGTCGCTTTGGCTGCTGCTGAAGGTCTTCGCCAGCGGTTGTACCGCAATGACCGGCGTTGAGGCGGTTTCCAATGGCGTCAACGCCTTCCGGGAGCCAACCCAGCCCAATGCCAAACGCACCCTAACCATCATCATCGTGCTGCTCATGGTCTTTTTGAGCGGCATCGCGCTGCTCTGCCGGGCCTACAATATTGGCGCCACCGACCCCACCGGCGCCGGATACCAGAGCATCCTTTCGCAGCTGATCTCCGCCGTCATGGGGCGCGGGTGGTTCTACTACATCGCCATCGCTTCCATACTTTCGGTGCTGGCGCTCTCCGCCAATACTTCGTTTGCCGACTTTCCCCGCCTCACCCGCGCCATTGCCGAACGCGATCACCTGCCCCACGTGTTCAAGATACGCGGGCGCAGGCTGCTCTACTCCCATGGCATCTATGCGCTGGTTGGCTTTACCGGGCTGTTACTGGTCGGCTTCGGCGGGGTCACGGATCGGCTCATCCCGCTGTTTGCCATTGGCGCTTTTCTGGCGTTCACACTTTCCCAGGCCGGCATGGTGATCCATTGGCAACGGTCTGACGCACCCGGACGCATCCAGCGCATGCTCGTCAATGGCATTGGGGCGTTCGCCACCGGTATTACCCTGCTGGTTGTCCTGGTCGCCAAGTTCCGCGATGGCGCCTGGATTACTGTGATTCTTGTTCCTCTGCTTATCGTGCTCATGTCTGCGGTCAAGCGCCACTATGACGGCGTCACCCGGACCATTGCGGTCAAAACTCCTATTAATCTTTCCAACATGGCGGAGCCGCTGGTCATCGTTCCACTCGACCGGTGGACACGCATCACGGAGAAGGGACTTCGGTTTGCCCTGAAGATCAGTACCCATGTCGAGGCTGTCCACGTCGACGCGGAAGATTGCTCGGCGGAAGTTTGCGCCATGTTCCAAGATAATGTGGTTAGCCCGGCCCTCGCGGCAGGGCTTAGCCCACCGGAGCTGGTCCTGCTCCGCTCCCCCTATCGCTTCGTTATCATGCCGCTGGTCGATCACATCCTTGGCGTCGAACGCACGCATCCTGACCGGCAGATCGCTGTGCTGGTCCCGGAACTGGTGGTTCGCCACTGGTGGCAGACGCCGCTCCATAATCAGCGGGCGCAGCTGCTGAAGTTTCTCCTGCTGCTGCGGGGCAACCAGCGGATTATCGTCATCAATATTCCCTGGTATCTGTAGCAGGGGTGGGGGCTTCTATTTGGGCAGTTGGTTGGTGGTTGAGGGAACAGTGAGGGTGGCACTTCCATTTGCAGCAGTTTCGGCGGATGAGGAGGTGAGATCCTTCAGTGGCTGAAGCCAACGGAGCTTGCCTCTCAGCTGCTGGGCCACGCTGGGCTTGCCGTTTCACGAGAAGAATCAGGTGTGGATGAGAAAGCGCATTTTGTCGCGGTTGAGAGCGGTTGGCTTGGCGGCTATCCTGTCGGGCTCTTGGGTTGCAAAGACCCAAAACGGCTCGTCCGCCAGTGTCATCGCGCACGGGGCTGCCGCCGAGCCGGCGGGCAGGTTCGTCGATGTCACGACGGCCAGCGGCGTTCATTTCGAGGGTCAGGCGTACCAGACTGCAAAGAAGTACCTCATCGAGACCATGGGTTCAGGGGTTGCGCTGTTTGATTATGACAACGATGGGCGGCTGGACATTTTCTTCGCCAACGGCGCGCCTTTGAGTGATCCGACGGCACCGGGCACGATACCGCAGAAGGCCGGTCCCAGAGACTGGAATCGGCTCTACCATCAAAAGGATGACGGAACCTTTGAAGACGTGACTGAGAAGGCGGGCTTGGCCGGCGCGGGCTACGACATGGGCGTGGCGGTGGGCGACTACGACAATGACGGCTACGAAGACCTCTACGTGACGGGATACGGCGGTAACCATCTTTACCACAACAACGGCGCCGGCAAATTTGTGGACGTAACCGAGTCCTCCGGGACCGGTGGCAGCGGGTGGTCCACCTCCGCAGCGTGGGTCGATCTAGACAACGATGGGCGGCTCGATCTGGTCGTGCTCCGGTATCTGAAATGGGACTTTGCCGATCTGTGGTGCGGTGAACACCGTGAGGGGTACCGCGCCTATTGCCATCCTGACCACTTTCAGCCCATCGCTCCACTGGTTTATCACAATGACGGCAACGGTCACTTTACGGAGGTTGCCTCGAAGATCGGACTCGACATTCCAGGCAAAGGGCTGGGGATTGCGATCGCAGACTACGACCGGGATGGCCACACGGATGTTTTCGTCGCCAACGATTCCATGCAGGAGTTCCTCTACCACAACAAAGGCAACGGCACGTTTGAGGAAGTCGGGCTGCCGGCGGGGACTGCCGTGGATGGAGACGGGCGCACCTATGCGGGCATGGGCGTCGATTTCTCTGACTACAATAACGACGGCCTGCCGGACCTGATCATCACTGATCTCGCCAACCAGAAGTATGCGATTTACCAGAACAACGGGGATGGCAGCTTCACGTATTCAAGCAACCTTAGCGGTGCGGCTGGGGCGACCATGCTTCATTCGGGCTGGGGTGTCGCTTTTCTTGACTACGACAACGACGGCTGGAAAGACCTGATCGTGGCGCAAGGGCACGATATCGACAACATCCAGTTGAACTATCCCCAGCTGCGCTACAAGGAACCGATGCTGCTGCTGCACAACGACGGCAAGCGACTCGTAGATGTGTCGGGCGGATCGGGCGAGGTCTTCCAGCAAGCGTGGGTCGGGCGCGGACTGGCATCGGGCGATATCTGGAACGACGGCCGCGTGGATGTGGTGGTGACCACCAACAACGGTCCTGCTTACCTCGTGCGCAACGAAACGCCGACGAGCAACCACTGGCTAGGGATCAAACTGGTGGGGCACAAGAGCAACCGCGATGGCATTGGCGCGGAGATCAAGCTGACCACCTCGAAGGGAACGCAATTTGTTACCGTGTCCACGGCAGGCAGCTATCTGTCGGCTAACGACAAGCGCGCGCACTTCGGGTTGCTCAACGATGCGGCGGCGCAATCGATAGAAATCCGCTGGCCAAGTGGGACGGTGCAAACGCTCAAGAATATTTCCGGAGACCGGGTGCTGGTGGTGGACGAGCCTCCTACGTCTCAGGCGGCGAAATGAAAGAGCAGGGCGCGTTACTCCGATATTTGTTCAGGAGACGGGTTTCCTAGCGGCAGGCCCCGGCTGTACGCTGCCCGACGGACCAAGTGGTGCAATTGCACCATATCCGCGCTGTTCATCGCATGGCAAAATGACAACGCACAATCGTTCCAGAGAGAGAGCGTATTAATGCTCAAGGAATTTAGAAAACTTTCTTGTCCTGTAGCCGTACTGACCAGCATGCTTATTGCCGCGCCGGCCATGGCCAGAGAACGCTGGACAGCCGATCAGGCCGAGACCTGGTATGCCGCTCAGGCGTGGCCGGTGGGAAGCGACTATATCCCGGCGAACGCGATCAATCAGTTGGAGATGTGGCAGGCCGATACCTTCGACCCTAAGCGAATCGACCTTGAACTGGGTTGGGCAGAGAGTTTGGGAATGAACACAATGCGGGTCTTTCTGCATGACCTTCTTTGGCAGCAGGACAAGACTGGCTTCAGTAAAAGGATCGACATCTTCTTAAGCATCGCGGACAAACATCACATCCGACCGGTGTTTGTGATCTTCGATTCTTGCTGGGATCCTTTTCCCAAGCTTGGGCCGCAGCATCCTCCGATACCCGGCGTCCATAACTCCGGATGGGTACAAAGTCCAGGTGCCCAGGCTTTGCAAGCGCCTTCCGAATACCATCGGCTGGAGGAGTATGTGAAGGGCGTGGTTGGACGTTTTGCAAAAGACCGCCGGATCCTAGCCTGGGATCTGTGGAACGAGCCCGACAACGACAACGGGGGCCCGCAGGGCGCTTACGGCCGGTTCGATCCCAGGAACAAAGCGGAGATCATCGCTAAGCTATTGCCTGAGGTCTTTGCGTGGGCGCGCTCGGTCAATCCGGAGCAACCGTTGACGAGCGGGGTGTGGACAGGCGACTGGTCCTCTGAAGCCGCCATGAGCGAGGTAGCGCGCATCCAGGTAAATGAATCGGATGTGCTTTCCTTTCACAACTACGGCTGGCCCGAGGACTTTGAGAAACATGTTGTCTGGCTGGAGCGCTATCATCGCCCGCTGATCTGTACAGAGTACATGGCCCGCGGAACCGGCAGCACCTTCGATCAAACCTTGCCCATAGCGAAGAAATACAAGGTGGGCGCCATCAATTGGGGCCTCGTCGCGGGCAAAACTCAGACCTACCTGCCATGGGACTCCTGGCGGCGTCCATATGTGCTTGAGCAGCCGACGCTGTGGTTCCACGAGGTCTTTCGCACCGACGGAACGCCGTATCGTGAACGCGAGGCTGAAATCATTCGCAGCCTTACAGGAGCGTCCGCTGCTTCTTCATCAACAGCCGGATCTTCGGGACGCTGAGCCATCGTGCCGGCTACGGAATCGGCGTGAGAGTGTAGCCGTGGCGCAGCTTGTTCTGCTGCTCAGTGAGCTGCTGAGCGAGGTCCAATTCCTGCCGTGATTGCTCGGCCTGCCCGAGGCGGGCCAAGGTCATGCCATAGTACCGGTGGGCGGTGATATAGTCAGGCGCGTAAAGTACCGCCTGCTTCAAGTATTTTTCCGCGGTGGCATAGTCTTTGGCGCGAAATGCCAGCACCCCCATGCCGGCAAGCGCGCCGCCATGATTCGGAGCGGAAGCCAATACCCTTGTGTACGCGTCCTTCGCGGCAGCATCGTTATGCGAATCGAGGGCAATCTGGCCTAGCTCGTAGTAAGACTCGGTCTGGTGTGGCTGGAGCGCGATCGAGCGGTCAAGCTCCACCTTCGCCTCTTCGTCCTTTGCCATCATGTGCAAGAGGTGGCCAAGCCCGTAGTGGGCGGTGGCGTCTTCGGGCCTGATCTTGAGGTAGCTCCGCAGATGGTCTTCGGCTTTATCCATCTTTTGCTCGTCAAGCTCGACGTGAGCGAGCGCATAGAGCGCCTTTTCGTTTTGCGGCTCCAGCCGGAGGGCCTCAGAGAGCGCCTCGTCGGCGTCCTTATATATCTGCATGCTGTCTGCCTGAATGCCGAAGGCGATCAATAGTTCCGGCGACTTCGGAACATATCCTTTCGCGCGCAACAGGCAGGCCAGCGCCCGGTCCGAGTTGCCGGCGGCCCGGTCGGCAAGCGCGGCGGCGATGGCTGCGCGCACCTCTCCGGCCTGCGCTTGCCACGACTCCGGCTCGGCTTTGAGTACCGTCTCAAACGAGCCCATCGCGTCGTCGTTGAGCGACTGCGCCAACTGCACCTCGCCTAGCTGTTGCCACGCGGGAAGATTTCTGGGGTCAGCGGCAACCAGCGTGGAGAGAATCTCGTTTGCCTGCTCAAGATGATTCGCAGCCACAAGAGCTCGGGCATTCTCAAGGGTGTCCGACGGCTGCGAAGCTTGAGCCTGGAGATATGGCGTCACGGCGAGGAGCGAGAATAGTAGGGTTGAAGAACAACCGAGTCGCGAAGTCATTTTCCCTGGCTCGTCAAGGCGTGGCAGCTGGTTATCTCGGGACCGCGTCAGTAGCCGCATTTGGGGCCGCGCCATCGGCGCCGTTCAGCTTGCGCCAATCTTCCGCTTCCTTCGCGCTGGCTTCGTCGGCCGCTTGCTTGAGCTGCTCGTATTTCAGCACTGCCGCCCGCGCCTCCGCGGTGTTTCCCAGGCGGCGGTAGGCTTGAGAAAGCGCATACCAGGCTTGGCGCTGCATCTCCCCTTGCAATTGCGTCGCTCGCACAAAAGCCTGCACCGCCTGGTCGTCCTTTCCCTCCGCCGCCAACGCTCTTCCAAGGTAATAGTCTGCTCCGGTGGGGTGGTTGTAAATTTTGACGACCTCCTGCAGCAATGGGACCGCCGCGCTCCCCTGTCCGCTGTCCACCTGGGCGCTCCCCAGGTTATACATGGCGATTGGATTCCCCGGCGTTAATCTCAACTGCTCCGCGAAGGCTTTCGCGGCCAAATCGGCATGGCCGAGTTGGCGATATTCCCATCCCAGGCCTTCGTAGAGCTCGGCCTGCTCGGGGGCGAGCTTGATGGCTTGTTGATACTCCTCGACTGCGTGAGGATGATCGAGGGCCTGCGCATCGATGGCGGCGTTGAGACGGTGCAGGCGCCACGATGTGGGATCGAGCTTGAAGAGGGCCGTATAGCTTTGTCTGGCCGCCGCCATGTGCGCCTGAACGCGGTAATCGAGCACATTCTCGTCCGCCGGTGCAAGCTCGGCGGCGCGATCGAGCGGCTCGACAGCCAACTCCGGATGGGGCGAGTTCAACTCGACAATGCCAAGCCAGGTCAGCGCTTCGACATTTTTCGGATCTTCCTGAAGTGTCTGACGCAGGTCGGCTAGAGCGTCGTCCGCATGGTTGGTCTGGTACTCGGCAATCCCGAGAAAGAGGTGGGCCCCGGGAGAAGACGGATCGAGTTCCAACGATTTCCTGATGGACGCGATCGCTTCCAGCAGCTTGCCTTCTTTCAATTCGGCAAGTCCCAGATCGAGATGCGCCGGGGCGAAGCTGGGATCCACTTCCGTGGCTTTGCGAAACGCCGTTTCTGCTGCAGCAGGATTTCCAGCTTTCATAGCCGCGGCACCATCCCGGAAGAGCGACTGCAGCGTATCCTGCGTCTGGGAAGACGCCGCCGGCGGGAAGATAAATAGAATTGCCAGTAGCCAGAAATGCCGATGATGCAAAGACTTCATAGAGCTAACGCGAAAGCAGGGTTACTGTAAGGTATCAAAATCCCCCTGCAGGCTTTTCCCGGGAAAAGCCCGTCGCGAGTTGTGGTTTCACCTTACACCTATCCTGCTTTGCTTGAGCAACTAGAAACTAAACCGGCCCGTGACCTGAATCGCGCGAGGAGAATTCGCCTGATACGTGGGTATACCGAAGGTGAAGTCGGCAGGATTGTTGTCAGGGGACCCGAACAAATGCCGGTTGAAGCCGTTGAGGAACTCGAACTTCAGTTCAAATTTAATATTTTCGTGGATCGGAATGTCTTTCAGCACACTGAAGTCCTCGTTCAGCCATGCCGGCATACGGATATTCGAGACCCTGGGCGTATCGCCAAGGCTGTACGGAACTGGTGAGCCGGCTGGCAAAGCGTTCACTGCCGCCACCTGATCTACAAATGCGGGTTGGGCTCCACCCTTTGTGTAAGCCAGTGCCGAGCTGGTGTTCGCGCCATTGAAGAAGCTGTTGACATTTGGATCGCTGCCGTTGGCGGTGTTGAAGGGTTGAATACTCTTCCATCCGTGCCGGTAGACCGCGCTCTGGATCGGAACCCCTGGAACGAGGTTGTAGCGGGTCGAATTTTGCCATCCAGGAATACCTTGGGTACAGCAAAAGGCCATTGGCTGGCCGTTTTGATATCGCAGGATGGCCCCTATCTGCCAGCCGCCCAGCACATAGCTCGCCGGTCCGTGATTGAGGAACGGCTTACCGATGCCCAAGGGCAGCTCATAAACCGGGGCCAGGACGAACGTGTTTGGAATGTCCTGAATGCTGATCGACTTCTCCTGATGCATATTGTCTGGGTTTTGCACCTGCGGCTGGCCCGGGTTGGTATTTGGCAGAGCGCTGTCGGTATCGTTGATATTTTTGGCGAACGTGTATGAGACCTGCAGACTCAACCCATCGCGGAACCGGCGTGACAGCGACACCAGCAGAGCGTTGTAGCTGGAGTGACCCGATGCCTGCAGGCAGCAACCGGAGTCGATGTAGTCATACTGCGGAAAGGGACGGAGAGCATGCTGAATCGGCGCGTTATTTCCCCAAATCTTGTAGAAGCCGGTGAATGGAGTCGCTACTCCATATGGATTATTGGCAAGGTTCGTACCGAGCAGATTGCCAAGAGCGATGTCCTGATAGGGAATGTTGTTGATGTTCTGGTTGTTCGCCTGGAGGTTTTGCGCCTCGCTGCCCACGTAGCCGATGCTGAGGATGAGGTCTTTTGCGAGCTCTTGTTGCACTTGCAGGTTGTAGTCGTAGACTTCCGCCGGACGGCCCGCTTTAGCCTCGATGTACGATCCGGAGACGGGCTGACCGTTGAACTGTCCGGGATCGAGGTTCGGGGGAGCAGCAAAGGCTGGATACCCTGAATCGATCACGAACGATGGGTCGAAACCATTGTTGGAGTTGAATGATGGGTTCGATTTGTAGCCCGTATTCATCGAGCCGCCGAAGTCGTCATATTGCAGTGGACCATAAAGAATTCCCGCGCCTCCGCGCACGACCGTCTTGCCGTTCAGCCACGGCGGGGAGTAGGCAAAGCCGACGCGTGGCGCGACGTCTTTGAAATATGTGTTTGCCCACTTGGTATTGCAGCCGGTGCAAGTGGTGCCGAAGATCAAAGCGCCAGGCACGCCATATTCGGGATCGGTTGCCGTGGGGCTGAAGTTAGAGGTGTAGTTAATCGCCTCTCGGCGCGGCACATCCACGCTGTAGTTTATGCCCAGGTTGAGAGTCAAATTTTTGCTGACTTTCCAATCGTCCTGCACAAACCCCGAGTAGTACCAGGATATCCAGCGAGACTGATGCGCATAGACAGCTTGGCCACCACCATTCACTAATCCGAGTAGTTCGCTGGCGAGACCATTTCCGGTCTCGCCCAGGTTCGGCGAAGCGGCGGTTTCCCCGCTCGCGAAGCTGATCGAAGGAGAGTTATTGTTAATCGGCGAGTATTGCTGGTAGCGGATGTCGGTCCCAAATGTCAGGCTATGGCGTCCCTTCTGCCAGGAGATGCTATCGACCAGCCGGATCCCATTGTCAATGTTGTCTCCGTTGTTGGGCATCCCCTCCTGTGCGGTGAAACCGTTGGTAACGACCGGAAAGTTTTTGCTAACCGCGTTGCTGATTCCAAGAAGTGCCAGCCAATTTTTGTTTTCCAAAGCCGGCACCGCAAAGTTGATGCTGTTGGACCGGTTCGATCCAATGATGAAGTGGTTCAGCAGATTCGGCGCGATGATGTAGTCGAGGCCGAGGCGCCAGAAATGGGTCTCAAAATCCTGCTTCCAGGTAGCGTAGTCGATAGGATATGGAAGATACTGGGGCGCGCCGGAGATACGGTTGTTATCGCGCGAGCTGTAGGAGCTCCAAAGCTTGAGCTTGGAGGTAATACTGGTGTCGATGCGCACCGTGAGCGTCGTGTTCTCGATGGGGGCCGTGCTCGAGTAAGAGAAGTTGTTAAATACCTCTCCATTGGTGGGCGCCGGAAAGTAAGACAGTATCTTCTGCGATACCGGAGAGAAGCCAGCGGGAATCTTGTTGCCAGGGAAAGCGGTGCGGCACTCAACGCCGTTTACAATCCTGGTGGTCGAGGGATCGAAGATCTGCCCTTTGTAGACCGTTGATCCATCACAAGGGTTGGTTCCCGCGGCGGTTGCTGGACTTGGATTGAAAATTGCCGGGTTGGAAAAATCGCCGGATAGTTCCTGCCCAGTAGGCACGGTGGTGATGGTGGTGGCACCGAGGTTGTATCTCAGCTGCTCCCAGGCAAAGAAGAAAAAGGTCTTGTCGCGGCCGTTGTAAATCTTCGGTATCCAGACCGGGCCGCTGAACGTACCGCCATAGTCGTTCTTGCGGTCCACAGGGGTGGCGAAGGTCGCGAGGCAACTTGGCGTATCGTTGGCTCCGGCGCATTGCTGAGAGCGATTGCCGCCATTGAACCATAGGTTCGCGTCGAGGGCGGTGTTGCGAAGAATTTCGTAGCCATACCCGTGAAATTTGCTGGTGCCGCTCTTGGTGACAAAGTTTTCAAATCCGCCGGTGGTCCGGTTGTACTCCGCCGAGGGCAGCGCTTCGGTCACGGTTAGCTGCTGCAGCGCGTCGACTGACGGCGCCTCTTCGTCAAAAGAGGAACCATTTTCACTCCGCTGCTGGCTAAGACCGTCGATAAGCACCTCGGATCCATAATCCTGCCCGCCGGCGATTTTGCTGAAAAAGATTCCGTTCGGACTGTTGGCGGTGCCGGGACCGGTGTTGCCAGGCAGCAGGAAAATAAATGCCTCTGGCGACCTGAAGGCACCCACGCCCCCCAGCGCCAGTGGCAGTTTCTGATACTGGTCCGCAGTGATGGTTCCGGATATATCAGAGCTCTCTGTCTGCAGTTGAGGCGCATCCGCCGAGATGGTAACGCTCTCAGTGGCGGTCCCGACCTTCAATGTCACGTTGAGCACCGCCGTGACCTGCAGGTTCACCTGAATTCCAGTGAGCTTCTCCGGCTGAAAACCTGGGGCGCTTACATTAACGTCAAATGTGCCGATGGGAACCTGCGGAAAACGGTAAGACCCAGCCGAGGTAGAGATTGTCTCCAGCTTGGTTCCGGTTGTTTCTTCTACGGCCTGTACATTGGCACCGGCAACGACCGCCCCAGTCGCATCGGTGACCGTCCCGGTGAGACCGCCGAATACGGTCTGTGCATCGGACCGGAGGGTCAAGGAAAAACTGGTTAACAGCAAAAGTGCGTACCCAGTCCAAACTTTCGCAAGTCTCATTACCGCCTCCCCAAGAAGGTCTCTTCCTATCGATGCCTTGGTCTCGTTTGGCTGTCCTACCGAGCTGCAGCTCCCGAATCTCATCCATGTAAACAGTTACATCGCCACACCAGGCAAACCTGTGCTTTGGTAGGAGCCGTTGCCAAGTCAGCAAGGAGACTAGTAAAGAACAGCTACGACACGCATGAGTCAGCACAACCAGCAGGTCGTGGTTCAGTTGAACTAGATGGGAGAAGGCCGGGATTTTCCCTAGTCGTGAACGTCAAGCAGTCCTTGCTGGATTGCGGTGGTGACGGCCTCGGTCCGGTCCGCGACCTCCAGCTTCTCGATGATGTTGTTGACGTGATTTCTGGCGGTATTCGCGCTGATCTCAAGAGCCGTGCCGATCTGCTTGTTGGTGAGCCCCTTCGACATCATCTCGAGGATCTCCCGCTCGCGCGCGGTGAGGTTGGAGCGCGACATCCGGTGGGCGAGCCGTGAGGCAATGTGCGGCGGAAAGTGGCAATGCCCGGAAGCGACGGTCTTGATCGCCTCGACCATCTCCTGCTGGGTCGTACTCTTGAGCAGGTAACCTTGCGCCCCGGCGCGCACGGCGCGATACACATCTTCGTCGGTTTCGAAATTGGTGAGCACAAGCACGCGCGGCGGGTCGCGGATAGGACCGCAGCGCCTGCAGCATCTCGATGCCGTTCATGCCGGGCATACGGAGGTCGAGCAGCATCACCTCCGGCCGATGCCGTTCAATGAGTGCGAAGGCCTCCTGCCCATTCCAGGCCGCGCCAACCACATCGAGACTCTCCTGGGTGCCCAGCATGCTGGCGAGCCCGGCACGGACGACGGGATGGTCATCAACGATAAGAATACGGATTTTGCCGCTCGGTTCTTTGCTCATAACCGGAACCTCTTAATCGGAAGATCTTGACGTAGTGCGCGAGTCGCGCAAGCGGGAGACGCAACGGCACCGGCGCTGTGACCATAACACGAGTGCCGGCACCGGGGGAGCTGGTGACTTCCAGCATGGCCGCAATTCCCTCGGCGCGTTTGCGCATCCCCTGCAAGCCAAAGCCGCGAACTGGCAGGGCTGGCTCGAAACCCACGCCGTTATCTTCTATCACCATAGATATCCCCGTCGATTTGTATTCCGTTTGAATCAGGATCGCGGAGGGGGCCCCGTGCAGCAGTGAATTGGCGACCGCCTCCTGGCCGATGCGAAACAACGCATCTTTAGTGGCATAGGGAAGACCATTTTCCTCTCCGCTTATGTCCAGGCGCACGTCGACGGCACCGTGCTCGACCATGCGGAGGGCAAATCTTTCCAGGGCAGTGTGCAATGGCTCCGCCTCGAGGAACTCGCGGCGCAGGGTCATCAGGCTGCGCCGCGCCTCTTCATGACTGTGTCGCACCAGCTCGGAGGCCAGCTGCAGTTGGTGGTTGACCTCGGGAAGGTCACTGGGCACGCCGTTGCTGATGGCTTGCAACTGGAAGCCGATCCCGACAAAGCTCTGCGCGAGAGAATCATGCATTTCATGGGCGATTCTTTCCCGCTCGTTGAGTACCGCTTGCAACCTCCAGTGGTCGACCCGGATATAGAGCAGGAGGCAAAGGAGAAGCAGTATCGTTGCGCCCAGAGCGAAGAGGGCCAGACTGCGGGCGCTCCACCACGGCGGGCCGGCCATCAGTTCGATGTCGTCGGCAGAGGGTACAAGCAAGACCAAAGGATACAGATTGTGGGTGAACTCGGGATCCACCACGCAAACTCCGCGCAGCCGCAGTCTGCTTTGCGCAGCCAGCCTGCGTAGCGAAGTGCGATTTCTTCCTGGATCGACGATCGCGCGGAAAGACTGTCCATTGCTGGTGAGGTCGAGCTCAAGCGACCCATCGGGAGCATTGGATTGCTGCGCCAAAACTCCGTCGACCTCGATAAACATAGCGTCGTAGGCGCCGGTCGCGGCCTGGCTGGCGGTGATGGCAACCGGCGGCATTGGCTCTCTCGCCCATAGCAGCCTCACCTGCGCATTGCGCAGCACCAGGCTGTAGGCTCGCAGGTCTACTTCGCCCCGCGCCTCGACCTCATCGCCCAGCTTAAGGCCCGGCAGGGAAGGCCCCACGACAGCCGCTCCTCCCGTCGTGTCCTGTAGGAATAAGCGGGGCGAAGTCAGCACGACTGTGCCACGCAGGGCCGCGGTCCTCGCCTGTCGGCGGACAAGTTTCAAGCTTGCGACTGTCTCCACCGGAGAAGACACGAAGGGCGATTCGTTGGCAGATCCGAAACCACGGCCTTCAGGCCCATTGACCACTGGTTCGTCGACCGCATACGGCATTCGGGCGATACGTTCCACTCCAGGCCTCTCGGGGGCGGGCGACAGATCGGCTGCGTCTGCCTGTTTCACGATGAAGTTCTTCCACGCTCCGCCAGAGGAGTGCGAGCGTATACCGACCCGGCCTCGCTGTAAGCAATTGGCCTGATCATTGACACTAATCGAGTTGGCCTCACCGGTAACGCTGTCCACTGCGGTCGCGGAGATGCGACAGTCTACAACTGTGGCGCGTAATCGATACCAATGGAAGGGACGCACTCCTCGCGGAATGGCCTTTCCGCCAAGCTGCAACCAGCCGTGCTCAGCAAAGCCCACGATGAGACTGCCATCATTGCTCCGCAGGCCAACATAGTACCCGCTGTATGAGTCCACTCCCAGCTCTTCGTCGCTGCCGCGCAGGATGACACCCGCGTCGCCTTGCTCTCCGAGTAGTTCGACGTCGGTGGTGATCGTGTAATCTTTCCACCGGGATGAACCGGTCATCAGTTTTGCGCCTCGCTCATCGGACTCGTTGCGCATCGCCCCCTGTGCAACCCGCCAAGTGCCGCCGTACGCTGTCCACTCCTCCGATTTTCCCGCCTGAAACGAATCTTTGTAAGGCAGACCACGCATTGGCGATCGCTGGTAAAACCGCCATGCCGCTCCGCAAGAGAGGAGAGCGACAAATGCGGCGATCACTCCCCACCTCCACTTCATTGGCCACTCCCGCCGTTACCCTTCCAGTCCATGCTCAACATCCGGGCCACCTGCGGTGAAGAGAGGTTTTCGCGCGTCACCAGCGTGGGACTTAGCTTCACCACCGGCGGTCCGCTCTCTCCACGCATCTGCATGGCTACTCGTTCGATGGCGAGTCGACCCATTTCATAGGTATTCTCGACCAGAATGGAGTCGATCTCCCCGGTCACCAGAGGCGGCACTAATTCCTGCTCGCAAGCCACTAATTTCACCCTTCTTAGAAGACCTCGATGCTGCAAAGCAAGGTATGCGCCACGGGTCGTGGCCGAGTTCAAGGCGAGGAAGACATCCAGGCCCGGATTGCGCGCCAGCACGTCTTCCGCGATGTCCTGGGCCTCGGCGATGTTGAAACCGACGGCACGCTCTTCCACGATTCGGACGCCTGGATATTTCGAACCCAGACTGATTTCAAAGGCTCGAGTGCGCTCGAGGATCCCACTCACGTCGGGATCCTCGCCGAGCACAGCAACGGTTCCCTTGCCGGAGAGAATGCCGCCGATCCTTTCGGCGGCGAGGCGTCCGGTCGCCTCCTCGTCGTTGAGGATATAAGAAAGCTTGCCGCCCGCGGGAATCGACAGCGGGGAGCTGATAACGACGGTGGGAATGCCGCGCGCGACTACATCCCGTACTGGGACCATAAGCGCCAGCGCCTGATCGGGCGCGAGCACCAATCCTCGCGCACCAGCGCCGACTGCGCTTTGAATGAGGATGATCTGCCGCTCTACATCGTCTTCACGAGTCGGAGCGTTCCAGTAGACGGTCAGTCCCTGGCGGCGCGCCGCCGATTCGGCGCCGGCGTGCTCCGCCTCCCAAAGCATCAACGCGGTAGTGCGGGGAATCACAGCTACCATGGGCTGGTGCGGGCGCCCACATCCCACCGTAAGCGCAATCCCGAGAAGACAGATGCCGAGAAGGCAGATGCCAGCGACCGTAGGCCACGACTTGTCTGTTAGCACATCATTCCCGCGCGTCAGACTTAAAACCTCAGAGGATAGCACGGCGGGATAGCCGCTGGCCTGCGCTCTAATGAACTCCGCTTGGATGAAATCGCAGAACTACGACGCTGGCGTGAGGGAAGGTATAGTTCGTTGACTTACCTGCCGCAGGATGATCGGTGGTAACACCCACAGCATCAGGTTCATCCTCGTCGTTCCGGTTATAAATGCTCGGGGCGGTGATGGTCTTTGCGGTCGCCTCCCGCGCCGGTTCGAAGCCTTGCAGCGAAATAACGGCACGGTAGTCGCGCTCCAGGCTGCGATTGACACAAAATAGCGCCAGGTCCCCATCGGCCAGCAGCGCTGCGCGCACGTCCAGCCATGGAACATCCTGAATCTCCGGCAGCCGGCTGACGCCATGTTCCACCGAATAAACAGGCCCGTCGCTCTCGACCGCAAGTAGCCTCTGCGGGGCGGCCTCGGCATAGGTGCGCAACACCCAATACGCCGGCGCGGCGTAGACCTGCTCGCGCCGCTTCCAGATTCCCGCGAATTCCAGAATGCCCGTCATGTCGGAGATGGGAACAATCTCCGAATGGTCCAGCAGCATATTCAGAAATCCCCCAGTGATGACCGCGCCTCCCATATTGTTGAAGTCCGGCGCCGCGTGGGTGCCGAGCTGACGGTTGCCCACCCAAAGCCATTCGGTGAAGGCGATTTTAGTGTCGTGGTGGCCGGCTTGTTGAATCTGCTCGGTCATCTCCCCGAGCTTCTTCCCCAGGCCGACCGGCATAGCGAACGCCGCCTCCGCGATAAAGTCGTTGGAAGGATCGCGCAACTGGACATTGTCGGTGGTGACAACAAAATGCGTGGAGAGATAGTTAAAAGTGCCAGGCGGATTCCTAAGCTGTACAGCGTTCCATTCGCGGAAGTTGTCAGGGTCCGCGCCAGTTGCGATCAATCGCGAATTGGGGTCAACCTTGCGCACCGCCTCGCTGAAAATACGCGTGCGGTCGCCGATCTGATCGCGAGCCGGATAGCCGGTGTTCCAATTGCCCCAAAGTTCGTTGCCCAGCTCCCACAGCAACCCACCCTGCTTTTCGCCCCAATGTCCGTCGACGTACTTGACCCAGTCGGCGGCTTCTTCAGGGGTGCCAGTGCCAAGGTTCAAAGCGATCTGCGGCTGGGCATGCACAAGTTCGCAGAAGCGGAGGAACTCATCCGTGCCGAAGGTGTTGTACTCCGGGATTCCCCATGCAAGGTTCAGCCTGCCAACACGCTTGTCGCGCGGGCCGATGCCGTCTCGCCAATGATATCCGGAAGTAAAATTCCCTCCGAAGCGGAGAACCGAAGGCTTCAGGTCGCGTGCCATCCGCACTACATCGGGATCCATGCCGTCGACATTGTCGGCCGGCATCAGCGAGATCTGGTCGACCATTGCCCGCGCGTCGTGCGCCAGCGAAACCACAAAGTCCGCTGGTTCCAGACGGTAAACATCACCGGGTTTGAGCGTGAGATGGAAGGCGTACCGCGTCCAATCGGAGCTGCTCGCTTCCACCTTCGCCTCGGCCAGAATTCGATCGTCGGCATTCCTCTTCCGGATCGAGATCGAAAGCTCCGCCGGCCCTGAGAGATGCCTGATCCAAATGCTCCCGTCATATTTAAGCGTGCGCTGCACGGGCAGATAAATCCCTTGGCGAATGCCGGTCTCTCCGGTGGGCAACGCCATGATCTCCAGCGAGCGGCTGGAGTTGGCTGCATCGCCCCAGCGCGGCTCGTAGCGATTGCCCTGGTTGGAGACAAGCGGCTCCCAGGGCAATGGCAACCCGAGGTCCGATCCCCTCAACAGTTCGGGTCGATCACGCTCCATGCGCATCATTTCGGAGGCGCTCCACAACCCGCCCTCCAGGCTGCCGTTCTCAACCAACTCGGCCCACAGGCCTCCATAGGTCGAGCGGCCGATCGGTTCAAGGAAACTTCCAAAGATGGTCGCCGGGATTTCCTCCGCAGCTGGACGGTCGGCGTGGACCTTGATGTGCAACTCGGGATTCTTTGCCGCCATAGATGTGTGGTCGGTGATCTGGCCGTAAAGATTGGGGCCGAGGGCGATGAGGGCAATAGCAAGTATCCGGCTGCACGTTCCTTTAAGAGTTTCAGTGAGCATGAAATTGCGATCCTCGATGATGGGCGCTCGTCACCTGCGATCGATTCCGCAGTATAGTCGCGCCCCGGAGATGAGAGCACCGTTCACCTGAACTAGAGCAGACCTTCGCCGCGGTTATATACACTGAATCATTATCCGAGGCGGACCAGAGCCTGGGTTCCGGTGAAGAATATCGTGTCATCTGCGGACGCTTCAGCTCAGAGGAAGGTATCTGAATCACTGTGTTCCGCGCGCATGATGACTGTTACCAGCACGTTGCTGCTGACCCTGATCGCCTGGGAGGGGAGAGCCGTCTGGGCCGCCCAGACGATTGCTCCCAAGGATGAATCCGCAAGCCATCTCGCACAAGCGAAAGCTGATCTCGAACACGGGCAATATGCTGAGGCCGAAAAAATCCTGCGGGACCGCCTTGCTGACCATGCCTCAGAAGTGGAGGCTCGATACCTTCTCGCCTACGCGCTCTTCAGGGAGAACAAACCCGCTGAGTCGCTTAAAGAGTACACTGAGGCGGCGCGCCAACGTGCTCCGCGGGCGACAGAACTCAAGACTGTCGCGCTTGATTATGTATTACTCAATGACTACGACGACGCTGAGCATTGGGCCCGTTATTCGTTGTCGCTCGACGCGAAGGACGCCGAAGCCTGGTACGAGTTTGCGCGGATCGAGTACACCCTCAACCGATTCCAGGCTGCCGTCGACGCTTTTCAGCGCGCGCTGCAGCTCGATCCGGTGTCAGTGAAGGCAGAAAACAATCTCGGTCTTGCGTTGGAGGGTCTCAATCGGACAGACGAAGCGCTCATCGCCCTTCGGAAAGCGGTAGCGATGCAGGCCTCATCTCAGCGTCCTAGCGAACAGCCGCTGCTAAACCTTGCGAAACTGCTGATTGATCGCAACCACCTCGACGAGGCTTTGCCCCTGCTGCAACAAGCCGCACAAATCGCGCCCCGCGACTCAAAAATCCTCGCGCAACTCGGAAGACTGTACTCTGACAAGGGGGAGCTGAGCGCTGCGCGCGAAGCGCTGGAACAAGCAGTGGCCATCGAGCCGCAGGACTCGTCGCTGCACTTCCAGCTTGGACAGGTTTACCGAAAGAGCGGGGAGCCGGAAAAAGCGAGCCGCGAGTTCGCAACTACCAAGGGTCTCTTGGGCACAACCTCCTCCCCGAAATAGTGTGGGTGCGGAGTAAATCGGCAGCAGCCAGGGTTACGTGGATGCCCCAACTGGCCTCGTTGCAGATATGGAGCACCGAAAAGATCCGCTTTCGGTGCTGGCGCTCTCTGCCAATACTTCGTTTGCCGACTTTCCCCGCCTCACCCGCGCCATTGATGGCAGGCAGAGATCCCAAAGGCGCAGAGTTCATTCCATCCTTAACTTGCCAGTGGCAAGTCGGTTGCCGGGATGACAAAGGGGGGGTGGATGAGGAGCCGTTCACTAGCGAGGGGTGAAGTGCGGTTGCCGATAGGTATACTGTCCCCCTGTTGCTTCCACGGAGCTCATGAGCAGGGACTCTCACCAAAACGACGGCCGCTGGACGATCGTTTGGTTGTTGTTTGCGGCTTCTCTGATCAATTACCTTGACCGCTCCAGCCTCTCGCTGGCGCTGCCGCTGATTTCCAGAGACCTCGGACTAGGGCCCGAGAGCAAAGGCGTCCTGCTTTCGGCGTTCTTTTGGTCCTATGCGCTGATGCAAATCCCCGTTGGGTGGGCCGCGGACCGCGTCAACCTGCGCTGGCTCTACTTCGCAGCCTTCGTGCTTTGGTCCCTGGGCCAGGGCTTGACGGGCTTTGCCGCCAGCCTCGGAGTGCTGATCATGTTTCGCATGCTGCTCGGTGTGGGCGAGGCGATCTACCTGCCGGGCGGCACCAAGATTGTGAGCATGATGTTCGGCTCCACAGAACGGGGCCTGCCGTGCGGTATGTTCGACTTTGGCACGCGCATGGGCCTGGTGCTGGGCGGCCTCATCATCCCCGGACTGCTGGTCCACCTGGATTGGCGGGCAACGTTTCGCCTGATCGGGTTTGCAGGATTGTTGTGGGTTATCCCCTGGCTGTGGGCTACTAAAGGACGGCTGGGCCGCCCTCCCCGCCCGGCTGCGGGCAGCCGCAATCGATGGCAGGAAATTCGGTGGCTGCTGACGAACCGCAATCTGATCGGTATCTGCCTCGGTTTCTTTTGCTTCGACTACTACTGGTACCTGTTTGTGACCTGGCTGCCAGACTACCTGGTGACGGTGCGGCACTTTACTATCCTGCGCGCGGGCTTCTTCTCCTCACTGCCTTATTTCGTGTTTGGCGCGAGCGAACCCCTGGGGGGATGGATCGCAGACCGGCTGACCGCTTACGGCTGGGACGAAACACGTACACGCAAGGGAATTGTCACTATAGCGTTTCTTTGCGGTTTGTTTCTCATTCCCGCGTCGCGGGTGCAGAGCGCCAATGCCGCCGTCGCACTCATTGCCGGCGGTTCGCTGGTTGGTCTCGCGACCGGCAATCTGCTGGTAATTCTGCAGTGCTGCGCTCCACACCAGGATGTGGGCCTGTGGACCGGGTTCGAGAACTTTGCCGGCAACCTGGGTGGGGTGCTGGCGCCGTTGATCACAGGGTTGCTGATCAGCCGGACAGGTTCCTATGCGCCCGGATTCGTGCTGGCCGCGGTAGTGCTGCTGGCGGGGATTTTCTGCTACTGGTTTATCGTGGGGGATTTGGGGTCCCGGAGCGAAGCCGCTCCGTAAAAGTGCCGGCTCCTGCGCTTCTCACGCAGGCCGCGATGGACGCGGTTACGTGGTGGCAATACAGAGTCAGCGGCGAAGGAGAGGAAGTCGATACGATGTTGAGGTCGAGTTTCCGCCAGCGTACCAATAGGACAGGATTCTCAGTCTTTCCTACCTTCGGCATAAGGCTTCAGGAAGGCGAAGCTCCTGGTCGCTAGATCGATCGGCGTGTTGGCCTGCGAGGTTCTGGAATGCACGGTGAAATAGCCGGTGTAGCCGATTTCGTGCAGGCCCTGGAATACGACGTCGAAATTGATTCCTCCCGGCTCCCATAATCCGAGGTTGTTCGTTGCTCCTCCGGCTGCCGGATGCAATGCGCTCGGCCGGGCGGCTCCCGCACAGGATTCCGCCGTGACCTGCGGCGCGGATCCGGCCGGGGCATCGGGTGGGGTTCCTGGTTTGCGGATTTTTTGGTTCTGGGCGTAGACGTTCACCAGCCAAGGGGCGACCCTGGTGATCACATCGCGGCCGTAGCCCTGGGGCGTGTTCATCCAATTGACCGGCTCGTAAACGAGGCCGAAGTTTGGACGGTTGATCTTCTTCAGGCAATCGACAGCGTCGTCGACGTTGGAGAATAGCGTCGCGGGGTGCGATAGATGGACGATCCAAAGGCCACGCTCCCTGGCCTCGTCGCAGGCGCGCTGGGCCCAGCCAAGCTGCTCCGGCCGCTTGATCTGACAACGGATCATCTTGGTGCCGAAGATTTCTGCCATCTTCAGGCGCGGTGCGATGTTGAGCAGCGCAAAGGGCGAGCAATCATTGTTGGGTGGCTGGTCCATGTCGCAGGTGACCATCGATACCTGCAAGCCGGCCTCCCGGGTCTTGCGCGCCATCTCTACCATTTGGTCGAGCGGGGTCGCAATGCTGCATTGCAGGGGACGAATACAGACTGCGTCGTATCCGGTGGTTTTGGCGATGTGGAGGAATTCGTCGTAGGTCAAAGGCTTTAAGTTGGTAACCTCGCCGATAGGTTCGGAGATGCGCCCGGAGAGAGATAGCTTGATCGCGGGCCACGCAGCTCGCGCGACATGAGCCCCGGCTGCGGCGATCAGGGCGGTGGTCAGGAATGTCCTTCGGTCTATCATTACGGGCCCTGGGTGAGAGTTATCAGCATGTTCGAGAAATCGAAGGTTACCGCGTAGGGCTGAAAGAAGTCGTGGCCGACGCTTCCAGCCAAATAGAAGCCTAGCGAGTGCTCCCAGGGATAGGGGCCGTCAAAGATGCCGGAAACCTTGGTTTCGCGGATGTCTCCGAAGGAGAGCTCCTGGATGAGGTAAGGCACGGTGGTGAACGAGCCACCACCGCCTGCTCCAGGGGAGGCTTGCTTTTGATCGAGTTTGATTCCCGCTTGCTGGATCACCGACGGCGCCAGCTTTGCTCCCGCACCGGCAACCCCGGTGTCTACAAAGAGGAGTACCGGCGGCAGCGTGTTCACTTTTCCCCAACCGACGATGAAATGGTCACCCGCCAGCCAGAACGGCACCTGGACGCCGCTGCTCTGCAAATGTTCTGTCTTGCGACGCAGAACGAGTTCTCCATTGCGGAAATCTATCGTGGATAAAAAATGGGCGAGGAAAATGGTTCCGATGCAGCCATCGAGTTGTTGCACCCCCAAGGGCTGCGAGAGCTGGCGTAGGGCGAGGATCTGGACGGGTACGTTGTTCACAACCCAATCGCCGACGGCGACGGAATCAATGCGGCCATTCTGTACTTCGGCGTGCTGGCCTCCGGAAAAGGTTCCCTGCACGCCACCGAATTGCGGGATGCCGAGCTCTTTCGCGAAAGCTGTGTCGAGCGCCAGTTCTGCGCCGCCGGTGTCGATGAAAAAGACGACCTCCTTGCCGCCGTTTATACGCACCTTTACCAGGGGCAGGGGATCGCGCTTCACAAATTTCAACCTCGTGATCTCGCCCTGCCCTTGTATCTCGTAGGGTTTTAGACCCTGGAAGCTTTCCAGCTTGGCACGGTTCAGAGTGGAAACATTGGCGAGATTCTGGTCGCCGGCGGGGCTGACGCCGGCCATTAACCTGGCCGCCTGGGCGAAATTGTCGCGGCGATAGAAAACTTCGGCCAACATGATTTTTGCGTCCACATTGTCCGGTTGCAGAGCGAGGGCCTTGTTCAGCCGCGCTTCTGCCAGGTCGAGGTGATTCGCCAGCAGGGCGATGCGGCCCAGTTGGAGCTGGCTGGCGAAACTACCGGGCTGGTAGGTGGCAATGCGGGTATAGATTTTCTCCGCCGGGGCAAACTTGCCCGCCTTGAAAAGGGCGTCCGCCGGAGCCAGGTTGGCCGAGGCTGCTTGCCCGGGGGCGTTTGCGGCGCACAGGACCAACGCCAAGACCGGGGCCACGACCGGGACTAAGACCGGGAATATGCGTTTCATCATCCGTATCCTCTGGTTTCGGGCGCCACGCCAGCATAGACCAGCAAGCTCCTCGGACGGCGAAAAATCGCTGCATCCAAGTTGACTTTAGACAATCTAAGATATATCTTAAGATATATCGAAATGGAGGAAGTAAATATGTTTGAACAAGAGAGATTTGAAGACAGACGCGGGGGCCGGCATCATGGTGGGGATTTCCATCATGGCGCGGAGCGTCACCGCGGACGGCATCGTGGTTTCGATGGCCCCATGGGGCACGAGCGCGGTTTCGGCGGCGGCGGGCGCGAAAGGCACTTCGACAATGGAGAATTGCGGTATGTGATTCTGCAACTGATCGCAGATAAACCGAGTTACGGCTACGAGATCATCAAGGCTATCGAAGAGCGGCTTTCGGGCGGATATGCACCGAGTCCCGGAGTGGTGTATCCCACGCTGACCATGCTGGAGGAGGAAGGCTATGCCACCGTCTCCTCAACCGAGAGCAACAAGAAGCTGTATGCGGCCACGGAGCTGGGCAGGGAATATCTGCAGGAGAACAAGGGCGTCGTCAAGGCGATTTTTGGACGGATGGAGCAGGCCGGCAAAGCCTTTGGACGGGGGAGATCTCCGCAGATTATGCGGGCGATCATGAACCTTCGGTACGCGCTGAGCATCCGGACCGAACGGGGCAATCTTTCCCCGGAGCAGATTCGCAAGGTCGCGGAGGCGATCGATGCGGCGGCCCGGGTGATCGACGAGGTCTGAGGAGCTATCGGGAGAGGCCGGCGTACAACAGGCGCGGCTCACCCATCCAGAAGTAGTTGCTTCTCCGGGTGAGCAGGCCCGGGGAGCGACCGCGCAGACGGGCTTCGGCCTCGTGAAAAGGGCCAACAAAACGCACCGTGCCGGGAATATAAGGATAGAGCCGGGGCAGCAGGCGGGCAGCCCGGTGCACGGCTTGTTCTTCCCGCGCGCCGAACGGGAGCCCGAAGGCGGTGCGGAGATGCGGCGGCATCCAGAATGCCGTGAGCGCGTGGTACCAGTGGGGAGGTCGAAGCCAGGTACCGACTCCGGATAGGACGCTTTGGCCGAGGGCCAGTGCAACTGCATCGACGCAGAGCTGCGGTGAGTCGAACATCTCCGCGGTGTAGCGCGCAAAGGCTTCCCAATCCTGGGGGAGAGCTTCTGGGGGAATGCCGAAGAGCGCGGCCATTCGTTTGCTCTCCGCGTAGTATTGTTCACGGTCTGATGACGAGAGCGGCGGCAACATAAATTCGTAGGCCAGGATTGCGCTATCCACCAGGGTGGCATGCACCCAGCGCAGGGCGGCGACCTGGTTGGCCTCATAGTGCTCGCCTCGCTGGTGCGCTCCCACGGTTTGGGGCAGCTCGCCGCGAATCGTTGTATGGCGGCGATAGAGCTGCTTGGCGGCCTCGATGGCTTGAGCGCGGGTGCCGAAGAGCATGGTGTAGATGACGCGAAAGGTCGAATGGAAACGGCTGACTGGCTGGTGCAGCAGGTTGGAATGCTGAGCCAGCGCGGCCGCGACCCAGGGGTGAGCCAATTGCAACAAGGCCGCACGCCCCGCAGCGAGAAAGACGGCAGACTCGCGGTTTACCTGCCAGGTTATCGATCCGGGGCCGAAGAAACCATGGCGCGGCTCACCCGGTGACTGCTCCAGTGAGGCGAGGAGTGATTGGCTGTCTTCGCGTGAGACGTATTCCGCCATGCCTCATTAGACGCGAGATCATCGTTGGGCGCTGGGAAAGAACGGGGTCCGCTACCGCGGTGGGGTACCCGGGGATCCTGTTAGTGGACAGAACAAAAGCTTTGGATGGGCTTCGCCTGTCATTTTCGGCCCACGTATGCTGGGGCGAGGGGCACCCGTCCTCACCCGTCCTGATCCGCGGGGTTCCTCGGCGGTGGGGGTATGTCGAAAATGAACAGGGGCGTCCGGTAACGGACATTTAGCGGGCGAAGGTCAGTAGGCCTCGTCCCAGATCGATTTCGAGTTTTGTGATGCCCAGCGCTGCTGGACTCATCAGGCCGTCGAAATCGTGGTTTCCATCCGTGCGGCTTCGGACCACAAAGGCTGGTTCCTGGCCAAATTGGGCTTCACCGAGCCTTACGCTGCGCAGCCACACTTGTCTGCGCTCAGCCTCGCCGATGACGGCGCTGACTTTCAGGGGCGAGATGGGCCTCGGCGTGCTGGTTTCGAACAGGATAAGCGAAGAGGCCCCGGTGTCGACCAACAGATGGAGCGAAACGTGATTGAGCTCCGCATCGACGATTGGTAAGCCGGCCTTCATTTGTATAGGAAGAGAGTTCGCCAACTGCGGAAGCGGACCAAAGTGGATCTCACGTGACGGGTAGTCGATCTCGAAGGCGGTCTGGCCCAGCACATCCAGACCAACGACAGCGTCGATGTGGACCGGGAGGGCTTTTTGAAAGAAGGATAAATCTTCGATCAGGACAGGCAGATTCTCCCGTCGCATTGGCCCGAAGTTCAGGCTGGGTACGGTTGCCTGCCCGGCTTGCACGCTGCCGTCCAGAACCGCGATGCTGGCGGGTGATTCCTCCAGATGAAGCTTTTGTGCCAACCTTCGGTCCAGGACAGTGGGGCTGGCCCCGGTATCTAATAAGAAGTTGAGACCCTTCAGTGGACCAGCGGAACCTCGGGCCACTATTAGATAGTCGCGATATAGATCGAACCTGAGCGCTTGTCTTTCCGTATCACCTCTTGCGGCTTGGCCGGCGACCAGCAGCAGGACCGTGAGAAGACTCAACAACCAGAAATTGCGATCGCGCATTGGCCTCACCTCATCGCAAGGCCATGCTTGATCAGGGCGAAAGGGACCTCAATTCACTCGAGCTAACTTAAATGTCCACGGTGAGTTAGGGTGCAGGAGACAGGTTGGAGATGCAGGGGAGACCAGGGTATCCAGGCAAACTAGTTGAATTTGCAGGGGGCCTATGGCATCAAGAGAAGGCGGGGCAACGATGCTAAACTCACCCATAAACGGGGAACCACCGGTGCAGAACGGGTCCCGGACCATTCGGTTTGGAGTGTTTGAGGCTGATCTCCACTCCGGAGAGGTTCGTAAATCAGGTAACCGCGTTAAGCTGCAAGATCAACCCTTCAAAGTGCTGCAGATTTTGTTGGAGCGCCCGGGCAGCCTCGTCACGCGCGAGGAATTGCAGAGCCGCATCTGGCCGGACGAAAGCTACGGAGACTTTGACCACGCTGTCAATGTGGCGGTAGGGAAGCTGCGGACGGCTCTCGGGGATTCCGCGGACAATCCTTGTTTTATTGAGACGGTGCCGCGCCGCGGCTATCGCTTTGTGGCCACGCTGGAGTGCGCACTGGTCGAGACGCCTCCGGCGCCTCCGCCAACCATCGTCGTTCCGCCCAAGCGGAGGATATCCGGCCGCAAGCTGGCGCTACTGGCCGGGTTCCTCCTTATATGTGGGAGTTTGATTGGGCTCGGCATCTGGCTAGGGCGGCATACGGCCCCTTCGCGGGCGCTGGACTTTCAGCGTCTGACGATCCGGCACGGCACGATTTTCTCTGCCAGGTTTGCTCCTGACGGGCACAACGTAATTTACGGCGCCTCGTGGGATGGCGCGCCGATCGAAATATTCTCCACTGACCTGAAAATTCCTGGGGCGCGCAGCATCGGAATTCCCGCCAGCCAGCTGCTTGCGGTTTCTTCCACCGGCGAACTGGCGGTGCAGCAGTCGCTCAGTCATGCCTTTATGTTCACCAGCGTTGGCACAGTAGCCCAGGTTCCTCTGACGGGCGGCTCCCCGCGCCAGATCGCGGAGAATGTCCTGGGGGCGGATTGGGCTCCGGATGGAAAGACGCTGGCCATTGTCCGCGATATGGGGGGGACGCAGCGGCTTGAATTTCCAGTAGGGCACATGCTCTATGAGACGGATGGTTGGATTAGCCATCCGCGGATTTCGCCCAAAGGCGATCACATCGCATTTCTTGACCATACGACCCTTGATGACGACCGGGGCGTGGTTTCCGTGGTTGACCTTGCGGGGCAAAAGAAAGTTCTTTCCAGCGGGTGGGAGAGTGAGCAAGGGCTGGCATGGTCGCCGAACGGTTCCGAGGTGTGGTTCTCGGCCGCGCAAGCGGGATTGCAACGGCGCGTCTACGCCGTGGACCTGGAGGGTCACCAGCGGCTGGCTTTCCGCGCGCCGGGTGGGGTCACGCTCCAGGATATCTCTCCCGACGGCAGGGTTCTGATGACCCGGGATGAACAACGCGCCGGCATCCTGGCCATGGCAGCCGGGGCACCCAGGGAGCGGGACGTCTCCTGGTTGGACTGGTCGCTGCCGGTGGATATCTCTCGCGACGGCAACACGCTGCTGTTCGACGAGCAGGGTGAGGAAGGCGGACCCACGTATACCGTCGCGGTGCGTGACATGCAAGGGTCTCCGCCGATCCCACTGGGCGAAGGCATGGCGGGTGATTTTTCTCCCGATGGGAAATGGGCAATCACCACTGTTTCCTATACCCAGCTGGAGTTATTGCCGACCGGGGCGGGCACAATCAAGAAACTCGATCGGGGCAACATTCAACAGTATCGGCATGGAATGCACTGGATGCCTGATGGTAAGCAGATCGTCTTCTCGGGAAACGAGGCTGGGCACCCGGCTCGCTGCTTCATTCAGAACATCGATGGGGGTAAACCGCGCCCGCTGACTCCGGAAGGAGTTTTCGGCTGCCAGGTTTCTCCCGATGGGCAGTTGCTTGCCACCGGCGGTCACATGGGCGGGGAAGCCAAGTTGTATCCGTTGGATGGCGGGCCGCCGCGCGCGATTGTGGGCTTACTGCCGGGGGAAGGGTTTTCCTGGACGACTGACCCGCGCTTCGTGTACGCCTACCAGCAGAAAATAGCGCCGGTAAAGATTTATCGCTTGAACATTCTGAATGGACAGAGGCAGTTGTACAAAGAGATTAATCCTTCGGACGAGACCGGCCTGTGCGACATGACGCAGATTCTTTTCAGCCCGAACGGCAAAGCCTACGTGTACGGCTATACGCGGCTGCTTTCTGAGTTGTACCTGGTCAGCGGTCTGAAATAGAGGCTGTCTATGTTTCAGAATGATGGTTCACGATTAGAGGAGATCCTCTTTGCCCGGTGAGGTAGGTCCATACCCATTGGACAAACACACTCAGGCGAAGACTGGACTGACCCAGGAATTCCAGGTGCACAGCGGCCCAGACAAGCCAGGCGGGGAAGCCGCTGAGCCGAACCTTGTGGCTTTCGAGAATGGCGAAATTTTTGCCGACCACGGCCAGGTTGCCTTTGTCGAAATAACGGAACGGGGCAGGAATGCCCTTTCCGGAGACCTTACGGCGAATGAGATCGGCTGCATAGCGGCCTTGCTGGATGGCTACCTGGGCGACACCGGGGAGCGGTTTGCCATCCTGCTGCAGTGAGGCGGTGTCACCAACGACGAAAATCTCAGGATGATTGGGGATAGAAAGATCAGGCTGGATGAGTGCGCGCCCCGCGTGGTCGGTTTCTGTGTTGAGCCATTTCGCTGCCGGAGAGGCGGTAACGCCGGCCGTCCAGATAACAGTCTTGCTAAAGATGCGCTGGCCGGCCACGATGACTCCTTGCTCGTCGACAGAATCGACACCCTGGCCGAGCCTGACTTCTACCCCGAGCTTTTCCAACCGCCGCCTGGCGGCGGCGGACAATTCGGGAGCGAAAGTGGCGAGCGGCCGGGTGCCTCTGTCGACCAGGACGATGCGCGCGGAAGCAGGGTCGATGCGGCGGAACTCTCGTTTCAAGGTGATGCGTATCAAGACGGCTATCGCGCTCGCCATCTCCACGCCGGTGGGACCACCTCCTACGAGCACGAAGGTAAGAAGATTCTGGTGGAGAGCGGGGTCTTCTTCCGCCTCAGCCAGCTCAAATGCGCGCAGGATTCTGTTTCTGAGTGCGACCGCGTCCGCGAGGCCTTTCAGGCCGGGGGCATACTTCTGGAACTCAGGATGACCGAAATAGCTTTGCTCCACACCGGTAGCGAGAATCAGATAGTCATAGGGGAGAGCGACGCCGGTGCGATCGGCCGAATCCGCGATGATGGAACGGGCTTCGACATTGATCCCGGTTACTTCGCCGAGAAGAACCGTAGTGTTGTCGTTGTTCTTCAGGATGCCGCGAATCGGCGATGCAATCTGCCCGGGACCCAGCACCGAGGTGGCGACCTGGTAGAGCAGAGGCTGAAAAAGGTGATGGTTGTTGCGATCAATCAGGATCACCGTGACCGGGGCCTTCTTCAGCGCCCGGGCAGCGGCCAGCCCGCCGAAACCGCCGCCCACGATGATGACTACCGGTTTATTTTGCGGCATACTGTTCTCCCTGGCTAGCGAGGTAGCTCGCCAATGGTTCGCTTGAGGTCGCCCTGGGCCAGGGACAATCCGAGAGTGGCTTGCAGCGCGGATGCCTGGGCGGAGATTGCCTTGGCGTGGGCCTCGGCGCGTGCGGAAGCGAGAGCCGCAGTCTGTTCGAACCGCCGATCCGTCACCCGGGAGGCTTCTGTTCTCGCCTGCAACACCTCTTCTGCGACGCCGACGAGATCCTGCATTTGTTCCACTTTGTCGTAAGCCGTCTCTACCTGGACGGTGACTTCATCCTCGATCCTGGCGAGATTCAGCTCGGCCTCCGAGAGCAAGGTGCGCGAGTCCTTGATCTCAGCAATACGCTTACCGCCATCAAAAAGGTCATAGGTAAACGAAAATCCGAAGGTGCCGAAATTGTGAACCAGGAAGGGAATTCCGCTTTGGTAGCTGTATCGTGCCAGGCCGGTGACGTCCGGGATGTATTCGTCTTTGGCTGCCGCCAGGCCCGCTTTTGCTTTCTCAACGCTCTGTTTGGCGGCTTGGATTTCCGGGCTGTGGTCTTGAGCGATGCGGATACATTCCTCGCGCGACGGAATGGGAGCCGGCGTGGAGTTATCCGCCTCCAGAACCAGGTTCGTGTTCAGCGGCAGGCCCAGCAGGTCGTCGAGCGAAATGAGTCAGATCGTGGATCTGCAAGCGCTGCACGAGTGCGGATTGCTGGGCATCAAGAGCGGAGGCGCGACTCTCCAGGGCAACCTCCTCCAGCGCCTGGCCCCTTTCCACGTCGCTCAGGCTTTCCTGCAGCTTGACCTGGCTTGCGGCCACCTCTTCCTGCGCAGCCTGCTGTTTGAGCTGCGCAATGAGGATGCCGTAGTAGAGCTGGCGAACCTTGAGAGCAATCTGATTTTGGGTTTGATTTGCCTGCGCCCTCGCGCTCTTGATATCAGCAGCCGCAGCGCGATTGGATTCGCGAATTCGAAACATCTGCGTCACCGGTTGTTCGAGACCGGTGCCGCTGGTGTAGTTGGTGGTCAAGCCTTGATCAAGAAATAGAGTCTCGCCAGGAATCGGTCCGGTATCCGGATGATTGCCAAACGCTCCCGCGTGGTATCTCGACCCCTGCGAGTTCAGTGATGTGAGTGAACCTGTGATTCGTTGCGGATGTGAGGGTAGTAATCAGAACGAGCAATCTCCTTCTTGTGCTCGCTGTCTACCACCGCCAGCTGGGCGAGTTTTATTTCCCGGTTCTGCTTGAGAGCGAGGTCGATGGCCTGGGAGAGGGTCAGCGGCATCGGCGCATTGTTTTGGCCCACGGCGCCGTGGGAAAGCGGCCAGTAGGCCCAATGAGCACAAATACAGTATCGTTTTAGATAGCCGCATTTAAGATTCCTTTAACCTCAACTCAGCCCTTACTCCTGGCGATACTGCTTTGGCACCGGCGCCATGCACGCGACGACCACCAGGCAAAACAAGACCGACCAGGCGATCAGCAGAAAGGTATCGTTAATTGCCAGTGTGAAAGCTTGCTGTCTGACCTGCAGACCAAGAATCTCTCCCGCTCTCCCCGCTGCTCCGGGCAACCCCGAAGTACGGCTTTGCATGTAGCCGTAAGACCGAGTAGCCTCTGATCGGTAGCCGGCAGACCAAGCTGAACGCTCAGCCCGAGGATGTTGGAGTGGAACTGCTCGCGAGTAGCCAAAAAATGCTGCATGAACGTGGCCCCGGCCTCTCCTCCGAAAAGGCGCACAGTCTGAAAAAAACCGGCGAACGTAAGCACATCGATAGGCCGGCTCAATGCGCCGGAGTTCAGCACTTCGAGAATGATGGCGCCCACCATGCCATTGAATGCAAAGGCCAGGCCAACCGCCATAACGGCCTGCGATCGTAAGAAATTGGCTCCTGACCACGCAGAAGAGAGCTGCGCATTGAGGACGCAGGCAATCGACACCAAAGCAAAGCCGAAGGTCAATATCAGCCGCGCATCCACATACTTCAGCAAGTACATGGCCAGCAGACCGCAGATGCATTGGGGTAACCCCACCCACAGCAGGACCGGCCCAATCTGCAAAGGCAAAAAGCCTTTCACTGATCCCAGGTAGCTCGGTATGCTCACCACCGTTGCCAGCATGACGAAGCGAAAGCAGATCAAAACGACTCCCAGCAGAAGGGTATTGCGGCTCAGCAGAAACTTGAAATTCACCAGCGGGTTCGGCATGCGGAGATGCCGAACGACCGTCATCAACAGCAGGAAAACGCCGGAAGCAGTCAAGCCGACGATGGTCCCTGAATGCCACCAATACAGTCGCTGACCCTGATCGAGAGCGCTATAAAGCAGAGCGAACCCGAGACTGGCGTAGAAGAAGCCTCTCCAGTTTGGTTTCGGCTGTCCTTCTTTGGGATGCGGCATGGGCTGCCACGGAATCCCGAAATAGATCAGCACCGTCATGACGGGCGTGAGGATCGCGCTGTTCCAGAAGATCCAGCGCCACGACAGGTGGTCCATGTACCAGGCTTCCAGCGAGGTAGCCACATTGGTACGTGAACACGATATCCATCGCGTACATCGCGATGCCCAGCAGCACGTAGCGCATGGGGAGATTACGCAGAACGAACGAAAGAGTAAGAGGATAAAACGTTCCCGCGGTCAGCCCGGCGAGCACCAGCAGGATCAGGAGCACCGGAAGGTTCGGCGCCAGGGGGAGCAACAAGCTGATAACAGTGAATGCGCCGGCGCAGGCCAGAAGAACTCGCCGCGCGCCCAGCAGTCCGCCCAGATACACAGAGAAAGGGCCGATAAACATCATGGCCGCGTTGAAGGCCGTACCCAACCACGACGCCTCATCAAAGCCAAGGTGCAGAGCGCCCCGCAGATCCGCTAATCCGACACTGATCAGACGCCCTGTGCAGGTGGCGATCATCGCACCTAGCAGAACACCCAAGACTCCGACAACGGGGTGAGTGGTGATGACCGCGGTGAGGAGATGCCGCTTGTGTGCTCAAGAGGCAGAACCCTCCCTGGCAGTGCGCTTGCCGGAAGGGTGGACCGTCACGACCGCCGAGAAGCCAGGCCGCAGCCTGCCCTGCAGGGGATGGCCCGGATCGAGCACGATCTTCACCGGGATGCGCTGCACAACTTTAGTGAAGTTTCCGGTGGCATTATCCGGCGGCAGAAGAGCGAATTGCGATCCACTGGCCGGAGAGATCTCAGCCACTTTTCCATGCAGCACCACCCCAGGGAAGGTATCAATCGTGATGTCGGCGACATCTCCCGTCTGCATGTTGGTAAGTTGGGTCTCCAGGTAATTGGCCTGGATCCAGACGTCGCCTCTGACCAGGTCGATCACCTGCATGCCGGGAGCTACCAACTGCCCTTCCTGCACATGACGCTCGCTGACCGCGCCGGTCGCAGGGGCGACGATGCGGGTATATCCAAGGTTGACCTCGGACACAATGATGGCCGCCTGCTTGGCTTTGATATCCGCCCGGTAGAGTGCGTCCTTGGTGTTGAGCGCAGCGCGTTGTGCTTTTGCTGCTTGGAGGACGGCGCGGCTACTCTCGAGCGCACCCTGGGCTCGAGCGAGGTCCGCCTGCCGGCTGGCAAGCAGTCCGGCATTGCGGTCCGCGTTGGCGACGGCTCCTTCGAGTTCCTGATGGGTGGTGGCTTTTGAGGCAAGCAGTGCCTCTTCGCGTTTCCGCTCCGTCTCCGTCTGATCGACGTCCGGTTGTACGGCGGCGATTGCAGCTTTAGCCGCATTCAATGCGGCCGTGGCCTGGGCAATTCCTGTTTCCGCGTTCTGAATTGTGGCGTCCTGAATTTGTTTCGCGGCCTGGTTATCTGCGAGTTGGGCCTGTGCAGCGGCCAGGCCGGCCTTGGCTTCAGCCAGCATGGCGGCATAATCGTCATCCTCGAGTTGCACCAGAAGTTGACCAGCCGTGACTGGTTGGTAGTCGCTGACTTCCATTTTGCGGACTGTGCCTGAAATGCGTGTGCTCAATGGAGTCAGGTCTGCGCGCACATACGCATCGTCGGTGTGCTGCTCTGCGCCTCCACCTCCCCAGGTTGTCCAGCAACCCTTGATGGTGAAAAAGAGCGCCCCTGCGACCACTAACGTCACCACCGGAACGATCATCGCTCGTTTTTGCAAAATAAAGCTCCTGCTTATCCGTGGTCTTGTTTCTTGTCAGGGGCCCGAGGAACGTTCAATGCACGCCCAGGACACTACAGGGCGCGTCCTGCGCCAGCTCATAGACTGTACTCCACAAACGGGCAATGTGGAGGTCGCGCTGGTGGAGTCCTATGACCAGGAGGTCGGCCTTCTGCTGGCGCAGAAATTCAACGATTGCTTCCACCTGCCGCCCTTCAACCAAAAAACTCTGGAATTTGATGCCGTGACTTTCGACTTGGGCTCTTACCTTTTGCTGAAGTTTTGCATAAAACTTCAGCCGGTCGTCTTCGAGGATTCGGGGAATACTGGGATCGGCGGCTTCCGCATAGACGGCATAGACGGGTAGATCCCCCATAGCCGTGACGGTCTGCAATTCCGCATTGAGGCTTTTGGCCAGTAGAATTGCCGAATTCAACGCTCGTTGCGACTCCGGAGATTCGTTGTAGGCTACGATGATTTTTCGAAACATGGCTCCCTCCGGCTGCTATGGTCTGATCGAGCGATGGCGATGTTATTCGTCATTGTATTCAGTTGAGCAACGCTCGGCGAAGCTCCTGGCGGCGCGGGTTACTGCCGACTGAAGTTCTTTGTCGTCGAGCGGTTCAACAATCACGTCGTACCCCCCTACCTCCAAGACGTCTGACCACAGCTGGAAAGTGGCGGTGTGGGCGTAAACCAAGATCTCCGGCCGGGGATTGAGCAGAGCAATCTGTCCCCAGAGCGACCACCATCCGTTATCGGGGAGTGCTGCAGGCAACAGGGCCACCTGATACGAGGTTTGACCGAGCGCTAAGTGAGACACCTCGGCTGCCCTGGATATGAAGTCGATAGTTACCCCCAGCGGCGCCAACTGGCGCCGGATCCTCTCCCGCATTTCTACCGGAACCAGAGCAAGAATCCGTACCTCTGGCTTCTGGTCATGCTCATAGATGCATCTCGCTCACGTTTGGCTCCATGCTTCTTTCAAGAGAGGATGACAGAAGCTGGAGATAACAATTGAGTGAGCAACGGTTAGCTAACAGTGATCGGCGATGAGGGGGCTGTAGCGACGCGCTATCATGGCCTCTGGATCACGTGTGGTCATGAGTGGAGTATTGAGGAATACGTTGCCGGATACGGACACATCTGAAAGCCTCTCCGAAGAGGAGGTACGAGCGGAGCTCGACCGGCTGCTGCGCAGTGCTCTTTTTCTGCAATCTGATCGACTGGGGCGCTTCCTCAGGTTTGCGATCGAAAACGCGCTGGCTGGAAACACGGACCTTCTTAAGGAATACGTGATAGGGACAGAAGTGTATGACCGCAAGCCTCCCTATCATCCCAGTCAGGACTCCATTGTGCGCACGGAGGCGCGACGGCTGCGGGCAAAGCTCAAGGAATACTATGAGTCGGAGGGTAAGCAGAACCCTGTCTTCATCTACTTCCGGCCTGGAACCTACGTTCCGGTGTTTCGGAGGAATGAAAGCTTAGCCGGGCCTTCCTCGGATGGGCCTTCGCCCGAGAGCGACTTATTGGTCAAGGGTGTGGGGGTCGCTGTGGGTGTTTTGCCGTTCGTCGATCTTTCGAACAGGCCGCTTTCTACGTTGTGTGCCCAGGGGGTTACCGAGGAGCTGATTCATAACCTGAGCCGTGCGGACGGGATTCGCGTGATCGCGAGACCCACTCTGCCGCACCCGGTGGAAGTGCCGTATGACATCCCGTCGCTATCGCAGAAGTTTGGACTGAGTACGGTGATCGAAGGCACGGTGAGAGAGGACTACAACCGCTTGCGCATTACTGCCAGGGTTCTGGGTTCCGATGGCTTTCAGATGAGTTCGCACCGGTTCGATACGGAGGCGAGTGCCGAGGTCCTGGCCCAGGTTCAAGAGCAGATCGCCACGGCCTTCGTGAGCCGGTCGCGTCCGGAGCAGTCGCGTGTTCGCCGGCGAAAGGCTGCGCCGAGCGCACTGACGCTGGCGGCGTATCCCCTGGTTCTGCATGCGGAGACGCTTCTGGATGAAGGATCTGCGTTTGACTTGCCGGCTTCTCTGTTGAAGTTTCAAGAGGCGCGGGAGCTGGCTCCGGCTTATGCGCGACCTTACTGCGGAATCTCTCACTGCAACCTGGAGATGGCTCTGCGGGGCGCGAGTACTTCATCCGCCCTGGTGTCGATTGCCAAGGAAGCGGCCCTCCGCGCGATTGAACTGGATCCGGAGATGATTGAGTCCTACTCGTGCCTGGGAGGCGCACAAGCTTTGGAGTGGGACTGGGGAAACGCGGAGAAGAGCTTCCTTCACGGGGAGAGCCTGGGAGTGCACGCTTCCGCCTCACGACGGTACGCACTGTTTCTCGCGGCCCTGGGACGGTTTGATGAAGCGTCGAACCGGCTGGAGATGGTGCAACGCATCGATCCCTTTTCCAATCGACAGAAGGTTTCTCGCACCCGGTTTCTACAGATCACGAGACGATTTGAGGAGGGATTGCGTCAGTTGTCGGAGCCACTGATTTACGGTCCGCTGCCTGTGGAAGCGCGGTTTCTTCTGGCTCTGATGTCGGCGCACATTGGGGATAAAGAACAGGCGAAGCGAGTGGTTGAAAGTATACGGCCGGCCTCCGGGGGTCAGTTGCCTATGATGGCGGGTATCGCGGAGGTACTGGGGTTGATCGGGGAAATAGAAGAGGCGGAGCAGATTGCGCGGGGTTTCAAGCTGTTGGCTTTGGATACGGCAATCAGCCGGTCACGGCAGGCGCTGCTTTCGCTGGCCTTAGGAGATGGGGAAAGCGCAGTTTCGTTTCTGCGGTTGGCGGTGGAGGATCGAGAGGCGGAGTTGGTTTGGATCGGAGTTGAGCCGCGATTTGATTCCATTCGCGGGACGAGCGGGTTTAAAGAGATTGTTGGTAAGGTTCTGCCGTAGGTTAAGGGGGTCCCTCAGGGGGGAGTGTGACGCTTCCATCGGAGAGGATGCCAGTGCAACCGCTCGGTTTACTTTTTGGGGAGCGGAACGGCGTAGATTTTGAAGGTGCCTGGGTCTTTGTCCTTTAAGGTTGGGTCGTTGCGGTAGTTTAGCTTTCCTTCGGCTATCCAGGCCATGCCGCGGGTCGCGGTTACCGCAGGGGTCGCTTCCAGACCCGATTTGATGACCTTGATGTCGGCGTTCTGTCCACCTGGTCCGCTGAAGGTGACGATGTCCATGTTGCCGGAGTTTTCCGCCATCAGGAGCCGGTTCTTGCCGATCGTGCGCATGCCGTCGGGGCGGGTTAAGCGGTTGGGAAAGCTTGAGTTCGGTGACGCTCTTCGATTTGCCGTCCGGTCCGAGGTCTACGCGCAACAGCTTGCCCATAGTCACACTGTTGACAAACAGGACCGTCTTTTCGCCGAAAGCCAAGCCATCGGCTCCCGCCAGGAGCGGGTCCTTGGCCGCAACTTCGAGTTCTTTGGCGCCGGGCTTGAGCATCACCACGCTGCCTTGACGGGTATCGGAAATGTAGGCGGTGCCATCGCCAGCCACGGCAATGTCGTTGCAGAAAGTAACATCACCGGGAAGAACGTAGCTACCCTTGGGCGCACCCGTTTTCAGGTCGAAGGATTTTACCGAGGGCGGATCGCCAGTGCCGTCGTCGTAATGGTCGGAACATACCCAGAGAGTCTTGAATTTTTCGTCGGCATATACACCGTAAACGGCATTCAAACCATTGGTGCCGGGCTTTATCCACTCCGTTACCGTGGTTGTTCCGTATGGAATACGGCTCACGTTGGCCTTGCCCAGACTGCCTACGATCAAGGTTCCATCCTTGGTCGAGGTGATGCTCTCGGTGAAGAGGCGCGTACCTGGGAGAGTGATCTCAGTCACCGGCTGCGCCGCATACGCGCTCACGACGGCGGTAACCACAAGTGTCAAGTGCATTCCACACTTCTTAGCGAACTGTGCCATCGCTACTCCATTATTTACCGCAAGTAAATATTTGAGACCTGCAATAATGCACCGTGGTGAAGCTTACCGGCAGGCCAGGGGTTGAGGCAAGGATTACCTGCGGGAAGACGATGAGGTCGATGGAGGTGAAGTGGCGTGACGAGGTCCCTCTGGTTATTCGCCCTGTTCTGTTTTGTATCGCCAGTCCCCGGGTTCGCACAGCAGGGCTCCGGCTCACCGCCAAACGGCCAGGCGCGTGACCTGACGCTCGATGTTGTGGTGACCGATAAGGCCGGTGCGCCTGTGCGCGGACTGCAGCAACAAGACTTTACTCTTCTCGACAATAAACAACCGCGGGGACTTAGCTCTTTCCGGGCCGTAGATGTCGCGGCAGGTACGCCTGCACCGTACATCGAGATTGTCCTAGTCATCGATGCAATCAACGCAGATGTGCTGACGGCGGACCAGGAACGGGAAGGGATCAAGAAGTTTCTGCAGATGAACGGTGGCAAGCTGGCACAGCCGGTATCGGTGGTCCTGGTTTCAGACAAACCAGACCAGATGCGGGGAAAAGCTTCGACCGATGGCAACATCCTGGCGGCGCAGATGGACCAGTATGAAACTGGTTTGCGCACCGTCGATCGATCGCAGGGAAACTACGGAATTTCGGAACGGTTCCAAATGTCGATGAAGGCGCTCAGTTCACTCGCGGGCTACGAAGCCAGCAAACCGGGACGAAAACTAATGTTCTGGATTAGTCCGGGTTGGCCTCTGCTCTCGGCCGGAGCCACCGATATCACTGACCAGGACCAGCAACACATCTTTCACTCCATCGTGGCCGTCTCTACACAGATGAGAGAGGACCACATAGCGCTGTACAACGTGGAGACCCGCGCGGTGGCGGGATCAACCACGGGTGAGTTCTACGACTATCAGCAGTTCCTCAAGGGGGTAAAGGCACCCAACCAGGCGTACCCGGCAACCCTCTCCCTCCAGGTGCTAGCGGTTCAGACCGGCGGACTGGTCTTGAACCGAAGCAACAACCTGCCCGACGCCATAGCAGCTGAAATCGCTACGGCTGCCTCGGATGCCAGCCCTTTCTATGTGCTGTCGTTTGCGGCCGGCCGAGCAGACCGGGTGAATGAGTACCACTCACTGGAGGTTAAGGTGGCCAAGCCGGGGCTTGTCGCACGGACACGCACCGGCTACTACGCCCAACCCTAGTCAGTTCCCGGGTTGAGGTCCGGCGCGCGTATTCCCGATCGACCGCTGTCGGTGGAGTTCGTCGCGCCTGGCGGGCAGCAGCCCGGCTATCGGCGTTTTTCGGGTCCGGGGCTCACCGCGGATCAAGTTGCCGCTGACACCGCACTCCTGCGGGCTAACTTTCTTTTTTGGCGCTCGCGCCGGCTCCCCTCCCGTAGCGCCTGTTTAGAAATCCATAAGAGATGAGAGAATTGGGCATCCACCAAACAGGAGACGCAAAGGATGAAGAGGCGGTATTCAGTGGCTAAGGAAGTCCTCTTGATGGCCGGGCTAATGGCCGGCTTTACGACCAGTAGCGTGTTTGCTCAAAATAAAGCGATCGACTTCAAACAGGGCATGCCGTTCAGTAATGGCTATGTCGCGGGCAATACGCTCTACGTCGCCGGCCAACAAGGACCCGATGAACACGGCAAGGTGACGGGTACCGACATCACCCTGCAAACGACCAACACCATCGCCGCAGTAAAGAAAGTTGTGGAGGCGGCGGGGTTCAAGATGTCGGACATCGTTTCTGTAACTGTTTATGTTACCAGCCTGGATGATGTGCCGAAAATGAATGAGGTCTATAAGGCGCTCATGCCAGACCCCAAACCGGCACGAGCCACGGTTCAGGTGGCGGGGTTGATCGGCGGTGCGAAAATCGAGATGTCGGCGATTGCGGTTAAACAGTAGCGCTGTGAATGATTCGTGGTAGCGGACATCTCGCAGAAATTTTCAGCGAGTGCCCTGGCGGGATTGTCGCTTTACGTCGGCCTACCGGACAAGCAATGCGTGCTGGGCCTTTCTGTCAAGCCGTCCCAATCGGGCTGAAGTTCCCATTAAATCACGAAGTTGACCCACCCATTCGAAGTCGATGCACCTTATTCGTCCCTGGTCACCAGAGCCACCCTGGTTTGCGAAGGCACGTTCTTGTTCTGCTGTAAAGTCCCATAGATAGAGCGGTTTATGGAAGCTTCTCAATGTAGTCGTTGAAGAGACAGAAAAGCAAAACGATGGAAGGCTTCGCCAGCTTTTCGTCCCACGTACGCCTAGGCGAACCTGGACTTCCTGTACGCGGCCTATTTGACAGCCACTTGTCCGGCTTTCTTAACGGAATGCCGCATGACAATTCGTGATTCCACCAGGCCTCTCAGGAAATCCGCGGGAACCAGGCTGGCGCCCAGGTCGCTTGGCAGGGTGGCGGATGTTACTAAAGTGGGACACGCATCTCGGATTGCGGATGTGAGCCCGGCTTGCAGCCGATCGGGTTAGCGAAAAGTTTCTATAATCAGAGCATGCGAGTGTATCGGTTACTTTGGTGTTTTGTATTCCTTTTGACGGCCCGACTGGCACACGCGGATGGCGGCCCGGCGTTCGATCTGGATGGCCCTCGGATTCAGGCCAAAGTCACACGCGAGGGCAAGACTTTGCCCATCGGCACCGTGGCCAACCTCGCCGCCGGCGACCGCTTGTGGATTCATCCTGACCTTCCGGAGAAGGAGGGAGCACGGTATGTGCTGGTGATTGCGTTTCTCCGCGGTTCGGTGAACCCGCCCCCCGAAAATTGGTTTACCAAGGCGGAGACCTGGAATAAGAAGGTTCGGGAAGAAGGCGTGTATGTAACCGTTCCCGAGGGCGCACAGCAGGTTCTGCTGTTTCTTGCACCTGAGACCGGAGGAGACTTCAGCACCCTGCGCAACGCTGTGCGGGGACGGCCAGGAGCTTTCGTTCGAGCAGCGCAGGATTTGCACCAGGCAAGCCTGGATCGAGCCCGTCTGGATACTTACCTTGGCGGCGTGAAGACTGTGGATAGCGGCGACCCCAAGGCAGTCGAAGACCAGACCAAGCTGCTGGCGCGAAGCCTCAATATCAAGGTCGATCAGCAGTGCTTCGATAAACCTACTGAACAACAGGCGCCCTGCCTGATGCAGAACCCTGACAGCCTGGTGCTCGACAACGGCCGCAGCCAGAGCGTGGTGCAGCAGCTTACCGGAGGCTCGGCCGGTGACATGTTGTCGCAGATGTCGTATACGCAGCAGGCAGGCGGGGGCTACTACAGCGTCTATGTCGGCACAGTGCTCGATATGGCGAAAATTCTCGACAGCTTTCACACCGCGGAGTACCAGTATCTGCCGGCGCTCGCCATGCCCAAGAGCGATACCTTGTCACTCAAGCTGAATAACCCGCCATCCTTTCACAAGCCGCAGTCGGTGCTGGTGGTAGGGCTGCCGTCTGTGCAGGCCGCAGACTTGCCGGTGATGCACGCGGTCGATGCCAAGAACACATTGTGCGCGCAGACCAAGCCCCTGGTGCTGCCGGTGGTGGGCGCGCCCTACGTCTTTGCTACCGGCTACGCGCACGATTTTGTTCTCCGGGTGCAGAACAAAGCTGGACAAAGCGTCGATTTGCCCGCAACCCCGGATGCTATGAAAGGGGGCTTTGTGGTCAGTGCGCAGGCATTGGAGGCGCAGAAACTGCCGGGCAGCGCAACCGGGACTCTGCACGGCTATTGGGGTTTCGAGCCATTCGAAGGGCCAAGCTTTCATCTTGCCAGTGCTCACCCGGAACAGTGGACACTGGCTTCCGACGACCAGCACGCGCTGATTGTCGGCCGCAAGGACACAGTCCATCTGGATGCCCCCGAGGTTGCGTGCGTGGACGGCGTTACGGTGAAAGATGCCGGAGGGAAGACGCTCGATGCGACCTGGAAGGGGGTCAAGCCGAACGAGATCCAGATCGACATGCCGCTCGATGGGGAGCAAGCGGGTACGGTCAACCTACAAGTAAAACAAGTGGGATTAGAGAAGCCGGACCAGGTTCCGTTGCACACTTATTCCGAGGCCGGCCGGCTCGGTAGCCTGACCGTTTATGCGGGCGATCATCAGGGGGTGTTGAAGGGCACGCGGCTGGATGAGGTCGCTTCCATGTCGGTCAACGACGCGGTTTTCTCGCCCGCTGCTGCGCTCACGCACAACGGAAGCGAAGACTCTTTGCTGCTGAAGGGACCAGACTCTACATCGTTTCACCAGGACGACAAGATTGTCGCTAAGGTCACGCTGAAAGACGGACGCGTGCTGGACCTGGACGCGACGGTGCAGGCATCGCGGCCCAACGTTAAGCTGCTGAATAAGAGTGTCCACTCCGATGGGCCAGCTTCGGTGGTGCAGCTGGGCAGCGAGGACGAACTACCGGAGCACGCGAAGCTGACTTTCTTTGTGCAGGCTCCGGTTTCCTTTCCCCGAGATCAGAAAATCGAAGTGGCCAGCGCGGATGATGCGTTTTCTACCACGCTGCGGGTAGGAGACGGCGACATCGTTCTGCAGGATAGTAAGACGGCGTTGGTAACGCTTGATCCAGCGAAGGCATTTGGCGCGTCGGCATTTGGGCCACTGCGTTTTCGTCCAGTTAACGCGCAAGGGGTTTCCGGGGATTGGCAGCCTTTAGCTACGCTGGTGCGGGTGCCGCAATTGAAGGAGCTGAAGTGCGTCGAGGGTGCCCCCTTGTGCACGCTGGTGGGAACGGATTTGTTTCTGCTGCAGCAGGTGGGTACGGATGCTCAGTTGGCCAATGCAGTCACAGTCCCGGAAGGGTTTGGCGACAGCACATTGAGCGTCCCGCGTCCTAATGGGACACTGTATCTCAAATTGCGCGATGATCCCGCGGTGGTCAATACGGCGGTTCTGCCGGTGACGGCTGAGCCGTCGCAATCGGCTGCGGTTGCGCCGCTGGCGGTTCCGGCTGCGGGTCAGGTAAAAGCGGGCCAGCCAGTGGTGAGTGCTCCGGCTGCCGCACCAACTGCCCCACCACCGCCCCAGTAGACGGGGCGCGACGTCAGGATTGGTTGGCGGTTGATTTCCACACGCACAAATAGCCTCGATGCCGGTTAAGAAACTGCTGTCGTCTGAGGCCAGGATCCCGCTGGTGCCGCCAGTGATCAACGCAACTTTTCCGTCAAGCTTTCCCATGAAAACTAGATGCGATGAAAATCGATAACGGACTCTCTTCCTGATCGTCTCCTGATGTACAGTGGCACTGCTGGCGTCTACGAACGACGGAGGACGAATCTATGAAGTATTTCCTGGTATGGGCAAGCCTGATGGTGGGCCTGAGTACAGCCTGGGGACAAACGAGCCCTCCGGAAACGGCAACCGGCAAGATCGGCGGCGCAACGCTGGTTATCAAGTATTGCGCGCCGTCGGTTCGAGGACGCCAGATCTTTGGCGAGGGTGGTCAGGTGATGCGCGATCCTACCGCTCCCATATGGCGCGCAGGCGCCAATAGCGCCACGGCGTTTCATACCGACGCGGATTTGAATATCGGCGGCCTGGCCGTGCCCAAGGGCGACTACACGCTGTACGTGAATGTAAAAGATCCCGATGCCTGGGAACTGGTGATCAACAAGGAGACAACGCAGTGGGGCACGGAATACGATGCTTCGAAGGACCTGGGCCGGGTGAAGATGGAGATGAAAAAGCCGCCGGCTCCGATCGAGATGCTGAAGTATACGATCACGAGCACGGGCGGCAGTAAGGGCACGATCCAACTGGCGTGGGAAAAGCACGTCGCATCGGTAAGTGTTACGGCTAAATAGGAGCGGGATATGATTGCGACGCAGACCCTAAACCCCAAAGTGGATGCATACCTGGCCAGGGTGCAGCCGTTCGCTCAGCCGATCATGGCGCACCTGCGAGAGCTGGTGCACAAGGCCTGCCCGGAGATCGAGGAAACGATGAAGTGGAGCCGGCCGTTTTTCGAGTACCGCGGGGCGATCCTCTGCAACATGTCGGCGTTTAAGGAGCACTGCAGCTTCGGTTTCTGGGGCGAGGAGATCGGCGCTGTGCTGCGTGAGGCTGGGGTTCTGGGGGAAGAGGGTATGGGCTCGCTGGGGCGCATTACCAGCGTGGCGGGTTTGCCCTCCGACAAGCAGATGCTGGGGTGGATCCGGCAGGCCGCCGCCTTGGTGGACAACGGGCAGTATACGAGCCCGATCGCGGCCAGACGCAAGGTGGTGAAGCCGCAAAAAGCTGCTCTCGAAACACCACCGGAGTTTGCGGCGGCATTACGGCGAAATAAGAAGGCCGCGGCTGTCTTCGCGGCTTTTAGCCCGAGTTGCAAACGGGAATACGCGGAGTGGGTCGCCGACGCAAAACGCCCGGAGACACGAGACAAACGGATTGCGACCGCAGTGGAGTGGATCGCCGAGGGCAAGCAGCGCAACTGGAAATATCAGAACTGCTGATTTCCTTCTTCCTCTGGATCGCCGGTGGGGAGGATGCCCTTGTTTTCGACCATAAGGACTACCGTGCGATGCGGCGCGCGCGTGCGATGCACCACTCGCTGGGGAACGACGAAGCCCTTTCCAGGATCAAGCTCCACGGTGCGGTCTTCAAGATCGATGAGCAATTGACCCTCGAGGACGTAGAAGAACTCGTCGTCGGCATCGTGCTTGTGCCAGTGATACTCACCCTCCATGACGCCAAGGCGGACCACGGATTGGTTTACCTGGCAGAGCGTCTGGTTGTACCACTTGAATTCACAGGCATCCGCAAGAGCCTTAGCGTCGATGATTTCAAGTGGGCCGTGTAGAACGTTCAGGCGAGTCTCGTAGGAATACTGCTTTGCTTCACTCATGGGTACCTCAAACTCATTTTCCGCTGCCCGCCGACGGCAATAGACCGTAAACGTCCACCTCGTGCTTTGTGCCCACATACACGTGCCCGTTCACGACCATCGGGATGTTGAAGCGGAGGGCGATGCCGGCGCGGTCACGTCCGGGCTGTTGCTCACTATCGTAGAGTTCATGGGCCACATTTGCGGCATCGTAGGCGTAGAGAACCGCGCCGGTGTCAGGTGCGTTCCAGACCTTGGAGCGGAGCAACCATACAACACCGTCGCTGGAGCCATTGGCAGAGACGATTGGGGTAGCAGAGACACCAGGGAAAGTATTGCCGCTCTTTGCCCTGGGCTCGAGCTTTCCATCTTTCACTTCAAATTGACGAAGGGCGTCGCTGTCGCTGAGCACGTAGAGGTAGTGGTTCCAATAGGTCATCGCTCCGAAGACGCCGTTGGGCAGGGCCATCGTCTGTACCGCATGGCTATTGTTCCCGGGCTGCCAGTGGCCCATGTGGTCGCGGTCTACGAGGTAGAGAACGCCCCCTTTGCCCTCCACCGTCGCCAGATGGGGATGATCTCCGGGTTGGTCAGGCAACAGCATCGGCCCGCCGGAACCAAGATCGCTGTCGTTGGCGTCCAGGTCGTCTACGTTGTAGGGTGCGAAATAATCGCTCAGCTTTAAGGTCTCTCCATCCAGCTTGAGCAGAGTGTCGCCATAGTCGCGGCCACCTTTCTGAGCGTCGAAACGGCCGTTGCCGGTGGCAACGAATATGTTGCCGGCTTTGTCCGCCGCCGGCCCGGTGTCACCGGCCCAAATTCCGCTGTCATCCCCATCGGGAGATGCATTGAACACCGCTTTCTGCTTCAGGCTGCGCGCGTCGTACGCCATGATCCAGCCGTGGTAAGAGCCGACGTCGCAGGTCGAGGCCCAGCTCAGGTAAACCGCACCATGGTTCAATAAGAGCGCGGCTCGCGGATTATCCCGCAACGGATTGAAGTCCAACTTTCCGCCGCTGCTGCCCCTTCCGCTACCGCTCATGCTGGCCTGGATTTCTACCGGGCCGCCGAATTTCTCCACCCCGGTGGTCACCGCGAGCGCATGCAGGCGCTGGGTGTAGATACCGTTGAACAGGATCGCCCGGTCTTTGGTGCGGGCCAGCACATAGAGTGTCCCGGTGCCCGGGTCGATGACGGGGGTCGAGGTTATCCCGACCTCGGGCGCGATGAAGGGGCATTCCGCATCGTGCGCGGGAACGGGAGTGAAGCCGTCTTTGAGGAAGCTTACTTGCCACAGGGGAGTGGACGGTGAGCCGTAGGCGTCGAAGGCGTATACGGTGTCGTGCTCGGTGGCGACGAAGAGTACATCGTGCCGGCCCTTGCCTGGAATTTCTACGCCGCTGAGGAAGAGCGGTTGGGCGTAGACATCTCCATCCACGTGCAAGGTGAAGATTTTCCCCAGGTGCTGAGCATTTACATTGCGCGGCGTGAGGATGGTCTCATTGAGATTGGCACCGGTGCGGGCGTTGTCGTACTGGGAGGTAATTACCCTCTGCGCTTCTGCAGGTAGGGCAAGCGCCAGCATCAGGAGGGAACAGCAGAGCGCGCTTGACTTCCGCTTAGGATTGCGCATCTGGGTTTTCTCCACTCAGCCCCTGGAATAAATCATCCGTGGCGTTGTTTAGAATCTTAACTGATACCGAAAAGGTTGCGGTCGGCCCGGCATTGGTGAGGTATCTGGTATATTCACGGAACTCCTACTCCAGGCTTAGTGAAGGAAACGACTATGGAAAAATTGAAGTACGTGGGTCTTTCTTGTGTGCTCTTCGTTCTTGGGTGCAACTCTGGCCAACAACAGCCGGCGTCTACACAGGCGGCTGATGAGGCGGCGGTTCGCCAGGCCGATGAAAACTGGAGCAAGGCAGCCCAATCGAAGAAGGTGGACGACTGGGTGGCTTTCTATTCCGATGATGCGGTGCTGCTGCCGCCCAACGAACAAAAGGCCAGCGGCAAAGAAGGCGTCCGCAAAGAAATTGGCGCGCTGCTAGCGCTGCCCGGTCTCTCGGTCAGCTGGGAACCGCAGAAGGTGGAAGTGGCTCGTTCGGGCGACCTTGCGTATACCCAGGGCGTCTATGAACTCACCGCCACCGATGCGCATGGCAAGCCAGCCACAGACCATGGGAAAACGGTTGAGATATGGAAGAAGCAAGCCGACGGCAGCTGGAAATGCATTGTGGATATGTGGAGCTCAAATCTTCCCCCTACTGCTTGAGAACTCTGCCGGTCGACGCATCCAGGATGTAGGGGCGCGCATCGGGATGGGCAAAATCAAACATGGCGTTGAGGGAACCGGCGATGGCATCAAAGGACCCGCCACCGACACGCTCTCCGTTGAGCCAATTGTCTTCGATGAAGCGCAGGACGGAAGTTTGATCGGTCAAGCTATGGTCGACGAAGTTGCGGCGCGCAAAGGGGGAGATCACCAGCAGGGGCAGGCGTGGACCATAGCCGCAGCGGCCCTGGGCATGGTCCACGGCGGGCCCGCCCAGGGCAGTCGCGCCATCGCCGCATTGGCCGGGTCCGGTTAAGCCATCCGCCTTGCTTTTGGATTGATTCGCGATGGGCCCCATCTGGTGGTCATACCAGCCGTCGGAATCGTCATAGGACACAATCACTGCGGTATTTTTCCACTCCGGTTGGCGCTCCAGGAAATTGATGACGGTTACCAGCCAGGTCTGCTCATCGAGCGGATCGGAATAGCCGGCATGCCCGTCCTGATAGCCGGGAGCTTTCAGGAAAGTCACAGCAGGGAAATTGCCCGCCTTCACCGCGGCGAAGAAGTCATCCGTGTCGTATTGATGATTGGCGCCGTCTCCCTCCTTGCCGATCATGCGCACTGAGGAGGGCCGGGTGTGGAGCAGGTTTGCGGTCGGGGTGTAGTACTGGAACGGCTGGTGGTGGGGAATGTAGTCTGCCGGAGATAGCTGGGTAATTTTTGAGTAGGTGCTGCGCAGGCAGCCGGTGGTTCCATTGGGGTTGGTTTTGGATAAGTCGAAGCCGGCTTCAAACCAGCCCCAGGTCACACCGCGCTTGCTTAACATCTGCCCGATGTTATTTCCGGTGTAGCGCAATTGACCCCAGGACGGGTTGGAACACTTGTCGCCGATAGGATCCCCATCGTTCACTTCGGTGTAGGTGCCGTTTCCACCATCGACCAGGAAACTTGCGGCGTTGATCTGGTCGGTTACTCCGTTGGTTTGACCGGAGATGAGCTCGATGGCTCCCTGAGTTGATTGGCCAAAAGTCGATGCGTAGGAGTTGTCGTTCAAGGCATATCGCTGGGCGTAGTTCCATAACGCGGTTACGGTGTTGCCGTCGAAGTAGGCCATCACCAATCCTTTGGTCTGATGCACATACTCCGGCGGCGCACCGTTCATGCTTTCCGGGGAGAACTTCTGGGTGGCGAGAGCGGGTAGGCCGGTGTATCGCGGGAACGAATCCATCAGGCCGGCGTGGAAGGCGAGCTGTTCTTCGGTGTAGCCGTGATTCTGGTCCGCGGTGGCTGCTTGCGCAGGACCGAGACGGAAGGGGTTGGTGGCGTAACTCTGATTTACTTTTTCGTTGAGGAAGTTCGGGTTGCGCTGCAGCAGAAATGGCGTCAGGCCGTTTACCCGGGGAGTTTCCGGACGCGCCTTGAACGGAGTTTCATGAGGCGGGTTGAGCGCGATTGGGTAAGTCCCGAAGTAGTGATCGAAGGAGATGTTCTCGTCGAAGATGATGACGAGATGTTTGACTGGAGTGGCCGTCTGGGCTTTGGCGTGGCCGAGAGGCAAAACAAATATTAAGGTGGTGGCCAGGAAAGCCGGCTTGGTCATGAACTCTCCTTTAGTGGCGTTCAACGAGTAAAAGCAATGGTGGGGGCTTTGCCCCTTCTTTTTCGTCCCACGTACGCTGGGGCGAACGTGGGGCACCCGTCGGTTTCTGTCTTTTCCTCTGCTTTGCCTTGCTTACCGACTTCTATCCCCACATCTCGCGAAAAACGCGTGGACATTTTTTCCCCCAGTTCGACATCTTTAGTGGAGTTTGCCTGCGGAGTTTTCCAGGAGCACGTTGGAGAGCACCGCGGTGTCGGACTTGTCGGGCAAGTGTGAGCAGAAGCCGATGCCTACGTAGAAGGGGGCGTCGAGGTGCAGGATGATGGGCGGGCCGAACTGGTGCATCGGTTCGCCCTCCAGGCTCACAAACAAGGCGAAGGAGTCGCCCCGCTTTTCGATGCCGATGCGTTTGGCAAATACACTCACCAGGCTGTCAGGGGTGGCGCCCCCGGGGCGGCCGCGGCCGCCAACGCGAAATTCCATGTCTTTGACGCGGACGTTTTTCTCCGCACGCTGCGCCAGCTGGATCATGCCCGCGCCGTGCAGGGCGACGATGGCCTCCTGGGAATCGTCGTCGAGGTTCTGACGAATGATGAGGACGGCTTTGCGATCGCCGTAGCCTTTGGGGTCGGGGAAGGCGATATCAGCCGCGAGGGAAACGTCGCCGGACATCTTCTTCCATAGATAGCGGAACTCGTCGCGCGTGTACCACACGTTATAGCCGGCAGAATTGATAGTGTACTGCCCGACGCCCGATTCGTAACTGGCACTGCCCGGCACCAGTGCGCTTCCAATATCGGACTGGCCTTCGAAGATACCAATCGGGGTATTGAAGTTGGTGCTGGGGCGGTGAAAATCGGGCGGCGGAGCAACCTGGGTGTGAGTTGCGGAACCGGGCTGCGCCCATGGCGGTGCGGCCGGTGTTTGCGCGTGCAGAGCGCACGGAATCAGAATGAACGGCAAGAGGCGGCAGGCTATGTTCATGGCTTGCTGCAGACAAAGTTAGCGGCATCGTTGGTATTGCCAGCGCCCTTATACTTCGCGACCGCCGGATAAGGGCACAAGGGCCGGGTCATGGTGGCCTTGTTATCAGGCCCATATTTCGTCGCAATCACTGTCTCCGCCGGAGTATCTTTTTCAACCCAATCGACCAGCGCATCGAACACACCGTATTTGGGTCCGTTGGTGGTGGGAATGCCGAGCTGTCCAAATGCCGCGGGACCGGGTCCGCCGACGCAATGCTCCATGCCGGGAACCATGTAGAGGCGCAGAAACTCACTGGCCGCCGAGTCGCCCATCGCCTTCTGCACGCTTTGGTAGTAGGCAATGCTGTTCCAGGGCGAGATCGCAGGATCGTTCCAACCGTGATACATGATTAATTTGCCGCCGCGCGCGCGCAACCCGCCCAGATCCGGATTGGTTGCATCCAGCTCGGCCGCAGTTTTCCTGGTTGCCGCCTGCAACGAAGCTGCTACATCCGCCGTCAGGATATTCCACTTTGGATCGTCCGCCACCATGTAGCGGAAGTAGTTTTGTACGTATTGAATGCCGAAGCCTGATCCGGGACCGTTGCCTAGTACCCAGTCGCCCCAACCACCCTCATCCCCCATGAGATATCCCGGGAAAAAAGACTTGCCTTGCGCATCTTCGCCGCCACCATAGAAGGTTCTGAGCGATTGCACCTGCGGCTGGGTGAGGCACTCGATGGAATCTGCCCCCTTGCACAACAGCACGGCGGGATCAAAATGGCATTTTGGCGGATCGCTGAGGAAGCCATCCTTTACGCCATCCGAATCGTCACACGCGGCGAGTGCAGCGCGTTGGATTGCGGGCAGCTTCAAGCTTGAGATAGTACGCGCGCGGGTCGCCGATCGTAGGATTGGGTCACACTTACTCCTGAGGTCAGCATGCGGCTCCAGGCATTGGCCGGCGCGCCGGCCAGGATTCCGTCGTAGTCCTCGGGAAAACGCTGGGCTTCCATCAGCGCCTCGCGGCCCCCGTCGGAACAGGAATCGAAATAGGACTTAGCGGCAGTCTTGCCGTAGTAGGCCTTGACAATGTCCTTGGCTCGCTCCGCGGTCAAGTGGACGGCGCGCCAACCGAAGTCTTTAATCTTCTCCGGGTGGTGAAAGGCCCAGCTGGCGTCTTCGGCCTTTCCCTGATGGCCAGCATCCGAGCCGGCGGTGGCGAATCCGCGACGCAGATTACCGGCAAGGCCCTGGTAGCCGATGGAGCCGGCAAACCCACCGTTGCCTACCCCGAGAAAACGCTGGTTCCAGTCGTTCTCCGGCAACCAGACTTCAAAGCGGATATCAGAATCTGCTGTGGGCCGAAGCACCCCGGTGACGCGGCAAAATACCGGCAATTCATGCAAGGGCTTGTCGATTTCCGGCCCGCTCAGTTCGCCGGTTGTCACTCGTTCGGCCATAGTAATGGTGGTATCCGGGAGCTGGAGCTGCTTGATGGCGTCGCAGTTGGCGGCGTAGAGCATAGGCGTAGAAGAACCAAGCAGGCCCAGGAGACAGACACAAATCCTTTGTGTTCGCTTCATTCGAGTGATTGTAGCTTGCCGCTGGGGCTATATTGGACGGCATGAAATTAGTCGCGAAAGTATTGGCGCCGGCTTTACTGCTTACCGGGTGTGGATTCGCACAGATGAGCCAACCGATGTTGGGTGAGGACACGGTCAAGATCTCGGATCATGTGTGGGCGATTATGGGTTTCCCCAACATTGCGATCGTGGTCGGCAGCGGGGCTACGCTGGTGGTCGATACCGGGCTGGGGCCGAAGAATGGAGCCACTGCCGCACGCGTGGCGGCCAAGCTTGCGCCTGGCAATCGCAAGCTGTTTCTTACCACCACGCATTTTCATCCGGAGCATGCCGCCGGGGAGCCTGGTTTTCCTGCCGGCACCATCCTGATCCGCGACGCGGTGCAACAGCAGGAGATGGAGAAGCATGGGCAGGAAATGATCGATATGTTCAGCGGGCGTTCAGCGCAGAATAAAGAGCTGCTGGCGGGGGTGGTGTTGCGTCCGCCCGATGTGACTTTTACCCAGGAGGCGGATGTTGATCTCGGGGGTGTTACTGCGCGCCTGCTGTGGTTCGGCGGGGCGCACACCAAAGGCGACGAGTTAACGTTTGTTGAACCAGACCGCACCCTGGTGTCGGGCGACGTGGTGCAGAACAAGACGATGCCGAATATTTTTGGCGACGGCGGCACTCCGGCTACGTGGCTGGCGGTGCTGGATAAGGTTGAGGGTCTGAACGCTGCGCATGTTTTACCCGATCATAGCGCTCCTGGAGACGGCTCGATGGTGGTTGCGGAACGAGAGCTGATCTCGGGGATTCGCACGCGGGCTTTGGCGCTTAAGCAACAGGGCGTGTCTGCTGATGAGGCGGGCAAACAAATCAGTGCCGAACTCAAAGCGAAGCATCCGGATTGGCCTAATACCAATGCTGGTGGATTTGTTAAGAGCGTCTATAACGAAGCGCAATGAATTCTGGAGCAACTCGCGCCGCCCCAATGTTCGCGCAGGTCTTGCCCTAGCAGGGCTGAAGAGCGTGTGTGAGAACCCACCATTCACCGATTTAGTCCCGGAGGGACGGCTGAGAGTCACACTTGTCCAAATTAGCGTTTCACGTTCGGTACCCACATTCATCATCAGCCTTCTATGGGAGCGCAACCCTCCCCTTTGTCATCCCGAGCGCAGCCGAGGGATCTGCAGTGCGCCTACACAGCTAACAAAGGCCCTTCGAGTGAGCTCACCACTCCGGCCCAAACTCTTTGTTCTTGGGCAGAAGCCAGCTACGTCCCTGCCAGGAGCAGCGCGGGCCATCGCCCTGTCCTCCCAGGTGGCCCGACCTGCCCATTGCTAAGTTCAATGAGGTTTTAACCAGCGCCTGGCAAGATTTGCGAACTCACTCGAAGAGCCTTTGTTGGCTGTGTAGGCGCACTGCAGATCCCTCGGCTGCGCTCGGGATGACAAAGGGGAGGTTTGCGCTCCCATGAAGGATTGCTGGTGAATCGGTTGATGTTCCGTGGCGCTGTCGATTCGCCAACCTGATTGCGCTTGTTCGAACTCCTCTCTCATGTTTGCAACCAATTACATGGCCCAAGCAACCTCCTATTTCGCTAATTTGGGTAATTATATACTTGACAAATCAAGATAGAAAACCTAACCTAAGTACATCATGAAAGCGCCTAGCACCCTTCAAGAAGCCATCATCTACTTCGCGGATGCCGATAATTGCATTAAGTACATGGTTGCGCATCGTTGGCCGGATGGCGTCACTTGCCCGACTTGCGGACGGGCGGATGTTAGCTGGCTTCCTAAGCAGGGGAAATGGCAGTGCAAGAGCGCGCATGCAAAACGCCAGTTTTCCGCGAAGCTGGGCACCATCTTTGAGGATTCGCCCCTTGGTCTTGAGAAGTGGCTTCCCGCCGTCTGGCTCATCGCTGGAGCCAAGAACGGCATCAGTTCCTGCGAGGTCGCCCGTGCTCTGGGTGTCACCCAAAAGACCGCATGGTTCATGCTCCACCGGATTCGCCTTGCGATGCAGAGCGGCTCCCTCTTGAAGTTGGGCGGTGGCGGTGGCGAGGTCGAAGCGGACGAGAGTTTCATCGGTGGCAAATCGCGCAACATGCACAAACACGTTCGCGCTCGCAGAATCACCAAGACCGGTGGTGGAGACAAGGCCATGGCCTTCGGGATGCTTGAGCGCGGTGGGCAGGTCCGCACCATGGTCCTTCCCGATCGGCAGAGCAAGACCGTTCATCCCGTGATTAAAGAGCATGTTGAAGCCGGTGCCGCTCTGTTCACTGACGCGATGCTTGGCTATCGCGGCCTGGATGCTGACTACATGCACGCGGTTATTGACCACGCCATCGCGTACGTGGACGGCAAGATTCACACCAACGGCCTTGAGAACTACTGGAGTCTCCTCAAGCGCGCCCTGGGTGGCACCTATGTGAGTGTCGAACCGTTCCATCTGTTCCGTTACCTCGACGAGCAATCGTTCCGATACAACAATCGTGCGACCAAAGACAACTCGTTGAACGATGCGGATCGCTTCTCCGCTGTCCTGTGCCAAGTTTCCGGCAAGCGCCTCACCTACAAAGAGGTCACCGGCAAGGTGGGTGAAACGAATTTCTAAACCTGTTCGCTTGAAGCGGGGTCGGAAGCGGAAGGATGTTTCTTAGCCTTCCGCTTCTCTTCGCGCTCCACTTTCTCTGCGTCCATTTGCGCCTTCACCTTGGCGGGATCGGCCTTGAGGATCGCGTCCATCGCCTTATTAAAATCGTCGTATTCCGGATTAGATTTCATTAATCCCCCGTTGAGAAGCTTGGGAAGGTCGTCTCCCAGCGAAAACAACTCTTTCGCCCGCCCTACAAGACGGCGAATTGCTTCCCTGTCCTGTTTGCGCCCGTAACCGCTGCCACCACCCGAATTCAGGATAGGCTTACACCACTTTGCCCTTACGGAACCTGGATCGAGGTGATTCTGGACAAGAGCATACGCGAAATAATCAGCCGCTTCCGTAAGACAGGTTGACTCCTTCTCAATGGAACGCCAGTTAGCCAGCTTGGATTTACCGTTTGCAAGTCGAGTCTGGACGCCCGCAAAATAAACGACCGTCCAAAGTGCCAAATCTAGAATTTCCCAGTGCCGATCTTGTCGCTCAAATACCAGCTCTATTCGCTCATTTTCGGGGATACCCCGCAAAGTGTTTATCACCATCGGCAGGCAACATGCTATATATCCGCAAAAGATGCCCTCGTCTCCAGAGTCTACGAGGTCTGCATAGTCGGAGTGTCGAACCATTCCAAACATAGAGGCGAGGCCACATCTATTCGGCACAGCTCCGGCCCGTTCGAGAAGCGGCTTGGTTCTCCTTTCAGCGTGGGGGCCGGAGAAACGTAGCATTCTCGTATGCAGGTGAGTTCTCGGGGCAATCGCCTCCCCCCAGGCTGGAACAAAGGACTTCCACTGATCGTCGTTACCAAAGAACCCCGCGACGCTCATCCAGTCGTCGGAAGTCTGATTCGATTCGTCGATGTAGGCGGTCAACACAAGCAACCAGTTAGGCGGAGCATCATGTGGGATTCGGAAAGCAGATTGCAAGACCTCGTCATCGACGTGTGCGATGCTCGCCAACTCGCGGGCGCTCACCGCACCACCCCATCATCGGGCAATAAACTTGATTTGCCAAGTATATAATTACCCTAATTTGGACAGCTCTGGCGGTGAATGGTGGGTTCTCACACACGCTTTTTAGCTCGGATCATTTCTGGGGCGATGCACCCATCAACACACCGATGCCGATCAGCACGGAATATGCAGCTTTTCAAAAAGAGCAGCTTGGGCGGGTGTTCCTTCGGCTTCACGAAAGTTGCTTAGCCCTACTCCGACCAGGCGAAAGCGTTGCTGCGGATCCAGGTTCACGCGCTCCCGCAAGGTGAGTGCGATGGCGGCCAATTCATCACAGGAAGAGGGAGGTGAAAGGGGAGTATGGCTTCGGGTGAGCGTACTGAACTCGGCGGTCTTGAGTTTGAGCACCACGGTGCGCGGGATGCGCGTTTCCTTGCGCGAAGCGGCCCATACTCTTTCTGCGAGACGGAGGATGATGGGCTCTGTCTCGGCCAACGGCACGTCGGATTCAAAGGTATCTTCGGCGGAGATAGATTTCGTCGGCCGGTCGGGGATGACTGCGCTGTGGTCAATACCGCGCGTCAGCTCGTAGAGCCTGAGACCATAGCGTCCGAAATGGTCTTCGAGAACCTGTAGCTCCAGGCGGCGCATGTCGCCCACGGTTTTGATTCCCAGTTGCTCCAGCCTCTTTTCCGTCACCTTCCCTACACCGGGGATGCGACCGATGGGAAGAGGCGGTAGAAATGTGTCCAGGTCTTCGGGTTGAATCACGAATAGTCCATCGGGCTTGCGCCAGTCTGAAGCGATCTTGGCCAGGAATTTGTTGGGGGCGACCCCGGCAGAAGCAGTCAGGTGCAGTTCTTCGCGGATTTGCTCACGAATGGCTCGAGCGACTCGGGTCGCGGTAGGCAAACCAGTTTTGTTTTCGGTTACGTCGAGGTATGCCTCGTCAAGGGACAGCGGCTCTATCAAATCGGTGTGGCGTTTGAATATCTCCCGCGTGCTCTGGGAGACAGCCCGGTAACGAGTGAAGTCCGGAGGGACAAAGATGGCTTCCGGGCACAAACGCTCGGCGCGGATCGCCGGCATGGCTGAGCGCACACCGAAACGCCGGGCTTCATAAGACGCGGCGCAGACGACGGAGCGGTTACCTTTCCACGCGACAATGACCGGCTTGCCGCGCAGGTTAGGATCATCCCGCTGCTCGACGGAAGCATAAAACGCGTCCATATCGATGTGGACGATTTTGCGGACTGCCATCTCGGATCCATATTACTGGCCCGGTAAGGACCTTATTCCAGGTTTTTCCGTGGGAAACGAGAAGCCCTGAGATGAAACGTGCTATTCACACTTCTGTGGAGGGTCGGGCCGTAGAATCTGAACGTCACGCGAGGAAATCTAAATGGCCACTACTGTTTTGGCATCCATTGGCGACCATGGCGCGCTTAACGCGGCGCTACCCACTGACCTGCAGGCGGTGTGGATCGACCGGGATTTGAGCTGGCTCGACTTCAATGAGCGGGTGCTCGCCGAGGCGCTCGACGAACGCACGCCGCTGCTCGAACGAGCAAAGTTCCTCGCCATCTTTACTTCCAACCTGGACGAGTTCTTCATGAAGCGGGAGGCCGTGCTTCGCCTTGGGACGACCGACGCCCAGCGCGCTTTGTTGCAACAAGTGCGGGATAAGCTCATGGGCTCGCTCCGGAGCCAGGCGGAGTGCTACCGGCAAACCATCATCCCCGGCCTTGCCCAGCACGGAGTGTTTCTGCGGTCGTGGAACGAGCTCACTCCCGGTCAACAGGAGGAGGCCAGCAAGTATTTCAAATCTGAGTTGTCGCCTGCGCTCACGCCCTTGGTAATTGACCCCGTCCACCCCTTTCCTTTTCTCTCCAACCTGTCGACCTCTCTGGTCTTCCGGCTACGCGATGTGGCCAGAGACGAAACGATGTTCGCTCGAGTGAAAGTACCGGGAGTGATCAAACAGTGGGTATCGCTGGAGAGCGATCTCGAGCCTGGACAAAAGCTGCTGGTTCCCCTGTATGAGGTGATTCGCGGGAATCTGCACCACCTGTACACCGGCATGGAAATCTGCAACGTCACCAGCGTGCGGCTCACGCGCGACGCCGAGGTGGAGCTCGATGATGAACCGGCGGCCGATTTTCGCGCGCTGGTGCGGGAGCAGATTCGGCAGCGGCGCTACGAACCGGTAGTGCGGCTGGAGTTTGGGCCCGGAGCCGACCCCGCCATCACGGAAATGCTGCGGGCACGGTTCGAGCTCTCCCCGGTCGACCTCTATGAGATGCAGGAGGAAGTGGACTACACCGCCCTCTTCGAGCTGCTGGGTCTTCCTTTCCCCACATTGCGCGACCCTGAATGGATACCGCTGTGGCCGGCGGCACTGCCGGAGGGAGTGGGCGTGGGTCCGATTTTTGCGGCGATTCACGCGGGCGACTTTCTGGTGCACCACCCTTATGAAAGCTTCGACGCCTCGGTGGAACACTTTATCAGTTCGGCGGCGGACGATCCTCAAACCGTCTCGATCAAGATGACCGCATACCGCATCGGCGATGACACGCCTTTCGTCAAATCGCTGATACGCGCCGCAGAACGGGGCAAGCAGGTGGCCTGCGTGATGGAGATCAAGGCGCGCTTTGACGAAGAACGCAATCTGCACTGGGCGGCGGAACTGGAGCGCGCCGGCGCACACGTTACCTTCGGGGTCAGCGGACTCAAAACCCATGGCAAGACGGCGCTGGTGGTGCGCAAGGAAGCGGGCGGACTGCGCTGTTATGTGCATATCGGCACCGGCAACTACCATGTCAAGACCGCCCGGCTTTATGCCGACGTCGGCCTGTTCACTTGCGACCCTCGGATCACAGAAGATGTGGTGAATCTCTTCCACTACCTTACCGGCCATGCGGAGCAGCCGAATTTTGACTCGCTGCTGGTGGCTCCGGTCACCATGCGGCCGCGGCTGCTCGACCTTATTCATCGCGAGATCAACAACAAGCGCGCCGGAAAGCCTGCCCGCATCGTGGCCAAGATGAACCAGCTGGAAGATCCGGACATGATCGAAGCCCTGTGCCAAGCCTCGAACGCGGGTGTTCCCATCGATCTCATCATTCGCGGATTCTGCTGCCTTCGCCCCGGGGTGCCGGGCCACACCGACCACATCCGTGTTCGCTCGATCATTGGCAGATTTTTGGAGCACTCCCGTATTTTCTACTTTGCCAATGGGACGCAGGATCCGGTGGAGGGCGAGTTCTTTATCGGATCGGCAGACTGGATGTTCCGCAATCTCTCCAAACGCATTGAGGTGGTTACACCAGTGCGAGCAGACGGTTTGAAGCAGCGTCTGTGGGAGATTCTGGATGTATGCCTGCGCGATCAACGGCAGGCGTGGGTGCTTGAGTCTGATGGGAAATATGTGCAGCTCCGCCCCGGACCGGGGGCGATCGGCCCTGAGGCCAACGGAACGCACAAGACCCTGATGGAGCTGGCTCTGGCCCGGGCCAAGGTCTAACCCTTGGTCAGCTCTTTGCGGATCGATAACAACTCCGCGCGCCGTTTGGCGGTGGTTTTGGGATAGGCCAACTTAAGGTCTTGCAGCGCGTCAAGAACGATGCGGCCAATGATCAAGCGTGCATTCTTTTTGTCGTCAGCGGGGACGACATACCAAGGCGCATGACGGCTGCTGGTGGCATGCAGGCAAGCCTCATAGGCCTTTTGGTAATCCTTCCAGTATTTTCTTTCGTGAATGTCAGCGAGCGAGAATTTCCAGTTCTTACCGGGCTCATCGATGCGGGCGAGGAAGCGTTTTCGTTGCTCCTCTTTGGAAAGGTGGAGGAATATTTTGACAATCCGCGTTCGATTGCGATGCAAATGGTGCTCCAGATCCACGATGGAGCGGTAGCGCCCCTCCCATAGGGCTTTCTGGTCGCCCATTTCCTCAGAGAGTCCCCGCATTTTGGAGAAGCTCCGGATGCACACGAACCACGAGTACATCTTCGTAATAAGAGCGATTAAAGATCCCAATGCGCCCGCGTTCGGGAAGCCGGCAGATTGCGCGCCAGAGAAAATCGTGCTCGAGTTCCTGGGTGCTCGGTTGTTTGAAACTGGAGACCTCGCAGCCCTCCGGGTTGACTCCAGACATGACGTGGGCAATGGCTCCATCCTTGCCCGCCGAATCCATACCTTGAAATATCACCAGTAATGCGTATTGGTTGCTGGCCCAGTGAAGCCGCTGCAATGAAGACAACTCCTTCCTGTGCTTTTCCATGCGCTCCTGATACTCCTCGTTGGTTTCGCAGAATTGCTCAACGTCGGTGGGCCATTTTGCGAGGTTCACTTTTTTGCCGGGCCGCACACGGAAAGATTTCGATTCGATCTGCATAGCACCTCCTAAGGAAGACACCGCACTGGTACCAGTCACTCCGGGTGGTCCCGAACGCTACGAAAGAGTACCCCCTGCACGGCACCAATTGGGCTATGCGGTTTCCCTGGCAAGACGTAGCTTTGTAAACATAGAAGCAAATGTACTTGTTTCTGGGGGAATAAGGACCGGCGGGCTCGGGTTATTACAGCAAGGGGAAGAGGCCGAACATGATAGGCAACGCACAAATCCAGTCCAACAGCGTCGATCAGTTCAACCTGCCAGGGGATTGGCAGCAGTTAGCACAGGAGAACGGCTCTTTGCGGGCGATTATCGCGGAGCTGCTGATCAAGAACCAAAAGCTGCGTTGGGAATTGATGGGGCACAACTGCGGGCCGGCTCACGATCCCAGGCTCCTGATTGCTTCTGAGGGAACACCATTACGCAGGAACTCCCTTACCGTGGTCATGCCGTAGCGGGCGCAGAGCAGAGCAGCCATCCGCGCCGCAACCTGGTGTGCGCGCTGCGAAACGGTCGCGTTGGCGGGATGCTCCAAGGCCGCATCCACTGCGCTCTACCGGCAGGCCTAACAACCCCGACTCCTCCTTACCTGGATTAGCCAAAGTCTCCACTAAACCTTCACGCAGCCATATCGGAGCGTTCGCTCCGGCCTGCTGTTCTACCAACACATGCAGAAACTCGTGCAGCAGGAGCGGCTCGGCTCCTCCGTTGTTTTGCCGGACTGTGGCCGGCTGCAGGAATACGTTGTTGCCACGAGTCGAGGCGAGCACCCAGCCCGGCTCTCCCGTGGTCTGCCGGAACAACTCGGTGGTGGGGAGTTCCTGCACCGTTGGGCCCTGGGAAGTGGCAGGAGGCCCACCGAACAGCGCCTGGGCTCGGGTCTCGGCTCGGGTCTGCGCTCGGGACCAGGCAGAATTTCCTGCAGCCAGCAACGCGTGGCTGGGGTCGGTGGTCAGCAGTGTCCAGCCTGCGCCGGCGACGTTCTGCCATCCGTGGTCTTCCGGCGTGATGCCGATGGCGGCGCCGGGGAAGTAGAAGCGAAGAATTTCCGTTTCGCTGTGGCCTTCCGCTGCCATCTCGTAGGCGCCCGCCTGGCACAGGCCTACGCCGTGCCCGTATCCTTTTCCCTGGATCTGGAGGGCCGCCCCCGACACTGTGGCTGTATACCAGTCACTGCGCATCTGGTTCCAACCCAGCGCCCGGTCTACCGCGAAGCGGAAACTGCTGGCCGAGAGCTGGGCGGGCGCACCCCGGCCCGGTTACTTCGAGGAGTTCGGCACGGCCCGCTGGGCTGCGCCGGGTCACGCGGATGGCCTCGATCGGGGAAGGCGTCTGCCAACCCTGGGCGCGAAAAATTTCGCTGAGTTGGCCCAGGGGAATCTGCGCGTGCCAGGTTGCAGGGGAGCGGCGCAGGCAGTAGGGATCGGCACGGTTCCCGGGCAGATACCCGGCTCTTTCGCTGGGCCAAACGGCGGCCGCTGATTCGCTCATTCCTCCGCAATGTTGGGTGTAGTAGACGTGCGCCCGCTGGCCGCCAGACCACAGCGTTTCGCCGGCGGTCTCGCGCACCGCGCGCTCCACTTCCGGGCGGGCTTTGCCCAGGCGAAGGGCCTGGCAATGGGTGCTGTCGCAGAGTCCAAAACCCTCTGCTTGGTGGCGGTTCGCGTTTACCAGGGCAAAGGTGCGCATGCTGATCGCCATTGCCTTGAGCGAGGCCATGGGCTCATCGGGCGCGGCCTCGCCGCTGAGGGCGGCGATGACGTATTTTTCGCTGGGTAGCGTCAGCAGGATGCGCAGGCGGTCGGGCTGCCAGCTGATGATCCAGCTGCCTGCGGCCACAACTTCCGGCACATCATGCGCTTGGAGGCGAAAGCTTCCGCTCAACTGGAGCTGCTTTGTGGTCTTTTCCGGAGAGGTTCGGAGTCCATCCTTCGCCCATTCGATCTGTAGCGGGGCTTTTGCATCGCTAAGCGGAGTTGCCGTGAGGTGGGTCAACGATCGGGTCGCCCAGAGCTCCACGGTTAACGAACGTGCGCTTTCTGGTGCGGCAGGCGCGGATGCCAGGAAGAAGTGCTGGGCTAACCGGGCGGCATCGGCTCCGTTGCCGTGCGGCAGGTAGATCACGACTACGACTTTTTCCTGGTGAAGGGAAGCGATGCCGGCAAACCAGCCGGCGGCGTTGACTGTACCTGTCTTGCCTGCGATCTCCATGCCCGGAACGGCGGCGTTGTGGGCCATGCCGTACTGGACTGAATCCTTCAGGCCTTGCCGTACCGGGTCCAGCGTGGGGGCCCGGATGTCATCGAGCTCCAGCGCCAGCTTGCGATAGGCGGCCGCGATTTGCGTGGGGGAGACGGCGATTCCAGCCACGCCCAGCACCAGGAGCTCCTTTTGCTCCCGGGTAAGCGGGGCGTGGACCTGCGGTAGGCCGTAGTGTTGCAGGATCGCTGTTGCCTGCGCCGGCGGAATCCGGTCAGCCAATGTGGCGAAGTAGCGGTTGCAGGAGTAAGCGAGCGCCTCCTGCGCGGAGAAGGCGACGTCACTCTGGGGATGGGCGCAGTCCAGGTTCCACTCCTGGGTTCCTTCGGTGATGCGCAGATTGCGGCGGCAAAAGATGGAGGTATTCGGTAGGACCTCTTGCTGCTTGAGGGCGGCGGCCAGAAAAAGCGGCTTGAGGATTGAGCCTGGCGCAGTTAGCTGGCTGGCGGCTTGGGTTGGTCTTATTGCGGCCAGCAGGCGGCCGGATTTTACATCGAGCACCACGCCTACAGCAGGAGTGGTGCGCAGCGCGGAGGAGAGGGCGACCTGGGTTGCCGTTTCGGCTGGTGCGGTTAGAGGAGATAGAAGCAGCGGGATCAAGAGCAGTACGTTTCGGCACAGCAATCCCATCGTTTTGGCGAGTTCGATCGGGAGGCAAAACAACCGCACCTTCATCCGCTACCCTACCCCAGTGCCGCGCCTCCGGCGCTCGGTGATGTTAGGCACCCTCTCGCAGACCTCAACAGCCTTTGTGAGTCCCAGAGGGACGTCTGAAAGTAGCCCAGGACGCAGTCCTGGGTACATTCGACAGAATCTGGCCAGTCCCGCAGGGACGGCTGAAGGCCGCGCGTGAGCATTCAGCCGTCCCTCCCGGGACTACTCCAATCAGGTGATCGGTCTACCCAGGACTGCGTCCTGGGCTACTTTCAGACGTCCCTTCGGGACTCACGCAGACTCTTCCGGACTACGCTGATGTTCGGCGGGCCAGCCCTAGAGCTTGAGCTCGCGACGGCCCTCCATGGCTCGAGTCATCGTGACCTCGTCGGCGTACTCGATGTCGCTCCCGGCGGGCACTCCGGTGGCGATGCGGGTGACGCGTACGGCTGCCGTGCGTAGCAGATCTGCCAGGTAGACTGCTGTGGCCTCGCCTTCTACGGTTGGATTGGTGGCCAGGATTACTTCCTCCACTTCACCCTGCGCCACCCGCGCCAATAGGCTGTCGGTTCTCAGGTGCTCCGGGCCGACCCCGTGCAGGGGCGATAAGGTGCCGTGCAGTACGTGGTATACGCCGTTGTAGCTGCGGGTTTTTTCAATCACCGCGATGTTCCCCGGCTCCTCCACCACACACACCACCCGCTGGCTGCGGGTCGCACTGGCACAGTAGATACAGGGGTCCACATCGGTAATGTTGTTGCAGGTGGAGCACAGCAAGAGCCTGGCCTTCAACTCGCGCACCGCGTCGGCCAGGGCTCCCGCATCCTCGGTGCTGGCGCGGAGAATGTGGAAGGCCAAGCGCTGCGCGCTCTTGGCGCCGATGCCGGGCAATTTGCGCAGCTCTTCGATCAGCCGCGCCATCGGTTCTGCAAATTGAGACAAAGCCGGCTCCTGACTAAAGAAGTCCAGGAGGGAGATTCAAGCCGCCCAGCATCCCGGTAAGATTGGACTTCATCGCTTCATCGGCGCGCCGGCCCGCTTCGTTGAACGCCGCCGTCAACAGATCTTCAAGCATTTCGACATCCGCCGGGCTGGAACTCAGACTCATTACCGCCGCCGCATCGATTTTTAGCTGCAATACCTGCTTTTGCCCGTTCATCTTCACCGTGACAGCGCCTCCGCCGGAGGAGGCTTCCACCACCGTCTTGCTCAGCTTCTCCTGCATCTGGTCCTGCATGTGGCGCGCTTGTTCGAGCATTTCCTGCATTTTCAAAGGGTTCACAGCCTACTCCTTCAACCTTTACCTTTTTCTCGCAGATCGAGCACGCTGCGCACTTCGGCATGGAACAGCTCCTGCGCCTGACGCACCAGGGGGTTACCCAGGGCGACTGCTTCGATGCTGTCGCGCGACCAGACTCGGGGGGTCCCACTCGCCGGCTCTGCGGTTTCGCCCGGCACCACGGTCATCTTTTGGGTAGCACCCGCCGAGCGCAACGCGTCGCGCACGATTTTCCACGCCTCGCCATTCATGGTCAGACCCAGCATGGTCTTCTTGACCCCTACCTCTACCTGGATCGCGCCATCGTCGTCCAGTTTCCAGCGTCCGGCGGACAGCAGGGAAGCTGCGGTGTTGTGTCCCTGCTCATCGAGGGCGGCAGTTACCACGTCGCGCAGCTTATCCAGATCCGTCTCGACGGTCTTCGCAGGCTCAGGCTCGACGGCTACCTGGACTACCTCGACCGGCTTGACCGGCGCCTCAACTACCGTTTCCTGTGGCTCGTCGTCGACCTGCTTGCGCTGGCGATCAAGCTCGAACGGGGAAGGCGTGATTGGCTTTGGCTTGGCCGGTTCGGCCGGAGCTGGACGCGGAGGCGCCTGTACCGGGATTGCCGGCGCGGGCCTGGTGGTCGCGATACGGGTTGGCGGGGCCGTTGTTGCGGGAAGGCCGCTCAGAATCTGCTCCAACGGCAACAGGCGCTGCAGATGTACCAGCTTCATCAGGCCCAGTTCCAGGTGAAGGCGCGGCTCCTGGCGGTAATTCAGCTCATCGAAGGTGCGCAGCATCACCTGCAGGAAACGGGTGAGATCTTCTTCACCAAACAAGGTGGCCGTGCGCACGGCGCGAGCTCGCTCATCGCCGGAGATTTGCAGCAGTTCGGTATTTTCTCCACCCAGTTTGGCCATCAGGCAGTTGCGCAGATAGCGCACCAGCTGCCGCGCCATTTGCGATGGGCTGTTGCCCGCATTCAGCAGGCGGTTGAGCTCCTCCATCACAGCCGCGCTTTGCCCTTCGCCGATGGCTTCCAGGATGCGTTCAAAGACCGCATCGGGCACCGTCCCCATCAGCTCCCGGATTTCGTTTCCGTCGAGCTTGGCCTTGCCGTCTTCCATGGGCGCACTGGCGATGGCTTGGTCCATGATGGAAAGGGCATCGCGCATGGAGCCGTCGCCGGCCTCGGCCAACAGGGCCAGTGCCTGGGGATCGGCCAGGATGCCTTCCTGGGTGGCAATCTGGGTTAACTGGGCGACAATGTCGTCGAACTTAACGGCGTGGAAGCTGAAGTGCTGGCAGCGCGATCGGATGGTCTGGGGAATATCCTCCGGCTGCGTGGTAGCCATCATGAAAACCACGTGCTCCGGGGGTTCTTCCAGGGTCTTCAGCAAGGCGTTGAACGCCGCATCGGTGATCTGATGGGCTTCGTCGAGAAGATAAATTTTGTAGCGATCGCGCGCTGGGGCGTAGCGCGCGGCGTCCCGCAATTCGCGAATTTCGTCGATGCCGCGGTTGGTAGCGGCGTCGATCTCGACCACATCGAGGGAGTTGCCGGCACGTATCTCCTTGCAGGAGTCGCAGACCCCGCAGGGTTCGTAGGTTGGCCGCTGCGGGCTGCCGATCTTATTGCGGCAGTTCAGGGCCATGGCCAGGATTCTGGCAATGGTCGTCTTACCGATGCCTCGGTGCCCGCTGAAGATATAGCCGTGGGCTACACGCTCCTGTTCCAGAGCGTGGCCCAGGGTACGGGTCACGTGCTCCTGGCCGGCAACGTCGGAGAAGCGCTGAGGACGGTATTTGCGGGCTAGAACCTGGTAAGCCATAGGAAGGAACTAAGACTGCTGCACGGCGTCTGAACTTTGATTGTAGACCGTGGCGCCGCTATTTGCGCCGCGCCAGGACACGCTTGTCACCCGCCTTTTTGGCTTTTTGTTGCGCGGCTTTCTTTCGCCGCGCGATCTCTTCCGTGGAATACATGGTCTTGCGGCAGTTGCTGGCTCCGCAGTAGCAGCGAGCTTCGTCTTCGTCGCCGTCGTAGAGGTTGTAATCGTAGGTGAGTTCTTCGCCGGGCGCGATGCTGCGCAGGGAAATCACCCACACCCGTCCGCGCAGCTCTTCCGTCTCGCAGTTGGGGTCGCAGGAATGGTTGATGTACATGGCCATGCCGTGGCCGCTGATTACCTTCGACCCGTCGCCGATGCCGAACAGGTAGGTAATCTTCGAGTCCTTAAAATGGGCGTCGGCCTCCTTCTTGCTGATTCGGGGTCCGGTGTATTCCACCACCTTGACGCCCTTGGCGATGCGGGAAGTGGTGTAGCAGCCGGCGGCATGTATCGAGGAAGAGCGAATCATCAAACCCATGATCAAATTTTTAGCAAGGTTTTGCGAGGATGGGGAGGAAATCCCTCAGCGGTACGGGCTAAGCAGGCGGCGGTAAAATCCTGGAGGGGCGAGAGTCGTTCCCTCAGCGGCTAAAGCCGCACCTGTTTGAAATAGTTTACGTACGACCTAAAGGTCGTACCCTTCAAAAACATTGGGTTTCAGCGCAGACTGTAAAGCCGCACCCTTCAACGGACGCGCTGGATTTCAGCCGTCCCTTTCCGGACTTGATTTCGCAGTTGGGATTCGTACGGTCTAAACTTAGGAAAGCAACGATGCGTAAATTGCCCCTTATCGTCGCTTCGATCGCCGCTCTGCTCGTGTTCGGCGCCAGCGAGCCTGTGCGTGCTCAACAGCAGAGCCAGACGGTTCCCGATGCGCCGCAGCCGCAGAAGAAGCCGGCAGCTAAGCCGGAGTCCAGGACGGATAAAACAGACTCCAAGCCGCCGTCTACAAAGGACGAGAACCCCTTCCCTGAAGACGTTTCCAAGTCGGCCGCAAAGGCGGGCTCATCTGACTCCGATGCGGACGGTAGCAAAAAACCAGCGACGACCGACAATCCCTTCCCTGAAGACGTTTCTAAGGCGGCCGCCAAGGCTGCGTCCGGGTCATCTGACTCCGATGCGGACGGCAGCAAGAAACCACCGGCGACCGACAATCCCTTTCCTGAATCTGTGTCCCGGGATGCTGCCAAGGCGGCCGGTAATGACCCCGACCCGGCGCCCGCTGCCAAAAGGGAACTGCCTCCGGGCGTCAGTTCAAGCCAATCCAGTGGCAGCGAGGAGAACGAGCCCGACGCCCCCGCCAACGTGGTTGATCCGGCGCGTTCCAAAAAGGATGCCGAGGTTGGTGGCTTTTATCTCAAGTCTGGCGATTACCAGGGGGCTTTGCTTCGTTTCAAGGACGCTGCGGCCTCCGATCCCACCAACGTCGAGGCTATCTTTGGTTTAGCCGAGACCCAGCGCATGCTTAAGAAAAATGCGGAAGCAGCGCGCAATTACCAGCTGTATCTGGATATCGTGCCCAACGGACCGAAGTCCAAGCAGGCGCTCAAGGCGCTCAAGGCGCTTGGGACCGGCGGATAACCTCCTGCCCCGAACCAAAGTTGTAGTGCCATCAATGGTGCAACTCGTGTTTTATATGTTTCCAACCGACTCGCGTGTTTTAAACTTCCGCGAGGTTCGGGAGTTGCGCCCACGGCTCCCAAGAGGTCTCCCCCCATGCACGCGGTGCTCGAACGGGTTGTTTGCCAGATCGCCAATGAAGTGAGCGGCTTAGACGCCGAGACTACCCAACTCCATCCCCACGGCCGGACTTATAAGTGGAGCGCCCAGCAAGTGGTCGAGCACTTGGTGCTTGGCTACCGCCTGACCACCGGCGCCCTCGAGACCCGGTTGAACAAAGGGCACCTTTCCCGCAACCGGACGCGCACCTATCTGCAATGGTCGTTGCAGTTGATGATCCTGAGTTTCGGAGCGCTCCCCCGGGGAGTGCCGGCACTGGATGAGACGATGCCCGCCCCGGGGCGCTTTGCGGCCATGAATGGGCGGCAGCTGGGCGATCTGCTGCGCCAGGAAATCGACGCCATGGACATCGCGCTGGATCGCTGCCGGCGCAAGTTCGGCATGGAGCGGGTGGCTACCCATCCCTGGCTGGGAGCATTGCGGGTCGATCAGTGGCGCCGCTTCCACGTGGTGCATGGATTCCACCACCTGACCCAATTGCGGTCCGTGATCGAGCAGGTGGCGCCGGCGCCCGTTCCCGTCAGGATGACCAGCAAGAGCCTAGTGAAAGAATTGCAGATACCAGCCCAGCGTCCGTTGGCCTAGAAATATGCTGTAGAGGCCGGCCAAGCTTAGCATGGTACCGAACGGGAACTGGCATCAGGCCCGGCGGCAGTTGATCCTCGTTGTCTTCTTTGTTTTGGCGGCGATTGAACAGGATCGTTCCCAGCCCGTACAGCGCGCCTACGATCACGGCGAGAAACAGCACCAAAGCGGTTTGCCGCAAGCCCAGCCACGCTGCCAGCATGGCCAGGAGCTTCACATCTCCCATTCCCATTCCCATCCGGCGCCGGGCCAGCCAATAGGCTCCAGCGATCAACAGCAGCGCGGCTGCCGCAGCTACCGCGGCCAGCAGTGACAGCCCCGCCGCGCGTAAGCCGGCACTCCAGGTCCAGACTCCGCTTTCCAGCCCGGGACGCAGACCAGCAAACACGATTCCTGCCGCCAACCCGGGTAAGGTGAAGCGGTCAGGCAGCAGCAGAGTCTCGGCATCCATCACTGCCAGCCCCAGCAGCAGGAAGCAGAGTAGCGCCCAGCAGCCCGCCAGCCAGCTCGAGCGAAAATTGCAGGCAACACATGACAAAAAGGATGCAAGTTGTTAGTTCAATGACCGGATAACGCCACGAAATGCGACCCCCGCAGGCCCGGCATGCAGCCCCCAGCAGCAGCCAGCTCAGGATGGGAATGTTGTCCCAGCTGGCAATCGGCTGGTCGCACTGGCGGCAGTGCGACCGCGGCCACACGATGGATTCGCCCACAGGCAGCCGCACGATGCAGACGTTGAGGAAACTCCCCAGCAGCAAGCCGAGCAATCCGAAAAAGATACAGGGTGTCATTGCCTGAAGACCACAGTAACAGCCGCCTTACAGCCTTGAGGAGCGGTCTTTCCCTCAGGAGATCGTTTACAGTGTTGACATGAGTATCGATTCGGCTGCGCTTTTTGCCGAAGCAGTGAGCATCATGGCCCGGCTACGCGGTCCCGACGGCTGCCCCTGGGATCGCGAGCAGAGCTTCGACAGCATCCGGAAATATACGCTGGAGGAAAGCTACGAGGTCTTCGACGCTATCGAGCGGCGGAATTGGACCGACCTTTGCGAGGAGCTGGGCGATCTGCTGCTGCAGGTGCTCTTTTATGCGCAGATGGCGAGCGAGTCGGGTCACTTCACCATCGCGGAGGTGATCACCGGGCTTAACCGCAAGCTGATCCGCCGCCACCCTCACGTTTTCGGAGACCAGGCGTCGGTGGCCGCCGGGAACGCAGTTGAGTCCCCCTTGCAGACCGAGGATATCGACTCGTCCCAGGTGCTGCGGAACTGGGACGCCATCAAGCAGGCAGAAAAGGCGCAGCCGCTCACCTCGGCGCTCGACGGTATTCCGCGATCTCTTCCTGCTCTTCTGGAAGCGGCCAAGTTGGGCGGCGCGGGCGCACAAGAGCGGTTTCGACTGGCCCGAGGTCGAAGGCATCCTTGCGAAGCTGGGGGAAGAAACAGAGGAGCTTCGCCAAGCCATGGCTTCTCCTACTCCTGCCCATGAGGATGTTGTCTCCGAAGTCGGCGACATGCTGTTTACCATGGTCAACCTGGCGCGGCACCTTAAGGTGGAACCGGAGTTCGCCCTGCGCCACACCAACGCCAAATTTCGACGGCGTTTTGCTGCTATGGAAGCGGCTTCGGCGCAGCCGCTCGAGGCCCTGTCGGCCGAGCAGCTGGAATCGCTCTGGAGCCAGGCCAAACTTGCCGAAAGCCCCACAGTTTCGCCTTCACGATGAACTCGAGCCCTGTCCTGATCCGGCCGTGCCAGGGCTTCGAGGAGCTCAGCGCCTGCGTGCAGCTGCAGATGGATGTTTGGGGGTACGGAGACCGCGATGTAGTTCCCCGTCGCGTTTTTATCGTAGCGCAGAAGATCGGGGGCCAGGCGGTGGGCGCGTTTGATGGCGACCGCCTGGTGGGATTTGCCATGGCTTTGCCTGGCATCTCCCAGGGCCGGCCTTATCTGCATTCCCACATGCTGGCGGTCAACCCTGACTATCGCAACCAGGGCATCGGCCGGCGGCTCAAGCTTTTTCAGCGGGATGAGGCCCTGGGGCGGGGTATTACGCGCATGGAATGGACCTTCGACCCGCTCGAAATCAAGAACAGCTTTCTCAACGTGGCCAAACTGGGCACCATCGCTCGCCGCTACGCGGCCAATTTTTATGGTGTATCCTCATCTCGTCTGCATGGTCAGGTTCCCACTGACCGGCTCTACGCGGAATGGTGGCTGGATAGTGATTGGGTTTGCTCCGCCCTGGGCGGCAAACCGGTGGCTTTTCCCGCTGTGGAGCAGGAAATCACAGTACCGCATCAAATAGCTCATTGGAGGCACTCGCCTGTGGATCAGGACCGTGTTCTTGACATCCAGAGCAGGAATCGCGAGCATTTTGAACAGGCGTTCGCGCGCCAGCTTGCCGTGGTTGGCTTTAGGATGGATGCAGAGGGCAACGGAGTCTTTCAGCTCGGGCGATGGCAGGAGCCTTCCGGCTCCTCACAACCACTCCAACCGATATCGGACAGGTGTTCATGAAGATTGAATCGATTGTCCTGCGCGAGCTCAGCATGTCCTTGATCCACCCCTTCGCCACCAGCTTCGGCGAAACCCGGGAGCGCCGCATAGCTGTTGGTGGAAGTCCGCAGCGAGGGGCTTTCGGGCTGGGGCGAATGCACCGCCGGGGAACACCCCTACTTCAACGAAGAGTCAACGGATACAGCCTGGGTTACGATTCTGCAAGAGCTGGCGCCGCTGCTCACGGCTGCTGAACAGCAAAGCGGCGGGAAGTGTCCCGGGATTTTTCGCGGGGTGCGCGGCAACCGCATGGCCAAGGCCGCGCTGGAGAATGCGGTGTGGGACCTGGAAGCGCAGATGCGCCGGATCCCCTTGTACGAGTTATTGGGGGGCGTCCGGGAAACGATTGTGTGCGGAGTTTCGATCGGCATCCAGCCATCACTCGAAAAGCTGCTGGAAAAGGTGGAGACGGCCGTCTCTCAGGGATATCAACGAATCAAGCTGAAGTGCAAACCGGGTTGGGACGTGGAGATGTTCGAAGCGGTCCGCAAGCGGTGGCCGGAGATTCGCCTGAGCTGCGATGCCAACTCCGCCTACCGGCTGCGGGACGCGGACCACCTGGTCGGCTTCGACCAGTTCAACCTGCTGATGATCGAGCAACCGCTGTGGGCGGATGATTTCTACTTCCACGCCATGCTGCAGCAGCGTCTGGATACAGCGATCTGCCTCGATGAATCGATCCGTAATCGACGCGATGCGCTGGCGGCGATCGAAATGGAGTCCTGCCGCATCATCAATGTCAAGCTGGGACGGGTAGGAGGGTTCAGCGAGGCCATCGCCATCCATAACGCAACCCAGGAACGCGGCATCCCAGTATGGTGTGGCGGCATGCTGGAAAGCGGTATCGGCCGTTCTCACAACATTGCTTTGTCGACGCTGGAAAATTTCTCTTTGCCGGGAGACGTTTCTGCCTCCAGGCGCTACTGGGCCGAGGATATTATCGAGCCCGAGGTTACCGTATCTTCTGCCGGCGAGATCCGGGTGCCGAATACTCCCGGGCGCGGCTTTGAAGTACGCACCGATCTGATCGAACGGCTCACCGTTCGCAAAGAGGAGATCAAGGCCATGGCGCTGGTCTCCTGAGCAATTGGAGATGAAATGACTCCCCAGGAAGAATCAATGTTGAACGACCTTATCGGTCGTGTCGAGCAAACCCAACTCACAGAGAAGGATCCGGAAGCGGAGCAGTTGCTGAACCAGAGGCTTGGCCGGAACCCTAACGCCCTCTACGTGCTGGCGCAAACGGTGCTGGTACAGAAGTATGCGCTGGAGCAAGCCCAGGCGCAGCTGACCCAGTTACGGCAATTGCAGCAGCCAACCCAACCGGCGCAGCAGCCCGCGCACACCACCAGCTTTCTAGGGGGCCTGTTCGGCCATCATGATCCTGCGCCGCCTCCTCCCCCACCTCCGCCTCCGCCGGGGTACGGGGCGCCGCCCTATGCGCAGCCCTGGAATCAGGCTCCCGCGTACGGCCCTCCGCCATCATACGGACCTCCGCCACCACAGCCGGGCGGCGGCTCCAGCTTTCTCCGCACCGCTGCCACTACGGCAGCCGGGGTCGCTGCGGGGGCGCTCGCCTTTCAGGGGGTCGAATCGCTATTGCACGGTTTTGGTGGTAATCAGGCCGGTTTGGCCGGCGGTGGATTCTTTGGCGGGGGTGGTGCGCCGGAGGAGACCGTCATTAATAATTACTACGACGATGCGGGAAGTCAGCGTGAGCGCATCGGAGATAGCAGCCTGGGAAATAGCGGCAACGACGCCGCGGACCTGCAGGCAGCCAGTGACGGCTTGAGAGACGACGGGGACGATCAGGACGATTCGAGCCTGGATGACTCGTCGTACGACGACTCATCTTTTGATGATTCGAGCAACGACGATTTAGCGTAGGGTTTGCAGGTAACGTGCCAATAGTCCTGTGTCCCGGCCGTAAAGTGACAGAAAGAGAATTGGGCTTTGTTCCCTCAGCGGCTAAAGCCGCACTGGTTTATCAACAGTTATGGACGGCCTGAAGGCCGTCCCCTTCAGAAAGTGTAATTTCTCGCGGGAAAACCCAAAGTTCTTGAAGGGTACGACCTTTAGGTCGTACGTAAACTATTGCAAACGGGTCCGGCTTTAGCCGCTGAGGGGAACGACCCTGCCCCATCAAGGATTTTTGCCGCAGCCTCTTCAACCCAGATCTTTGATCGGCCTGAAACTGCGCGCAGATTTCGAGCTATCCACCGCTCTGAAAATGCTGAAACTCTATTTGGAGGCTACCTGGGATGGTGTCTGCTGTAGCAGGCGGATCGCTTCCTGATAGCCCAGCTCCTGGGGCTGGACCTGAAAATCGGTGAAATCTTCTGTAGTCGAGTAGTCTACGCTCTTCATCATCAGCAGCTTGCCCTGCAGCTGCAGCTTCATGTGGACGGTCTCCCAGTGATGCAGGCCAACATCCGCGTTTTGCACCAGGATGCTGCCACCCTTGTACAGCCTGCCCAATACACCCCAGCCGAAGTTCACATCGGAGATCAGGTGGGCATCGATCTTGACCAGCCGCAGCTGGGCCTGATCCACCCATAGCTCGCCTACCATGCCGTGGTAAACCTCGCCCTCCCGGTCGGGGGGCGTGAAGGCGGGATTTGGCTTGAATTCCAGGCGGTAACAGGGCCCGTTAGGACCCTCCACCATGCCGTCGAAGGTGAAGAGAAAGGCGTCCGGCAGCATTCTTACCATCTCGTCGCCTCGGGCGCTGTCTTCCTGCTCCTTCTTGTGGCGATGTTCCTGCACCTCGGGATGCGCCAGCAGGTGGTTCAGACGATCGGTCTCGGCCTGCGCCTCCTGCAGAGGCAGCGGCTTGCCGTCCTTCTCGATCAGCCGGGCGACGTCTCCATCCTTGGTTTCAACGATCTCCTTCACCGTGGTGCCCTTGGGGTCCACTTTGTGCTGCCGATAACGGAAAGAGCGCCCCGGAGACTTGGAATGGAGCTCGTTCCAGCTGGCGTCGCGCACGATTTTTTGCGGGTCAATCGGTGGGTTCCCGTTTTGGGATTGGGCTTTTGCCCACCCTCCCAGAACCAAGGCTGCAACCAGCATCCACGCCCGAAACGGCCCCGCAAACGACCGAGAATGAAGCAGAAATCCCATAAAGTTACCTAGTAAGACGTAAAGCAATACCTTCCAGTTTACATCTGTGGGCCTCCAGCCCGCCTAACCCGTTTTGCCGGTTGCGGTTGACTTCGATCCTTGCGTATAGTTCGGGCAGAGAGCCTGCAACTGCAGGGAGGCGCCCGATGAATGCAGGAGATAGCGCCGTCGCCGTGATCGGCAAGTCGGTGCAGATCCGCGGCGAGGTAAAGGGAAGCGAAGACCTGATGGTCGACGGCCATGTCGAGGGCACAATTACCCTGCTCGACAGCCGCCTCACCATCGGTCCAAATGCACATGTGTCGGCCAACGTGTCGGCCAAAGATGTGATCCTGTTGGGCCAGCTGAGTGGCAATGTTTCTGCTACCGGGCGGGTGGAATTACGTGATGGCTGCGATTTAGTCGGAGACATCTCCGCCGCACGCCTATCGATTGAGGAGAGCGCTGTTTTTCGCGGCAAGGTAGAACCGCTACACCCCGAAAAGACAGCTGGCGTTGCACCGGCGAAGGGCGCCGAAATTCCGGTCGCAACCTCTCCAGCTAAACATTAACGCACGCTGGAGGGCTTGGACATGATGAGCATATTTCCCGCAGGCAGCACTGGCCTGCGATCAAAAACCGATGACGTGATGCGCAATCTATTCGGCAGGTCACAACACGGCTCTCAGGCTCCCGGCAGTCCCACGGTCCTGACCGGTCCACGAGTGCCGCGACACTCCAGTGCGTGGAAAGACCTGCTCAAGTTTCTTAAGGCTGAGCCAGGATTGCGCATTCTTGACATTGGTCCAACCTCTCCTACCAACATCAACTTCCTCACCACCCTGGGCCACGGAGTGTACATGGCGGATGTGGTGAATGAGTCCCTGCACGGCAACTGGACGAGCGCTCCGGATGAGAACGGCGTAACCCACTTCGACGTGGAAGGCTTTCTCGATAACAACCTGGACTTTGCGGGCAGGGAATTCGACGTCATTCTGCTGTGGACGACGCTGGATTACGTGCCCCAGGATTTGGTTGGACCACTCATTAAGCGGCTTCGGTCGTCGATGCGTCCAGGGGGCCGGGTGCTCACCTTCTTTCATACCCGTAACACCGGACCTGATACCGGCTTCTGCCGTTACCACGTGACCGACAACGACACCATTGAGACCCAGGAAACCACTGGTTATGCAGTGCAGCGGGTATATACCAATCGCACCATCGAGAAACTCTTCGAGACCTACGCCAACACCAAGTTCTACCTGGCTAAGGACAATCTCTACGAAGTGATCATCACTCGCTAAGCTTCCACAAGAGTTGACGAAGGATGCCGATCCATCGCCGGGCGTCGGACTGGCTCAGGTTCAAGCGCCGCACCATGCGCCGCACTGCGATGGGATCGGCGCTGGCAGGGCGACGGTGGGCGTATCCGATGTGTGACAGCAGTTCGCCTACAAGGCAGGTTACGCGTTCCAGATCCTCCGCGTTCGCCATCGGCTGTGGTTTGGGCTGTGGCGGCACTTCCGCGTGCCGGATCAATTCGTAGAGGCATACGGCTGCGGCCTGGCCGAGATTCATCGACGCATGCCGCTGACCCGGGCTGGGGTGCATGGGGATGGTCAGGAGCCAGTGGCAGTGGCTCAGGGCTTCGTTGCTCAGCCCCGTTTTCTCCGATCCAAAGAGCAGGGCTACACGCCCGGTCTCGGTCACACTGTGCAGAAGAGCGCCCGCTTCGGCCAGGGTGTACAACGGATGTTCCTGTTTTCGTTCCCCCACCGCTGTCGTGCCCACTACCAGGCTGCAGTCGGCCACCGCATCTGCGACGGTTGCGAACTCCCGGGCTCCCGCAAGGATGGAGGACGCATCTACGGCTGAGCGCGCTTTCTCGAGGGGTACTGAGAATTCGTTTACCAGGCGCAGATCGGTAAAGCCGAAACCGTGCATGGCCCTGGCTACGGCGCCGATATTGTTGGGATTCCGGGCCCGCACCAGCACTACAGTCACGCGCTCGCGCTGGTCTTCGGTCAGCATCGCTTTATATTAGGTTGCCGGTGTGGGATGGCGAGATGAGAATTGGGCTTCACAGGGTGGGGAAGAGGTCTGCGTGAGTCCCGAAGGGACGGTTGAAAGTCACACTTGTCCAAAATAGCGTTTCGCGTTCGGTACCCACATTCATCATCAGCCTTCTATGGGAGCGCAACCCTCCCCTTTGTCATCCCGAGCGCAGCCGAGGGATCTGCAGTGCGCCTACACAGCCAACGAAGGCCCTTCGAGTGAGCTCGTTGCGCTCCCATGGAAGTTGATGATGAATGTGGGTACCGAACGCGAAACGCTATTTTGGACAAGTGTGACTTTCAGCCGTCCCTTCGGGACTCAGCGCAGACTTTTTCTGCAGCCTCTTTATGCCGGACCTACCCCGCCCTTTTTGCAGCTAGGCGTGGAAATCGTGGCCTTTCCGCTCCGGACCGAAGCCGAAAATCAGGAAGAGACAGAGAATTACACACACTTCGAAGACGGTCAGAGCCCATTGATAGCCGAGATGCTTGCGCAGAGTGAACTCCACCACCACCGACGGCGCCGCGCACAATACACCAAGCTGGTAAACGACGCCGGGAAACAAGCTGCGCACACTGCTGGGGGAAAGTTCGTTCAGGTGCGCAGGAATCACGCCAAAGGCTCCCTGCACACCGAACTGCATGATGAACGATCCAATGGCAAGCATTACGATCGTCGACCCGAAGGCCCATAGCGGAATGGAAAGCGCACAGATGATCAAAGCCAGGATGATGGCGTAACGCCGGCCAAGACGGTCCGAATAATGACCGATCACCAGCGCACCCAGGATGGCTCCGATGTTGTACAGGATGGCGAGGTTCGAGATCACGGCGTTCGAAAAGCGATGCACAGTCTTGAGGAAATCCGGATAGAGATCCTGAGTGCCGTGCGAAAGGCACGTGATGGCGGTCATCATCAGCACCAGGTATACGAAATCCTTCTTGTGCTGCCAGAGCACCCGGACCACTTCACCAATACTGGCCAGGCGGTGCTTCTGCCAGGACGAAGACTCGGGCGAGAGCAAGGTAAGGACCGCAATCAGGGCAGCGAGACCCAGACCGCAAAGAAACATCCACCTCCACCCGAAGCTGGGTTCGATCACGCGCAGAGCAACCGCGGCCAGCAAGTATCCCACGGAATAGCCGGCCTGCATGATTCCAGAGAATAGCCCGCGCCATCGTTTCGGGGAGCTCTCCATAACCAGGGAGGCGCCGATACCCCAGTATCCGCCCATGCCGATGCCATAAAGAGCGCGCAGGACAACGAACACGGCGTAGCTGGGCGCGAATGGAGTGAACGCCGTGATGATGGAGAAGTACAGGACGCACGCGATCAAGGGGCGGCGGCGGCCATAGCGATCGGCCAGGGAACCAAGGACCACCGCGCCAACAGGCCGCATCGCCAGGGTGATGGTAATCGTCCAGACGATGTCGCCCTTGCCAACGTGAAAGTTGTTGGCGAGCACATCCACCAGGAAGACGAGCACGAAAAAGTCGAATGCATCGAGGATCCAGCCCAGTATCCCGGAACAGACGGCGAACCCCCACCGCGGGGATACGGTTTCCGTGGGGCTCTCGATGCTGGCCGCACCCGAGGGCGCCCGCGACTCCTTCATCCATTTCATCTATAGTCTCGCCAAGGTTAGACCGCCATCCAGAACCAGAACCGCTCCGGTTGCATAAGGAACTTCCCCGCGCGCCAGCACGCTGACCGCTGTACCCACATCATCCGGGGTTCCCCATCGCTTCTCGAGCAGGATACCGCCTTCGATCAGAGCGTCGTACTTACCCTTAACCCCCTCTGTCATGTCGGTTTCTATGATGCCGGGACGCACCTCGTAGACACCGATGCCGTACTCTGCCAGCCGCACCGCCCACAGCTTCGTAGCCATGGCGATGCCTGCCTTGGAGATGCAGTAGTCGCCCCGGTTCACGCTGGCGACGGTGGCCGACACAGAACTGATGTTGATGATCGAACCTCCCCGCGCGCGCTGGCGAATCATCCAGGAGGCAACGCTCTGAGTCAGGAAATAGGGTCCGCGCAGATTGGTCGCGATCAGCTCATCGAAGCTTTCTTCGCTGGCTTCCAGCACATCGGCCCGGACGCGGGGCGCGATACCGGCGTTGTTGACCAGAACATCCAACCTGCCAAGCTGCGCTTCCACGGTTTGCAAGAGTTGTTGCCGGTCGGAAGCCGACGCAACATCGGCCTGCACATAGATGGAATGCCGGCTGTGTTTCTTTAACTGTTCCAGTACCGGTTGCACTTGATCGGCCGCCCGCCTGCCTGTAATGGCAAGGGTGAAGCCGGCTTCCGCCAGCTTGCGTGCAATGCCCAGACCGATTCCCCGGGTGCCGCCGGTAACCAGCGCCACCTTATTTTCAACCCGCATTGTCTGCTCCGAAGAAAGTGTAGTAACCGGAGTTCGCGATCCTGGTGATCAGCAAGCAGAGCTCCAGCAGATGGTAGTCACCCCACATGCTGGACTCTCCGCATGGAACCCTGGCTCCGGGAGGGATGTAGTCCCATCCGTTCGGGCGATGGTAGATGCTCTGCAACAACAGGCCTTCGTGATCGGCTTTGAGGGAGAGATAAGGCTCCTGCAACAATCGCGCGGCGATGGTCAGCCCGGCCTGGGTGTAGGCTTCGCCCTCTGTTCCAAGGAGGTGCCCGAGACGAATCAATCCCTGGGCGGCGATGGCGCTGGCAGAGGCATCGACTGGCTCGTAGTCGTTGTATGGATCGGCCGGTTTGGCCTGCCAGTCGCCGAGCCGGTGCAGGAGCGGCGCCCCCGTATCCCAATAGCAGATGCCATCGAGTGCGCTCGCTTGCTGGATATAGAAGTCACAGCAGGATCGAGCGGCCTTTTCAAAAAGAGCTAACGTTTCCAGCAGGTCAGGCGGAAGAGTCTCCCTCGCCAGCATCCGGCATTGCCAGCAGAACTCCATCAGCTCGGGGAAGCCAAGCATGCTCCACGCCAGGCCTCGCGTCCAGGTAGTGAACGGCGAATAGCCCTGTTGCGACCCAGGTGCACGGAAGACGCCGCTGGCGGGATTGAAGAGCGCTTCATGGACGGTTCGGCCGCGCAGTTCAGGCACATCGTAGTGATCGCGTCCCTCGCCGTAGTAGATGTTGTAGCGGGCCGAGGTTTTTGCGTGGGTCAGCGCCCGGTCCAGCAGATCGATTCGCTGGTCCTGTTCCCCTTGCAAGGCGTGCCCCAGCATGTGCGCCACACAACAGATGCGCAGGGTGCGGATGGTATCGATAAAGAGGGACTGGCTGCCATTGAACGAGTAGATGTAGCCGAGGCCATCCTTAAGGGGAGTCCAACGTGCGGCTTGTACCGCTCCACTTACTTTGAGGGCGAGCTCATAAAAATGCAGCTCCCATTCGTTGGCTGGAATGCGGCCCTCGAGCATCAGACGGCGCAGGTTGCCGTAGGTGGAGATGTTGTTGAAGCCGTGATCGTGGACCCCTATGTGGGTCAAATGCTCTGCCATGTCCGCGACCACGTGCCGCTGCGCCATGGTCAGCAGATCCCGGTCCCCCGTCAGTTCGAAGCACAGCAGGGCATTGCCGTATTGGAATCCCTGGGTCCACTGGGTCCAGCTGCGGGCTGAATAACGGCCGGCAACGGTGATGACGGGGGCGCCATCGCTGGGCTTCCAGCGCCGGTCGAGGGTGAGCGTTTTCTTTGAGGCCAGCTCCAGCGCGCGAGCGACCGCCGGCAACAGATCCCTGGCGTTCAGGGTTTGATTCGATTTCAACCTTTCTCCTTTCAGACAAACGCGAGGAAGCGGTCGACCATTTGCTGCAAGACCTGGTCCGGATCGCTATCCCAGATGATGCGGTTGAAAATCTCTACTTCGATGGGCCCGGAATAGCCGGCCTGGTCAACGGCCAGCCGCAGCATGCGGTTATCGATCACTCCGTCGCCCATCATCCCCCGGCCCAGGAGCAGGTCGGGCAAGGGAACCAGCCAGTCATTGACATGGAAGCCGTAGATTCTACCCCTGGATTGGGCAATCAAAGCGAGCACCTGCGGATCCCACCAGATGTGAAAGACATCCAGGACCAGGCCGACTTCCTGGGGAGTAAAAGCGGATGCCAGTTCGAGCGCCTGGCCGATCGTGACCAGCACGGAACGCTCGGCCGCGTACATGGGATGGAGCGGCTCCAGGCCGAGCTTTACGCCGTGCTGGCGCGCGTAGGGAACCAGAGCAGCGACTCCGTCGGCGACCATCTTTCTGGCCTCGGCCAAGCCCACTTCCGCACCGCCGCCCACCACCAGCACGAGCGAATCTGCATGGAGCGCGGCGGCCTCATCGACGGCGCGGTAGTTGTCTTCCAGATTTTTTTGCCGGCCGGCAGCGGTGAGGCTGGGGAACATGCCTCCGCGGCAGACGCTGGAGACATGCAGCCCTGCGTCTTTTACGTGGCGCACGCAGGCGGGAAGGCCCACCTCCTCGATCTTGTGCCGCCAGAGCGCGATCGAAGGGATGCCGTGGCGCACACAGCCCTCGACCGCCTGGGTGACGCTCCAGTTGGCAATCGTGATCTGGTTTAAGGAGAGTCTTGATATCTCCGCCATGGGTGGGTTTCTTACTTCAATCCTTCCACCAGGTAGAGATCGGAAAGCGTGCGATGGTAGCCGTAGATATAGGAGGCGCCGTCGGGCGTCATGACGATGGGCCCGATCTGGCTTACTCCTGCAGGGTCGGCGGGCGCCAGGCTGCGCCAAAGGGTACGTTTGCCGGTGTCCAGATCCAGTTGAGAAACCTTTGCCGGGAACTCACCCGGGCGATAGACGTAGAGGGATTTGCCATCGGCTGACCATTCTATCGGCTGCTCGCTGGGCAGAAAGCCGGGAACGGTTTTCGCCGGACCCCCGGTGAGGGAGTAGAGATAGGCGTTACCATCGGATCCCACCCCGGCTACCTGGCTTCCGTCGGGAGCAAGGGCGATCACCAAAGGGTCTATGCCCTTCCGGGGATACCGGCGTGGCCGAACCGTCGATCGACTTCTGCAGAAAAATGCGAGCGCCGTGGCCTTCCTGCTTGGCGGTGAAGACAATACCCTGGCTGTCGGGAAGCCAGCGCGCCCAGCTATGGTAAAGACCATCGTGTGTAATCTGCTGCGCATCGCCCGCACCGCTTGGCAACAGGATGAGTTGTGCCGGTGAGGCCATGGTGAGGGCGAGAACCCATCGGCCATCGGGCGATAAGGTGACCGATTCGCCGTCCCCTAACCGCACTGCTGAATCTTCAGTGGTTTTACGCAGGTAAACAGAGTAGTTGAAGCCGCCGCCGACCCCTTCCTCGTCGAAAAGAAGCCGCTTGCCATCGGCGGACAACTCCGCCGGGAAGGAATAGTCGAGCCAGGAAAAATCCTGCTCTTTGCTCATGCCGGCAATCATTCCGCTCAACTCCCGTCGCCAGCTTTGGCGGGAGAGAAGGACCTTGCCGTCCTGCCAGATGTCCTCCAGCTGCAGCGTGGCCGGCACACGGGCTACGACGCGTTGCGGGCGCCGAGGGTCACCGCATTCAGCGACCGGCCGTTGCCCCCTCACTGACGCTGCCGGTGAACCAGATCTGTTTTCCGTCGGGCGCCCAGGCCAATCCCCACGCGCTGAGGAAACCCATCGGCGAGCACTTTGTCTTTGCCTTGGCTGTCGACCACGTGGACCCCTCCTGAGTCGTCGCCGATCTGGGGATGTTCGATGAAAGCGACGCGCTCCCCATCGGGAGAGATACGGGGATGGCTGATCCAGCCCGGCGTTTCGTGGATCACCTTGCCAATCGGGAACTCCAGCCGGTTCTTGCCGTTCATGTCGCGAACGATTGCCAGTTGTTTCCCGTCCGGCGACCAGTCAGCCCACTGTACGCCTTCGAGAATGTCCCGCGGGTCGCCACCATTGATCGGCATGCGGGCCAATGTTCCGGCCTGGGTGTAGGTACCCGTGACGTTCACCTCGGTCAGTAGTGCGATGTCGCCGATTGAGGAGATGCTCATCAGTTCTTCGCCATGCCGTTCCAACGAGCGGGACTGCGGGCTCTCGGGACTGGTGATGAATAGTTCCGTCGGCTTGCCCTCCCAGGCCGCGCCGTAGACCACCGACTGCCCGTTGGGGGTAAAACGCGCAGAGCGAATCGCTCCCCGGCGGAAGGTCAGCTGATGGTAGATCGGGGGCACCGTGCGGCTTTGCGAAGCGTGTAAAAACCACCCCAGGACCAACCCGGCCAGCAGCGCCGCACCAACGGCGACGACAGCGTAAGTTCGCAGCCCTCCGCTTTTGTCTACGCGCGGCGGGAGCGGCGGACGAATAACAGCCGCAGAACCGCTCGTAGAAAGCGGCGGAACCTGCGCGGCCGCCGTGCGCTGCGAATCCAATGTCCGCTTGAGGATCTTCATCTCGGCGCGCATTTCCGCCGCGGATTGATAGCGCAGGTCGCGGTCCTTTTCCAGCGCCCGATCGAGAATGCGCTCGAACTGCGGCGGCAGGTCGGGGTTGAGTTGGCGCGGCGGAACGGGATTCCGGTTGAGAATGCTTTCAAAGATGACCGCCGACGTATTGCCGTCGAAGGCCGGCCTGCCGGTGGTCATCTCGTAGAGTGTGGAGCCAAGGGAAAAGAGGTCAGTGCGGCCGTCGAGTTCTTCTCCCCGCGCCTGCTCGGGAGACATGTAGGCGACGGTTCCGAGGGCGCTGCCGGGGCTGGTCAGGTCTTTCAGGGTCTCGCCATCCGCGGTCGCATTCAGGTCGCGGCGGGAGTCGATCTTGGCCAGCCCGAAATCGAGCAGCTTGGCCTGGCGTGTTTTGGTGATGAAGATGTTCGCCGGCTTGATGTCGCGGTGAACGATGCCTTTAGCATGGGCGGCGTCGAGCGCGTCCGCGATCTGGATGCCGATGTCGAGGACGAAGTCGATGGACAGAGGCCTGCCGTCGATGCGGTGCTTGAGCGTCTGTCCTTCGAGAAATTCCATGGCCAGAAAGGCCCGGCCTTGCTCTTCGCCGACGTCATAGATGGTGCAGATGTTGGGGTGGTTCAGGGCCGAGGCAGCGCGGGCCTCGCGGCGGAACCGGTCGAGCACGGGAAGCTGGAGGGCGACCTCATCCGGCAAGAATTTGAGCGCGACGAAACGGCCCAGGCGGCTGTCCTCGGCCTTGTACACCACGCCCATTCCCCCACCGCCAAGTTTTTCGACCACTCGATAATGGGAGACGGTTTCGCCGATCATGCTCAGGCGTTAGCGTAGGGGAGGGAAGAAGGCAAGTCAACGAAATGCTTTGTCGCATTCCGCGAACCGTGGATGCCACGTCTCGCGCTTGCCGGTTGGGTTCAAAAATGGCAGATTGAGAGCTGCGGTATCCCACATCTCGCGAAAAGTGAGCGCGATGTGGCGGCACCCCTTTCCGTGGTCAGGACGGAGTTTCATCATCAAGTTCCGTGGACGTGACAGAGTCTCGTGGTCGACAGAGAACTGAATTGGCCGCTTATCCCCGGTAGCTACTTCAGCGGCCACTTCCATTCCCGGATCTCTTTCTGATCGATCCCGTTCTCGTGGGCGTAGTTGACGGCCTTGATGATCTGGCCCTTCAACCAGTCCACGGTATGAGCACCCTTCTCCTCCAATGCGGGCACGCGCTCGATCACATCAATTGCCAGGTTGAAGCGATCTGTCTGGTTCAAAATCGCCAGCTCCAGTGGGGTGTTGATGTTGCCCTTCTCCTTATAGCCACGGACGTGAAAGTTGGCGTGGTTGGTGCGCCGGTAAGTCAGCTTGTGAATCAGCGAGGCATAGGCGTGGAAGTTGAAGATTACCGGCTTGCTTTTGGTAAATAGGCCGTCGAACTCACGGTCCGACATGCCGTGAGGATGTTCGCTGGCCGGCATTAGCCGGAACAAGTCGACCACGTTAATGAACCGTATCTTCAGGTGCGGGCAATGCTCGCGCAGAATGGCTACCGCCGCCAGCCCCTCGGAGGTAGGAATATCGCCCGCGCACGCGATCACCGCATCGGGCTCCTCACCAGCGTCGGTGCTGGCCCAGTCCCAGATGCCGATGCCCTTGGTGCAGTGCTCGACCGCAGCTTCCATGGTCAGATACTGCAGATGCAGCGCCTTATCGGCGACGATCACGTTCACGTAGTTGGTGCTGCGCAGGCAGTGGTCGGCCACGCTCAGCAGGCAGTTCGCATCCGGGGGAAGATAAATGCGTGTCACCTCCGGGCTCTTGTTGGTTACCACATCCAGAAATCCAGGATCCTGATGGGTGAAACCGTTGTGGTCCTGCCGCCACACCAACGATGTGATCAGCAAGTTTAAGGAGGAGATGGGTGCGCGCCACCGGATCTCCAGCTTGCTCTTCTCCAGCCACTTGGCGTGCTGGTTGAACATGGAGTCGATGATGTGCACAAAGGCCTCGTAGGAAGAGAAGAAGCCATGCCGCCCGGTGAGCACGTAGCCCTCGAACCATCCTTCGAGGGTGTGCTCACTCAACATCTCCATAACCCGCCCGTCGTTAGAGAGAAAGCCGCCGTCTGAATCTTCAGGCAGCATCTCTTCCAGCCACGTCTTGCCGCTGGCCTCGTAGATGGCCTGCAGTTTGTTGGAGGCGGTTTCATCGGGACCAAAGACGCGGAAGCTGGTCATGTTGCGCCGCATCACATCGCGCAGGAAATGCGCCATGACGTCGGTCGATGAGTACTTCCACCTGGCCCGGTGCGTCTATCTTGACGGCATAGTCGCGGAAGTCAGGCATATCCAACGGGCGGCGCAACAGGCCGCCATTGGCATGGGGGTTGGCGGTTATGCGGCGCGTGCCCACCGGCGCCATCTCGCGCAGCTCCTCGATCAACCGCCCCGACTGGTCAAACAACTCCTCCGGCTTATAGCTGCGTAACCAGGCTTCCAGCTTGGCCAGGTTCTCAGGGTTGGTCTGCGGATCGAGAATGGGAATCTGGTGCGCCCGCCAGAAGCCCTCGACCTTGTGCCCATCTACCGTCTTGGGACCGGTCCAGCCTTTGGGGGTGCGCAGAATGATCATGGGCCACTTCGGCCGCTCGACTATCTGCCCCGCCGGCGCGTTGCGGGCTTTGTCCTGAATCGCCCGGATATCGAGGATGCAGCCTTCCATCACTTCGGCCATTTTGGCGTGCATCCGCTCCGGATCATCGCCTTCCACAACATGGGGTGTCCATCCCAAGCCCTTGAAGAGCATGTCCAGCTCGTCCGCCGGGATGCGGGCGAGAATGGTGGGGTTGGCGATCTTGTATCCATTCAAATGCAGAATGGGAAGCACGGCTCCGTCGCGCACCGGGTTGAGAAATTTGTTGGAGTGCCAACTGGTGGCCAGCGGCCCGGTTTCCGATTCTCCATCGCCGACGGCCACGGTCACGATCAGGTCGGGATTGTCGAATGCCGCTCCAAACGCATGGGAAATGCTGTATCCCAGCTCGCCGCCCTCATGAATCGACCCGGGAGTTTCCGGCGTGCAATGGCTGCCGATCCCTCCGGGAAAGGAGAATTGCTTGAGAAACTTGTGCAGTCCCTCCACATCCTGACTCTTCTCGGGATAAACCTCCGAGTACACGCCTTCGAGATAGCAGTTGGACAGGGTTGCCGGCGCTCCATGCCCGGGACCCGAAAGGTAGATCATATTCAGGTCGTACTTCTTGATCAGCCGGTTCATATGAACCCAGATAAAGCTTTGACCCGGGTCCGACCCCCAATGCCCGAGCAGCCGGTTCTTGATGTGTTCTGGCTTTAAGGGCTCGCGCAAGAGAGGGTTGTGGCACAGGTACAGCATGCCGGCGGAGAGATAATTACACGCGCGCCAGTAGGCATTCATCTTTCTGATTTCATCCGCGGTCAGCGGCTCAAAGTGCCCTTGCTTGCTTGACGAGCTGAAAGCCGCCACGGGAAGTGTCTCGACGTTGCTCATAATTCCTCCTTGTTTTGTTCCATCTGTCTCACGTGCACTGCGATCATTCGATCTTCCTGGGCGGTAACGACCCAAACCGCGACCTGGGAATCGGGGCTGCTCACCCGCCGCAGATCGTCACCATCCGCTTCATTGGCGGCGGCATCGAGCACGATGCCGGAGGATTCGAGGCCGCGCAAAATCTCGGCACGGGATTGCACATCGTGCTCCCCAATGCCGCCGGTGAAGACCACAGCATCCAAACCGCCCAACAGCCACGCGAAAGCGCCGATCGCTTTGCGCACACTGCGGGTGAAGATGTCGAGCGCCAACCTGGCGTCCGCGCTGCCAGCCGCCGCGGCCTTGCGCACGGCGCGCATGTCATTGGGCTGCCCGGAAAGGGCCACCATTCCCGCCTGGTGATTCAGGATGGTCTCGACTGATCCCAGGGCGGCCTTGGGATCACCTTGCTGCTGCCGAAGCAGGTAAAGGACCAATCCCGGGTCGAGATCTCCAGGCCGGGTGCCCATAACCACTCCACCGGTGGGCGTCAACCCCATGGTGTTATCGACCGAACGCCCGTCCAGCAAAGCAGTCACGCTGCAGCCGCTGCCCAGATGGGCAATCACCATGCGCCGCGGAAACTGCGTCTGCCCGCGGTCTGCGGCGGCCCGCATATCGTCCACCACCGCCTCACAGGAAAGCCCATGAAAGCCATATCGACGGACTCCACGACGGCGATAGTCGACCGGGATGGCGTAGGTCGAAGCCTCCACCGGCATGGTCTGGTGGAAGATGGTGTCGAAGCAGGCGTAATGCCGGGCTTGTGGAAATCGCCCCATCATGTCCCGAATCAGGGTGATGGCCTGCGGATCGTGCAGCGGGGCAAACACCACCGCCTGTTCGAGATCTTGCAGTACTTTAGCGGTGATTCGCTGGTGCCGGTCGAGCAGCGCCCCGGGGTGCACCACTCGGTAGCCAACCGCGTCGAGTGGCGGCATCCCCGCCTTGCAGACTGCGTCTTCCAAGAGCTCCATGGGGTTGGCCTTGGAATAATCCCCTTGGGGGCCGTCCGTCAGCTCCCGCCCGTCGGCGTCGCGAAAGGTAAACCGAAGTTTGGCTCCCCCCATGCCGCTGATTTCGCCGTCGAACAAAGCGCTGGGCCATGGCAGGTTCGCGCCAGTGCCCTCGCCGGCGTCGAAAATGGAAAACTTGATCGAAGACGAACCGCTGTTGATGACGAGTACGTGCACCCTCACCTGCCAACCTCCACGCTACACCTCTCATATATTGGGCAGATGAATTCCACAGCCATTCATGGGGTAGATGCGGTCGCCACAAGGGAAGTCTCGCCCAGTGCGCGCTTGCTGCGCAGTGTCCCGGTTCATTGACCACTCTATGGGGCGCGTGATATTTTGGTCGGCGGAAAATAAGGTGGCGCTTGCCCGCCACCCAAAAGAAACGTAAAGGATCAGCCAATTTCGTGGTGAGGCTCAGCCGCGAGAAAGGAGACGGGACTTTACAAATAAAACTTTCCACGGCTCACGCCGAAGGGGATGGCTCAGGGCAACCTGGGTCGGTTCCGCCGAGGCAGGTTTGACTTCTAGGAGGCAGTTCTGATGTTCACCAGGCTATCCGGGATACTCTCGTCTTTTCTCGTCCTACTCACTTTCTCTTCCGTCGCCTTCGGCCAAGTTACCACTGGAACGATTCTTGGAACGGTCCGCGATTCGTCGGGTGCTGTGGTCCCTGGCGCCACCGTGACTATCACCGATACCGGAAAAGGGACGGTTTCCACCTACACCACCGACGCAAATGGCGACTATAATGCGCCCTTCCTGATCCCTGGAACCTACGACGTCGCGGTCGAAAAGGGCGGGTTCAAACGGACTGTGTCCAACAATGTCGTCCTGGACGTCGATCAACATGCGCGCACCGACTTCATTGTGCAAGTCGGACAGGTAAACGACACGGTGGAAGTGACATCTGCCGCCCCCTTGGTGCGTTTGGATAGCGCGGAGTTGGGCGAAGTCGTAGGCAAAACGCAAGTGCAGGACCTGCCGCTCAACGGGCGAAATTTCGCGCAGTTAGTCTATCTGGTTCCAGGCGTAACTCCCGGACAAGCGAGTGAAAACCTCTCCGGGTCGAGCTCCTTTAATCCGCGCGCGGCGTCGGATTTCAATGCACTGGGCAGCCAAGCCAATGCCAACGGCTGGGTGATCGACGGCATCGACGACAACGAGTGGACCTTCAACACGGTCATGATCCAGCCCTCGGTGGAATCGATTGCTGAGTTCAAGGTCCTGACCGGAACGTATTCGGCGGATTTTGGCCGCGGCGCCGGGGTTGTTTCTGTCTCCACGCGGTCGGGCTCCAATGCGCTGCACGGAGAAGCATTCGATTATCTGCGCAACAGTTATATGGACGCGCGCAATTACTTTAACCCGACGACCCAGTTGCAACCCGCATACCGGCGCAATCAGTTCGGTGGCGCGGTGGGTGGAAAAATCATCAAGGATAAGCTGTTTTTCTTTGCCGATTATTACGGGCAGCGGTCCCTGAAGGGGATTGTGAACCTCAACAGCGTGCCCACGGCAGCGGAGCGCACGGGGGACTTCAGCAATTACACGAATACGGCAGGGCAACTGATACCGGTTTACGATCCCTATACGACGACCATCGTGAACGGCGTGGCCACCCGCCAGCAAGCTTCCTACAACGGAGTACTCAACGTTATTCCGCCCAACGAACTCAACGCCGTTGGCTTGAATGTCGCCAGTATCTATCCGTTACCCCAGAACCCTAATCTTAGCTTCAACAATTACCAATCCTCGGCTGACCAGATCATCGACGACAACGGCGGCAACGGCCGGCTTGACTATCGTTTGGGCGACAAAGACTCGATGTTCGCGCGCTTCAGTTATGAAAAGTTTGTGCAGGCTGCCCCCAACCCGCTGGTAGGCGGGCAGGGCACGTGCTGCCTGCCCACCCCACCTTCCGCTGCATCCAAGTTTGACCTGGGGCCGTATGTGGCAGGCATTCAAAACACGACCCTCATCGCTCAGGGTCTTGCCCTCAACGAGTCGCATGTATTCAACGCCGGCCTGGTCAACGAATTCCGCACCGGATACTCGCGCACCAATCCGTTTACGTTTCAGTCGGACTATGGCCACAACTCCTCGACCTCATTGGGGATCGAAGGTCTGAACGTGACCAAGTATGCGACGGGTCTGCCCAACATAACGATCGGCAGTTCCTGCGGATCGGAATTCACCTGCCTGCAAGGCGGCACGGCGTTCTTGCCCGCGCATCCGGTGCAGACCAACATTCAGGTTGAAGACGTGATCTCGTGGACCCGGGGAAAGCACCAGTTGAAGTTCGGAGGCCGCTATATCAAGCAAATGGCGTCTCCTTTTACCAACACCACCACGCGGGGAGGGTTCACCTTCAACGACAACTTTACCAATAACCCCTCGCACGTCACGGGTACCGGTTCAGGCCTGGCCGCATTGTTATTCGGTTTCCCGAATAGCGGCAGCCGGAACTACCTGCAGCAGACTTACTTTGTTACCGACGGTGAGTGGGCCGGCTATGCGCAAGATGACTGGAAGGCGAGTCCGCGCTTAACGATTAACGCCGGGTTGCGCTATGAGGTGTACACGCCCGAGGCGGAGCGGCACAACCGCTTGGCCAACTTCGACTACACGACGCTGACCTTTATCTATGCCGGGCAAAACGGCGTGGACCGCCATGCCGGGATGCAGACCCGCTATAACGACGTGGGACCGCGGCTGGGTTTTGCCTATGATGTCAACGGCAAAGGCACGCTGGTGGTGCGCGGTGGCTTCGGGATCAGTTATTTCCCGCTGCCTTATTCTGCCTCCGATGAACTCGGCCAGAACCCTCCTTTCACCGTTTCGCAGACCTTCTCCACCAACACCAATCTAGCTGCTTCTGCCTATGCGACTCCATGCACGGCGGCCAATGTTGGATCGAGCTGCGTGGTGACGATCAACAATCTGTTTCCCCAGGGTGTGGTTACGATTGGGCCGCCCACCACCACCACCACCGCACTGCTGAACGCCGCGGCGCCGGCCATTATCAGCCACCAACTCAACAATCCCACTCCCTCTACGCAGACGTGGAGTCTGAGTGTGGAAAAACAAATCAGCTCCAGCGGATTGTTCGAGCTGGCGTATGCAGGCAGCCATAGCCCTCATCTCACGCTCGCCTTTAACCCCAACGAGGTGGAACCGGGAACGCCGGGCGTCGATAGCGCCCCCTCGCAAGCCAGCCGCCGGCTCATCCAGCCGCTCAACAATATTTCCACCTGGGTGCAGGAGAGCGAGATCAATGCCTCGAATTACAACGCTCTGCAGGCGAAGTTTACCCGGCGTTATGCGCATGGATGGACGGAACTGGTGAGCTATACGTACAGCAAGTCCCTGGACATGGGGGGATCTGCAGCCAGCGGCGGGGGAAGCTCCGGTAACCCGCAGACAATCACCTGCCTGTCATGCGGATACGGGGCTTCGGGCTTTGACCAGAAGCACCGCTTCGTGAGCAGCACAACCTACGAATTGCCCTTCGGGCATGGCAAGGCATTTTTGCAAAGCGGGCCTGCCGCCTGGATCCTGGGCGGGTTTGAAGTCGATGGCATCGTCACTTTGGCCACCGGCAATCCCTTCACCGTCACTCTGAACAGCGGGGTGAATTTTGGTGCGCCCAGCTGGCCAAATCGGATTGGCCCGGGCACTCTTCCCAACAAGACACCGAAGGCTTGGTTTAATGTCAAAGACTTTGTCGCCCCGCCGTATAACACCTATGGCAATTCGGCGCGAAGCGTGCTCTATGGACCCGGCGAGGCCAATGCCGACCTATCGTTGCAACGGACATTTCACATCCACGAGTCGATTAACCTGGCGATCCGGGGAGATGCGTTCAACTCGTTCAATCATCCAAACTTCCTTAACCCGAACTCGGCTATTGGGTCGGCAACGGCGGGCGTGATTACGGGTACCAACCTTGATAACCGGGACATGCAGGTTTCCGCGAAGCTCGTGTTCTAAAGAAGACGCGTTACCTTCAAACCGCCCTTAGCTAACGATCGTAACTACTTACCCCGCCGAACCAGCAAACCTGGCCTGCGGGGTAATTTTTTGTCCCGAATCCTGTTCATTTCGGATCGCCATTTTTTGCCGCTCAAAGCTGAACCTCGAAAGGATCGTCCAATCCCGCGCCCCTGTCTCGCCAATGCGCTCCGGGATTCCGGTAATGGGAGGGCCCTGCAACATTTGCTTGACTATGGTTTTTTCAGCGTGATAGTTTGCCGCCGTTATCTGAAATCGCCGTTGCACGATGCGAAGTGGCGGGGCAAACACGCTCCTCGCCGGCCAGTCCTCTCACGTGACAGCGGGAAAGTAAAAGGCTGTCACAGAAAGACCTTCTGGGAGGCGGTTCAATATGTTAAGGCGCATAGGGTTGTTTTGCGGTTTCTCATTGCTGGCAGCTTCCGCGCTGCTGGCGCAGACCAGCGGCACCATCGTAGGACATGTCAACGACACGACGGGGGCGGTGGTTCCCGGCGTCACCATCACCCTGATCGACTCGGCCACGAACACCACCCGCACCACCGTTTCGACCAGCGCCGGCGACTATACGTTCCCGGACGTTCCGCCAGGAGTCTATAACGTTCAAGCCACCCATCCGGGCTTCAAGGTCGAAACCGCTCGGAACGTGGAACTGCAGGTGCAGCAATCGTTGACCCAGAATTTCACGCTCCAGGTCGGTGAGGTGACACAAACGGTATCCGTTTCGGCCACGGCCGCCCTTCTCCAGACGCAAAACTCCTCCCTCGGCACCGTGGTTCCTACTGAGACCCTCGCCCAGACGCCGGTGAACAATAGAAACTACCTGAACCTGACGGCGATCTCGGCAAACGCGAACGTCGTGTCACCGACCCAAGGCCAGGCCGGCGCGCGGGAAGGCGGCGCCCGCGCCAACGAGACCATCTCGGTGGGCGGCTCGCGCATCATGTTCAACCACTACACGCTCGATGGCATCGACAATTCCGACCCCGACTTCAACAGCTATGTGGTCCAGCCCTCCATCGACGCCATCCAGGAAATGAAGGTGCAAACCGGCGTCTATCCCGCCCAATACGGGTATAACGCGACCCAGGTCAACGTGGTCACCAAGAGCGGCAGCAACAATTATCACGGCGCCGGCTTCTACTTCCTTCGCAACAACTACGCGGATGCTCTCGGGTACAACTATTTCTATCCCACTCCTCTACCCAAAGCGCTCCCCTACAAATATAACGACTACGGATTCGTGCTCACCGGACCGATCTCGATTCCCCACGTCTTCAATGGCAAGAACCGCTTCTTCTTTATGGTCAACGACGAATGGTATTCCCGAATCAGTCTCTCGAATACCGGGTACACCCTGCCGACGCAGGCCGTCCTGGGCGGCAATTTCAGCCAGTACACCACAACCGCAAACGGACCCGTCGTTCCCATCTACGATCCCGCCACCGGGAACTCCAATGGCACGGGCAGGACACAGTTCCCGGGCAATGTCATCCCGTCGAGCCGCATCGATCCTACCTCACTGAAGTTCATCCAGTTGTTCTACGCCCCGGCTCAGAACAACCAATTCCAAAACAATTACACCTTCCTCACCAACGTAAGGGACAATCACGACGGCTTCAACGTGCGCGGCGATTACTACTTGTCATCGAAGCAGCAGCTCGGCTTCCGCTTCAGCAATGGCCTGGAAACGAACCCCACCGCCATATTCAAGACGGCGGGCGGGACAACCGGCAGCAATATCATCACCAGCTACTACCAGTACATGGGCTCCGACACCTGGACCATCTCTCCCACGGTCGTCAACGTGGCCACGTTTGGCTGGACTAATTTCTATAATTCTCTCGGACTGTTCTCGCAGGGCGTCAATGACGCCGTGTCCGCGGTCGGGATTCCCGGCCTTCAACCCGGGATTCCTGCAACCTGGGGTATTCCCAGCCGTAGGCTTTACAGGGGATATCTTCACACGGGATTGGCGACAGCACCGACGGTCCCTATGTGACCAAAGACCCCAATATCTCGATCAACGACAGCATCACCTGGGTCCGCGGCAAGCATTCCCTCGACTTCGGTTTCACTTACGTTCGGCAGACCTTTAATGAGCTGGGCAACCAGTTTTCCCGCGGCTCATTCACCTTCCAGGCCAACGCCACCGCTGAGGCCAGCTCCCCTGGGAAACTGGTCAAGGGAACCGGCTCCGCGTTCGCCGACTTCCTGCTCGGCCAGCTTTACACATCGGTCTATGCGGTGCAGATCGCGCAGGCCGATTACAAGCGCAACGTCGAGGCCGCCTACGTCGACGATAACTATAAGTTCTCGCCCCAACTCACCGTGTCAGCCGGCCTCCGCTATGAGTTGACTCCGCCCTGGCACGACATCCTGGGCAATGAGTTCATCGTGGATTTGCAAACCAACAACTCGCCCATTAGTCCCTTTGTCTCCGGGCCGGAGCCGCAGAGCCTGTGGCCCTTCTTTAGACGCCAGGGCACCTGCACTGACCCGTATCAGGGAGTTAACATCCGCTGGGTCAACTCCAGTGGCGCCCCTGTCAATCCGGGGCCGCAGTGCGCCAACGGCAATTTCCCTAACTCGCTCATGCAGACCCAATACAACAACTTCGCGCCTCGCCTGGGCATTGCCTACACGCCGAGCAGTACATGGGTCGTCCGCTCGGGCTTTGGCTTGTATTACGACAATGACACCGCCAACGCCCGCTTCGATGTGGCCCGTAACCTGGCCGGGCGTGTCACGACAACCTCGGGGGGTGGGACTCCCGGCCTGAATACCATCAACTGGGGCAACGCGGTGGCCACCGGCTCCACTGCCAACATACCGCCGCCCTACACCTACGCCAATGCCTACAGGCACAAAACTACGTACAGCGAGGTCTGGCTGCTCGATGTCCAGAAGCAGCTCGGCCAGAATTGGCAGCTCCAGGCCGGATACCTGGGTTCGAAAACCGATCATCTCTATGGCTTTCGCAATGCCAATTATTCGGTTCCGTACGGGTTGCTCGGCGCCGCTGGGTACAATGCGAATGGTTCGCCTTTGAGCATCACGCAGCGTACGCCCTACCCGAACAATGGCGTGATTCAGTTAGTGCACGACCTGGGCAACGCGAATTACAACGCCTTCACCTTCCAGGTGAACAGGCGCTTCAGCAACGGCTTCAACCTGATCAGCTCCTACACCTATGCGAAATCGCTGGACGACACCAGCGGGATCCGCACCCAGTCGTCGGAGCTCTTCCCGCAGAACGACATGTGCCTCAGCTGCGAATACGGGCCTTCGGACTTCGATGTTAAGCATCGCGTGGTTGCCTCGCTCATTTACTACCTGCCCATCGGCCCAGGCATGCTGTACGCGCCTTCGTCGAAGATCGTGGATGCAGTGATTGGCGGCTGGCAACTCACCGTCCTCGGCACCCTCCAGACCGGCGTACCGTTCAACATGGGGTACAACGACAACAATGCCAGTACCAATACCATTTCCGGCGGCACACCGGCGACCCGGCCGAATTACGTCGCCGGACAGAGCTATTTCCAGTCCCACAAAACGGCCGGAAGCCACGGCCAATGGGTGAATCTCGCGGCCTTCCCGGAGCCGGCCCCGGGTTTCCTCGGAAGCACGAGTCGCAACATGTTATACGGCCCGGGCTACCAGCAATTCGATATGTCCCTCGGCAAGAGTTTCAAGATGCCCTACAACGAACACCACCAGTTACAATTCCGGTTTGACGCGTTCAACGCCCTCAACCACACCAACTTCGGCAACCCGACCAAATATGTGAATGGGTCAGGCGCGGGCCAAATCACGGGCTCAAATGCACTTCCGGGAAGTGCAAATGGAGGTGGGCGGGAACTGGAGCTAGGCGCCAGGTACTCGTTCTAAGGCAGTTACGCCCAACGTTTGCTGCTGTGATCCTGAGCTTCGTTTGGCCGGTCTTTTGGGCCAAACGGAGCGAAGGATCCTCGGCACGACTCCACCGGAGCTGAAATCGCCGGCGCCACTATCACGATCACTCATGCCATCGCTCGACGAAAGGGACAACTCCATGAGTCGCATCACACGAAGGTCAATGTTGAAGGGCGCGGCTGCAGCTGTGCCCAGTGCCGGAATCTTCGCGCTTCCCTCCCTGGCGCGGGCGATTGAAGACAACAGTACACCGCAGCAGCGGCCTAAGGTAAAGATCACGGATATCCGCACTGCCCAGGTGCTGGTCCACGGGCCACAAACGCACGTGCGGGTTTACACCGACTCCGGTCTGTATGGGCAGGGCGAGTCAACGGATGCAGCCGTCGGAACGGCCTCTCTGGTACGCGGCTTTCGCCGCATGCTGATCGGCCAGGATCCGCTCAATGTGGATGCGCTGTGGGAGAGGATGCGCGTTTCGGGAATCTTCGCCGGCGCCCAGGGCGGACAGTACGTGACTGCGATGACGGGGGTTGAGATCGCGCTTTGGGATCTCACGGGCAAGATTCTAGGTCTCCCTGTTTATCAACTGCTGGGAGGGAAATTCCGGGATAAGGTTCGCATGTACTGCGACTCGGACATGGATAATCCTGTTGGCGCGGAATCGGATCGCAAGCTGCCCTGGATCAAGGAGCAGGGTTTCACGGCGATGAAGATCGACCTCGACGATGCTGCTGATCCGGCCCGCTTCGATAAGGTGAACTGGACGGCGAGCAACGGCGAAATCGATCGCATGGTTAGCTGGGTGAAGCACGTGCGCGAATCGATACCCAAGGAAATGGACCTGGCGTGCGACATGCACGGCCGTTATGACGCCACCACCGGCAAGCGGGTGGCGGTGGCGCTCGAACCTTACCGGCTGCTGTGGCTCGAAGAACCGGTGCCGCCCGAAGACATCGACGCCATGGCCGATATCCGCCACTCCACCACCACGCCGATTTGCTGCGGTGAGAACCTGTACATGCGCTGGGGTTACACCGAACTGCTGCAGAAGCGCGCGGCCGACATCATCATGCCGGATATCCAGAAGGTAGGCGGTCTTTCGGAGGCGCGCAAGATTGCCAACATGGCACAGGCCTATTACGTTCCGTTTGCGCCGCACTGCGTGGTTTCTCCCATCGGCACCATGGCTTCGGCCCACGTTTGCGCTACCATCCCCAACTACCTCGTTTGCGAGTGGCACTGGATCAATCATCTCGATACGTGGAAGAACTTTATCAAGGAGGGTGAAATCATCCAGCAGGGTTACGTCACTCCTCTGGACAAGCCTGGCTTGGGTGTGGAGATGAATGAAGAAGAGGCCAGGAAGGTGCAGATTCCAGGAACAACGTGGTTTGAGCCGAATAAAGGATAGGGGCACATGGACGCATTGATTCGGCAATTCAGGCGCGCGGCGGTGGGGGTGGTTTGTTCCTCGATGATCTGGGGTGCCTTCCTCGGGGCTCGAGCGCAGCAGGGATTTTTCACCCGCGACGACGTGATCAAGTACACTCCCGACTGGCACGGGGAGCGGTTCCCGGACGGACGGCCCAAGGTGCCGGATGCGATCCTCGACCGGATGAAGTCAGTGACGCTCGAAGAAGCTTGGGCGGTGGTGGAGAATGCGGGCTTCATGCATCAGTATGAGGACGGCTGGCTCTCGATTCATCCGGACAAAGTGCTGGTGGGCCGCGCGCTCACCGCAACCTGGATGCCAGGACGGCCGGACATTCAGAAGCTGATCGAAGAACAGGGCGTGCAGGACCACCGGCAGGGCGCAATGAATGCCTGGCCCGTGGATATGCTGCAGCCGCGCGATGTTTATGTGGCCGATCACTTTGGGCTGAAGGTGGACGGTCCTTCGATCGGCGACAATGTGGGCAATGCTATCTATGCCAAGTCTGGCAATGGCATTGTTTACGACGGCGCGGTGCGGGATATCAATGGACTGGATGAATTGCCGAATTTTGTGGCGTTTGTTCGTTTTTACGATCCGTCGCATCATTACGGGTCGTTGCGCTCCGGTAAGTTGCTTAATTCGACCATGGTGAGTATCAATGCTCCCACTCGCATTGGTCACGCAACGGCGATGCCGGGGGATGTGGTGTTGGGTAGGAATGGCGGTGTTATTTTCATTCCGCCACAGCTTGCCGAGCAGGTGGTCAAGAGCTCGGAGTCGACTCACCTTCGGGATGTGTTTGGACATCAAAGGCTGGAAGAGAAGAAGTACACCGCCGGGCAAATCGACGCCCGCTGGACACCGGCTATCGAGGATGATTACCGGGCATGGTTGAAGCAGAACGAAGATCACTTGTCCGTGCCCAAGGAACAGATTGAAGAGATTTTGAGAGAGCACCAGTAGGGAAAGAGAAACAGCAGGTCGCTCCACTGTGCTCCCCCGGATTTCCTGTTGGGTTTGGTGGCGTTGACGAACTTCATGCGCCTTTCCTTACTGAAAGGCGCACACGCGACGGTGTCCGGCGCAACGTGGCAGGAAATCCGGGTACGCTCCTAATGACAAAGGGGAGCGCCGCCCTCCCCTTTGTCATTAGGAGGGAGTGACTTAGCTGGAGCAAGTTAAGGGAGCAATGAGCGGGAACAGCCGCAGAGGCGACCGGGATCTGTACGGGTGCCCCTCGATAAGGAAAAAGGCTTTGTCAAGGGCGAAGATATCCTGTGCGGTGCGGAGCACCGCTTTGTTTGGCCATCAGAGAGAGTCTGGGACCGAGACCTCTGGGATATCACCGCTGAATCAACTTTTCTGGTGGATCGCTCCACCGAACCATCGATACGACCGAAACTACTATCATGATTCTTCTATACGGACATCCAGCCGCCGAGTCTGTGCGGAAGTGGGAAACACCGGAGGTGTTTTCCAAGGCGCTTGCGCCGTCTTCTGCATAGACCGGTCTGGATGCGAGAGCACCTAATCAAAGTTACGGGCTAAACATCTCCCAGGGGCACCCGCGGGTTGCTCTCGATATGAGCGATCTCCGGATAGCTGACATTGCTACGTAGCATCCAGTAGAGTCGCACAGCCAGCTTGCGTGCCGCCGCCACCTTGGCTACTCCCTTAGGGCGACGACGGCAACGGTGTTGATACTCTTTGCGAAAACCCTCATCCTTGCGTACTGTGGTCTGCGCTGCTTCCACCAGCAGCTTGCGTAGAAAGCGGTTGCCTTGCTTGGTAATGGCTCCCAGCCAGCGCTTGCTGCCCGAGCTGTGCTCGCTCGGAACCAGGCCCAGATAGCTGGTGAGCTGCTTGCTACCGGCAAAGCGTGCCACATCCCCGATGGTCAGCACAAAAGCCAGCGCTGTCACCGGTCCCACTCCAGGCTGGGTCATCAGCAACTGGGCCTGGGGATGTTGTTCGGCGGCCTGCTTCACGGCTTGATCCAATGGCTCGATCTGGCGGTTCAACTCCTTGAGCAGCTGCAACAAGTCTTCCCGCCGCGTCCCCGCCCAGCCCGGCATCGCCAACTGTTGGAACTGCTCCATCCCCTGGCGCGTCCACAGCCGGCTCTTCTTCTGCATCCCCCGGTTCAGCGCCAGGTGCTGCAGGCTGTTCTTCACCTTGGTCCGGATCTCGACCAGCTTGTCCCGGTGGCGCAGCAACTGCCGTTGGTCCCGCACCGCCGCGCTCGGCGTCCACAACTGGGGAAACCGTTTCTCTAACAGCAGCTTCAAAATATGACCCGCGTCCCGCTTGTCGGTACTCTGCTTGCGCACATAGCTGGCGCGGATCTTGGCCCCATCCCCTACCCGTATCTCATGGCCCATCCGCTGCACCAGATCGAGGAACCACTGGCTATTTCCAGTGGCCTCGATCCCGATTAACGCCGGCTCGCCCAACTCCCGATAGAACCGCTCTGCCTGACCGTCGGCGTGACTCAACTTCCGCTCCTGGACTTCTCCCGTCTCCAGGTCGCAAATCGCTATCTGTTGAAAGCTAGGGTGAAAATCACATCCTATAATCTTCATAAGGCTTCTCCTGATCCCAGAGTCTCTCGGTCCCACCCTCAAGACTCTCTCTAGGATCGCTGAAGCCTTTTTCCTTATCCAATCAACGTTCGCCGTGGCGTACGTGGGCCGATTATGACTTGTTCGAATGCTTTCTCTAAACGAGTAGAAGCTGTGGATGGGCTTCGCCCGTCTTTTTCCTTATCGAGGGGCACCCGTACAGATCCGGCTGGCGGGAGCAGCGATTGTTCATCCCGACCGGAGCGCAGTGGAGGGACCTGCTGTTTGTTTTCGGACCAAGCACAACCGCCTTGGGATCACTGCTTCAGCAGGTTCCCGCTTTCATCCCTTAGCTCGATTGGGCCCAGGTTCAGCTTCTCCAGGTCGGGTTGGATTTTTGCCCGGTCTCCTACCGCGACCACGATCAGGTTCTCCGGATGCACGTGGTCCTGTGCCGCCTTCTCCACCTCCGCCGCTGTCACTGCCGCATACTGCGCCGGCAGCTTCTGGTAGTAGTCCAGCGCAAGCCCATAGGTGAAGATCTCCGACATCAGCCCAGTGGTTTCGTTCACTGTTTCAAAGTTGCCCGGCAGCGAACGCAGTGCATTTTCCTTGGCCAAACGCAGTTCGTCCGCCGTTGCCGGATCGGTGCGCATGCGGTTCAGCTCGGCAAACAGCTCTCGCGCCGCCGGCCCGGTCACGTCCGTTCGCACCAGCGCGCCCGCAAGGAAGGGACCGTCTCCACGACGGAACAGGAACTCTGAGAAAGCGCCGTAAGTGAAGCCATTCTTCTCCCGCAGGTTCATGTTGATCCGGCTGGAGAAGAGTCCCCCCAGCACGCTGTTCATTACATTCACCGCCGGGTAATCCGGCGCGGCCCGGGGAAGTCCCAGCCCAAAGGCAATCAGCGCCGTCTGCGGAGCACCCGGCTTATCGACGATTACGACCTTGCACGCAGGAGGAGGCGGAGCTTGCGGGATCTGCGCCGGTCTTGCCTCGGCCGCCTTCCAGCTGCCGAAATTCTTCTCCGCCAGCCGCCGCGCCTCCGCCTCGGTCACGTCGCCGGCCAGGAACAACGCCGCGTTCCCCGGGGCATAATGCTCGCTCCAGAAGCGCTGCAGTTCCTCGCCTGTGATGGCTTTTACCGAAGCTGTCGTACCGATGTCCCTATACCCGTAGGGATAGTCTCCGTAGAGCGTCTTTTGCCCCACGCGCAGCACCGTGGCCACGGGCTGATCGGCTTCCTGCTGGATGGCCACCAGGGTCTGCTTGCGGATGCGCTCCACCTCGTCCGCTTTGAATGCCGGATGCAGGCTCACATCCGACAGCAGCGTAAACGCCGCGTCTGTGTTGTTGCTCAGCAGCCCAATGCTTGCCCCCGCTCTGTCCGTGGTGGCATTGGTGGCCAGCTGTGCGCCGATGGAATCCACATCATCCGCCAGGTCGACCGAACTACGGCTGCTGGTTCCCTCCGACAGCATGCGCGCGGCAAAAGCAGCCAGTCCGGGCTTATCCGCGGGATTCTCCTCGCTTCCCGCCAGGTCAACCAAGGTTGCGCTGATGACTGGCAGGGTGTGCTCCTCCACCAGGTAGACCTTCAGCCCGTTCTGCAATGCGAAGGTCTTTGGCACCGGCAGATGCAATTCCGGAGCCGGCCCTGGCTTCGGCGGATCTTTGCGCCAGCTCTGGGCGGTCTCGAACTCCTTTGAATGCGGCGGCGTCACGGTCACGTTTGCATCTGTATCTGCCGGACTACGGGGCACATCTTCGATGACCTTTTTCCCCTGCACGGCATAGACCACGACCCGCTGGTTCTGGCCGAATTCCTTTTGCCCGATCGCGCGTACCGAAGCCGTGGTCACCGCCTGGAAGCGGGCGATGTCCTTGGGCAGATATCCGGGGTCGCCCAGGTACTGGTTGTAGCGGTCCATCATGTCCGCCACGCCGCCAAATCCGCCCAGCCGCTGCAGTCCTCGGATCTTCGCCGTCAGAATGTCTGTGCGCGCGCCATCCAGCTCCGCCTGGGTCGGTCCCTTCTCGCGCAGCAAAGTAATCTCCTTGTCGATGGCCGCCTCGAGGTCCTCCGGCTTCACTCCTGGGCGCGCGATCACGTCGCATTGCGCCGTCGACGTGAGGGTGAGGGAGTTGTTCTCGCATTTCACGGTCTGCGCGATTTGCTGTTCATACACCAGCTTGCGGTACAAGCGGCTGGTCTTTCCGCCGCCCAGCACGCGCATGAAGAAATCCGCTTCCGCATCGCCCGGCTTGAACGCCTCCGGTGTCAGCCACGCTATCGAAACGCGCGGCAGCTGCACGGTATCGGTCACTGTCGCCCGGCGCTCGGTCTCGATCGGCGGAGTGACTACCACAGGCTTCTCCGGCTCCGGCCCGCGCGGTATCGGCCCGAAATACTTCTCCACCAGTGCTTTCACCTTCGCCCGGTCAAAGTCCCCGGCGATTGCGACGCTGGCGTTGTTGGGCGTGTAGTAGTGCTGGAAGAAGTCGCGGACATCGTTCAGGCGCGCTGCTTCAATGTCGGCATGGGAACCGATTACGTTTCCGTAATAAGGGTGGGTCTTGGGGAACAAGAGGTGTCCCACCGTCCTCGTCGGCCAGCTCATACGGCGTTCCCTCGCCCTGCCGGCGCTCGTTACGCACCACGTCTCGCTGGTTGGTCAGCTTCGCCCGGTCCAGCGTCTCCAGCAGGAACCCCATGCGGTCGCTCTCCAGCCACAGTCCCAGCTCCAGTTGATTGCTGGGCAGGGTCTCGAAATAGTTTGTCCGGTCAAAGTTCGTGGTCCCGTTGATGTCGGAGGCGCCCGCGCCCTCCAGGTATTTGAAGTGCGCCTTCTCGCCTACATGCTCCGAGCCTTCGAACATCATGTGCTCGAAGAGGTGGGCGAAGCCCGTCCGCCCTACCTTCTCATTGACCGGCCCGACGTGATACCAGAGATCCACCGCAACCAGCGGCAGTTTGTGGTTCTCATACAGGATCACGTCGAGGCCGTTGGGCAAGGTGTACTTCTCATAGGGCAGCACCGGCACCACCAGCGGCTTCGCCGGAGGCAGGTTCGCCGCCCGCACCAGGCCTGGAAATCCCATCAACAGGAGCAGCATCGCCGCGCTGCACCTTATCTCGAAACGCCGCCTGTTTGTCAATATCGCCTCCAAATCGTGTTCGCATTCTATTCCATGGATTACGCCAGATGGCCCAACACAGTTCCCATTAGGTGCAAAATGTGACGAATGGGTTGGCGAGGAATAGCAACCACACGAACAAAGTGCAGAACGCGAGGAGGTGACGAACCTGAAGGGGGTCTTATCTTGGCGGCGGAGTAGGCGGAGCGATTGCCCGGTGGCGCTTATCGGGCATCAATAAATAAGCCTGATATCACACGACTGATCCGTCTTTAGGGAGAAGCTTGCTTCTTCGAAACTCGGAGGTCTCATCCTCCTTTCGGGATTGTTGGACGCTCCATAGCCTTCTTTCGGGATTCCTATGAGATTCTTATCAAGCTTTCCGTTCATGTTTTCATCGTGAAATACCGCCGCCGCATACACTCCTGGCGGGAGGCCGGCAAAAACCGCTTGGGAACTTAACGTTTGCGGATCAATTTGAGCGTTTTGCAGGCGGTAGGCTTTCGATGAATCTCCGGGAAATCCTTCGGCGGACCGGAACAAGGCGACCCGTATCGTTCCTTTGGCATTGCGCGCGTGGATAATCCGGACTGTCAAAGTATTGTCCCTGGAGGTTTGCGCAGGAAGCAGGGAAGTCAGCATCGCCGCTGCGAGAGCCAGAACTCCAACAAACCGGCTCACTTGAAACCTGGTTTGATTCATCGATCATCTCCTTGTTAAAAAATGCCTGAACATCAGCCCGCCTGGGCGGTCTTTCCTCCGTCAATCACCATTTGCGCGCCGGTCATGAAAGGGAAATCGTCGGAGGCCAGCGCCAGAGCGAAGGAGGCAATCTCTTCCGGCGTGGCCATCCTCCCTATCGGAATATTATGTTTTCCCCATTCATGAGCGCCTAGCTCCCAAACTGCGTCGGGGGCGCCTTCCATGTGCGCTACCCGTCTTACCAGGGCAGTGTCGGTTGTGCCGGGTATAAGGGCATTCACGCGAATTCCGTTGGAGGCATAATCGAGAGCGGCGGACTGAACGAGGCCGACAAGTCCACGCTTGCTGGCAGCATAGGCAGAGCGGTGAGCGGTGGTCGCGATAGCGTTTGAGGATGAAGTCACGACGATGTTTCCGCCGCCGCCGGCGAGCATGTGCGGTATCTCGTACTTCATTGCCAGGAACACGCCGCGCAGGTTGGTGTGCACGATGTCGTCCCATTCCTGGGAACTGTATTCGTGCAGGGGCTTCTCCAGCGTTATCCCGGCGTTGTTGAACGCGATATCGATACGGCCATAACGCGCCGCAACCTGGTCGACAAATGATTTGACATCGTTCTCCACGCGTACATCGGCCCGGGTGTAGGTGGCTTCGGCGCCCCAGGTGCGGATCTGCTGCTCCAGCGCATGGCCGAGACCTTCCCGGCGGCCACAAAATCCAACCTTCGCCCCCTCCGCCGCGAAGGCAAGGGCAGCGGCACGGCCGATTCCGGAAGTCGCGCCCGTGATGATAACGACCTTGCCCTCAAAACGCCGCCTTGCAGGGGTTGCGGAAACCGCCGGATGTGCCGGCTGTGAGCACGCGGCAAGCGATCCTGCGACCGCAGCCGCGGTTAAACTCAACATCGTTCGGCGATTGACGAGTCTATCAAGCTCTTCGGGCATGGGACCTCCAATTCTTTGTTCCGGTGATTCAGAGCATTTTCACTTCTGGTGCATACAGAGCAACCGCTCCCGAACCCCGAATTTCCTGTTCGCAGCTCCAAGAAGAATCGCGTGTGCGGCTTTCAGTAAGGAAAGCCGCATGAAGTTCGTCGACCCCACCCAGCCTTACAGGAAATTCGGGTCGTGGCTTTTCCTCAAGAAAAGCCGCACTTCGCGGCGCTTGCCTGCGCAGAGTAGAAGTGAAAATGCTCTAGCGGCGGGGAGCGATGAATTCACCCACCAGATTGCCTGCGACTTTGTAGACAAATGACATGCTTCCGATGCGAAACGCGTCGGCGGGCTCGTAGCGGCTTGGATACCAGGCATTCACGACGGTGAAAGACCCGGCGTACGGTGACACCAGGGCCGGAATGGAGAAGATGGTTTTTCCGGTTCTCGTTTTTGCCGTTAGAGTGGAGGCGACCGCATGGGCACTGCGCGGGATGAGCCCGGTGCAGTCGCATCGATGAAACGAGACGTCTTCATGCATCAGAGCGCCGAGTGAGTACTTGGTTGTTTCGCTCACCAGCGACATTGCGAATCTCGAGCCGTAGCGTTCCGCATATCCCTCGACCCCGGAATCCCACTCCGGAGGCGCGGGTTTGCTCTGTTCCAATCCCGCCCCAATCGCTGTACTAATGAGCCCCGGCGGCCCGAAGGTGTTGTACAGGTAGTTATGGAGCTGCTGGTTTGCGTCAGGAAAGGTGTAGTTGCCGGCGCCACTCGCGCTGGGGGCGGATGGCGGGCGCACACCCACTTCAGGTTGTGGATCAGGGCCGTCGGGCCGGGATGCTACGGACTGCGTGTATGCGTTGGCGGTGACCATCATGAGCAGCATTGCGATGGTGCGGCTAAAGTGAATTCTGGCCATGCACGCCTCCTTGAGACAGTCGCGCAGTGTCACTCGTGAGAACGCGTGGGTACCAGCGCCGACGCGTGAACGCGGAGGGTTTCAGCATGAACGCGCCGATTGCGGGCTGAACGATCCCGGGCCTGCGCCGCGAAGTTCCCAGGACCCTTCGAGGCTGAATTTGCTGCGTTCAGATGTTTTTAGGGATTGATAGGATAGGAGCTGTAGGACACTGCAAACGACGTGGTTTGGATTGCAGGCGCGATGGAACAACTCTCAGCAGCAAGCCTGGTGGGGCAGATATACGGGTTCGCTATCGGAACGGCACTAGCAACTCTGCTTCTGGTGCTGGTTTGCCGCTCGGGTGGTGAGGATCGCCGTCCGCGCTTCCTGTTTGCTGTTTGTATTCTGATTGCGAACTGTTCCGGTTTGGCCAAGAACATTGCTCTGATGCTGGGCTTTTCTCACCAGAGTGATCTACTGCAGCAGATACGAGCTGTGGGTTTCAGCGCGGCTGCGATGCTGCCGTTGAGCATCATGGAGATCTGGCGGAACAATGCCGTATCCAAGGCGCGACGCAAGTTTGGAGATGCTCTCGTCTACTATGGCGCGGCGAGCGGGGTACTGATTGCATCAGCACTGATTGTGGGCGCATGGGGACCTGCCCATTGGTCGCATACTCCGGCGTTGCTCCTGAATCGCTCCATCGCAGACCTGACTTTCTACAATGGGCTGGTGCTGGTAGTGCTGGGAGGGGTGGTTTTGCTACCCGGCACGCTTGGGAACACCCTCGACCGCGTCGCTGTGACTCTGATGATCGCGGGGCTCTCCCTCAGCTCAGCCAGCGCGATTCTCGACATTACGTCTCATTGCCGGCCTCCCTTGCAAACCTGGTCGACGTGGCGAAGTTTCAGAGTAGCGGGTTGGTGGTGATCGGCGCCCTATTCTATTTCTCCCGCTTCAGGGCAGCGGATATTTTTGCCAAACAGGCACTTCGCCTGGTGCTGGGCGCAGCACTGGCGCTGGTGGCCGCGGTTGTCATCTTCGGCTCCATGGCTTCGATAGGGGTGACTGGGGCGTCTCGCAGAGCGGCCAGCATCGTCATCGCTGCCGCGGTCGTCGGCTGCGCGATGATGCTCTACGGACGGCTGGCGCGATGGACCGACATTCTGGTGGAGCGCAGAATCTTCGGGAAACCCGATACCCGTCTTGCAGTGCGTGAATTTCGTGACCGGCTTGGATTACTGGATTCCAAGTCTGAGGTCATGACCGCGATGCAAACGCTGGTTGCTGGGGTCCTGGGGATGAAGTTGGAGGAACTTTCGATTCAACATGCAACTCCCTATCTGGAGGAGAAAAAGGATCTGTCTATTCCCATTCCATTTCAGGGTGACGCGCTGCAACTGGTGGTCTCGTTGACGCGGAACAGGGAGATCCTTCTCAGCGTGGAACTCGACTTTCTGCAGGAGATCGTGCTGCATGCCGGCAGGCGGCTGGACGAGCTCGACCGCGAGCAGGAGCGCATCGAGAGCGTTCGTCTTGAAGGCCGATTGAGCCAGCAATTGGCGCAAGCAGAGCTTCGCGCTCTACGAGCCCAGATCAACCCGCACTTTCTTTTCAATTCTCTCAATACCATCGCCGCGCTCATCGTATCTGAGCCGGAGAAGGCGGAGATGATCACGATGCGCCTCTCCAGCATCTTCCGCTATGTGCTGCTTCACGCAGACCGGCCCCTCAGTTCACTGGATGAGGAGATGGGATTCCTGCGGACCTATCTGGACATTGAGCAAATCCGATTTGGAGAGCGCCTGCTGGTTGAATTTGATGTGGAATCTTCGATCACGCAGACTGCGGTACCCACCCTGATTTTGCAGCCGCTGGTCGAAAATGCGATTAAACACGGCGTTGCGCCAAAGGTGGGCAAATGTCGAATTCTGGTGGGGGCGAAGCGCCACGGAGATTCCATCCTGCTCAGCGTAGAAGACGATGGGATCGGCCTGTTCGCGAAACGACGCCAGGGCAGCCGGTCATTGCTGGGCGCCGAGCCCGGTGCGGGGGTTGGCCTGCAGAATATCCGGGAGCGGCTCAAAACCATGTATGGCGGAGATGCGATCCTTTCGCTGGTCGACATACACAGCGGCGGTAGTCGGGCAACGCTGGAGATTCCTATTGCGGAGGAACGAGATGCAGATTCGTGCGTTCCTGGCAGATGACGAACACGCGGCGCGTCTGCGCCTGCGCAGGCTGCTCACGCGCCATCCGCAGATCGGAATTGTCGGCGAGGCTGAAGATGGTCCGGGGGCGTTGGAGGCTATTGAACGCCTTCGGCCGGAGTTGCTTTTTCTAGATGTTCAAATGCCTGGGTTGAATGGCTTTGAGGTGTTGAAAGGGCTCTCGAAGGATATCCCGCGTCCCCTTACCATATTTATTACCGGCTTTCACGAGTATGCATTGGAAGCGTTTCGCGAGCGAGCGATCGCTTATCTGTTGAAGCCCATTGAGCAAGACCATCTGCAGGAGATGATCGAACGTGCTCGACGGCTGCTTGCTCCCAGTCCGTCGCGCGAGGAGGAAGAGCGCAACGTGGACTCTCTGTTGGGAGAAAATCTGCGCCCGATGGAGCAGCTGGTAGCCAGGAAGGCGAACCGCGTCTTCTTATTGGATCCGACGGAAGCGCTGTTCTTTTACATGGAAAGTGGGATCGTGCGGGTGCGAGTAGAGAACGACACGTACTGGGTGAACTACCAACTGGGAGAGTTGGAGGAGGCGCTCACATCCAGGGGATTTTTTCGCGCCCGGCGCTCTTCTCTGGTTAACTTAAAACGCGTGAAGGAGATTCGCTCCGACTCCCGCAGCAGTTTTGTTCTGGTCATGAGCGACCCAAAGAGCTCCGAGGTCGAAGTGAGCGAGCGGCAAGGGCGTGCGCTGCGAGCGCGCATCCCCGGCCTCTGATGAGAAACAAGACCCTCAGGGGCTACAGAGTCTGCGGAAAAAGTCGCTCTCGGTAGGTCCGGGCTTTACAGGCTGCGGAAAAAGTCTGCGTGAGTCCCGAAGGGACGGGCTGAAAGTAGCAGGACGCAGTCCTGGGTAGAGACCCGACCAAAACGGACCGAGTCCCGTCGGCTGAAATCCCTGTCGCTATTGTTCAGCCGTCCCTGACGGGACTGTTCGAATCTCTGATATTCCCCAGGACTACGTCCTGGGGAAATATCAGCCCGTCCCTTCGGGACTCACGCAGACTTTTTCCGCAACCTGTTTAGCCCGGACCGATCGAGTTTCTACATTTTTCTGAGTCGAAGTGTGCCGAGAGTGTCAGAAAAGGAGGGCCAGCAGAAGCGGTCACCCTCAGCCTCGACCGATGGCGGAGTTCCCCTCCCGCTTATCCACATCATTATTTGATAGCCCTCTGGACGACAGTCCTGGTCGCCTGTAGCGTGACAGCAGGAAGCAACAAATCGCTGCAAAGTGGGCCGCAGTCATGCGTCTGCATGATCGTGTGCATCGGACTTGGGCTGTCGCGGTACAAGCACAATGATGGGCAAGATGATCAAATTAATTGCTTGAGCATCTTGAGCATCTTGACGAAACAAAGGACTTATTTGAGCATCTTGAGCATCTTGATGAAACAAAGGACGTATTTGCGAACGTTAGTAAATCGCTTTGAAAAACATTTGCCGGAGAGGCCGAGCGCTGAACTGCAGACCCCATCATGCGGCCTTTGCTTAAGAGAAGGGCGCAGGAGCGGCGGCATGGAAGCGTGCGGGTGAAGAGCCTACGAAAACGCAGTTTGTATCAGGGCCCGACTTAAAGTCGTGCCCTAACGAATACAAAGCCAAAACACGGCATCCAAAGGAGCTTCTCTGGTTGAAATATCAACCGCTTTGCCCTGGTTATTAGAAACTCCAGGGTCCGGGCTAGAGCAGTTTCGCAATTGGTGTAGACCGAAGCGACAGGCCTTTTCGTGGTTTTCTGCCAAGGAAAACCACACCTCGCGATCTTTTTCAGTCCACAGTAATTGCGAAACTGCTCTAAAAGCCCGGACCTACCCGAGGCGACTTTTTCCGCAGCTTGTAATGCGCTCTACTGTTCACGCAGTTGCGGCATGGGCGCAGCTCAATTGGTTGTGGGGTCCTTCAGGCCGCGCTCCTTCAGCATCGGTTTAATGCTGGGATCGCTTCCCAGCCAGGCCTTGTACATCGCAGCCAGGTCTTCGGTGTTGCCTCGCGAAAGGACCATGCGGCGAAAACGGTCTCCGTTGGCTCGCGTGAGGCCGCCGTGGTCGAGGAACCACTGGTAGGCATCGTCATCGAGCATCTCGCTCCATAGATACGCGTAGTAGCCTGCCGCATAACCACCGGAAAAGATGTGGGAGAAGTAACTGGAGCGGTAACGCGGCGGCACATAGCTGATCGAAAGATGCGTCCTGGTCAACGCCTCCTTCTCAAATGCATCCGGGCTCTCGATGTGGGTTCCGGCGGGCAGAGTGTGCCATTGCATATCAAGCTCCGCCGCGGCCAGGATTTCCGTCAGCGCGTAGCCCTGGTTGAACGTTTTTGCCTTTACCAGCTTGGCCGCCAACGCGGCGGGCATGGGCGCGCCAGTTTCATAATGCCGCGCATAGTGACTGAAGACCGCAGGATAGGTGGCCCAGTGTTCGTTGAACTGGGAAGGGAACTCGACGAAGTCGCGCGCAACTGAGGTGCCGGAGAGGCTCGGATATTCCGCGTCTGAGAACGTGCCGTGCAGCGCATGACCAAATTCATGAAACATCGTCGTCGCATCGGAAAAGCTGATGAGCGCCGGCTGGCCGGGGGCGGGTTTGGTGAAATTGCCCACGTTGTAGACCACGGGAAGAGTGCCCAGCAGCTTGGACTGACCGACCAGGCTGCTCATCCAGGCTCCGCCGTTTTTGTTGTCACGCTTGAAGTAGTCGCAGTAAAACAGGGCCAACGGCTTACCATCCGCGTCCATCACCTCGAAGACACGCACGTCGGGGTGATACACGGGAATGTCCTTGCGCTCGTTAAAGGTCAGCCCGTAGAGCTGGTTGGCGGCATAGAACACCCCATTCTCGAGTACATTGTTGAGTTCGAAATAGGGCCTTACCTGGGCGTCTTCGATGTCGAACTTTGCCTTGCGCACCTGCTTGGAGTAGTAGTCCCAATCCCACGGCTCCAATTCCTCGCCCTTCATGAGGTGGCGGATGTCTTCGGCCTCGGCGGCAGCGTTGGCCGTGGCCGGCGGCACCAGGTCATCCATGAACCGGATCGCGGCCTCCGGCGTCTTCGCCATCTGATCTTCCAGCTTCCAGGCGGCAAAATTCGGGTAGCCGAGGAGTGTTCGCTTTATCGGCACGAAGCTGCGCTAAACGCAAAATGGTTGCGCGGGTGTCATTCGGTCCGCCGCGTTCGGCGCGATTCCAGGAGTCCTCAAACAACTCCTGGCGTGTCGCGCGGTCACTCAGGTCGGCAAGGGAGGGCTGCTGGGTGGTGTTCTGCAGAGGCAACACCCAGCCTTCCTGCTTTCTTTGCCTGGCGGCTTGCGCGGCCGCGGCTAACTGTGCATCGCTCAACCCCGCCAGCTTGTCCTTGTCTTGGGTTCCGTAGGCAGCGGCCTGGGTCGCGGCCAGCAGCCTGGTCTTGAAATCGTTCTCCAGAGTCGATATCTCTTCATTCATCTTTTTGAGTTCGGTTTTGTCGGCATCGGAGAGGTTGGCCCCGGCATGCACGAACTCACGGTGATAGTACTCAACCAGGCGCAGCGATTCGGCATCCAGCTTGAGCGCGTCGCGTTGCTTATAGAGCGCTTCCACGCGATGGTAGAGCTTGGTATCCAGATAGATCGCGTCGTTATGCGCGGCCAGTTTGGGAGCTTCGATCTGCTGCACTTTTTGTAGATCGGGGTCGGTGTTCGCACTGGTCACCGCGTCGAAGACCGACGTCACACGATCCAGCAGACGGCCGCTCTTCTCGAGCGCGACGAGGGTGTTCGCGAACGTTGGCTGATCGGGGTTGTCGGCGATGGCCCGTATTTCCGTCAGCTGTTGCGCCATGCCTGCTTCGATCGCCGGTTGGTAGTCGCTGTCTTGAATCTTGTCGAAAGGGGGAGCCTGAAACGGTAGGGTGCTTGGCGCATAGAACGGATTGCCGGGGCCGAAGCCCAGACTGGTCGCCGCGGCGGCTGCGGCACTCGAGGCCAGCGCGATCGCTCCGGCCGCAGCGGTGATGACGTAATGAATTCCTGACCTCATGTTCTCCTTATGCGGGCAACAGGCGCCCTATCCCCTCAATTGTAACGGGACGATGAACGTAATCCCGCCCACCGTGCCATGAACAATTGGTTGTGTTTTATGAAGGCTGGAGAGCGCCGTTGTTCGATTCACCAAAGATCTATAAGTGGGTGCGATCCAGTTTGATCCAGTGTGCGTAACTTCAGTACCGATGGTGCATTTCGATCCTACGATCCCCCAACCGCTCGACCGACTCCTGCGCTAATCGGAGAAAAGTTATTAAAGGAGAGCCGTATGTCACGACTGAAGTCTGTAGTCGGACTCGCATTGAGTCTGCTCATCGCTGCGCCGCCCGGTGCACTTGCATCCAGCCACCGCGAAGCGCCTATCACCGCACTGGATCACACCGCTGACATTACCGATATATACGCATTTGTCAGTTACGATCATCCGGACCGCGTCACCCTTATCCTGAACGTCGATCCATTTCTGCAGCCGAGCAATGGACCGAACTACTTCCCATTCGACCCATCGGTCGTGTATCAGATCAAGATCGACAACGATCACGATGCGCTGGCAGACGTAACCTTCCAGTTCCGCTTTCAGACCCACATTCTCGATGCTGGTCTCCCTGTTGGCTACGCGGGAGCGGGCACCGGGGTTGACGCACCGGCAAACTCGCCAGCGCCCGTCAAACCTGGTACGCCGATCGTGCCCCCCGCGATCACTTCTCTGAGTGGCGCTGGGGCCGCAGGGCTGAGCCTGCAGCAGACGTTTACCGTGAACATGATCGAGGGCAATCGCAACATCGCGCTGACGAACACGACCGGTAGCCCGCTGATCGCTGTTCCCAGCAACGTGGGCCCCCGAACCATGCCGGACTACGACGCTCTGGCGGCGCAGGGAATCTATAGCCTGCAAGGCAACGGCGGCGCTTCCGATATCCGGGTCTTCGCCGGCACGGTTGCAGATCCCTTCTTCATCGACCTGGGCGCGACCTTTGATAGCCTCAACTACCGCGCCGGCAGTGGGGTTGAAGCCCTTACCCCCGAACAGGACGCAAACGATCAGCTCAATTCGGCGCCGAATTCGGTTGCCGGATTCAACGTCAACACCATCGCGATCGAAGTTCCCATTCGGCTTTTGACCAGCGACGGAGCCATCCACCCCGCCACGGATCCAAAGGGAACCATTGGCGTCTGGGCGACAACTTCCAGGTCAGAGGTAACCATTCGCAAATCCCCAAGCCCTGCCAACAATTTTGGCCAACTGGCTCAGATACAGCGCTTTGGCAATCCATTGATCAACGAACTGATCATCGGTACGGGCAGCAAGGACTTCTGGAGCATGTCTGAGCCGGTCAAAGACAGTCAGTTCGCTGCATTCGACCTTGATCCCCTTATTGGAAGGGTGTTCAATGCCGTTTATGGGTTCAAGATACCCACTCCACCCCGAACCGATCTTCTGCCGCTGGTGACTTATGCCGCACCGATTGCCCCCAAAGGCACTCCAGCAGGGCCGATCGCCGACCTTATGCGACTCAACACCGGTGTACCTCCTACCCCCAAAGGGCAGCGCAGGCGTCTGGGCCTGATCGCCGGCGATCCTGCCGGGTTCCCAAATGGCCGCCGTCTGACGGATGATGTCGTCGATATTGTTGAGCGGGTAGGCGTCGGAGGCATTCTGAGCACTGGCTTCAATGTAGCGCCGAACAACCTGCTCGGCGACGGCGTCAACGCTCCCGACGTCCCGCCGCAAGAGACGTTCCCCTATGCTCACTTTGCATACAGTGGACGCGACAGCCGTCATATCAGCCCGGGCGACCCTACGGGCTGCGGCGATCAGCCGACGTCCTCCAGCTCTCAGAACTCGGATGCCCCACCGGCAAACCAGGGTGGCCCTGCACCCTGCCCCGTTAACTAACACCCAGTAGGGCTATGCAGACTAATTCGGATCTCTGCGTGGATTGCGTTTCCGCGCAGAGATCCATTTCCTAAGACTTGGGGAATAGGTTCCTTATGAAATCCCTAATGGCATCGCTGTTCATTCTTAGCCTCCTCATCTCCGGGTCTGGACTCGCCCAACAAGCGGCCGTCCCAGGCGCCGATCAGCCTGTTTTATCGAACTCTGCGGTTCTACAGGAAGAGACTCCCGCGCAGCAAAGCATCTCAGCAGCACAGTTGCAGATCAAGGCGGATCCGAAGAAGGTGCAGGCCTACAACGAGTTGGCGATCGCCTTTCTACGGCGAGCCCGCGAGACCGCCAATCCCAGGTACTTGAAGGATGCAGACGCCGCTCTTGCTCAAGGTCTGAAACTGGGTTCGGAAGACTTCCAGCTACAGAGAACTCAGGTGGCCCTCATGTTGAGTCGACATCAGTTTGTTCAGGCAAGGGAGCGGGCTACGGTTCTCAATCACCGCACACCAGACGATGTCATGACCTATGGATATCTTGCCAAGGCGGACATCGCCCTCGGCAACTATCCAGAAGCAGAGAAAAATGCGCAGTGGATGTTGAATATGCGGCCCAACAACACTCCGGGGCTCTTGGTCGGGGCTGAACTGCGGAGGTTGTACGGTGATACGTATGGCGCCATCGACTTCTTGAACCTGGCGTATTCGGAGACGTCCCCGACCGAGGTGGAAGACCTGGCTTGGATCGCCAACCAGATCGCGTCGATTCAAATCGAATCGGGCCAGAATGACGCGGCAGAGCAGACTCTTGAGAGGGCCGAGCAGCTCTTTCCACGCTATCCATACACGATGGAGAATTTGGCACGCGTTCACATGGCCCAGAATCGAGCGCACGATGCGGTTCAACTGTTGATGCAGTCTACATCGATCGATAACGATCCGCACGCCCTCTATGAGCTGGCAAGAGCGCAGAAGGCGGCAGGACAGTCCAAGGACGCTCGCGCCACGTATGCGGAGTTCGAGAAGCTGGCAAGCGAACCCGGAGGAGCATCCGACGAGTCGAGACTCGACCTCATTTCGATGTATGCCGGGAGCCCTGCCACCGCGCCTGATGCGCTGAAACTTGCGCAGCAGGAGATTGCAGCGCGGCAGGATGTGTGGACGCTGGATGCATACGCCTGGGCTCTCTATTCCAATGCGAAGTTTCAGGACGCGGACGCCGCGGTGCAGAGGGCCCTCGCGGTTGGAATTCAAAGCGCCCAGATCTTCGATCACGCGGGCCACATCGCGCAGAAACTGAACCACAGTGCAGACGCCACCAAGTACTTCCAGCTTGCTATTCAATCTAACCCTGGGTCTGAATACGCTGCCGATGCTCTCAGGTCTGCAAGTCTCGGGGCGGTAGCGGATGAACACGCGCAGAAGGTTCCTCAGACCGTACCCGTTCCGGCGCTGTTGCAGGCCGCTGTACCCCATGAATCTTTGACCGCTTCGGATCAGCCGAATCACAGTGCGGCGTCCGCCGGCGCCGGAACGACGACCGCTGCTCCGGTCTTCGCACCGGTTCCGGAGGCTTTGCTCACGCCTCACCCGACCGGCACCGGTCACCTCATACGTAGCGCCCAGGTTACTGTGGCTCGGAATCCGAATGACGCCGCAGGATACGGGGGCTTGGGCGCCGCGTATTTCCAGCGCGCGCGGGAGACCGGCGACGTAAGTGACTTTCAGCTCGCCGAGCAATCCCTTACCAAGTCGCTCGATCTCGTTTCAGTCGACTTTTCAGCAGACACAGCCTTAGAAACGATGGCGGAGGTCTGCATGGGCGAGCACCGGTTTGCCGACGCGCTCACCTATGCGCAGAAAGCACTGTCACTCGGAACGGGCGACGTCTCGTCTTTCGCCATCGTCGGCGACGCCTACGCGGACATGGGCGAGTATGACAAAGCTGGCGCCGCATATGGCCGATTGACACCTCGCGACATGACGCTTGCTCCGCGCGCCGCGTATGCGCGAGACAGCAGGATCTCCTATCTCAAATTCATCGCCGGTGACAGTGCCGGGGCGATCAACCTCATGAAGACAGCAGTCACGGAGGGAGTCGAAGCTCAACTTCCGAGTGAGAATCTTGCCTGGCTCTACTACGAACTGGGCGAGTATGAGTTCCAGGCCGGCGATCCTGGTGCGGCCAACAATGCCTATCTGACTGCCCTTAATATCCACCCTGGTGATTATCGTGCCTTGGCCGGACTGGGAAAGCTTCGCGGAACCTCCGGGCGCTACGCAGAAGCCATCAAGCTTTACCAGAGCGCCATCGCTGTTGTGCCCATGCCCATTTACGTGGCCGAATTGGGAGACATGTACACCAAGGCCGGCAACCTCGCAGAAGCCAGGAAGCAGTATCAGCTGGTGGAATACATCGGGCTGCTGGGTCATATCAACCAGGTTTTGCATAGTCGCGATCTGGCGCTCTTTTACGCGGACCACGATCTCAAGCTGGACGAATCGCTGGTGCTGGCCCACAAGGAGTTCGAAGTTCGTCACGATATTTACACCTGGGATGCACTTGCCTGGGCCTTATACAAGAACGGCAAATACCAGGAAGCGAGTGATGCTATCGACCATGCGCTGCGCCCCGGAGCCCGGGATGCTCTGTTGTTTTTTCACGCCGGTATGATTGCCAGCCGGTTGGGGCAGACGACCCAGGCTAAAGAGAGGCTGCAGACGGCGCTCCGTATCAACCCCCAGTTTCACGTCATTTATGCGGGCACAGCCAGAGAACAACTGAAGATGCTCGAAAACCAGCCCGGACTTACCGCGAGCCAAGGACAGACCCATGTTCCGTAAGCGATTCTGCTTTTTCATCTTGATGGCCGCCTGCCTGCTGCTCGGGCCGCGGAGCTTTGCTCATCCGATGGGCAACTTCAGCGTGAATCATTACTCGAAAATCTCGCTCGAGCAGGATGGCATCAGGGTTTCCTACATCATCGATCTGGCTGAGATTCCAACCTACCAGGAGTTGCAGCAGGCCAATGTCACCGCCAATGTGGCAGATCCGGCGGTCACGCACTATGTTGCATCGCGTGGGGTGGAATTCGGAAGCGGCCTCAGCCTGATCATCGATGGGAAGCGCTTGCCCTTGCGGCTTTTGTCCAGCCAGGTGATTTTTCCTCCGGGCGCGGGCGGTCTGCCTACGATGAAGATGGGTTTTGTCTACCAGGCGGCCTATCCGGTCCTCGAGAAAACCGCAGATCCCTCCACTGCGCTACGCTCCCCCGGATTTCCTGTGGAACTTGTTGGCGTTGGCGAACTTCATGCTGCTTTCCTTACTGAAAGCAGCACACGCGGCAATGTCCGGGTGCAGCGTGGCAGGAAATCCGGGTCCGGTCGGGATGACAAAGGGGAGGGCGGTGCTTCCATTGGGAATCGGATGCCAGACGAAAGCGTCGCCGCAGCTGCAGGCAGTCTGCAGTATGCCGACAATAACTATCCCGGGCATGCGGGGTGGAAAGAGATTGTTGCCGTCGCCAATCCCGCAGCAAGTTTCATCAGCAGCTCGGTGCCGCAAACGGACCGCAGCGCCGGGCTGACGAACTATCCCACCGACCTGCTTAACAGCCCGCCGCAGGATTTGTCTGCAGCCATTCAGTTTCACTATCCGCTCGCGCCCCCTTCGCGAACTGCTACCGCCACGGTGGCTTCCTCGCACGCAAAGCATGTTGTCCCGGTCGTAAAACCAGCCCGCCATGCTTTCCGGCAGCCTTGCGCCCGCACCCGCTCAGGCCCCCGCCGTGGCGCCCTTACACCTGCAGGCCAATCAGCAGGCAACCCCGCGCAGCGCGTTCACCGAACTGATCACTACCCGTAGCCTGAGTCTCTGGTTCCTCATCACGGCGGCCTTCATTGCGTTCGGGCTGGGCGCGCTGCACGCGCTGGAACCTGGCCACGGCAAGACGATCGTAGCGGCGTACCTGGTTGGCTCGCGGGGCACGGCGCGACATGCCATGCTCCTCGGTCTCATCGTGACCGCCTCGCATACAGCGGGAGTGTTTGCTCTTGGCGCCATCACCCTGTATGCCTCGCGATACATCGTGCCCGAGCAGCTCTACCCCTGGCTGGGCGTATTCTCCGGCCTGACGATTGCCGGGCTTGGCGGGTACATGTTCCTTCGCCGCTGGAGCGGTCTCGAACTGGACCACTCCCATACTTCGGGTCAGTCCCATAGCCACTGGTTTTCGTCCAGCAAACAGCCTGCCGTTAGAACCGTAGAGCCGCACAAGACCGTTTCGCTGTACCAGCTTTTCGCCCTGGGGATTACCGGCGGCATCATCCCGTGCCCGGCGGCGCTGGTGGTACTGTTGAGCGCCTTCGCGCTGCACCGCATCGGTCTGGGCTTCTTCCTCATCATTGCGTTTAGTCTTGGCCTCGCTGCCGTGCTGATCACCTTCGGCATGCTCATGGTGTATGGGCGCCGCTTTATGGCTCGTCTGAGAGTGGACGGACCGCTGACCACGCGCTGGCTGCCCGTAGCCTCCGCGGCGTTCATGACCGTTCTTGGGGCCGGCATTGCAGTGCGCGCTTTTCTCACCACCGGTATTGGCGTCCACAACCTGAGCAAAGAAAAGCTTGGCCCCTTTCTCTTTGTGGGCGGTCTGGGGCTGTTGCTGGGAATGCGCCACTCCACCGACCCCGACCATGTGGTGGCGGTTTCTACGATCGTGAGTAAGCAGAGGAGTATTCGCCAGGCAGGCTTGATCGGCACCATATGGGGACTCGGTCACACGCTGACCATTTTTGCCGTCGGAAGCATGATCATCCTCTTCGGGGTTGTGATCCCGCCGCGTCTCGGGCTCTCCATGGAGTTCAGTGTGGCGCTGATGCTGATCCTGCTGGGTGTGCTGAATCTCACCGGGGTGATGCAGCGGGTTACTTCGTATCTGACTCGAAACCGCAAACCCGCGACCATCAGCAGCAAAGCGGAGACGCTGCTCGACCGCTCGGTTGGCCACTTCGGCCTCTATCAATGTGTGCGGCCTCTGGTCATCGGCATTGTGCATGGCTTGGCCGGATCGGCCGCAGTTGCGTTGCTGGTTCTATCTACCATTCACAGTCCGGTGTGGGCGACCGTATACCTGTTGATCTTTGGCGCGGGCACCATGGTGGGCATGATGTGCATGACTTCGGTGATGGCGCTGCCGCTGACTTATGCGGGCACCCGCTTCACCGGCATCAGCCGCGTCTTCAGTGTTGCATCAGGTGTAGTGAGTGTTTGCTTCGGATTCTTTCTCGTCTACCAGCTAGGTTTTTTGGGCGGCCTCTTCACCAGCCATCCACAGTGGACCCCGCGATAGGCTCATCGCTCAATGGGGAAGCGAGTCAGCCTGCATCCAATAAAAAGCCCTGCTGCGCACTTTCAGGTCCGGGCGCTGTGGAACAGATAGCTGCAGCGAGTGCAAACCGGGCGTCTTATCGCTGGGTACAAAACTGATCGGATACTGCACCGGAAGCTGCACGTCGATGGCTAATGCCGCAGCGCCTGCCTGTCCCTTCCTGCCAATCACCTGGACCACTCCTCCAGAAGCGATGGCGAAGTGTTTCGGAACATCTTGCTTTAACCAGGTCGCAGCGTGAACCACTAAAGCGTTCAAGTTCAGACCAATCCGCGCCAGCTCAACATCCGACCACCAATCCGATAACCCTATTTCTACCGGGGAATACTCGAGCGCATGCACGGTGACGTCATTGCCTTCGATCAGACTGAGTGTCTCTTCGCTGCTGTGGGCACTGCCGAAATCTCTTGCTGTCGATACGAGCACGATATTTTTATCACTGTAGGATGCGTCTTCTGAAAGCAGCCGCGCAGCTTTGAATAAACCGTCCACCAGCGCCGGGCCTCTCTTAATTAAGGATGAAGGCAACCCAGCGCCGGAGGGTTTAATACTTCGGAGCTGTTGAATGACCTGATCTTTATCCGATGTAAACGGGAGGACAAGCGTGCAGTCGGAGCCAACGGTCATGATGGCGATGGAAGTAGGTGCTGCCGGTAAGCCTTCCACAAAGGCCACCAGGCCTCGGTTTACGGAATCCTTCAGCATGAGCGCATCCCCGTCTGCTTCTATCAGGATGATCACTGCCCGCGAAGGTGGAACCCAACCATCGTCCAGCCGGGCGCTTTGTAACTGCCCGTCATCGTAAACGGAAAAATCGGAAGCTGTTAAACCCCAGACTCGCTGACCTTTCGAATTGACTACCGTAGTCGGTACCGTCACCAGCGTGGTGCTGGAATGGAAGGTTTGGTTCTGACCTCTGGCACAGGCGCCTGCCATCATGAGAAGAGCAACACATGAACAAATGCGCATATCGTAAGTTCTGGGCCGCTCAGAAAACCAGTCGAAGTGAAATTTGCATAGAACGGGGCCCGCCTTGTTGGTAGATCGAGCCAGTAGAGCCGAAGCTCTGGTTGAGTAGCTTGGTGGGCTCTCCGAAGAGCAAACCGGGTCCATTCACCCCTAAAGAGTGGATTTCCTAAGAAATCTACCCCAGCTTCGAATTATTTTTTCGCCTCAGTTGCGGAAACAATAATCTGCTGGTGATCCTGGCATGCTTTGGATTTCGCGATCCGTGCCCCAAACTCGCAAGCCGGCCCGGGCGAGAGAGGAGGCTCTGGAATTTGCGTTTCGCTAGTGGCAGCTAAATTTTCTCGAGATTTCTGGGGTAGGTCGAGAAGACCAAACTCTCTTTATGGATGAAACCGTTGCCATCGGGGGGGAGTTTGTGTTCAAGAGACTTGTGCCTTTTGTTCTATCGTTCTGTGCAGCGGCAACCAGCCTTCCAGCGCAGCGATCCCTCATCTATGCGACCATCAACGGAAGCGTCACTGACTCCACGGGCGCCGCTGTACCCGGAGCAACGGTCACTGCGCTGGAGAGTGAAACACTCACATCGCAATCGGTTACCAGCGATCAAAGCGGAAACTTTCGCTTCGCCCACCTCCCCGATGGGCAGTACGAAGTAACGGTGCACCAGGCGAACTACAACAACAGAGCAAAGACCGTCACCGTCCACGCCGGGGATAGCGCCAGCCTTTCGATCGCGCTCGCGTCGACCGATGAGTTGTCGACTTTGCCCAAGGGTCAATGGGTGTTGGTGTCACCTCATGCTCCTGCCGAACCTGCGGCAGGGTTACTGCCCGATGCACCTGGTCAGCATGAAGACCGGTGGCCGGGGGCGGATACGATCCAGGAATTCCGCATCATCAGCAATGGGTCTCCGCTGGTTCTCGGGCACTCGCCCAGCGCGCTCGGCTTACTGCACGGAGATATCTACGGCCTCTCAGGGAATAGCTTGGCCGAACTCGCCGCAGTGCAGGACCTGGCCAAGCTTGCGTCCACAGAATACGGAACAGCGTTAGGTGGCAGCGCCAACCACAATCGAAATGCTTACTTCCTAGGGCTTGACCGGCAGAGACTGGGTGTACCTGCCGGCTCCTCGCTTTTGAAGTCTTTGGGAGGGAGGATCGCAGCGGAGGGACCGCCGCTTACAGGGGATTCCTCCCATACGCCTCTCACCTCCAGCCAGTTTCTTGCGCGGCTCGATCATCGCTTCAGCGAGCGAGATGCAGCCAACATTCGTTACAACCGTTCGAGCGTGGCCAGTGACGGCCTGCTAGCTAGCGGCCGCGGGCTTAAGGTAACCCAGCAAAGCGCAAGCATTGACAACACCATCGCCATTTCGCCCAGCGCGGTGAATGAGACCAGGGGACAATTCATTGCAGGGACGGTGCAAGTGCCGGGCGGGGAGCCCGCGTGGGGTATCGCCTCCGGATTTCCGACCGCGCGCCGCTTTAAAGTGTATGAGGCTGCAGACAATCTATCTCGCCAGTTCGGAAACCAGTCTCTTCATGCCGGCGGAGATTTTCTTCTTAAGCAGATGAGCGTGTCGTTTTTGGAAGCGAGCTTGGGTAGCGCGAGCTTTAGCCAGTCCTCACGAGCCGCCGGCTTTTATGCGCAAAATCAGTGGAAGATGAGGCCAGACCTGGTGCTTACGACAGGCATTCGCTACGATCTCGAATTCCTTCGCAATGTTCACACCGATACCAACAATCTCGCCCCCCAGGTTGGGTTTGCCTGGTCTCCGGGAGGTTCCAGGAGCACAGTGATTCGCGGTGGATACGGCATGTTGTATGAACAGCTTCCGCTGCCGGCGATTGCGGGCGCTCCCGAGGGATCGGCTAGTCCGGTCAATCTGCTGCGCGCGGGAACATTCGTGCTTGGCCGCAATAGCTTGCCGGTGAGCGCCCTGGGCAGCTTCACAACGGTGAATCCATCGATTCAGAATGCATATGTGGAGACGGCGAACCTGGAGTTTGAACAGCAATTTGGATCCAGGAACACTTTATCGGCCAGTTACCAGCATATGCGCGGAGTCGAACTCGCTCTCCCCGTGTCCAGCGACGTCGCTCTCTGCGCAGCTGCTGCTGGCTGCGCCACGGGTAACGAGTTCTTCAGCAACCGCCAATATAATTCCGGCTCGAGGTCTTCCTATGACGGTCTCACCGCCGCATGGGCCGGGCACCCGGTGCAGTGGGGAGATTATCGGGTGGCTTATACCTACGCCGACGGAGGAGGATCCACGTACGATACATTCGTTGGGGATCAGATGCGGCGGATAGGTTTCTCCGGCACGCTGCACACTCCGTTCGACGCAGGATCGGGTTTATGGCAGCACATCACCCACGGTTTTACTCTGGGTGCTTATGGTGACTTTACCCGGCGCAATGAGCTTCCCGGATTGGACTTCATTCATTTCAATGCGCAGCTCATCAGGGGCTTTCAGTTGGGGAGGCGAACCCGGTTGGAATTAATCGCGCAGACATCCGACATGATGGAACATCGCAACTACTCCACCGCCAAGGCGATCTCTGAATTGGGTGAGTCCGGCGGTACCATGCTGTCTTCTTATGCGCGCTTCGCTGCCATCGGAACTCCGAGCGGAATGCAGGCCGGCCTGCGCTTGAAGTTTTAGAGCAGTTTCGCAATTACTTCGCGTGAAAGCTTCCCGGAAACAACGGCTCTGGCGGGTCGTTGTCGAACTGAATGACGAAGGAGAACATCATGTCGAGGAGATCGCGGTTTTGGGTGGTGAAGTCAAAGCACAGAACCCGATGGACTAGATCTGCCGGGTCGGACTTCTTATGCCGCCGGACAGAAATGCTGCCCAGGGCGCAGGCCTTGGCAGCGTAGATGGTTCGATCGTGACCTGATTCAGAAGATGTTGAGACCGAGGCCAGGGTGATGGCTGCCGAGCGGCCATCGATCACATAGCGAGAGGGCTCGCGGCTGATAGTGGGTTCACCATACTGCTTGAGCTGGCGCAGGATTTGCGCGCGCGTGAAAGGGCCCAGCGAAGAGGCTTCCCGCAGTTGGTCGGGGCAGGTGTCGTCGATCACGGAAAGAACAAAGGTAGAAGGACCCGCGGGGATGCCGGAGTTGGCAATCAGCTTGGTCTGCACACACTTCGCTGAAATTGAGTTCGAGTTGGTGTCCGCAGGGGCTGGCGCCAGTTCGAAGTGCGGTGGATAGAAATAAGTGATGTTGAGAGCATCGTCATGGAAGCTCTTTGGCAGGTTGGAGTGCCCCTGATCGGTAACCTGGGCTGGACTCGAGGCACAGACCAACAACAATAGCGCGACTAACGTCGAATGGCTCACGTTGATTTACCTGCGATTCGTTCTCACAGATAAAGAGGAGTGAGCAGGTTCGATCTACCCTCAAATTCGAGAAAGCAGACGCGCTTCGCCGATGCCGTATTTTTCTGCCAAAAAAGTTCTCACTTTCGTGGGGAGTGTGTAGGCGATTTCCTGCCAGGTAACCACAGTCAGCCGGCACCTGAGGTCGGCGTTCTTCACTGCCGACATGATCTCGAAGCAATCTTCGATCAGATCCTGACGACGCTGGTCGCAGAAGACAGCAAAGGATGCCGCGTGGGCATGGGCGGCCAGGGCGCCTCGAATCAGTTGACAGGACCGATATCGATCTTTGCTTGTGGGTAGACGATCCAGATCGAAGACCGATTCGAGGTCGCGATAGCGATGCACGAGATCGTATCTCGCGGTCTGAAAATCACCTTCCGTCAACTTGGCTTCGATGAACAGATTTCCCAGCTTCAGGTCCAGTTCACTGCGATCTTCAGCGCCGTTCTTCAACGGAATTCCCGGTCTGAAACCGAAGGTAGGATCAGCGCCTGGCTCGATTGCGAGCAGGGAACAGACAGCCGTGCGGCGCAGGATGCCCGGGTAGCAGAAAATGTTCATCAGCAGCGCGTCGGAGCTGTTTGCGCACTCGAGCTCGCGCCGGGTGCGATCGGCCTTCCTGGGGAGAAAGCGCGAACCGGTATAGACCTTAGCCAGCCGCGCTTTCCAGTCCTCATGGCGCAAAATTCGCCGGTAGGAGGCAGACAGGAAGTTGCCGTGTTGCCCGGCTTCATTCTCGCCGTAGACGATGCTCGGGACCGGACCGTAGCTCATCTCCGCGGTCCATTCAGGAGACCTGGCAATGTTTCTATGGCTAAGTTCGATGCGCAACAGGGTTCGCGTCACCACCTCAGCATAGGCGAACGATAGGCGAAAGTCACCCCACCCCTGGCCAGGACATGCGCGGCTTATTCCTCATCAGTATTTCTGCTTGGACCCCTGCCGCTAAAACGCGGAAAGTAAGTATCAAAGGAGTTCACAGCGATGCATGGCAGGACCATCTTCTTCGTAGGCCTTCTTCTTGCGGCCAGCGGCGTTGTCTCCCCAGCCGTTGCGCTGGCTGGTGGAATCGCATTCGGCTTGATGGTGGAGCATCCGTTCCGCATGGAGAGCCATTCGTTGGCCAAGTTGCTCTTGCAGGCCTCCGTCGTTGCCCTGGGATTTGGCATGAATCTGAAGCAGGTGGTGCATGCGGGCCGCTCAGGATTTTTTTACACCGCGGTCAGCATCAGCTGCGCCATGTTGCTGGGTTTGCTCTTTGGCAGTTTGCTCAAGGTCGCGGGAAAGGCGTCGTTTCTGATTGCTGCAGGCACCGCTATCTGCGGGGGAAGCGCGATCGCCGCTATTTCTCCGATCACCGGGGCAGACGAGGAAGAAATCAGCGTCTCCATGGGAACTGTGTTCCTGCTCAATTCCGTGGCATTGCTTATCTTTCCTGCGATTGGCCATGCGCTTGCACCTGAGCCAGAATCAATTCGGACTTTGGTCCGCGCTGGCCATTCACGACACCAGCTCCGTGGTTGGAGCCGCCGCCAAGTATGGAAACCAGGCACTCGCTGTCGGCACCACTGTGAAGCTGGCACGCGCGCTGTGGATCGTTCCGGTGTCCCTGCTGGCAGCTGCGTATATGGCGCGGTCAGGAGGCTCCCATCGCTTGGCTAAGGTCAAGGTTCCGTGGTTTATTTTTCTGTTTTGTCTGGCTGCCGCTTCCGCGACGTATTTCCCGTATTTCGCTGTTCAGTATGGGGTGCTGAGTCATCTGGGCAAGGCCGGCCTCACCGCCACGCTGTTCCTGATTGGGACCAGTCTTTCCAAAAATACTCTGCAGCAGGTTGGGGTCAGGCCCTTCATCCAGGGCGTCACGCTATGGATCATCGTCGCCAGCGCTTCTCTGGCCGCGATCTATTTCAATTACATATCCATTTAGTGGTCAGCATCCCTGAGCTCTGTTACCCTCTGGCCGCGTTTCGGCCGGTGGCGCGCGGAGCTAATTGCTCTGCCCGCTCGAGCACAAAGCGGTGGAAGGTGCGAGTAAGCCCGGCGGGCTCAGGGCCGGCTACCGTCGCCAGTGAGAACATCCGCGCCAGGTTCAGGCCTCGCACTCTTGCCAGCTTCAGGGTTCCCAAGGCAAGCTGGTTGCGCACCGCCCAGCGCGAGACAAAGGCAATCCCCAATCCGGCTTCGACCGCGCTGAGCAGACCTTCCGTCGAATCGAACGTCATCGCCAGCCGCAGCTTCTTTACTTCCAGCCCGGCCTTTTCGAAGGCCTGTTCGACGATCCTCCGCGAACCTGACCCCAGCTCCCGGGTGACCAGCGTCGCCTGCTGCAACTGCTTGACGTCGACTTCCTCGTCCGCCCATTCATGCCCCGCAGGCACCACACACACCATGTGATCCTCCATGAAAGGTTCCACCTGTACGTCCCTGCGCATGGGCGGACCTTCTATCAGGCAGAGCTGCACCCGGTGCTCCACCAGCGCTTCGAGAATGGTTTGCGTGTTGCCTCCCATGACGCTGATTTCGACCTTGGGGTTTTCCTGCAGAAAACCCGCGATCAACTTGGGCAGCAAATATTGCCCAATGGTCTGGGAAGCGCCCAGGGCCAGCCGTCCCGCACTGGCGCCGGTGGCCGCGGCGACGGCTTCTCGAGCTTCTTCCGCAAGCGCGGCCAGCCGGGCTGCAAAAGGCAGCAACGCAGCGCCGGCCGCGGTAAGCGAAACCCGGCCGCCGGCGCGATCGAATAAGGGAACGTCCAATTCCGACTCCAGCGCCTTGATCTGCTGCGTCACCGCGGACTGGGTTAGCAGCAACTCCTCCGCCGCTATGCGGAAGTTGAGATGATGGGCAACGGCGCGAAAGACCCGCAGGCGGAAGTTCTCCATGGCGTAACCTATTAGAGCAGTTTCGCAATTACTGTGGTCTGATTGAGATCGCGAGGAGTGGTTTTCCTTGAGAGGAAATCCGGGTTCGGTCTACACCAATTGCGAAACTGCTCTATGCCGCAAGGAGCAAGAGTATGACAGATCTGTTACTCGTAGGCGCAACCGGTCTGGTGGGCCAATCGGTCCTGCGTCAGGCGCTCGCCGACAGCAGGGTGTCGAAGGTGGTAGCAGTTACGCGTAAGCCGTTGCCGCCGCAACCGCGCCTGGAAAACCCGCTGGTCGACTTCGATGCTCTGCCGGCGGACGCACCATGGTGGAAGGTGGATGGAGGCATCTGCACCCTGGGCACCACCATGCGCCAGGCGGGTTCTCATCTGGCCTTCCGCAAAGTGGACGTCGAATATCCGCTGGCGGTGGCCAAATTACTGCACCAACACGGCGCGCAGAGCTTTGCCTTTAATTCGTCGATCGGCGCCAATCCGAAAGCACGCGCCTTTTATATGCGGGTCAAAGGCGAGGTGGAGCAAAGATTGATTGCGGGCGGCTTCCCATCCCTCACGCTGGTGCGCCCTTCCGGCATCCTCGGCCCACGCAGGCCAAATCGCAGGTGGGAGGCGCGCACCATCTGGATGTTTCATTCGCTGCGGCCCATTCTGCCCCGTCATTACCGCGTGGTTCCTGCCGACAAGATAGCCAAGGCTTTGCTCGAGGCTGCCATTTCCGCCCCTCCCGGCGTGCACATTGTGGAGTCTGAGCGGCTATGAGCGCGGCTTAAACTTCCGACAGATAAGGCAGGCGCAGGCCGAGAGCGAAGTTGAGCTGGACCAGGATGATGAATACGATGCTGGCGTAGGTGTTGAACACGCAGAGGCAGGCTCCGAAGGCATAAAGTCCCTGGGCCACGACGATTCGGCGTTCGACCGCGCATTGCCTCTCCCGGTTAATCTCCTCCCGCAGCAGGCCGGCTCGCGTCGGCATAGCGCCAGCTGGCGAACAACACCACGCCGAGCAGCAGAATATTCCCCCAGTAAGCGATGAGGACGCTGCGATAGGAGATAAATTCCGCCAGTAAACGAGTCGAGAAGGGCATGATCGATACCAGAAAAAGAAAAGCAATATGGATCCACGAGAGATGGCGATCACTGTGGGAAAAGGAGTTTAGCTGTGCCTGCTGGCCATTCCAGAAAATTCCCAGTGTCATGAAGCTCATGAGGTAGCTGATGAGCTGGGGCGCGGCCCCGGCCAGTGTGTGCCACAGCTCTCCCTGGCTGTGGATCACCTCCTTGGCCGGCAGGTGCAGATCCAGAACCAGCAGCGTCATGGCCACAGCGAAGATGCCGTCGCTGAGCGCTGCAAGCCGCTCCAGACTTTGACCTGTAATCTGGTTGTATGACGTGGGCATGTCCCGACATAGTGTAGGAGCATTCAAATGGACAAGCAATTATGGACAGCGGTCGACCAGTACACCACAGATCTGCTCATGCCCCCGGACCCGGTCCTCGACGCGGCCCTGGCAGGCGAGTGATGCGGCCGGGCTGCCATCGATCAGCGTCAGCCCGAGTCAGGGCAAGCTGCTCATGCTGCTGGCCAAGCTTGCAGGCGCTTCGCAGATTCTGGAAATCGGCACGTTGGGCGGGTACAGCAGCATCTGGCTGGCGCGGGCGCTTGGACCCGGTGGCCGCTTGATCACCCTCGAGGCCAACCCTAAGCACGCCGAAGTAGCGCGGAGCAATATCGCCCGCGCCGGGTTCGCTTCGGTGGTCGAAGTGCGTCTGGGCGATGCGCGCGCGAGCATACAGCAGCTCGCGGAGGAGGGAAGCGGTCCTTTCGACCTGATCTTCATCGATGCCGACAAGCAGAGTATTCCGCACTATCTGGAATGGTCGCTCAAACTGTCACGCCGCGGCAGCCTGATCATCGTAGACAACGTGATTCGCGACGGAGCTTTGATCGATGCGAAGAACGACGATCCCAACGTGCAGGGAGCGCGGCGCATGCATGAGATGCTGGCCGCCGAGCCGCGCGTCAGCGCCACCACCATCCAGACCGTGGGCAGCAAGGGATACGACGGCTTTACCCTGGCGCTGGTTACAATGGACGTCACCTAGGAGGAAGCATTGGAGAGGCGAGACTTTGTCACATCGGCGATTGCTATGGCGGGGGCAGCATTGAGCGGCGGCGGAGGGACGAGCGCATGGCGCAGGCTCCGCAGGAGTTCTACCTGCTGCGAAAGTACGCGCTGCGCAACGGGACCCAGCTGGCCTTGACGCAGAATTTTTTCGAGCATGCTCTGATTCCGGCGCTCAATCGGATGTCGATCACCCCGGTAGGTGCGTTCAAACTGGATATTGGTCCGGAAACGCCGACATATTATCTGCTTATTCCGGCAACGTCGGTGGAGGCGCTGGTTACGCTCAACAAGCGCCTGGCAGAAGATAGCGAGTTCAGCAAAGCATCGGCGGCGTTCTGGGGAGCACCGGCTTCTGCACCCGCGTTTGAGCGGGTGGAGACTTCGCTGCTGTCAGCCTTTGCCGGTTGGCCAAAACTGGTCGCGCCCAAGAGCGAAAAGAGAATCTTTCAGCTGCGCACGTACGAGAGCACGGGCTATACCGCACACATGCGGAAAGTACAGATGTTCAACGAAGCGGAGATCGCGATCTTTACCCGGACGGGATTGGCTCCGGTATTTTTTGGAGACACGTTGGTCGGGCACCGAATGCCGAGCCTGACGTACATGCTGACGTTTGAGGATGTGGCCGATCTGAATAAGAAGTGGGCGGTGTTTGCGTCAGACCCAGCCTGGAAGGATCTTTCGCATCGGCCGGGGAATACCGATGCGGAGATTGTGAGCAATATTTCGAATTTGTATTTGAGCCCGTTGAGCTGTTCGCAGATTTAACCGACCGTCTGGGATGAGAAAACAGCAGGTCCCTCCACTACGCTACGCTCCGGTCGGGATGACAATTCATGTTGCAGTGAACAAACTCTAGTGCTCCCAATGACATTGTCATCCCGACCGGAGCGTAGCGTAGTGGAGGGACCTGCTGTTCCTTTACATGCCTTGACCGAGGGAGCGGTTTGCTGCTCCCTCACAAGTTTGTGCCAGGTTTACATGCCGTTGGCGCCAGAGGCGGCATCGGGGTGAACGACGCGGTAGCTGGAGCCACCGTTCGCCCACACCAGCAGCAGCATGTCTTTCCCTGCAGGCGCCTGGCTCACATCATTGCGGAACTGCTCCGCCGATGTTACCGGTTTGCGATTGATCTCGAGGATCACATCGCCACCGGTCAAGCCTGCATCCTCCGCAGGGCTGCCCGGCTGAACCTGCGCAACCGCAACTCCCTTTACATCCGAGGGAAGATTCAGCTGCTGGCGCACATCCGGAGTGAGATCGGAGATCGCGATGCCCAGCCTGGCGTGACCAGACTCGTCATTGGTGTTTGCCGCGACTTCCTGGTCCTTGTGGTATTCGCCAACCGTCAGGTCAACCTTCTCGGAGTGACCGTTCCGCATCACGTCCAACTGGATCTTCGAGCCGGGCGCATCTTCGCTGACGATCACCTGCAGGTCACTTCCTGTTTCCACCGGCTGGCCGTTCACAGCGGTAACCACATCACCTTCCTTCAAGCCGGCGCGGCTGGCAGGAGAGTTGGGAGTTACCGAAGCAATCAGGGCCCCGGTGTTTCCAGTCAGGTTAAAGAATTTAGCGTTTTCAGGAGTCACATCGTTCAGACCAACTCCCAGATATCCATGATGAACGACACCATTCTTCAGCAGAGCATCGACAACGGGACGCACCGTCTGGGTGGGAATAGCAAAGCCCGCACCAGAGAAGTTTCCTGTATCGGAGATGAGAAAGGTGTTGATACCAACCAGTTGACCATGCGCATTCACCAGCGGGCCACCGGAGTTGCCGGGGTTGATCGCCGCGTCGGTCTGGATAAATCCGCCCGGCTTGCGCGCGTCATCCCTAAACGGGTTGGAGCGGTTGACCGCGCTGACGATGCCGCGCGTGACTGAAAACTGAAATTGGCCGAAGGGGTTGCCGATTGCCAGGACGGATTGTCCGGGCACCAGCTTGGTCGAGTCGCCCCAGGCAATCGCGGGCAGATCTTTGGCGTCGATCTTGACCACGGCCAAGTCTGTAAGTTTGTCGGTGCCAATTACCTTGGCCGGGAAGCTCCTGCGGTCGTGCAGGGTTACCCGCACTTCCATCGCCCCATCCACGACGTGATTATTGGTCACAATGTATCCATCAGAGGAGATGATCACACCGCTGCCAATGCCATGCTCAATCTGCCGTTGGCCGCGCCCCATGCCCGGCATACCGTGGCCGAACTGCTGGCCGGATCCGGGGCCGAATCCTTGACAACTGGGCCGAAGAATTGGGAAAAGGGATTGTCTCCATCGCTCCCGCCGCCCTCTTCCTCAGCCGCCGGCTGCTCGGTCCGGTGGGAAGTGACTGCAATGTTGACCACTGCCGGTGTAACCCGCGACGCGACCGCTTCGGTGGCCTGGTCAAGAGCCAGAAGGGGATCGATACTCGCGTTGTTGATGGGCGCGATTGGATTATCAGGAGCCGTTGCGGCGTCGACGTGCTTGTGGCCGAAGACGAATGCTCCAGTGAACAGGACGAGGCCGAGAGCGAGGACGGGCGCAGCAAAGCGCTTGGCCCTTGCTCTTAATAAATTAGTTTCTTCGTACATGAGTTTTCCTCTTTCAGGGTAAAGTTTTTTCTAGATCTGAAAAGCGATCCAGTTATCTGTGGTGGAAATGATTGGACGCGACACGCCGTGAGAGACCCTCGAACTTTGCGGGACTTCCACGGTTAAGAGAATCAAGGTAAAGCCTCCGCCGTCCTGATCCTCTGTCAACTGGACGAATTGGAGGTGGCGGACATTACGCACCTGCCGGGTGACATGGGGCTTGGGCAGGACGTTCGCGCGCTCGCCAGTCGCGCTCATAGCGGGATGAAAGACTGCTTCGTGGTACTGAGCTTGATGTTGATCCAGATAGGCGGGCTGGAATTCAGCCGCGGCTGCGACCGGGTCATTGTTGGCAAACGTAATGAGGCCTGGGCAGCGTTGCAGCAGGAGCACACCGGAGATAGAAGCCACCAATCCAGCCGCTACCAGCCCACGAGACAGCAAGGGGCCTACGTTGCGGCGGCGATGGAGAATGTTCTCCACCCTGCCAGCCAATTCTGAGTGCCGCTGCCACATGCCCGGCGCCAGGGACGTGACTCGCCGGACGAGCCTGTTCTCGGCAAGTTTGGTCAGGCAAGTGGCGTAGGCGCGCGCATTGCCGGCCGCATCCAGTACGGCATCGTCGCAGGCTTGTTCGCGCTCCCGGCAAAGATGCCGCTCCGCCCAGAACAGAGCCGGATTCAATGGGCAAAGAGCTCGTAACAGTTTCTGCAGCAAATTGGTCCAATCATCACCACGATCGAGATGAGCCATTTCGTGCAGGATGATCTGCTTCAGGTCGTCCTGAGCCAGATCACTCCACAGCGAGCGAGGCAGCACCACGGCGGGATGAAAGAAGCCGATCACGCTGGGCGCGTCGACCGCATCCGACAGCCGCACTTCCACGGGACGCTTGCCGGTCCGGGATACAACCGGCTGGATCTGTTCGCCGAGGTCCGCGAACGGAACCGGCACCGAGTTCCGCAGCAGACCTCTCATCTGTTTCAGGTTGAAAGACAGACGAGCCAGCGAGAGCAGGGAAGCGAGCACCCACACGCCCTCGATACCAAAGGCCCACGCACTGTTCAAGTGCAGCGAGAAACCCGTCTGCGCCACGATGGGCAGCGCGGAGGGATCAACGTTGAAGAACCCGCGCCAGACTGCGAAGCACGGCAGCAAAGCCACCACCAGAAAGACGATCAACCACATCGTGAAGCGGGCAGAGGCACGCAAGCCGGGAGCGAGCTTGAGCCCGGTCCAAGCCAAAGCGGTCAACACCAATCCCTGCCAGATGCTGGCAATCAGCAGTTCGGCCGGACTAGTCGAAATCAAGTGCCGCAATAAAATCGCTTCCATCGAGTGATTCACTCCGCCTGCTGAATGGCATCTCTTAGACGTTGCAACTCTTCCGGGGTTACGTCGCCGTCGCCCAGCAGGGATAACATCAGCTTCTCCCGCGAATTACCGAAGAAGCGACTCAACACCAGGCGCACTTCTGAGCTGCCGGCCTCTTCCTCCGCTACCAGGGGCACGTAGTAAAAGGCACGCCCCTCCTTGCGATGCTGCACATACCCCTTTTGCTCCAAAATCCTTATCGTGGTCAGTACCGAGTTGTAGGCCAGGGCATTCTTTTTGGGTAATGCCGCGGCAAGCTCGTTAACCGTCGACTCTCCGCGCGCCCAGAGAATCTTCATCAGTCGCAGTTCCGCTTCGGTGAGCGTGGGCGATTTTTTCGGTGGCATACAGTTATCCCGAAAATAAGGCTACTGCGGAGGGTTCCAAAAGTCAACTAATTTATTAATACTTGAGCGCTGGAGCATTTTCACTTCTGGTGTATACAGAGCAACCTTTCCAGACGTGGCTTTTCCTCAAGAAAAGCCGCACTTCGCGGCGCTTCACTGTGCAGTGTAGAAGTGAAAATGCTCTAGTATGCTCTGGAAAGCAAACCGACTCTGGAGGTCTCGTTGTCCCTGCCGACCGGCCTGCAATCCAGTTCACGCCCACCCATCGACGTAATCACCAGCCCGTTTGCCCGCTTCGCCAGGATGGAAGCTGCGGGTGGGATTCTGCTGCTGGTGGCCACCGCCGCGGCGCTGGTTTGGGCGAACTCGCGCTGGGAGAACAGCTATCACCAGCTTTGGTACACCGCGGCCACCATCACCTTCGGCCCGGTCTCTGTTTCTGTAAGCCGCCATGACTGGGTAAACGACGGCCTGATGTCGATTTTCTTCTTCCTGGTCGGCCTGGAAATCAAGCGCGAGTTGCTCATCGGTGAGCTCTCGACTTTCAGGAAGGCGGCCTTTCCTTTCATGGCAGCTATCGGCGGATCGATCTTCCCCGCGCTGATTTACGCCGCTATGAATAAAGGAGGCGCCGGCTCTGATGGTTGGGGCATTCCGATGGCGACGGATATTGCCTTTGCCCTGGGGGTGCTGGCATTACTAGGCAGCCGGGTTCCCGTGGGACTGAAAGTCTTTGTTGCCGCACTGGCCATCGTGGACGACATCTTTGGCGTGATGGTGATCGCGTTGTTCTACACCAAACATATTTCGTTGACCGCCTTGGGCTTCAGTTTGGTGGGTGTTGCCGTCTCCTTAGGCGCCAATTGGCTGGGCATTCGCAGCCCTGTCGTTTATGCGCTGATCGGGGTCGGGGTGTGGTTCGCGGTGCTCAACTCCGGGGTTCATGCCACCATCGCCGGTATCCTGCTGGCCTTTACCATTCCTGCCCGCAACTCGCTCGACAAAACGGAATTTCTCCGCCAGAGCCGCTGGCTGCTCGATCAATTCGAAAGTCACGATATCAATTCCGCCCAGGCGCACCACGCCATCCATGCACTGGAGCGGAAATGCGAGATGATCGAGTCTCCACTGCACCGCATTGAGCACAGTCTGCAGCCGTGGGTCAGCTTTCTGATCATGCCCGTCTTCGCCTTTGCCAATGCCGGAGTGCACATCCTGGGCAAGGTAGGTGCGGCCCTGACCCATCCCATCGCTCTTGGAGTTCTGCTGGGCCTGCTGCTGGGCAAGCCGCTGGGCATCACGCTGTTCGCGCGGCTGGCATCCTTGACCGGACTGGCGTCGCGACCCGCATCCGTTTCCTGGGGCCAGATCTTTGGCGCCAGCTGGCTCTGCGGTATTGGCTTTACCATGTCGCTGTTTATTGCCGGGCTCGCCCTGGGCGAAGGCGACTTGCTGGATATGTCGAAGATAGGAATAATGGCGGCCTCTATCGGAGCAGGTTGTGTGGGGAGCCTCCTGTTACTAAGACGCGTTCCTTCTACACCACAGTAACCACAGACAGCACACTGGTAATGAACGGTTGCCATCCATCCGCTGGTACACTCAGAATGGATTCTCAGCGCCAGGACGAGAGATTTCCCCCATTCACGTCCGATCGATGGATCACGGCGCACGCCTATGGGTTCGAACGAACGGGTACCTCTGTTTATCAATCGGTTTTCGCTTTCGCCGCGCACGGCGATTGGTGTGCAGACACTTCGATTGATGGGCCCACATCAGGACTGGCTTCATTTTCACTGGTGGAGCAGCAGCCTCAAACAGCTTGATGCGCGCTCGGTTCTGTTCGAGAATCCCGTGCTCAGCCGCTATTCTTTTCTTCACAACCCTAATCTCTTGCGCATCTGTGAATGGCTGGGCATCAGTTCGTGGAGCGGCAGCGATCTGCGGCCTTCGCATGCCAAACGTCTCACCCAATACCGTGAACGCATCTCCAGCGCTTACTTGGCGCCCCTGAGCGAGACCGATGCTACCCGTTGCCTCGAGCTGGCCAACCTGGTAGGAGCTCCTTTCGTGCTTCATCTGTGGGATGTGTTGCAGGGTGATGTTTCGACCGGAGCTCTGAGGGAATTGGTGGATCGGGCGGAGAGCGTCTTTTGTGTAAGTCAGCCGCTGCTGGACGATGTCTCCCTGATACGCAGCGACGCCGAGTTGCTGTCCTTCTCGAGAGATGCGTCGCTGGTCACGGCCAAGCCGCGGGAGCATGGCGCGCTTAAGATCGTCATGCACGGCAACGTCAGCTCATATGCGGAGGGTCTCGACGATTTGGATCAGGCCATCACGCTGCTCGAGCGTAGAGGATTGATGGTCGAACTCTCGTTTCTGGGCTCTCCCAAGATTCTGCGCCAGGCCAACAGCGGCATCAAGAAGCGAGTGAACGTGCGCGGGTTTTGCCCCACACAGCGGGAGCTGGATGTCGAACTCAGCCGGGCGCATGTTGCTTTTTTGCCCGGGCCGAAGCTTGATCCAAGCCAGGACCTCAGGAGCCGCTACTCCATTCCTTCCCGCATCCTCGACTACATGGCTGTGAAACTCCCTATCGTCGGGTCTGTCCACGAGGCCTCGGCGACAGGTGGCTTTGTGCACGAATTGGGCCTCAAACCTGCGGCCACCTGCTCCGGACCGGAGGAGATTGCCGACTGGCTGGTGCGGCTCGCGCGTCCCAGGGACTGGGCGGAGCAAAGCGCCAGATCGGGCCACGCCTTCGATCTGCTGCAGCGCCAGGAATCTCCTGCGCAAAAACTCAAGCGGGCGCTGGATAAGCTGAGCTGACGTTTCTTTTCGTAACCTGCATTTGTTTGCTCAGAAGGCAAAATATCGCTGCGAGGTCACGCCATATTGTGCCTCGAGACAGACGTACCGCCCCGTCGGCGGATAATCATTGCATCATGGACGCGCCAAAAAAGCCGGGCAAGGTGATAGAGTTCTCGCAACCGCCGGATGCCGTAGCACGGATAGAGGCTTTTGTCGGACGCTTAATGGATAGCAGTGATCTGTTGGCGGCTGCACTGGTGCGGCTAAGAGACTTTTACTTGGCTGGAGCGCCGCCACTGGTTGCAGACAGCGTGCTGGCGCAGGTGGATGCCGCGCTCGAAGCGGCTGGGAGAGCGAAACACGGCTTCTAGTTCACCCTTCAAGCCTTCCCACCCAAAAATCCTAACGGACTCACGCGGCCGGAATCGGCTTCTCTTCGGCGCGACACAGTCTTTGTGCGATTTGTGAACGGGATTCCTCAAAATCCTTGCCTGGGCAATTCGAAGGCGTTGTTTAAAAGCATTCCCCACGACCGATCTCTGGTCAATATTTTCGAAGGCGGCTAAGATGAGGGACTCGCGCTAAAGAAAAGGAGAGACTGATGTACGACACAGCAAAGCTAAAGAATCTGCGCACCCTTGGTGAGGGAGCTCCCAAAGCGATGGACGCCTTTTGGGCGTTCGATAAAGCAGCCCTGGCCGACGGTGTTGTTCCCAAAAAGTACAAAGAACTCATCGCACTGGCGGTGGCGTTGACTACGCAATGTCCCTACTGTCTGCATGTGCACCGCTCGGCGGCAGAAGCCGCAGGGGCGACGCGGGAAGAAATCGCGGAAACTGCGCTCGTGGCTGCCGCCCTGCGTGCCGGCGCAGCCGTCACCCACGCTACCCATCTGATCGACGCGCACGCTCCTCACAGCAAGGAGTGAGATCGCCGTTTTTAGGCGATCCTTTCGACCGGTCTTGAAGCCCTTCTCTAGGGTTGATACCCGTCGGTGCGCCACTTTGCGAACAGCGTCACTTGCTCTGGGGTCCAATAGGGCCCACCCGGGGGCATCGTGGGTGGGCTACCGCCCTGGGGAGTGAGTGTCCGCTGGACCGCCTCCGCATTTCCGTGGTTGTCAGCTGCATCGGACATGTAGCTATAGTCGTCCAGTTTGATGCCATGCCGGTTCATGTGGGCAATATCCACCGGACGAAACAGGGGCTTGATATCAGCGGCAAAAGAAACAGGCGCCATTTGCTCTCCTTTACTGCTTCATACAATTCTGACGAATTCATCTGCTAATCCCAGAAGCAGCCGATTCCGATCGTACGAGGCATTAGCAAGTCCATCATGGATTTCCATTATTAACCAATTTTCCCGCCTGATCAGCGTCGAAAATCTCTCCTAACCGCACTCGCCGGGCGAGTGTCTAATGTTGCGCATGGACAAGAACGACCAGGCAGCGATCCGGGCAGTTCTTTCCGGAGACAAAGAGGCCTACGGAGCCTTGGTCGTGCGCCATAGCGGGAAACTGTTCCGGGTCGCGTTTCGCATCACCGGCAACGAAGCCGATGCGGAAGATGTGGTGCAGGAGGCGTTCCTGCGCGGATATCGAAAGCTGGAGAGTTTTGAATCGCGGTCGGATTTCGGCACGTGGATCTATCGGATTGCGGTGCGCTGCGCATTGAACAAGATCGGTAGCTCCCGAGTGGATGAGAACAGCAGGGTGGCCGAAGAATCAGACCCGGAGCAAAACGAAGTCCAGGTGGCCGATGTGGCCGCAGGGCCGGACCGGCTGCTGCTCAGCAGTGAGATCGGCGCCATGCAGGAGAATGCAATGCATAGTTTAACGCCCACGGAACGAACGGCCTTCGTATTGCGGCACATGGAAGAGCGCAGCTGCGAAGAGATTGCAACCACGCTGGGTATTGCGCCCAACGCGGCGAAGCAAGCTGTATTTCGAGCGGTACAAAAGCTGCGCCGCCGGTTGGCGATCCTAAGGGTGAAGATATGAATCATTTGAACGAAGAAGAACTGATTGCCCATGCCTACGCCGAGGACGACCAGGATGGTGTGCAACAGCACCTCGAGGCATGTGCGGAATGCGCAAAGACTTACACTGCGCTGCGCGGCGACCTCGCCGAGATGAAATTTGCAGAAGCGCCGGTCGCGGGACGCCTTCTACGGCAACCGAGTCTGGGAATCGATTTCCGGCTTGTTGCCTGTCTATGAATTGCGCCAAGAGCGGTGGCCGCGCGGCGGACTGTGGAGAGGTTTGAGTTATGCTGCCGCCGGCGCAGTGCTGATTACCTGTGCCTTCATCGGTGGCCGGCTATGGGAGCATAGGCAGACGCGGACCGTCGCAAGAAACCATTCTGAGCAGAATCAGCAACGCGTTGCGCAGCCTCCGCAGCGCATCGTGGTGGTAGTTCTGAGCGATCATCTGGACCGCTCGGAACGGTTGCTGGTGGAGCTGAAACATGCCGATGCCGACAGCGAGAAGATGGTATCTCCGCTGCGCGACGAGGCGCGAAGCCTTCTGGCAGCAAATCGGATTTGCCGTCAAAACGCGGAGCATGATGACGATCGAGCGCTGACATCGGCGCTCGATCGCCTGGACCATCTGCTGGTTGAGCTTGCAAACCAGCCGGGGGGGTTAGACGGCACAACCATTACCAGGTTGCAAGATGAAATGAATGCCGACGGCCTTCTTTTTGAAGTGCGTGTGCTGCGTTCCCGGCAAGCGGCCTCAACCGTGCATACGAAGGGGGGCACGATATGAAATCCAGACTCGCTGTTCATTCCACTGTGCTGGGAGTGATGCTTTGTCTACCTGTCACTCAGCTCGGACGCGGACAGAGTTTTGCGGGAAACGTCGAGCCGGTTGAAATCGATGGGGACCAGGCCGCATTGAGCTCCGCCGACAGCAGTCTCTATGGCGACGGAATGCGCGCCATCAACGACGGGCGCTGGGCAAATGCGGAAGCAATCTTCACTATGGTTGCGAGCCAACACGGCGACCACGCCGAAGGGGCCCTCTATTGGAAGGCGTATGCGGAGAAGAAGCAAGGACAGTTAAAATCGGCGCACGACACCTGCGCAGAACTGGACCACACCTTTCCCACCAGCAGTTGGGTCCACGACTGCGGCGCGCTGGCAATCGAGATTGGCGCAGAGAGCGGCAAGCTCGTTGACCTCCAAACACTAAGGGATGACGACCTGAAACTGCTGGCGCTCAATGTCCTGATGCAGCAGGACGAATCACGGGCTCTGGCGCAGATTCAGGAGATTCTGAACGGCGACTACCCCGAGAAGCTAAAGCAGGAGGCACTCTTTATCCTGGGACAGCATTATTCGGATGCGACCTATGCTCAGATTGTTCGCATCAGTTACGTGGAGGGCGATGTGCGCATTGCGCGCGGCGAGGACAAGGGAAAGCCTGCCGGCGCAACCTGGGAGACAGCAGTTGCCAATCTCCCGCTGGAAACTGGATTCAGCCTGGTGACGGGCACGGGCCGCGCAGAGATTGAGTTTGAAGATGCTTCGACTCTCTATCTGGGAGAAAACTCGGTTCTGACGTTCAACGACCTGCACACCACCAGCGGTGCTCCCTATACCGATCTCGGGCTTCTTAGCGGCACCGTATCGCTTAATTTGCATCCTTACATTCCTGGCGAAGAGTTCTTCCTGAGGACTCCCACGGATAACCTGATGGTGAAATATCCCGACGGTTGGAATGTTCGCATCAGCAGTTATCTTGATGGGGTTGCATACACGTCACTGGATGGCAACGTTCTGCCAATGCCTGGAGTGGCGCGGAAAGCACTGGTAAGCGAGGGGACGCAGTACTTCCGCGAGGGCCGCCTGGTTGACTTCGCCGGCTCCAACGATCCAGGCGCATTTGCCGACTGGGACAAGTGGGTCGCGGACCGGGTTGCGCAGCGAACAGCGGCCATGTCTGAGGTGATGAAAGCTTCCGGGCTGACTTCGCCAATTCCGGGCCTGGCCGACATGAAGGGACAGGGCACATTCTTCGAGTGCGCACCCTATGGGACCTGCTGGGAACCGGCGATCCAGGATGGCCGGCCGCAATCAGACGACGATGTTTCGCAAGCGTGGCCGTCATCCGCCCAGGCTTTTGGACCACGCGCGCATGTTGTGCAGGCCAGCTTTGACCAGTCCCCCAGGTTCAGCGGGGCGCAGGCGATACAGGCAGGCCTCCCCGATCCCACCAGGATCAGACCCGACGAAATCTACTTCCCGTGCTTCCCGGGCGCGCTTCGCTACCGGGTTGTCAAAGATCCTGTGACAGGCATGGACAGAGTGATCGATACAGGATTATCGAGCCCAGCAGGGTGGAACTGGGCCGTGTGTCACGCCGGGAGCTGGATTCATCGGCGGCATCACTATTGCTGGGTTGTGGGTCATAAGCGGCACCATGTTGAGCCGGTTCGCTGGGTCAAGAGCGGACATAAGGTGGGTTTTGTCCCGATCCATCCCTATGACGTGAAAGGCCGGCCTCCGATCAACCGAAAGGAAATAGTTTTCGCGGTGAGCAATAAGAATGGGTTATCGGTGGAGCGGGTGAAGTTCGAACCAGGACGCCCGATTGAGGAGCTCAAGTCGCCACCGCGAGAGTATCGCAATGCCCATCTGCCTCCGTTATCCCGGGCAGGCGTGCCGCATATGGAAGCGCACCTCATAAAAGGCGGGGTGCGGGGAGGGAACTTGACCGCTGCGAAGGGTGTTCCACTGGGTTTCGACTCCAAGTTGCATAGCTTCACCATGGCCAAAGAGGTCATGCACGGAAGCAAGAGCATGACTGTCTCCGCACCGATCACGAATCGCGGCGGCACTTTGCAGGCACGAGGCGGCAGCTTTGCCGGAGGACATGGCGGCTCCAGCAGCGGAGGCGGCGCGCGAGGAGGAGGAGGAGTGAGCGGCGGGGGCTCGCGCGGCGGGGGCGGCTCGAGCGCCGGAGGGGCGCACGGAGGAGGCGGGGGAGGGTCGAGTGGCGGTGGAGGTTCGCACGGCGGAGGGGGCGGAGGGTCGAGTGGGGGCGGCTCCAGTTCAGGCGGTTCCGGTGGTGGGGCTGGCGGCGGTGGCGGACACCGCTAGAGCGTTTTCACTTCTGGTGTATACAGAGCAACTACTCCCGACGTGGCTTTTCCTCAAGAAAAGCCGCACTTCGCGGCGCTTGACTGTGCACTCTGAAACTTATTGAGTTTTGCGAACGGGGTCGGCCGTGAGCACGCGGCGAAGAACGTAGCTTATTTCAGGTACTGTCCAGGGTTTCGGAATCACGGCGTCGAAGCCGTACTCGCGAAAATCGGACATGACCGGCGCGTCGGAATAACCACTGGAGACAATCAGCTTTGAGGAGGGGTCTAGTTGCCTCAGTTTGGCAGCAGCTTCCATACCGCCGACGCCACCGGTCACAGTCAAGTCCAGCACAACAACGTCAAAACCCATCCCCGCAGCTTTGCTTTCTTCGTAAAGAGCGATGGCCTCAGCTCCATCGCGCGCAGTCTGGACATCGTAACCGAGTTGGGTGAGAACGGCCTTGAACAGGATCAGGAGAGTCTCATCATCGTCCATCACCAGAAGGCGTTCGGTGCCAGTCTGTATAGAAGCGACGATGGGAGTCTGGGGTAGAAGTGTTTCCAGCGAGGCGGGCAAATCCACGGTGAATACCGTCCCTGCGCCGGGGGTCGATTCCACGGAAATATGACCTCCGTGCTTGACCACGATTGCATAGGCCGTGGCTAAACCCAGGCCGCTGCCGCCCGGCTTGGTGGTGAAATAAGGATCGAATATCCGCCGCAGTACCTCGGCGGAAATGCCGCGACCGTAATCCCGAATCGAGATCCTGACCCGGGGGGCCGCATCGTCAGGGCTGTTGGGGAAAAGAACGTTCTCCACACGAACTTCGATAGTCCCGCCGCCGGGCATCGCCTGTCGAGCATTGAGAAGGATATTATGCAGCACCTGGCCGATCTGGCCCGGGTCGACCTCAGCAAACCAGAGACCTTCTGCGATGTTGACATCAATGCTCACCGCGGAGCCAGTCCTGGCAAGGTGAACAGCGTCGGTGACGAGTTGCGCGATCGACACCACGCGCCGGATGGGATCTCCTCCCTTGGCAAAGGTCAGTAACTGCGACGATAAGAATGCTGCACGCTGGCAGGCGCTCGCGGCTTGATCGAGGAATTGGTGAGCAGCCTCATTGGGATGGAGCTGCACCTTAGCTACTTCAATATTCCCCTGTACCACGGTAAGGAAGTTATTAAAGTCATGGGCAATGCCGCCGGCCAACACGCCCAGAGATTCGAGCTTGCGCGCGCGTAACAGTTCTTCTTCCGCCTGTTCGCGCTGGGCAATTTCTGTCCGCAGTTGCTCGGTGGATTGGTGTAGTTCGGCAGTGCGCTCCTCGACGCGACGTTCCAGTTCCAGATTGAGGGCTTCAGTTTGCTGGTTCGCGGCCTGCAGGTTCTCCACCAGGTCGCGGTTCTCAAGCTGCAGTCTGAGTGTGGAGGTCACCAGGCGATAGAGCCGCCCGGTGGTGACCACGGTGGCCAGAGTGAATACGGTGGCCAGAAGCCCCATGGCAGAATGCGTTTCATCGCCCTGGATGAAAAGACGGACCGCCGGGGCGAGACCGGTAGGAATTAAGAATGTCAGGAACGCCTCTGGCCGGGGAGCCAGCAGGGAGGAGGCGCCGAGCATCATTCCGCCCAAAACGAAGACGAGAAAAACCTGGTTTGTGAGGTGGGCCGGCGAGTACAGGAGAATCCCTGCCGCGCCCCAACCGGCAGATGTCAACCCGACACCCACAGTGAACACCGTGCGCCACTTGCTAGTTTCGACGGCACCCGGTAAGGCGAGCCCATAGCGCCGCGCGATAGCGTACCTGAAGACCGATACCAAGGTCATGTAGAGCCACCACCCGACGACTACAGGCTGGGCAATGATCCCCCATTGCAAACCTGCCAGGATTGTGGCTGCGAGTATGGTGACGCCAACCCCAAGGTTTGCATTGGCATACAAAAGCCTGAGCTGCGCCGACAGGATCTGCTCTTTGCTGGAATCCTGCACCATAGGCAAATCGTACCAGCGATCGTTGTCTAATAGCTCGACGATGTTTTTTGAAGCCATCGCCGGTTTCAGGGCGTCATATTTGCAGATGATGAGGTTCTAAGAAGACTGCGAGGAACGCACGATGAAGAAGTGGATGGCCTTTGTTATCTTTGCAGGGCTGTTGGGTTTGGCGGGCTTGGCGAAGGGCCAGACTAAATCGCCGGCGCAGGCGACTCCTGCGGCCACGGCCCCTGATAGCGACGAGGAGCCGGACATGCCGGTAACGAAACCGGCGTCATCTGCCGGAGCGACGGTGGAGTCCCAGACGGATGCAGCCTGGGACATGCTGAATACTGCGCAATCCGACACCAGTACAAAGGCAGAGCAAGCGAGGATCGACGCGATCATCGCCCTGGGTACACTGGGCGATTTCCCCCGCGCCGTTGGGTGGTTGTCCGAAGCGCAAAAGGATCAGGATCGGTACGTCCGCCTGGCGGCAGTGACCGCAATGGGCTCCAGCAAGAAGACGGTCTTTCTCCCCAACCTGAAGCAGGCACTCGACGACGTTGCCCCTGAAGTGAGTTTCGCTGCTGCAGTCGGGCTGTGGAAGATGAACGACAAGAGCGGCGCCAACGTTCTGGATGCAGTGGTGGGAGGAGACCGCAAGGCCAATCGGGGCTTGGTGAGTTCGGAGAAACACGAGGCCGATCAGGATTTGCACAGCCGCTCAAAATTGGCGACGATCGGAGCGGAGCAGGGCGCTTACGCCTTGTTAGGACCCTTTGGCTTTGGACTCAGCGCGCTTCGTGCACGCAATGGAAAGAACGGCATTAACCCGAGAGTGATCGCGGCCACGCTGCTGGCAGAGGATACATCGACCGCTGCCATGAAGATATTTGTGGATGCGATGGATGATCCCGACCTATCAGTGCGCGCTGCAGCTGCGAAGGCGTTGGGTGATTACCACAGCAAGGAAGCCATGGACGCGCTCAGCGATGGATTTTATGACATCAAGCCGGCGGTGCGATTCATGGCCGCTGCCTCGTACATACGCGCGGCCCATCCGCAATCAGAGAACAAGGATGTTCGCCAGCGAAAGAGCACGGCTATGAACTCAAGCCAAGCTCGTGCGGGGGCGCGAATTACACAGTAGATTGCCCGTGTGAAATTGTTATTGAGGTCAGAAAAAGCGCAGGGGCTTTAATAGCGTGTGTGAGGACCCACCATTCACCGATTTAGTCCCGGAGGGACGGCTGAGAGTAGCCCACCTTTCAGCGCTCAGTCGTGCGCCGATCGCGAATCCTCAGATTTCACAACGGCAAAGTCTTCATCAGCACCAGGGTCATGTCGTCGTGCTGCGGTGCTCCAGAGGCGAAGGCGTCCGCTGCGTCGAGGAGAGACTCCAGCATCTGCTTTGCCGAAAGATGCACGCAGCTGATCGCTTTCGCAATCATGCGATCCTCACCCCATTCTTCATCTTTGCGGTTCATCGCTTCCGTGATGCCGTCGGTATAGCCGATCAATACATCTCCGGGCTGCATGGTGAGGACGCATTGCTGATAACTGGCTTCAGGCAACAGCCCTACAGCGGGACCGCCCTCCTCGAGACGAAAGATTTCGCAGCTAACATTCGCTGCAGTTTCAATCGCCACCGTTGCATCCCCGGCCGCAGGTTTGCCGGTTTCGTGCTGGTGCGAAGACTGCCCTAAGTCCGGCGAAACGTGCTGGCTGGCCGCAACAGCCGCGGGGCGGAGGATGACGGGCGCGTTGTGGCCCGCATTGACATAAGTAAGCTGACGCGTCACCGGGTCATACTGCGCGAAGAAGAAGGTCGCATAACGATTGGAATCCGAGGAGTCATATAGCTGCAGGTTCACGTTGCGGACCAGGTGTGCCAGATCGAAGCCGGTCAAAGTCTGTCCGCGAAGCGATGCGCGGAGGCTTGCCATGAGCAGCGCAGCAGAGATGCCTTTGCCGGAGACATCTCCGATAGCGATGCCAAGACGGGAAGAGGTTTGCGCGGCGTTGTTATCCGCGCGGCCGAGCGCGATGAAATCATAGTAATCACCGCCAATTCCCAGCGCAGGACGGCAATTCCCTGCGATTTCCACGCCATGAATGGACGGGAATATTTGCGGAAACATGCGTTGTTGCACTTCCCGGGCTATCTCCATTTCGCGGTTGGCGCGCTCGCGCAGCGCCGCCTCGGCGGCCAGCTTGGAAAAAAGATGGCTGTTCTCTATAGCGAGTCCAGTCTGGACGGCAACGGAACGGAGCAGGGTCAGGTCGCTGCGTGAATAGGGGGCCTCGCTGCGCTTGGGTCCCAGCACCATGACTCCGACCAGCTCATTACGGCCAGGTAACGGCAGCAGGACTTCCGCGGAAAGACGCTTAAGGGCCTGTTGTTCATTGTCGCTGGCAAGCATAAGCCAGCCGTCCGGATCGTCGTAGTACACCGTCAGCGGGAGCTTTTCGTGGCGCAGCTTCCTGATGCAGAGAGAAGTGTTGGGCAGAGACGTTCCGTGATCGATCGGCACGCCGATAGACTGGTCCAGGCAATATCCCCCGGCGCATTGCAGCAGGACCCCAATCTGCGAGACGTGCAAGGTGCCGGCGATGCGCCGGGTGATGGTTTCCAGCAATGGACGGGTTTCGGTGAATCGACCGGCCTGCTCGGAGAGCTCGCTCAGGACCTGCTCGGTGGAATATACCTCACGAAAGAATTTGCGATCGATCCAGGCCGAAAGGCGCCTCGTGCCGCCGAGCTGCATCGCCAGAAACAGGAGAGCAAGGATGAGTGCCCAAATTTGTGCGGTATGCGATTGTTGGGGATGGCTCACCAGTTGAACGAGCATAACCCCGAGCAGAGTGCCCAGGATAACGCGGACGGCAAGCAGCGTGCCGCGGGCGAGCGCGTATTGCGTACCCTGGCGTAGCAGAATGCGCACATCCATGGCTCGCTGCACCAGGATGACGTAGGCCATCGACAGCGGAAAGAAGATGAACAGGATCAGACAGGTCCAGAAATACCAGGCCGGAACGGCCCCTTGTAACGTCGCCGTGGTTCGAATCTCGGCAATCACTACGCCGATGAACATCGGCGTCAGTCCGATCTCCGCTCCCCAAACCAGGACACCCAGCCTCCGCTTTGCATCGCTGGTAGACGCGGTGAAGTACTTCCGAAACAGCAATAAGAAAAAGAGGCTGATGCAGATGACTTCAATCGCATTTTGTGACCGGTCTTCCAATGTGTGAAGCCAGGGAGGAATCCAGGAAGAGGCCGCGAAATCGACCGTACGGCCCAGCGTGATAAAGACATCCAGAGCCGCACAAGCCAGTGATGGAAGGATGAGAATCCATTTGGCCCATGGATATCGCCTGTCAAGGGCGGCACGTTCCGGGAAATAGATGCCGAAAAGCAGCATACTGAGGAAAAACGCGACGCCGGCCAACTGGGAATAGACACACATGAGGGCAAGGATCGGACCGTTCCAGTAGTTCGAAAGCCCGAAGAAGCACTCGACGTATCCGAGAATGCCGAAGACGTACCAGGCATTGGGATCCTGGGGTTTCGCCATGATCACCCACAGGCCGACCAGCAGACAGAATCCGGGGAAAATGGCCTGCAGAGTGAGCAGGATCAGCTTGAATGAAAGTGACAGACTGCCGCCGGTGATCTGCGGAGCGAGCGGAAACTGCACCGAGCCGCGGGTGCCATCGTTGCGCTCGATCGCCAGGGTCATAGGGTCGCCAGGCCGGCTGGCATTGGTCTGCTGCACAATCTTGCCGAAACTGCGCAAGGGATAGCCATTCACGGTCAGCACCCGATCCCCATCGTGGAGCCCGGCCTTCTTTGCGGCTTCGCTCGCGCCTACCGCCTGGTTCGACAGATCAAAATACACCGGGTTTGAGGCTCGCTCATGACCATGCCAGATGTACGTGTACTGGGCCGCGGCATCGGCAATATAAAACGCAATGGCTGCTGCGGCGGCCAACGCGAACAGGATGTATTGCAGAATCGTGGGTTTCTTCAGCATGACAGCCTTTGGGGCCAATGGTACAGCACTCCGCCCAGCCGCTGGACGCAGGGCAACAACTTCAATCGGCCGGGTTGGGTAAATCGCGGTCTCGCACCCCAATCAGATAGAGCAGGCTATCCAATCCGAGAAATGAGACGGCATGGCTGGCGGTTTGCCGCACCAGTGGCTTGGCCCGGAACGCGATGCCCATGCCGGCAATGCCAAGCATGGGGAGATCGTTGGCGCCATCCCCTACCGCGACCACCTGTTCGAGCGAAATATTTTCCTGCCCGGCAATCTGGCGCAGCAACTCGGCCTTGCGTGCGCCGTCTACGATCGGCGTCCGCACCTCTCCGCTCACCATGCCATCCACGATGTCCAGATCGTTGGCGAAGACATAGTCGATCCCTAAGCGCGTCTGCAGATGCTTCGCGAAGAAATTGAACCCTCCCGAGAGGATCGCCGTTTTGTAGCCCAGCATCTTGAGGGTTCCGATTAACTGCTCCGCCCCCTGAACCAAAGGAATGGTATCGAGCAGCTCTCGAACCCTGGCCTCCGGAAGCCCGCGAAGCAGCGCCACCCGGCGCCGGAAGCTTTCCTGGAATTCAATTTCTCCGCGCATGGCAGATTCCGTGATCTTCACCACCTCATCGGCTACGCCTGCCAACTTTGCCAACTCATCGATGACCTCGCCCTCAATCAGTGTGGAATCCATGTCGAAGGCAAAGAGGCGCCGGTTGCGGCGGAAGATGCTCTCGCGCTGGAAGGCAATGTCGATTTTCAAATCATGAGCGGTCTCTAGAAACGCCGCGCGCATGGACTGCTCGGAAGAGGAATCTCCGCTCACCATCAATTCGACACAGGCATTCGCATCGGGAGTGTGCACAGCCAGCGACAACCGCCCGGAGAGCCGCTCGATCCGGTCCACGTTCAAACCATGCTCCGCGATGATGGCGCTCACCCGGGCGAGATGGTTTGCAGTAATCGCCCGGCCAAGGATGGTGACGATAAATTGGTCCTTGCCCTGCGAAGCGATCCACTCATCCAGGTCCGTCTTCGCGATCGGTCGTGAAATTGACCTCCAGGCGGAGTTCTCTCGACCTGGTAACCAGGGCGTCTTGAACGCCGCGAAAACTCTCATCTCGCGGAATCTCGATGAGTAGACCAAGTGAGAGCGTTTCATGCACCACCGCTTGTCCAATATCCAGCACGCAGGTGTCATAACTGGCCAAAACTTTAGTCAACTCTGCAGTAATGCCTGGTCGGTCCCGGCCGGAGAAGTGAATCAGGATGGTCTCGTTCATTGATACGAAAGGTCTCTGTGCTAGCCTAACAGGCGGACTTTCGATGGCAGAGGCTCAGGTCTTCCACAGAACATAAGAGTCAAAACGATTGCTTCATTGCGCTGTTCGCGTATACTAAGGGCGCGCGCGGTTCCCCCCTCCCCGGGACTGGTTCCGATCGTCTTTACCCCCCGCCAAAGGTCGATCCACAGCATTGAAATATCCTCCGTTGCGAATGAACGGTGGATGAATTCTGCCCGTCTTTACATGCGCAAAAGGGGCAAACCAAAAGGTGCGCCGCGTCATGCCGTATTGTTTTACAACCGTGATCAGCCGGCGGCTGCGCAGACCATTCGTATCCATCCTGTTTGCCATCGCTGTCTTCACAAGCCCGAAGCTCTACGGGCAGGCGGTCGTTCGTATTACCGAGGGCATCAATCCCGCGAAATTAGTAACAGTTACCAATCACCATCCACAATGGGCTAATAAAGAGAACGACACCGGCCTTATGGCTCCCGATCTGCCGCTGGAACAACTCACGCTGGTGTTAACGCGATCGCCGCAGCAAGAAGTGGCCTTGCAAACATTTCTGGCGGAGCAGCAAGATCTCTCTTCGCCCAACTACCATCATTGGCTCACCCCGGTCGAGATGGGGGAGCGTTTTGGGCTTTCCCAACAAGACATCGCCACACTCTCCGACTGGCTGCAGTCCCAGGGGCTGCATGTCAACTGGGTCTCGCCCAGCCGCATGTTCATCCGCTTCGGCGGCACAGCGGGCGCCATCGGGCGGGCATTCCAAACCGAGTTACATACCTACAAGAGTGACGACAGCATCGCGCGTATCTCGGTTTCCTCCGATCCCATGATTCCGCTGGCCCTGATGCCGGCAATCAAGGCGGTTCACGGTCTGTACACGGTCGAGGACCATCCCTTTCACTCAGTCCGGCCGATGCAAGGGGATGCACCGACCGCCTCTTCGAGCAACGGCGAACACTTCATCGTGCCCGCGGACTTCGCGACCATTTACGACTACAACGGAGGCACGCCAGCCGCCGAACCCATCGCGATCGTCGGTCGGTCCCGTACCGACTTCAACGATTTTGCACACTTCCGGCAGCTAACCGAAACCAACTTTGCCAACCCAACCGAAATTGTTCCCACTCAATTTGGAGGCCTCGATCCCGGCCCCGCATTGACTGCGCCATCGGCCACCAATGTTTCTTTTGATGACCAATCCGAAGCCACGCTTGATGTAGCGCAGGCGGCCGGTGTTGACGGCAATGCTCAGATTCTGCTGGTAGTGGCCACAGAAGCGAGTGGAGGCATTGAAGCGGATGCGCAGTACCTGGTGCAAACCTCCCCGGTCCCGGCGCCGGTAATGAGTATCAGTTTTGGCGCCTGCGAGTCGGCCGCCGGGCCCGCGGGCGTGGCCTTCTGGGATACTTTGTTCCAGCAGGCGGCTGCGGAGGGGATCTCGGTTTTTGTTTCCTCCGGCGACTCCGGCGCGTCCGGCTGCGATGAAGCGTTTGCCACCCCGCCCGCGACGCCATTGCCCAACAGTCCCAACTACATCTGCTCCTCCAGCTACGTCACGTGCGTGGGGGGCACGGAATTGAATGACACCAGCGACCCGGCACAGTATTGGAGTACAGACAGCAATCGTAACCTTGCGTCGGCCCTCAGTTATATTCCCGAGGGAGGATGGAACGAACCGCTGAATAGCAGTGACGGCCCGCAGGTTGCCTCGTCCGGAGGAGGTGTGAGCAGCGTGATTCCCACCCCGGTCTGGCAGAAGGGCGCGGGCGTGCCGGCAGCCCGTTCGGGACGTTATACCCCGGACGTCGCGTTTTCTGCAGCGAATCACGATGGCTATTTCGGATGCCTGGCAGCGGCCGGTGGTACTTGTGTCGTCGGCGCAAACGGCTCGTTCCCGTTTGTGGTTTTCTCCGGAACGTCGGCCTCGGCGCCCTTGATGGCCGGCATCGCGGCGCTGCTCGACGGGGGAGCGGGATCTCCGCAGGGCAACCTGAATCCGCAGCTCTATCAACTGGCGGCCTCCACGCCGACGGTCTTCCACGACGTTACGGTTACCTCCAGCGGTGTGGCCGGCTGCGCGCTCGCCACTCCCAGCATGTGCAACAGCAGCATTCCAGGATCGACCGGGCAGAGCGGAGGCCAGGCGGGATACACCGTCACTGCTGGATATGACCAGGTGACCGGTCTCGGGTCCCTGGACATATTGAATTTTCTCCAAAGTTTCCCGGCGCCCCCGGATATCAAAGTATTGTTGGATACGCCCGGCCTGGCATTCCCCAGCCAGTTACTCGGATTCCCGACTCAGGCGCAAGTTGGCTTTCAGAACCGTGGTTCGGCGCCCTTGGACCCTTTGAGCATGACAATTACCGGACCCAACGCGAACGACTTTAGTCTAGTCAATGATTGTCAGTCGGCTTTGGCGGCTCAAGCTTCATGTATGGCTCAGGTTACGTTCACTCCTTCGGCCGCTGGAGCCCGTACTGCCACCATGACGGTGACATCCGCCAACGCCAACAGTTCTCCCACGGTCGTCTCCCTAAGTGGGACCGGAACGACCACACTCTATGCGCCGACGGTGTCTCTGGCTCCGTCGTCTACCACGATCAACACTGCACAGGCTTTGACGGCTACAGTCCTGGTCGCTTCTCCTCCCGGCGTCCCTGCTTCATCAACCGGCGCCCCGATCGTGCCCACCGGTTCGGTGATGGTGACGGGCGGTGGTTACACCTCTGCGCCGACGAAGCTTAGCGGCGATAACGCCATCGTCGACATCCCTGCCGGATCCATGGCGTTGGGTAATATCCTGCTCACCGCCAGCTACATTCCGGATACCGCTAGTTCCGCTATCTACAGCGGAGCGTCCGGCACAACTCTGGTCACGGTGACCACGGTGATGCCGCCTGGATTTATCATCCAGGCCAATTCGGTCACGATTGCCCCCGGCGCGACCACGGGGAACAGTACCGTGGTCGCCATTTCCCCCACCAACGGATTTACCGGCAGCATAGCGCTGAGCGCTGCGATTACGTCTGCCCCGGCCGGTGCTCAGCATCTACCCACGTTTAGTTTTGGCAACAGCAGTCCCGTGAACATCGCCAACCTCGCCAGCGGTGGCGCCATGCTAACCGTTTTGACTACTGCGCCAACCACCAACGGCTCGGCCAACGCTTTGCCGGCCGGTGCGAATCGGATTTCCTGGTACGCAGGTGGGGGAATGTCTCTCGCGTGGCTTCTGATTTTGGGCGTGCCCAAACGATCGCGTCGTTGGCGAGCCATGTTGGGGATGGTGCTGCTGCTGGTGTCCTTCTCTGGCGCAATGATGGCTTGTGGTGGGAGTAGTGGAGGCAGTGGAAGCGGTACCAGCGCAAGCGGCACTAGCACGAGTGACCCTGGCACGACAGCCGGAACCTATACGGTGACGATAACCGGCGCTGCAGGGACCACCACTGCAACGGGTACGGTCAGCGTTCTCGTGCAATAAGAGAGAAGATCGACGGCGGTGAAAGCATAGCATCCGCGATCCGCACAAACTATGCCTATGCTGGACGACCTCTTATCAAAGGTGCGAGAGCAGGCCGAGAGACACACGTTGCGGTAAGCGACGAAAGCCGTTGTGGAAGCCGCGAGTGAGAGCATGGTCATTCGTTCCATCCGAGACCGAGTCAGGCTTTGAAATCAGAGAGCAGGGTTTCTTCGGGTAAATCGGTCGGACTGGAGAAGTGAATGCTGTAGCCATCGGGATCGGCGAAGACGACCTCCCAGGAGAAGTTGCCGACTTGTGGCTCCCGGAGCGTACGGATGCCGCGAGTGGTGGCATCACGATAGATGGCGAGAGCATCGCTGCACGAGAAGTTCAACGACACACCGTTGCCCAGAACGCCCGCGGCGGCCAACTTCTCGCGACTGGAGTCGATGGCCTCCTGAAGCATGAGAGCGGCGCCTCCAAGCGACATCCAGCACCAGCGCAGGTGGCCGTCCGGGACCCACCGGTTCTGTATGGTGAATCCGAGGCCATCAACGTAGAATGCCAGTGATCGTTCCATGTTGCTAACCATCAGCAACGGAACCACGGCGGTCACATTCTGAACAGGGACGACGGTACTGCTCATAGCTCTTTTGGACATGATTTCAAATCGCGATCTCTAGCGCAAGGCCCATCACCCTCGCGCTAAATTGTTCCCGCGGTGAAGCGCGATCAGCCTTACTCGGCTAACTGGAAAATGCGGATCTGGACCAGCTTGCTGATGGTCAGGTCGTTAAGTCCCTTGGCCTGCATGCGGTGGATGAAATCCGGCGTGATCTTGAAAATGCGCATCTGGATCAACTCATCGAGCGTGGGCTGGTAGCCCATAGCGCGAACCTGTTTCACTTCTTCCGGATCGACATGCTGCACCCGCAAGGCAATCAACTTGCCTGCATCCGGAGTGGGGTAACCCAGCGCATTCAGGCTACGAATATAGTCTGTATCCACGTGGAAGATACGCATCGCGATGAGGTTCCCGGAATCAAGACCGCTCACACCCGCAGCCTGCAACGAGTGAACCCAGGCAATCCCAATGCGAAACAGAGCGTACGCCTGCAGCTTTTCCGCATCAAGATCGTGATACCCCATCTGCAGCATGCGGTCGGCAAATGCCGGATCGGGTACGAATTGAAAATCACCGCTCATTCTGCCGTCATGTACCGCACCGGAGCAGGTGATCGTGCCTGCCTCGGCGCGAATTACCGCGTCCACATGCGCACCTTCGCGCCGCAGGTCCGCGAGCGTGAAACCGAAGAACGCGCTGAGTGGTTCCTGAGTGTGCGTAGAACCACAGTCTCCGTTGCCCCCGCACCCGCCCCGCTCCAGGCGAAAATCCACTTCGGCCGCATTCGAACTGGCAGAGACGCTGCACGACCCGGTAAGCGTTCGCAGATGCTCCTCCGCCTGCAGAAGCAAGCCGGCGGATACTATCAGGAATACCGTAAGAATCAGGCCGCCGGTCCTTGTCATTTCGCCTCCCCGTCATCCTTGCCCAGCACGCCGGAGATGCGTAGTTGCACCAGTTTCTGGATCGAAAGCGAAGTAAAGCCATGACGCTTAGCGGCGGCGAGAAATGCATCGTCAATATGGAAGATACGAAGCTGAACCAATTCATCGGTCGTTGCATTCGGATACTGCTGTTTCACCGTCCTGGCGTATTCGGGAGTCACCCCTTGAACCCGTAGTGCAATCAGCTTGTTCGGCGGGATGGAGTCGAAACCCGCAGCTTTCATGCCGGCGAGGAACTCCGGCGTAACGCCGAAAATGCGATAAGAAATCAGATCGCCGATACTGCCTGGCTGTATTCCCGCCGCACGCAGCCCAGAAACATACTCAGGAGTAACGCCCTGGACCTTCATCGCAATTAACTCGTCCGCGGAGGGTTTACCAAAGCCCGCCTTTGCCATTTCGCGTGCGTATTCGGGAGTAATACCCTGCACCTTCATGGCGACATACTTGTCTACGTCCACGTCATAGCCGGCGGCGCGCATCCCGTCGATATAATCGGGCTTGTGGGCGGAAGTATCGGGGTTCGAGGCTTGTTCCGCATTCCCGCCATCGTCTGCTGAACCATTGCTGCCAGCGCCATGTCTTGCGCCTTCTCCGGTACCCTTACCAGTATCTTGAGCATTGGCGGTCGCGATTACAGAGGCACCATCGCTCACAGCAGTTATGGTGGGTGCAACCTCCGCGGCCGGACTAATCGGAGTGCTCTCGTCCGCGGCCGGCGATTCAGCACGGGCAGGAAGACTCATCGTGGCTGGGGCCGGAGTAGACGCTTGCGGCGCACTGACCGCGGGCGTTGCGGATTGAATCTGCATCGTCTTGCGCAATCCGGCGAAGATCTGAGGCACGGGCAGGAGGATGAGCAGGAACAGGGCACAGATCGCGGCCAACGGTATGGGAACGAAGTCGCGCGGACTCCTCTCGCCGGTTGTTTCACCACCATCTGTTTTACCGCCATTCGTTTCGCCCAGGATGCGCGCAATGCGATCGCGAAGGCCCGACAATGACCTATGTCCATCCAGAGCCATGGCCAGACCGAGCTGCTGAGTGCGCCGCTCTTCCAGACGCAGCAACGCGGTGGCATATATCAAAGGATCGGCGCATGATTGGACGGCCACATCATCGCAGCACAGCTCGCGTTGCTGGCGCAACCTGCGGCCAAGCCACCACACCGCCGGATGAAAGAAGAATAGGGTTTCAACCATGGTCTGAACCAGGTTCCAGAGATAGTCCGCACGACGCACGTGAGCCAGCTCATGCGCAAGCACGGCCTCCAACTGCTCCGGGTTAAGAGCCATCAGCGCAGAGGCAGGCAGTATGATCAACGACCGCACAATTCCCATTGCGAGCGGCCCTGGAATGTGTTCGGAAATACGAAGACTGACGTGGCGCGCAATCCCGAGCCGTTTGCAAAGCCGGGCGAAGCTAGCGTGCACGGCTTCAGGAGCCTCTACCAGGGCGCTCCGGCGCAACCGCTGAATTAACCGCCACCCGCCGATGGTTCGCGTCGAAAGACACGCCACCCCCAGCAACCACGCGAAGTCGAGCCAGGGCAGGAGTCGAGACAGATGCAGCAGCATTGGCTGCGCGGCAGCCCTGATTGGATTCACTCCTGTTAACGGTGCAATCTCAATCGAGATCCCCGGTCCGATCGTCGCCATTGCCGGAGACGAAAAGGCGCCCGGCGAAGATGACGGCCCGGAGTAACTCCGCGTCTCCTCATAAGTGAGCGTTGCCAGTGCGCTTGAAAGCATAAGGAGCAGAGTCGCCAGCGCGAATACATAGCGGGTCTGACTGCGCGCCTTCGACAGCACCGCATCGGAAAGCCAATAGACGAGCGCAATCGCTGCTGCCTGCCAGCAGAAATGCACCAGCGTCCAGCCTAGAGACTCCAAATGATGATTCATCGTTTCTCCTGCTTCCGGTCGATTAGCTTCCGAATCTCCTTCAACTCATTACTGGTTGCCGGTTGCATCGTCAATGCATGCATGGCAAGCTGTGTGGCGGAGCCTGAAAACAACCGCTCACTCAAATCTCGTAAGAGCTGGCTCTGCGTCTCTTCCTGGCTTGCCGTGGTCCGGTAGACATGGGCCCTACCGAGCTCCCTGCGCTGCACCAGCCCCTTTTCAGTCATGATCTGCAGCAACTTCAATACTGTGGTGTACCCCAACGGGCGTTCCTGGCTCACCGCGTCATGAAGCTCGCGGACGGTGGCCGAGCCCTTGACCCACAACACCCGAAGCAGCTCGAGTTCTCCCTCGGTCGGCTTGGGTAAATTGTTTTGACTGATCTTCATGGAGGAACGATATACGAAGTCCTTCGTAGGTGTCAACGAAAAGCTTCGTAGATAATTTCCGCGGCTTAGCGAAGGCTTGTGGGAACAAGAAGCGAGGCAAATACCGTGAGTTCCGGTTTTCTACGATTACCCTGAACGAACCCTTTCGAACCCGGTGAATGCCTCGCACTATCAGGAAAGATTCAAGATTGGTTGACAACGGGGATAGAGCGGAGATACAGTCGTTCATCGATATATCGATCATCGATGGACAATGCCAAAACGAAAACTTGATCCTCTACCCGCCGCTGCGTTCCAGATTATGCTTGCTCTCGCCGATGGCGACCTGCACGATACGCAATCATGCGGCAGGTTGAGGAGCAGACTGGCGGACGTCTTCGTCTTGGGCCGGGAACCCTATATGGTTCCATCCAAGCGCTCCTTGAGGGAAAGCTGATCGAGGAGATTGATCAGCCCGAGGACACCGAAGTACGCTCGGATCGTCGCCGCTACTACCGGTTGACCGTAGCCGGCCGCAAAATTGCGCGATCGGAGGCGGAAAAGATGGCGGACGTTTTGCGTGTTGCGCGAGCCCGAAAAATCCTGAGGGGGGATTATGTCTGAGAAGATGTACACCCGCCTAATTCGTCTGTACCCTTCGAGGTTCCGTAAGGAATATGAGGGTGAGGCGCTCCAGCTGATTCGGGACCGTCTTAGCGACGAGACAGGTATCTTCGAAAGAGCTCGCCTCTGGTGGGATTTGGTGGCAGACATTTTAGCCGGGCTCCCGCAGGCGTACCGGAACTCCTATGCGGCGAAAGAAGCAGCGTCGCTTTCCCCGGATGCCCAAGGCATTCCCTCCTTCAGTGTTTTGGACGAGGAACCGCTAAGGCCTGGATCGATTCTCCTCGGCGGCACCCTGTCGCTGGCCACAATTGTTGCCTTTGGATTTTTGCTGAGCCGGTCGATCGGTCGCTTGCCCGTCCCGGGTTCGAATGGACGCATGTCTCCGATTGAAGCGGTGGTAGAGCGACTCAATCGAGCGACGACCCCAGATACATCCATGAATGGGCCTGAGGATGCTTCCGGGTCCACCTCAGTGGGAACGAGCGAACGACTGCCACGGCCTTGGCCAGCCGCAGCCGAGAACCCGTCAAAGTCACACGCGCCGGCATTATTACCCGAGAGCAGGAATGGCGTGGGCGGACTGAACCAAATTGTTTCCATACCAACGCAGGATCCAAACGAACGTTCCTCGTACCTGACGATGCAATCGATCGCTCGTGAGGCAAGTGCATGGAGAGCAGCCCTGACCGATGCGTCCGGTCGGCCGGTGCGCTCAGCAGAGATACATTTGATCGGCGGACATGGCGAGCTGGTGGCGCGCACTGCTGCGGACGGAAGCTTCGCATTCTCTGAAGTGCCGTCAGGCGATTACGAAGCAGTTGTTGTCCTGGATGGCCGTGAGGTAGCGTATCTAAAGGCGCTGCATCTGAGTGCGATCTCGTCGCCGTCCCGGCTCACACTTGCCTCAGGCGGCCGTCTTCTGGTCTCTCGCCCCGGCAAGCTGCGGTAAAACCGGCTTGTCGGCCAAGTGACGATAAGCGCTTGTGGGTACTCATCCACGACTCTGGAAAGGACCATTCACTCGGCGCACTGGGCGCGAACTGCGCGTAGGAATCTGAAGGCAAAACTTACCAGGAAAAGGGTGATGGCAATCCAAAGCGCATGCCGTGCGAACGCGTTCACGATCGTGTCGACGGGAGTCTCTACATTGAGAGTTCGCTCCAAGATCCATCCCACAGACGCGGCTTGACGAGAAAGTCCGTAATGAGGTTTACCTGCATCTCCCTCAGCGCAAACTGAAAGAAGCTTCAGGCTCATGCAGTGAGTGTTACCTCGCCCTGTCGTTTGGCTGGATCCCCCCGGCCCGCTCTTTCCGTGTATACTCGGCGGCAAACCAGCCTGAGTTTCTTGAAGCGCGCGAAGCCATTTTTGGGAAGCGCATTATGGGGCAACCAATATGCGGTTGTACTCCCGCACACGCAAGATTATTCTCTACTGCGGGATCTTCCTCGCTCTACTGGTGATGCCGGCGGTCCCCCTGTATGGCGCTGACACCACGGCCGACCTCACGGGCACGATCAAAGACAGTTCCGGGGCCGTAATTCCCGATGCATTACTCACATTGGTCAACACTGATAACGGCAAGATACTGAACGAAAAAACACATGGAGACGGTAGCTATGTATTCTCCGAAGTTCCCATCGGCACTTATCAACTCCGTGTGCAGGCAAACAAGTTCAACACTTCCGTTCAGGACGGGATCACGCTTGATCTCAACCAGCATGGCCGGCTCGACGTCACTCTGCAGGTAGGTGCTTCACCAGAGACCGTCGAAGTGAATGCCAATATCTCGCAGCTCGATACCCAGGGTGCGACGCTCGGTAGCGTCGAAACTACTCGCCGTATCGAAGATCTGCCATTGGTCGAGCGCGATACGTTTCAGTTGGGGTTGTTGCAGGCCGGCGTGTACCCGCCAGATCCGGATGACTCCACTGGTAACCCCTTTTCCGTCTCCGGTCAGCGTTCTGAATCGCTGACTTTCCTGGTCGATGGAGCCGACAACGACATCTTCCGGGGCAATAGCGCCGTTGTCGATCCCAACCCCGACGCTGTGGCCGAGTTCAAGATTCTCACCAACAATTACACCGCCGAGTTTGGCCGGACCTCCGGCGGCATCGTAAACCAGGTCATCAAGTATGGCACCAACAGCTTCCATGGCGATCTGTTTGAGTTCTTGCGCAACGACGCGTTGAACGCGCGTAACTACTTCCTGCTCACCAATCCCCCTTATAAGCGCAACATCTTCGGAGCTACAGTCGGCGGCCCCTTAAGGCGCAACCAACTGTTCTTTTTTTCTTCCTACCAGGGAACCATACGCCACGAAGGAGAGAACCTCGGCCTGCAAAGCGTTCTTACGCCCGCCCAGCGCACCGGCGACTTTTCCGCTGACCTCGGCGGCAGCTCGCCGGTCCAGCTCTTTGATCCCATCTCGGGGAATCCCTACCAGAACGACCAGGTGCCGGTGAACCCGATCATCGCGAACTACATAGCCAAATACGTTCCGCTGTCCAACATAGCCGGTACGAATCTTTTTGCCTCCTCGCCGGTTGAGGACGATACCGACAACCAGGGCATCGCCCGTTCGGACTGGCAGCTCACCAGCAAAGACCTCATCTACGGCACTTACATCATCGACCAATTGTCACAGAATGTGGGCGCCGGAAATGGAGGCGGCACCTTCCCGGTAGGCTCGGGATTTACAACCACAAAGCGATTCCAGTTTGTGGCCGGCCATTGGGCGCGTACGATCAGCCCTAAAATGCTGAACGAAGTGATTTTTTCCTACAACCACGCCCGCGCCCTGGCAGGCGTGCCCACGGATAAGACCTCGCCTTTGGCGCTTGGCTTCACCAACGTCACTCCGGACGATCCCGGCGGTGTGGCGCCGCCCATCATGTACACGGCGGACTTCACTCTTGGCCCGCCTCCGTTTGGTCCCACCACGGTTACGGATCGAACGTTTGAGGTGCAGGACACCTTCAATTGGACCAAGAGCCATCATGAGATAAAGTTCGGTGGTGATATTCGCATCGTCGGCAACGACTTCAATTTCGACTTCTACAACAACGGAGGCTTTGATTTCTCTGGGTACATTGGTGCCCTTACCGGTGATCCGCTGGCAGATTTTGTCGGGGGCTTTCCTGATAACTATACCCAGTACTCAAACGCCAAGTATGGGAATCGCACCCGATCCTACTATTTCTTTGCCCAGGACATCTACCGGGTCACCCCGCGATTGTCACTCATTTACGGTTTGCGCTATGAATACAACGCACCGCAAGAAGACCCGCAGAACAACATCATGGGCTACTTTCCCGGCGCGCAATCCACTATCTTTCCCGACGCACCACCCGATCTGCTCTATGCCGGAGACCCGGGCACGCCCAACCGCGGTTTAATCTACCCCGACCGCAACAACTTCGCGCCCCGCTTTGCTTTTGCCTACAACGTGCTCGGCAGCGGTAAGCTCATCTTCAGAGGCGCCTTCGGCATCTTTTACGATATCGAAGACGGCGCGCTCAATATTCAGTTCGGCGGTCAGCCACCCTTCGGTTCCATTCAAAACATCAATCCAACCCCCAGCAGCTATTCCGCTTTGGAGGAAGGCACGAATGTGGTCGCGGACCCGTTTACTCCCTTCGGCTTGATCAACCCTTTCCCACTTCACGGTACGGTGGCCGGCTTCGGCGTGCCCAAGATTCCATTTGCCTATGTCGTCTATCCCCACTTTCGGACGCCCTATTCCGAAAACATCAATCTTGGCTACCAGTACCAGCTGACTCCGTCCACCATGCTGGAGATGGACTATGTCTCCACGCTGGGCCGGAAATCCATCAGCACCTACGATCTGAATCACCCGGACGAGTCGCTGCTGCAAGGGCAGTATGCTGCTTACGGCTCCACCTATGCGGACTGTGCCCGTCCGCTCGCGGTCTGCTTCGATCCCGCCCTTCCTGACCAGACGCCGGACGAGGCCGCTGTGGACCCCAACGCTTCGCCGACGCAAACTACGCAGCTGCTTACCAATTTGAGCAATGGTTCCAGCACCAGTCATGAGCTGCAGGTGACCGTCGATCATCGGCTGTCGTCGGGATTTAATCTGCGTGCCGCCTATACCTTGGGCAAGACCATCGACCTCACCTCCGGCTTTCACGCCCGCTCCTCCACCTTCACCGATCCATACGACCTCAGTTTCGATCGCGGGCCCGCTGACTTCGATGTCCATCAACGGGTGGTTATCAGCGGCTTTTACCAGCTGCCTGGCCACCGCGCCGGCTTCGGCCGCCTGCTCATCAACAACTGGCAGGTGGGCGGAATTGCTACCTTCCAAACCGGAACACCGTTTACTTTGTTTTCCGACAACAACTCCAGCGGCCAGGGAACGAATCTTGAACGTCCGCAACGGGTCGGGCCGGTGCCAAAACTGGACGTACGCAAACCGGGCCACTACCTATATGACACTACCAACCTGCTTACCAACGTCGTTGCGCCCGGTGACGACGAGCCGGGCGTGCCAATGTTCACCTTCGGCAACACCGGGCGCAATAGCTTCCGCGGGCCAGGCATCAGCAACTTCGATCTATCCTTCCTCAAGCGCTTTCCTCTCGGTGAGGAGCGCCGGCTTGAATTTCGCGCCGAGCTCTTCAACGCCTTCAACCACACGCAATACGTATTCACCAATCCCAACGCAGCCGGCAGCACATATGATCAAGCGACTCAGGCCCGCGATCCCCGGCTCATACAGTTGGCGCTCAAGTTCTACTACTGAGGGGGATTCTCCGGCAGAAGTTACTCCAGCCGCTGAACGGCGCTGCGCGCCTCATTGATCTGCGGCAACGCGGCTTTGGAATGGTCAAAGTGGCTGAGGAACGCCCGGTAGGATTTCATCGCGTCCGCTTTCTTTCCTTCGCCCTCCAGGACTTTCCCAAGGTAAAAGTCTGACAGCTCGACCTGGAGGAAATTTATGTCGTCAGAGATGAGACCTCCGGCACAGACAAATCGAAGATTGCTGCGCAGTTCTGCTTCAGCCTGCGGAAAAAGTGCCAACTCCGCATGAGCTCGACCTGCGAGGAACCCATTCAAGGGTTTCAGGTCGTCGGGCAGTGCGGGCCAACCATCCATGACCTGGCGCCACTGGCTCGAAAATTTGGCTGCGCGGAGGCGATCCAAGGTAATAAACGCACCCACTCGGCGGTCGCTGAAGAAAGGGACCATGGCGCTGCGAGCCGAAGTAAATTCGTTTTCGGCTTGTGCGCCGTTGCCTAAGAGTAGGTAAGCGACACCGCGAACCTCCGCTGCACCGAACCCGGGAAGGCGCTTAGCCATGGTGAGCGCGGCTTGCGGTTTCTGCTCCTCAAAATAGACTTCAGCCGCCTTCCATGTTTGCGTGCTGGCTCTCAAGGGTTCTTGTCCGGAGATGCCGGCGGCCTGCTCGTAGTATTTCGCTGCAAGGTCAAGATTGCCGTTGACCAACGCAACGTCTCCCTGAACTTCGATGGCAAGGGCGCGGCGGGCACCCTTTGTGTTCTGATAAGCAGATTGAGCCGCTTCTTCCGCTTCCCGATTTCTGCCGGCGAGAAGATAGACAATAGCAATTTTTTCCCTCGTATCACTGAAGTCCGGATGTGCCTCCAGGTTTCGCTTGTACTCTGAGAGGGAGCTTGCCGGGTTCCCGGCCATGGAGTAAATGTCAGCTCGGGTATCGATAGGGTTGGGTTCCCCCGGCGGGAGCAGCGCGGCATATCTGTCGACAGCGTCCAAAGCTCGCGACCACTCTCCCTCCAGCGCGTAGTAATAGGCGAGGTCGTTCCAGATGAGAGTTTCTTTGGAATCGTCCAGTTTCGCTGCTTCCTCTAATGTAGCTATGCCCTCCTTCAATTCGCCTCTATCCACGAGTTTCGAACTCAGGAAATAGCGCGGCTGAATCTCTTTGGGAAAGCGGCGAATGATGGTCTGGAATGTCTGAATAGCCTCCTCTGAGCGATCTTCAATCACGAATTGCCGGGCACGGATGAGCAGCCTCTGCTGTTCGGGTAGACCCTGGCGTTCCGCGAGCAGGGCCGCACGGGTGATTGCTTCGTGCTTGGCTCTGTAATCGGGGAGTAGTTTGGCAAGTTCGAAGTAGGCCATCGCAAACTGGGGATCCAATGCAACGGCGCGCTGAAGCGAGGCGGTGGCCTCCTCGTCCAACGCACGGTTATAGGCGCTGAGGCTCTCTTCATAGGCATGGAGAGCGCCGAAACTGGATGTGAACTTTCCGCCGCTGGGTCGTGGTTCTCCCGGGGAAAGCCGTGACACGATACGATCCGTGGTTTCGTCTACCATCGAGAACACGGCCTGGGGGCTTTCCGCCTCCACTTTTTCTGAGAGCAGCACCTTGCCGGAGGCGGTATCCTGCACCCGCAGATCGAGGCGCAAGCCCTGCCCCATCTTCAGGAGGCCGCCGCTGATAAATAGGTCCGCACCCGCCTTTTGGGCCACGGCCTGGGCTTGGCTTGGCGCCAGCGCCTGGCCTGGCTTGACCTGACGGGCGATCAGGTCCCGGACTCGTTCGCTGGAAATGATATCGAGGTTGCTTGCTTGCGCCAGGTCGGTAGTGAGCAGATCGACCACTCCATCGCCCAACCAATTCAGAGCCGGATCCTGGGAATGATTCTCGATCTCAATGACGGCCACTGTTTTGCGGACGTTGGTTGCCGGCGTCCTCCTGGCCCGCCAATATTGAAGGGAAACGAAGACCGACAGAGTAAGGAGTAATGCAAACGGAAGGATTAGTGCCCTCCTCGAATGGCTCTTACGAGGGTGGACGAAAGCGGGAGAGACGAGAGCAGGGTGGACCGTTTGCTCGAGAGCTGGGGGTTCCGATGGCTTGGGAACGGGTTCTTGCTCCAGCTTGCCCACAAAACGATAGCCGCGGCGGGGAAGGGTCTCGACATATCGGGGTTTGGACGCACTGTCCCCCAGCGCGGCGCGAATCTGGTTTATGGAGAAGTTGATGCCATGTTCGAAGTCGACAAAGGTGGAGTCTTGCCAGAGGCAGCGCTGGATCTCTTCACGGCTCACAAGCTGGTCGGCATGCTCGATCAAAAGTGCGAGCACCCGGAACGGCTGTGGCTGGAGCTTCAGCAGCCGCCCCGCTTTGCGCAGTTCACCTGACGCCGGATCGAGTTCGAATGCGTCGAAGCGAAACCTGGTCGACGTGGGCAAAGGAACCCCTCTGCTCGATACCTGATTAGAATGCGGCGAGTGTAACATAGGTGAAAAATTCCGGGTGAATTTATACCTGCAACCTTTTTGTTTTCAGGTTCCTGCGTCCTAACCTTCGACTTACCGAAAACAATTCCACTGTTCATTGCCGGGTGCCGGCCGAGCGCCTACTTTCCATCGCAGCCGTAGTCTGGTGGACGATGGACACAGACCACAGAATCACGATGAATCTGGCGAAAGGAAGCGTGCCGGCGCTCGTCGTTCCGGCCGGATTCCCTCTGGGCGATTCGGGCATCAAGAGCAACACTGCAAAGAGCAGCACTGCTCATTCCGACGGAACATTGTGGTCGGCAACTTCAAGTTCGGGGAAGAGGACGGCGTTATCGGGCTGGATATCTTGAGTTCGTTCAAGACGGTAACCTTTGACTTCAAAGACTCGGTTCTCGTTTAGGGGACCGATGACAGAGGAGACAAAGAGGGATCCAGTGCCGCCGAGGAGGATCCACCGGGTGAAGGAGGAACCTTCGCGATACGCTAGGCGACATTTTTGCACTATATCGGGTAGGAGAGGAGGTTCCATGACGCGCTTGGAGATTATTCTTGCTCTTTTGGCCACTGTCCTCTTCTGCGGGTGTGGAGGAGCACCAGGACCGGCGCCAGAAAGTTCAGCCCCGGCGCCTTCTACACCAGCTCCACCCCAGGCCCCGACCATACTCGGCAATTGGCAATTCACCGCGGCTGCCACTGTCCCTGGAAAGCCTGCCCTTACGTTTGCCGGCAGTATCGGCCAGGCCGGCTCTGCGGTCACCGGCGCACTCCATGTCGACGGTTCAGATTGTTTCGACCCATTAACCACCCTAAGCTTGACGGGTACAGTGACTGCGGACAGTACATCTCTGACCTCCGCGGCCATTGCCGGACAGGTTGTCACTTTAACCGGGAAATTCGTCGGCTACACCTTTAACGGGACATACAAAATCAACGGTGGATGTGCCGCCGGCGACCAGGGAAGGCTCACCGGTATCAACGTTTGGAATATCGGTAACAACTTGAGCGGCACCTTCACCAATTCCGCGCAAAAGACTTTCAACGTAGTGGGCGAAATCGCTCAGAGCAGCAGCGCAAGCTCCGAGGGTAGCTACGGAATCAATGGAACTGCCGCTTTTGACACGCCCTGCTTTAGCGCTGGAACCATCCAGTCAGGAACATTTCCCTCCGGCAGTTTCATTCTCGGCATGTCTGTGACCCTCGAAGTTGAGACCAGCAATGGCATCCTCACTTTTCTCGGGACCCTGGACCAGGATGGAACTGGTGAGGTGAGGGGGAACTACACCGTCTCCGGTGGCGCCTGTGACGATAGCGGCACCGCAGTCCTGCATGTTGCGGGCGAATGGGATTATTGAGGCGAGCTGCAACCCGGACAAGTCTTCGTGCAGTCTCGAGGTAATCCGGAACTCCTAACTACGACCTTCTGCCGAACCCTCCACTGCCGCCGCGCTCAAAACCCCCAGTCGCATAGATGTCCGCAAGGGGGGTCACGAAGATCAAGGGCACCAGTCCATTGTTGCACTTTCATCGCGCTACCAAAGGCTAGTGTGCAGCCACCATGTTGTCGCTTCGATGGACGTCATGCGGTCTGAATCGCTGGAACCCTGTTTCTGAAGAGACTTCTTTGCTGGAGTTTCAAGCGCCGTCAACGGAGTATGATACCTTCCGATACTCTGTCCTTAGTTCATTCTTAAGCGGTACATTCGAGTGGCTTTGCTCCGTCCGGAGGCAGCGATACCGCCATTACCTTGTTGCCCCGGGCCGCAGTTGATCTAATCAAACTCGCAAACGACAGTTTGTCGTCATTCAAGGAGATGCTGCATGACCCCCAAAGCACTTTCACGCCGAGAATTCCTGACGACTGCGATGGGGGCCGGCGGTGCCATGCTGCTCGGGCCGGCACGGCTGCATGCGGCGGCCGATGGAGCGGATCCGCGCCTTGCGCAGATCATGTCCAGAACCATTGGCATCGACATGCACAACCATGTGTATCCCGCGGGGACAGAACCGCATCCGCAGAATGGACAGCCGCAGCAACAGGAGGAGCAACGTCAGGCTCCCGGCCTTTCCCTTGCCGAAGAGCTCAGACGGTCAGGGCTTACCGCCGTCTGCGCGAGCTTCGTGCTGGATTTCGCGCCAAATCACAAGCCAGGCGACGCGCGAGACAAATACCTGGGCTGGCTCACCGCCATCGACGCACAGCTGGAAAAGGGACACCTGCACCGCGCGCTGAACTTGAAAGACCTGCAGGCCGCGCACGACCATGGTCGACCAACGATCGTACAGACAGTCGAAGGAGCGCAGTTCATCGAGGGGCACCTGGACCGGGTCGAAGAAGTATACAAACGCGGTGTGCGAAACTTGCAGCTGCTTCACGAGCATGACGACCTGGTGTCGCCGTTGGGCGACGTGATCCTGTCACCCGCTCACCTTGGTGGTCTGACCGCTTTTGGCGCAGAGGTGGTGAAGGAGTGCAACCGATTGGGGATCCTGGTGGACCTTGCCCACGCCAGTCCGGAGACGGTGTTGGGCGCGTTGAAGGTGGCCACGCAGCCGTTCCTTGTGTCCCACACGGGCCTTGACAGCCGAACAGGCGCAAACCCCAGAATGGCGGAAATCATGAAGCCACACTTGATCAGCAAAGAAAACGCGAAGGTCGTGGCTGACGCTGGCGGCGTGATCGGCGTGTGGACGAAACTGGCCGACTCGCCGAAAGAATTCGTGGAAAACATCAAGGCGATGATAGACGCGGTGGGCATCGACCACGTCGGTATCGGCACCGACACAGATCTGCTCTCCCTACGTGTTGGCCAAGGCACCAACCGTGTCTGGCCGGGCCTGACGGGAGGATTTTTTCCCGCGGTTGTCGGCGAGATGATCGTCCAGGGCTTCACGCCTGACGACATCGCCAAAGTCGGGGGCGGGAACTACTGCCGCATCTTTGGCAAGGCCACGGCTGGCCACGCCTAAGCGGCATTGGCTGAGTGCCAGCTCCGGCGGTTTCGATTCCGGTTTCAAAGCATGCACAGGGATGATCAAGGCCTGCTGCAACAAGCTCAAAATCTGTTCAGGTGTGCTTTTTCGCTTTGGCCATACTCCGTTCTTTTGTGTACAGTCTCTCTCATAAGAACTGGCACAAAAACGGGCGGGTACTCCACGATTGAGATGGCACTTTAGGAGAACAGGTTATGACATATCTACGCCTACTTAGGAACGCTGCGCGTATGACGCCGATTGTGCTGATATTTACAGCATCTGCGATGGCGGAGTGGAAGGCAGCGAATTCAGAGGTTGCCACCGCCGCGAAAGAACCGAAGATCGCTTCTGTGCTGGAGGCCGTCAATGAAATAGATGCGGCGCTGATAAAGGATGACCATGCCGCATTTGCTGCTTTGCTGGCGAAGGACCTTGTGGTCAACAATCCACAAAATAGCATCTCGATCAGGGGGGCGACGGGGCGAAGAAACACTTCAGGGCTGATAAGCTACAGCAGCTATGTGCGGTCCGTCGAGTACGCGGGGATGCTTGGCGAGATGGTATTGCTCATGGGAGACGAGCGGGTAGTGCCGAAGGGTGATTCTCCAATGGCTGGAAAAGAAGTCCGGCGGAGGTTTACGGATGTGTGGAAGATGGAGGGTGGTCAATGGGTGTTGACTGCTCGGCAGGCGACGATTGTTGCGCCTTAGGTGATTTCTCCTTCGCTTCGTACAAAGGACCAGGAGGTAGGATTCCCAACCTTCACCGCATTCCCCCACTTTGATAGCGGCGTTGCTGAAACAATCGTCGACTGCCTCCCGAGGTTATGATCTGCACGGAAATCGTGTGTCAACTGGTCCTAGGGGGCAATGCACTTATCGAGTTGCGACATTGGGCAAGTGGCCTCCAGTCAGCGTAATCAACTGCGCCGATGAGTCGCCACTCCAGGGGCACCCGCACCGGCAGCTGCTCTAGCTTTCGCGGTTTAGTTTCTCCAGGGACATCATCCAGGCTTTAGGGGTCATGCCAAAGCTCCTTCGAAAAGTTTCTACAAAGGCGCTTGGTTGCCGATATCCAATGCAGAAGGAGACCTCCTTGACTGAGCGGCCCGCAACCAGCAGTTCCACCGCCTTTGTCAGCCGTGCCTGACGCCGCCACGCCTCGAAGTCGATGCCAAGCTCTTTGCGGAATATCCTCTGAACCGTCCTGACGCTCACTCCTGCACTGCGACAAAGGGCAGCCAGAGGCTTGGTCTGCCCGGGCGTTGACAGCACCGCTTGAGCGAGCGCCAATGCTCGCTCATCCGTGGGGAGCGCCACGAAAGTCGGTACCGAAGATGCGGACTCCAAATGCAAAACCAACAGGTCGCGAAGGGCCCGCTCGTGGTGGTCTCGTGCGCGAAGCTTCCCAATGCGTACGGCTTCGAGGATGAGCTCACGCAATAACGGCGTCACATGGAGTACCGCGCTGGCCAGCGGTGGTGTGCGAACCAATCCAGGCCGGAAATACAGGGTGCGCATCGAGACCGCGCTCGGCATATGAATCCGGTGCCAGGTTTCCGCGGGAATCCAGATCGCGAAGCTCGGAGGGATCAACCACATGTTTGAACCGGAGACTACTTCCATGACTCCGCAGATTGCATAGATCAGCTGATCCGCTCCGTGCGCATGTTCTGGCACCTGAAACTGAGCGGAGTATTCGTACGCCAGCGTTGCGACCGAAACGCCGGGCTTCGGATCAAAATCTCTCAGAATACCGTCCTGTCGCATTATCGATATATTATGGCGTACTACTATTCTTGCGTCATCCTATTAATTGGATCATGATGGCCGCATGACTAAACACACCGGCCTTAGTAACTACAACATCATCGGATTCGTAACTATCATCGACGTAGACCGAGCGAAGAGCTTCTACGGGGGTACACTCGGACTGCGCCTCGTGAGCGAAGAGCCTCCATTCGCACTGGTCTTTGATGCAAACGGGATCATGCTTCGCCTGGGGATAGGCAAGCAACTTCCGCAAGCGTCAGGCACGGTCTTAGGTTGGCAAGTTCCCGATATAAAGTCCGTCGTCCACGCTTTGGGAGCAGCCGGAGTTCAATTTGAACGCTATGGGTTCTTAGAACAGGATGACTCCGGAATTTGGACCACGCCCACGGGAGCCAGAGTTGCATGGTTCAAAGACCCCGATGGAAACACTTTGAGTGTCTCGGAACATCCGGAGGGGAAATGAAAGTCAGATATGGCAAACCCACGCTGCATCTACGCTTATGTTGACGTGTGTTAAACCGCCAACACACTCATTGAGCGCTTCCGGCGCAATGGGGAATCTCAACCTTCCCCATTGCGGAGAGTCGCGGGAAAACCGGTGAGTTCGCCGCCTACAAAGATCGGACCGGAATGCTCTTGCCCTCGCTCGGTATCCGCGGAGCGGCCTTAGCCAGCACACATCAATGACGACAGGCGTCGGAATCGCCCTTGCAGCCAGTTCAGGGGCGAGTCACGGGCTGCCCTGAACTTGAACGCACGATCGAGCCCCAGCTTTGAGCTGGGGCTTCGAATCATGGAAGGATTACCGATAATACGGGAATTGGCGTTTGACAGGCCGTGCGGGCGTCTAAACACGAGGCGTTTGCGCCACAACGCGCTTAGCGCGTCAAAGGTTCCTCGAATGATCTAAGTTTTTTAGAGCGAGAGATCTGAAGTTGTCTACGACTGCCGCTCGAAATCGTTTACTGACAGCGATACCAATTTCAGACATCGGTATCCGATCCAAAATCTCACAAGCGACGACCGAAGCGACACTATGTTTGACGGCCGACGCGGGCAGAATGGTGATACCCATGCGTGAATCGACCAGTGAGATCAGCGTTGGGATCTCTCCTGCGGTCTGGGAAACCTTGGGAACAATCCTGGCATCGCGAAGTATCCCGAAGATCAAATCGTGGAATCCAGGGGCATAGGTACGCTCATACATCACGAAGTCCTGACCCGCTAATTCGCGCAGCCGCACCGCTTTTCTTTTTGCCAGTTTATGGGACGAGGGTACGACGAGCACGAAGGGTTCGCGATGCACTGTGACAACGTCGAGGGCCGAGTGCCCCCCAATCGGCAGACGAAGAAATCCAATGTCGAGCGACCCGGCCTCCAGCATCTGTACCTGCTCCGCCGTGAGAATATTGCGCAAAGAGAACTCTACTTCGGGATTCAACTCTTTAAACTGACGAACGATATCGGGCACAATCTCACTTCCCGCAGTTGAGATGAAGCCAATCCGCAATAGTCCCAGTTTCCCATTGGCAGCCAGCCTCGCCCTGCGAATCGCTTGCTCCAATTGTGACAGCGCCGCAGCGGCATCATCGCGAAAAGCGAAGCCAGCCGCGGTGAGCGTTGTTTTGCGCCGGTTCCGCTCGAAGAGTCGAACGCCGACCTCCTCCTCAAGAGCTCGTATCTGAAGGCTTAAGGCTGGTTGGCTGATATGAATCAACTCCGCTGTACGCCCGAAGTGCAGAGTCTCGGCGATAGAGAGAAATGACCGAATTTGACGAAGCTCCACAGTATTGAGCCTTATTTGCGAATCTTATCACAGACTACAAAACAAACAATGTCTCTAATGAGAGCTCGGAGTGTCTAACTGAGTGTGGCAGAAGTCGAGTAGCTTCGATGCCGCAACAGAACGAAGGAGAGGACAGTGAAAGAAAGGATGAAATCCAATTTCTTGCAGAAGCAAACCTCACGCCGCGAAATGTTGCGATTCAGCTCACGCTGGCAGGCAGCGCCCTTCTGGCGCGCTTCTTTCCCGCGACGTTGCTCCGCGCCTCCGCCGCGAGCTACGCGCAACAACGCCTTCGCCGGCCGACCTGCTCGCGAGTATGCGCGCCAAGTTCAACGCCGCTCCCCTCGAAACACAAAGGCTTGGTGAAGATGTCACGATGCTCTCCGGCCCCGGGGGAAGCGTGGTAGTCCTCAACGGCCCCGACGGCAAATTCGTCGTGGACACTTTCGTTGCGCCGGCCTGGCCCAGGCTCAAAGAGGCTCTCGATGGCCTGGGCAACGCGCCAGTGAAATGCGTCATTGACACCCACTGGCACTTCGACCACACCGACAACAACGCGCCTCTTCACGCCGCCGGAGCCACGGTCCTTGCGCACGAAAACACAAAAAAGCGCATGTCAGAGCCGCACGATCTGCCGGTCTTATATCGAGGACCAGACGGCGCGCTCGCCGGCTTGCATTTCGACCCCTCGCCGGCGGAGGCCTTGCCGCAGCAGACCTTCCGCGCCACTTACAAGTTGCAAGCCAATGGCGAAAGCCTCGCGCTGCAACATGTTGCTCCCGCGCATACAGACACGGACATCTACGTTCATTTTGAAAAGGCCAATGTGATTCAGATGGGCGACCTGTTTTTCAACTGGATGTATCCCTACATCGACCCCGGTACGGGCGGCAAAATCACCGGCACGATTGCCGCCGCCGACAAAATTCTATCGCTGGCCGACAACGACACCAAGATTGTTGCGGGGCACGGCCCGCTCGGCAACAAAGCGGACCTCACGAAATTTCGGGACATGCTGGTCACTTCGCGCGATCGCGTTGAGAAATTGAAGTCCGCGGGAAAATCCGCCCAGGAGGCCGTCGCGGAAAAGCCGTTCGCCGATCTCGACCCCGTATGGGGCAATGGCATCATCAACAGCGAGCAGTGGGTCCAAATCGTCTATCTGACCCTCTGAGTCTGCCCGAGTATTTTTCTTGCGAACAATCCGTCAAATTAATTCGGAAAAAGGAAAAGCAATGAGCAATTCAATGAAAGTTATGCGAGTACAACGACGAATCTCTCAGTCCCTCTGCATCGTTTTCTTATCGCTGTTGACCTGCGGCGTGCTGTCAGCGCAGAACCAAGAGCATCGCGTTCGGAATATCGTTCTGGTTCACGGCGCCTGGGCAGATGGTTCCGGCTGGAAGGGCGTTTACGACATTCTTGTCAAAGATGGCTTCAACGTCAGCATCGTCCAAGAGCCGGAGACGTCCTTCCAGGATGATGTGACCGCCGTGAAGCGTATCCTCGCACTGCAAGACGGACCGAGCATCCTTGTCGCGCACAGCTATGGGGGAGCCGTAATTACGGAAGCGGGCACGGATCCATCGGTTGCCGGATTGGTGTACGTTGCAGCGCACATGCCAGACGCTGGCGAGAAAGAGTCAGACGACGGAAAGCGCTTTCCGAGCGACCTCGCCAAATCGGGCGCCATAAAGAAAACGCCCGACGGTTTCACATATATCGACCCGACGCAATTTCATGAATTGTTCGCAGCCGACCTTCCCGGCGACCAGGCCGCATTCATGGCGCGCTCGCAGGTGTTCAACTTTGCGGACAATTTCTCAGCGACGATCACCACGGCCGCCTGGAGAACCAAACCGAGCTGGATGGTAGTGGCGGGAAGCGATCAGAACCATCAACCCGGACCTTGAACGTTGGTACGCCAAGCGAGCTCATAGCCACACGGTCGAAGTCGCAGGCGCCAGCCACTCAGTCTACGTCTCACATCCCAAGGAGGTTGCAGATGTAATTGAGAGTGCAGCACGTGCGGTCTCGAAATAGCTCGGACTCCGCAAGGAGTCCCCACACCCGGAGGACCAAGTGAAACTTCTCGAAATTCAGTCGTCACCAAGAGGCGAATCTTCCGACTCGATCACCCTCACCAAATCATTCATTGAGGCGTGCAAGTCCGACAATACCTCGATAGTCGTGGATACGTTGAACGTCTGGCATGAGCGGCTACCGGAGTTCGACTACGAGGCAATTGGAGCGAAGTACAAAGCAGTGAAGCACGAAACGATGACTGAGGCAGAGTCCAACGTATGGGAGCGTATTCAATCGTTGATCCAACGCTTTCAGAACGCCGATCGAATCGTTTTAGGAACTCCAATGTGGAACTTTGGCCTGCCTTACAAGCTCAAACACTTGATTGATCTCGTAGCGCAGCGAAACTATCTGTTTGCCTACGACGGCAAACAGTACGGCCCTCTCTTGAACGTGGAAAAGGCAATCGTCGTCTATACACGCGGTTCACGTTTCCTGGAGGGTACTCCTATACCGCCCTCGCGATTCGATCACCAAGCAACCTATTTGGACTTTTGGTTGCAGCTTGTAGGTGTTCGAGATCTTCGGAGCGTGATTGTTGACAACGCGTGGAATCGAGATCGTCAGGAATCAGAAGTGAGCCTGGCGAAGGGCAAAGCGACTCTGGAACAACTGGTTGAGTGGTTTCTTAACTAGTAGCAGAGCTGCAGCAACGTGCTATGACCCTGATTTGACGATCGGAGGAGGGATTGCAGCAGATCCATGGAAACCTCGTTCGAGGAAGAGATCCATGGCAGCTTCGACCAGATCACTCCGTAATGCCGCCTTCTTGCGTTCTCTAAGACCTGAGCTTCTTACAAGTGCCATAGTGCATTTTTGCACTCTTTGACGTGAATTGCAGCAATACCCATGATTGAAGAGGGAGAAGAAGGCGATGTCAGACACAAAGATACCTACGACTCAGGTATGGCTCATCACTGGAAGTGCGCGAGGATTGGGGCGCGCACTCGCTGAGGCGGTGCTTCACGCCGGCCACGCGCTGATTGCGACAGCTCGCAACCCTGAGCACATCAGCGACTTGGCCGCGCGGTACGGAGATCGGGTCCGCACCATAGCTCTTGATGTGACGAATGAGCAGGCGGCACTCGAGGCTGTTGCCGTAGCGAGAGAGACCTTCGGAAGGCTCGATGTCGTCGCCAATAATGCTGGCTACGGCAACGTGTGCCCAATTGAAGACACCACTCTTGCCGAGTTCCGGGATCAAATAGAGACGAATCTGTTCGGTGTCATTAACGTCACGAAGGCGGCCATTCCCTTGATGCGTGAACAGCGAAGCGGCCATTTTCTTCAGTTTTCATCGGTCGGCGGTCGAATTGGTCCAATCGGTCGCGCACCATATGCTGCCGCGAAATGGGGCGTTGAAGGGTTTTCGGAAGTCCTGGCGAAAGAAGTTGGGCCACTGGGCGTGAAAGTTACGATTATTGAACCCGGTGGCTTTCGTACAGATTTCGCGGGCTCATCCACCACGATCCGGGAGGGCCGTCCCGAGTACGACGCGACCGTCGGGGCAACCGCGAGATTCCAACGTGATTTCAACGGAAGACAACCGGGCGATCCCGATAAAGCTGCGGCTGCGGTTCTTCATATTGCGAGTCTTGCGGAGCCGCCGCTTCGATTGATCCTCGGGAGCGATGCGTTCCGAGCTATAGAAAAAAATGACGTTGCCAAGTTGGAATCGGACAGAAAGTGGTGCGAGCTAAGCTTGTCAACTGACTTCATCCATTGAACACGGCACTGGTACGCCGCGTTCCGCGGAATTCATGCAGTCTTGTTCCATGCAGATCCTGCACAGGATGAAAGTTCCTGGAGACATTCTCTTCGCGACTGGCGCAGCGCTGTTCGCCTGGTTCGTCATCGGCCTCTTGACTGGACATTCATTCGACGACACGACGGCTATAGGCAGAAGCCCTCAGTTTGACTTGAAGAGCAAAAGCGTCGCCTAAGCTACTTTGTAACTGCTGAAAAACGGTTTTGTTCGATGGTCGGCCAGCAATTCTCTCGACAAGTGCGTAATCGCCAACACACTCACTGAGCGCTTCCGGCGTAATGGGAAATCTCAACCTTCCCCATTGCCGAGAGTCGCGGGAAAGCCGGAAGCAAATCCAATGGACGATAAAACGGGCAATTCGAATATTTGGCGGCGTGGTTGAGTTCATTGGTCCGATTTATCCGCTCAACGCCCAAGTGGCACCCCACCTCGGGCCTGGCAGTTCATTCGTAGCGCAGCGCTACCATCGGGTCGACTTTGGAGGCGCGGCGCGCCGGGAAGTAGCCTGCGCACACTGCTACAAGCATCAGGAGCAAGACTGCCCCCGCGACGCTGATTGGGTCTGTGCCGCGGATTCCGTAGAGCATGTTTGCGACCAGGCGACTCGCGGCGAGGGTGATGGGAATTCCAATGGCTAACCCCGAGATTACCAGCAAGAGGATTTCGCGCATGACCAGCCAGCTGACGTTGAAGCGTGCCGCGCCGAGTGCCATGCGGATGCCGATTTCGTTGGTGCGGCGGCTGACTACGTAGGACATGAGGCCGTAGATGCCAATGCAGGAGAGAAAGACGGCAAGGAGCCCGAAGAAAGTGGAAAGCTGGGCGACGATGCGCTCGTTAGTGATGGTGCGCGCGACCTGTTCGTCGAGCGTGGTGACATGCGTGATAGGTAGCGTGTGGTCAATGCTGTGGATGGTCTGCTGTACTTCCTTGGAGAGGGCAGTGAAGTCGCCGCTATAGCGAACTTCAAAGTCTCCGAAGCCCCATGGATGCTGGGTGTAGGGGAGATAGTTGATGTATTGCTCGTTTTCCTGCAGACTGCCAAACTTTACATCTTTTGCGACGCCGATCACCTCGACTTCGGGTTCGGGCGTTTGCGGCCTGTCGTCAACTATGCGAAAGTGGCGGCCGATGGGGTTTCCAGGAGGGAACATCGTCCTGGCAAGGCGTTCGCTGATGATGGCCACGTGCTGCGAGGTCGCGGTGTCCCGGGGACCAAAGGCACGGCCGGCCACGATCGGAATTCCCATGGTGGCGAAGTAGCCGTTCCCGACTATGTTGTGGTGAATGATGGCCCCGTTTTGATCGATCTCCATGCCCGGGACGACGATGTTGTCGCTCCAACTGCCTTCGTGAAAGGTGAAGGCGGAGAAGCTGGCCGCTTTCACGCCCGGAAAGTGCGCCGACGCGCGACTCGATCTCTTGAAACAGCTGCTTCAAACGTTCCTCTTTGTAGCCGGTGGAATCTGAATCGATCTGCAGGCGCAGCACGTTTTCGCGATTGAATCCGGGGTCGACGTGATCGAGATTCACCAGGCTGCGGAGGAAGACGCCCGCGCCCACCATGAGAATCAGGGATAGAGCTACCTGGGCGATCACCAGCGCTCTGGCGAGAGGGTTCCTTGCGCCCGTGCTGCCGGGGCTGCGGCCGTCTTTGAGAGCGTCGGTGAGCTGAATCCGGGTAGCGCGGACCGCCGGAATGGTGCCAAACACGACCGCAGTGAGGACGGTAACGCGAAGGTAAAGGCTAGTAAGCGCAGATCCAAACCGACATTCAGCGGAATGGTCTCGACCCCACCGGAGACCATGCGCAATAGCACGCGAGTCGCGATGGTGGCGAAGCCCACGCCGAGAGCCCCGCCGGCTAGAGCGAGAGAGAGGCTTTCCGTGAGCAGCTGGCGGATGAGCCGGGTGCGACGGGCTCCGAGCGCCTGGCGGACGGCGAGCTCACGGGCGCGCGCCGTAGAGCGCGCGAGCAGCAGATTGGCAATATTGGCACAGGCGATGAGCAGGACCAGTGCCACGATGCCCATCAGGATCCGCAGAGGTTCTGAAAACTCGCTGCGAAGCGAGGAAAGGCCGGTGGCCATGGGCGTCAGTTTGATGTGAGCCTTGGCGAGCGCGTCAAGATTCTTCTGGCTCAAGTCGGCGCCGGAAAATCCGCGAGTGATTTGCTGATAGAGCAGGTTTACATCCGCGGTGGCATTCGCGGGGGATATACCGGGTTTGAGCCGGCCAATCACGTAGAGAAACTGGAGGTAAATGTCTTTGTAGTCTCCCCAGCCTGGCGGAACCGATTTCATCATGGACAGGGGCACCCAGATGTCGGGTGCCTGGCCAACCACAGTACCGAAAAACTCGGGGGGCGCCACGCCCACGATGTTGAAGATGGTGGTGCCGATTTTGAGCTTGCGGTCGAGCACGGCGGGATCGCCCGCCAGATCACGCCTCCACCAGGAGTAACTTACAACCGCCACGGGATGGTCGCCTTCCGAGTTGTCATCGCCGTCGCCGAGCATTCGACCCATTCGAGCCTGTATGCCGAGGGTTGAGAAATAGGTGCCGGAGACAAGCTGCACGTTCATAGGCTCGGCGTCCGTTCTGCCGTCTACGAAACCGTGAACTTCATTCATCATGCTGAGGATGGCGGCGGTGTCGGAGAAGACCGAGTTCTTTTCCTGCAGCTGGCGGTAGAAGGGATAAGAATAGAGCTCCGTATCGACTAAACCGGAGCCGATGCCGCCCTCTTTAGCTTCGCCGAGAAGAACCAGCCGTTGCGGATCTTTGACCGGCAGGGAGCGGAGCATGACCGCGTCCAGAAGACTGAAAATGGCGGTGTTGGCGCCGATACCAAGCGCGAGCGAGGTGAGCGCGACCACGGTAATTCCAGGGCTGCGGAGCAAGGCGCGGGTGCCGTACGCGATGTCCTGGCAGAAACTTTCTAACCAATCCCAGCCCCACGTCCTATAGCTGGTCTCCTTGATGCGCGCGGCATTGCCAAAGTTCTGGCGGGCTGCGAAGCGGGCTGCCTCCGGCGACAGGCCCGCAGCCATCTGCTGTTGCCGCCGCAACTCGATATGGAGTTGCATCTCCTCTTCAAGTTCAGCCTGGAATCGACCACGGCGCAGCAGCATGTGGAGACGTCGCAGGATTTCGCCGGGCATGCTCATAGCTGTGTCGGCCTCAGGCGGTTTGAATGACCCGCGTGATTGCGCGCATCACGCGTTGGAACTGGGAGACCTCAATGCGCAGTTGCTTTTGCCCAGCCGGGGTGAGGGAATAGTAGCGTGCCCGCCGGTTGCCGGCGGTCACTCCCCACTCGGCGTTGACCCACCCCTTCAGTAACATCCGCTGCAGCGCGGGGTAAAGCGAGCCTTCCTCGACCTGCAGAACATCGTCGGTGGTGCGCTGAATATTCTCGGCGATCTCGTAACCGTGCAGTTTGCCGCGGACCGCAAGAGTTTTGAGGATGAGAAGGTAGAGGGTGCCGGGTGGGATTTCATCGCGGCTGTTGGCCGATTTCGGATTCGGATTGTGGATGGCGGTCATGTTCGCTGCCAAACTACGCTGCCATAGTTAGACTATGCCAGCGTAGTTCGGCAGGAGATTGGCTGTCAAGTCGACGTGGAAATCGTCCTTATCTGATGCGCTCCGTATCGGTGCGCACCTCGATACGCTCGCCGACTTGACATATATGCCAATATGGGAATATATAATCTGTATGGCGAGAGCAGCGACCACTACCGATGTCTTTCACGCAATCGCGCAGCCCCGACGCCGCGAGGTAATCGGTGTGCTGGCAGACGGGAGAGAGTACGCGGTGGGTGAGGTGGTGGTCCGGCTCCGGATGTCGCAACCGGCTGTTTCCAAACATCTCGGGGTGTTGCGCAAGGTTGGGGTGGTGTCGGTCATCAAGCGCGGACAGCACCGGATGTACCGGCTGAATGCGGCTGAGCTGAAGCCGGTGCATGACTGGGTAAACACCTTTGAGCGGTTCTGGAGGCATCAAATGGGCCAGATCAAGGAACGGGCGGAGCGAAAGTCTCTGGAGCGCATGATTTCAAGCGAAGGTCGAACCAGGAAGGAGTAAATGCCAATGAATATTCAAGAGCAGGTTCGCTCGTGCTCAGGTTCCGCGGCAAGAACCCTAAACCAACAACCAACCACAAGAACCACGAGGAGGGACAGAGACATGGACAAGAACCAGGAGACTCAAATGAACACGCCACCGATTGTGTCGCCGCAGGAGTGGGAGGCTGCGCGCCAGCAACTGCTCGTGAAAGAGAAGGAATTGACCCACGCCCGTGACGCGCTGGCCGCCCACCGTCGGCGAATGCCGTGGCTGGCCGTGGAGAAGGAGTACGTGTTCGACGGGCCTAAGGGGAAGGTGAGCCTGCTTGACTTGTTCAACGGGCGCCGTCAGCTGATCGTCTACCGCGCATTCTTCGAGCCCGGCGTGTTCGGTTGGCCCGAGCATGCCTGTCGCGGCTGTTCCTTCGGGGCCGACCAGGTCGCCCACCTCGCCCATTTGAACGCCCGCGACACCACGCTCGCGTTCGCTTCGCGCGCGCCGCAGACGGACATCGAGCGCCTGAAGGCGCGCATGGGCTGGGAGATGCCGTGGTACACCATTACCGACAGCTTCGACACCGACTTCGGCGTCAATGAATGGCACGGCCACAACGTGTTCTTCCGCGACGGCGAGCGCGTGTTTCGCACTTACTTCATCAACAGCCGCGGCGACGAGGCGATGGGGAGCACCTGGAACTACCTCGACATGACACCGCTCGGGCGCCAGGAGGAGTGGGAAGACTCGCCCGAGGGCTACCCCCAGACTCCGCCGTACAAGTGGTGGAACTGGCACGACGAATACGCCGGCGCCTCGCCCGATCCGAGGTGGGTTAAGGTCGTAGATAACGCACTGGCGACGTGAAACCGCGACCACGAGTACGGAAGCGTTGAGGAAGCTTTGCGGAGTGGCGCGAAGCGGCTGTACGCCGTTACGCGCCAGCCCTTGATGGACGAGGCCAGAACACGAAACGCACAAGGAGGCGGAAGTGAGCGAGCTTGAATCGATGTTGAGAGAGTTCAGCGAAGAAGCAGCGACGACAAGAAGGGTTCTTGAGCGAGTTCCCGCAGACAAACTCGCCTGGAGGCCGCATGAGCGGTCCATGTCCCTGGGTCAGTTGGCATTGCACATTGCGACGGTCCCTGCAGCCATAGCCAATATCACAAAACCCGATACCTTCGATGTCTCCCAAAGCAGGTTCACTCAGCCGATGCCGTCGAATCTGGAAGAGGTACACTCCGCGCTGGAGCAGACGATTCGCACCGTGGAGCAAACCCTCCGGCAGACTACGGTCGATGGTGCTCACGCCGAATGGCACCTGATGTTTGGCGACAAGGAGCTGCAGTGCATTCCAAGAGTGAACGTCTGGCGATCCCTTATGCTGAATCACTGGTATCACCACCGCGGCCAGCTTGCTGTCTATCTCCGGCTGCTGGACGTCCCGGTTCCCTCGATCTATGGTCCCAGCGCGGATGAAAGTCCGTTCTTTGGAAAAGCAAACCCGGCGGCATGAAAAACCTTTGTTTGATGACCTGATCGGGCTCAAGCCAACGACGACGATCTCAAAAAGTTCGAAACTCCCACCTTTCGTGGCCCGGTTCCCTCGATAGCAAAACAGCTGCCGATGTGAAACCCTAGACCCACAAATCATGGGAATGTCCTACTGGTACCGGCGAGTCTTCCACCTCGCCATCCCGCTCATTCTTTCGAACCTGACCCAGCCGCTGCTTTCCATGGTGGACACGATTCTCTCCGGCCATCTGCCCAGCCCGGCAGTGCTGGGTGGCGTTGCCGTGGGAGGCATCTTTTTCAACTCCATCTACTGGACCTTCGGTTTCCTGCGCATGGCGACCACCGGCCTGGTGGCGCAGTCACACGGGGCCGGAGATCAGGATCAGCTCATGCACCACTTCGGCCGCGCGCTGCTCACCGCACTCCTCATCGGGGTCTTGATCCTCGCCGTCCAGAGGCCGCTCATCTCCGCCGCGATGGCGCTTCTGGGCGCCAGCCCCGAAGTGCATGGTTACGCGCTGGTCTACTGCAGTATCCGCATCTGGTCGGCGCCGGCGGCGTTGGCTAACTACACTATCCTCGGCTACCTTCTGGGTCGGCAGCGTGCCCGGACCGCCTTGCTGCTGCAGGCGGTGATTAACATCGTGAACGTGGTCCTGGCTCTGACGCTAGTCTTGTGGCGGCACTGGGGTGTCGCCGGCATTGCCACCGCGACCATGACCGCCGAATGGACTGGATGCATGCTCGGCTTCGGTATCATGCTGGCCAGCGGCGCTCGAATCAGCCATGTGCGTTGGAGCGAACTGATCGACGGCGGAAGCCTGCGCCGGCTCTTTGCCCTCAACCGCGACATCCTTCTGCGCACCCTGAGTCTGGTCGCGGCCTATGCCTGGTTCACCCGCACCGGCGCCCGCTCCGGAAATGCGATCCTGGCGGCGAACGCCGTGCTTATCAACTTTCTCTGGATCGCCGGCTATGGGCTGGACGGGTTTGCCAACGCCACCGAGGCTCTGGTCGGCGAAGCGATCGGCGCCCGCCGCGTGGCAGACTACCGGGCAGTGCTCAAGGCCAGCTCGGTTTCGGCTTTCACGGTCGCCGCTGCGCTCTCGCTGGTATATCTCGTGTTCGGCCGCAGCATCATCGACGTCTTCACCAACCAGGAATCGGTCCGTTCGCTGGCCGCGCAGTTTCTTCCCTGGCTGATCGTCTTGCCCCTGGTGGCGGTGTGGAGCTTCCTGCTCGATGGCGTCTTCATCGGCGCTACCCGCGCCCAGGAGCTGCGCGACAGTATGCTGATCTCGCTCATCGGATACCTCGGGCTGGCGGTCGTGCTCACGGCTCGCTTTGGCAATCACGGCTTGTGGTGCGCCATGCTGGCCTTCATGGCTCTGCGGGCAATTACACTGGCCCTGCGGCTGCCCGGAATCGAACGAAAATCTTTTGTCATCGCTGAAGATCCGGTCGAGGCATAGCGCGCGGCTCGCAGATCTCTCACGACGCTAAGATGGATATTAAAGTTCTCAACTTTGGCCGGGGTTTCAGCCTGGAGGTCATTTTGCATCGGGTGAAAATTGTCTTTTTTACATTACTGGGTCTCGGCGCGGTCGCCTTAGCAGCAGAGCAGTCTTCGGTTCCCGCTCCGGTCCAGCAACCCGGTGCCAATCAAGGTGCCCCGGCCCAAACGACGGGCTCTCCTCCCGTTCCTGTGGTCCGTCCTTCGCCTTATCCAGTCAGGCCTCCTGCCGACCCCGCGGTAGTTGAGCGCGGCCACCAGATTTTTAGTGCGAATTGCAGCTTTTGTCATGGATCCGATGCTCGCGGCGGCGAAGGCGGCCCCAACCTGATCCGAAGTCAGTTGGTGCTGGACGATCACGATGGGGAACTGATAGCTCCCGTTGTTCAGAACGGCCGGCCGGACAAGGGCATGCCAAAGTTTGATCTCACGACGGCAGAAATATCGAGCATCGCAACCTTTATTCACAGCGTACCGGTCGGTGGCCGCGCCGCAACTACCGGCACAGTCGATCCGCTGGTGGGCGATGCAAAGGCCGGCGAAGCCTACTTCAATGGAGCCGGAAAATGTACCACCTGCCATTCCGTGTCGGGAGACCTGGCTGGAATCGGCGCAAGGTACACGGACCCGAAGGCCCTGCAGGGTGCAATACTATCCGGGGAAAGAAGAGGAGAGTCATCCGAGGTGGGCAGGAAGACGGTCACCGTGACCCTGCGTACAGGACAAACGCTGGAGGGTAGGCTTTATCAGATCGATGATTTCATCGTTTCTTTCACTGACGTCAACGGCAATTATCACAGCTATCCCCGCCATGGCGACTATCCGAAGGTGGTCATTAAAGATCCGCTGCAGCCGCACCTGGATATGCTGCGGACCTTCAAGGACGATGACATCCATAATCTGACTGCCTACCTGGTGACGCTGAAATGAACAAGACAAAAAATCTGCTGCTGGCAATTGCGATGGTTTCATCGGCTGCGGTTGTGGCAGCACAGGGGCAAGGGCTCGACCCGGTGCTGCTGACCAAACCGGCGACCGATTCCTGGCCCACCTACTCCGGAGACTATTCGGGCCGGCGGTTCAGCCCACTGACACAAATCAATCAGACCAACGTGAAGAACCTGGGGCTTGCGTGGGTGAGCCACCTGACCCCCGGACCGGGCGTCGCTGGACCGTTTGCACGAATCGGGCCTGGCAACCCGCCCACGATTGTTGGCGGGGAAATAGCAGAAGCAGTTCCTGTGCGCGGCGCCGGGCGCATCTCAGGCGCCGTCCTGCAAGTGAACGGGATCCTTTATGTATCTGTGCCCGACAATGCCTGGGCCGTCGACGCCCGCGATGGAATGGTGCTATGGCACTACTTCTGGAAGACCAAGGGGGGTACGCACATCGGCAACCGCGGCATGGGCATGTACCGCGACTGGCTCTACTTCGAGACCCCGGACGATTACCTGGTTTCGCTCGACGCCAAAACTGGCAAGGAGCGTTGGCACAAGGTGATCTCTGACTTCAATGAGCAATACTTCTCGACCATTGCACCCATTGTGATCGGGAATCACTTGATTGTCGGGACCGGCGACGATTTGGATGCCCCGGGATTCCTGCAATCCTTTGATCCGGAAACAGGCGAGCTGCAGTGGAAGTGGTACAGCGAACCGGAAAAGATGGGGGATCCTGGATCGGAGACCTGGCCGAACCTGGACTCTATGCGCCATGGCGGTGCTGGCACCTGGGTTCCAGGAAGCTACGATCCCAAACTGCACCTCTATTATTTTGGCACCGCCAACCCTACCCCGGCTTTCTCTGGTGCGACGCGCAAAGGAGACAACCTGTATACCTCCTGCATTGTCGCTTTGAATGTGGATACGGGAAAGTTAGCGTGGTATTTCCAGCCATCGCCGCACGATACCCACGATTGGGACGCGGCTCAGACTCCGGTCATCGTCGATGGGGAATTCAAGGGGAAGCCGCGCAAGCTGCTGCTCGACGCCAGTCGGAACGGCTACTTCTTTGTGCTGGATCGCGTTACCGGGGAGCACTTGTTCACGATGCCGTACGCGGATTCACTCAATTGGGCGACGGGGATTGATAAGTCAGGCAGGCCTGTCGGCGATCCGGAAAAGGACGCATCGCCGGGTGGTTCTCTGGTATCGCCTGACTCCGACGGCATCGTCAACTGGGAGCCGCCGACGTATGATCCGCAAACCGGGCTCTTCTATGTCGCCACTGAGGAGATATATTCGGTTTTCTACCGTACCGAACCGAACGTTCGGGCCCTGCAGGGTCTTAATGGTATTCAAGAGCAGCGAGTGGGAACGAAGGGGAAATACATAACCGCGATCGATTACAGGACGGGCAAGATTGCGTGGCGGCATCTGCAGGTTTCTGCCGGAGAGGGCGAGGGCAGTACCGGCTTAACCACCACCGCCGGCAAGTTGCTTTTCGGCGGCGATGCCAACGGCAATCTGGTCGCTTACGACCCGGCGAATGGAAAGCCGCTATGGCACACGCACCTCGGCCAGGTATCGAATGCAGTAGAAACCTACATGCTAGACGGGCACCAGTACATCCTGGCGGCCTCGGGCAATTCTCTCTATGCTTTCGCTCTGAACTTTTAGGACTTGAGGGTGCGGTATTGTGAAAGATATGAAAACTGCTCTTTTGCCCTCAGCTGCTGTGACATTCGTATGTGCGCCGGTCCTTTGTCTATCACTCCTGGCCCAGACCATGCCGCCGCTCAAACGTCAGCCCACCCCTGCCAAGGTGGTTGAGGAGCACATGGCCGCCTTCTCCAGTTGCGACTGGCCGCGCCTGATGGCGCAGTTTCCCGAGAATGTAGAGTTCTTTGGCCCCAACGGCCAGGTGGTTCGTGGCAAAGCAGCATTGGGACAGATGTTCGCTCAGGTGGTTAAGCCCCCTTCGCAGGGAGGCACCTGCGGCTTGAAGGTTGTCGCCGAGCACACCTTTGTGGTCGGGGACACCATCAACGTCCAGTGGCGTGCTGACTCTCCGCTGCTCAAGGAGCCCTATCGTGGAGCAGATGCCTATGAAACTCATGATGGCCTTATGGCCGCGCAGGTGACCACCTGGAATCCTGCGGAGTTGAAGTGGAAAGTACCTCCAACCGCTGCTCATTAGTAGCCAGCGATCATGGTTCGTAAATCAAGAGCGTCTTGCCGGCTGCATCTTCTCCATCCGGCCATAGAGCTCTTGCAGAACTACCCACGGCTTCCTCTGCCGTCGCCCGGTCCGGCACCTCGCTACTGTCGTTCCAGCCGGCATCCTCACCGGCTTTGTTGAGCATCAAAACGATCCCGTCCCGTCGAGCCAGCACATTCAAGCCGTTGTAGTACAAGCCGTAGGTGACGCCTTCCTGCGGGATCAGCCAGGCGATCTGCCCCCGCACAGGAATGATGCTTTCGTCCGACCACAGCTGCCGTGCGGCATACCCAGTGCAGTTTATGATGGCGCGCTGAGGTAAAGCCGTCAGTTCCTGCGGGGTATGAAACTCACGCGTCTCGATCGTTCCTCCGGCGATGAGAAAATCAGTCATCAATTGCCGCGCGTAGTCCGCCACGTTAAAGGTCAGCGACGTACTGCGCCGTGCATACTTGGTCGGAAACGGATGCGTACCCGGCGGCAGATCATGCCCCTGCGGGGTAAGGTCCGCGATGCGGTCCGAGTACTCAGCGTAGTCGCGTACCGCCGGGGTATGATCCTGCCTTGGCTCGTCATCATGAAGCGAGTATCGATCCGTCCACTCCACCGGCGTACCAGCCACGCCGATATAGCTCATGTACATGGCAAAGGAAGTTCGTGCCATCGCCTCCCACTGCGCCGCGAAATCGGGAGTGACGGCGGAGCTGAGCGCAATCCGCGAATCCGGGGTCCACGAGCCGGTGGCGCGCACAGAACGAATATAGGGAGCCCGCTCCCTGGCATAGATCGTCACTTTCAGTCCCGCTCGCTGCGCCGTAAGGGCCGCCGTTAGCCCCAGTGCGCCGGCCCCAATCACCGCCACCTCGCGCTGTCCGCCTGCCTCCACCAGCAGCTTGCGGACGACCACATCCGCTGATCCCCAGGAAAGCGACCAACCGCTGCCACCATGGCCGTAGTTATGCACCACCAGCTTGTCTCCCACCCGCTCCAAATCCTGCCGCGGACCTGCCGCCCGAAAGGGCCGGGTACATACCGTGATGCGGAAGATGCGGTCCATATCGGCCCGTATGGGGATGATCGGCCCAACTGCGTCATAGAACGGCAAGCCCGGCGCCGATGCCAGACCGGGCGTCATGGGCGTAGTCGCGCGCCGCGTGCATCCCGAAAGACTCATGGCCCCAAGGCTGGCAAAGGCCCCGGAACCCTGCAGAAAATTTCGACGATTCATCATTTGTGTCTTCCGGTAACGAGTTGGAATGAAAAAGTGGCCCTAACCCGGACAACAAAAGTCAGGCAGCAAAACTGTAACATCTGTCCCTTTCTGGTACTTCATTGTTGCGAAAACCGAGCCATCATTTCGTTAGGGGTTGTGCTTGGCAAGCGACTCTCGATATAGTCCTCGAAGAAACAAATACCCGCAGCGCACCTCCTGAATGTCCGTGGCATTTTGCCAGGGCAATGGAAACGCGTTATTGACGATTCAGCGTTCAGGCACGCACCTTTTCGCTTCTTCAGTCCGCGCACTTCACTTTCAGTACCTGCCTCAAAACAATCCGGCTGTCTCCTTCAAGGGGCGATCCGAACATACGCCGCCGGGTCAGGATAGGCCTGTCTGCAACATGGTCTGGCCATCTACAGGAGCAGTGTGTCCAATGACTGAATCTTCCCATATTGAAAGGGCTAAGCATGAAGAATTTGTCGCCCGGCAGCGGCACATCCTTGTTCCGTCTGCGAGCCATCTGTTATTTGCAACTTCTACTGCTCGCCGGCCTTGTCCTTCAACCCTCCGTTAGCCGGGCGCAATCAGTAACCTCCCTTTCTATCCCACCCGCTCAGTCCTCGGTGGATATAGGCGGTACGAAACAGCTCACCGCCACGGCAACTTATTCCAACGGCATCTCCAAAAATGTCACCAGTGACGTTACCTGGCACTCTGGCGATGCCCGCATGGTCAGCGTCTCCGGGAGCGGGGTCGCGTCAGGAATTGCGACCGGAAACGTTGCCATCACGGCCGGCTACCAGGGGCACACTGCCTCCGCTTTAGTTTCCAGTTCCATAGGCGACATTCAATGGAGTGGCCCTCTCACCATCACCCAGGGGGGCACCTATTCCGGTAACTGGAGAAGTACGGATCCGTATACGCCGGCGGTCACCGTTGCGACTACGGCGCCGGTGGTGATTCAGAATTCTTATTTGACCGGTCCCAGCGACCTCATCGACGACCCTTATTATGGGAATAATCTCACGGTTAAGAATGTCATTGGCATTGGCGTCAACCCGAATGTCAGCGGTCTACCATATGGCATGTTTGTTGATGCCCAGAATCCGGTTCTGCTTGACGTTGAAAACTGTTACTTCGAAAACGTGCATTACGGAATCTGGGTACGCGGCTATTCGGGAAACCGTGACGGCACCGAGACGATTACGATTCTGAATAATCGCGGCCGTAACATTCTCGGTCTTGAAAGTAACGGAAACAACGGCTTCTTACCCGGCGATCTCTACTGGTCGTGGGCGCATGCCATCCAGCTTGGCAACACGCCCTCTGTGCCCGGCATCAGGATAGCCTGGAACGAAATCATCAACTATCCCTACCAGAGTGTGGTGAATGAAAATATCAATATGTTCGATGCCGGAGGTACGTCAAGCAGCCCGGCTGAAATTCATGACAACTACATTCAGGGAGCATATCCCTACGATCCTGCAACCGGTGGCTCGAATGGGGGCGGCTTTACCACCGATGGCAGTGCCAGTGATACGGTCCAAACCGCATCGGCCTTTAACAATGTCTACAATAATCAGATCGTCGGCACAGTAAACATGGGCATTGAATTCGGATCCGGACACGACAACGTAGCCTATAACAACACAGTCATCTCCAGCGGACTGCTATCGAATGGAACAAAGATTCCATCGCAGAACGTGGGAGTCACTGTCTACGATGTCTACGGAAACATTGAAAACGGCAGTATGTACAACAATGACATGTACAACAATACCGTGGGTTGGATGTGCTGGGCAGCACGATGCGCCTGGGATGGATACCGGAACGATGAATACTTTCCGGACAATTACAGCTACTATTCCACCAACCAGTCAATTTCCGCAAATCCCATCACGCTGCAGGCGGAGGACGGCGAGTACGCGGCGTGGCAGGCGAAGGTCAAATCGAATGGGATCGTTCTCGGCTCCGCGGGAAGCCCAGGCGGCGGCTCAGCAAGGGGCGCAGGTGCAGCTATCTCGACCACTGCCTGGTTTAACATCGTGAACACTAACAGTGCTCTGTGCGTAGATGCCCTTGCCTGGGGCTATTCCGATGGGACGGTTGTCCAGCAATACACCTGCGGTACCGCACAGGAAAACCAGGAGTGGCAATTTCAACCTACTGACAGCGGGTACTATCAGGTCGTGAATCGCTATGCCTTGATCCGCGCAGGTAATAATCTGGTTTGGGATGTGACTGGAGGACCGTGGGCCACGGCGGACCAGATCCATATTGAACTATCGACCTATGCAGGCGGAACGAACCAGCAGTGGATGCCGGTATCGCTGGGGAACGGTGCCTACAAATTTGTCGCCCGCAACAGCTCCAAATGCCTCGATGTTCCCGGCGCCTCATCGGCAGTTCTCCTCCAATTGCAGCAGTTCGATTGCAACGGAACCGGCGCGCAATCGTACACCCTGCAAAAAAAGTAGCGGTGTTACTCACTCCGTGAGGGTGATGCAACGCAGCTGAACCCGTCGCGCTGCACAGAGTCCCGAAGAGCCTGCCCTGAGCTTGTCGAACGGGGACGACCTGAAAGTAGCCCAGGACGCAGTCCCATAAGCGCCAACTTGTTTGGCAGACAATAGAAATCCAGAAGACGCTTTTTTTTGCATCTCCAACCCACCACAAAAACGTCATCCTGAGCGGAGCGCCTCACTGATTTATCGCGTGACACAGCGCTTGATGGCGCGGAGTCGAAGGACCCCGAGGGTGCTTATCTTACCCATGCCGCTCGGGGCTTTTCAACCACCGAATCCCGCACCTGGCGGACACGCCACGGTATTCCCCTGGGCCGAGAACAAGAACTGCTGGAATCTTGCTATGGCCGGCGGCTACATCTACATTCTCGGCAGCCATACAGGCACGCTATACATTGGCGTCACAGCAACCTGTATCTGCGCGTCATGCAACATAAGCCTATGGCTGCAAGCGCCTGCTCTACTTTGAGGGGTTACGCAGACATTCGCAACCGCTTCACCCTGAGGTCCACCGCCGTTGGGCTACGATCATAGAGAACTTCCGATGGAGGTACTTATGCGCGCGGATCGAGTAGAAGTGACTTGGGATCAGGACAAGGCAAGTTGGCTGGTTCGAATCGTAAATGGCGAGGAAGTCATTCGACGCCATTGCAAATTAGCGAAGAATGCAGACCAGCGGACCCTCCGCTCAGCTGTCCAGCAAACCCTGACGGACGAGGGCTTTGAGGCCGACCTCGTGAACACAAACATTGGCGCGGAATGAGGAGTAACCGTGGCTCAGGAAACGATTCCGCTTCCTTCAACGATGCAGATGTAGCGATCGACCGGCAGATCGGTGAATCTCTCGACCCGGGTGCTTGGAGACGGCCACCGAATCTCGAGCAGGTCAATTTTGGTGTGCACACCTAGGCCAAGCACCATGCGTGGGTCATGACTGGAGAGATAGCTGCCGCCTCCCGGCCTGAACCTGCTGCGTTTCAGGGTTCCGGCCTTCCAGGTTACGCGCGCGCCTATGGCGTCAATGTTGGCTTCCTTGCCTACCAGTTTGACCCCCAGCCAGTGATTCCCTTTGGCTGCCTGGTTGCGCAGCAGCAGGGGCGCGCCGTTGTTAGTCGAGATGAGAACATCCACAGCGCCATCGTTGTCAAAGTCGCCCAGCGCCAACCCCCGGGCCGCGAGGGGCTCAAGAAAAACCGGTCCAGCCGACGCGCTCACGTTCTTGAGCCTCCCGCCTTCATTGTGAAATAAAAGCAACGGTTCGCGATAAGTGACGCTGCCGGAGTGCACTTCAATCTGGTCGTCGGGGTGACCGTTGGCAATGAACAGATCGACGTCCCCGTCGTTGTCGTAATCGAAGAACCGCAGGCCCCATCCGCTCATCGCCCGGGTCGCCTCTCCGACCCCGTTCGCCGGCGCCAGGTCGTCGAACGTGCCGTCCTTATTGTTGTGATAAACGGAGTACATCTCCTGATCTACATTGGTCACGCTCAGATCCTGCCACCCGTCCTGGTCGAGGTCTGCTGCATCGACACCCATCCCGGACCGGGCCCGGCCGTCGGCACTGTAAGCGACTCCCGCCTCGACGCCCTCGTCCTTGAACTTGCCTTGACGATTCACCCACAGAAAATTGGGCACGGTATCGTTGGCGACAAAGAGGTCCATCCAACCGTCATTGTTGATGTCGGTGGCCACCGCACCCCAGGCTTTGCCCAGACCCGAGCTGATCCCGGTGGCTGCGGAAACATCGGTAAAGGTGCCATCCCCATTGTTGTGAAACAGCCAGCTGTGCGCGGGTGGATAGATGCGGGGAATGCAGTAGTGGCGTTCTCCCGTGCCCCCATTGCCGCAGAACTGGTTGGCCGCCTTGTTGAATTCGACGAATCGGCAGACGAACAGATCGAGGCGCCCATCATTGTCGTAGTCGAACCAGACGGCGCTTGAGGCCCATCCAGGCGTGACGATACCCGATTTAAGGGTAACGTCGGTAAATGTGCCATCACCGTTGTTGCGGTACAGGGTGCTGCGATTGTAGCTGGTTACGAACAGGTCGGGATAGCCGTCCCGGTTGTAGTCCCCGACAGCGACGCCCATTCCGTAGCCCGTGTTGGCCACCCCTGCCTTAGCGGTCACGTCGGTGAAGGTGGAATCGCGGTTATTCCGGTAAAGTCCGTTGCGCAGTGACGCGGCCGGAGTAAAAAAGTCGCACGGACCGCTGTTGACCAGGAAAATGTCCATCCACCCGTCGTTGTCGAAATCGAGAAATGCGCATCCAGCCCCGGTGGTTTCCGGCAGGTAATAGTCAGCGGACCGTCCATTCGAATGGGCCCAGGTGATGCCGGATTGCGCCGCTCCAACCGGCTGAAAGAGGGGCGGGGAAGTCGTTTCCGGAGCATGGGAGGTCGAGGCGAAAACTTTGGGCAGGATGCTCAGGGGCAGACAGGCAGCCAATGCGGAAAGAACTTCCCTTCGGCTTGGTTGGCGCATCGCTTCATCTTACTCGCGGCTACTGCCGCAGATCGCGCGCCCTGGCGAGGGATCTCCGGCGCCACGCGCATCCTTAAGTTTCATTAAAATCTCTGTTTAATCCCATTAAAGCACAAATCAAAAAGGTTCTCCCTCTCAACCCAGGGGTTGACATTCGTCTCCCTCTGCGGTTAGAGTTCCGGCTGTCTTCAAAGCTCCTAAATCGAACACGCATACGGGCCACGGGTTCCAAAGACTTCGGTGGGTGTTGGTCGCTCTTTAAATGTAACCGGTCACATTTAAAGAGCAAATAAGGGGTTTTACCGGCATTTTTAGAGAAGGTAATAAGGAGACTTTATGCGAGGCAGCCTTTCATTAGCCAGGACGTGTCTTTCGGTGGTTATCTTTGGGATGTGTCTTTTGGCCTTCAACCAGCAGGGTGCCGGGCAGGACGTCAATGCCTCACTCGAAGGAACGGTACTGGACCCAAATGGCGCCGTCGTACCCAGCGCCAAGCTCACCCTCACCAACTCAACTTCCGGAATCCAGCTGAACTTCGTCACCGATGCCGCCGGCGAATACAACTTCCGCAATCTCACCCCCGGAATCTACGACCTTGCTGTCGCCGCGCCGAGCTTCGAGTCCTTCGTTCGCAAAGGCATCGAGCTTGCGGTCAACCAGCATGCTCGTGTCGATGTGAATCTGACTCTCGGCAACACCAGCCAGACGGTCACCGTCAGCGCTGACGCTTCCCTGATCAACTATGAAACCCCCACCCTCAGTTTAGGGGTAAGCCCGGAAACGCTGCAGGACTTCCCGCTGGTTATCTCTGGCGCTCCCCGCTCCTCGGTGACGGTGGCCATCCTTATGCCCGGCGTGACCACCGGTGGCGGCGGCAATGCCTATAATTCCCGTACCAATGGCGGCATCATCACCGGTGACGAAGCGGTGGTCGATGGCGCCACGGCGGCGGAAGGGTTCATGAATCAATCCGGGATGGTGAGCTTGCAGACTGATTTCGGTATGTCACCCGATATCACCAGCGAAGTCAAAATCCTGGGCTCCAACTATGACGCACAATACGGAAACTCCACTTCAGGCCAGCTCATCGTGCAAACCAGGAGCGGCGGCGAGACCTTCCATGGCGCCGCTTACGAGTATTTCCGCAACGACGCCTTGAACGCCAAGCAGTACGGCGCGACCAGCAAGACGCCAGACAAGGAAAACGACTTTGGCGCAAACGTCGGCGGCCCCATCTGGATTCCCGGCTATCACGCTCGAACCGATCTCGTAAAAGGCTACTTCTACTTCAACTGGGAGGGCTTCCAGGACCACGGGGCCGCGGGTTCCTCCACTCTCTCCATCGCCTCTTTGAATGCCCGGGCGGGAAACTTCAGCGGAGCCGGCACCCAGCTCTATTATCCCTACGACACGAACAAGTATGGGGCTCTGGCGGGCCAGGCCATCCCCGGAAACCAGATCGACCCCAACTTCGAGGATCCGATCGCCAAAGTCTTTCTTTCGAAATTGCCCAACCCGACCAATGGCCAGGAAATCAACAATTACTTCATCCCCAAGGCCGGCCAGGGATCGCTGACCAACAGCGAGAACGTATATTTCTTTCGCATCGACGTGAACGTCGGCCAGGCGGATCACTTCTACTACACCTTCTGGTGGCAATTCAGCGGTGTCAATGCGCAGACCAACCTCCCCGTTGCTCTTTCGACCGCGACTCCGGCAAACCCTGAGAATGCGCCTATCCAGCGCATGAACTGGGAGCACAATCTCTCCAGCCTCATGACCAATCACGCCACCCTCGGCTACCTGAGCCGCAACGAAGGCTACTATGCGCTCAACGGCAAGGCCGGTTTGCCCATAGTGCCAGGTGTGGCCAATTCCACCTACCAGCCCCAAATGAACGTTTGGCGGTGGCTACTCGCAATTGGGAAACAGCGCCCCCCCCAATTCGAACGACAATCTGACCACCCGCGGCACCTGGGCATTCAACGACGTCTTCACCAGGATCCAGGGGAAGCACACCGTCAGCGCAGGTGTGGAGTGGACCCTCAAAGGCATGAGTATCCATAGCGGAGGAAATCAAGGCGGCACCTTTAACTTCGCCGCAGATACAACCGGTAACGCGGGTTGCGCGAACTCGGCTTGCCCTGGAGATCCCATGGCCAGCTTTTACCTCGGTGCTGTCCAGAATGCCAATGTGGCGTACATAAACATCGAGGCAAAGTACCCACGTCAAGTTGGGTGGGCCTTCCATCTTGGCGATTCCTGGCGTCTCACGCAAAAGCTCAACGTTTCGTACAGCCTGCGTTGGGATTACATCAGCCCGTTTGTGGACAAACACAACAACCTATCGTTCATTGATCCCAACGGACTTAACCCGGATGCGGTTACCGCCTCGGGAACAGAGCTTCCCGGACGGCTTGCTTTCGCAGGAACAAAGTGGGGTGCAGCTAGCTACGGCGGTCGGTATCCTGAGCTCGCGTTTAAAAAGGGCTACGGTCCCCGCAGTCGGGTTTGCCTACACCCTCAATGACAAGACGGTTGTGCGTGCCGGTTACGGGCTGTATTTCGGACAGGCTTTCTATCCCGGCTGGGGTGGTGGTCTGGCACAGGACGGGTTCAACAAAAATCTGACCCTGAACGAATCCTCAGCGGGGAACTTCAAAACGCCGGCTATCTACCTTGTGTCCGGCATCTCACCCAGCCAGGTCGGCCCCACGCAAAATATCTCCTCCGGCTTTGACAACGGCCAAACGCCCTCCCTTTACCGTCCGTATGATGGCAACCGGAGACCGTATTCTGCGCAGTGGAACCTGACCGTGGAGCGTCAGCTGCCAGGCAACACGCTGTTGAGTGCTTCCTACGTCGGCACCAAAGGTACCCACCTGCCCTCTGCGCTTGGTCCCATCAATGTGTTGAACCCGCTGAATCCAACCATCGCCAGCATCGGTTCTGATCTGGCGGTCAACTACAACGATCCAACTGGTCCAGCGACCTTCGCCCTCCATGGCGTCTCGCAGCCTTACGTTGGCTGGGACGCCCAGATGACGGGATGCGCGCCGACCATCGCCCAGGCTCTTCTGCCATTCCCGCAATATTGCGGCACCCTGCTGGGCCTGAACGAGCAGCGTGGAAACTCCATCTACGAATCTTTCCAGGGCAAGGTGGAGCGGCGCTTCCAGGGGGGCCTCTACCTGCTCGGTGCTTTGACCTTTGCCAACCTCTATACCAACGCTTCCAACAACGTTCAATCCGGAAACAATACAGGCGTGGGCGCTGGAGGCAACAGCGGCGCGTTCTCTCCTTACGATAATTCGCGGGCCCGCGCGATCGCTCCGGATAATGTCCCGGCTACCGTTTCCATCGCGGCCGTTTATAACCTGCCCTTCGGGCGAAACCAGCACTTTCTCGGCAACGAGTCCGGTTTGCTCAACACTCTGGTGAGCGGATGGCAGACCAGCCCCATCTTCCGTTATGAGTACGGCATTCCGTTCTCGTTCTACTCCTCGGCCTGCGCCACGAATACTCTGGTGCCCGAGTTCCGTGAACACTGCGTCCCCGGCCTTGTATCGGGACAGCAGCCCTTACTGCACGGCCGCAGCAGCTTCAACCCGATCTCCGACAACAACCGGCTCATTAACCCCCTAGCGTTTGAACATGACTTCTCCGCCTTTGGTTACACCGGCTACGGAAAGGCGGTATCGACCGTCTACGGGCCCAGCTATCACAACCTGGATATAGCGTTCACCAAGAACACCCACATCACAGAAAGATTTAACTTCAGGTTCCAGGTCAACTTCTTCAATACGTTCAACAGCCACTACTTCATTAACCAGGGCGATACCAACGGCGGCACCAGCTATGCATTTGTCACCGACGTTGCTGCCTCTGGCAACTCCTTCGGCACCTGGAACGGAAGCGTAACCACTCCGCGCACCATCCAGTTAGTGGGCCGGTTCGAGTTCTAGAGCGGACCCCGTGTCTCCCAACGTTTCGTTGGGAGACACGGCCCAGGCCGAAAGACTGAGACGAAAAAGAAACAGCAGGTCCCGCCACTGGCTAATCCGGTGGGATGCCAATTATCGAAAAACCGAAGTTGTTCCTCCACGAGAGATGTCATCCCGACCGAGCGAAGCTGCAGTGGAGGGCCCTGCTGTCTTTCGGTCCCAATGACAACTCCCCAGGGATGCCACCACCCTTCCCTTGTCATCCCGACCGGAGCGTAGCGTAGTGAAGGGAACTGCTGTTCTTTCGATCCCAATGACAACTCCCTAGGGATGCCACCACCCTACCCTTGTCGTCCCGACTCGGAGCGTAGCGTAGTGGAGGAACCTGCCCTCTTTCGATCCCAACGACCACTCTCCAGGGAAGTGCCACCACCCTCCCCTTGTCATCCCGACCGGAGCGTAGCGTAGTGGAGGGATCTGCAGTTCAGCGGACCTCTCGTGGAGATGTTTTTCTACCGGACGTAGCGCAGCGTAGGGGATCTGCATTTCTCTTTCGGTTGCCCCTCGAGCTATGGCTGCGACGGCGGCGGCTGAGTGCCGTGCAATCGAAGATAGATCTTGACCTCTTCGTTGGCGGCATCCTTTTTCCCCAGCTGCTTGTAAATGTGCGCCAGCGCAATGTGCGGCTCCGCATACTTGTCATCCAGGCGTATCGCCTCCATCAATTCCGGAACCGCAGCCTCCAGCTTACCTTGATGCTCAAGCACGTTCCCCAGCCGGTAATGCGCCTCCGCAAGCTGAGGATCAAGCCGGAGAGCTTCCCGTAAATCGGTTTCCGCCTCCTGCGTCTGGCCTAGAAACTGCAAGGCTAGACCGAGGTTCAAGTAAGGCCAGGGGGAGGGATGAGGTGCATTCCGATCCAGCTCAATGGCGCGGTTGAAATTCTTGACCGCAAGTGCCGGTATCGTTTTGATAGAAGTAACAGAGGCCAAGGTTGTCGTAAGCACGCGCCATCGTTGGATCCAGTACGATTGCCTGCTGGAAGCGGCGGGTCGCCTCCGAATAACGTTGTGCGTCGTAATCGAGCCGGCCGAGCCAATACGGGTACAGTGCATTTTTGGTGTCGTGAGCAGAAAGTGATTCGAGCACAGGCCGCGCCCAATCCGGACGCGAAATCCGAATGTACGCCATCGCCTAGCGAAAATTGAAGATCGGACCCGAGCGGCGCGATGGCATCGGACTTCTTCCACGCAATCGCCGCATTCAAATAATCGTGATTCAGGAAATAAACGCTCCCCAGATACGCCAGCAGGCGAGCCGCCCGCGCCGAATGAGCCTCCGGTTCAATCTCTTTCAGCAGCAACTCTTCCGCGGCAACATAATCGTGCGCAGCAACCGCCGCATTCAAGTGAGATACTTTTTCAGGAGTCAGCTCTAAAGACGGAACCGTTGTCGCTGCCGGTGCATCGCTCGCGCCCTGGGCCGCGGCCGGGGGAACCCCGGTGTCACAGAGAAGCAGGGCCAACGTAACCGCGGCGATCGCTCTAGCCCTGCACGTCATGGGCAGTAGTTTAACCAACGGGAGTGGAAAGACATAGTGCTCGGCTACCACCAGCTAAGCCGCATCTGGTTCTATCCCGGGTCAACCATTCTGCTAACGCTGAGCCTGCTCTGTCCGGCGCAAGCAGGAGCGGCGCAGCCATCAGGTGAACAATATCGCCAACTGGTGCTCGAGATCCAGCAACACATCGAGCAAAACGATCTCGAAGGCGCACGGTCAATGATCGCCGGCGCCAGGACAGCGTTCCCGGCAAACGGTGGCCTGGAAAATCTCCTCGGGGTCATCGAGATCCAGGAGGGGCATACAGATCGGGCCATTCAGCAGTTCTCCGCAGCAATTACGCACGACCCCGGTCTCGCCGGCGCCTATTTGAATCTAGGCCGGATTTACATGCAAAAGGCGGAAAGCGACAAGACCGCCCGAGACTCTGCTCTGCGAGTCTATGAAAAGCTTCTGCTCAAGGAGCCAACCAATGCCGAGGCGAACTACCAGGCCGCCATGCTGCTCATGTGGGATCAGAATTACCAGCGTTCCCTGGAGCATCTGGCCCGCTTGAGCCCGGACGACCGCAGCCGCATCGGTGCTCAGGTCGTGCTTTGTGCCGATGAGGCCGCTCTCCATCACACCTCCGCGGCAGACAAAGCGGCGGACGCACTTACCGCCGCCCCGGACTTTGCCGAGCAGGATGCAATGCAGCTATTGCCGGCACTTCGCGCAGCCCATCGCGCCGACCTCATCGAGCGGCTCTTTACCGCAGCCAACGAAAAACATCCGCTTTCGGCTGACGGCCTGCGCATCCTTGGTTTGGCCCAGGAAGGGGAAGGGAAGCTGGATCTCGCGCGTAAAACCCTGGAGCTTGCTTTCACGCAGAGCAATTCTTCCGTCCCCATTCTTGTGGATCTGACCCGAGTCGCCAGGGCCAGCAAGGATTATCAGGGAGCACTCGGATATCTGGCCCATGCTCGAGATCTGCAACCCAACGATGCGGGGTTTGCCTACGAGTTCGGCGTGCTCTCTCTGCGCATGGGCTTGCTGGGTGAATCGCGCAAGGCCATGGCGGAAGCGGTCAAACTATCGCCGGAGAACCCCGAGTTCAACTACGGTATGGGGATCGTTTCCTCCTTCGCCCAGGATTCAACCCAGGGGCTGCCTTATCTCGAGAAGTATCATGCTTTGCGCCCATCCGACCCGGCCGCGCTTCTGGCCATCGGAACCACTTGGTTCCGGGCGAAGAACTACGACTCTGCGAATCTATGGCTGAAGCAGGCAGCCGGCCACCACGCGACTGCGGCAGACGCGCATTATTACCTGGGCCGTATCGCTCGCGTGACCGGCCATCTTGAGGATGCAAAACATGAACTGGAGCAGGCGAACACCCTGGCCCCGGATCGACCGGATGTTCTCGGGGAGCTGGGCCAGGTCCTCATCGCCAGTCACGACTATCGCCAGGCACAGGTCCTTCTGGATCGCGCGGTCTCTCATGATCCGGACAACTACGGAGCCAACTTCGCCTTGTTGCAGCTCTATGCACGAACCGGGGACCCGCGCCGTGAGGAACAATCGAAGCGCTTCGACGAGATCAAGAGCAAGGACGAAGAACGCTATCAGGAAATGATGCGAACCATCGATCTTCGTCCGGAGAAATTGCCCGACAGCTAGAGGAGTTTCGCAACTGGTTCCATCCCTACACCCCGTCGCGGGGTTTGTTACGCCGGACGAAGTCCGTATCCTGCGTCGGCTCCGAATCACACTCAATCGCAATCGTTGTTACGGGATAGTCTGGCGCCTCCCGTGGCAGACCGGCAAACTTGGTCTGGAACTCGTCCTGGGTGAACTTCACATCCGCGCCGGTCTTGAGCAGGTGAGCCGTTTTTACTTTCGCCTTCAGGCCGCTGATCGCAACATACTCGCCCGGCCAAAAGTGGACGTGCATGTAAAGAGTATTGCCGATGCGCGTAAAGCTGGCATAGTTAGATCGACGCACCTGGCAAAGATCGGACTTGTAAATACTTTCGCCGTTGGCGTCCATCCAGTGGCCGACCTCGGTTAGCACCTTGACCGACTCCTCCGGTACGGAGCCATCCGGCTTAGGTCCAATATTCAATAAATAGTTGCCGCCATCGCGTGCGCATTCGATCAAATTGCGGACGATCGTCCGCGACGATTTCCAGTCATTGTCCGCGCGTTGATATCCCCAGCTATCATTGAGCGTCATGCATGATTCCCACGCCCGTCCCCCTGTCTCTGCCACAATCCTCTGCTCTGGGGTGGCGAAGTCGCCCGGCAGCTTATTGCGGTTGTTCACGATGATTTCGGGTTGTAACTGGAAAACCATGTCGTTCATGCGGTTCGACTCCCAGCCTTCCTCATCCAAAGGCCACGAAACGTCATACCACAGCACGTCCACCTTGCCGTAGTTGGTCAGCAGCTCGCGAATCAGCCCATGCGTGTAGTCGACAAATCTCCGGCGCGCGGCTTCGTCGTTCGCACAGTTAGCGCCATCCGGGTGATGCCAATCCATCAGCGAGTAGTAGAAGCCGACGTGCATCCCTTCCGCCCTCGCCGCTTCCACGTACTCACGCACCAGGTCACGTCCCGGTCCCCGCTTTGGCGCGCAGTAAGTGGTCAGCTTGGTATCGAAATTGCAAAAGCCTTCGTGATGCTTCGTGGTCATGACCATGTACTTCATCCCTGCCTGTTTCGCTAGGCGAGCCCAGGCCCGGGGACAGTTCAGTGCCGGCCGGAACATGGCCGCGTGCTCCATATAGGGACCGATGGGAATCGCTTCGTCTTCCATGACCCATTCATGCCGGCCAATGGTGCTATACACGCCAAAGTGAATGAACATGCCGAACTTCGCGGCGTGCCACCACTGCATTCGTTGCGCGCGTGTCTGCTCCTGCAAGGTGGCGCCGCTCGAGGGCGCCTGAGGTGCAGCTTGTGCACCAGCCAATGCATTCGGCATGCCTAGCATCGCGAGCGAGGCTCCTGTTGTCCTCAGCAAGTCTCGACGAGTCAGGTTCTTATCCATTCTTCTCCTTAGCTAAGCTAGCTATGCACGTATCTTGATGGATTTCTTGGTGGCGCCATTCTTGCATCCGATCGCGGAGGCCGCCTTCGACAAGTCACCGCCATCGATCGTGATCTTTCATTTCCTGCGCCCTCAAGCTGCAAGAATACAGCAGCTTGCGCCTGCGAACCATCGATCTTCGTCTGCAGAAATTGCCCGGCAGTTTTCACTTCTGGTCTATACAGAGCGACCACTCCCGACGTGGCTTTTCCTCAAGCAAAGCCGTACTACGCGGCACTTGACTGTGCAGCGTAGAAGTGAAAATGCTCTAGGCGCGTATGATGTTGGCCATGCCCGTCATCACCGGACCAGTTACGTTCCCCGGCGAGTTCACTCCCCTGTCAGGCACCACGGAGGCGGCCCGTCCGGCGCTCGCGGGACTGGTGCTCCACGACGCCCTGCAAGATATAGTTTTGGTCGGAGCGACAGCCAGAGTCGCTGTGCAGATACAGCTTCGTGTAGTCCGATCCGATGTGACCGGCTTGCTCGACTTCTACTACCGCATACTCACGGGAGAAACCCCGCTCAGCGGCTCCGCAGATACGGTCGTCATCTGGGTTCCGCCGCCTGCCGGCATCACGATTACTTATGCAGACTTCCGTCCGGATGGGCTAGGCACGACCGCACCCCACAAGTTCGTCTACGGCGCGCCCACAAACAAGTACACTTTCACCTTCAGCCACGGCATTCCGGCAAATACCAGCACGCGCTTCTTCTTCATATCCACCAATGCGCACCATTTCTCCGACCACGAGGGTGAACTCACAGATGCTTTCCCGCCCGGAACGACGACAACCGTCGTGAAGGTTCCAGGGCCATTGGCCGGCTCCCATAAGGGCTGAAGGCGACCAAACTCTCACAGCTGTTCGCAAACGGACAGTCGATTTATTTCCGAAGTGCGTCGCATGTCGAGCGCAAGGTAAATTCCAACGACTCGCGTGGAATCTTCTCAATAAAGGGCTGAATCACCCAGTTGAGCCCGGTAGGTACGGATCGCGTGAGCGATACCGATTCGATTTGCAGGTAGAGACCGCCGTCTTGCTCCTCGTAGCTCCAATAAGTATTTAACCGCCATAGGAAGCCGTGCTCTTCGTTAGGACCGAGCGCATGCTCGCTGCTGGTGCCGGGCGATGCTATCTCGGCGATCCTTATGCTGCGCGAAATACTGTATCCGTGCTGCGCATCGAGGCGCCCGAAGGTGATGTCGTAGGTAGTATCCAGGACCACCGTGAGGACATGCCGCTGGCGGACACGCAACAACGCCTGGAGATGATCGCCCTGTTGCGTCAACATTCTTGCTTGAAGCACCTGCGGGGAGAAGTGTTGGGGATAGGCGCTGATGTTCCTCATCAGCCGCTCGAAATCGGCGGCTTTGGCCCCGGCGGCAAAGGCGGTACCACGCCAGTCGTGCATCAGTGCTCCGGGCAAAGGTGAACCTGTGAGAGGCGTGATCGGCTCGATGATCAACTCTCCCTGTTGCAAAAGTTTTTCATTTTGCGGAGTCAAGGGGGGTGCCAGGAATTCATTTCGTGATTGGTGCTGTTTAGCGAGCCTCGACTCAACGACATTGATATAGGCGTTGAAAGCAGAAATGGCTTCAGCCGTGGGTTCGCCCGTCGCGCAGGTGGGAGCTGCCATAAACAGTCCACTGATAAGGAAGACAATTCGGAACTTTGAAATTTGACCTAGCGTCATGAACTCTAGCTTGCTCCTCCCCAGTCAGTATCCACAACCGCCGTGATCCGATAAAATTCGACGAACAGATTCCAGGGTCCGGGTCCGAGGACGAAAATATGTCTGGAAAACATGAGTCCCCGCTTAAGGCCGCTTGGTTAGAAAAGAAAAGCGCAAGGGACCCAGGCAGGTTCGCCAGCCCCAGCTACCTCAAAGCGTTGTTCGATGCAGGTTCTCGTGCCTCGTGTCTCGGCGTCTCCCTAATGGATTCTCAAACGCGCTTTGAATCGGTGAACGCCGCTCTTGCGAGCGAGACGCGGGCTACGGTGAATCATCATATTGGAAAGACCTCACGGGAAATCGTGGGCGATCTGGCAATACAAATCGAACCAGTCTACGAAACGGTATTACGCACAGGTAAGCCGGCATCTGTCTGGCTTTCCGGCCACGTGCGTGATGCAGTGGAGTTCGGCCATTGGTTCGACCACTGCTTTCCTATTTCCGACAGCTCGGGCCGGGTGCAGCAACTGGGCCTTTTTGTCGTGAACGTCACCGCGGAAAAGGAGTCGCCCGCGATCTTTTCCGCACTGCCAGGAAACTCGCGATTTCCCGCCGCACTCTCCTCAGAATTGCTGCTATGGCTTGATGAAGCTATCCAGGGATATTACTTGGGTCTGGAATTGAGTTTTGAGGAACTTTCTCACCCCTCCACAGAAGTTGCCAGAAAGGCCGACCACTTTCACTCCAGGGTACAACGCCTGGATAACGAAATACGCTTGATTCGTGAACTGGTCTACGCAGTGCTTGACCAATTCCGCATTCCCTCATGTTGAGGAGCAGATATGGAATCTGACTCCGGCTACTCCACTGTTAACGTGAGGCCCTGGGTCACATGGCTGCTACCGGCCGGCAAACTCAGGTTGTGGTGGGAGCCCCCGCATTCATGCGGGGAAGGAGCGCTTCAGCGCTCCGAGAAACAGTCTCGACTCGATCACGCGCTTTAGCGCTGGCAATGCTAGAGCCGTGCTGTAGGGGCTTTACAAGTTGCGGAAAACTCGCTTGTATCAGGGCACGACTTTAGTCGGGCCATAAACGCCCAATGAAAATCTGCGGCTTTAGCCGCTGCGCTTTTTCTGACCCAATCACAGATTAACAGGGGCTAAAAGCCCAATCATTTATGCTGCCCTAGCAGCCCGACTTGTAGTCGTGCCCTGATACAAAGCGAAACCGCGTAGTGGAGCGACTGTGTTTTTTTCGCGATTCTTACGCAGACTCTTTAGCAAAACCTGCACAAAAACGCCAGTTCGGAGGCCCTTTAGAGGCGGGGTCTACGCACCTTGCCGTCAACGTCTTCCTGAGCCGTTTCCGACCCCGGATCCAGCGCAGGCTGTAAATCAGGCGGCAACATCCCGTGTCGCGGAGTGCCACAGACAGGACACGCTTCGGCTTTCAAAGTAATCTCGGCTCCACAGCATGCACAAAAAGCGGCCATGTCATTTACTCTCCACAGTGGGTATGGTCTTTGGATGAACGCAACAACTGCGAGGATTCAAGACGGAGCAAAGGGTCGCCAGGAAAAGTTCCGTATCCATGGAGAGGAGGTATCGATGAAGAAGTTGTTGGCAGAAACTGCAGATCGAGCGGCGCAATACCTCGCGGGGCTTGCCCATCGGAACGTCGCGCCCTTACCCGAGGACGTGGCCCGATTGCATGCGCTCGGAGGGCCGTTGCCTCAAGGACCATCCGATCCCGCAGAAGTTTTGGCGTTGTTGGATGACATCGGGTCGCCGGCCACGGTGGCCACCGCCGGAGGCCGCTATTTCGGATTCGTAATCGGCGGCTCGCTGCCCGCGGCGCTGGCAGCCAACTGGCTGGCGGGGGCATGGGACCAGAATGCGTCGCTGCAAGTGATGTCTCCCGTGGCGGCGAAGCTGGAAGAGATTGTCCTTGCGTGGATGGTGGACCTGCTCGGTCTCCCATCCGGATCGGGAGTGGGATTCGTTACCGGCACAACCATGGCCAACTTCACCGCCCTGGCTGCAGCGCGGACCGCACTGTTGCAGCGTGCGGGATGGAACGTCGAGGAGGACGGATTATTTGCGGCCCCGCCGATCCACGTAGTGGTGGGCGACGAAGTGCACGTTTCTCTGCTGAAAGCTCTATCTATGCTCGGGCTGGGGCGCTCGCGAGTGACGCGGGTTCCGGCCGACGCCCAGGGACGAATGAGGCCGGAAGCACTGCCCGCGCTCGATAACCGCACCCTGGTCTGCATTCAGGCGGGCAATGTGAATACGGGCGCGTTTGATCCTGCAGGAGAAATCTGCGCTCGGGCGCATGAGGCAGGCTCCTGGGTGCACGTGGATGGCGCTTTTGGCTACTGGGCCGCCGTCTCCCCGCGCTACGCACCTTTGCTGGCGGGTGCCGGCGCTGCCGATTCCTGGGCAATCGATTGTCATAAGTGGTTGAACGTGCCCTACGATTCCGCGATTTCCGTGGTGCGGATCCCGGAATTTCTCAAAACCGCGATGGCGCTGAGCGCCGCTTATCTGACATCGGCTGGCGGGCGCGAGCCCTGGCACTACGCACCGGAAGCGTCGCGGCGGGCGCGCGGGGTCGACTTGTGGGCGGCGCTGCGCTCCCTGGGACGCAGCGGGCTGAGTGACCTGATCGAGCGAAACTGTCTGCAGGCGAACATGTTCGCGGATCGTCTCCGGCAGGCCGGCTTCACCATCCTGAACGACGTGGTCCTGAACCAGGTGCTGGTCTCCTTCGGCACTGAGGATCAGACGCGGCGGGTGATCGCGGGTGTGCAGAGCGACGGGACCTGCTGGTGCGGAGGAACGCAATGGCATGGTCAGGCGGCGATGCGGATCAGCGTGTCCAGTTGGGCGACCACGGATGAGGATGTCGAGCGCAGCGTGGCGGCAATGATTAGAATCGCAAGGCGGGGAGATCACACCGTATGAGCGGTGAATTCGAGCAAGCCAACGAACACCTGGAGCACGCGGCCCATGGGGCCCACGGCAAAACCCACGCCCGCGCAGCCATCATCATCGCGGTGATGGCCGCGGCATTGGCCCTTACGGAATTTGCGGCAAAAGATGCGCAAATCAGTTATTTGACCAACCATATCGCCGCCAGCGACACCTGGGCTCAATACCAGGCAAAGTCAGTTCGGCGAACTGTGTTGACGTCTGAGGCAGAACTGCTGCAAAGCCTCTCCACCACCACCGATCCTGCAATAAAGAAGCGAATCGCCGATGCTCAGGCCAATGCGGACCGCATGCGTTCAGAGCCAGGCGCGGACGGTATGGAGCAGCTGACAGAAAAGGCTCATGCCCAGGAGCATCTCCGCGACCACCAGATGCACCGAACCCACACGCTGGAAATAGCAAGTGGTGGGCTGCAGATTGCGATCGTCCTGGCTTCTATCTCCGTGGTCATCGATGTGCCCCTGTTCTTGATTGTCAGCGTTGTCCTGGGGCTCGCTTCGGCAATCTATGGGCTGCTCGGCGGGTTATCCCTGTTGTAATAAATGGCTTGATTTCGGAGTCCGAGACCAAAGGACGAGCCCTATGAAGACAACTCCTGCTCTGGTTGATCATATTGAGCCTTGAGGGTGGCCCACTCAAGCCTTGTTTGGCTTGACTGGGCAGTTCCTTCATTGCGGAAACCGGCCAGATTATCGAAGCTGCGCGAGGTTGCTGTCGAGGAAGTGTAAGACGGTGTCTTTATATAGTGTCGGCCCAGCGCTAAATGTGGTGTCGTGGTATGCGTTGGGAATGACAACGAGAGATTTTCGCTCGGTTGGCAAGGCCGCCAGTATTGTTTGCATCTGTTCTGTCGGCACAATCCAGTCTCGCTCGCCGGATATCAGCAGCACTGGAATCCTGATTCGCGAGGCGGATGGAAGGGCAGACACAAAGTCTGATCCGAGGTAAATTCCAGTGCGTGCGTAGTAGACCAGCGCAGCAGCGCGAGATACCCCAGGACAACTGGCGATCAGGTACAGAACGCGAAGCCACAGCCTGGTCCCACTGTCATGTACGAAATGTCGATTGATGTTCTCGAACACGTCCTTGCCGGTGGGATACGCTCCGTCGGCGATGACTGCCGCAATTTCCTGAGACTCGGCAGCGACAAGCAATGAAGCCACTGCGCCGTAGGAAACTCCCAGAAGAACGATTGGATCACTCTCTCCGCTGGAACGGACATATCGAACGGCGCCAAGGATGTCGCGTGCTTCCAAGTATCCGGTTGAGGCATATTGCGCGGCGCTCTCGCCGTGCCCCCGCAAGTCGAGCGCCAATACGTTATACCCGCCATGCACCAGAAAACTGGCACGGGGCAGCATTACCTGGCGCGTGTGATCGATCCCGTGGGCGATGATGATGTTGGCTCGTGCTCTGCCGTCGGCGGGCAGCCACCATGCCTTGAGTGAAATGCCGTCCGTAGAACGCAGTGAAACAACCTCGCCCTTCAACCCAAAATCCCCTGGCCCGCGATTCATTCCGCGCCAACGCGGATTTTCGCCTATGAGCGAGGCGATGCATAGATATCCGGCAATTATGTAAAAGAGGAATACTCCGCCGGCTAGGGCTACAAGCCAGTGCCATGCTCGCGTTGGCCGGTAACGGCGGCGATGTTGGTTTGTAATTGCGAGTGAGTTTTCCATCGGGCGCGACTGGTCAGACGATACACGATCTGAACCGTTAGGCTTTCTCCAGACAACCTGCTGTCCCGCCCTTCGGAAAGTCAGGATCCGGCTGGCACGGACGGCCCATTGCGTATAGGAAAGTATCAACCAGACCATTCCTGTAGCTGAAATCAAGTGCCAAGGATCTTGCGCGTGCGTCATTCACGCCATCAATCTAAAAGAGCCAAAAAAAACATAAACGCAGCCGTGTCCATCGGGTCTCACCATGCCAGCTGGCTATCGTCTTCAAACACAAGACCGGTCGGCCCATCACCATCCAACTGTGCCAGACGGATCGCCACTACAGCACCTTGTTCTGGCGTCCGCGGTCCTCGAAATCCGTTGAAGTCCGTGGCGACATGCCCTGGTGCCGCCCCGTTTACCTTGATAGATGTCTCCGCCAGGCTTCGAGCGTAATGAACCGTGAGTGCGTTGAGGGCCGTCTTGGAAGTGGAGTACGCCATATACGGGTTGCCTACCCATGCACCCTCTTCTCCGATGGATCCCCGCTTACTGGTCACATTGACGATGCGGCCTGCATCGGATCTCAGCAGCAGGGGGATGAAAGCATTTGTTACCGTCACCACTCCAAAGACGTTCGTCTCGTAAACGACCCGCATGTTCTCGGCGGTCTCTTCGATTGGAGTCCGAAATCTTGATCCGGGAGCCGAGCTGATCCCTGCGTTGTTCACCAATACATCCAGACGGCCGGCTTCTGAGTCAATCGTGTGCTTTGCCGCAGTCACGGAGGCAGGATAGGTGACGTCCAGTTGGACAAAATGTACCGTGCCATCTGCCGTTAGTTCCGCTGTCGCCGCCCGTCCTCGCTCTGGGTTGCGGGCCCCGAGATAGACGATAAAGCCCTCCCGCGCCAGTCCACGGACGATCGCCTTACCTATACCTTTGTTTGCTCCTGTTACAAGCGCAACTTTCTTGCTTCCGGTGGTTGTCATGTCAACCACAATAACCTTGACCGGTTGTCATGTCAACCATGTGCTGATAATCTTCTTGAACCATGTCGGCCAAACTGCTATCACCTCATGAGCTTCGTGTCTGGCATGCCTTCAAACTTATGGGCGAAGACGTGATGGAGAGGGTAGGGCGTGACATCGCGGAGGCAACTGGCCTTTCAGGTCCCGATTTCGGAGTGCTGTCTCGTCTTGCCGGTCTCGGCAAAGGTGAGATGCGCCAGCAGACTCTGGCCCGGTCGATGGGGTGGGACAAGAGCCGCCTCTCTCACCACCTCACGCGGATGCGGGAGAGAAAGCTCATCGAGCGTCGTGATGCCGGCGAGCGCGTCGTCCTGGTGGTGATTACGAAACTTGGGCGGGCGAAGTTGGACGCTGCGCGGCCGGTTCATGCGGAATCGGTTCGGCGGAATCTGCTGTCCCGCCTCAGCGCAGAACAGATCGAAACGATTGTGCGAGTGAGTAATATTCTCGGCGAAGACGACTAGCGATCTTTTTCAGTCCACGGTAATTGCGAAACTGCTCTAGCGCCCTTCCGAATTCGTGGACACAATCATGGCCAGCGGGTAAGTTACCTACGGATAGACAATGAGCTGTTTGGCAAATGGATCCAGGACGTCAAAAGTTATACTACGGCTCGTCATCGGTCGTTTTGCGCCATCGTGGTTCTTATGAATCTGCCTGTCTCTCGCCTCCTTCGATATTTCTTGCCTGGTGCGTTTTGCTTTTTAGCGCTCCCCGCCAGCGCGCAGACGGCCACTACAACCACGGTTTCCGCATCGCCCGCCTCCGTCCCCTACGGCACAGCCCTCTCCCTCGCCGCCAGCGTCACAGCCCCCACCGCGCCCGCGAATGCGGCCACTGCAGCCAACCGTCCGACCGGAACGGTGCAGTTTTTCGACGGCGGGAATTCGCTGAGTGCCACCCCGGTGGCCCTGGGGCCGGGAGAAGGCTTTTATACGACGCCGTTCAGCCAATTTTTTGGCCCCCTGGATGCGGCGTTTACCGGCGTATCGGGTCAGCTGGCTGCCGATGTGAATGGAGATGGAATCCAGGATTTGTTGGTGTACATGAACGTGGAGACGGGCTCCGTTCAGCAGGCGAGCATGACGGTCCAAAGCTTTCTTGCGAACACCAAGGGCGGGTATTCTGGAGTCGCTGCACAAACCCTAAGCCTTCCTTCTCCTGCCCCTGCGAATGCCTTAGTTCTATTTGCGCCTGTCCTGGCGGATGTGAACGGCGACGGCAAGCTGGACCTCCTGATCGGCCCCTCGGTCGCGTATGGCAATGGAGACGGCACCTTTCAGCAGCCCGTGGTTCTATCCTTTCTCGCCACCGGATACCTGAATACGTTTGCCGGCGATGTGAACGGCGACGGCAAAGCGGACATCCTAGCTGTGAACACGACCCCCAATCTAGGATCCAATGCGGTTTTGCCACTTCAGATAACCATCTTCCTTAATCAGGGGAGCGGCAATTTTCGATCGGCCCAGACAGTCACCATAGCAAGCGGCCAATGCGCCTGCGAATTGCTCCCACTCACATCGCTCAACCTGGCGGATCTGAACGGAGACGGCAAATTGGACATCGTAGCCCAGAGCCTCTTCATACAGCCAAATATCGGCCTCGGGCCGGTGCCCACACAGATCATCACCAGCCTGCTCAATAATGGAGACGGCACGTTCGCCGGAGCCGTGGAAGCCACCTACACTCCTCAGAACCCTGGTGGAGGCGGAGGTGCTCCCTATGACGCCACCGCGCTATTGAGCATGCAGGTAGCCGACTTCAACGGCGACGGCAAAATGGATGTAGCGCTGATTTATCCCCCTGAAAATCTGGTTGCCGGTTTCACTATTGCGATGATCTTTCTTCCCGGCAAGGGAGACGGAACTTTCGGGACTGAAACCATTTCCAATCCCAGCTACCCCATGGCTGCGCCCGGTCCAGAACCTGCTGATCCAGTCGAAAATGCTCTGGCTGTCGACGTCAACCTGGACGGTTTTCCCGACCTGGTCTTCGGGAGCGCGGCGGTCGCCCTGGGAGACGGAAAAGGAAATTTCTCGGCCGGAAACCCCATCACAACCAAGTTCGGGGGCACGTTTGGAGATTCCCTGGGACTCCTGCTGCCCGCCGGAAGCTCACTCCCATATCTGGTATTTGCAGGAATTCCGACCAACCTCTTGATGGGGCCATTTGTCGCCACATACAGCGACACGTCGGTTGCAAGCCTGACTCCGCCGCCGCTTGCGGTCGGCACTCATTCCATCACGGCGCAGTATTCGGGCGATGCTCATTACTCCGCGAGTACTTCGGCACCTACGGTGGTGACGATTACACCGCTGAACACCGTCGTCACCGCGAGTACGAATGGCAACCCGTCCTACGTAACGCAACCTGTCGTGTTTGCGGTAACGGCGGTGTCTTCCGGTGCCGTTGCGACTGGCACAGTCGCGCTGACCACCGGCTCCAATGGGTCCACAACGCTTGGTACGGGCACCCTGGATGCGACCGGCAAGACAAGCATCACCGCTACCTTCTCGACTGCAGGAACGATCACCCTCTACGCCTACTACGCAGGAGACGCCACCCATTCGTCTGCCAGTTTCATGTTGACCCAGACGGTTGTACCCGCATTTAGTCTCCAACCGGGCCCGCGGCTCGACAGTGACGGTTGCTTCCGGCCAGAGCGCCAGCACGCAATTGAGCATCACCGGGGTGGCTGGCTATACCGGGAGCGTCAGCCTCAAATGTAGCGGTCTGCCGGCCAATGTTTCCTGCGCCTTCAACCCAGCCACGCTGAATATGGCCGGCGGCATGGCTCAGACATCGACGATGACCATCGCGACCAATGCAGCGACAGCCGGCATCGCAAATCCGGCGATGGGCAATGGTGTGAGTACACTCAGCTGCGGAATCTTCGGCGGCAGCATGCTACTGCTTTTGACCTTGCGCCGTCGAAGCTACTGGATGGTGATCCTATTGGCCGCATTGGTCATCCTGCCGATAGGCTGCGGAGGCAACAGTTCCCCCACCGGTGCGACCAGCATGGCCACGGCCGGCACGTATCCGTTTGAGGTGGTGGCAACCGCCGGCTCGATACAGACCACGACCTCGTATACGCTGACTATTCAGTAGCTACAGTTCGCTTCGACAAGCAATGCAACAAACCCCGAGCAGTGCTGCTTCAGTCTCTCCGTTGAACAAGTTGGATGGGGTTGCCATCCGGATCCGCGATCCAGGCAGCGCGCAGCTTGCCGTCCAGAAAATCATGGGCCGGAGAAAGAAGAGGCGCGCCCTTCGCGACTGGTAGATTTCATGGTGTCTCTCCTTTTTTGATCGAAGCCGGCCGCCTTCTAAGGACGGGATCGAAGATAGCGAACCCGCCGGAGTGGCTGATGTAGACGCTGTGAAAAATGCCCGTAGGCAAGAGCCCATCTGAATCCTCCGCTGGGGACGACGTAGGGACTGCGGCCGCAAGGTCCCCAAGTACTCTCCTGCCGAGCGTCAGGGTTTGAAGACGGCGCAGGTATATGAGACGCGTGCCCGGCTGCAGACTAGTCGAGGAGCCTGGAGCGCCAAGGTCTACGCGCCGCATTTCCCAAGCCCTAGTGTGCGTGTTCCTGAACAGGACGACAGTGGACGCGCCGGAATCCAATGCAAATGTCAGTTCGTTTGGTCCCACGTCAGGTGCTTTTGCGGTGAGAAGGAGGCGATGGGAAGTGGGCTCCCCCTCAGCACTGCCGTGGTCGATTAGAGGTATGCGTTCCCCCGCGAGATCTTCAACAATCGAGCCGGCCAGCCCCTCTTCCAAGTGAACCTGGCGGTGTCGATTGTCCAAGAGGAGATCGAAGCGGCTTAAAAAATTCTCCCCCAACACGCCACGGATCTTCCCGTCGAAGTAGTTGAGGCCAGCCACGGACTCCACGAGCACGGCGAGATTCCGGACCTTGGCGCCTCCAAGGCCCAGTTCACTGGCGTGTGCGACTGGTACTGCAGAAGAACTTTGGACATCAAATTGCGTCGTACGTCCCACCCACGGCAACGACAGCTGCGCGGCCAGCTTCGGGTCGATTAAGGTTGTGGACGTGCCCGTGTCCAGTACGAAGTCGTATGGCCCGGAACCATTCACCATGACCGGTACCAGGATCAGAGACCCGCAGAGGAGCTTGAAATGGATGTCGAACCCGTTTGACTGGTCACCAGCGAACGCGGCCGACCACCTGGTAAGACAAACGAGAAAGAGAAGGAAACGCCGAAATGGCAGCATGGAAGACCACCTCCAGGCGAATCCTGCTCGGAAGCCGGATTAAAAGTCCTTGGCGGTGGCCTCAACTTTTCTTAAAGAAAATTTCCAGGTCTTCCGCTAACAGAAAGCAAAGTATTTACGAGGTGGATTGCCGGGGCTGGCGCCCATGACTTGGCAGTTTGCAACCATTGCTCGAACCAATGGGTTAGATTGCCGATCCCGGTATTGCGACAGAATCCCGGCTGGCGATAACAGGGTCAACGCGCATTCACTGAAATCTCGCAAGCTCTGTTCTGGCTTCATGCAAGACGGGAAGATCAGGATCTGCGTCCTTCCACAGGGCGAGGAACTCCTTATATTGGTTGCGCGCATTGCTTGCGTCGCCGGAGAGGGCATAACTCCGAGCCAGTCCCAGGTGCGCCAGCACTGCAACCGGATCGCCAATCATGGGTCCGCTATGGTCCAGAAGCTTTTGATATTCCCGTGCCGCCTCCGGACCTTTGTGGGCGGCGAGATAAGCCTCACCGCGAAACAGGATCGGGTAGAGAGCTCCGAAGAAGATAACCACCGTGCATCGGGGCGCTCCCAGTTCATAGGGGATCGCCGGTTCAAGTGCACCGATGGCTCCGGCGGGATCGTTGTGGTTGAGCGCCACGATCGAATGGATGACCGGCAGGTAACTGAACCGGACGGAGGTGTCCTCGGGATATTCGGTCTCAAGATGGTCTGCACGGGCCTGGGCCTGCTTGGAATCACCCGCGAGTCCCTCGGCGACGGCGGCGCCGTATTCGAGTTCACGATTGTTCGCGAGCGCCAAGGCACTGGCCACTGCTTGTTTCGCTTCCCGCGCATTTCCGAAGAAGGCTTCCCAAAGAGCAGACTTGATCGTGAACTGAGCGGCCCGTTCGCGATTGCCTTGCTGCTGCGCCAGTTCCATGGCTTGGCGCGACAGAACTCTCGCCTCTTTCAATCGTCCCGCGTGCGCAAAGGAGAACGCCCGGGCGTCCGCCATCCAATCCACGGCATCCGGGTTTCCCTGGGCTGCTTTCACCGCTTTTTGCATGCCATCGAGATCATCCGTCAAGAACGCAAGATCATATTCGAAAACCAACAATTTCGGAGTCGCTATTTTACGTTCGGACGCTAGACGCAAGGCTTCCTCGCTATCCTTCCGGCGGCCGGCACACCACGATTCCGCACACAGCTCCAGATAGAAAATCGATTGGTCTGGCGCCATTTCCATCCCTTTCCGTGCCTCTTCCATCCCTTTGTCGAAATTGGCGAGCACGGGATAAATGAAACCTCCGAGGAATGCGTGGGGGGCTGGGTCGCGAGGGTAGGTCTCTGCCCATTGTTCGCAGATCTGGCGAGCCTTCTCCTGGTTTCCAGTGGCGCGACCGTAGTAATAGGCGGAGATAAAGAATCGCTCATTGTCGCTGACGTGGTCGGCGAGTTCGTAAGCTTTGCGAATATTTTCCGTGGCCAGCTCGGTGGAACCGGAAGAACCGTACTCCAAACTCATGTAGGCGTACGCCATGGCAAATTTCGGGTCGAGTTCCACGGCGCGCCTGAAAAAGGGGATGCTGGCCTCCTCGCCTTTGCTGGCCACGGCTTGCAATCCAAGGCTGTAGGCTTGCAACGCGTCGATCGAGGCCGTGGTGGCCTCAGCAAGCGGCACATCGTGCTTTTGCAGAGTGGCTGCCGATTCGCCGACCCGTTTCCGGAAATCCCTGGTCATTTGGGTGATGGCTTCCAGGACCTCTTCCTTCCTGGCCACCTCCGCCTGCTCCCGATCAATAACATCTCCGGTGCGGCAGTTCGTCGACCGCAAGTTGAGCACGTATCTCGTTCCAACGTTCTGTATGGCGCCTTCCAGCAGCGCTGCCGTTCCGCTGCGCACGCAGACTTCTCGAGCGACCTGGCCGGTGATCTGAGTTTCGGGCCGCTGACCCATCAGGCGCAGAGTGTGCTGGATGTGATCCTCGGAAACGAGATTCAGATAAGGCGACTGCTGGAGTTGCACCTCCAGACCCTGGCGCAACGCATTGTCAAAGTTCGGGTCGCCGGTGAGGTTGGTGAAATCGGCGACGAGCACGGAATCCTGGGCATTCAGAGCGATGGCTTGATGACGGCGCAGAAGCAGTAGCGGCCAATTCCGACAATGGCAATCGCGGCAGCAGCGTCCGTCGGCGGAGCAGCCATTTCCGACCATTTCGGCCCGGTCTGCGCAGGTGGCGGAAGTGCGGCCGGCTGGGTCTCGCCCGGCTCCGGTACCTGCTCCTCGATCAGAATCTGGGCGCGCGAGCGCATCTGCGCAATCAGCACCTCGCCTCCCTCGGTGATCGTACGGACCGGAACAGCGAATCGATAGCCGCGGCCCGGCAGGGTGACGATGTAACGCTCTCCTTCAAGAGTGTCGCCGAGCGCCTTGCGCAGCTTGAAGATGTGCTGGCTCAGGTTGGCTTCCTCGACGAACGAGTCCGGCCAGATCTCCTTTAGGAGCTCCTCTTTCGAGACAACTTCCCGCCCGCGGCGCACCAACACCAGCAGCATCTCAAAGGTCTTCGGAGTCACCGCAATGAGTTGGCCGTCGCGCAGGAGGACCTGCTTGTCCGGATCCATGCGGAATGGGCCGAACTCGTAGACGACCTTGGGATCGGCATTCATGGCATAGGAACAACGTTTACCCAGCCGAGGGAGGAACGTACCGGAAATCTACCACAGCCCTCCGGGCTTGGCGTAAGAGCGAGGGGAATCTTGGAATTACTGCAGTTTTGCGTACTCCGACTTGGCTTGCTTCAGTATCGGAATGTCAGGGTCGGCATCTTTCCAGAGCGCAAGGAAATCCTGGTAGGCAATCTTTGCCTTGGTCCTATCTCCCGACAAAGCGCACGCTCTGGCGAGTTGCAAGCGCGCCAATGCACCCCAGGGAAAGTTCCCTACCTGCCCTCGGTGATCGATGAATTTCTGAAATTCGGCCGCTGCCGCATTCCCATCGCGGAGTATGAGATAGGCTTCTCCGCGCAGGTAGATTGGGGAAAGAGTCACCGTTATCCCCAAGTTCGATCGGGCCCGTCACCTGCAGTAGCTCCACTGCCCGTTTCGGGTCTTTGTGCTGTAACGCCACCGCCGCACGGATTGCAGGCAGCCGGTAGCGCTGGACCAGCGTGTCCAGCGGGAAGGTCCGGTCGAGTTCAGCCGCCAGTTTCTCCGCCGCAGCGGTATCGCCTGCCAAGGCCAAGGCCAGGGCCACCCTTTCCAACACATCGCGGTTCGAGGCCAGCTTGATTGCCGCATAGGCGTCGGAACGTGCCTCCTTCCCTCATGCCCGACTCCACCTCGCCCAGAGCCATCCGTGCCTCATACCCTGCCGGCCGTTTCCTTGGCCTCGTTTTGCTCGGCTGAACTCATTGCGCGCCGCGTCAGTTGGCGGGCGTCTTTCCATCGCCCGTGCCATGCCTCGGTGTTGGCTTGCGCGTTCAGCAGCACGTCTTCCGTGCCCGGCTTTCCCATGGCCGCCGACACCGTGTGTGCCATCTGTGCCGTGTCTCCCTTTAGAAAAGCTAACTGGTAGCGGGCGCCAAGCAGCCCCTCGCTCTCCAACTTGCGCTCTTCAGCTTGCTTGACCATCGCCTCCGCCTCATCCAGCCGGTTAAGGTTGATGTATCCGAAGCAGAGGTTGGTGTAGTTGATTCCAGAATTTGGCTCCAGACGCACCGACTCGCGTGTTTCCTCCAACGCCTTTTCCAGGTTTCCCAGGCTTGTGTAAATAACTCCAAGGTGCACATAAAGCGCGTAGTCCCTGGGGTAGGACTGCCGCCACAGCTCGTCGGCAGCTATCGCTTTCTCCAGTTCTCCCGTTCCCATCCAGTAGTAGGTTGACTCAATATAGAACCGCTCTCGCTCGCTTACCTTTTCGCGCAGCTCATAAGCCTTGCGCACATTTTCGGCCATCCGGACGGGCTGGTTGAGGTTGTGGTACATCGCCCCCAGGGCGCGGTAGGCTATGGCGAAATTTGGATCGAGTTCGACCGCACGCTCGAGGTAGGGCAGAGCCGCAGTGTTTCCTTTCTCAAAAAAAACCTTTCGTCCCAGACTGTAGGCGTTCAGTGCATCTAGGGATGGTGTGGTTGCTTCCTCCACCGGCGTGGCGTATTTTTCCACGGAGCTGAGTGACTCGCCCAATTTGCTACGCAAACGGATCGTCGTTTTGTCCAAAGCCCCGAGTACGTCTTCCTTTCTTGCCGCTTGCGCCTGTTCTTCTGCGAGGACGTCTCCATTGCGGCAGTTTTCTGCGCGCAGCCCCAACACATACTGAGTTCCGAGGCTCGCAATCGAACCTTCTATGACGGCGGCACTTCCGGTTCTTGCGCAGATTTCCCGGGCCGTCTCCAGGTTGATTCGCGCATCGGCTGGCCGGCCCATCATCCTGAGCGTCTGCTGCATGCGTTGTTCGGAGATGACGCTCCAGAAGGGCGACTGCTCAAATTGCACCGCGATACCCTGCCGCAGGGTGCCGTCAAATACAGGGTCGCCGGTCGAGTTGGCGAAGTCGGCGAGCACAACCGTATCGGTTTCGGTGAGAGCCCTGGTCCTGGTTTGATGACGGCGCAAAAGTAGTAGCAGTCCGATTCCGGCAATGGCAATTGCGGCAGCGACCGCTGAGCGGAACAGCCACTTCGGCGATTTCGGTTTGGCGTGCGAAGGTGGCGAAAGTGCGGGAAGAGTCTGGCCGGGCTCCGGTACCTGCTCCTCGATCAGAACCTGGGCGCGCGAGCGCATTTGCGCAATCAGCACGTCACCGCCCTCGGTGATGGTACGGACCGGAACGGCGAATCGATAGCCGCGGCCCGGCAGGGTGACGATGTAACGCTCACCCTCAGCAATGTCACCGAGTGCCTTGCGCAGCTTGAAGATGTGCTGGCTGAGGTTGGCTTCCTCGACGAACGAGTCCGGCCAGACCTCCTTTAGCAGCTCCTCTTTCGAGACCACTTCCCGGCCGCGGCGCACCAACACCAGCAGCGTCTCAAAGGCCTTCGGAGTCACCGCAATGAGTTGGCCGTCGCGGAGGAGGACCTGTTTGTCCGGATCCATGCGAAAGGGACCGAACTCATAGACGACCTTGGGATCCGGGTTCATGGCATAGGGACAACGTATACGTACCGGAAATCTACCATAGCCCTCCGAGCTTTCCCGCGCTAAAAGCGAGACGCCAACGGGTAACAAGGGGTTCGCTAAGTTGTTGATTCATCGAAATCAAACCCTTCATTCAGATTCTTTAAGAAACATTGATGCGCGGTTTAAGGACTTTTCGTTCCGGCTCCGCTCAGGATGCCGTCATTCGAAGCCGTCGCACCGACGGCGAATCCCGGAGCGAAGCGATGGCGGTGAGGACAACAAAGATCACGATCGAAACCGAAGGCCTTTTAGTCGTACGCCAGGCACGAACGGTGGTGACTTGGTGCCCTGGTTGTCAGGCCGAGGTAGACGTAGTGCTCCTGGGTGAGGACACGGCTCAACTCCTGAGCGGGCTGCCAACGGGCTCCTTACACATTTGGAGCCCGCCTGAAGGACCTGTCCTCATCTGCCTCCGATCCCTGGTGCAGCACTCACAATCCAACGGCGTTTAAACCACGGGCGAACGCTCGCCAAAAAGGAGAAGGACGATGATGGACACAGTAAAAAAGCAGATCGTTTTGAAGAGAGCCGCTGTGGTGGTGGCGGCGCTTTGCTGGCCGCTTTGCGCTTCCGCACAAGCTCCCTACACGTTAGTGGATCTTGGCGTGGTGGGTGGAGCGGGCGCGCCAAACCACATCACGAACAATAACATCAGCGTCGGCTCGGTCCAGGGTTCTGACGGCAACGACCATGCGGTAATCTATTTCGACCAACACATCATTGACATCAGCAAACCCGGCCTTGGGGGAGCGAACAGCCTCGCATACGGAAACAACCCCTGGGGTGAAGTCGTGGGCGGAGTCAACATTGCCAATGTTGACCCCAAGAAAGAGGACTTTTGCGGATTCCAGGCACTGGGAATCGCTACCGCCACGGCCAGTTGCCGGCCGTTTCTGTGGTGGGACGGCCAAATGACCGCTCTTCCGACTCTCGACAACAATCATGGCAACAATGGCGTCGCCGCCGCGATCAATGACTTTGGCGAGGTGGCCGGCGCAGCGGAAAACACCACCCCCGGCTGCCCCACCCAAAACCCAACGGCATATCTAAATCAGTATTACCAATACAAGCCCGTCCTTTGGCGGGATCACGCGATAGAGCAACTGGCTACCGTCGGAGGAGATCCGGTCGGCACGGCTGTGGCCATCAACAATCAGGGAGAAGCGGCGGGGATGACGGGTACCTGCGGTGCCTTCAGCCTTGTGTTGGGCTATTACATGAATCCGTTACACGCCGTGCTGTGGGAGAAGGATGGCACGCCCATCGATCTCAAGTCGCTGGGTGGAAATGAGAGCAGCGCGTTGGGAAATGCGGCCAAAGATATCAATTCTTTCGGCCACGTTGTGGGCTTCTCCTCACTGTCGGATAATATGACGATCAACGCCTTTCTCTGGACCAGGGAAACCGGCAAGATGAAGGCCCTGGTACCCATTAAGGGAATCGCAAACAGTATTGCCATCGCCCTCAATGACAGCGATGAGGTCGTCGGATCTTCGATCGATTCAACTTTTACGACCCTGACCGCGACCATCTGGAAGAATGGTGTACCTGCGGACCTGAACACTCTTATCCCTACCAACTCTTCGCTGAAGCTGCTCTTTGGCTGCTCGATCAACTCCCGCGGGCAGATCCTTGGATTGGCGACAAATCTAGCTGGCACCGTCTATCACGCATATGAACTGATTCCGGTTGGCGAATAGCAACGGCGGAACAAGCGCGGCATGTGGGATTCGGAACGCCCGCGCCCGAGAATGCCACCGAATCCGATCAACCATCTCGAGAGAGCAGGTTTTTCATGCTCTCTCGAATTCTTGCGCCGCGCTTGCGAAGAGATCACATGCTGAGATAGAAGTCGCAATGCTCATTTGTTGGTCTGAGGGCGGGTGGCCCATTCAAACCATTTTGGCTTGCGTGGGGTTGGCTAATGCGGTGACATAATACCTGTTCCCTACCGTAGGGATTCACTTCGGCGGACTGAGCTTTTCGGCACCACGGATCACGGCTTGACGGCACTGACTACGGCGCTCAGGCAAACATCATTGCGGTGGAGCACGCACGTCTCGTCTGGCTGGTGTGCGTCGCGGCGGACAGATTGCAATTTCGCGATCAGCCCCATGCCCATTGCCTTGCGGAGATTCGCTTCGGACTCGGCGTCTCGCATGCTTGTACACGAGAAGATCGCGATGGGCGAGTGTCCAGCCGCAGTGAACGAGTGATCACGTCGCACAACTTTGACCATCATTCCCGCGCCGATATTCGTTTGCCGTTCTGGGGCCATGCCGGGTACTTCCGTCTTGATTGTGAGCGGAGTCATCAGGCGGCCTCCGTCGCGTAGGCGGTCGAGCCAACAAGAATGAAGGTGCGTACAGCCTGCATTGATTAGGATTGCGTCGCAATCGCCCGGGTCAAACTCGGTGCCATCGACCGCGTGCACGGTCACATTCGTATAGTTCGCCAGATTCCTCTGCGCGCGTGTTGCCAAATCCGTGTCCACTTCGGTGACCACAACTGCGCCTGTCCGTCCAACAACTTCCGCAAGTATCGCGTCGTAGTAGCCGACACCGCCGCCGAGATGATAAACGCGCTCTCCGGTTTTCAACTCAAGCGCATCAATCCAGAAAGTTAGCGAACCAGGCTGGCCATTGTTCAGGTTGCGTGACTCATCAAGCGAGATCGGCAGGTTGTGGTAGACGTGTCGCGGATCTGCGTCCGGCGTCTCCACGAAGCCGGTCAATCCGATCTTCCATGGTCCCGGTCCGATGAACTTCTCACGCGGCACGCTTTCGAACGCCGCCACGAGGGCCGGGTTCTTCACGTTGGCAAAATATCGGATCTCTTCCGCGAAAAAGCGGCGCACTTCCTCCAGTGTCATTGGTCCAGTATTGTACGGCCGTATTAATATCCGCAAACCGTGTTCCACATTCAAGCCAGTTGTTCGGTTATGCGAGCAGTGGTGACGGGCAAATCTGATGTACCGATTTCCGGGTGGTTCACCGGCTAACCGGATCTTTCGACGCTCTGCTCCTGACTCGGTCGTTGTTTCCGGATTGCCGGCAATCCTGGTCATTCCAGGAACGATGACTGCCGCCACTATAAATGTGGCTAAGTTGTAGCCTGTAATTTGGCACAGTTCGTTACTGTGGGAAGGATACCGATCATGTCCATGCGCAAACGGTTCCTGTTCGCAATGTTGTTCACGATCGTTGCCTTGGCGGCGGCCGGAAGGGTCAGCGTTTACAAGGCGGAATTCGATGTGCCGAAGCGAATACGTGGTCGCGCGCTGAGGTACCTGCCGCTGCTGCATTGCCTTGGTACGACAGCCAACTGGCAAACATGCCAAGTCGATGGCTCAAGGCATTCCGCACGAAAGGCGAATTGCTGCCGGCGTTATTTCTTCCGATTCAATTCAAGAACCCCCAGGATTTGGGTGTTGGAAAGTTGCTGGTGGCGAGCCGCAGCCTCGGCGACCCGGATTTCGCAAGAACAGTGGTCCTGCTGGTTCGCTACGATGAAAAAGGCGCACTCGGACTGATTCTCAACCGGCGCACCGATGTCCCGCTTTCTCGGGTTCTTGATCTCGAGGCCGCGAAAGACCGCTCCGACCCAGTCTATCTCGGGGGCCCCGTGGGACCTTCGGCCGTGTTTGCATTGTTTAAGTCCTCGGCCAAGATGGAAAAGGCTGAGAACATCTTCGGTGGGGTTTATCTGATTTCCGACAAAGCGCTCTTCGAACAAACAATTTCGGGGCGGCCTGACCCTGGCGTTTTTCATGTTTACTTGGGATATGCCGGATGGACGCAAGATCAATTGCGGACCGAAGCGCAATTGGGCGCGTGGTTCGTTTTTCCGGCAGACGCCGCCACAGTATTCAATTCCGATCCGGATTCTTTGTGGTTGCAGATGATTCAGAAGACAGAATTGCAATTGGCGAAGACTGCGCCCTTCGCAGAAACCGCCCAGCCAGTAACATTGTTTTGATAAGGCACTATGGCGCTTCTGGGAAGAGACAGAGGCAGGAATAAACGCCCCCGTAACCAAATATAAGTAATTGATAGCAAGATACTTGGTGGAGACGGCGCGAGTCAAACCCGTGTAGGGTATTGATTACACGCAAGTTGCTGATTTCAGATTCTTGCGCCGCGCAATCGCGAAGAAATCAGCACCCCCGGAGGGAAGGGAATCAGCCCCGCACGTATTTGTTGAACCAGTCGATCGTGCGTTGCCAGGCTAGATCGGCCGCGGCTTTGTTGTATCGTTCCGGCGTCGCGTCGCAATTGAAGCCGTGCACGGCGCCCGGGTAGATATAACCTTCGTGAGGTACCTGCGCTGCGCTCAGGGCCTGGTCGTAAGCCGGCCACGTCGCGGCCAGTCGCTTGTCGAGTTCCCCATGATGCACTAAAACTGCGGCCTTGATCTTCGCGACGTCCTCTGTGGCGGGAGGACCGCCATAGAACGGTACTGCTGCCGCCAGGTCGGCTCCCAGCCGCACCGCTAGCATATTGGCGGTGCCGCCCCCATAGCAGAAGCCGGTAGCGCCGATCTTTCCCGTGCAATCAGGACGCGCCTTCAACCACATCGCCGCGGCCACCATATCCTCCGACATCTTGTCCTTGTCGATCTTGTTGAACATCTGGCCGCCTTTGTAGTCGTCGCCGGGATAGCCACCCAGCGAGGTGAGCCCGTCCGGCGCAAATGCCATGAAGTTGGCCAGGGCAAACCGCCGCGCGATGTCCTCGATATGGGGGTTCAGGCCCCGATTCTCATGGACCACCAGAACGCCCGGCAATTTCGTCACCGTCTCGGAGCGTGTGTCGGCGCTGATAGGGCGCACCAGATATCCTCGGATACTTCCGTTGCCCCGCGGGGAGGGGACGGTCTCGTATGTGGCCTTGATCCGGTCATCGGTGCGGGAGACCTGCTGGCCCACGGCGTAATTGGGCATCAACGCCTCGATCATGGCGGCCGCCGCCAGACCGCCAACTGCGAGCCGCTGCAAGCCCTCCACGAAGGAGCGGCGGCTAATCTCACCGTGAATGAATTCGTTATAGAGCTCTATGGCTTCGCTTGGCACTTTGGATTCTGTCGGTTCCATCGGTGACTCCCGTCGGGCCATCTGTCCTGGGCCGTGGCCTATCAGCGGCTTGTTATCCTAGTGTATTGCGTCACACAGATACACGTTTATCCCGCGCTTGACCTGTCACGAACCCGGGTGCCCCATATCTCGCTCGTCTTTCGCGAGATGTGGGGGGCGACCGTTGGTCGCCCCTTTACCACCTGGACGGATGCCAGTCGCACTGAGCGACGCACTACACTAGAGTACGGCTGCACACACCCCCGTACTTCAGTTGCCGTTAGCACGTGGTCACTGGACCCCGAATTCGCAAATGCAAAGAGGCTACTCATGGCACGCCATCCATCCAACAATTCGCGGCGCGAATTCCTGACCGCTCTGGCGGGGATGGGCGGCGCAATGCTGCTGGCTCCCGATCAGCTGAATGCAAGCCCTGCACTCGGTGTTGTGGCATCGGCGAACGAGCCGGTACTGCACTACGTGGCTGGCTCGACCATCAAGATTGAACAGCTTCTTGGTGAAGAGGACAAACAATTGCATCAACCGACGCTCAGCCAAACCATCACACGATACGGGATCGAAGGCACTGACTTGGGCAATTCCTTTGAGCACGGAGGTCGAGTGTATTTTCTTTTCGGTGACACCGTGGGTCGTTTGCGCCATGCGCTCGACACCATTGCGACCACCGACGCGTACGATCCTGAGACCGGTGTTCGCTTGGATTTCCTCAAGTCCGGCAGCGATTATTTGACCATTCAGCCACCAGGCATCAGCATGGGAGCGTTCGAGGTGCCGGTGGCAGGTATTAGCCTCGGTGGCCAGGTGTATGTAGCTGTCTCGACCAACCACACCGCGGATGCTTGGACGGATCGTTCCGTGCTCACGAAATTTACACCACCGGCAACTTTCCAACCATTGCGGACGATCTCTCAGCTTCCTGAGGGGCACTTCGTTAAGATGTCGCTGCACATCGAAGCCGGGACGATCGCTGGACTGCCTCCCGGTGGGCCGTTCGTTCTCATGTGTGGAACGGGCGCGTATCGTAAGAGCGACGCATATCTTTCCATCGTGCCGGCCGCACAATTTCAAACTGGCAAAGGGACGCGGTATTTCGCCGGATTGGATGCGGCGAGTACTCCGATCTGGAGCGAAAAGGAATCGGATGCCAGGGCCATCGTCCAGAACGGCACCATAGGCGATCTTTCCGTAACGTGGTGCAAGGATCTCGGCTTGTGGCTGATGACTTACGACAGTCGAGAGCCAGCGCCACGTGGAATCTTGTTTTCCTATTCCCGCACGCCGTGGGGACCGTGGAGCGGGCCGCAAATCATTTTCAACGCAATGCGTGATGGCGCCGTTGGCAAATTCATCCACAATCCCCAGGCAAATCCGGACGATGGGCTTGCGGGACCCGTGATCGGAAAAGGTCAGGCGAATCCGCAGGCCGTTCATGGTGGCGCCTATGCGCCGTATGTCATAGAGCGATGGACGAAGTTGCAAGGTTCCGAGCTAAATATCTACTACGTGCTGTCAACCTGGAATCCCTACGTCGTCATACTGATGAAATCACGGCTGCACGTCGAGTAGTGTTCTCACCGGATTGATCCTGCTGCGATGAACCAGATATCTCTTTGGCCTGAGAAAGGACTGCTCCCTGTGAAGCAACGTCGTATTTTATCAATCCTGATTCCGTCCGTCCTCGCTGTTTTTGTAACCAATGCGTTTTCGCAAGCCTCGCCCAAGCGAGTCATCATTGATACCGATCCCGGTACGGATGATGCCATGGCTATCCTTCTGGCCTTGAATTCTCCCGAACTCAAGGTTGAAGCGTTTACCGTTGTGCCGGGCAACGTCGATGCAAGGCAAGGATTGGAAAACGCACTGAAGATTATTTCGCTCGCCGGACGCTGCGACGTTCCTGTCGCGGCAGGAGCGCAGCATCCGTTGAATCAAAAACTGATTACTGCGCAGTTCTGGCATGGAAAAAATGGCCTGGCGAACGTAGAGTTGCCTCCTTCCAAATGCAAGGTGGATCCCCGATTCGCCCCCGACCTCATCATCCAGACAATCCACCAATATCCGCATCAGATCACGCTGATTCCGGTGGGGCCGCTGACCAACATCGCACTTGCAGTCTCCAAGGATCCTTCGATTGCTTACCTGGTGAAAGATGTCGTTATCATGGGCGGCTCGATCGCGGGCGGAAACGTCAACGGAGCAGCGGAAGCGAACATCTATAACGATCCCGAAGCTGCGCAGATCGTATTCAATGCTGGCTGGATGGTGACCATGGTCGGCTCCGATGTGGGAGAGCGGACCTTGATTACGCGAGATGATCTTGCAAAGCTCCGCCTCACGCATGGCCCGCAGAACGACTTTATCTCCAGCATTGTGGACTTTTATGTAACCCGCAGCGAGAAAAGTGGCTGGAGTGGGGCCGCAATGTACGACCCGCTGGCGGTCGCGATAGTTATGGATCCAACTCTGTGCACACTGAAAGAAATGCACGTGGATGTAGAGACGAAGGGCGAGTTTACTCGGGGAGAAACGGTGGCGAACCGCATGGGCTCAGACGAAAACAACGTCCTGCACGGAGATCATTACGAAATTGAAGGTGTCATCAAACTGAAGCCGAACGCGCGAGTTTGCCTGGCTTCAGATCGCGCTCGGTTCTTGCAACTGTTTATAAGCCGAATTCAAGGAAAATAACCCCGTGAGCCGTCCGCCTCGGATTTGCAGAGCAACGGCGCCGAGCAAACTCAGTGAGAAGATAAGCGCCAGGTTGGGTTGCAGGCCGAAGCGAGTGCACGGTCAAGAGCGATCCTATACAAATCCTGTCTAACTGTCTTAAGCGTAGAAAGGTATTCGCCCGTAGCCTTCGCAACGTCCGAACGACATGTTGAGGAGCGGCGGACGCTGGCCGTCTCTGCCAACGCCGCGATGAGCGCGCCTTGCAGCCGATCGAGTTCCGGTCGCACTGTCTCTGCGAGATTGACCGGTACGTGGTTCGGGGCTTTACCGGCACGACGCCAATCCGCTGACAGAGAATACTGGACGACCTTGTTCGCTTCGATCTGGTCTTTGAAAAAGACGGATACGGCGACTGGGTTCAAGTCCTTCGCCTGGCCTGCTTGCACCGCGCTCGCGATCACTTGTGACTCGCGTGCCGTATCCTCAACAGGCGCCCGCTGTCCCACTTTGCTAGAGCCACTTCTTCTGCGATATTGATGCGCCGCCCGGACGCCTCTACCAAAGGTTGAAGTTGCTCCACGGCGCTCTGCCCATTCGCGGCGCAGGCGCTGCCAATTGCAAGAGCAATGGATACGGCCACAGCTGCACCCTGAATCATCAGCGTCGGAGTCGATACGTATTTGGTTTCGGCGAGCTTTTGCTGCAATTGTTCATAGCAAATTTCTAGAACGTTGGTGCGGACAGATTTCATAGGTTATCCCACAACATGACTAGCCTTGCAAGGCTCTTCAACCCATGATAGGCGACACCACGAGCTGATCCCATATCGTCTGCCGATGCGGTGCCCGCAGACTCCTCGTACCAGGTGTCAGATTGAGCTTTAGAAGCTGAACGATTTTGCTTGACAACTTTCGCCAATTAGGACAATGATGACACAGTCATGAATGACCTAGTGATTCTTGCGACGCTGCTGCCCGGTCCAAAACACGGGTATCTGCTCAAGCGAGAAGCCGGGCATGTGTTTGGGCAGGATGCGATGCATAACAACATCGTCTATCCACTACTCAGGCGTTTCACCAAGGACGGTTGGGTTACCAGGAAAGTCGTTCCCGGCGAGCGCGGGCAGAAGCGGCATCAGTATGCACTGACCCCGCTTGGGCTGAAGACCCTCATCGAGAGGCTAAGCGAGTACAGCGAATCGGACGCGAAATCGTTCGAGGGATTTCTGACCCGGGTGGGTCTGTTCCAGCTGCTCACGTCAGAGGTGCGTCAGAAGATTCTAGATGGACGCGCAGCGCATTTGGAGAAAATCTCGGAACGCCTCACAGGCATTAAGGAGCACTTTTCGCTCGATACTTATGCTCACGAAACCACGCAATTTCTGCAAAAACAGGTCAAAACAGAACTGAACTGGATCCAGCACCTACGAAAAGTTTCAAACTAGTGTAGTGCGTCTGAAGTAATAACGATTATGAATGTCGTGCGTCCATACAACGAGAGGACGACACGATGCGAGTTGCGCGGCCGGTCGAACTGAATTCGGAAGTACGAAAGGCTGTGGAGCGGCTTGCGCGAGGCCGTTCCCTGCCGGCTCGGGTGGTGGAGCGTGCGCGCATTGTGTTGCGGGCCGCCGACGGCCTGCAGGACAAAGAGATCGCGCAGGAACTTGGCGTTACTCCGGAGAAGGTGGCGCGTTGGCGTAACCGATTGCTCGATGGTGGAATCGCCGCATTGCAGAAAGACGCCTCGCGTCCGGGCAGGACGCGCACGATTACCGACGACCAAGTGAAGCGCGTGGTAGACATGACGATTGGCCACAAGCCTGCCAATGCCACGCACTGGAGCACGCGTACGATGGCCGCAGCAGCAGGCATCAGCGAGGCCAGCGTGCGGCGCATCTGGCACGCCCATGGTCTCAAGCCGCATCTGGTCCGGACGTTCAAGCTCAGCAGGGATATCCGCTTCGCCGAAAAACTGGAAACCATCGTGGGCCTGTATCTGAATCCACCCGAGCGCGCCATCGTGCTGTGCGCTGATGAAAAGAGTCAGATTCAGGCCCTCGACCGGACACAGCCGGGTCTGCCTCTGAAGAAAGGCCGCTGCGGAACAATGACTCACGATTACAAACGCAACGGGACGGCTACGCTGTTCGCCGCGCTGGACGCTCTCGACGGTCAGGTGATCTCCATGTGCGACGACCGGCACCGTCATCAGGAATGGCTGAAGTTCCTCCGCGTGATCGACCATGTGACCCCGGCGGAGAAACAGATCCACATGATTGTGGACAACTACTCCACCCACAAACACGCTAAAGTGCAACTGTGGCTGAGCCGTCATCACCGATTCCACGTACATTTCACTCCCACCGGCTGTTCTTGGCTCAACATGGTCGAGCGCTTCTTTCGCGATCTTACTCAGAACCGTTTACGCAGGGGCGTCTTCCACGATATCGAAGAACTGATTATGGCAATCGGCGACTATATCGACAAACACAACGACAACCCCAAACCATTTATCTGGACTGCTAAGGCCGCCGATATCCTCGAAAAGGTCAAACGGGCCCGCGCTTCTCTGAATAATCGGCTATCTGTATGACGCACTACACTAGTCAACCGAAGGAGGAGTTATGAGAATGACACGGGTCGTTTGCGTCGCCCTTTGTTTGGGTTCGAGCGCACTCGCCATCGCCCAGGATTCGGTCGGAAGCAACATGGCAGATCATCCGATGAACATGCAAATGGGCCACGAACATCATGGAACCATGGTGCCGGTGACCTACGAGGAACTTACGAAAACTGCAGCGCAACTAGAGGCCGCTAAGACCTCAACTGCGAAATACCGGGACGTTCGCGTTGCGCAAGCCGATGGTTATCAGCCAATTGGTCCCGACGTTCCGGGCATGGGCATTCACTATCTGGGATCTCATTCAAACGGTTTCGACGTGGAGCATCCGGACATTCTGCTTTATGAAAAGAGCGTGTCAGCGCCCGGCGGCTACGCCCTGGTTGGCGTGAGTTATCTCTTCGTAGCCGATACTGATACGGACGGTCAGCCGAAGAACCCGCCCTTCCCGAAGTCACTTGCATCGTGGCACCGGCATAGCGATCTCTGTGTATTTCCCGACCGTAGCGTAAAGAGCAACCTTACCGCTGATCAGTGCAAAGCCCAGGGTGGCGCGTTCACGGCTCTTACGCAATGGATGATTCACGCATGGATTTGGAAAGATAGCCCGGCCGGAGTGTTCAGTCCGACGAACCCCAGCGTGCAATGAAAGGGATAACTCTTACCCAGGCAGCGTAGTGGGTGGGCGCTTTTAACCGGGGCGGCGGCTGAGCCGCCCCGCTCGCCAAGCCCCTGGTTTCTCGCGCACCCGTATGACTCACTCGCGAAGCCAATGCTGCGTACGACCCAGCAAGGAGATGCCGATGAACCCACGTACCTTCAGCTTCATCCCACCCTCCTCTAAGGCAAGCTGGCACCTGTAGGTCTTACCGTTTGCCGGGTCGAGTATCGTACCTCCGGACCATCCATCGCCATCTCTCTGGAGATCCCAGAGAATCCGCAGTCCAATCACGGGTTTCCCCTTCTGGTCGCCGGTGCAGTCATCGCATCGCGGATTTGTGTCCTGAGGATCCGGGTTCACCAGCTTCTGGACCCGTCCGTACAACTTGCCACGTTCTTCCCAAATCGTGACAATCGACTTAACCTTGCCTGTGACATCGTCAACCGTTTTCCACAGGCCCACGGGCGAATTACGGGCAGGGCTTTCTTCGCCGGTTCCCAGTTTAACCGCCGGGGCGAATACCGATCCGTACAACACCGATAAGACTAGACACAAGATAAACGATGATCCCATGAGGGGCTCATATCCTTTGTCGGACTTGGATTCTGCGAACAGCTCCCCAGTTGCACGCCCGGGCGTGCCTTATCCTTCATACACCTGCCGAATTCCCCTGACGCGGACACACTCTTGAAACCCCATTCCGAAGCGCTCGCTTATCTCATATGCAACCTTACGGCACGGTTGCATTTCATCGCCTCGCCGTAACCTCTGCAGCACACATCATATGATACTTCCTCCAATACCGAGTGCATCTTCGAGGCGGATCATGCCGCCCAATTCGGCGACCCAATGTACGGGACCGCTCGATGGCTATATAAAATCAGCCTTGAGTGGATATTGCGCACCGCCGCTTTTGACGGCAGTGTTGGGTTGGGCAAAGAAGTGGGAGTCGGATTCGGCTGTCCGATTCTTGCTCAGCCGAATCTAATCTTGGCACGCTAAGGACAACCTATGAGGGACACAATAAAAGCCAAAGTGAAAGCGACGATAGCCATACTGGCCTTGCTGCCGTTGCTGGCCGTCCTCCAAACAGGCTTCGCAGTCCAGAATCAGCCCGCCAATGACACAAAGGTGAAGGGCAAGGTCGTTTACGTGTGCGCATGCCTAAAAAATAAGTCCTGCTCCTGCATGACCGAGGCTAAGACCGAGGGCCCATGCTCGTGCGGGACCGCCGGCGGGCCGCCTATGAAGGCGGTGCCGCAAAATAGCGCCTGGGCTAAGGCTAACCGCGACGCGCTTGCGAATTAGTCCCTCTCTGCGGCTCTAAGCCAATGATGAAAAACCCCGGGGACGTCCAAGGTAGGTAAGAGTCGACCCAACAAATCGTCACGCATTTGCCAGCCGCGTTACCGTGAGAACCGTGATGTCGTCTTCCTGGCCGAAATGCGACAGCGGCGTCGGAGGCCTGCGCAGCGTCGGCTGGCCAAGCGAACAGCGCTTGCGGCCGTTCGAAGCTGAAGATCTCGCCCGAGGGCGCGCGTGCCTCGAGCAGGCCGTCCGTGTAAAGAGCGCAGCGTTCGTCAGACGGATCTTGCGCCTTGAATCTTTCGCTTGTCCCTGATGCACGTCGGACAGAACTCTCTGTGCGAGGTCAATCGGGAGAGGGCCTCATTTCGCGCATCGAACGCGGCCAACTTCGCATGGTCGTCGGGCAATCGCATGACTTTGGCCCATGCTCTGATACTTGTCTCATAGTCGTCCCGCAGGCGAATGTACTCGGGACACTTCATCGCGACCCGCATGAAGGATTGGGATGCACCCGAGAACCGGCAGGTTTACGGGCTCCCGGCCCTTCATTTCCAGTTCCCGCAAAGCGATCACGCTATTTTCTGGTGCCTTTTCAAACAGCGGTGAGCAGATTCCCATGCTCGAAGGTTGGTCTGACTATCTGACGCTGCACTGGCCATAAAGCAAAAACCGCAGATGGATTCAATCGTTTTATCTGGATTGACGCGGTAGAAGAACTGGGCGAAAGACACACCTTTCTGATCCATGACCGTTACCTCGACGCCAGTAACTACACTAACGTTTGATGAAGTAACCACAAGAAGCGCAATCCGCCACATTGCGCCAATCTCCACCCAAAACGGCCGATTACGATCTTGAATCGTTCTAGCTCCAATCCCGGATCAATCTCTGCTGGACCCCAAAAGTGAAACACGGCGGCGGCGGAAAATTGGGGACACGAGGGTTTCGAAAAGCCGTTAAAAGCCGGTGGCCAGACGGGCCGTTACCTTTGTTTACGCGTAACGGCGAGCACGTCCAGTCTGGTCGCCGGCTTCTCAGCCTTGGTCAGCAACGCCGGATTCAGTTGGCTCAACTCATACTTCAGATCGCCCAAACGTTTGTCCGCTGCATGAGGATGAGGTCTACACTGGTCTGCCAGGAGGATTCAAGATGCAGCGAGTGACCGTGTACAAACCAAATGGTGAGACTCTTTTGTCAACGAACGCGAAAAGGTTTGAGCAGACCAAAGGGGCTTTGATACTTCATCTTGAGGGTGAACACGCCGAGCTTTACGGTGCTACGGTGATTACAACTTTGCCTTACGCGATCCAATGTGGGCATCGTTGCGACGAAATTGCGCCGAACGGTAGCTAGTTCTTTTACAAGTGGTTATTCAATCAAGGAGTTACGGCGACAGGATTCCTATTCTCTGCCAACCGTACCTTCGTGTTTTGCCATAAACCTTCTCCTACTCGCTGACTACTCAACTCGTTTGAAGCCGAGAGCTTTTTGCTTCGACCTGCATTGATTCCGTGGCAGAGAGGATTCGAGGATGAACTCCCGCGTGTCCGCAAGGGGCTGTCGGAGATGAGCATACCGGGGAGATGCTTTACAAAACAGACCGGAGACATGGTTTACACCATGGCGGAGAACAGTTGGCTTTCCCAGCTTTGGCTTAGCGCACGAACATGCGTTTATGCCTTGGAAAGAGACTCGAACCGTGGATCAACGCCTGCAGTTCTTATCGAGTTATTTGAAGGAAGAGATGTCCGTAACCGATCTATGCCACGAGTACGGCATTTCACGTCCAACTGCCTACAAGTGGATCAAACGTTACGACGAAGTTGGGCCTGAGGGTCTGCTCGATCTGGCGCGCACGCCGCATAGTTGCCCACATGCAACATCGGCTGAGATCGAGAACGAGATTCTCGCGCTGCGAAAGCGATTCCCGTCATGGGGAGCGCGGAAGCTCAAGGCACGGCTGGAGCGCATGAACCCGAACGTAAGCTGGCCAGCGGCCAGCACCGTGGGTCAGATACTCAGCCGCGCCGGTCTCACTAACCCAAAGCGGAAGAAGAGACGCACCACGCCCAGCTCGCAGCCGTTCTCAGCCGTCACAGCGCCGAATCAGCTTTGGTGCATGGATTTCAAGGGCTATTTCCTAACGGGCGATGGATATCGCTGCGACCCGTTTACGATCACCGATGCGCACAGCCGATTTCTGATTCGCTGCCAAGCGGTCGCCCGCTTGGACCTTGCCCAGGTGAGTTCCGTTTGTGATGCTGCTATGCGTGAGTTCGGTGTGCCAGAGCGTATCCGCACCGACAACGGAGCGCCATTCGCCGGCGTCGGCCTGCTGGGTCTGTCGAAGCTGTCACTGGGTTGGATGAAGCTCGGCATCGTTCACGAGCGCATTCAGCCAGGACACCCGCAACAGAACGGCAGGCACGAACGAATGCACCGCACACTAAAGGAGGAGACAGCCAAGCCCCCGGCACGCACGGTGACCGCGCAACAGAAGAAGTTCGATCGCTTCCGTTATGTTTTCAACCATGAACGCCCGCATGAGGCTCTTGCCAACGAGACGCCGGGAAGTATCTATGTGCCCAGTACTCGGCTGCTACCCAGCAAGGTAGCGAGCTTCGTGTATCCCAGATCGTTTCAGACGCGGCGAGTGAATAACAGCGGCGACATCAGTTGGCACAAAGGCCGCGTTTTCGTTAGCGAGGTTTTGCGCAATGAGGAGATCGGACTCGAACAGATGGACGAGGACGTGCATCGCGTCTTCTTCCATAACACTGAACTGGGCGAATTCAACAGCGAGGAAATGCGATTCCGACCAGTGACTAAAATCTAAACACGAGACACATCAAACTTTGTCATTTTCCTCTTGGGTCTGATCATCGAGGTGTTCGAAAACGGACGGCGGGACCATTTTTGAACAGGAAAGGTCTGGGTGTGAACGGCACAGATTAGGTCTATGTCGCTCATTTTAATTAATTTACGCATTTTGTGGTATGGAACACCGTGTGCAACTGACACGGATCATAGTTCCATTCCCGAGAGCAAATTCTATGGAGACGGTCATGGCAGGATTGCTTCAGGACGTTCGCTTGGCCTTGCGGCAATTGCGCAAAAAACCCGGTTTCACCATTAGTGCAGTAGTCATGCTGGCGGTCGCCATCTGTGCCAACTCGACGATGCTCAGCTGGATTAATGGAACCATGCTGCATCCAATTCCGGGATCGCGCGACACGGATAGATTGGTAAGTGTGATGCGGGGGCAGTGGAGCACCTCTCCCACGCCCCCATTCTCCTATCTGGATTATCGCGATCTGCGCGATCAGAATCACAGCTTTGTCGGAATGCTCGCATACCACCACGACTGGAGTGCGCTGACCGGCGGGGTGAAGGTTGAGCGAATCTACTCCGCAACGGTATCGTCGAACTACTTCGAAGTGTTGGGCATTCATCCCTTGTTGGGGCGCTTTTTCCGGCCGGAAGAAGAGGCCCGTCCCGACGCTGTCCCATTGGTCGTTCTCGGCTACTCATTGTGGAAGACGCGCTATGCCGGAGACCCGGCCATCGTGGGAAAGTCGATTGAGATCTCCCGACATCCCGTGACGGTGATTGGGGTGGCGCCGAAGGGATTTACAGGCGCCATGCCGAGCATACGGCAGGACGTGTGGCTGACGTTGAATCCGATCGGGTCGAATGATTGGCTATTGCAGCATCGCAGCGCGGACTTCCTCAATGTGATCGCCAAGCTGCGACCGGGAGTGACACGGGAACAGGCCCAGCAAGACCTCGACATTCTCATGCGCAAGATTGTGGCTGCGTATCCGGATGATCATCTCGGCAGCAACACCATTGCGCTGGACCCGATGTGGCGATCGCCTTTCGGCGGCAATGCGTATATGGCATCATCACTGCCCATCCTGCTGGGAATAGCAGGCGTGGTGTTGCTGTTAACCTGCGCCAACGTGGCGACGCTCACGCTGGTGCGCTTCGTGGCGCGCCGGCGCGAGATCGCCATACGGCAATCACTGGGTGCCGGGCGGATGCAATTAGCACGGCAGATGGTACTGGAGGGTGGATTTGTCTCCCTCTGCAGTGGAGCGCTGGCTTTGCTGCTGACGGTGTGGACAGCCAGGTCGTTCGCACGTTTTATTCCGCCGAATGCCAATCCAACCTTGCTGAATGGGTTGCTGGACTCGAACGTGATCCTGGGGATAGCGCTTCTGACTCTCGTCGCCAGCGCGCTCTGCGGAGCACTTCCGGCATGGCGATCATCTCAGGTGTCTCCTACCGAGGCTCTCAAGGAGGAGTCAGCGAATCTTTCCGGCGGGTCGCGCAATCGGCGGCTGCTCAGCGGGCTGGTCGTGACGCAGATCGGGCTCTCCTTAGCGCTGCTGGTAAGTTCCGGGCTGTTTCTGCAAACCCTGCGTAATCTCGCGTTGGCGCAACCAGGTTTTGAGCAGGATCATATCCTGACTGTTTCCGTGGGTTTGAACCTCGTTGGCTATCCGGCCGAGCAACGGAAAGTGATCCGTAACAAGATTCTTGATCAAGTGTCGGTTTTGCCGGGCGTGCGGGTTGTCTCTCTTACAGACTGGGTTCCCATGAGTTGGATGCGCAAGACGGTGGATGCGTATCCGGAGGGGTATGTTCCCGCCCCCCACGAGTCGCTGGAAGTGCGGACGGCGGACGTGAGCCCGCGTTACTTTGCAACGTTGGGTATACCCATAACTGAGGGCCGCGACTTCACCCGGGACGATAACGAGAAATCACCGCGCGTCCTGATCATCGATCAGACAACGGCTCACCGGTACTGGCCAGGCCAGGATGCGTTAGGGAAACGGTTACGAATAGGAGGCAGTCTGTTCACGGTCGTGGGCCTGGTGCGTAACACAAAGCATGCTTTTATGTACGAGCAGCCTGAGCCCATGGTTTACATGAGTTACTTCCAGCGAGCCAACGAACTCATTGTTCAAGTCAAGACCCAGGGCGACCCGTTGAACCTGATTCCCGCGGTCGAGGGAGCCATTCAGTCGATCGACGATCAGCTTCCGGTCTACGATGTGCGTACGATGCGCCAGGCCACCGAGGGAGGCAGCGCCTTTGCCGTGATCGAGAGCACATTCGCGGGCGTGTTCGCGGTGATCGCACTGGTACTGGCGGCTACGGGGATTTATGGAGTAGTTGCATATCGCACGCAGTTACGCACGCATGAGATCGGGATCCGTGTGGCACTCGGCGCTACGCGCCTCGACGTGCTCAAGCTGATACTAATCCAGGGGCTCTGGTTGACATTGTGCGGCTTATCCGTCGGTCTTGCTCTTGCGTTCGCTTTGACGCGCGCCATCGCTGCCCAGCTATACGGGGTCAGCGCCAATGATCCGATGACGATATTTGGGGTTGTGCTGCTGTTGGGAGCGATGTCGGTGCTGGCGTGCTATCTGCCTGCTCGTCGAGCCATGCAAACCAATCCGGTTAGTGCGATACGCGAGCTGTAGGCATTGATTCGGGTTGTGCTTATCTGAGCTTTTGAGTTGCGCAGGATTGCTGGCTTGATGACTTGTTCGCAGAAGGCTGCTAAGCGCCGTTTCGGCACGACCAAGCCATGGAAATGCCGGAGTATGGAAAGCCCAAAAGCCGGCTTTCCACCCTTCCCACACTCCTTGGAAATCCCTGCGGGATTCCCACATTACCACGGCTACGGCGACGACTATCATCTATCTGAAGACCGGCAAAGCCCGCCGAAAACCCGCAACCAGAGCCACTCTCACCGCAAGGGGCTTGTAAACCATCTCCCCGGTCTAAAACGTAAAGGCTCTCCCGGTACTCTCTGGAGAGCCTTGGATCCGGCTCTTCACCAGACCGGTTGGTAGCCCCATGCCCGCTTACATGCCCAATATTTATGCAACTGTCGTTCTGACTCAAACGGATGCGGGTTTTCCGGTAGTCACCGCTCTGACGTTTTGTATCAGGGCCCGACTTTAAGTCGGGGCCGTCGAGTCCCAAAGCAGACATCTACGGGTGCCCCATGTTCGCACCAGCGTACGTGGGCCGAAAATGACATGTTTCGAATGCCTTCCCTATTCCGCAATAAAACTGTTGACCTTAGTAGCAGAAGCTATGGAGGGGCCTCGGTGAGTTTGCGTCAAGTGAAGTTGCTGCAATCTCTGCCCGACAACTCGATCGCGACGCTGGCGAGCCAGGCACGCGCATTTAACTCATGCATGCGCATATGATTGTCACATCTTGACAGTCATAATGAACAAATGCTAACGTGCCTTCCATGAACGATCAGAATACCGATGTCATCCAGGGCACCCTCGACATGCTCATCCTGAAGACGCTGAGCCTCGAACCCATGCACGGATTTGGGATTGCCCGTCGTGTCGAACAGATCTCGCGTGGTGTATTCAAGGTGAACCCGGGCTCGCTGCTCACGGCCCTGCAGCGTCTGGAGCGCGCCGGATGGCTGGACGCCGAATGGCGGCAAACAGAGAATTCACGACGTGCGAAATTCTATGCGTTGACGCGCGCGGGAGAGAAACAGCTCGAGATCGAAACCGCCGATTGGACGCGGAGGGCTTCGGCGATCGCACGGCTCCTCAGAGCGGAGGGCTAGTCGCATGTCTCTCTGGCGTCAACTCACCCACGGCTTACGCAGCCTAATCAATCGAACGCCGACGGACCAAAATATCACCGATGAGGTAGAGCAGTACTTCGAAGAAGCTACCGCGGCCTGGATAGAGCGTGGACTCTCCGTTGAGGATGCGAAGCGGGCTGTGCAGCTGGAATCAGGGAACATGACCATTGTTCAGGAGCAAGTGCGTTCGTACGGATGGGAGAATGCATTCAGAACGATTGCCGCCGATCTTCGCTATGCAGCGCGGCAGCTGCGCAGCAACGCGGGGTTCACCATCGTCAGCGTATTGACGCTGGCACTCGGCATCGGCGCCAGCACAGCGATTCTCAGCGTAGTGAATCCGATTCTGTTTGAGCCTCTGCCTTACCCCCATCCCGGCCGCATTCTGATGATCTGGAACACGTTCCATGGTGTTAGGTCCGAAATTGCGTTCGGCACGTATCGCGAACTCGCGGAGCGGAACCGGTCGTTTGACGCGGTGACCATTTTCGAGCCATGGCAAGCTGCTATGACCGGAGGCGTGCAGCCCGAGCGGATCGAGGGACAGAGCGTGAGCGCGAGCTTCTTCCGCGTGATTGGTATCGCCCCATTTCTGGGCCGGGATTTTCAGCCTTCCGAAGATGTGTTTCATGGCCCCAGAGTTGTGATTCTGAGCGACCGTTTGTGGCAACGGCTGTTTCGTGGCGACCGAGCGATTATCGGGCGTCAGATCAAGCTCGCCGACGATAACTACACTGTCGTCGGCGTCATGCCGCACACCTTTGAGAATGTCTTGTCGCCTTCGGCAGAGATATGGACTCCACTGCAATATGACACCCGGGAGATTACGACGAACTTTAATACCTGGGCATGGGGGAATCATCTCCACATGGCAGGCCGTCTCAAGCCGGGCATCAGTAGGGACCAGGCCATACACGAACTCGCTCAGATTGCGCGTACTCCATGGGCAGAGTTTCCCAGGCCCCGTTCGGCCTCCCTGCAGCATGGCCTAATCGTCGATTCGCTTCAGGATGATATTGCCCACAGTGTCAGGCCCGCGCTACTCGCGGTTCTGGGCGCGGTCATTCTGGTTCTGTTGATCGCATGCGTCAATGTAGTCAATCTTTTGCTGGCGCGCAGCGCAGCGCGGCGGGGAGAATTCGCGGTCCGCGCCGCCCTCGGTGCATCGCAATCGCGAATCATCCGGCAACTCGTCACAGAAAGCATGCTGCTGGCTCTTCTCGGCGGCACTCTGGGTCTGGGAGTGGCCTTCGCAGGGGTACGGGCGCTCATACTACTCAGCCCGCCGGGACTGCCGCGGGTCGACGCCATCACCATCGATACCGTGGCATTCACTTTTGCGCTCGGCATCACAACCCTGATCGGTTTGGTGACCGGTCTAATTCCGGCGCTGCAGGTCTCGCGCAAGGAAGTGCAATCTGGGCTCCAGAAAAATTCGCGGCATACCACCGGTGGGTATTCATGGAAGCGAAGCGCGCTAGTCGTCACAGAGGTAGCGCTTGCACTGATCTTGCTGATCGGCGCAGGGCTGCTTTTGCGGAGCATGCAGCGTCTCCTGCGGGTCGATCCCGGATTCAATGCTTCGCACCTGCTCACGCTGCAGGTGCAGACCTTCGGCCACCAGTTTGACGATCTCCCATCAGCCCCCGGCGTCGGGGACAGCGTGAGGCGCCGCTTCTTCGAGCAAGCGCTCGAAGCGGTACGCCGGGTTCCGGGCGTGAAGCAGGCAGCATTCACGAGTTTATTGCCACTCAGCGACGATCCACCGGTGGTCGGCCTCTACGGCGCGCAGTTCGAGGATGAAGATCCCCAGACTGGCCACAACGTATTTCGTTACGCGACGAGCCCGGACTACTGCCAGACTATGGGCATTCACCTGCTCAGTGGCCGCTGTCTCGATGAACGCGATACGACTTCGGCGCCGCAGGCCGCGTTGATCAGCGAATCGCTGGCCAGAAGCCATTTCCCAGCCCAGAGCCCTATCGGCAAGCGTCTCCACGTCGGCCCCAGAGACAGGCCTTGGTTTACCATCGTGGGTATCGTTGGGGACGTGAAACAAACTTCCCTTGCGATTGACCAACCGGATGCAGTTTATCTTTCAACCGAGCAGACGTGGTTCGCGGATGACACGTTATCCTTCGTCGTCCGCACCCATGGCGACCCGGCGGTGCTTGCGCCTGCCATCACGAACGCAATCTGGTCGGTCGACAGGAATCAACCCATTGTGCGCGTAACCACCATGGAGAGCCTGCTGGCCGTCACGGAAGCCGAGCGGCATTTTGTGTTAACTCTCTTCGAGGTATTCGGCATCGTGGCGCTGGCGTTGGCCGCCGTCGGCATTTATGGCGTTCTTTCCGGCAGTGTCACCGAGCGAACTCGCGAGATGGGGCTGCGGGCGGCCCTCGGTGCGTCTCGTGGCAAAATTCTAGCACTGGTGCTTGGCCAGGGAATGCGGCTGACCGCGCTGGGAATTGTGATCGGATTCTGCGCCACCCTGGCCGCGAGCCGGGCGCTTATTACGCTGCTCTTCGGCATATCCCGGCTCGATCCGATTGCTTATGTTAGCGTGATCACACTGCTGGTCGCGGTGGCGGCGATTGCCTGCTGGACACCGGCGTGGCGAGCGGCGCGGGTCGATCCATCCATCACCTTGCGTGCGGAGTAAGAGGGCGGCTGAACTGTGACGGCCCGACTCCCGCACTGCCATGGCTACGGAGGCTAAACATCCGTTGGCGGTAACAGGCTCGTCTTTCGGAACTGATCTAGGCTGTTAAAGTATTGGCTTGGGTCGGAGGGTGCTGTGCTGAGATGGCTACTGCTGATCTTCACTGTGGTTTTGGCTGAACTAGTGCCCACCAGCGCCGCGCAGCAGGCCGCGACAGAAGCGGGAACCCTCCAGCGCCGATATACGGGCGGATCGGTCTCGCACTACCTGATGACAGGCAATAACGACGGCTGGCAGTACACCATTGAGGCTACCGACGTGGTGAAGCGCGATATGAACGGGCGATACTACGAGGAAATCGGCTGGTCGGACCTTACGTCCAACGCTCAGCAGGCGCTTACTCCTGCGAGCCTTGCGCTGCGCCAGACCGTTTCTCTCGATGACCCTTCTTCGTATATGAAGGTGCCCAACCTAGCTACTGTTCAACCTCTACTCATCGGACCTATTACGGACACGTTGACCATCTACAGCGATCTCCTGCTGGCCATGCAGTCAAAGCTCGCGCATCCAGGGCAGATTGCGTATGTACCGCGCACGACTCCCAATTCATGGGCCGACGGGCAACGGGTCTTGCTCGGTCAGGACGTGGTGGATTTTTCGCTCAAAGTGGAGACCGTAAACCCGGCTGAACATACCGAAACGCTACTGATCCAACACCTGCCTCCTCCGGAGCTGCATGTTCAGTTACCTGCGAAATGGATGCAAGAGCCAACCTTGGCTAAGCCCAACAACTTCGTCCAGGTCTCCAAGCAGGCTGACGGATTCACTGCAGAGACGGGCAAGGAGACGTTTGACGTTCGACTTGTAGTGGACACTCGAGATGGCCACATACTTTCGGCGGCGATGCACAATCCTGTTGCGCTCACAACTCGTACATGCACGGATCGGGAACTGACGCAGTGCGGGCCAGAAGCTTCAAAGACCACCCTGCGAGAAATCACCTGGAAGCTCGTACCGTAAACAAACATGTTTGGAAGAGCGAGCATGATGCAGATCTTGATCCGATCCGCCAGGTTGCAACTAAGCCCGTTCCAAATGGCTGATGCCGAAGAGGTATTCGCATGCATCACCCCTGCAATCGCTCGCTTCATGCAGTGGGAGCCCCCACGATCGTTCAACGAGTACAAAGCACACCGGGAAGCCAGATTGCAGGCGAACGATCAGTCGGTTTTCTCCTTCGTCATTAGACGCAATGACACCATGGAATGTCTAGGCATTGCTGGGCTGGATGAGGCCAATCAACCAACGCCAGAGCTTGGCATCTGGCTCAAGGAGGCAGCTCATGGTCACGGCTATGGAGGAGAAGCCATTAAAGCGGTTGCTGAATGGGCGACGAAAAATCTTGCGAAGGAGAGTTTCCTTTACCCCGTAGCAGTAGAAAACATCGCCAGCAGGCGTATCGCCGAAAAACTTAATGGCGAAATCGTAGGAACACGCAAAAATCCAAAATATGAATCTGTCGTCTATAAAATCCGCCCTCTTACCCCACCCTAGTCTGGCGGTTACCGCCCTGATCCGCGCTAAGAAGCCCAATATCTATAGAATTGGACTGATTTCTGACACGAGGCGTTCTGGCAATGAAAGCCACTGATTTCGAATATCGTCGTCAGACGCTGGTTCACCAATTCATTGTTGCCGCTGCCTTTCTCACCTACTTTGTAGACCGCGAAGACATTGTATGGCGAGTCGTTAAAGACAGCTCGGCACCGAGAGGGTTTGAGCGCTTCTTTTTCATCGTCGCGACAGTACTCATTGCTGTTGGGGCAGCAATCTGTACATGGGCGCGCGTTTACCGTAGGCCAGAGAGCGTGACTGACATGGAATCGTATTGTTATTTCCATCGAACACGGTATTTCGGAGATCTTCTCTATGCAATCGGCTTAGCTTCTCTCGCTCCTCTTTGGGGGTTCATCATTCTGGTGGCGGCAGAAGCCCTTCGCCTCTTTCGCCTGGTACAGCGTGAGGATGCTCGGGCACGGAATCTCCGGCTGCACTCGTTGCCCACCGTTTCACCGCTCATATCTCCTGCTGCGCAAGAATTTCATTCAAGGTTGGGAAAGGCCTTCCGGCAAGAAGCAGTCAAATGGGGACTATTTCTGACAATGGTCGTCTTCGTGATCACACTCAAGGACAGACTTGCAGAAGTTCTTGCCGCAGCCAGTTTTCTTATCGGACTATTGCTCAATGCACCCATATTCAGCCGGGCACCAAGTTCCACCGAGTGAAACCATCACACCGAAAGGACAGCTTCAGCTCCTTTCATTTGATTTATGAAAGGGAGGCAGAGTTTGGACGCAGACCGAGTCGATATTGCAAACGGCGAATCGTGCTCTCACAATGACAATCAAACCAGAGGTGAATGCTCAGTTGTTGATATCGGGCCTAGTCTGCTCATCGAGCCATGAGGATAGATCTACGTCTCCAGCAAGTGTCCGATAAGCCGACTTGAACGAAGCCGCTGGCGCGGCGGACACTGCCTGAGCGCGGAGCAACCGGCAGCGGTAGCTGAGGTAAGGTTGGGTCACAAGGAAGGAGGTTCCTGTGACCCATTTACGCAAGAGGATGCTGGAAGAACTCCAGCGGCGCAACTATTCCGAGGGCACGACCCGAGCCTATCTGCAAGCCGTCCAGCAGTTCGCCGTACACTTCGGAAAATCCCCAGACAAGTTAGGGCCAGATGATCTAAGAAGCTACCAGGCGTATTTGCTCGTTGAGCGCAAGCTGGCGGTGGCGAGCGTGGTGGCCCGCGTTGCGGCGCTCCGATTCTTCTTCGTTCGAACGCTCAAGCGACGCGAGTTCCGAGAGGAGTTGCCCTACCCGAAGTCTTATCGGCGGTTGCCGACGGTGCTGAGTCTGGAGGAGGTTGCCCGGCTTATCGATGCCACCGGCAACCTCATGCAGCGTGCCCTACTGATGACGCTTTACGGCACGGGCATGCGGCGGACAGAAGTGTCGATGCTCAAGGTGCGAGATATCGACAGCCGGCGCATGATGATTCGCGTCGAGCGCGGCAAGGGCGGCGCCAGTCGAGATCTGCCACTCAGCCCGGCGCTATTGGAAACGCTGCGTGAGTATTGGCGATGGAAGAAGCCTCGGATCTATCTTTTTCCCAGCAGCATAGGTCAACGCGATCAAGACACACCCATTTCCGACAAGACCGTTTGGTATGCCTGTAAAGAAGCTGCCCGCCATGCGCGCATCACCAAGCATGTAACTCCTCACACCTTGCGCCATAGCTGGGCTACCCATTTGCTCGAGGCGGGAACGGACCTGCGGACGATTCAGGTTCTGCTCGGCCATGGAGACCTGCAAACCACCGCAAAGTACCTTCATCTGTCGCAGCGGCACTTACAGACAGTATTCAACCCGCTGGAGAGTTTACAACTCTCCAGCGTTAGCCAGGCAGGCCGCAACTATCATCGGAAGAAAAGTTAATTGGTGCGGCCTGCCGTAGAGGTGGCGGACATCCTTCGGGCTCGGGGAGACTGTTTCCGGGAACAGAACCGATCCTGGCTGGGCTACCAGCAGCTCAACGTGTTGCGGGCCATCACCGCATGTCGCACAGCTGCGCTGGGAGGCCATCTGGACGCCTGCTCACGTTGCGACCACCAAGCCATTTCCTATAACTCCTGTCGCAACCGCCACTGTCCCAAGTGCCAAGCCCAGGCACGCCAGCGCTGGCTGGCGCGTCGCGAACAAGATCTGCTCAGCGTGACCTACTTCCACGTCGTCTTTACCTTGCCCCACCAGTTGAACCCGCTTTGTCAGCGCTATCCACGGCTGCTCTACAATTTGCTCTTCCGCGCCAGCGCTCAGACCATGCTCGAAGTTGCGGCCAACCCCAAGCACCTCGGAGCCAAGATCGGCTTCCTCAGCATTCTGCACACCTGGGGACAGAACCTGCGATTGCATCCTCATCTGCACTGCGTCGTTCCCGCCGGCGGTTTCGATCCAAGCTACTCTCGCTGGGTTCATCCCAAGTATCCCTTCTTCCTCCCCGTCAAGGTCCTCAGCCGCGTCTTTCGCGGCAAGTTTCTCGATCTCCTTCAGCGCGCACCCGGTCAGCATCGAACCGGCTTGTCCTCAACCCTCGTGCACGCGTTGCTACAGCATGACTGGGTGGTCTATGCCAAGCCCGCTTTCGGTGGACCTACTCACGTGTTGCGCTATCTCGGCCGCTATACCCACCGCGTGGCCATCAGCAATCAGCGCCTGCTTAGCTTCGATGGTCACGGCGTGACCTTTCGATGGAAAGACTACGCTCATGGCAATAAACAGCGCATCATGACTCTCACCGCTATCGAGTTCCTGCGTCGCTTTTGTCAACACGTGCTGCCTAGGGGCTTTGTCCGCATCCGCCACTTCGGCTATCTCGCCAGTGCTCACCGAACCGCTCTGCTCGCACTCGCTCGCCTTCAGCTCGCCCCCAAACCTCGACCCGATCCGCGCATCGCCCTCTCCCAGTCAGCCACTTGGCGCTGCCCACGTTGCGGAGCCAACATGTGCATAGGCCCCAACCTTACCGCGCAACAACTGGCCTTCCGATGCAGACTGGCCGACACCTCATGATTCCATCTCCATCCACTCGCTCCCAAACGTGTGCCGGCACGTCTTCGCATATCTACGTCCTAACCTCAAAACTACAGCCTTTTCACCGGCTCCTGCCCGTGCGCAGATCGCGAAATTACCCCTTCCACCCATCCCTACCTCGTACAGCACCCTCTCCCGCCTGTCACTTCCAGACTCTTCCCCGCCTTCACGCACGCCGAGTTTCGCCCGCAGCTCCATAGCAGCGCCCACCACTGCCAGCGCCTTCCTTCAAGCCTCCTTATCGAAAATGCCTCGGAGCAATTTGTCGCTCCCTCAGCACCCGGCCCCGAGGCATTTCCGATCAAGGCTAACGACTTTCCGGAGAAGTGGAGCTGCACTCACACTGTGCCGTCAAGTTGCCGAGATGCCGACAATTCGGCAACTTGGGTTCTCGATGAGTGAATTGGCGATTACCCGCCCGTTGACAGTATTTCAAGGAATAGGACGGAGAAATCCATAAATCGGGATGAATTATAGTTCAACCTCCCCGCTGGCTGCGAAGATCCTGGCGTCTCGCTAGTTGGCGAAACCACGGGACGGGACGTTACCTCTGCTTAGAGGTAGCGGATTGGGGTGAACGTCCCTTCTGTCCACCCTTTTTCGTCCATGCGAGAGACTCGGGCCCTCACCCGCAAACCAGCTACGAAAACCGAGGTCCCGCTTCCTCAACAAACTCTTCGAACACTCTGCTTAACCGAAATCAACCACGGCAAGGCTGCGCCCCAATGAGTGAATGCAACAGGGCCGCGACGCCTGCGGAATATACACGAGGGTTCCGTGTTCTTCCATCGGACCGGAGGCAATGGAACGTTCTGACTCCCGTTCTTTTCTGAGCTTCCTGTTCATTTGCGACTACGACCCAAATTAAGGAGCACCCTCGTGAAAGCTATCCTCCTCGCACTCTCCACCCTCTTATTGGCCGGCTCATGGAACGCCCTTGCGGCACAATCTGGGCAACCGATCTCATCGACGGATGCGGTCCGGGACCGGAACGCAGAGCCTCCTGCCATCACGTTCCCTCAGGATTTGTACGATCATCCGCTTTACCAGACGGAGTGGTGGTATTTCACAGGAAATTTACTCTCAACGGATAACAAGCAATACGGCTTTGAGTTGACCTTTTTTCGCACGAATGAGGCAACGGGTGCACCAGCTGGTCAACCCCAGGTCCAGCCGATTATCTTTGCCGATCTCGCGGTGAGCGACATCAACGGTCAGCAGTTCTTCTTCCACAAGTCTCTCGCTCCTGAGCAAAGCCCGCTTGCGGGCATCACCGAGAAGCCGTGGTCCATTCAGCTCGGGCCTTGGCAATTAAAGCAACCATCTTCAGTGTTCGGAGTATTTCAGCTGCACGCACAACAGGACAACTTCGGGATCGATCTGTATTTACAACCGCAGGTTCCTCCTGTTCTCCATGGGCACGATGGTCTGTTTGAGCTGGATGGTTCGGACGGACATGGTTCTGAGTTCTTCGAGTACTACTCGATTCCTCGACTGACAGCATCAGGATCGATCACGGTGAATGGAGAAGCAATTCCGGTCGACGGTCTAGCCTGGAACGATCACGAGTACTTTACTCTTGGAGCTGGTCAGACGCTTCCGCCCTGGGATTGGTTCTCCATCCAGCTTGAGGATGGGTCTTCGATTATGCTATACGGCTTGCGTCTTCCGAATGGGCAGTTCGATCCTGCGTCGAGAGGAACGTTCATCTCCCAGGATGGAGAAGTGACACACCTCAAGCCGGGAGACTTTACGCTGGTGCCTGGTCAAACCACGTTTCATAGCGACATAAGCAGTGCTGACTATCCGATCGCATGGACCATCAACATTCCCTCTTTGCGGATTCAACTGGACATGTCCACGCCTTTGCAAGATCAGGAATTACCCGTAGTCCAAGGCGGAGGAAGCCCCGCTTACTGGGAAGGGGCCTCTCGTTTCCAAGGAACACGTGACGGCAGATTCGTAGAAGGCAAAGGATATGTAGAGCTAACTGGCTACAGCAACCTAACCACCCAATAGTGGAGTAAACCCCGAAAGCCCAACATTGGTGTGATCGACAGAAAAGCAAAGCTGAGAAGAGCCCCATAAGCAGCGCCACGCAAGACAGTACAAGTGTAGCGGTTACGCGTTAGGGACTTGCACTGTCGTGGCTAGATTCAGAGTCTAGTTGAGTTACTCGCGAAAGCGCATCTGGATCAGCCGGCTTGAGGGCAAGCACTTTTTTGTAAAAAGTCAACGCAAGATCGCGTTTCCCAACATTTTGATAAATGGCTGCGAGGTCGTAGTATGGGGTCGCATCCTGCGGATTCACGCTCACTGCCTTCGATAGAATCGCGATTGCTTCGGGTACGCGCCGCTCTTGAAAGAGAAGGGCTCCGAGGTTGCAGTATGCATCGTCCCGATTTGGGGCAACAGCAATAGCACGCTTGTACTGCTGCTCCGCGACAGCGGTCTCGTTCATCTCTTGAGATGCAACAGCGAGATTGGTAATACTTCCGGCGTCATCCGGCTCCAACGTGAGGGCTTTGTAATAAGCCGATTGGGCTCGACGAGGGTCATTGCGCCTTAGGTACACATTTCCGAGGCCGGCGATGGCCGGTTCATAGTCCGGCTTAAAGGTGAGGGCTTTTTTGTAAGAGCTCTTAGCGGTGGTTAGATCGCCTCGCTGCTCCGAGACGGCTCCCAAATTGTAAAGCAGTTTCGTGCTGTCGGGCGTTGCCTGGAGAGACGCGGTATACAGCCGTGCCGGATCAGTCCAGTCGGCGACCCGGGACTGAACTCGCCATACGCCCCACAAAATCCAAATAGAAATGAGACTGAAGAAAATCGTTCGTCTCTCTTGATGTTGAACCTTGAACATAAGCGCGCAGATCGCGAGGCAAATGCCGGCGGACGCCAGATACTCGTAGCGTTCCGCCAGTCCCTGATAGATCACAATGACTCCGCAAAATGGCAAAAGCGCAATCAGCGTCCACATCAACCCACAAGCTACATCGGGCAGGCTTTTGCGGATCCGGAATGTCAGAGCGACTATTCCCGACATGCCGATAAATCCAAGGCACGCCCAAGCGGAGAAATGATTTGCCGGCATGTCTGTGGATCGCTCCACGCTCATGTGGAATGGCAGAAACATCCAACCGAGGTATTTGAAAAAGGAGATGCTGACAGGCCATATTGCCGAAGGGGCATTGAGAGAACGAATGCCACTCAAATGTCGCAAGTAGAAGTACAGTGTATAAACGCCGGAGGCGCCACCCAACAAAAGCATGCGTGGCTTGCGAGCGGTACGACCTATGGCATAGGCCACTAATATGCCTAATGGGATGACGAGCACTCCCGCTTCATTGGATAGCAGCGCCAGCAGAGAGAACAGACCGAAGCCGGCGAGCATCCGGGGACGGCCGGATTGCAGATACGATTGCCCGCTCAGAAAAGCGAGCAACATGAAACCGAACATCAGCGAATAGGATCGTCCGGAAATCCACGCAACAACCTCGGAATTGATAGGAAGCCCTAACCACAAGAGCGCGGTAGTGGCCGCAACCAGGCTTGTTAGACCCAACCTGCGCAGGAGTAAAAAGCCCAGAAGGCCATCTGCCCAATGTAGGAGGAGATTGGTCATATGGAATCCACCTGGGTGATCCAAGCCCCAAACGGAGCGATCCAGAACAAGGCTCATCCAAAATACCGGCCTGTAGGATGTCTGACCGGAATGAAGGAAATCGTCGGTAAAGTTGACAGAAGAGTGAAGGAAATACACTGCCGAATGGAGGGATCCAAGCCAAGGGTTTTTGAGGATTTGCTCTACGTCGTCATAGACAAATGGGGCTCGAAGTGCGGCATGGTAGAGCGCCAGCACCCAAACGGCGCTCACTATCGTGAAACTCAAATATTCATGTTCCACGAACCACCGCTGCCGGCCTGGGGGTAAACGAGACCCGGTTTCGCGTTTTTCCCGACGAGCGCTGCGAACTGTTCTCCTGGAGCTCACTCATACATTGACGATGGTGGCTTTGGGTTCGCTCAAACTGGCGCACGCTTTGATCGCTCTTCACGAACACGTTCAGCAATGCGGCTGGCTCCTATTGGCCGCCAAATACCTTCTGCAGAGTCGCAACCGAAACGTGAGGCCAACTCAGGTTGGCGCCCGGCGGATTACCAGGGGTAATCACGGGGAAGTCTAAAAACACCGTCTGCACATACTGCAATTGGAGTGAGGTTTGCCCGGGTGCTGACCCTTTGATCGTCTCCAGCCAAAAAGTAGCAAATACCGTGGCGACATTCGCATTCGCCTTGAGAAACGGAATGTCCTCGGCTCCGCCGCCCGTGTTGAGGTTAGCCAAAATGTCTTTCGGCGGAGCTCCTCCAGGCTGGGTTTGCAGCAGGCTGTTGACCGTCGCGACATTGATGACCACCATGCTCTCGATCGTCTGGCCCGTGATGGCAGCCGTCAGGAGAGCCGCTGGATCCTGAATGATCTTTTGCATAGGCACGCCGAGAATCGATGCCGGTAACGGCACAGGCGGCACGTTCCCGGCCGGTGTTCGAAAATTGACCGCCGCCGGTGTCGTCAGCGATAGGTTGTACGGTGGGAATGCGCTCAGTGTTCCTGCCGGCGGAATCGTTCCACCCACGGGGAAGGGCGACGTATTCACCGCGGCGATCGCGTCCGGATCGAATGTACCTCCGGGAAGGGGATTAATCTCAACCGCAGTTCCCTCCAAAAGGACGGAATTGCCGTGAGGAATGGTTGCCATGCGGGCAACGCTCTGGCTCTTACCGGGGACATCCTGGAAAGGAATATGGATCCAGATACCCGGTTCGATGTGCAGCGCACCTCCGGTCGCGGTGTCAACGATCTTCTGCAGGTAAGTGAGACCGAACAGCGTTGTATCATCGACCGCGCTGCCCCGGTTAGGGATGCTGGAGGAAATTGGAATAAAACTCAGGGACTCAAAAGTCTGATTCAGCTCCAAGAACAGCGGCGACCCGCCTATTTTATCGGGCCTTGCGATGAGATTGAAACCCGGACCCTCCCAGGTGCCGGCCAAGTTAGCGAGCAGACCAAGATTATCGTCTACCTCGGCACGGTTGGGAACGAGCCGAGCCGAGGGTATCTTTTCGGCCGCCGCGGTGATTAAGCGTATATCTAGTCCTTCAGGAATCTCTGCAACATTGTCAGCCATGTGTCTTACTCGTTTCTCTTCCGTGCGGAAGGATTGGCGGTCGGTGGGATCACATCAGGCTTCGCACGCACGGTCTCTATTTGCTGTACGAGCGCGGTGAGTCAACACCAATTCGAAGTTAATCGTGACGCGCTGACGTCGTGCCAGGCGTGTAAACACTTCGGCGGGCCGAGCAGCTTCCCCGGCCTTCCCCAAACCGTCTGATCGAAGTCTTGGGTCGCTTAGCCGAAGGAAAGCTTTTCGATATCGCTTATCTGGATGGTGAAACGATGCACACACTCGTTACGGTTGGTCGGCACAATTTTGAGATTGAGGGGCGATCAGTCCGGGGCAGGAAGCTGTGAAGAAATTGATCGATCCGGGACACAGTCCCACTTTGCCGCTTGCCCCACTCTTGCCGCTTACCCACGAAACCCTCAACGGCAGGCACGGGGAGACAAGGGGACACAATACCTATCCCCGCATTGCTGCGGTAGGTATCCTGTCCTTTTATCTCCCCAGCAACTACGCAGATACAACGCAATCATGCAACACGACGGATGAAGTTCTCCAGTCGTCATCGGAGAAGGTCTCTTTAAAGAAACGATTGCTGTTCATCATTTACTCTCTACTTTTTACGACGCTCAGGGTGATGCTGGAGGGATATTGCGTTGAGTGGTGGACCTGGTTGTGGGCGATGACGCCTTGTGATTCGCTGTAGTTGTCGCCACCGGTGTTAAGGTTGAGATCGAAGCGGGGGAAATTGCTGCTGCTGACTTCTATTCGCAACTGGTGTCCGGGGGCGAAGTAGTTGCTGGTTTGCATTGGCTGTAGGGTGACTTTGTAGACCTTGTTCTTCTCCATCCACACCGGCGGCTTGGTATACCCTTCGCGATAGCGGACACGCTGGATATTTTCGTCGATGTTGTACGCGGTGCCGTCGGGCAACACTTCGATGAGTCTCACGGTAAAGTCGGTATCCTTCGCGTCGCTCGACACGTAGAGAGTAACGTCGATGGGACCGCTGACCTCCATGCCTTCCTTGAGCGAGCCGGTGCTGTAGACGAGGATGTCGCCGCGCGCTTCGAGGCCGCGCTGGTCGAGTGCACCGGGCTTATAATCGGCACCCATGCAACAGAACCCTCCGCCGTGGGTTGGGACAGGATTCATGGGGTCATAGACAAGGTTGTCGAAATTGTCCTTCTGCGCCGGCGAGGGAACGAGAGCGCCATCTCCATTGAGCGAATTGGCGTGCCCCTCGCTGGCCAGGTAATACGTAACTGCCTTTGCACCCTCGGGTGGCCAGGTGTCCGACGACTGCCACTTGTTGCTGCCCATGGTGTAGTACCGGACCTTTGGGGTCTTGGCCGGGAAGCCGTTGTCCTCTCCCTTGAGGAAGTAGTCAAACCAGCCGTAGGTGAGCGTGTCATAGTCGAGGCGCGCGTCGCCCAAGTCACGTTCGCCTACGATGGTGTGTTCTGCGGCGCCCTTGTAAGCGCAGTGGGACACGGGCGCGATGATGGCATACTGCTGGGCGGCCACGGCGGGGCTGGCGGTGTTGCGAACATAATTGTATGCGGCAAGGTTGGGGGCGACGCTGACGTCGTACCAGGTCATGAGCCAAAGGCCAGGAACATCGATGCGCATACTGTCGTTCCAGAGGCCGCCCTGGTACCAGGAGGGATCGTTGGGGCTGCGTAGGATCATGCCGGGCTTGCCGGAGGGCGTGGTGTCGGCAAAGATTCCGTGCGGGCTGCCAACCGCGGCAAGGATCTCCCTCTCAGGCAAGTGCTGGAGGGCCTTGGCCCAGTCAACAGTGGGCGGGTGCGCGGAGAGATCATAGAACTTGGCGGCTTCAAGCAGGGCTTGCCGAGACATGCCCGGGGGCAACGTGGGTCGGCCGTCGCTGGTTTGAAGGCCGGAGTCGTAGAGCCAGGCGATGAAAAGCATCTGCACAGCCCCGCCGCGGAACCAGTTGCCTTGCTCGTAGTATGGGCCGACGCGGCCGACGCCCGCGCCGAAGCTCTCCGGGATAAATGTACCGAGGGCCTTGTTGCCGCGCGAGGCCACGGCCAACTGCCACTCAGCTGTGGAGGAACAGCCGATGAGGCCGACCTTGCCAGTAGACCAGGGCAGCGCGCCCATCCAGTCGAGAGCATCGTCGGAGTCAGTAAGGGGAGCGCCCAGAATGTCATAGTCGCCTTCGGAGAAGTAGCGGCCGCGCTCGTTCATCTCGACGTAGGCGTAGCCATGCTTGACCGCCTCTAGTTTGGCGGACATGTCTCTGGGCGCGCCCAGATCCACATCCCAGTAGTTGAAGTTGTACGGAGTACGGACGAAGATGATGGGAAATTTCTTCGACTCGTCTTTAGGCCGGTAGATATCGGCCTGCATGCGTTTGCCGTCGCGCATGGGCACCATCACCTTGCGCTCGATGATGGCGATGGACTCGAGTTCTTTTTCAGTGGCGTTGCGGCGGGTGATGATGGCGGCGTCCTGCGGCCTGGCCTGGGCCGGTCCGATGTCCACCATGATGGTGTTACTGAAAATGAACAGACACGTCAACTTCGCGATTCGCTGCATTCCGGCCTCTTTCTTCCCGGGGGTCAATCGGGATCAAATCGGGAGGGGTCCACTCCACTCCAGATCGGGGTAACTATGGCGACGAGGAATTACTGAGACATATTACCTACTCCCCTCGTATTAATGTCACAGCGCGCGGCTGGCGGGCTTGAAAAGTGCGTCCAACTCCCACCAATCCCATAATGCCCGTCTATAAAAAGTTCAACCTTGGGAAGTCACCATCGATGAAGCCGGTAAGATCGCGATCGTCTAATTTAGCTCTGAATCCTCAATACCCATCTGAGCCGCAGGCGATTGGGTACCTTAGCGATGCTATACTCGCGACCATTGCGGCAAAATAAGAGGTCGTTCCGTGGGCAGAAATCCTCGCTTTCTTATGGGGGCACTGGCGGTTGCAGCCATCGCGGCCGCCGCACTGGCTCAAAAAGCAACTCTGTTTCAGTTCACAGAGAAGCCCGGCCCCCATCTTGTCGGCCTTAAGGTGGTCGAGCAGTACGATTACTCCCGCACCTACCGGTCCAGGACCAACGATCTCGGCGCGCCCTACCAGGGCGAGCGAGCCCGGCCCCTGCAGACGCTCATCTGGTATCCGGCCGAGAAATCCACTCTGAAACCAATGACCGTCGGCGACTACGGAAATCTCGCGGCCAGCGAGACGAGCTTCGACAAGCCCACTCTGTCCGTCGACCAGAAGCATTGGCTCGATGGCATCAAGCCCACCCTGGCCATGCCCATGTGGGCGGTGCGCGATGCGCCGCCGGTCTCGGGGCGTTTTCCGATTGTGATCTACGCACCCAGCTTCTCCGCCATGTCCTGGGAAAACGCCGACCTGTGCGAATACCTCGCCAGCCATGGTTATGTCGTCATCGCCGGCCCCGGCATGGGAGCATCGACCCGCGACATGACCAACGACCTCACCGGGATCGACGCCCAGGCACGCGACATCTCCTTTCTGATCAGTTATGCGGAAAGTTTGCCCAACACCGACATGTCCGCTATTGCCGTCGCCGGATTCAGCTGGGGCGGCATCTCCAACCTCTTCGCCGCTGCGCGTGACAACCGCATCGATGCCCTAGTTGCCCTCGACGGCAGCATGCGCTATTACCCCGGACTGGTGAAACAAGGCGACGTTCACCCCGAGCAGATGACGATTCCTCTTTTGTTTTTCGCCAACGGGGGCTTGACTCTCGAAGACCAGAGCCGCTACTTAAACAGCGAAAAGAACCAGGGTCCAAGCGTCCTCAACGCATGGACACACGGTGATCTGCTCCTGGTGCGTATGTTGGGTCTAGTGCACTTCGAGCACAGCTCGATGTACCAACGGAACGAGGACGTATGGAAGAGGAACTTTTCCGAACAAGCGATAGCCGACTATGACCGCGCGGACGGAATCGCCGGATACGCCTGGATCGCCCGCTACACCGTTCATTTTCTCGACGCCTATCTGAAGCACGACGCAGCGGCGATGGCCTGGATCAAGAAGACCCCTGCTGACAATGGCGCGCCCAACCACTTCCTCTCCGCAAGCTATCGCCCGGCCAAAGGCCTGCCCGCAACTCTCGAATCCTTTCGTATTGAACTCGGCCGGCAGGGCTTCGATCACGCCGAAGACGTCTATGCAGCCATGCAGAAGGAATCGCCAAGCTTCAAGCTTGAGGAATCTGCCGTGACCGCCTGGGGCTTTGAACTCCTGATCGACAACCACCTCCCCGAAGCCATCGACATCTTCAAACTCAACGCGAAGAACTATCCCGACTCCGGGAACGTCTATGACAGCCTGGGCGAAGCCTACACGGAATCCGGTCAGAAACAGCTAGCCATCGACAGTTACAAGAAGTCGCTGGAGAAAGACCCGTCCAACGACAACGCCAGGCAGAAGCTGAAGGACCTCGGAGAGCCTCCAGTCGAGCCAAAGTAGGCGGCCGGGACGAAACCCTCAACGGCAGGCAGTATGTCCTTATCGCCGGCGGTGGCGGAATTCAGAGCAAAGACAGGACAGGTGGCGTCCAGGTAGCTTTCGCCCCGCTAGAAATGAAATGCACATAGGAAGGACTTCCTGATCATGCTGAATCGGAGAGACGCTCTGAAGGCATTTTCTCTGGCTCCTCTGGCGTTGGCTGCCGAGCAGGACTCCGTTGCCCAGAAGGGAAGCACAAAGCTGACCGTGGACAGCCTTGAGGTCTTCCACGTGAAAGTAAACCACCGCGGCAACTGGACGATCGCTCGTCTCAAGACCGCCGGTGGCATCACCGGTCTCGGTGATGCTTCACAGAGCAGCAAGGATGATCAGACCATCGCATATCTTAAGCAGTTTTCCGATCTGCTTCGTGGCCGCAGCATCTTCGACATCGGGTGGTTCCGCAAAGCGACCGATCCTGTGGTCTCACAACATGGTGCACCCGTTGCTGTCGCGGCCAGTTCTCTCGAGCAGGCACTGTGGGACATCCGCGGCAAGGTCTTCGGGGTCCCCTCCTACGAGTTCTTTGGTGGCCGTATTCAGGAACGCATCCGCCTCTATGCCAACATCAACCGCTCGACCACCGACCGCACGCCGGAGGGCTTTGCCCGCATGGCCGAGGAAGCCGTTGCTGCCAGTTTCGACGCCGTTAAGCTTGCTCCGTTCGATGAAATGCCTCACGGTCTGACCGATCAAGCCAGGATCGAAGAGTACAGTCGTGCCGGTATTTCCTGCGCTCAGGCCGTACGCCAGGCGATCGGCGACCAGCGTGATCTGCTGATCGACGTTCACAGCCGTTTCGATCTACGAAACGGCCTTGAGCTTGCTCGTCGCTTTGAGCCGCTCCACTTGTTCTGGCTCGAAGAGGTCACTCAGTCCGACGCCGACCTGCCTGCTATCAACAAGGCTGCAAAAATGCCCACTGCGGGCGGTGAATCTTACCATGGCGTTGTAGGCTTCTACCCGTACATCAAGGCCGAGTCTGTCGATATCATCATGCCCGACGTCAAAGTCTGCGGCGGTATGCTTGAGATCAAGAAGATTGCAGCCATTGCCGAAGGAGCCGGACTTTTGACCGCCCCGCATGGCCCCGCTAGCCCTGTCGGCAATGTGTCTGCGGCTCACGTTGTCGCGACGGTTCCGAGCTTCAACATACTTGAGTTTTCGTACGGGGAAGTCCCCTGGCGTGCAGAGCTCATCAGTCCTGCTGAGCAAGTGTCCAATGGGGCGCTCATTCTTTCCAATCGCCCTGGTCTCGGCATCACTCTGAACGAAAAGACCGCGGCTCAGTACGCGGTTACCTGAGGCGGAGGCATTTTACCGAAAGAGCCATGAAAGACCAGATTTCATACTGCCAGTGCGGATTTCTCAAGAGTCGATGCGCAAAACACCTGCGGGAGCAGATACCATGCTCTGTCTTCTCATCTTGCTGAGTCTCAAGCTACCCTGGCCGTTGAGCCGCAGTCCACACGCATCGCCAAAGATATAGCCGCTAGCATGTCTGTACGGGCATTTTCCTGGATTTAGGGTCGTATTGAACCGCTTGCCCGATGTGGCACATGCAGGCAATCTGTTGTCCAGAGATGTCCCTTTTCCGGACAATGGTCGGTTAACTCAAAGCGATCGTCGCCGCTCTGTCGAGAAACGGTCGCGCGTATTCGAAGGTGCTCTGCTCATGTCCACTTAGAAGAAAAGTCGAGCTTGCTGCGGCTAATCTCCACGACCGCGCTGGCACATGACCCTCTCTACCACAGCACATGATGTCGGTGGGAAGCGCCGGTTGCGAACTCGGGCGCGTCCCTCGGCCATCGCTTTGCGGGGCTGAAATCTGAAGACAAAGACAAGGCTACGGGGCGGATCAGCCCGGTCGACTTATTACCTCTGGCAGCCGTGAATCGCTGGAATATGGTTACAGGCGTACCGCCCTGGCCAATGCTCAAACATTGACCCGATTCTTCAGGCCATGCTAGCGTCAAATTATGGTGTTTTCTCTGCTTCGTTGTTGTCGCTGCGACCAGCCTTTCGTTGGGTGAGCCGCGACATTCTCAGATATTCCTGAAACGCCTTCTCCAAAGCTCATCCGAAATGCTCCATCGTTTGCCCGTAGTATCCGTCGACAGGCCGGCATCCGTGCCGGGGCTTGTTTGCGACGGTTTAGCTGTGGAGAGATCCGATGCAATTCGCTGCTTTCACTAAGCGCACCTTCTTGACCGTCTCATTTCTGAGAGTTCTTTCCCTCCCCGTCGCCTCCCAGACTAGCCGTTCGACCGCTGCGGTATCTGCGAAGCCGGAGACGGTGGAGTGAGTTTACAGAATCCGGTAGGGCTTCCAGGACGAATGGTCCCAGATCTTCCGCAAAATCCAGCTTGCCATCCTCGGGCGGCAGAAGCCGCTTGGCTATGTGGTCGATGAACAGTCTGGGGGCCAAGCCTGCACACGAGCGAAGAGTCAGGCTGGGACTATCGCGTCGTCATCACCCGGGCGTTGTCTGACAGCGCCTCGGATGAGCGAACCATTGCAACCGACAGTTATCGGAGATAAGGCAGATGAATCATGCCGGTCTGGCGCTGCCGAATAGACGGGGCCGCAAATGCCGGCCAACCAGGAGATATGCCATGGCAACAGATGAACAACTTGCGCCCGAGGCCAGCACCCCACGGCTAGCAGCGAAGGGTCTATCCGGCGCGGTCTCGAGAACGCCTGAGGAGCTCGCCAACATCGTCTCGCTGTTCACGTCGTCTGATGGATGGATGGATAAAGTGCGGCTGCGCGCCGAACGGCGCTGGTATGAGCGACTGTATCGCGGTCCGGACTATGACATATGGGTAATCAGCTGGCTGCCAGGGCAATCTACCGGCTTCCACGACCACGGTGAGTCCTCGGGAGCCTTCGTCGTAGCGACCGGGATTCTTGAGGAGCATCGTCCTGGTGAGCGGGCCCGCGTGATACATCCGGGCAAGCCGCGCGCATTCGGTCCCGATTACGCGCATGACGTCCGTAATGTCTCCCTCGCGCCGGCCATCAGCATTCACGCATATTCTCCTCCGCTTAGCGAGATGAACGAGTACGAGCTGGATGGGAGTCGACTGGTTCCGCGCGAACGCGCGTCTGGGAAGGCTGAGACGCTCGATCAGGCGTGGCCCGTGCAGAGACGGAAACCCGTAGACCGGACCGGTGCCTTGAGCATTGAGCAGGTGCTTTCAGCGGCACGTGCCCGACTGCGACGGCTATCTCCGGATGAGGCCTATGATGCGGCGGCCAAAACAGAGGCGATACTCGTCGATATTCGGCCCGAAAGCCAGCGCGCGATCGAGGGCAGTATTGCCGGCGCGTTGGTTGTCGAACGTAACGTGCTCGAGTGGCGGTTCGACCCGGCCTCCAGCACGCGGCTGCCGGTCGCGACCGATCATTACCTCCAGGTGATTGTCTTCTGTTCCGAAGGCTATACCTCAAGCCTCGCGGCCGCAGCTCTGCAGGATCTTGGACTCTGCCGCGCAACGGACATGGTTGGTGGATTTCATGCATGGCGCGCAACGGGTCTGCCGATTGTGCCGCCAAGCAAGGCATCCTAGGACCGGTCCCAACTTTTTGGCCGATCGACCGCTGCTCATTTCCGCTCAAGGTACGGTGGCGAAGCCCCATATCCGCCGCCGTCCTCTCCCCACTAACTGCACCCACGAAATTCTACGATGCCACGGCGCAACACGGAATCTCAGCCGCCCAAGCTGAGGCCATCGTTCCGAAGATGGCGACGGCCACGAATTTTCTCGGTTGCCGCCTGCCTCGTGTAATGAGCCACCGCAGAGCCGCCACTTGCAATCTTGCTGTAACACTCAATTCTTATGCTCCATTCAAGTCCTATGGCCGTCGAAAAACAACGTAAAGAGAACGTGAGCGAAACATCCATATGCCGCGCTGCTGCAGGAATTGTTGCGGCACTCGCGCTGGCGGTACTACTCCAGCCTGTATTTAAAAGGAAGCTGCCGTCCGGTGCTGGACCGACTTGTGCCCGTTTTTGTATTTGCGATTGAGGCGTTAGCGAATGGATAGAGACGTTGGAAAGTCACC
>CAWCKO010000033.1:0-147511 GCA_963796145.1 uncultured Acidobacteriaceae bacterium | reverse complement strand
CCGCGATTGCTCGCGGCCTTTGTGGTTTGACTGATGATGCTGAGTTACTCGGCTGCCATTTCTTCGGCTTCGCCTTCCTGCCGCATGAGTTCCAGTTCGCGCTCGGCTTCCTCGAAGGCGGCCGTGACTTCCTGCTGCACGCGGGCAGCGGCTTCTTCGAGTTCCTGCGAGAGCTGGATGTTGCGGTAGTACTCCATGCCCGTTCCTGCCGGGATGAGGCGGCCGACGATGACGTTTTCCTTGAGGCCGCGCAGGCTGTCGACCGAGCCGTTGATGCTGGCTTCGGTGAGAACACGCGTGGTCTCCTGGAAGGATGCCGCGGAGATGAAGGAGTCGGTCGAGAGCGAGGCCTTGGTGATGCCCAGCAGCAGCGGACGGCCAATCGCCGGCCTGCCACCCTTGGCAATCACACGCTCGTTCTCTTCGCGGAAGCGGAACTTGTCGATCTGCTGTTCCAGCAGGAACGACGTGTCGCCGACTTCCTCGATCTTCACCCAACGCAACATCTGACGGACGATGGTCTCAATGTGCTTATCTGAGATCGCCACGCCCTGCAAGCGGTAGACTTCCTGGATTTCGTTGACCAGATATCCCTGAAGTTCCTTCTCGCCGAGTACCGCCAGGATGTCGTGCGGGTTCAGCGGGCCATCCATCAACGGCTCGCCGGCCTTCAGACGCTCGCCTTCCTGCACGTTGACGTGGACGCCACGCTGCACCGAGTATTCCTTCTCCTCGCCGTTGTCCGCAGTCACGTAGATCTTGCGCTGACCCTTGGCCACTTCGCCGAACTTCACCACACCATCGATCTCGCTGATGATTGCGGTTTCACGCGGCTTGCGGGCTTCGAACAGCTCGACTACGCGCGGCAGACCACCGGTGATGTCCTTGGTACGGGTGGTCTCACGCGGGATCTTGGCCAGCACATCGCCAGGAAAGACCTCGTCCCCATCCTGAATCATGAGGTGAGCACGGCTGGGCATCAGATAACGCTTGTTGCCCTTGGCGCCCTTGATGACGATGGCGGGCTGACGCTTCTCGTCGGCTGCTTCCGCAACCACGAGACGCGACAGGCCTGTCACTTCATCCACTTCTTCGTTCAGGGTGATGCCTTCCTGCAGGTCCTTGAATTGGATCGTTCCACCAATTTCCGTCAGGATGGCAAAGGTGTAAGGATCCCACTCGACCAGCGTCTGCCCGAGTTGCACGTGCGCGCCATCTTCGACCTTGAGCTTGGCGCCGTACACAACCTGGTAGTGCTCCTTCTCCCGGCCGCGTTCATCGACAACCGCGATAGCGCCCGACCGGTTCATGGCCACCAGGTCGCCCGACTTGGCGCGAACGGTAAGCATGTTCAAGAAGCGCACCGTTCCCTGGTTCTTCGCATCCAGTGATGACTGCTGGGAAACACGGGACGCTGTGCCGCCGATGTGGAAGGTACGCATCGTCAGCTGTGTTCCCGGCTCGCCGATAGACTGCGCCGCGATCACACCGACTGCCTCGCCCAACTCCACCATGCGGCCGGAAGCAAGATTGCGTCCGTAGCACAGGATGCAGACGCCGCGCTTGGACTCGCAGGTCAGCACGGAGCGGATCTTCACCTTCTCAATGCCCGCGCCCTGAATGGCGTTCGCGAACTCTTCGGTGATCTCCTGGTTTACTTCGACGATCACGCTGCCTTCGAAGTCCTTGATCTTCTCAAGCGATACGCGGCCAATGATACGGTCGCGCAGCGGCTCGATGATCTCGCCCGATTCGACGATGGGACCGACGTAGATGCCTTCGACCGTACCGCAGTTCTGCTCGCTGACAATCACGTCCTGGGCCACATCGACCAGGCGCCGGGTAAGGTAACCCGAGTCTGCCGTCTTCAATGCCGTATCCGCCAGGCCCTTACGAGCGCCGTGGGTGGAAATGAAGTACTGCAGCACGGTGAGACCTTCGCGGAAGTTGGCGGTGATCGGGGTTTCAATGATTTCGCCGGAAGGCTTGGCCATCAGGCCGCGCATGCCGGAGAGCTGACGGATCTGCTGTTTGGAACCGCGAGCGCCGGAGTCGGCCATGATGTAAATCGGGTTCATCATGCCTTCCTTGTCGGCGTTCTTCATGTTGTCGAACATCTCATCGGCAACCTTCTCAGTGACCGCTGACCAGATCTGGATCACCTTGTTGTTACGCTCGCCGTTGGTGATGGCGCCGTCCAGGTACTGTTGCTGTACGGCAATCACCTGCTTCTCAGCGTCGCGCACCACGGTGTACTTGGTGTCGGGAATGACCATGTCGTCCAAACCAACCGACAAGCCGCTGCGGGTGGCGTACTGGAAGCCGAGGTCCTTGATCCGGTCCAGCATCTTGACCGTCACTTCCAGACCCAGGTTCAGGTAGCAGTAGTTCACCAGCTGGCCAATGCCCTTCTTCTTCAGCAGGCCGTTGACGTAAGGCATGCCATCGGAGAGCGCATCGTTCAGGATGGCCCGGCCGACGGTGGTCGAGATGTACTGCTTGTCGTACTGCACCGGCTCGGTGTGGGTCAGATCCTGATCGTCGTAGGCGGTGGTCATGTCCAGCACCGACCCGGTGTAACGGAGGCGGATCGGGGTCAGTGTTTCGACTTCCTTGGCCTCCAGCGCCATGAGGACTTCTTCGGTGTTGGCAAAGACGCGGCCCTCACCCTTGCCACCCTTCTTGGCCTTGGTCAGGTAGTAGAGACCGAGAACCATGTCCTGCGTAGGCACGGTGATCGGCTGGCCTGAGGCGGGCGACAGAATGTTGTGCGACGCCAGCATCAGCACGCTGGCCTCCACCTGGGCTTCCGGCGACAGCGGGATATGAACGGCCATCTGATCGCCATCGAAGTCTGCGTTGAACGCGGTGCAGACCAGGGGATGGATCTTGATTGCCTTGCCTTCTACCAGCACCGGCTCAAAAGCCTGGATACCCAGACGATGGAGCGTAGGCGCGCGGTTGAGGAGCACGGGATGATCCTTGATGACCTCTTCGAGGATGTCCCAAACGATGGGCTCCTGCATTTCGACCATTTCCTTGGCTTGCTTGATGGTCGTGCAGTGGCCGGTCTGCTCCAGCCGGTGGTAGATAAAGGGCTTGAACAGCTCGAGCGCCATCTTCTTGGGCAGGCCGCACTGGTGCAGCTTGAGCTCCGGACCGACCACGATGACGGAACGGCCGGAGTAGTCCACGCGCTTGCCCAATAGATTTTGACGGAAACGCCCCTGCTTGCCCTTCAAAGTATCGGAGAGCGACTTGAGGGGACGATTGTTGGCGCCGCGCAGCACGCGGCCGCGACGGCCGTTATCAAACAGCGCGTCGACAGCTTCTTGAAGCATGCGCTTTTCGTTGCGCACGATCACCTCAGGCGCATGCAGATCCATGAGCTTCTTGAGGCGGTTGTTGCGGTTGATGACGCGGCGGTACAGATCGTTCAGATCCGAGGTGGCGAAACGGCCGCCATCCAGCGGCACCAGGGGACGCAGTTCCGGTGGAATGACCGGGATCACGTCAAGAATCATCCACTGTGGCTTATTGCCGGACTTGCGGAAAGCCTCGACCACCTTGAGACGCTTGGCATACTTCAGCCGCTTCTGCAGCGAGGTCTCGGTCTTCATGCGCTCGCGCAGCTCGATGGCCAGTTCGTCCACCACTACGCGCTTGAGCAGTTCCTTGATGGCTTCGGCGCCCATCATGCCCTTGAAGCCAGTGGGGCGATACTGGGTGTCGAGCTCGCGGAAACGGGCCTCGTCCTTGATGATTTCGCGTTCTTTCACCGGGCGCATCGCCGGGATCGACCACTACGTAGCTCTCGAAATAGAGAACACTTTCGAGGTCACGCAGGGAGATATCGAGCAGGTGGCCGATACGCGAGGGCAGTCCCTTGAAGAACCAGACGTGGGAGCAGGGTGACGCCAGCTCGATGTGGCCCAGGCGCTCACGACGAACCTTGGAGAAGGTAACTTCGACGCCGCACTTATCGCAGATCACTCCGCGATGCTTCATGCGCTTGTATTTGCCGCACAGGCATTCCCAATCGGTGACCGGGCCAAAGATGCGGGCGCAGAACAGTCCATCGCGCTCCGGCTTAAAGGTGCGGTAGTTGATAGTTTCCGGCTTGGTCACCTCGCCATGCGACCAGCTGCGGATTTTTTCCGGTGAGGCGAGTGAGATGCGGATAGCATCAAAATCTGTAATGGGGCTGGTCAGTTCAAATGGGCTGGAACGGTACAAGACGACCCTCCTTGGCACCTGGCTTCAGATCAAAACTCCGAAGCGTGCCGGCTACGATCCCGGGATGAATCTGCTCGGCCTGTCCTCCCCGGGAGCGATTCCTTGTGAGGACAGGCCTGGTTTTAAGAAAACCCTGGGAAAAAACTCAGGGGCTAAAGCCCTGGATACTTTGAATCGCTTACGGCCCGACTAAAGTCGTGCCCTGATACAAAACCCAGTCTTTCCGCAACCTTTGAAGCTATTGAGGCTGCGGAATCCCTTACCCTTTTCCCTTAGTCCGCCGCTGCGACAGCCGGCGCCGGAAGTCTCTTTTCCGGTTGCTTGATCAATTCCACATCGAGACAGAGCGACTGCAGCTCGCGAATCAGCACGTTGAATGACTCTGGAACGCCGGGCTCAATAGCCGCCTCGCCCTTGACGATGGCCTCGTAGATCTTGGTGCGGCCGTAGACGTCGTCAGACTTAGCGGTAAGCAGCTCCTGCAGGATGTAGGCCGCGCCGTATGCTTCGAGCGCCCACACTTCCATCTCACCGAAACGCTGCCCACCGAATTGCGCTTTGCCACCCAGCGGCTGCTGGGTAATGAGCGAATACGGTCCGATCGAACGGGCGTGAATCTTGTCGTCGACCAGGTGGGAAAGCTTCAGCATGTAGATGTACCCTACCGTTGCAGGCTGTTCGAACTCCTCGCCCGTCATGCCGTCAAACAGCGGCGTCTTGCCCGAGCTGGGTAGTTCGGCCGCGGCCAGCAGTGCCTTGAGCTCTGCTTCCTTGGCGCCATCGAACACCGCGGTACCAAACCAGATGCCACGCTTCATGCCGTGGGCTACGCGCAACAGCATCTCGTCATCGAGTTCCAACAGTTGCCGCAGCGTCGCCGTGTTGGCAAAGCGCTCCGTCACCATGGCGCGAACCTCGTTGGCATCGCGATTGCGTTCCACCACCTCGGCGATTTTCTCGCCCAGCTGATGCGCGGCCCAGCCCAGATGCGTCTCCAGGATCTGACCCACGTTCATACGCGAAGGAACACCGAGCGGGTTGAGAACGATCTCGACCGGCGTGCCGTTGGGCAGGTAGGGCATATCCTCCTCAGGAAGAATGCGCGCGATCACGCCCTTGTTCCCGTGACGGCCGGCCATCTTGTCGCCCACCGACAGCTTGCGCTTCATGGCGATGTAAACCTTGACCAGCTTGATCACGCCTGGCGCCAGCTCATCACCCTTCTGCAGCTTGCCGATCTTCTCGTTGGTGATCTTGCGCAGCACATCGATCTGACGCGAGGTCATTTCCTCGATCTCGTCGATCTGCTCATTCACCCGGGGATCCTTGTCGGCGTAGCGAATACGCTTGAGGTTGCGGGTGGAGATGCGCTCGATTGTATCCCGATCGATGATCTGTTCCTTCACGATCAGGCGCTTGTTGGTGCGCTCGTCGTGCAGGTCAGCCAGCACTTCCTTGCCGCCCAGGATCGACTCCAACCGCTTCAACCGCTCGTCGGTCAAAATGCGGATTTCGTCAGCCAGGTTCTTTTCGAGCTTGGCAACCTGCTCGCCTTCGATCAGCTTGGCGCGCTCGTCCTTCTCCTGCCCCTTGCGGGAGAAGATGCGAACGTCCACCACCGTGCCTTCGATACCCGGAGGGCAAGTCAGGGACGCATCGCGAACATCGCCGGCCTTTTCGCCGAAGATGGCGCGCAGCAACTTCTCTTCCGGAGTCAGCTGGGTTTCGCCCTTGGGCGTCACCTTGCCGACCAGGATGTCGTTGTGCTTGACCTTGGCGCCGATGCGGATCACGCCGCTCTCGTCCAGGTCGCGCAGTGCCGACTCGGAGACGTTCGGAATGTCGCGAGTGATTTCTTCCGGTCCCAGCTTGGTATCGCGGGCTTCGATTTCGAACTCCTCGATATGCACCGAGGTGTAGTAATCGTCGCGGACCAATTTTTCAGAGATCAGGATCGCGTCCTCGAAGTTGTAACCGCGCCAGGGCATGAAGGCCACCAGCACATTGCGGCCCAGCGCCAGCTCGCCCTGCTCGGTGCAAGGACCGTCGGCGATCACCTGCCCCTTGATCACCCGGTCGCCCTGGCGAACAATGGGTTTCTGATTGATACAAGTGTTCTGGTTGGAACGCTTGAACTTGATCAGCTGATAGATATCCGAACCGACCTCGCGGGACAACTGGGTGGGATGATGCTCACCCTCCACGCGAACGATGATGCGTTCGGAGTCGACCGAATCGACGATACCGTTGCGCTTGGCCAGAATGACTGCGCCGGAGTCGCGCGCGGTCACGCCTTCCATCCCGGTTCCCACCAGCGGCGCTTCCGCCACCAGCAGAGGAACCGACTGGCGTTGCATGTTGGCGCCCATCAGGGCGCGGTTGGCATCGTCATGCTCCAGGAACGGCACCAGAGAAGCCGCAACCGAGACCAGCTGCTTGGGGCTGACGTCGATGTAATCCACTTCCGTCTTGTTCACCAGCACGAAGTTGCCTTGCCGGCGGGCGTTGACCAGGTCTTCGACGATCTCGCCCTGGGAGCCGAGCTCGATGTTGGCCTGGGCAATGGTGTGCCGGTCTTCTTCCCATGCCGACAGGTAGAAGGAGAAGGGATCGAACTCGATCACCCGCTTGTGCTCGGACGCCAGCTTCTCGTTCAGCCGCAGGGCTTCCTTCTTTTCCAGCGGATCGCCGACGCGCAGGCCGCTCTCACCGGCGTTGGTGACCTGCACGTAGTCGAGGATGTAACCGTCGCGCACGCGGCGATACGGGGACTCGATAAAGCCGTATTCGTTGATACGCGCAAAGCACGAGAGCGAGCTGATCAGCCCGATGTTCGGACCTTCCGGGGTCTCAATGGGGCAGATACGGCCATAGTGCGTGGGGTGTACGTCGCGCACTTCAAAACCGGCACGCTCCCTGCTCAAACCACCCGGCCCAAGGGCGGAAAGCCGCCGCTTGTGGGTGATCTCAGACAGAGGATTGGTCTGGTCCATGAACTGCGACAGCTGCGACGACCCGAAGAATTCGCGGATGGCCGCCATCACCGGCTTGGCGTTGATCAGGTCGTGCGGCATAGCCGTCGACATCTCCTGATACACGCTCATCTTTTCCTTGATGGCGCGCTCCATGCGCACCAGGCCGATGCGGAACTGGTTCTCCATCAGCTCGCCGACGGCGCGCACCCGGCGGTTGCCGAGGTGATCGATGTCGTCCACTACGCCGATGTTCTTGCGCAGCTTGAGCAGATAGCGAATGGTCCCGTAAAAGTCTTCCGGGGTCAGGGTGCGCTTGTCCAGCTGGGTCGCATCCTGCGATTCGTACAGCTTGATGTTGAATTTGAGGCGGCCTACGCGGGAGAAGTCGTACTTGCGCGGATCGAAGAACATGCCCTCGAACAACGCAGTGGCGGTATCGAGCGTCGGCGGATCGCCCGGGCGCAGCTTGCGGTAAATCTCAATCAGCGCTTCCTCAGGCTTGCGCACCGAATCGCGGCGCAGGGTGTTGGTGATGATGTTGCCCACGTCGTCGCGGTCGGGGAAGAAGACCTGGAACGACGTTACGCCGCTCTCGGTGATCTTGTGGATCTTGTCCGCGGTCAGCTCGTGGTTGGCCTCGAGCAGCACTTCGCCGGTCGAGGTGTCGACCACGTCGGCCAGCGTCATGGCGCCATCGAGCTCCGCGGTTTCGATCTCTACCGCGGTGACCTTGTGATTGCGCAGCGACTTGAGGATGCTGGGCGTGATCTTGCGCCCGGAGTGGGCAATCTCTTCGCCCTTCACCACGACGGCGTGCGCCGGCTTGGCCCCCAGCAGGTGGGTTCCCTTCTCAGGATCCTCCTGCACCTGCCACGCCAGCTTGCCGTTGTTCACGGTAATGGTGTCAGCCAGGTAGAAGGTCTTGAGAATATCCTCATCCGAACGCAGGCCCAGGGCGCGCAGAAAGATGGTGCCCAGGAACTTGCGCTTGCGGTCGATACGAACATAGAGGGTGTTCTTCTGGTCGTATTCGAATTCCACCCATGACCCGCGGTAAGGGATGATCTTGCCCAGGAAGTAGGTGCGGTTGCTGGCGGTCTCAAAGAAGACGCCGGGCGAGCGGTGCAACTGGCTGACGATGACGCGCTCGGTGCCGTTGACGATGAAGGTGCCATTCTGCGTCATCAAGGGAATGTCGCCGAAAAAGACTTCCTGCTCCTTGATGTCGCGGATGGACTTCGCACCCGTTTCCGGGTCTTTGTCATAGATGGTGAGGCGAACGGTCACTTTGAGCGGCGCGGAGTAGGTCATGCCCCGCTCTTCGCACTCCGCCTGGTCGTACTTCAGCTGCAGACCCACCGGATCACCGCACTTGTTGCAAAAGTCGGGAGTGTTCTTGTTATAGGTGCCGCACTTCTGGCAAAGTACTTCGCCGGGATGGAAGGGATCGGTGATCACCATGGCGCCGCAGTTGACGCAGGCGGTACGCAGGTGATGTAGTCCTTTGAGGTGACCGCACTTGCACTCCCAGTTGCCAATGGAGAAGTCCACAAAGTCCAGCTGGGAGATATTGCGGAAGTCGGTGATGGGGAAAACCGAGACAAAAACGGACTGCAGCCCGTTGTCTTCGCGCTCCGAAGGCAGTTTGTCCATCTGCAGAAACCGCTCATAGGAGCGGCGCTGCACTTCGATCAGGTTAGGGATCTGGATGGCGGTTGGGATTTTGGAAAAATCGAGACGGCTACGAATCGCGCGGTGCTCGTTCGGCATGCTTCACTCCTGAGACTCGTGGGACGCGAGGGGGGCAAAGTGGGGGACCGGCCGAGTCTTGCGGGTACCCCAGATGTTTTACTTACGCGATAGCGTGTTTCCGCCGCCTCGTTTCGGCGAAAACACTGCGCTTTTACTTGCTAGGCAACATTGGCTGACAAACGAACGTCAGTAGCAATTGCCGGGGATTTTGTGGACGGCATGCGGGGGCACAGGGCGGAGAGACGCGAATTGCCCGCGGGGACAGAACTGCCCACGAGCGTCACAACCGAATTGTGCACTTGACAAGATAAGAATTTCCGAATCCCGCTGATTCCAATAAGCCGCGTGTGCGCCGCCCTACAGCAGATCGTTCACCACACCCTCGAAGTCCGCCGCCCATTTCGCAGGTGTGTGCCGGCACAGAATGCGCCGGAATAGTAGATCGCATACAAGCTGCCATCTCGAAAAGAGAATCGTATGCAAAGAACCGCTCGGTCAGGTAACAAGTCTAAGCCTGGCAGAGACGCGCTAAAAATAATGATAGCGCGTCCTGCTTTGGCACGCAACTTGCTAATCGAAAAAATTCGATTTTTTACTTGACTTCGACAGTAGCCACGCCTTCGAACTTCTTGCGCACCGTCTCGGCTTCTTCCTTGCTCACGTTCTCCTTCAGCGGCTTGGGAGCGCCATCGACCAGGTCCTTGGCTTCCTTCAGCCCGAGCGAGGTCACTTCCCGCACCGCCTTGATGGTATTGATCTTGTTGGCACCGGCATCCTTGAGGATCACGGTGAACTCGGTCTTCTCCTCAACCGGCGCCGCGGCCGCAGCCGCGCCTCCGCCGCCTGCTACGGCTACCGGGGCTGCGGCTGCCGCCGACACCCCGAGGCGCTCTTCGAGCTTCTTCACCAGAGCCGCCGCGTCCAACAGGCTCAAGCCCACAATCTGATCTTCTAACTGCTGCAAATCCGCCATTTTTCTCTCCACTGTTATAAAACTTTGGTAATCAACCACTTTACTTGATCGATACTAGCGGAACGGCCTACTGGCGCTCCGCTTCCCACATCCTGCTTAGCCCTCAGCCGGCGCTTCGGTAGCCGCCGCTGCTGTTTGCGAATCTTCGGCTGTTCCGGCCGCCTCTGCCTCGGGCGCCGTCGTCTCAGCCACTGGCGCCGCTGCCACGGTTGCAGTTTCGGCGGGCGCGGCGGCAGTAGGTTCGGTTTTAGGCGCCTCTGCTTCCGGTGCTGCTACGGCTGGAGCTTCGGCAGACGCGACGGCGACGGGCTCCACTTTGGGCGCCTCGGCTTCCGGCGCTGCTACCACCGGAGCTTCGGGAGGCGCAGTGGCGACGGGTTCTGCCTTGGGCGCCTCGGCTATCGGAGCTGCTTCCACGGCTGCCGGCTTAGCCGGAGCGGCGGCCGCCGCGGTAAATTTGCCTTGCTCCACTGCCTGGTTGAGCACCACGGCAACATCGCGGCCGGCCGCATTGAGCACGGTGACCAGGCGCTGCGCCGGGGCATTGATGAGAAAGAGCAGCTTGGCAAAAATCTCCTCTTTCGACGGCATGGTCGCCAGCTGCTTTACTTCTTCAACCGTGATGACCTGGCCGTCGACAATACCCAGCTTGAAGGTGAACTCGGCGTTCTCCACCATCCAGGTGGAGAGCGCCTTAGCCAGGGCTACCGGGTCGCCGCTGGTATAGGCCACCGAAGAGACACCCTTAAGGCCCTGCAGCGCCTGCTCTACCTTGGTTCCCTTGGACGCCCGGGCTGCCAGTTTGTTCTTGAGCACCCGATAGCGACCACCGGCGCTCCGCACTACCTTGCGCAGCTCGAAGTCCTGAGAGACGGTGAGCTTGGCAAAGGTGCCGACTATAGCGCTGGTCGAGCCTTCGAGCTCGTGCGCCAGCTTATCGATCTGTACTGCCTTTTTAGCCTTGGTAAGAGCCATAAAACCAACCTTTGCTGCCTCGGCGCGGCTTCAGCGGCGCAATCGAGAGCGTGCATAAATCCATACTGAAAATCCCTACTAAGGTTTCGCGGCCGCCTCAGCGACCCCATTGTCGAGCGGGATGCCGGGTCCCATGGTCGAGCTCAGGGTGATTCCCCGGATGTACTTACCCTTAGCCGCTGACGGCTTGGCCCGGACGACGCTGTTGATAACCGTGGTGGCGTTATCAATCAGCTTTTGCGGAGGAAACGACAGCTTACCCACAGGAACGTGCACCAATGCTGTCTTGTCGGTGCGGAATTCAACTTTACCGGCCTTAATCTCCCGAATCGCCGCCGCCACGTCGTTGGTGACGGTGCCGGTCTTGGGATTGGGCATCAGGCCGCGGGGGCCGAGCACCTTGCCCAGCCGGCCGACGGACTTCATCATGTCCGGGGTGGCGATCAGGGCGTCGAAATCGGTCCAGCTTTCCTTTTGGATCCGCTCCACCATCTCTTCGCCGCCAACGATGTCGGCACCAGCTGCTTCCGCCTCGCGGACGCGGTCACCAGAGGCGATCACCGCCACCCGCTTGGTTTTGCCTAGCCCATGCGGCAGCACTACCGTTCCCCTGACCATTTGGTCGGCATGCTTGGGGTCTACGCCCAGACGCAGGGTGAGATCGACGGTCTCGTCGAATTTCGCGTATTGAACTTTCTTTAGGAGGGGAACTGCGTCGGCCAGAGAGTACGGGCGGTCTTCCACCTGCGCGCGCACCTTCGCCATGTTTTTGCTGATTTTCTTTGCCATACTTCCTCTGTCTTCCACCGCCTGGACTTTGCCGCTTGTCCTGCCGTGGTGTTGGCCGCTGGTTCGAATGCGACCGGTTGACCTGCGTCCGGTTACCGCTCAAGACGCATTTGTTATTATCTCACAACTTTCGCCCACACAAATTTGCGAGGGGGAAAGTGAAACTGCAGATCCCTCGGCTTTCCCGGATTTCCTGTAAAACTTGGTGGCGTTGGCGAACTTCATGCGCCTTTCCTTACTGAAAGGCGCACACGCGACCGTGTCCGGCGCAGCGTGGCAGGAAATCCGGGTACGCTCGGGATGACAAAGGAAAGAGCTGCGCCAAGGGCGGGCAAAAAGCTAGGCCGTGACTTCGATCCCCATGGACCGCGCCGTGCCCTTGATGCTCTTTACTGCTGATTCGACGGAGACGGTATTCAGGTCAGGCATCTTCTGCTTGGCAATCTCCAGCACCTGGGCTTCGCTTACCTTACCTACCTTGTCCTTGTTCGGGGTGCCTGAGCCCTTGGCCAGATTCGCGGCCTTCTTCAGCAGCACCGCCGCCGGCGGCGTCTTGGTGATAAAGGTGAAGGTGCGGTCTACGTAGACCGTGATCACCACGGGAATGGTCAGGCCGGCCATTTCCTTGTTCTGCGTGCGCGCGTTGAACTGCTTGCAGAACTCCATAATGTTGACCTGCGCCTGGCCCAGCGCGGGGCCAACCGGAGGCGCCGGCGTCGCCTTACCGGCTTCAATCTGTAACTTCACCTGGGTCTGTACTTTTTTAACTGGAGGCATTGCAATAACCTTTCTGCCTTAAACTACCTTTTCAACCTTGCCAAACTCGAGTTCTACCGGGGTCGAGCGGCCAAAAATAGTGACCATCACCTTCAACGTCTCGCGGTCCTCGTTCACCTCGTCGACCACGCCATTGAAGTTGGCAAACGGTCCATCGGTGATGCGGACCGATTCATTCTTCTCAAACTTGATCTTCATCCGCGGCTTGTCTTTGGAAACATCGGTGCGGAAGAGGATCGAACTTACCTCTTGCTCACTCAGCGCAACCGGCTTGTCTCCTGTGCCCAGAAACCCTGTCACCCGCGGCGTGTTCTTCATCACGTGCCAGAGATCGTTGTCCAGATCCATCTCTACCAGCACATAACCGGGCAGAAACACCCGTTCCACCGTGCGCTTTTTCCCGTTGAAGACTTCGGTAACCGGCTCGGTCGGGATCATGACCCGGCCAATCCTGTTCTGCAGACCGAAGGCCTCCACCCGCCCTTCGATCGACTCCTTTACCTTGCGCTCGAAACCGGAGTACGCGTGAATGATGTACCACTTGAAACGCTCGTTGGCCGAGGGCGTGAGCCCTTCTTCAGGATTGCCAGGTGGGATTTCGGGCCCTTGATCTTCCGTCATCGATTTCTCTAATTTCTCTTTCAACATTTACTGGACTCCGCCCAGCCAGTGCAGTAAGGACTGGATCGCGCGGCTGAGTACGGCGTCCACGATATAGAAATAGGCAGCAAACGCAAACACCGTCACGATGACCACCGTGGTCGTGGTACGCACTTCTTCCCGCGACGGCGTGGTTACCTTGCGCATTTCGCTGCGCACATCTCGGAGGAAATCCGCGGTCCTCGAGTACAGCCCGGTAAGCTGATTTACCGGCTTGGAGGTGTCCTGTCCTCGTTCCGCCAATTTGTCCGCGTTTTTTGCCTTAGTCACAGCTCTCTCAGGCTGCGGGCTCTGCTTCTCATCGCGAACCACTGTGGTTGACTTCGCCATAACTTTCCTTCTTCCCGAGCCTCAGACTTCGGGGCTTGTTACGCACACTCGCGAACTGGCAGGGGCGGAGGGATTCGAACCCCCAAGTTCGGTTTTGGAGACCGACAGTTTAACCGTTGAGCTTACGCCCCTAAAACAAATGCAAACTTCTCTGCCGACGCCAAAACGAGTAAGTCGTATGACCGCGAGTCGTACCAAGGAGCCAGAGGCAGCAAAAAAATCAGTATTCGGCCCAAAAAAGCTGAACTACTTGGTCTCTTTGTGCGGGGTATGCTTGCGGCAGCGATTGCAGAACTTCGAGAACTCAAGGCGGCCGGTGGTCGTCTTTTTATTCTTCGTCGTCGAGTAATTCCGCTCTTTGCATTCCGGACACTGCAAGGTAATTATTTCACGCATACTTTATCCTAACCGATTCTGGGACGTTTCTCGCCCCTGAAATTTTACCCGTTTGTTACTTGATGATTTCGGTGATGGTGCCGGCGCCCACCGTGCGGCCACCTTCGCGGATAGCAAAACGCAGGCCCTTTTCCATCGCCACCGGGGTATGCAGCTCAATCTCCAGCGACACATTGTCCCCCGGCATCACCATCTCCGTGCCTTCCGGCAGCTTCGCCGTCCCGGTCACGTCCGTGGTGCGGAAGTAAAACTGCGGCCGGTAGCCATTGAAAAACGGGGTATGACGGCCACCCTCTTCCTTGCTCAGAACGTAAATCTCGCCCTTGAACTTGGTGTGCGGCGTGATCGAACCAGGCTTGGCCAACACCATCCCGCGCTCCACGTCTTCCTTGGCAATGCCGCGCAGCAGCAGACCCGCGTTGTCCCCGGCCAGGCCCTCGTCCAGCTGCTTCTTGAACATTTCGACCCCGGTGACCACCGTCTTGCGGGTTTCCCGGAAGCCGACGATCTCCGACTCTTCGCCTACCTTCACCTTGCCCCGCTCGATCCTGCCCGTCACCACCGTGCCGCGGCCGGAAATGGAGAAGATATCTTCAATCGGCATCAGGAACGGCTGGTCGATGGCTCGCGCCGGCAACGGTACGTTCTTGTCCACCGCATCCATCAGCTCGTCGATCTTGGCTTCCCACTGCGCCTCGCCGTTCAACCCGCCCAGGGCTGAGCCGCGAATCACCGGCACATCGTCGCCGGGGAAGTTGTACTTGGACAACAGCTCCCGTACTTCCATCTCCACCAGATCGGTCAGCTCCTCGTCTTCCACCGCATCGCACTTGTTAAGGAACACTACAATGTAGGGAACTCCTACTTGACGGGCCAGCAGCACGTGCTCCTTGGTTTGGGGCATCGGACCGTCGGTCGCCGCCACCACCAGAATCGCTCCGTCCATCTGCGCCGCCCCGGTAATCATGTTCTTGATGTAGTCGGCGTGACCAGGACAGTCCACGTGGGCGTAGTGACGGTTCGCCGTCTCGTACTCCACGTGCGCGGTGGCAATGGTAATGCCACGCTCCCGCTCCTCAGGCGCGTTGTCAATCGAATCAAACGAACGAAACTGTATCTTCGGATTGTGCTTCGACAACACCTTGGTGATCGCCGCCGTCAACGTCGTCTTGCCGTGATCAATGTGTCCAATCGTCCCTACGTTCACATGCGGCTTGGACCGGTCAAACTTCTCCTTCGCCATCTCGTCCCTCTCTCAATTCCAATAATTCGCTTAAATTCGCTTAAACTTTCGTGGTGGCCCCATCTCAGGCGTCGCAGGGAAAGCCGCCGATGCGCCGCTCCCACACCGTAAGCCCGCTGAAACGCCGATCCAGCACATCGTAAGCCGTCGCGTTGGCGGCCAGAAACACGTCCATTGCCGCCGAAGAACACCATTGGTCCAGGGTGAAGAACCGGCCCGCGTTGCCCACACTGCCCAGCAGTTCTACGCCCAGGAATTCCGGGGAGCGGCGGAACAGGTGCGCCCATTCCCCATCCGGTCCGTAAGCCGCCACAAACTCCGCCTCGCACTCCGGCTTGACCTGGTACTCCCACACCACGATATAGGTGCTTTCGAGCGCCACGGGCAACGCCATCTCAGTAGTAGGCATACACCTTTAAAAACCTGCCTCGCAGCTCCTGCGGAACCTGCTCCACTAACGACAGGTAGAGCTCCCGCGCCTGGCCCCGGTCGGAATCGCACAGCGCCCGGTAAGCCTCGGCCGTGGACGCACCCAGCAGTCCACGCTGCAGCAGGCCCTCAAAATCCCGCACTCGCAGCTTGGCCCGCTGCACCCGTTTGAGAAATCCGGCTACATTGCCGGAAGCAAACAAGGGTTCGAGCGACGCCTTGACTGCGGCGAAATGGGTCTCGTCCTCAATCGGTAAGACTGTCTGCACAAACATTTCGGAGGCTCTCACGCACAAAAACTTTGGAGCGGGAGACGGGAATCGAACCCGCGACCAACAGCTTGGAAGGCTGTGACTCTACCACTGAGTTACTCCCGCGACTTCCGCGTCTCCACTACTACACTTAACTGACGCTTCCGGCCGATGATCCTTTAATGAAACTCGTAGAGCTTGCACTGCCAAGGGCGCAATCGGAAAGCCTGTACCTCAGGACCTGACTAGTCCGCTGGACGGCTGATAGCCTGTGCCCTGCGGATGACCGAGCTGTACCCAGACTAACGTCCTGGATACTATCAGCTCTTCGCTCGATACAAAGCTCCCTACAAACTCTGGAGCTGATGACCGGGATTGAACCGGTGACCTCTCCCTTACCAAGGGAGTGCTCTACCGACTGAGCTACATCAGCCCTAAAAATTCACTGCGGCCATGCTATCGCGAAGCGAACCCAGTGAGCACGATCCGCAATGCGAAAAAAGCCAGCAACAGCAATACCACCGAGCGCACCTTGCCCGGATCGATAGTTTTTACCGCTAAACCGCAAAGCACGACCAGCAGTGCCAGCGACATCCACATACGCCCCGGCGACCGCGGTCCTAAATCCATACTTCCAATCCCATGGTGCACAGGGGAGGATTCGAACCTCCGTAGCTCCAAGGAGCGGCAGATTTACAGTCTGCTGCCATTAACCGCTCGGCCACCTGTGCACAACCCAAAAATCCGCGGAGCGACCATCCGCACCACCCCATTCCGCAGACGCTTTCCCGCGCCGACAAGCTCAAAGGAAACCAGGACGTCAGTGTGGAATGATTGCGGCGGGATACTCCGGGCCGAAAACTCTGGAGCTGGCGAAGGGACTTGAACCCCCGACCGTCTGATTACAAATCAGATGCTCTACCAGCTGAGCTACGCCAGCCCGAACAGCCGTGCTCCCTGCCCTAATCGGCAGGATCACAATTGCCAAGGTTACCACAGAATCCGGCCCAATTGTGGAACCGGTTGGCTCCGACCCGGGTGCTATCATTCCTCGACTGATGAGGGTGGTAAACCGGACCTCGCATGCCCAGGCGCACCAAGGCGACCATCATCATTGTTTTGCTGGTTCTCCTGCTGCTGGCTCTGGCAGCTTACCTGCGGCGCAAGGCCCCGCCTGAGGCCGCCCGGCTGCTTCCGGAATCCGACTGCATTCTCTATTTCAATCTCCGGCCGCTGCGTTCCTACACCCACTTCGACCGAACTCAAGTGCCGCATGATCCGCAATATCAAGCCTTTATCGACGCCACCGGCTTCGAGTTCGAGCGCGACCTGGACGAGGTGGCTTTCGGGATGCATCGCATGCCTAATCCGCTGGGCCCCAATGGCGCGGTAGCGTTCTCGGAGGTGTTTCTGGGTCATATCGATGGCAAACGCCTGGCCCGGTATCTGAGCTCCATTGCCGCCCAGACGGAGGAGTATGCCGGGCACACGATTTACGACATCCCGAGCGAGGGCCGTACGGTTCGCGTTGCCCTGCTCGGCTATGACATGGTGGCTGCCTCCAACACCCCCACGCCGGAGCAGATCCATTCCATGCTCGACCGTTATCGCACGTCGGCGCTGCCTTTTTCCGGATCTTCCCTGCTTACGGATCACTACGCCGAGGTCCCTCTGCTCTCGGTCGCATGGGGCATCGGAAAGGTCACCGTGCCGCTCAAGAGCGACGGCATCCGCATCCTGGGTTTCCATTTTCCGGTGGCTCTCGACACTACTTTTATCGGCTCGTTGCGATGGGCGGGAGCGCTGCGGCTACGGATTGAAGAGATCGCCCCCACAGAGATGGCGGCTACGGTCTCCTCCGATGCATTGAGCACTATGGTCGCCATCGGCCGGGCGGCGGAAAACAACCTGCCCTCGGCTATGACCAACGCTGATATACGCGACTTGCTGAATTCGACCGATATCGAACACAAGAAAGACCGCGCGGTGGTTACGGCGACGCTGCCGGTAGCCCTGCTGCAGAAGATGGTCACGGCGCCGAACTCCCTGCGCTCCTTGCCGCGGCCGGGGCCGGGGCAATAGGGTAGCCAGCAGTGCACATCAGAGTTGCAACAGTCGTCCAAAGATTAACCGGAAGTAGCCTTCCGGCATCGACGCTCCGCAATACCAGCGCATTGGCCGCCTTCCCACTCACACCCCACCAATCCACAACGCTGGCCCCTAGAGTCAGCGGGCTAAAGCATTCGATATCCACCCGCACCTTGCGACCGGCGAACAATTCCGGCGCCAATAGATACGCGGTCACGGTGGGGTCGTGCAGCGGACCGCCGGCCCATCCGTACTTGGCGCGATCAAAGCGCTTGTTCCACTCCAGCAGATGGTAGAAGGCCGTTCCCACCGCTGTTCCTGCGGCGCGCAGCGTTTCCAATCGCTCGTCGGTGAGCAGCGCCTGGTGGGTGCAGTCCAAGGGGATCATGGTAATTGCCGCACCGCTCGAGAAGACCCGTGCCGCGGCCTCCGGGTCGACATAGAAGTTGAACTCCGCCGCCGCGGTAATATTGCCCCCCTCGGAAAGGGAGCCGCCCATCAGCACAATGCCGGCCAGGTGGTTCGCCAATTGTGGCTCTCGCGCCATGGCCAGCGCTACATTGGTTAGCGGCGCCAGGCAGCAAAGGGTCACCGCCTTCGGTGGCCGCGACATGACCAGTTCGACGATGGCGTCGGGAGCAAACCCGGCCTGCAGCGGTGTTTCCGGTTCGGGCAGGTCATAGCCATCGAAACCTGTGCGCCCATGCACGTGTTCCGCCGTCACCAGTGGCCGCACCAGAGGCGCGGCGGCGCCGGCATAGACAGGGATGTCGCACCGCCTGGCCAGCTCCAACGCTTTGCGCGCGTTCTTCGCAGTCAGCTCAACCGGAACGTTCCCGGCTACGGTGGTGATTGCCAGTACCTCGAGATCTTCGGGCGACGCTATGGCGGCCAGGAACGCCACCGCGTCATCCGGCGACGGGTCGGTGTCGAAGATTACCTCTCGCCTCACCGCAGAGCCCGCCACAGGGCCTTTTTCCAGCCTGGGATATCCATTTCCCAGATAACTTTATGCCTGCGTCCCCGCTCCAACACCTCGCTCCAGGCGGCGCGGTTCCTGGCATCCTCGGCTACGCCCAACCTGTCGACCACGCTCATCCCTCGGGTGATCCCGCTGTCCACCTGTACATCCATGTAGTGCTCCGAGGAAACCGACGCCAGGGCGGGATCAAGCAGAATGGCCATCGCGGTGGGATCCGGAAGGGCGATACCCTCTTCTCCTGTTTGGGTGCGATAAGCCTTTGCGGCAACGTCGTTCGATCGGATGGCGAATTCCGCAAACTTAGTCTGCAGGGCCAGGATATCTTCGATCTCCCGGCCGTTCACCACCGCTGCTCCGCGGGAAAGCTGCCAGCCAACCAGTTCAATCGGCAGTTGCGAACGCAGAACAACCTGCGCCGCCTCCGGGTCCACCCAGAAGTTATATTCCGCGGCCGGAGTTACATTGCCCTCGCAACACGGCGCGCCACCCATCACCACACACCGGCTTACGTTCCCCGCCAGTTGGGGCCATTGCCGAAGGGCCAGCGCCAGGTTGGTAAGCGGCCCAAGGGTGATCACTTCGATTCCCGGATTAGCCTGGATGATGCGCACCATCGCATCCACCGCAAAACCGTCTTCGGCAGCGCGCGCCGGCTGGTTGATAGCCGTAATCTCCAAGCCCATCCCGCCCATGAAACCAAACCGCATCCTCCAGCGGGCGCACCAACGGTGCGGCTGCTCCGGAAAATACCGGAACGGAAGACCCACAAAGCTCGGCAGTAAACAGGGCGTTGCGAGTGCCCTGCTCGACGGAGACATTGCCGGCGACCGTGGTAATGGCCAGCACGCTCACATCCGGCGAACGCAGCGCCATCATCAGCGCTACCGCGTCGTCCGATGCAGTGTCGGTGTCGATCAGGATCTTTCTGCGAATATCTGGATCCTTCTTGACGATGCGAACCTCCGAGAGCAGTGAGAACCGAATATGAAGTGCGCCAACGCCAGCAAGTTCCACCGGGAAATCCGGGGCAGCGTAGCCGCCGCCGGTAACCGGTGGTTTTAGGAGATTGGAGTTATCATCATGAAATAGTTTGTGCGCCATTCTCAACGGAATCGAGAGAAAAACTCATGGCTACTACCGCCACCGCAGAACCGAAAACCGATACCCCGCAGTCGTTAGAGACCGTTCCCAACTGGATTGGCGGCAAGGCCGTTGGCGGTCAGGCAAAATCGTTCGCTGAGGTTTTCAACCCTGCCACCGGCGAAGTGAAGCGCCGCGTCCCGCTGGACGGGACCGCAGAGCTGGAGCAGGCTGTAGCTGCGGCCACGGCGGCGTTCCCTGAATGGTCCAATCTGCCTCCGCTGCGCCGTGCCCGGGTGTTGTTTCGCTTCCGCGATCTGCTGGAGAAAAATGCTGACCGGCTCGCCGCTGTCATCACCTCAGAACATGGCAAGGTTCTGGACGATGCCAAGGGCGAAGTCATGCGCGGCCTCGAGGTGGTGGAATTTGCCACCGGCATCCCGCATCTGCTCAAAGGCGAGTTCACCGAGCAGGTCGGCACCGGCATCGACAGTTGGTCTTTCCGCCAACCGCTGGGTGTGGTCGCCGGCATCACGCCGTTCAACTTCCCCGCCATGGTCCCGCTGTGGATGCTGCCCATCGCCATTGCCTGCGGGAACTGCTTCATTCTCAAGCCCAGCGAGCGCGACCCCTCGGCATCCATCGTGCTGGCCGAGCTGCTTAAGGAAGCCGGATTGCCGGATGGGGTACTGAACGTCGTCCACGGCGACAAGCGCGTGGTCGACGCGATTCTTGACCACCCCGGCATTCAGGCGGTCAGTTTTGTCGGCTCCACGCCCATCGCGGAGTATGTCTATCGCCGAGGCACGCAATCCGGCAAGCGGGTGCAGGCCCTGGGCGGGGCGAAAAACCACATGATCGTCATGCCCGATGCCGACATGGACCAGGCCGCCGACGCGCTCACCGGCGCCGCCTACGGTTCCGCCGGCGAGCGCTGCATGGCCATATCCGTGGCCATCGCCGTTGGAGACGGCACCGCCGAGGCTCTGCTCTCGCGTATGAAAGAGCGCATCGCCCACCTCAAGGTGGCCGACGGCACCGCGCCCGGCGCGGAGATGGGTCCGCTGGTTACCGGCGTCCACCGCGACAAGGTTGCCGGTTATATCGAGCTGGGCGTCAAGGAAGGTGCGGAGCTCTTCGTCGATCCTCACAGCAAGGAAACTTTGCCGCAAGGCAACGGCTTCTTCGTCGCGCCCTGTCTGTTCGACCACGTCACTGCCGACATGCGTATCTACCGCGAGGAGATTTTTGGCCCGGTGCTCTCCGTGCTGCGCGTTCCCCGCTTTCAGCAGGCGCTCGAGTTGGTGAACAACCACGAATTCGGCAACGGCACCTGCATCTTCACCCGCGACGGTGATACCGCGCGCGCGTTCGCTAACCAGGTAAAAGCCGGCATGGTTGGCATTAACGTTCCCATCCCAGTGCCTATGGCGTTTCACAGCTTTGGCGGCTGGAAGCGCTCGCTGTTCGGCGATCACAACGTACACGGGATGGAGGGCGTCCGCTTCTACACCCACGTCAAGACCGTCACCGGCCGCTGGCCCACAGGTATCCGCGCCGGCGTGAGCACCGCCATGCCGACGCATGGATGAGTCCATCAGTGATATTTGTCTGCTGGTCCAGGACCTCGACCGGGCGATTGAGTTTTATCGCGACCGGGTAGGTTTCAAGCTGCGCCGCCTGGCTCCGGGTTTCGCGGACTTCTTTACCGCCGGCGTCACCCTGGCCCTGTGGCAGGTGGACCATATGCAGACCAACCTGCATCTGCCGCCAGGACCTCGCCCAGGCGGCTGGCGAACCATGGCGGCGGTTCAGGTGGAGAGCAGCGAGCGGGTCCAGGCCATGCACCGAGAGCTCTCTGCCCGGGGTGTACCGTTTTTAGTGGGCCCGCAAGCTTATGCGTGGAACGCCTTTGCCTGTTATTTCACCGATCCGGAAGACAACCTGTGGGAGATCTATACCTGGCAGCAAGGCGGCCATGCGAATCTGATCTACAGTGGTGAACAGGGCCCTCAGTAGCTACCCGGCCGATGAGCATCCTGCATTTCGATCTTCGATCATGGAGCGACGCGGATTGGAACCTCTTCAAGCGACTCATCCCCACTCTGGCGCCATCGAAGGCTATGCCATCGAGCCCATTCCCGATGAGCTCAAGACAGTACGTTGGCCGGACCTCTTCCTGCTGGTCAGCAATTTTCTTATTAATCCCTCGACCATCCTGATCGGGGGCCTGGCGGTCGCCTCCGGTCTTTCATTCTGGGCCACGATTCTGAGCAGCACGCTGGGCATCGTATTTGCGTTTGCGGCTTACATCGTCATGGCCACGGTTGGGGTGGACTATGGCATCACCGGACAGGTGGCCTGCCGCATGGTGTTCGGCATCCGAGGCGCGAAGTGGCTGCCTTCGGTGATGCGCACCATTGCCTCCGCCTACTGGTTCGCCATGCAGACCATTGTCGGCGCCACGGTGATTGTGGCGATTCGTCACCAGTGGACCGGCGGCAATTACTCTGTGGTCCGCACAGGCATGGTTCTGGCCGGCCTGCAGGTGTTCTTCGCCCTGATTGGTTATAACTGGCTGAAGCTGATCTCGCGTTTCGGGCTGCCGGTCAAAGTTGCGGGCATTCTGTATCTGTTCTGGGTCCTGGTCCACACCCCGGGGGCGAGTTACCGGCCGCCGGCTGCGCTCCATTTTCATAGCCATCCGGGCGGGGGCTACCTGCTCGCCGCAGTGTGGCTGAACAGCCTGACCGGGGCATGGCTCACCATGATCACCGACGCCGCGGATTTTTGCCGATACACCCGCAGCCGCGCCGACATGTGGTGGGGCACGATGCTGGCCGGGGTGCTGGCCACCGGGTTCTCGGTTTCGCTCGGCGCCTATGGGGCAGCGGCCTCGCTGGGGGGGCAACCCAATCCGTTTTCGCTCGCCGCCACCGTGCACCCGCAGTGGCTTACGCTGCTGGTTCTGCTCATCGTCATCGCGCTCGACGAGATCACCATCAACGTCATGAACCTTTACACCGGGGGTCTTTCGCTCTCCAACCTCTGGGAGGGCCCGGGGCGGTTTTGGAACACGCTATTTGTGGGCATCGTCAGCACTGTTCTTTCCGCCTTCCCGGTGCTGCTCGATCGGCTGGTTCCGCTGACCACGGCGCTGGGCAATTTGTTCGCTCCGCTGGCGGGCGTGTTGCTCTTTCACTACCTGTTTGTGGCACGTATGCACATCGATGTCCCGGCGCTGTTCGACCCCAAAGGTATTTACCACTACTGGCATGGCGTGAATGTGACCGCCGTTCTCTGGTGCTTCCTGGGCGGCGGCGTTTATTACCTGCTGCCGATTGCCGCCCTTCCCGCGGTGATCGTGCCCCTGATCACCGGCACCGGGTATTTGCTCACGTTGCGTCTGCAGCAGCGTCTTCAGCCTGACGTTGAAGACGAGCAAGAGTATGAGTTTCAGGCGTCGTCGGGGGAATAGAGATGTTGGGCCTCAGGGGCTAAAGCCCTCATACTTTGCGAATTTACGGCCCGACTTAAAGTCGTGCCCTGATACAAAACATGTCTTCCGCTCGACGACAAGAACCGAGTTTTCCGCAGCATCCTTGCCTAGCCTGTCTTCAGCCGTCATAAACAAGCTGTCTGCCGCCCGGCTGGTATCCGCAGCCCGGTTTCCGTAGCAACGACATCCGCACTAAACTGAAAGGGCTCGTGAGCCTGGAGGATTTACCCATGAAATTGACCTACTTGTCCCCTGCCTGCATAACGGCGATCGCGCTTTCCATGCTGGCTGTACTCCCTGCTGCCGCGCAGAAGACCCTGACCGGTGATGCCGCCTTTACCGACTACACCAAGGAACAACCAGGCGTTCGCCGCAAGGTCACCGTGGCCGACCTTCCCCAGCCCTATGCCACGCCCTCGGCCAACAATGCAGCCGCCATCGTCCCCCGCCCCGACGGGGTGTGGCCGCAGACCCTGCCCGGATTCAAGGTGGAGCAATTTGCCACCGGTTTAGACAACCCGCGCCTGATGCGCATGGCGCCCAATGGCGACATCTTCCTGGCCGAGAGCTCGCCGGGAAACATCATCGTGATTCGCGGTATCGGCGCGGACGGTAAAGCCGGTCAGATGGAAACCTTCGCCACCGACCAGAAGGGGGTGTTCGGTATCAACTTTTATCCCAGCGGCCCCAATCCGCAATGGGTGTACGTCGGCAATACCGCATCCGTGGTTCGTTTTCCCTATCAGAATGGGGACATGAAGGCCCGCGGTCCGGGACAAACCTTGACCGAACTGCCCGGCGCCGGCGGCCACCGGACTCGGGATATCGTTTTTACTCCGGATGGCAAGCACATGCTGGTTTCGGTTGGATCGCATTCCAATGTCGACGATCCCGACACCACTCCGGCTGAGTTTCACCGCGCCGATGTGCTGGAGTTCACGCCTGAGGGCAAATTCGAGAAGATCTATGCCTATGGCATCCGCAATTGCGTGGGAGAAACCATCCAGCCCGCCACCGGCGAGCTTTGGTGCTCGGTGAACGAGCGGGACGGCCTGGGCAACAACCTGGTGCCCGACTACGTCACCCACGTGCAGGAGGGCGGCTTCTACGGCTGGCCATGGTTCTATATGGGCGGCCATCAGGACCCGCGGCTGATGGGCAAGCATCCCGAGTTGCAGGCCAAGGTCATCACCCCCGACGTCCCGGTCAATCCGCACATGGCTTCGCTCGAGATGCTTTTTTATGAAGCATCAATGTTCCCGGCCCAATATCATGGCTGGGCCTTTGCCGCGGAGCACGGTTCCTGGAACCGGGATCCGCGCGGCGGCTACGAGGTGATCACCATACCCACGGTAAAAGGCAAAGCTACGGGAGAATATGAGGACTTCCTTACCGGTTTTGTTCTCCCCGACGGCAAAGTATGGGGCCGGCCGGTGGGCGTCGTGGTCGCGAAAGACGGATCGTTGCTGGTCTCCGACGACGGTTCGAACTCCATCTGGCGCGTGACCTATACCGGCGGCAAAACAGGCGCCGCGGGCCAATAATCTCTGTCCCAGCCATGAAGCCCGGGGTGCCCCACATCTCGCTCGTTTTTCGCGAGATGTGGGATGCCACGAACCTTAGCCTGCGTCTTTCGAACGTCAAAGAATTCCAGTCGAGTGCCGTGGTATCCCACATCTCGCGAAAAACGAGCGAGATGCCCCGAATTTCCTGCGCGCGTCACTGTACACGACCGCGTGTGCGCCTTTCTTAAAGGAAAGGCGCATGAGGTACATGGGACCCAGGAAGCTTCACAGGAAATCGGGGATGTGGGGCACCCGGCACCTTTTGATCGGTACACAGAATGCAACTGAAATTGTGTCTTGAGAGCGAGTAAATGCGAACCTCGGAGTGGATCCAGATAGGCTTTGCGATCATCCTGGCCGCGGCGGCCTGGATCCAGGCGCTTTCCGCTCACCCTTTGCCCGCGCGACGGCGATGGAACATCACGCTGCTGGCTCTGGTACCGTTGATGGCCGTGGAGCTGGCTCGCGCGACGGCCTCGTTCCTTCCGCCCTTCTATGTTTCCATCCTGCGCGACTTTCTCACGGTAGCGCTCTTCCTGGTGCCCTATTGGCAGACCGGCCAATTCTTTCAGGGTCCGAACCACCGCATCGAGGAGCGCCTGCTGGCCTTCGACCGCTGGTTGATGCCAAAGGCAGCAGCCACCTCGGGTACTGCGCGCACCGGCCTGGGGCTGGCTTTGGAAGTTGCCTACCTGTTCTGCTATCCGCTGGTGCCGCTGGGCCTGCTGGCGATGTACGTGGCCGGCCAACGGGAGCACGTCGCCAGCTTTTGGCTGGTGGTGCTGATCGCGACCTATCTCTGTTACGCATTTACCCCGTTTGTGCCCGCGTACCCGCCCCGCGACCTGGCCGGCAGCCAACCACCTGCGGCGCAGGTGGGGAAGGCGAGGATCTTCAACCGCTGGATTCTCAAGCATGGCAGCATTCATGCCATCTCCTTCCCCAGCGCCCACGTGGCTTCGAGCTTCGCCGTCGCGTTGGTGCTGCTGCGGTTTACGCCTGTCTTCGGCTTGATCTTTCTGTTTATTGCGGTCTGGATTTCGCTTGGCGCCGTGGTGGGCCGCTATCACTACGCGCTGGACGTGCTGATGGGAGCAGCGACCGCATTGGCCGTTTTCCTGGCTTGCTACGACCACCTCATTTGACGCCGAAGATCTTCATCGCCGCGCCGGCCACCATCTTCTGCGCCACGCCTTTCGGTTTACCATCGGCCGGGGGCAGGAAGACCGCGGTCAGCACCTGAATGCCCGCGGGCAACTGCGCCGGCCCACCTGGCGTGGCAGGAGGGAAAAAGCGCGTCAGGGCTTCGCGCGGCTGGTTGCGCATCAGGTCGAGCATGGCCACCCGGTGCACGCAGGAGACGGTGCAGAACGGCGCACAGCGCTTGACGGTTGAATATTCGCGGTCCAGGTCGGCCTGGGAGTACTTTTCCAGCGGAATCGCGGGATATCCCCGTTGCTGCGAGCAGTAATGCACCAGGCCCTGTTCGCACACATAGAGGTAGCGGCTGCCGGCGCGGCATTGCCAGTCGTTGGGCTGGCCCAGCACCAGGTTTTTGTGGAACAGATTGTCGTAGGCGAAGGTGAACAACGCTGGTTTCCGTTCGCTGAGGATCTGGTCGTAGACCGCGCGTTCGTTCTCCTGCAACGGATCCAGCTGGCCATCATGGTCGTGGATGATGCCCACCGAGGTATCAAATCCCAGCTCCAGGGCCCGGCGGGTGATGGTCAGGGCATCTTCCGGATGAGCCATGCCGCCGCCCAGCACGGAATTGATGTTGACATCGAACAGCGCGTATTGCGCCAGCCACTGGAGCTTGCGGTCGAGTACCTTCAGGCTTTTCTTCGAAACCTCGTCCGGCATGACGTTGTCGATCGAGATCTGCAGATGCTCGAGGCCGGCGCGGTTCAGCCGCTCGATCCGCTCCGGGGTCAGCAGGTAGCCATTGGTGATGATGGTGGCGATGGCCCCGTGACTGCGGATGGCGCGAATGATCTCGTCCAGCTCCGGATGGAGCAACGGCTCGCCGCCGCTGATGGTGATGATGCCGGTGCCCAGCTTGGCCAGCATTTCGACCCGCCGCAGCATCTCGGCGGTGGGCACGGGATCGGAAACTTTGTCGTACTCATTGCAGTAGGCGCAGGAAAGATTGCAGCGCCGCATGGGAATGATATGGGCCAGGATGGGATGGTGCTTGGACTTGATCGCCCGGGCTACCATCCGCGTCTGGCGAATGCGGCGCTGGTAGGAGCGGAACTTGCGCACGACTGGGGTCAATGTCATTGGGATCGGCACCCTTCCAAGCTCCAAGTTTACTCCGCCGTGGCCCCCATATACCCGGTTTACTGCGGACCTTTACTCGGGTTCCGCGAGAACTCATGCGCCGTGTATCCTTAAGGTCCGCAAGGGTGCGGGCTTCGGTGGTTGAAAAGCTCCGAGCGGCATGGGGTAAGATAAGCACCCTCGGGGTCCTTCGGGACTGCGCGGCCGTCAAGCGCTGTGTCACGCGATCAAGCGTGTGAGGCGCTCCGCTCAGGATGACGTCGTTTGTGGTGAGTGGAGATGATGGTCTTTGTGGTGAGCTGGAGATGCAAAAAACAGAAAAGATCTGGAGGCAAAATGATGAAGAGCTTCTTGCTCCGCCGGGTAGCATTGGCGGTCCTGCTTTTGGCAGCCGTAGCCGTTGTGCGTTCCGAGAACAGCGCCACCCAGACGCAACGCTTTCCGCAATTCGAAAATGAAGACGTGCGGGTGTGGAAGTCGGTGGTGATGCCCAACGCGCCGCTCACCATGCACCGGCACGATCATCCTCGCGTCATCATCGCCTTGAGCGGGGGAACGATGAAGATTGTGGACCAGGACGGCAAGTCGGAGGAGCATGTGTGGGAGACCGGAAAGGCCTACTGGCTCCCCGCAAACCCTCCCAACACCACGCACGCCGACGTCAACGCCGGGGACAAGCCGATTGAGGTGATGGTGGTGGAACTGGAAAAAGAAAAGTAGTCAGCGATAGGCGGCGGCCTGGATGCTGTAAAGCTCCGCATACTGGCCGTTCTTAGCCATCAGCTCCTCGTGCGTGCCCACCTCCACCAGCCGGGCCCCGTCGAGCACCACGATCAGATCGGCCATGCGCACGGTCGAGAAGCGGTGGGAGACCAGAATCGTGATCCTGCCGCTGGTGTCGGTGCCTCGCGCGGCTGCGGCGTAGCGCTCAAACAGGGCGTGTTCCGTCTCCGCATCGAGCGCCGCCGTCGGCTCGTCCAGGATCAGTAACAATGGCTGATCGCGCATGAAGCCGCGGGCCAACGCCAGCTTCTGCCACTGCCCAAACGACAGCTCCACTCCGCTCGGCCAAGTCGGACCAAGCTGGGTGTCCAGCCCCGACGCCAGCCGGGCCACCACATCGCCGGCGCCGGCGCGGTTGACCGCCGCGGCCACTGCCGGCTCGTCGTCCATGCGCGGTACATCGCCTAACCCCACTGTGTGGCCGGCGCGAAATTCGAAGCGGAAAAAATCCTGGAACGCGCCCGCCAGGCGCGCTCGCCACTCCGCGGCAGGCAGGCGGGCCAGGGGCACATCGTCGACCAGGATCGAACCTGAGGACGGCTCGTACATCTTGGCCAGCAGCTTGACCAGCGTGGTCTTGCCGGCGCCGTTTTCGCCCACGATGGCCACCACCGCGCCCGCCGGCAACAACAGCGACACATCCTCGAGCACCACCCGGGACGTTCCCGGGTAGGCGAAGGACACATGCTCCAGACTGCACTCCTTGATGCAACGCCTGGGGAACCGGCAGATCGCCCAACGCGGCCACCGACGCGGCATAGTCTTCGAGCCAGGCCAGCCGCCGCGAGCCGTCCATCCAGAACCCGCGCAGGAATCCGATCTCTCCCACGGTGGCGCCAATGTATCCCGACAGCCGCGCTCCCGCGGCCAGCACCAGCAGCACCGAGCTGGCGGGCGCTCGCAGATACGAGGAGACGAAGACCACCGCGCCCACATACCCCAGGCCGAAGACGGCCCATCCCGCCGCCAGCCACCATGCCGAGCTCCAGCGCGCTTCCGCCAGCGGCGCGTACCCGCGCTCCCACGCCGCCCGGCGGTCGGTGACCAGGCGCTCGCCGATGCCGGTGACCCGCACTTCTTTGCCTGGCGCCGCGGTGGTGGCGATGGTGAACAGGTGGCGCGCCAGCCGATTGCTTGGGGCCCCGCGCTCCTGGGCAGCTCTCTCGACCGCAGGCCGCCACCCCGAGGTCAGCACCGTGGGGATGGCGAACACGGCCAGCAGCAAGAGCGCTGGATGAATCGACGCCAGCAGGGCCATGGTCACGCCCAGGCGCAGAATCCACCCCAGGGTCGAAAACAACGACATGTACATGTGGTCCAGCACAAACACCTGGTTGCGCAGCATGGACAAGCGATCGAGGTACTCCGGGCGCTCCTGGTGGGCCACCGTCGCCACCGTGGCCTGCAGCCGGGCGACATGAGACTCGAGCGCGATGGTCACCTTGTCGCGGAAGCGGCGCTGCACCCGGGTGCTGACCGTGCGCAGAAACCAGGTCGCGGCGGTCGACACGCCGAGGCCAACGGCCGCGACCTCAATCCAGAGCGGCCGATGTTGAAGAACACCTTTGCCCAACAGCCACAGCCACAACGCCAGCAGCGCATCGGGCAGCGCGGCTAATTGCGAGAGCACGAACGAGACCAGCATGAGCCGGGGCTCATGACGATACCCCAGCTTGCACAGCCGCCACATCGACGACAGTGCCGGCGGCAAGGGTTCGAGCCCGCGATCTTGCTTAGGTGAGGGCATCATAGGTTGCGCCCTCCTCTTCCGGAAGATGGAAGCGCTGGGCCTGCAGATCGAACATGGTCCGGTAGCGGCCGCCCAGCGCCATCAGCTCGTCATGGGTGCCCAGCTCGATCACCCGGCCATGCTCCAGCACGCAAATACGATCGGCATGGCGGACGGTAGAGAAGCGATGGGAGATCAGGATGGTGGTGCAATGGCGGGTCGCGGCCAGCAGGCGATCGAAGATCTCCGCTTCCCCGCGCACGTCGAGCTGCGCCGTGGGCTCGTCGAGCAGCACCACGCCGGCGCCGAGCGAGACCGCTGCCAGCGCCCTGGCAAGGGCAATGCGCTGCCATTGGCCGCCCGAGAGGTCGGTGCCGCCCTCGTAACCGCGGGCCAATATGGTGTCGAGCGAGGCCAGGTTGGCGGCTCCCGCCGCCTCGAGCGCAGCGCGCACCACCTGGTCGGACGCTCCCGCTGGGGCCACGTTCTCGCGCAGCGGGAGTTCGAGGCGGAGGAAGTCCTGAAATACGGCCGTGAGCCGCGAGCGCCAGGAGGCGAGATCAAACTCCCGCAGGTCGGTGCCGTCGATGGTGATTGCTCCCGACTGCGGATCGTACAAGCGGCACAGCAGCTTGGCGAGGGTGGTCTTGCCGGCGCCGTTCTGGCCCACAATGGCCAGTGAGGATCCGGCTGGGATGGTGAGGTCGAAGTGCTCCAGCACCGGCACGGGGGTGTTCCCATTTACCGCCGGGTAGGCGAAGCTGACGTCGCGCAGACGAATCTCTTTCCCCGGGGCCCCATCGGCTCGCCGATCCCCGGCAGCGCAGCGCGCCCGCGGGACGCATGGCCGGCTCCAGGCGCAGCACCGCGGCCACCGGGGCAGCGGACCCATCGAGCGCCCAGCTGAATCCGCCGAAGGCAATCATCGACACCCCCACTGCGCTTTGCACGTAGACCACCGCTTCTCCGAGCGAGATGCGGCCATGAGCAACGGCGCTGGCCAGCACCCAGAAGACGATCACATTGGCCGAGATCACCAGCAGCAGGCTCCAAATGACCGGGCGCTCGCGCAGGCGGGTGGCGGCGTACTGCAGCTCGTGCAGGCGGGTACGGCGGGCGATAAAACGATCGATGGTCCACCCGGAAAGCCCGAACAGACGCAATTCCTTGCTCGCCGGCGGATCGACCGCCAGCCGATAGGCGTAGTCGGCATCGCGCTGCGCGGCGCGCACTTCCGGGACATTGCGGTCGCGCCACACCCCGCTCTCGCGCAGCAGCCAATGGGTGGCCAGCCAGGCGCCGGCCAGCAACACAGGCGCCCACCACGCATAGCGCAAGAGGATGAGCGCGGAGGCGATCCCTCCGATCATCTCCACCATGCCGTTGGCAATGAAATCCATGGAGATGGAGAGCGGCGGGCCGGTCATGCCCAAGTCAAAGTCGCGGGCCACGGTGAGGTCGGCGGTCAGGGTAGGGTCCTCAAGATGGCCGATGCCCGGCGGCCGCACGCAGGCCTCGGTGAGCCGGTCGTAAAGCCATGCCGCGGTGCGGTCGCCGAGATTGGCGCTGGCTGCCTGGTGAATGGGGTTGAGCACTTGCAGCAGCACAAAGATCGCGCCCGCGAATGCCAGCGGCCCGGCGAGCGCATGGCCGCGCTCGACGGCGCCCACCAGCACACCCATGGCAATCGCAAACGCTGCCGGCAGGATCCCGCGCAGCAGCAACACAGTCCACCAGGCCGCGGCCAGCCCCGCATCCGCTTTAGGCAGGACGCTGAAGAACTTCCATTCCTTACGGGCCGTCCAACGCTCAAGCACAAGAAACCGCCGAAAAGAAGTCACCCTATAATACGAAAACCTGACCGGCGGCTGACCATGAGAGATTTGCTGGAGCGACAGATCGATCAAGCCCTGGGCCGTTTACCCGCCGACCTGGTGGTGCGCAATGCCCGCATCCTGAACCTGGTGACGGGCGAATTGCAATCGAGCGACATCGCAGTGTGCGGCAGCACCATCGTGGGCACCCTGGACAGCTACCGCGGTCTCAAGGAGATCGACGCCCAGGGCCGTTTCGCAGTGCCCGGGTTTATCGATAGCCACGTGCACTGTGAAAGCACGCTGGTGACTCCGGGAGAGTTCGACCGCTGCGTGCTGCCGCATGGTGTCACCACCGCCATTTGCGATCCGCACGAGATCGCGAACGTTCTCGGCCTCGAAGGGTTACAGTATTTCCTCGATGCCGCCGGGAACACGGCGCTCGACCTGCGAGTGCAGCTTTCCTCCTGTGTTCCGGCGACCAATCTTGAAACCTCAGGCGCCCGGCTGACCGCGGCTGACCTGATACCCCACCGCCACCATCCCCAGGTGATTGGCCTGGCCGAGTTCATGAACGTGCCCGGGGTGCTGAACAAGGATCCGGAGTGCATGGAGAAGCTGGCCGCCTTCCAGGGGCAGCATATCGACGGCCATGCTCCCCTGCTTTCCGGCCCCGGGCTGAACGCCTATCTCTCCTGCGGTATTCGTAACTGTCACGAGACCACAAACCTGGCCGAGGGCCGGGAAAAGCTGGCCAAGGGCATGCAGGTGCTTATCCGGGAAGGCTCGGTTTCGAAGGACCTGGCGGCGCTGACTCCGCTCATCAATGAATTTGCGTCGCCCTTTCTCGGCTTCTGCACCGACGATCGCAATCCGCTGGATATCCACGAAGAGGGCCAGCTGGACTACCTGGTGCGGCGGGCTATTTCGTTAGGCGCGCCCGTGGCCGCCGTTTATCGCACCGCCAGCTGGTCGGCGGCCCGAGGCTTCGGGCTCACCGACCGGGGGCTGATCGCTCCGGGATATCTGGCCGATTTCCTGCTGCTGGACGACCTGGAGAGCTGTACGGTGCACACCGTTTTCCGCCGCGGCCGGCCAGTGAATGCGGACACATTCGCCGGGCGGGTGCTGCCCCAGCCGCCGGGCGGGAACACCATGCACCGGGAGCCAGTTACGGCAGAGACCTTTCGCGTGCCCGCGGCCGGCCCGGCGACGGCGGTGATCGGCATCATTCCGGGCAAGATCCTGACTGCGCGTCTAGAGGCCAATCTCCCCTTTAGCGACGGCCTTCGACACGCCGATCCGGAGCACGATCTGCTCAAGATCTGCGTGCTCGAGCGCCATGGCCGTAATGGCAATGTTGGCCGCGGGTTCGTGCAGGGCTTTGGCTTTCGCCGGGGCGCGCTCGCCTCCTCGGTCGGCCATGACAGCCACAACATCTGCGTGGTCGGCGCCGGCGACCAGGACATGGCCGTGGCCGTCAATCGCCTGCTCGCGCTGGGGGGAGGATTCGTGGCGGTCGAGGGAGGACGAGTGCTGGCCGAGTTGGCCCTGCCTTTCGCCGGCCTGATGAGCCTGGAACCGTTTGAGACCGTGGCCCAGCATCTCTATGCCCTGCGTGCCGCGGTCGAAGCCATGGGCTGCCGGCTCCAGGAGCCCTTTCTCCACCTGGCCTTCCTGCCCTTGCCTGTCATTCCCCACTTGAAGATTACCGACCTGGGCCTGGTGGATGTTGATCGCTTCCAACTACTTCCCTCCTGACTTTCCCCTATGCCCAAAACGTGTTACCGGCAGATACCCCGATTGCCCAGGTAAGCCGCTTTCGTAAGGGTCGGGGCTCGATGTTTGCTTGCCATCGGCCATGGGCGGCTGCGATGCTTTGCTTGCTGCTATAGAAGCACGCTGGCTAAAGGTGCTCGTGCAGCCGCAAGCACGCTTTCTTTACCCTAACGGGGGGGTTATGAAATTCTGCCAGGTCGCTCTCATCATGACACTGGGCATGACCGCGGAAATGGCTCTGGAAGCCCAGATGTCGCCTGCGGGTAATATGCCGCCGGCCAGCACGGTCATGGTCGCGAGCGAAGCTATGCCGGAAGGGCTGTTTCTCCCCGACTTGCTGGCCGGCTCCGGCCATGACTCCCTATTGCAAGGCCTGGGGATGACCCCGGAAATCAGCCAAGCCATCCCCAAGCCGCCCGAGACTCCGGAGCCCACTCGCCCCCTGACCCGGATGGACCGCCTGACCCTCTTCTTGAACGATACCTACGCCTCCCCGGGAGCCTATGCAGGGCTTTCCGCCGGCGCAATGATCGATCAGGTCCGGCATACGCCGGTTAAGTGGGATCAGGATGGAAGTGCCTACACCCGGCGTTTCGCCAGCGAATACGGCCAGCTCGCCGCCCGCAATGTGATTCACGAGGGCATGGCGGCCATGACCGGGCTTGACCCGCGTTACCCTGTTTGCAAGTGCACCGGCCTGATTCATCGCAGCGCCCACGCGCTGGAGATGACCTTCACTACCTATCGCCAGGACGGACGGCTGGTCCTCGACATGCCCCAGATCGCCGGAGCGTACGGGTCGGGCATGATCTCCACCTACTGGTATCCCCACCAACAATACAGTCCTCTGGTGCAGGGAGTTCAGTTCGGCCATGAGCAGATGGGCGAAGTCCTGATCGGCAATCTGGTACAGGAATTCGGTCCGGACCTCAAGCGCAGCCTGCATCTGCACGCGTTGACTGCCCGCAGGCAGCCCCGCCCCTCGGACGACGACTAGAAGAGCATTTTCACTTCACCTCCGCACGGCCGGGCTCAGCGAGTGCGTCTTTTTCTTGAGGAAAAGCCTCGTCGGAAGCAGTCGCTCTGTACACACCAGAAGTGAAAACGCTGGAGTGGTTTGCTGACGATTAACCACTCCTGTTCCACCCCCAACAAGCAAACGGCAGAAGTGCTTTAATGGCAATAACGCAACCGGAGCGGAGGAGGTCCTATGCGGCCCGGACGATTCTTATCCGGCACTATCTGGCTTTTCATCACACTGGCCACCGCCGCCACGGCAGCGGCGCAAAACCCCTTTGCGGGGACCTGGAAACTCAATCAGGACAAGAGCCAGCTGGCCGGCGATACCATGAAATTCGGGCCCGCAGCAGGCGATTCGCTCGAGCTGACCGCCGGCGGAGTCACCTACTCCTTCCGCGTGGACGGCCAAAATTACGCCATGCCGTCGGGCAACCTTGCCATCTGGAGGCAGACCAGCCCCACCAGCTGGACCACCGAGTATAGGAAGACCGACGGCAAGCTGCTCAGCAGCGACACCTGGAAGCTCTCCGGCGACAAGAATCTCTCCGTCACCACCAGCGGCGTCAAGGCCGATGGAGATCTGTATACCGACACCGCAGAGTACGAGCGCACCGCCGGCACCAGCGGGCTGCTGGGCGCCTGGAAGAGCACCCAGGTGAAGCTCAGCTCGCCCGACGAATTCACCATTCAGGTATCCGGCCTGGATGGACTGATCCTGAAAGTTCCGGCAATGAAGATTACCTGCGAGGCCCATTTCGACGGCAAGGAAGTGGCCGTCGAGGGGCCGGATCTTCCCCCCGGGCTGCGGGTGGCCTTCTCACGCACCGGGCCTTACAGTTTCCGCCTGGTGCAGAAATTGAATGGCAACCAGGTGTCCTCCTCGGTGTACACCGTCTCCGACGATGGCAAGACCATGACCGAGGTGGGTGGCGCTCCGGGTGATCCGCCCGCCACCATGGTCTGGGAGAAACAGTAACGGAGTAGACTGGTGGGAGTGCACTTTGTTTCCTCGCCTTTAGCCTGATGTTCCTGCTCCAGACGAGCCACTTTTCGCAAGTAACGGCACACCCATGGAGCCCAGATGAGTTTGATCAAGTCAGCGGATGTACCCAAGCATATGGCCGACCGGTTACGGTCACGCCGCATCGCTGCCCGCCTTTCCGGCGGCGCGGCCAAGCAGCCGATCTCCGGCACAAAAGATCCTATCGCCCCGCCGGTCGCGCCAGATCGAGACTCCGGACAGGTAACCTCAGCTTGAGCGGTTCTCACAGGGATCGACTGCAGAAAGCTCTGCGCTGCAGCTGCTAGGAAGCAGACACGTACGGGTCGCCCATGCAAGGCCACTTTTTGTGCTTTGGGCTGGTACGGGCACGTCTTTCGGCGGTACCGAGGAGCTGCAGCCCATTCAAGCCAAACAATGCTTGAATGGGCCACCCTCCGAGGTTTTCCGCGCTGGTTGCTCTCCATCGAAAGGTCGAGCGCAAATCCGTACCCTGGGTCCAAGACACCAGCCCGGCAGCGAAACCTATCGTGGGAATCGCAATCACATACCAATTCTCCAGACGCCCTGACTCAGGGCGTCTTTTTTTGCCGCCACCCGGGAATTTCCCTGGGTTCATACTGGAGCCATCATGATCCGGGGTGCCTGGCCAGGTCGCGGCGTTTGGGTATTGCTGCTGGCGTTGACGCATTACGGCCTGGCGCTCGACCCCCACCGATCGCTCGACCACTTTGGCCACCAGGCGTGGCGCACCGACTCCGGCCTGCCCCAGAACACGGTCCATTCCATCCTGCAGACCCGCGACGGCTATCTATGGCTGGCCACCGACGGAGGCCTGGTCCGCTTCGACGGCGTCGACTTTGTCACCTTCGACGCCGAGAATACCCCGCAATTCAAAAGCGATACTGTGAACGACCTGTTCGAACAGGCGTCGGGTACCTTGTGGATCTCGACCGCGGCCGGCTTGGTCAGCTACCGCGGGGGCGCCTTTGTGGCCTACACCACGGCCCAGGGCTTGCCCGCCGACACGGTGTGGTTCAGCCATGAGGACCAGCGTCACCGGCTCTGGGCCATCACCTCGGCCGGGCCAGCATGGTTCAACGGGAAAAGCTTTTCTCCTGTAGCGGGAGCCCAGTCAGCGGCCCCCCTCCACCGCCACGCGCTGGCGGAGGACTCGGGCGGTAGGCTCTGGCTGGGAGGCAGCAGCGGCGTCCTGGCCCTCGATACCACTCCCGCCACGCCGCGCGTTGCCTCCCACCTGCTCAGCGGCGTCCCGGTGGAAACGGTCGAGCTCGACCGCTCGGGAAATGTCTGGATCGGCACCAATGAAGGGCTGGAACGCTATGCCGGCGGCACGCTCGACGCCGTCCCTCATCTCCCGGGCAAGACCGAAGTGACCGCTCTCTACCCCGATGCGGACGGCGGCATGTGGGTGGGCACCGGCACCGGCATGCTCCATTTGGCCGCTGACGGCGCCCTGCTCCCGCTGCGGGCCAACGGCCTCGAGGTCGATCGCGTGGATGGTCTGTTCGAAGACCGCGAACGGGTGCTCTGGATCGCGACGGAACGGGGTGTCTTCCGCCTCCAGGGCGACCAGCTTCAGGCCTTCGCCTCGACTTCCCCGCTGGCCGTCAACCGGGTGCTGGCGATGTACGAGGACCGTGAGGGCGACCTGTGGCTAGGCACTGATTCCGGCGGCCTGCACCTGTTGCGCGACCAGAAGTTCACCACCTACACCAACAGCGACGGGCTCTCCGGCAACTTTGTGCGCTGTGTCTTTCAAAGCGCGAATGGAGAGGTGTGGATCGGCACCGACGGGGCGGGTCTGAATCGCCGCACCAGTTCGGGCTTCGTCCACCTCTCGACTGCCGATGGCCTGTCCAGCAACGTCATCCTGTCGCTGGCCGATGGCGCGGCCGGAGACCTCTGGATCGGCACGCCCAACGGGCTGAACCTGCTCCATCAGGGCCGGGTGCAGAAATTCACCTCCGCCGACGGCCTGCCCGATGACTTCATCCGCTCCCTTTACACCGACCGCGACGGCAGTCTTTGGGTCGGGACTCGGCACGGGCTGGCACACCTGGCGGGTGACAAGTTCCTGAGTTTTTCCAGCATGGACGGTCTGGGCAGCGACTTTATCGGCGCCATCCTTCGCAGCGGCCGCGCACCCAATGCATGGGGCCCGTTGTGGATCGGCACCTCCGCCGGCCTGAGCCGGCTGCATAACGACACCTTCACCAACGACACCGTCGCCCAAGGGCTCTCCAACAACACGATCACCGCGATCGCTCAGGACGGGAGGGAAAGGATAGCGAGGGAAAGGACAGCGAAGGGACGCTTTGGCTGGGCACCAACGGCGGCGGCCTCAACCGCCTGCACCAAGGGATGCACGGGGGGTGATCCAGGCCTTCCCCTTCAGTTCCGAGGGGCTGCCGGGGACCATCTATGGCGTGGTGCAGGACAGCGCCGGCCGGCTTTGGCTTAGTTCCAAGACCGGTATCTTCCGGGTCTCGATCGCCGATCTGAATGCCTACGCCTCGGGATTGGTCCACGCCATCGCAGTCGCGGCCTATGGCACAGCGGACGGCATGAACATCCGCGAATGCAGCGGGGGCGGCCACCCGGCGGCGTGGAAGCTGGCCGACGGTAGTTTGTGGTTCGCCACCCTGGACGGGGTCAGCGTCATCGATCCCGCGCACATGCCGGAAAACCGCGTTCCCCCTCCGGTGGCCATTGAGAAAGTATTGGTCGATGACCACGTGCGCGGTTCCCAGGAGGAGCTGACCATTCGGCCGGGAGCCAACCGGCTTGAATTCCAATACGCCGGCCTGAGCTTCGTAGCCCCGCAGAAGGTCCAATACCGTTATCAGCTGGAAGGCTTCGACCGCGGTTGGATCGAAGCCGGCAGCCGGAGAGCGGCGTTTTACACCAACCTGCCCCCGGGCAGCTATCGCTTCCGGGTGCTGGCTGCCAACAATGACGGGGTCTGGAATACCGCCGGCGCCTCGCTCGGCCTGCGCCTGCTGCCGCATTATTACCAGACCTGGTGGTTTTATTCCGCCTTGGGCCTGGCCCTGCTGGTATTGGGATATCTGGTGTACCGCTGGCGGGTGTTGCAGGTGGAGGCGCAGTGGGGCGCGGTGCTGCGCGAGCGGGGCCGCATTGCGAGGGAGATTCACGACACCCTGGCCCAGGGCTTTGTCGGCATCTCGGTGCAACTGGAGCTGGTCGCTCGCCTGCTGGCCGGTTCTCGCGAGGCAGCGCCCCGAACGCCAGCCCTGGACCCAGCGTTGGACCATCTCGACCAGGCACGGGCGCTGGTGCGCGCCAGCCTGGCCGATGCGCGCACCTCTATCTGGGACTTGCGCTCCGAAGCCGCGGGGGCCGAGGACCTGCCTTCACGCCTGAGCCGCAGCTGCACCCGGATTGCCGGCGGCTCCAACGCCAAGGTGTACCTTCAGGTAAAAGGAACGTATCGCCCTGTGGAACACAAAATCGAAGAGGAATTGCTGCGCATCGGCGAGGAGGCGGTGGCCAACGCCGTACGGCATGCGGCTGCCAGCCGAATCGATGTGCAGCTGATTTACGAATCGTCCCGGGTGTCGCTGAGGGTCGAGGATGACGGCCGCGGATTCTCCCCCGGAGCTAACGGACTCGAAGGCCACTATGGTCTCCGGGGCATGCAGGAGCGGGCGAGCGAGATCGATGCCGCGCTCGAGCTCGAAAGCGCCCCGGGCGAGGGCACCCGGGTGTCGGTCCAGGCGCCTCTGGCATGAAAGGAAGAAAGTAGGATGAGCGATCCCATCCGGATCATGATCGTCGAGGACCATGCAGTCGTACGCCAGGGACTGGCGGCGCTGCTGCGCACCGTGCCCGATTTCCTGATCGTCGCGGAAGCGGCGGATGGGCGGGAGTCGATCGAGCTGTTTCGCCGCCATCAGCCCGACATCACGTTGATGGACCTGCGCCTGCCACAGATGAATGGGGTGGAGGCCATCACCAGCATCCGGGTGGATTTTCCCCAGGCGCGCATCATCGTGCTCACCACCTTCGATGGGGATGAGGACATTTACCGCGCCCTGCAGGCGGGCGCCCGCGGCTATCTGCTGAAAGGCATGACGGGGGAGGAACTGATGGATGCGATCCGCTCCGTGTATGCCGGAAAGTCGCGCATCCCGGCCCCGGTGGCCGAGCGGCTGGCGGAGCGCATGAGCGCGCCCGCGCTGACCGCGCGCGAAACCGAGGTGCTGCAGCTGATTGTGGGCGGCAACAGCAACAAAGAGATTGCCGCCGCGCTCTACATTTCAGAGGCCACGGTAAAGACCCACATCAACAGCCTGCTGAGCAAGCTGGGAGTGACCGATCGCACCCAGGCCGCTACCACCGCGCTGCAGAGGGGAATCGTGCACCTTGACTAACTTTCGCAGATTGCTTGGGTGCTGTGGTTGGTCCTGGTGACGGTCATTTCCTGCGGCGCACGCAGCCAGTTGGCATAGCGCCAGCGAAACCGAGCTGAAGGCCTTGATTCCGGCACGCGCGCCGGTGATCTCGGAACGAATAGAAACCGAGTTTCGCACCGCCTCCGGCATCACCGATGGCCAGGGCCACGGCATCGCGGGAGTGGTGCTGATCACCGCCGGCTACTCCGCTGACGGCAAGTACTCCCACTATTTCGTTTCCCAGGTCCCGCTCAAGGTGGGTGACTTTCTGCTTCCGCCGGGACAATATCTGATCGGCTGGGTGCGCGGGCAGGACTCGCTCAAGGTGACGTTTTACCTGGCGCAGAGCGGCAAAGCGGTGGGACAAGTGGAAGCCACACGCAATCTCTCGATCACCCGGGTGGAATCCTTTCGCATCTGGCCCCCGGCAGACAAGCCTTTGATCCAGCTGGGCCGCTTCACCTTCGCCTATGCGCTAGCCCCTAATTAGACTCCGGCGTTACCACAAACTTTGAGTGACCCAAAGTCTTGGAACAAGATTTCTCGGATCATTTCTCGGATGAGGGGTTTGCGCTACCCTATATTTAGCGAAGCCCATGCGCGCTCTCACCAGATCGATCGCTATCGCCGCCGTTACCTGCGCCTTGCTGCTGGGTTGCCGCCAGACCCCGGAGGCATCGCCGGCGACCGAGGAGCCGGGCCGGGCCGTCATTTACCCCGACGGCGCCCAGGCGGGGCAGGATATTGCCGCCGCGCTGGCCCGCGCGGGCAAAGAAAAGAAACGCGTGCTGCTGGACTTCGGCGGCAACTGGTGCGGCGACTGCCAGGTGCTCGAAATCTACTTTCACGATGCTGCCAATCGCCCCTTGCTGGAGCAGAACTACGTGCTGGTCCCGGTCAATATCGGCCGTTACGATGAGAATCTTGACATCGCCGCCCGGTATGGCGTGCCGGTGACCAAAGGGGTGCCTGCTCTGGCCGTGCTCGATCCCAGCGGCCAGCTGATTTACAGCCAGCGTAATGCAGAGTTTGAGGCCATGCGGAAAGTGGATTCGGCTTCGGTGACTGCTTTTCTTTTGCAGTGGAAGGGCTAGGCATGGCTCGGGCGCTGGAAAAATTCCGCCTCGCCTTGATGACTTCGCTCTCGCACGACGTTTTTGGTATCGCCAAGGGCGCTGCCTACTCCGCCATCCTCTGCCTCTTCCCCACCATGCTGGTCGTCACCACCCTGCTCGCCCTGACCCCGGAGTCGGACACCGTGCGGGGGGAAATGCGCGCCGCCTTCGCCGAAGTGCTGCCCAACGACACCATGAGCCTGCTGCACGCCTACTTCACCAACCAGAAGGTGCGCTCGGAACAAGTGGTCTTCTCCGCCGTGCTGGTCAGCCTGGTGGCCGCCATGGGCATGATGCTCTCGCTCATGGAGGGCTTTCGCCGCGCCTATGAGCTGCCCCGCCATGAATGGAACTTCTGGGTGGAGCGCGGGGTGGCCCTGGCCATGGTTCCCTTGTGCCTGGTGCCCATGGCTTTTGCCACCGTAACGGTTGCCTTTGGCCACCAGATCGAGGAATGGGTGGTGTCCAACAGCTATCACCTGCTGGGGCCGGTGGTGCTGTTCGTATGGCGCGTGGTGCGATGGGCCATCGGCCTGTTCACCACCATCGTGGTGCTGGCCATGATCTACCAGTTTGGCACTCCCCGGCGGCGGGCCTGGAAATACGTTCTGCCCGGCGCTTCGGGGGCCGCCATCATCTGGTTTCTGGCCACCCTGAGCTTTGGCTTTTATCTCACCCGCTTCGCCGACTACTCCGTGGTCTACGGCCCGGTGGGTGCGGTGGTGGCTACCCTGGTCTGGCTTTACATCGCCACCCTGAGCGTGCTGATCGGAGCCGAGTTCAACGCCCATATCTTCCCCAAGCCGCAGCGGCCGCTCCCGCAGCCTGACCCGGCGGAAGAAGAAAAAATGGCCACGGTGGGGAAGAGCGACCCAAGGTAGAACATTAAAATTGACCTCTTTCCGGTTTTCGTATCGTTGCCGTCAACACGCCCCGCTCCTTGCCTGTCGGAGTACGCGTAGAATGAGACCTTGTGGAGACCGTCACCGTCTCCGCGTATTGCAGTGTGGGGGACGAATGAGTTTTACCCTGATGGAAGCCAACGATACCTTTTCCGCGGAGCAACGCCGGCGGGCCAAAATTGTAGCCACCCTGGGACCTTCCTGTAGCACGGAAGCCGTTTTCCGGGAACTGGTCCGCGCCGGGCTGGATGTCGCCCGGCTCAATTTTTCCCACGGCACCCATGGGGAAAAGCTCAAGCTGATCGAAATGGTGCGCAAGGTCTCGAACGAGGAAGGCAAGCCGATTTGCATCCTGGGCGATTTGCAGGGACCGAAGATACGCACCGGCCGTCTGAAGAACCGCATACCGGTGCAGCTCAAGACCGGCCAGCGGCTGACCATTACCCCCCGCGATATCGCCGGCACCTCAACCCTGATCGCTACCACCTTTCCCACGCTGGCAGAAAATCTGGAGGCGGGGGCGCGCATCCTGCTCTCCGACGGGCTGATTGAGCTCTACGTGGTAGCCGTGCACGGCATGGACACGGAGTGCGAAGTGGTCAACGGCGGCATGCTGGGCGAACACAAGGGCATCAATCTGCCTGGGATTCCGGTGCGGGTACCTTCCTTGACCACCAAGGACGAAGAGGACCTGGAGTTCGCGATCAAGAGCGGCGTGGACGCCATCGCCGTATCCTTCGTGCGCACTGCGGAAGATATCCGCCTGGTGCGGCATCGCGTAGCCGCCATGGGCGCCGAGACCTGGATCATCGCCAAGCTCGAAAAGCCGCAAGCCATCCAGCACCTGGAAAGCATCCTCGAAGCCGCCGACGGGGTGATGGTGGCGCGCGGGGACCTGGGAGTCGAAATGCCGCCGGAAAAAGTGCCGGCCATTCAAAAGCATGTCATCCGCCGCGCCGGCGACTATCGCAAGCCGGTCATCACCGCCACCCAGATGCTGGAGTCGATGATTGAAAATCCGCGGCCCACGCGAGCGGAAGCCTCGGACGTGGCCAATGCCATTTACGACGGCACCGACGCGGTGATGCTTTCGGCCGAAACCGCGGCCGGCAAATATCCCGTCGAAGCGGTGAAGATGATGGCCAAGATCGTGCTCGAGACGGAAAGCCAGGAACCGGAGATTCGTTCGAGCGAACGAGGCCAGGCGGGACACGTGCGGCTGTCGGTGGCCGAGACCATTTGCGAATCGATGGCCCACGCCGCCGAGGACCTGGACATCAGCGCCATCGCCGTCTTTACCGAGACCGGGACCACCGCTCGCCAACTCTCCAAATACCGCCCCAAATCGCCCATCTTCGGGCTGAGCAGCGTGGAACGGGTGATCCATCGCATGACCCTGCTGTGGGGGGTCTTCCCCATCCTATGCAACAAGCTGGCCACCGCGGAGCAGATGGTGGAAACCGCCGAACGCCTGCTGGAGGAGGGAGGCCACGTACAGCCGCGGCAGATTCTGGGCATCGTCGCCGGCACCCGAACCAAATCGGGTTCCACCAATTTTCTCCGCCTGCATGTTCTGGGCGACAGCCTGTCTGAGGCCACGACCTCGCGCGAAGATGCGCTGGCGCATTCTCGTCCCAAGCGGCTGGCCAAGACGAAACGGCCGTCCCAGGCTCTGCCCCGGAGGGTGCGCACCGGACGCTAAGCGTTTATCCCTTCCACCCAGATTGGGAAATTGTTCGCCGAAGATTCCCCTTGGTTCGCGGGTTGGTCAGCGGGTGCGGCCTGGCCGCCGCGCCCGGTCGATCGTTTCCCCTGCTAGTGTTAGTTGAAGGAAAATAGGCAATGGGGCGCATCCACATACTTCCTGACCAGGTGGCCAATCAGATCGCGGCCGGCGAGGTGGTCGACCGGCCGGCCTCGGTAGTCAAGGAGTTGCTGGAGAATTCGCTCGACGCCGGCGCCACCCGTATCGTGATCACGGTCGAGGGCGGCGGGCGCAAGCTGATGCGCATTGCCGACGACGGCAGCGGCATGGTGCGCGACGATGCGCTGCTGGCCTTCGAACGCCATGCCACCTCCAAGCTGCGCTCGTCCGACGACCTGCTGTCGATCTCGACCCTGGGCTTTCGCGGTGAAGCGCTGCCCTCGATCGCATCGATTGCACGGGTGGAGTTGCTGACCCGCGCGGTCGAGGAAAGCGCGGGCACGCGGATGGAAATTGCCGGCGGCAAGCTGCTGCTCTGCGAAGACGCCGGAGCGCCCCCGGGAACCACGCTCACGGTGCGCGACCTGTTTTTCAACACCCCGGCGCGGAGAAAATTTCTCAAGTCCGAAACGACCGAGTTGGCACATGTAACTGCCCTGGTTACACATTACGCGCTGGCTCATCCTGATAAGCACTTCGAGCTGCACTCCGCCACCCATGCCCTGCTGGTCGCGCCCCCGGTGCGCCGGGCGGCGGAGCGCATCTTTCAGATCTTCGGCCAGGACATCCTGGATCAGCTGCTGCCGCTGGCGGCCGAAATCGAGTTGGCCCGTGCCGGGCTACCCGAACCCCCGCCCTGGAAAAGGCCGGCGGACTACCAGGCGGCCGAACCAGGATGGCTGCGCATCACCGGCTTCGCCTCCAAGCCGGAGCTGGAGAAGCTCAACCGCAACTCCATCTACTGCTTTGTCAATCGCCGCCTGGTGCGCGACCGACTGCTCATGCACGCGGTGAGCGAGGCCTATCGCAACATCCTCGCGCCCACATCCTTTCCCGTGGTGCTGCTGTTTATCGAGATGCCGCCGGAAGAGGTCGACGTCAACGTTCACCCGGCCAAGACCGAAGTCCGTTTCCGCCAGGCCAGCTGGCTGCACGATTTCGTCCGCGACACCATCCGCACCAAACTGACCATGGGGCGGCCGGCGGCGGGATTTCTGCACGCGCTCAGTGCCCACCCGAGTGCTACGCCGGCGCTGGTTCCCCCATCCTCTCCCGGCTCTCATTCCGGGCCTCATTCGGGTTCGGGGCTCCAACCCTCGCCCCCGGGAAGCCGGCCGGAAACGCCCACCTCCGACGGCTGGCTGGCCGCCAATTGGCGTGATGAGCCGGATGATTTCACGTTGGCCCCGCCGCCGGTGATCCCTTTGACTGCCGTTCTTCCCTTCGCGCCGGTTGCACCCGCGGATGGATTGGCCAGAGGCACCAACGGGCACACGTCCAGCTGCTCTTCGGACGACCTGGAGGGGAAAGACCTCCGGAGGTCGAAGATGCTGAAGCCGGCGCCAGCCCCTCACTGCACGGCCTGGCCTCGCTGAAGCCGCTGGGGCAGCTGCGCGAATCCTTCATCCTGGCGGTGAACCAGGAGGGCCTGTGGATCATCGATCAGCACGTGGCCCATGAGCGGGTGTTATTCGAGCGGGTGCTGCGCCAGCGCCGGGTGGAGAAGGTAGAGCGCCAGCGGCTGCTGATGCCCATGCTGCTCGATCTGCTGCCGGCGCAGATGGTCACCTTTGCCGCCATCGCCCGGGAACTGGAGGCCAATGGCTTTGAAGTGGAGCCTTTCGGGCCCCGGACCATCGCCATCAAGGCGGCTCCAGCCGGCCTGGAAGGCTCGGCTCTCGAGCGCATGCTGGTCGAGGTGCTGGAACAGGCGGGCAGCCCGGAGCAGGCAGAGAACCTGGAGGCGGCGCGCACCCGCATTGCGGCCTCGATCGCCTGCCACGCGGCCATCAAAGTGAACACCCCGCTCGATCCCGCGCGCATGGAATGGCTACTGGCCGAGCTCGCCCGAACCGAGCACCCGACCAGTTGCCCCCATGGCCGTCCCATCGTCCTGCGGTATGCTTGGAAAGAAATCCAGCGGGCATTTCATCGCATCTAGATGCGGTTTCACTTTTCTCCTAGCTTGGAAAGCGCGGAATCACATTGACAGCAGAGCAGCTCCAGGCAGCACGGGCGGCGCACTGGCGCCAGAAGCACCCACCCCTCCTCACCCTCGATGACGCAGAGAGCTGGCTGGCACAGCATCCCCTGTGCCTCTATCTACCGCGGCGGGCGCAGTTGCCGGCGCCGGCGCCTTCGTTTGTCGAGGCCTGCATAGGGAGCGCACAGGCGACTCCCAATGCGGCGGCGATCGAGCAGGCGCAGGGATTGCTGACGCGGCTGATCGCCTCCGGCACCGTGGTGGGGTTGAATCTGCTGGGCGGAGTGAGTGAGCAGCCGGATTTTCTGGCCCACACCCAGGCGCTGCCTTATGTGCTTTGCTTGCGCGCCGATTCTGATTGGAAGCATGCTCCGCAGAAATCCTCCGGCCACAAGGTTTCGCCGCTGGTGCTCGAGCTGTGGAAGGCCCTGGACAAAGACGGCGTGCTCACGGCCGCCCAGGCGCGGGAAACCCTGGGCCGCGAGCTTACCGAAGCCGCAGTTTTGCGCGCTCTGTGCGAGCTCTGGCAGGCATTGCGTATCAGCCCGGTGTTTGGCGACGCAGGCCAGCCGGCCCGCTGGGAGCTGCTCCGGGTACGCCACCGCGACGCGCTCGCGACGGCTAGCGCCACCGGGCAGGTAACCGCCCTGTCGCTGTTGGTCTCCATGTACCTGCAGTCGGTCTACGCTGCCACCAGCGAGGAGATTGAGATCTTTCTTTCCCCGGTGGCCTCACGTTCGCGGGTGCGGGAAGCGGTGCGCGGCTTGTCGGCCACGCGGCAGATCCATTCGCTTTCGATGGACGCCCAAACCTACTACTTCCTCGAAGCAGGCTTGCCGGAGTTCGCCGAAACTGCGACTCCGACAGTGGTCAGAGCGGAGCCGCTCAGGCCTTCTGCGGGAGTGGCTGCGAGAATCGAAAGCCCGCGGCGGCCGTTTCCAGGGAATACACCGGGGCAGAGAAAGGACCAGGCAGCCAGGCCCGTGCGCCCAGCTTCTGCGCCAGCGTTTCGCCCTGGTCGTCCTTCGAGTCCCGCCAGGCCGGAGCCGGCAACGGGGGCAAGGGGGCCTCGCCGGCCCGCAGCGCAGTGGCAGCCAGCGGCCGCGCCCCCGGGGAGCAGAGAGCGCGGGCCGGGAAAACCTGTCCGCGGGGAGGGGAGGGGAGCCGGAGCTCCCCGCCCTGGTGTGCGGCCTCCCGCTCGTGATCCCGCGCGATCGGGCAAACCACCGGGCGCATGGCGGGGGGCGCAAAAGCGCGAACGACCTGCGGCCTGGGCGCGGCCCGGCCAGAGAGCAGGATCCGCGCCTCGTCCGCCGAACCCCGAGGGGCGCGGCGATTCACCCTTCCGCCCAGCGCAGAGACCTAGGCCCCGTCCGGCTGGTCCGGAAGGAGGGTTGAGATCAGATTCGGGAAGCAGCGCGGGCGTAGCCCCAGGTCGTCCTGCTGGTCGTCCTGCTGGTCGTCCTCCTGGTCGTCCTGCTGGGCGTCCTGCTGCATTGCCGTCGACCCCAGCTGCCAATCGTCCCTGGGTCCCCGGCCGGCCCCCAGGCCGCAGTGGACCCCCGCGTGGCGGCCGGCCCTTCAGCGGCCCGGCTGGGCCTAGATCGCCACGTGGCGAAGGTCGCAGTCAAGGTCGCAGTCCAGATCGGAGTCCAGGCCGCAGCGACCGGCCGCGGCCTGGCGGCTATGCAAAATCCGGCGTAAACCCCGGCTCGGGCAACCAGCCAGGGTCTTCTGCCCCCGGGCATCCACGGCCTCCCAGATCCTGGCCACGAGCGGGCATGTCTGCGAGAAAACCGGGTGGAAAACCAAGCGGGAAGCCAGGCGGCAAACCAGGTGGCAAACCAGGTGGAAAACCGGTCAAGCCTCCTGCCAGCTTTCGCGGCCGCAAACCCGCCCGGAGAAAGCCGGGAGTATGATCGCCAACCACAGTGCGCCGCTGGTGGTCGCCATCGACGGCCCGGCCGGCGCCGGCAAGAGCACGGTCGCGGCGCGCATCGCCGCCCGCTTCGGATTGTTGAATCTTGAGACCGGCGCGATGTATCGCGCCTTTGCGCTCAAGGCCATTCAGACCGACAGCGACCTCGATGATCGGGAAGAGCTGGGCCGGCTGGCGGCGAGAACCCGCATCCGGCTGCTCCCGGCGCCGCTGGGCAACCGCGTTTTTCTGGACGACGTCGAGGTCACCAAGCGCATTCGCGAGGCCGATGTGACCGCCGCCGCTTCCCGGGTCAGCGTGCACCCAGGCATCCGTCAATGGATGGTTTCGATGCAGCGCCAGCTGGGGGCCAAAAGCGGCATCGTCATGGAAGGGAGAGATATCGGCACCAAGGTTTTCCCTGACGCCCAGGTCAAGATTTTCCTCGATGCGGCCGCCGAGGTGCGGGGCCAGCGCCGTTATCAGCAGAATGGCCCGGGCGCAGCGCAGGCCGAATCCGTACTGCAGGAACTGCGGGAACGCGACCGGCGCGACCGCACGCGGGCCGAATCTCCCCTGCAACCAGCAAGCGACGCAGTGATCATCGATTCCACCGACCTCTCGCTCGATGAAGTGGTCACGCGGGTCGAAGCCATCATCACCGAACGCCTGGCTGCCAGCGACTGAACTGGCCGATCCCTTTTGAGTCCTGCGATGACTACTGAACCACCGGCTGCGCGGTGGTATCGGCGTTCTGCGAAGCATGAAAGTGGCGAATCGATTTGGCCCCGGGCGCGGGCGGGGCCGGGGGTAGCAGGGGGCGCTGGAGGAGCCGGCGGCGGGGCATCCATGGCTGTGATTTGGATGTCGCCGTGATCGGCGACCAGCTCAATCCGGGGACCGCCGGCACCCACCTTGCCGGAAACACTCTGGCCCTCGCCAGCGCTGTTTACCGGCAGGTCCAGCTTGGATTCGATGTTCCCGTTCTTGGCCGTCGCCTGCAGCTCAAAGCCCGCGCCCCGGGGCACGGTCAGGTTGATCGCCCCATTGCGGTTGTGAATCTGCAACTCTCCCACCGGCGCGACCGCGCCCACGGAGATGTCGCCGTCGCCATCCTCCACCCGCAGGTCGCCGGTAATCCCGGTACACTCCACATCCTTGGCGCTGGTCGAGATTCTCGCTGGACCGGTGGCGTCGTTCAGCTGCAGGTCCCCGCTGTCGATCGAGAGATCGCCGGGGATGCTGATCACTTCGACGTTGGTCCGGCTGGAATGAAAATGAACCGGGGACGCAATATGGGCCAGATTGGTATCCCCGAAGAAGTCGCCGTCTAACCCCACCCTTCCCTGCACATCGGAGATGGAAACATCGTCCATCCGGCCCTGGAGCGACACGTCGCCGGCGACCGCATGGGCGCTAAAATCGCCTTTGCCCATGCGCACGTGGAGTCCGCCGGCGAGGTTATCGGCTTTGACGTCCCCCCGGTCCGCGTTCACGTTGGCTGCGCCGGACAAATCCTCCAGGGTCACATCGCCATGCCCCGCAGTTACCGTAGGCTCGGTGCCCTTGGGGATTTCGATGGTCAGATCGGCGCGGCCATTATTCGAATCCGCGGCCCGCAGGGTCACGCTTTCGCTATTCACCACCAACTGGGGAGTCAGGGCATCCAGGCTGCGACGCGCGGATCGATCGTTGGCGGCATACACCACCAGGTGCGCCTGCACGTGGATCTGATCATCCCCTGACGGGGTGACGGTCACGTCGCCGTGAGGCACCTGGATGTTGACCGCCACCCCGGCCGGGATCGACCGGTTGAGGCTGCGATCGGCATCGTGTTCGTGGCCCAGGAGGTGGGCAAACAAGTCGTCTTCTTCGACCCCATGCCCGAACACATGCATGCCATGCAGCCCATGGGAAGTCCCGCTCACCACGTAGCCTACGATGGCCACGCAAATAATCAGCGAGATCAATCCTCCATGCGAGCCCCCATGCCAGCGCCGGGCCGGGTCGGCATGCCTGCGATCCAGCCACCACTCCCCCAGCGAGAGCAAGCCCACGCCGACCAGCAGCAGAGGCCACCAGCGCATATACCAGTCCCACAAATGGAAGGCGTTCAGCTTATTGGTTTCGACCAGCAGGGCGATGACCCCCACCACGATCAGCACCACCGGGCCGAGCATGGAGGGGCGGCGGAGCGAGCGCCGGTAGTAGCGCTGTGCCCGGACGGCGTCGCGCTGGGAGTAGGGTGGGGGCAGGGTGGCCATCACAGCCTCCTGCCGGGGTCGGCAAAGGGGTCGTCGGCACTCACGGGCGGTTCAGCGGCTGGTCCGGTGTAAGGGGCAACGGGGGAGTAACCTGCCGGCACATAGGGGTTGGGGTAGACGGGAGGCACAGGCGGCGCCACGGCCAGAGCCGCCCGCTCTGCCAGCCCAATGACTCCCGCCAGGATCAGATACAGCGGCCAGCTGCGGCTGAAGCTGAGCACCCCCCACTGGTTGAGCAGGGCGGTGACGCCGACCAGGATGAGGAAAGCCGGCCCTCGCAGCCGGCGGATGAGGAGCCAGGAATTCATCGCGGACCTCCCGGGGGAAGATCGCGAGTGCGGCGATAAAGCAGCCACGCGCCCACCCCGATGATAATGAGCGGCCACGCCCGGCCGATCCATTCGTCCTCAAAGATGCCCAGGGTGTGCAGCAACAGCACCAAGCCAATGACGATGAGCACGACGGCGCCTAAGGGGTGCTTTCGTCCCAGGGTTTCGATCGCCATGGGCGCAGGATAAGGCGGTATTCCCGCGGCCGGCGTGCTGGTCGGCCCGCCGGGGGCACGGCATAGGAGGCAGTATAGGCAGGATTTTGGCCCGCACTTTGAGCGGACCCCTGAGCGGAACCCTGACCGGGATATGGGATTCGGTGCGGCGCCCGATCCCCCGGTTGCCGGGCCAGTTGTAGAGGCTGATCCCGCGGGGGGCGGGGGAGGGGCGAAGCCGCCTACATAGGGCGAAGCCGGAGGCGTCATCCCCAGCCTGGTTCCCAGATCATTGAGGCCGAAGGGATTGGGCAGGGGCAATCCGTCGCGCCGCGCTTTGGCCGTCTGGGCCGCGTCGAAGACCTGATAAAAGACCCATGCGGCCACCACCCAGCCGAAGAAAAAGCTATGGTCGGAAAGACTCACGAACACTGCGAAAATGAGCACGTGGGCCAGCGCCTTAACGAATTGCCCGTTGTACATGGCGCCCACCCCGGGAATGAAGCCCAAAAGGCCAGCCAGAACAGGGTGGGCATGCAAGCCGGTCAAGTTGGCTTCGGCGGCACCGGGAGAGGCGGACAGGCGCGCCGCAAGGCAGGGTTCGCAGTAAACCACGCCCCCTACGGAACGGATGCAGGCGGTACACAGGGGCTTGCCACAATTCTGGCAATAGGCCGCAGCCGCGACATCCGGATGGTTAAGGCAGTTCATACCAAGCTCCTTTGGCGGGAGTCTTCAGTCGATGAGCGGCACAGCTCTGAAAACCTCTTTCTGGAATTTTCCTCTTCTCCCGCCACGGTCAAAACCGGCGGGCACCATCTCCGCAGGCGGCACCGCATGGCCTTTGGAGTGGGTCTCACTGCCGCCCGGGACCGGGGGGACCTGCTGTCCCCGGGGAACCGTCGAGCTGGGACTGCCGCTGCCGTCGCGCACCGGCGGCTTGGGCGTTTCCCGGGGCGAGGGTGTGGGTTCTGCTTCCGTGGTGCGCCGCAATTCCCGCACCCGGGACTCCATCTCGTAGACCAGGCGCAGATTCTCGTAGTACTTGGTCACCTGAGCGTTGGTGGAGTAGAACTGCCGGGTCAGGTTCGCCTTCAGCCGCGAAGGCTGAAGGTCCGCTGCCCGCAGCTGGGTGATCTTGATCCCGGTCAGGTTCAGGGTCAGGGCGATGGAGAAGAAGGCCATGGCCGCGGTCATCATCAACCGCGGCTCCAGCACCTGGCGGACTGCGGGCAGCATCACCCGATGCCAGGCGGGGCGCGCCGGGAGGGAGAGTGCCGGGGCCGCAGACTCCCGGCTGCGGGCCCCCGCTGGTGCGGGCCAGAATCTTGTTGAGCAACCCGGCGGGGACTTCCGGCTCGGCCGCCAGGTACTCCATCCACGCCCTGCCCTGCTCCGTTTCCTTGAGCATCTGGGCACAGAGCGCACACTCGCTGTGGTGGCGAGTGAAAGCCGCCCGGTCGGCCGCGCTCAGGGTCCCATCCATCGCGTCCGCGAGGAGGCTTTCCCATTCGTCGCACCGTAGCACCCGGCCTAGCCCGCCTAACGGCTTATTTTGCTCCTGCTCAGACATTTACATCACCTGCCCTTTAGTACGTTCCAGCAGCCGCGCTAGTTCCGCCCGGCCGCGGCTGATGCGCGACTTGACCGTTCCCTGGGGAATGGCCAGCACTTCAGCAATCTCTTTGTAATCCATATCCTGCAGATCGCGCAGAATAACAGCCTCGCGCAGTTCTGGCGAGACTTTCGCGAGCGCGCTCTGCACCATGCGCTCCAGCTGGTTCTGCACCGCGTGCTGCAAGGGGGTGGTGCGCTGGTCGACCACCGGTTCCGAGTGGGGAGCTTCGTTGCCCTGATCCCAACCGGCATCGATCGAATCCGTGGCCCGTTGCTGGCGGGAGCGGCGGAAGTGGTCGACCAGCAGGTTGCGAGTCAGGGTGGTGATCCAGGTGTGGAAGCTGCCCTTGGCCGCGTCGAAGCTGCGCAGATTGGCATAGACCTTTATGAAGACATCCTGGGTCAGATCTTCGGCGTCATGGGAGGAAGCGGTAAAGCGGTAACACAAGGCGTAGATCCGGCGTTGCTGCGCCACCACCAACTCCGTCCACGCTGCCGCATCCCCGTCCAGGCAGCGCCGGACCAGTGCCGGCCAATCGATCTCCGCTGCCTCGGAGCGCCGTTCCGCGGGCCATTGCCGACTCGAACCACCTGGACGTTCCTGGCGGCGTGTTCGAAGAGGGATTCAACGCGGGCGTTCCTCGGCCAGTAGAATATCGCCTCCCCGAATCACCCGCGAAGCGCTCCCCTCGAGCTCCCATTCCACCGTGGTTCAAGGTAAGTGTAGCGGCCAGACTCATGCTGCTGATACGCACCGGTCACCGCTTCGGTTCCATATGGTTAGGGCGCACAAGGCTGTCCTCTCCTGAAGCCAGACTTGAATCGCAGCGCTTCAGTGGCGCAAGCCAAAGAAGTAGCGATTCAGCAACCAGGCCAGGAAGAAGAGCAGCGTGATGATTCCGGATCCCCACCAGAAAATCAGCATGGGAAGCGATCCGACTACGCTGGCGTCACGCTTGCCGACCTTCAGCTCCCAGGTGCGGAAAATGTATCCGCTGCCCAGGCAGACGGCGGCCGAGAGCAGCAACATCTCGAGCGCAGGCAGCAGGCGTTGTTCGAAATGGCTCGCGGGCTCGAGAAAGGCAGCGTGAAACACGGCGTCGAGGGACAAAATGCTGAGCAGCAAGGAAGCGAATTTGGCGAGTTCCAGAAACACGGCCAGCTCTCACGGCGAGACCCACTGGATTTTATGACGTTCCAGCCACCAGCAGGGAGCCTGGGAGCTATGGGGAAAAAGCGAGCGCACGCAAGGCTGGGCGACCGTTCCCATGTAGTCGAACTCTTCTTTCTGTCCTTTGAGCGGAGTCCGCAAAAACTGCTCCACCTGTACGCTCGAAGAGGCCTGGGGTTGCGCCCTGACTCGCAACGCAATCCAATCCCCTGCGTAGAGGACGAGCAGAACAGTCAGCAAACCCTGGACGATCCGTAGCCACAGCCGCTTCATATTGGCAGCTATCCTACTCTCAAAAGATCTGTCCCAGGAGTCAGGACTGCTGCATGAAGTCGGGCGAGACCGGGTTTTCGTAGAGCGAGTAGTCGCGCGTGACCACGGTCAAGCCGCTTTGGGTCACGAAATAGTTGCGCCGGTCCTCTTCGCGGTCGTAGCCGATCACCGTGCCCTCGGGCAGATGCACGTCGCGGTCGATGATCGCCCGCCGGATGCGGCAATGGCGGCCAATGTCGACATGGGTGAAGATGATGCTCGACTCCACCTCGGCGTAGGAATTCACGCGCACGTCCTGGGAAAGGACGCTGTTGCGCACCACCGCGCCGGATACGATGCAGCCGGCCGAGATCACCGAGTTGATGGCCATGCCGGTGCGGCCCGGTTCGCCAAAGACGAACTTGGCCGGCGGATATTGCCGCTGCCGGGTGCGCATGGGCCAGGCTTTGTCATACAGGTTGAAAATAGGCGAAACCGAGGCCACATCCATGTTGGCGTCAAAATAAGCTTCGAGGGTGCCTACATCGCGCCAGTAGAGCGCGTTCTGCTTGTTCTCGTCGACGAAGTTGTAGGCGGAAATCTTGTAGCGGCCGAGAATGCCGGGCAGGATGTTGTGCCCGAAATCGTGCTTGGAATTCGGGTCCTCGGCGTCTTTCATCAACGCCGGCAGCAACACGTCGGTGTTGAAAAGATAAATGCCCATGGAGGCATCGACCATGGTCGGATTGAAGGGCGAGCGCAGGTTGGTGGTCTTCGGCTTTTCCTGGAAGCCGACCACCTCGCCCGTCCGGCTCACTTCCACCACCCCAAACCGCGCCACTTCATCGGGCCTGATGGGGAGGGTGGCGAGCGTCACATCCGCTCCGGCAGCCTGATGGTGATCGAGCATCAGCCCGTAATTCATCTTGTAAATGTGATCGCCGGAGAGGATGAGCACATGCTTGGGCTGCTCGGCGCCGATGGAGTAGATGTTCTGGTAAACCGCATCGGCCGTGCCCATATACCAGTTGGCGCTGACCCGCTGCATGGGAGGCAGGATCTCAATGAACTCGCCCAGTTCCTGGGCCACGATGCCGGTCCAGCCTTCGCGGATGTGGCGGTTGAGGGAGAGTGCCTTGTACTGGGTGAGAATGTAGACCCGGCGGAGATCCGAGTTGATGCAGTTGGACAGCGTGATATCGATAATGCGGTAGTTGCCGCCGAAAGGAACCGCAGGTTTGGCCCGATCGCGCGTAAGGGGGAAGAGTCGCTCGCCCGCTCCCCCTGCTAGCAGTACTCCCAGAGTGTCTTTCATTCCATCACCGCGGTGCCCGTGCCCACTCTATACCAGGAGGTGAAATGCTGCGCTTTCACCCCTCCTCGACCGAGATGCGCAGGGAGCGCAGAAAGTGTACATCCTGCGCATTAAAAGTCTCGTCCGCTTGCGGATTTTCGTTTGCCGGGGCCTCCAGTTCCGAGGCCGGCTGTTGTTCTACCTCGTTCAATCCAATCGTCGCTTCCAGCATCAATAGCACATCAAAGCCCTGCTTGCGGATGTCCTGCACCACCTCGGAGATCTGCTCGGACTCGGAAACCGACTCATGAATGGCTTCCCCAAGTTGCTGGATAAGACGACGAAGTCGTTGGTTCAAAGAAGTACCCCCAGTCGCCACCTTTTGGGCGCGGTTTTACCTACCTTACTTGTGATGTTACAGCGGAGCAATCTGAATCCGCTGGCTGGTAAACTTTTACCATGGAGCCAAAGAAAGTAGGCCGCACGCTCGGCATCGGCGTCCGCGTGGCCTCGAATATGCTCCGCCAACGGGTGGAACAGGCTACCGCCTCAAAACCCGCCCCGGCTGAGGCCGGAAATGGCCGGCCGGCTGCCGCCCAAACCAGGCGCAAGATTGGCAGCCAGGCGGCGACCGCCAAGCGAGGCGCCAGGGCCTTTCTGCAAGCGTTCCTGGGCCCGTTTACGCACGCCGGCGGTGTGCTTTGGCTGGAAATCACCGGCCTGTTTTTTGCCCTGTTCGCGCTCTTCTTTGTGCAAAGCGTGTATCGCGTCCGCACTGCCTGGAGGCAGGGCCCGGAACACACTCACCTGCTTCTCTACGCCGCAATGGCCATTGGTTTCGCCTGGTTTTCGGTGAGTTCGTTCACCCGCGCCTACCGCAAGAGCAAACGGGGGCCGGAGCTGGCGGAAGTAGACCGAAAGACAGCTTACCGGGAAGAGGATCTGGCCGGCTTCGACCCCGATCTCGAGCTTGGCTACCCCGGCCAGTATCCCTTTACCCGGGGGATCCGCCCCACCATGTACCGCGGCCGGCTGTGGACCATGCGCCAGTACTCGGGGATGGGCGACGCGGACGAATCCAACCGCCGCTATAAGTTTCTGCTGGCCCAGGGTGGCGACGGCCTTTCCGTAGCGTTCGATCTGCCCACCCAGTTGGGCTACGATTCCGACTCGCCGTGGGCCACAGGCGAGGTGGGCCGAGCCGGGGTGGCCATCGATTCGATCGAAGACATGGAACGGCTGTTTGCCGGCATCCCACTGGATGCGGTTTCGACCTCCATGACCATCAATGCCACGGCAACCATTCTGCTCGCCCTTTATGTCACCGCGGCCCGGCGGTCCGGCTGCGAGTTAGCCCAACTCTCGGGCACGGTGCAGAATGACATCCTGAAGGAGTACATCGCCCGCGGCGCATACATCTACCCCCTGCCGCACAGCCTGCGCCTGATGGTGAACTTGTTCGCCTGGAGCGATCAACATCTGCCTGCGTGGAACCCCATCTCCATCTCCGGTTACCACATGCGCGAGGCCGGCGCGACCGCGGTGCAGGAAGTGGCCTTCAGCCTGGCTAACGCCCGGGCTTATCTGGGAGCCCTGCGCGATGCCGGGGTCGATATCGACGAGTCAGCGTCGCGCTTTTCCTTCTTTTTTGCCGCCCATAATGACTTCTTCGAGGAAGTGGCTAAGTTCCGCGCGGCGCGGAGACTCTGGGCCCATCTGCTGCAGGAGCAATTTGGCGCCCGCGACCCGCTGGCTTGTTCGCTGCGCTTTCATACCCAGACCGCGGGCTCGACCTTGACCCCGCAGCAGGCAGAGAACAACCTCGCCCGCAACGCCTTGCAGGCCTTGTCCGCCATTCTCGGCGGCACCCAATCGCTGCACGTCAATGGCTACGATGAGGCGCTGGCGCTGCCCAGTGAGGAAGCTGCGCGGCTGGCGCTGCGCACGCAACAAATTCTCGCCAAGGAGTCCGGCGTGGCGCAGACAGTCGATCCGCTGGCCGGTTCCTATTACGTCGAGTCGCTCACCACGGCCATCGAGCAGCAGGCCCGCAGCTACCTTGACCGTATCGACGCGCTGGGCGGCATGGTGGCCGCCATCGAACGCGGCTGGGTACAGAGGGAAATTGAAGACGCTGCCTATCGGCACCAGCAGGCGGTCGATTGCGGGGAAACCGTGGTGGTCGGCGTCAACCGCTTCGTGAACCGGAGCGAAGACTTACCTGGGCCGCCTGCCCGGGATTTCGGCGAGACGGCAGAACGGGCCCAGATTGAGCGCGTCCGCGCGCTGCGCGCCCGCCGCGATCCCCTGCGCTGGCAAGCGGCGCTCGACCGGGTTACGGAGCAGGCCCGCTCCTCGGGTAACGTTATGCCTGCAATCCTGGAGGCGGTCGAGAGCTGCGCCACAGTGGGCGAGATTGCAGGAGGTATGCGCAAGGTTTTCGGTGAATACGTTCCTACGGCCTGATCGGCAAAGGACTTTCCCTGACACAATTTTTGGGTGGAATCCTTTGGCGCGTGTGTGAGAACGAGGATTTAAGAATTTAGTCCCGCAGGGACAGCTGAACTTAGCCCAGGACGCTAGTCCTGGGTACATCAATGAGCATGATTAAGTCCCGGAGGGACGGCTGAAGGTTGTCCAGGATTGCATTGCCTATTTTCAACCGTCCCTCTGGGACTGGGTCGTCCTTCCAAATCCAACCCAGGACTCGCGTCCTGGGCTAAGTTCAGCCGTCCCTGCGGGACTGAATTGTAAGCGGAGTTCTCACACATGCTCTTTAGGGCGTTTTAGAGGATGTTGACCGCGCGCGCCGCCAGCAGAGCCAGGGTGGCAAGCGAGATGCTGGATTGGATCATCATCAGCCCTTTGGCCCAACGGGAGAGTACCGGCGAATCCGTGGGCGAGAATGCGGTGCTGGTATTGAATGCCAGGAAAAGATAGTCCACAAAGCCGGGAGACCAGTCAGGGTTGAACGGTACCTGCGTCCCTGGACCCAGTGTCATTTGGGGAAAGAGGAAATCGCCTTTGGTGTGGCAGCCCTGGAGGTGGCGCGCATGCGGTCCGCCCGCATCCAGGCGCCAGTACCAGGAAGCGAACACCAGGATGTTGGTGATCCAGAGAGCGGCAGCCGAGCGCAGCAGCGTCGAGGGCCCCAGTTGGTGCCCGGGAAGGCCGCGGACCAGGAGGTAGAGCGACCACAGCATGGCCGCTGTGACCACTCCCAGCAGGACATAACCAAGCCTCTGGTTGAGGGTATAAGAGCCGCGGAGGCGGGCGATCAGCACCGGTACCAGCAGCACCGCAACCACCACCAGCAGGAGCCAGGAGGGGCCAAAGGTCAGCGGTTCCGGCAGAGAGAGATGCAGCCCACCTACCGCGAGAACGGCGAGCGCGGCCGGCCACGCGGGCTCGGCGGGTTTCGCGTGCTTGGCAGATGCCTGCGCCATGCGGGTCTCTTATTCCTTTCCTGGCGACGTTATCCTACGCGACCGGTTCGCGGCTATAATGCATGCGCCATGAATAAGCCGACATCCGTCTACCTGTTTTTCATATTGTCCCTGGTGCTGTGCCTGGTGCTGCCGCTAACCCTGCTTCTGAGCGACGCCTTAGCGGTCCCGGAAGGAGCAGCCAAGCCGATGCTGGTGGCCACCAACCAGGGTGACCGCGACCTCAGCATCATCGACCCTGTGGCCGCCAAGCAACTGGCCACCGTGCCCGAGGGAGGCATCACCGGCCACGAGGTCGCCACTTCTCCGGATGGCCGGACCGCGTACGTGCCTATCTACGGAAGCTCGGGCGTGGGTAAGCCGGGCACCGATGGCCGGGAGATGGTGGTGATTGACATCCCCAGCCGTCAGGTCACCGGCAAGGTCGACTTTGGCCACGGCGTACGGCCCCACTGCCCGGTTTACGACCGCGCCAGCGGCATGTTGTATGTGACCACGGAGCTGGATCAGACGGTCACCATTATTGACCCTAAGACACTCAAGATCGTGGGCACGGTCCCCACCGGGCAGAAGGAATCGCACATGCTGGTGATCTCTCGCGACGGCAAGCGCGGATACACCTCGAATGTCGGCGCCGGATCGGTCTCGGTGCTGGATTTGCCCGGCCGCAAGACCATTGCCATCATCCCCATCTCGGCTGAATCGCAGCGCATCGCCATCTCCAACGACGACAAGATGGTCTTTACTTCGGACCAGACCAAACCGCAAATGGCGGTGATCGACACCGCCACCAACAAGGTCAAGACCTGGGTGGAATTGCCGGCAGTGGGCTACGGAACTTCGCCCACCCCGGATGGCCGTTATCTCCTGGTCGCGCTTCCCAAGGCCAACCAGCTGGCGGTGGTCGATCTGGCCAGTCTCAAGGTGGTTCGAACGGTGGATGTGCCCGACGATCCAGTCAAGGTGCTCGCCCGGCCCGACGGCAAGGTCGCATATGTCTCCTGCTCCAGGGCCAAGCAGGTCGCGGTGGTCGATCTGTCACAGTGGAAAGTTGCGTCGCTGATCGATGCCGGCAAGGGCGTAGACGGCTTGTCGTGGGCCGCGCCTGACTCCCCTGCCGGACCGCATTCCCACCGCCAGCCGGCGATTGGACGGCAGGCAGGCGAGTGAGGCTGGGAGAAAGTGAATAGCGGGTCGCTCCGCTTGGTCCTCATGAACAAGGGCTCACCGTCAAGTCTGCTGCTCTACTGGCGGATTGAGGTCAAGGTTCGCGTTTCCCACATCTCGCGAAAAACGAGCGAGATACCCCGAATTTCCTGCACGCGGCACTGGACATGACCGCGTGTGCGCCTTTCTTTAAGGAAAGGCGCATGAAGTGCGCGGAACCCAATAAGCTTCACAGGAAATCGGGGATATGGGGCACCCTTTGATTGGTGGCAGGGAAAGATCCTAAGGGCCAGTTCATTCCATCGTCGACTTCGCCATACCACGGCAAAAGCAGGAATCTTTGGCTGGCCCAATCGCGCACCTAGTAGGCGCGAAATCCTCTCCACGTCCGTGCTACCGTGGAAGATCAGCTATTTCTCAGTAAAGGAACTCCCTGTGTCCGCTGGCTCTGTTTCCCCTCCCGCCCTGCGCAAGACCGCGCTCTATGGTGTCCACCGCCGGCTGGGAGCCAAGATGGTCGATTTCGGTGGCTGGGACATGCCCGTCGAGTACTCCGGCATTACCGCCGAGCATATGGCGGTCCGCACCGCCGTGGGGCTGTTTGACGTTAGCCACATGGGCGATATCCAGTTCCGCGGCCCGGGCTCGCTGGCTGCTATCCAGGCCCTCTCCATGAACGATGCTTCCCGGTTGGCTGTCGGACAGGCGCAATATTCGGCCATGCTCTATCCCCAGGGAACATTTGTCGACGACATCCTGGTGCACAAATTCAGTGACAACGATTACCTGCTGGTCATCAACGCCGGCACGCGCGAAAAGGATTACCAGTGGATTCGCTCCCAGGTAGGATCATTCGCCGGGGTGCACATCAGTGACTACAGCGACCACTACACCCAGCTCGCCATCCAGGGACCGCGGGCGCAGGATACTCTGGCCAAGCTCACCAAGACGGACCTGAGCGCGATCAAAAATTATTGGTTCACCTGGGGCACGGTGTGCGGACTCCCCAACGTGCTCATCGCGCGCACCGGCTACACCGGAGAAGACGGCTTTGAGATCTACCTGCCCTCGGACGAGCCCACCAGCGCGCGCGTCTGGCAAGAAGTCACGGAAGCGGGTAAGGAGTTCGGCCTGCTGCCCTGCGGCCTGGGAGCGCGCAACACCCTTCGCCTGGAGGCCGCCATGGCCCTCTACGGGCATGAAATTTCAGAAGAGATCAACCTTCTCGAAGCCGGCCTGGAACGCTTCTCAAAACTCGGCAAGGGCGACTTCCTGGGCGCGCAGGCGCTGTTACGCCTCCAGCAAAGCGGCGCGCCCAAGCGCAAGCTGGTGGGCCTGGAGATGATCGACCGCGGCATCGCGCGCGACGGCTACAAGGTTTGCAGCCTCGAAGGGGAACCGATCGGCTACGTTACCAGCGGGTCCCCTTCCCCCTATCTGAAAAAGAACATTGCCCTCGCCTATGTGCCGGTCGACCGCATCGCGCCCGGGACGGAAGTGGCGGTCGAGGTGCGCGGCAACCTGGTTAAGGCCAAGGTGGTGCCGACCCCCTTCTACCGCCGCGCGAAAAAGACCCAGGCATAGTTCCGGCATCATCAACACCTGCGCCGGCGGCCACACTCTAAAATGAGCTCTAAAATTAACCAGGAGATCAGCACCAATGACGTATCCAGCAACCTACCGCTACACCAAGGAGCATGAGTGGATCGATGCAGGGGAGGGCAAGGTGGGCATTACCGACTACGCCCAGAACACCCTGGGAGACATTGTTTTTGTCGATCTGCCTAAGGTTGGCTCCAGCGTGGAGAAGGGTAAAGTCTTTGGCAGCGTGGAGTCGGTAAAAGCCGTTTCCGATCTCTATTCGCCGGTAACCGGCACCGTGGTCGAGGTGAACGAGGAGCTGGCGACGGCTCCGGAAAAAATCAACACCGACGCCCACGGGACGTGGATGCTCAAGGTGAAAATCGCCGATCCGTCGGAAGTGAACCAGTTGCTCACGGCAGCGGACTACGAGAAGTTCGTCAAGGAAGAGACCCACTGAAGGAAGACGCACTACAAGCATCACCGGGGGACCCAAGATGCGCTATTTGCCAAAATCGCCGGGCGAACGGATTGAGATGTTGCAGCAAATCGGCGCCGGCTCGATCGACGATCTGTTCTCCACCATCCCCCAGGAGTACCGCCTGGCACGGGATCTCGATGTTCCCCGCCAGATGGGAGAGTCAGAGATCGTTGATTACTTTCGCAGTGCGGCTAAAAACAGCGCGGCCGGCTACACCAGTTTTCTCGGCGCCGGCGCCTATCGCCACTATCGCCCGGTCATTATCGATTCGCTGGTGCAGCGGGGCGAGTTCCTCACTTCCTACACTCCCTACCAGGCGGAGATCACCCAGGGAACCCTGCAGGCCATCTTCGAATTCCAGACCATGATCTGCGAGCTCACCGGGATGGAGATCGCCAACGCCTCCATGTACGACGGCTCGACCGGCGCCGCTGAATCGGTATCCATGGCTGTGCGCATTACCCACCGCACCGGAATCTTCGTTGCCAGAACCGTGCATCCCGAATACCGCGAGGTCATGCACACCTACGCTCAGCACCAGGGATTGGGAGCGGAGACGCTCGGCTTCGGCGAGGACGGGCGGCTCGACCTGGCCGCGCTCGAACAAAGCGTCAGCGAAGAGACTGCCTGCGTGCTGGTGCAGTCGCCGAACTTTTTCGGCGTGATTGAAGACATTCCCGCCATCGCCGAGATCGTGCACAAGAAAGGCGCGCTGCTGATTGTATCTATCGCGGAGGCGATTTCTCTGGGCGTAGTGCGGCCGCCGGTCGAAGCCGACATCGTCTCCATGGAAGCGCAATCCTTCGGTGTCGCGCTCAGCTATGGTGGTCCCTATTGCGGCGTGATCGCGGCCAAGGAAAAGTACCTGCGGCAAATGCCCGGCCGCCTGGTGGGCGAAACCGTGGACAAGGAAGGCCGCCGCGGCTTTGTGCTCACCCTGTCGACGCGCGAGCAGCACATCCGCCGGGAGAAGGCGACTTCGAATATCTGCACCAACCAGGCGCTGGTGGCGTTGATGGCGACCATCTTCCTGGTGGTTTACGGCAAAGAGGGCATCCGTGAGCTGGCGTTGCACAATCTGGCCAAGGCCGATTACGCCGCCAAACAATTTTCCACGAGTGGAGGCGCCCGGCTGCTGTTTGCCGGTAGTCCGCGGTTCCACGAGTTTGTGCTCGAGACTGCAGAAGCACCGGAGCTGCTGAACGCCAAGCTGCTCAAGCAGAAGGTAATCGGCGGCCTGCCCTTGAATCGCTGGTATCCCGAGTTGGGCCACGCCAGCCTGTGGTGCACTACCGAGCTCAACACCCGGGAGCAAATCGATCACGCGGCTTCGCTGCTGCAACATGACTCCGAAGAAGCCCTGACCCGGGCTTGAAAGGCAGACACCCGATGGCATTTGAAGGCACACGCCGCAAAGTGCGCTCTCACCTGAGCCAGAACGAGGCCCTGGTGTTTGAAAAGTCTTCCCCGGGCAAAAAGGCTTACAAGATGCCGCCGCTCGACGTGCCCGAGGTGGACCCCGAACTCCTGTTGGGCGAAGCCGCGCGCGCGGATCTGGGACTCATGCCGGAGCTGAGCGAAATAGAAATCATCCGCCATTTCACCCGCCTCTCTACCTGGAACTACGCCATCGATCTGGGTATGTACCCGCTGGGCAGCTGCACCATGAAATACAATCCGCGGGTCAACGAATTCGTCGCCCGCCTGGAGGGCATTGCGGAGGCTCATCCGTACCAGCCGGAGTCGCTTTCGCAGGGAGCGCTCGAGGTTATTCGGCTGCTGCAATCCTGCCTGCTCGACATCACCGGCATGGACGCGATCACGCTGCAGCCCGCGGCGGGCGCGCATGGGGAGTTCACCGGCATCCTGCTGGTGCGTGCTTACCATCAGTCCAAGGGAAATCCGCGGCGCAAGGTCATCATCCCCGACTCCGCGCACGGAACCAACCCCGCCACGGCGGCCATCTGCGGCTACCAGGTGGAGAATCTCCGGTCCAATTCTCTCGGTATGGTCGATGTGGCCCAGCTGGAACAGATCGTCACCGACGACACGGCTGCGCTGATGCTGACCAACCCCAGCACCATCGGCGTGTTCGAGAGCGAGATCCACAAGATCGCCGACATTCTCCACGCCAAGGGCGCCCTGCTCTACATGGACGGGGCCAACATGAACGCCCTGGTGGGCAAGACCCGTCCCGGCGACTTCGGTGTGGACGTAATGCACCTGAACCTGCATAAGACTTTCTCTACCCCGCATGGTGGGGGTGGTCCAGGGTCTGGCCCAGTGGCGGCAAAAAAAATACTGGAGCCGTTTCTGCCCACGCCGGTGGTGGTCGAGGGCGCGCCTGACGAGGATGGCCACCGCACCCTGCGGCTGGACTACGACCGCCCGCAGTCGGTGGGCCGGGTACGTATGTTCTACGGCAACTTCGGTATGTTCGTCCGCGCGCTGGCCTACATCATGGCCAATGGCCCGGATGGGTTGCGGCAGACAACGGAAGATGCGGTGCTGAACGCGAACTACATCCGCAAGAATCTCGAGGACGTGTACGAGCTGCCCTACAGGACGCCCACGCTGCATGAGGTGGTCTTCAGCGATCGCCGGCAGACGCAGAAGGGGGTCAAGACCGGCGACATTGCCAAGCGGCTGATTGATTATGGCTTCCATCCCTACACCACCTCGTTCCCGCTGATTGTGCCTGGCGCGTTGATGATCGAGCCGACGGAAAGCGAATCGAAGGAAGAGCTCGATCTGTTTATCGACGCCATGCGGCAGATAGCCCGCGAGGCGGAGGAGAACCCGGAGCTGGTGCTGAATGCGCCGCACGCCACGCGGATCTCGCGCCTGGACGAGGTGATGGCAGCGCGCAAGCCGGTGCTGCGGTACACACGGCCTGCGGATAGACCGTAACCCGCGAGAAGAAAGCCCTGGCGGCGATTTCTTGTCCAAAATAGTGCGCACTAAGCGCACTAAGCGCACTAAGTGTACCCTCCGGCCCTGATTTTCATGTTCCATGGCCGATCGGACGGCGGCGCAGCGATAGTGGTGAACTCGTACGGCGTGGGGTCAATGAAGGTGTAAGCGGCCATTTGCCCTAATAAGATCCCGTTTGACCAGGTTCGATGAATCGTGAGCGATTGTTTTCTACCTGTGGTACCCGCTGAGGGAGGTATTTAGTCACCTGGGGGTGGGTGACTATCCATCACGGAAGCGCAGGGGCTGAAAGCCCAGATTGTTGGGCTTTTTATGGCCCGACTAAAGTCGTGCCCTGATACAAAGCAAACCGCGTGGAGCTGCTATTCTTCCCTCGGATTCTCACGCAGACTCTTAAGCCGTTCCCTTCACGAGCGCCGCAATAGTGGACGCGGCTTTGATTCGCTGAGGGACTAACCGAAAGCAGGAGAGATGCCTGGACCACAATCCGCGATAGCGCAACGGCACGACGATCTGGAGCGCTTCGAGTTCATGATGGGGCCCGAGCGGGGCCGTCTCGCCGTGACACTCGACATGCTCACCGATGCGCTGATTCTTATCGGCCAGCACGGGGTTTACTGTGCGTCCACGCGCAATCCCTCAAAGCCCGCGCTGGACCTGGAAACGGTTCTGGGGGAGATCGGCGGGGCTAAAGAGCTGATTCAGTCGGTCATGGAGCAGATACGGCTGAAGAGCGAGCAGGCGGCGCAACGATAGCGCCCTACGCAACTGCCACTCCTCTTGCTTCACCACACTCGTCTCACACCATAGGCTTCAAACGCTATTCCGTTAGTGACCACTCGTTTTCGGAAAGAGGCTCAAAAAATTCCGGGCCCACGCGCAATGTGCCCTTCAGTGACCCCGGCAGACGTTTGCCCTTCACCTCACCGACCGCAACCAGCCGGGCCACCGGTTTTGCTCCTCGGGCAATGATCACTTCCTCCCCCGCGGCAACCTTTTGAATCAGCTTGGAAAGATTGGTTTTGGCCTGGTGAATGGTAACGGTGGGCATGACGGCTCCTTAGCTGATCCAGCTTAGCTTATAGGGAAGAGGCCGCAATCCCTTGAGGGTCACACGTGTTGTATTCTTAACTTGCGCGCCCGTAGCTCAGCTGGATAGAGCGAACGCCTCCGGAGCGTTAGGTCGGGAGTTCGAATCTCTCCGGGCGCACCAGCTTGTCCCCTTTGCACAACCGCTGTGGTGAATATCGACCGCATTCGTCGAGAAAGGGAGTTTACATCGATTTCTGATTTCGAATTTCGAATTTGCAAATTTGAAATATTTTTGACATTTATAGCAATACTTATGCTAGGGCAAGACATAGCGTTGCTCCTCAAGATCTGCCTTCTGGAAAGGCCAAAAATCTTGTCTAAAGCGTTGGCGGATGAGCTTTTCCTCCCTCCTGGGGAAGTCTCCAAATCGCTGAACCGATGCAAGGAATCCGGGCTTCTTTACTGGTCAGACCTTGAGAAAAGGGTCAATCGTTCCGCTTTGCCGGACTTCCTTGCATATGGTTTGAGACACGTGTTTCCTCCCAAGAGGGGCACACTTGTCCGTGGCGTTCCTACCGCCGCCGCGGCCGAGCCCCTGAAGTCGCACTTCCTGGACGACGATGAACCACCGCCGGTCTGGCCCTACCCGGAAGGCTCCGTCCGCGGCTTATCGTTCTCGCCCCTGTATAAGAATGCGCCGAAAGCCGCATTGCTCGATCCCAGGCTTTACGAACTTCTAGCTTTATGCGATGCGATTCGGAGTGGAAGAACCCGGGAACGTGTACTCGCTGTTGAATTGCTGCGCAAGGCGCTGAATGCCTGATCCAAACTTGCGTCCTCTTGAAGAGGCCGCCACAAAGCTCGCTCCTTTTCTGCGCGAGATTGTTTTCGTTGGTGGTGTGACCAAGATCTCGAAGACTTTGTCGCCGTGATCGATGGAAGAAGCACGACACTCAAAGAGATTGCCGATTCTCCAAGCGATGTTCGCGAGTATCTCGCCGAAGCAGCAAGAAGCCTTTTGAGCGAATCTCGTTTTCTCGATGCGGTTCCGGGATTTGTTCTGGATTATGGACGCGTGCCATTGATTCTCGACCGGCTGAATCAACTGAAGCAGCTGAACGCATAACAGCACAACTTTCATACCCTTGTGAGATCGGGACTTCCCGTGAGCGCCAAGTATTGGTGGATGAATGCGATCGACATGCTGCCTTCGCCCACGCCGCTGGCTACCCGCTTGATCGAACCGTGGCGAACGTCACCGGCGCAAAATATGCCCGGAAGGCTCGTCTCCAGCGGAAACGGCTCGCGCTCGAGCGCCCACCCGGTCAAGTCTCTTCCGGTGTAAATGTAGCCTTTGGCATCACGCTCCAGGGCAGCTGGAAGCCAGGATGTGTTCGCCGTTGCGCCGATCATCAGGAACAGCGCATCGGCGTCGCGGGTAGTGGAAATCTGGACCCCTTCGGCGTCGCGCGTTGTGGTCACGATCTGCTCCAGGTGCTCTTCTCCTTGTACGCCGGTCACTTCCGTCCGTGATTCGATCCGAATGTTACCCTTCTCCGCGATCTGCGCGATCAGGTATCGCGACATGCTCAGGGCGAGACCGGCACCACGCACCAGCATGATCACCTCAGCAGCATAGTTGGAGAAGAAGACCGCTGCCTGGCCAGCGGAGTTCCCCCCTCCCACCACAAATACCTTCTTCCCAGCGACACTATGGGCCTCCTGACGAGAGGCGCCGTAAAGTATGCCACGACCAAGCAGACGATCCAGTCCGGGAACTTCGATGCGATGCCAATCGACGCCGGTCGAGAGCAAGACGGCGCGAGCCCCTATCCGCTCTCCGCCATCCAGCCTCACGCAATAACCGGTATCTGTAACTAACACAGCTTCGATGCTGCGGGTCACAGCAATCTCCGAGCCGAAGTAGAGCGCCTGCTTGAGTGCCCGCTCGGTGAGCTCATCACCGGAGATGCCGGAAGGAAATCCAAGATAGTTTTCAATGCGGGAGGAGGTTCCCGCTTGTCCGCCGGCGGCAGAGCGCTCGACAATCAGCACCCTCAAACCCTCCGACGCTCCATAAACTCCAGCCGCCATCCCGGCTGGGCCCGCTCCGGCGATAACCACGTCATAGCGCTCGTTCTTCGGAGTGGTCTGGAGACCCAAAGCCTCTGCTACCGCGCGGACCGTCGGAGCCAGCAGGCACTTCACACCGTCTACCACCACCGCGACTCCCGCGTGTCCTGGTGGAACGCAGGAAGACGCGCGCTCTGGCACAAGTTCCCTCTCCACCCAGTCGTATTGCACGCGATTGGCGGAAAGGAAACTGCGGATACCGCGGCAATCGGCGTCGTATTGCGCCCCAACCACAAGAACGCGCGAGGAGGGAGTGTCCTTTACATACTGCTCCGCCATGGAAAGCCGAGCCGTCATGGTCTGAAAAATGACCGTGCCGCATAAGGACGAATCTCGAATCAATTCTTGTAGCTGCTGGCGATCGAAACGGGCCAGGCGGCTTCGAGACAATGCCTGTATGGAGACGATATTGGCCGTGCCCAGGAGAATGGGAATCTCTCCAAAGAACTCGCCCGGGTTGAGCTGCTCCAGCTCCCGGCGTTGTCCCACGATATCCTTCACCACCTGCAGCAAGCCTTCCAGAACGACGAAAAACCGAGGATCCTCGCCCTCGCGTATGATCCAATCTCCGCCTTCCACACGGATATCTGCAGCCTTTTGCGAGAGGGTGTGGCGCGCGGATTCATCCAGGGCAGCGAAGAGAGGAATTTGCGCCAGTTCTGCCGCAGTGATCACGTGGTTGTTTCCCGCCTTGCAGATAAGGGTAGCCCCATGGGCCCCCCTATGCGCTAGCGGTGAGAAAGATCGCGTATCCAGATGTCTTTGAATTCCATGTTGCCGCGTCCGCCGGCGTGCAGTTGCAATGCGATCTTGCCCTCGAAGGAGGCCTGCTGAGTCCAGGATCGGTCCTGCAACCATCGCCAGGGTAAGGACGCTACCGCTGGTTACGCTTCGCCCAGCGCTTCTTTTGCGCGGCCGCCATCCGGACGCAAGAATGCTTACTCTGCGGGACGGCTCGTGGCGCAATATGGCCGGTGAGCGTCGAGCTATCACGCTGCATCACAAATGGGGCGAGCGGCGAATGACTTGTCCTGAATACGAGCGACTGCTACAGCTCTATGAGGCGGCCTTACGGCATTGGGGGCGAGTTCTGTGGTCGTCACAAGCAGACGTTTCCGACATTCCAGAGCGCTTGGCTTCGGAGATGAAGCAAAAGGCCTACAACGAGAGGAACGAAGCCCACGAACGGATACGCGCCCACAGACTGAGTTGCTCAGTGTGTAAGTCGAGGCTGCGAGTGGTCCCTAAGCAATGACGGGCCACTCAATCCACAGGGGGGCTGAGCAAGCCCGAGTTTTGCGACCATTACGCGCAAGGCCCACCCGCGGGCGCAAGCAGTTCTTAATGGCATTCTGCCGCGCAGGCAGGCTCTGATTCTTCCCTGCCGAGAAACATCAACCCAAGATACAGGTGTATTTCCATCCCCGGGGGCCGTACAGCCAGTCCAGATCCTGGACCTGCCGCGTCCCAGCGCAGCATTGAGCATTCGACCTTTACAAATCGTTCTACGCAGGTTGAGTTGGAGGTCATCGTGGACGATCATTCAAAAGCTGCAAATAACAACGGAAGTCATTAGCGTAGTGGCTTCCCCTCGCGCAGCTCGTCGGTGGCTCGCTTCACAACGGGCTCTCCCGGATGGAGGTCGCCTCGGACAGAGACTTGCTCGCCGAATGTGGAACCTTTCTTGACATCAACCCAATGCGCATGGCCATTCTGCGAGGTAATCACGAACGTGCGCTCGGTGGTGGAGACGACACTGGTCGTGGGAACGAACATCAGATCTCCAGAGGAAGCCACAGGCCAATCGACTGTTGGATACATCCCTGGGGCAAGCGCACCATCGGCATTGGAAACGTCGAGTTCGACCATCATGCTGCGGCTCTGAGGATCGAGCGCGTGTGGGATGCGCGCTATCGTTCCGGTGAAACTCTTACCGGGCTGCGCAGGCACATGAAAGGTGACGGCCTTGCCGCGAGCCACTGCACCTGCGTAGGTTTCGGGAACTGGCACGACCAGACGGAGGTGCGATACCTGCTGCAACTTCAAGAGCGGAGGCTGGCCGCCAGAATTCACCATCATGCCCGGGTGGACGAACCGGTCCGTAATGATGCCGTCGAAGGGAGCCAGAACACGCAGGTAGCTCTGCATGTCCCCTGTCGCTTTGAGACGATCAGCCGCTGTTTTGACTGCAGCCTTCCGGCTCTGTACCAAAGCCTCTGCTGCATCCTTCTGCTTCAGAGCCTGAATGAGTTCATTGCCCGCCACAGCGCCTGGAGTCTTTGCGGCCTCTGCCAACTTTTCGTAGGTGCTGGCGGCAGCGGCGGCCTGCGCCTGTGCCTGGCTCAGGTCGGCTTCGGCTTGATGAAGAGTCGCCTCGGCAGCGCTCGTTTGCGAGCCCATCTCAGGAGCGCTGAGCTGCAGGAGGAGCTGTCCCCGGCGAACGAGACTGCCGCGGTCCACCAGTACGCGTTCGACGTAACCCGGAACACGCGCCGCGATGTCGGTCTGCAGGAACGGCGCCAACTCTGCCGTAAGCGGCACTGTACGCGACAGGGAACGGCTTTCCACCTTGGCCATCTCCACGTGAGAAGCGGCTTGTCCGTGGAGCAGTGGAGCGAATGAAAGAGGCAGTAGAACGGCCCAATGCTTAGGACTGTGCATAGTATCGGCTCGATGGGTCTTCCGGGTTGAGTGAGTTGGACTTGGTGGAGGCGCGGCCCTGCAGGCCGGCATAGATGCTGGGCAGCACGCTGAGCGTCGTGATGGTGGAGAAGATAAGGCCGCCAACAACGGCTCGCCCGAGTGGTGCAGCTTGCGCTCCTCCCTCGCCGAAGCCAATGGCCATCGGGAGCATGCCGCAGATCATGGCGCTTGCAGTCATCAGGATGGCTCGCAGACGGCTGGTGGCACCGTAGTGAGAAGCACGCAGCACATCGTTCGACTCATGACGAGACTGCTCCGCGAAGCTGACCAGCAGAATGGAGTTCGCGACGGAAATTCCGACAGCCATGATGGCGCCCATGTAGGACTGAATGTTGAGTGTTGTGCCAGTCACGAGAAGCATCAGGACAACGCCTACCAAGACACCGGGGATGGTAGACAGGATCGCGAGAGGAAGGCGCACAGACTGGAAGTTCGCCATGAGGAGCAGGAAGATTGCAGCGACTGCAAGCAGCAGGCCAACACGCAGTCCGGACATCGTGTTCTCAAGGGCCGGAATCTGACCTCGAATAACGACTGCGCTGCCTTTCGGGGGAGTTCCGATCTGCTTCAGGGCTTCATTGATCTTCTGCCGGGCATCCCCCAATGCCACGCCGTGGATATTGGCGGTAACACTGACCACGCGTTGACCGCTGAAGCGCTCAATCATCTCAGGCATAGACCCGTTGCGCAGGGTCGCCACCTGATCCAACTGCGGCTGTGTATGTCCATCCTTGCCCAGCGGCAACGTCGACAACGCGGCAAAGCCCTGGACGCGGTTGGGAGGAAGCTGCACCTGAATCTGGAATGCGTTCCCGGTCTTTGGGTCACGCCAATAGTTTGGGGCAATGAACCGCGAGGACCCTGTTGCAGGCACGAGCGAATTCGTTACGTCTGCCATCGTCAGGCCGAACTGTCCGGCGTAGTCGCGATTCACGTTGATTTCAGCTGTCGGGTACTGCTGCGTCTGCATAATGGAGACATCCCGAAGAAAGCTAAGCCGGCGTAGTTGTGTCTCAACCTTCGCAAGGAAGGCGTAGTCCTGGTCCAGGTCAACACCCTGCACGTCGACCTGGACCGGAGTGGGCGAGCCAAAGCTCATGACTTGCGCCACGATGTCGCCTGCTTCGAAGGAGACCTTCAGGTCGGGCATCTGTTTCTGGAAGGCACTGCGGAGCGATTCCCGAAGGGATTCGTTATTCGGGTGGTTGCGCTTGAGCTGCACCTGGATGATCGCCTCTTCCGGACCGCTGGTGAAGAGGTGGATGAGGTTTACCGGATAGCTGGAAGGCTGAATGCCCATGTAGTCGGATGTGATCTCCACGTTGTCAGGTCCAACGGTCTTCCTGATGAGATCAAGTGCCTGAAGAATTTTGGGCTCTGAGTCTTCGATGCGCGTGCCGGCCGGGGCCTTCACTCGCATACGCAGGACGGGACCATTCGCATCCGGGAAGATCTCTGTACCGAGTCGCGGGGCTGCGAGGACAAGAATCAACCCAGTCACTAAGAAGTATCCGATGATCACTGCTCGACGCCGTATTAGAACTCGATCAACATACGTCTCGTACCACGTACGCAGCCTTCCGAAGGGTCCCTCGGTTTCTTCACCTCGGTGAGTCTCCGACATGAACCAGGTTGAGAAGACAGGCACGAGGCTGCTCGATAGGAAGTAGGAAGCAACCATCGCGAACCCTACAGCGAGCGAGAGAGGCACAAAGAGCTGCTTGCCAACGCCGTTCATGAAGAACGAGGGGACGAACACGGCCAGTACGCAGAGCATCGACAGCAGTCGTGCGATCACAGTACGCCTACAGGCTTCGAGAACTGCTTTTGCGCGTGAAACGCCGGGCAGCATCTGGCTATGGATGTTCTCGATCTCGACGGTTGCTTCATCGACAAGGACGCCCACAGCGAGCGCCAGGCCACCCAGCGTCATGATGTTGATCGTCTGTCCGGTCGCCCAGAGCAGAAGGACCGCAGTAAACAGCGCGAAGGGGATGTTTGCTACAACGATCAGCGCGCCGCGCCAATCCCGAAGAAAAAGGAGAACGACGAGACCGGTGAGCACCGCCCCCAGCGACGCCTCACGGACAAGCCCACTGATGGCATTGGACACATAACCGGACTGGTCGAAGGCGAGCTGCACATCGACGTCATCCGGGATGACCTTCCTGAAGCCGGGGATGGCTTCCTTGACTGCCTTGATGACGGCAAGGGTCGAAGCGTCGGACCGCTTGGTCACCGGGATATATACGGTTCGGTGACCATCTACATGCGCGTAGGCGGTCACGATATCGGTGCCGTTCTCGATGCTTCCGATGTCCCGGAGATAGATGTTGGCGCCCGACCTGGGATGGATGGGAGTATCCATGAGCTCTGACAGATCAGGCCCAAGCGTGGCGTTGGTACGGACAAGGCGGTTGAGGTTGCCGTCGTAAAGATTTCCGGAAGGCGCAACAACGCTTCCGGTGGTGACAGTGGAGATCGCCTGCTCGGGCGACACGCCATACTGCCTGAGCTTATCCGGATCGAGGTTCACGACGATCGTGCGCTGATTACCTCCGAAGGGTGGCGGAGCGGATACGCCGGGCAGTGTTGCAAAGAGCGGGCGCACCTGATTGAGTGCGATGTTCTGAAGTTCGCCTTGTGTGTGATTGGAACTGCTGAAGAGCAGCAGGCCAACGGCGACACTCCCGGGGTCAAATCTTGTGATAAACGGAGGAACTGTGCCTGGAGGCATGAACGCTCGCGCCCGGTTCACATATCCGACGGTTTCGCCCATCGCCTGCTGCATATCCGTCCCTTCGCGGAACGTGAGCTTCATGAGAGCGGCGCCCTGAATACTCTTGCTGTCAACGGACTGGATGCCAGTGATGTAGAGGAAGTGGTACTCGTAGTAGTAGGTGAGAAACCCCTCCATCTGCGCAGGGTTCATGCCACCATACGGCTGCGCGACATAGATGACCGGATTGCCGACCTGAGGGAAGATGTCCATTCTCATGCGGCTGATCGCCATGAAGAAGCCAGCCACGATCGCGATCAGGGCTACGATCACGGTGAGAGGCCGGCTAAGTGCTGCGAGTACGAGATGCATTCTGATCGAGTCCTTTGCTAACGGCCGGCCTGGTCGAGGAATGGCTGTAGATCACCACGAACAAATTGCAGGCGCAGAAAAGCCCGCCAGACGTTCAGCCGCGCGACAGAATCATCAATTTGCGCCTGCACGAGGAGCCTTTGTGCCTGTGCGACATCGTCAATTGGGGCTAACCCGGCTTTGTATCGCGCCGTTGCTTGATCCAGCGCGGTCTGGGCGGCTTTCACTTGAATGGGGGTGTTCTCCGCGATGGTTCTCGCGGCCTTCAATCCAGCCATCGCCTGAGAGAACTGCTCCTGCAGAGTCCGAATGGTCAGGTCTTCCGTCGCTTTCGCCGCGCGCAGATTAGCCGCTTGTCCGGACTCGCTAGCGTGAATGCCGACGAAGTCGAGGAAGGGAAAGGTGACGTTTGCGCCGGCCACGTAGTTGCCGACGTTGGGAGCCAACCCGTTAGCTCCGGCCAGGCGTTGCCCGTTGGTCTCGGCACCGGTGCCCCTCGCATATCCGGCGGCTTCGACATTGAACTGCGGTACCCAGCTGCGCTCGATGGCATGCAACTGGGCCGCATTCTGCTGGACAGCCGCCTCTTGTTCGGCGACGGCAGGATTTTTGGATGGGATAAAGGAAGCATCAATAGCAGACAGATCGGGGAGCTCCGTTTGAAGCAGCCCCGGATTTGGCGCACCCGCTCCCGATTGGGGAGCGAACTTCAGCATGGTAGCTCGACTGGTTTCGACGGCTTCATCGGCGAGCGCCAATTGATTCACAGCAGCAGCCCGCTCTGCTTCAACGCGGGACTCGTCCGCCCCGGGCCGCAATTCAGCCGCGACAAGAGCGTGGATGCCTGTTCGTAGGGTCTCCCAGTTTTGGACTGCAGCGGCGGCGGCAATTTTTGTGCTGATGGAAGCCAATTCCGTCAGGTAGGCGTCGGCTGAGCCTGCCGCGATCTCCAACTCCGTTCTCCGGCCGGAAGCAAGCGCCTTATCGCGAGCCGCTGCGGCTGCCGTAACACTGGCATGTCGAGCCCCAAAATCAAACGGCTGCCAGTTGACCAGCAACCCTGTGGCGCTCCCCCATACCGAGCCACTGTTGTTCGTCCCGATCACGGGACCGGACATAGACGGTATGACGGCCTGAGGGAGGAGGCTGCCAAACACGTTGTTGCGGGTGCCTCGGTTGAACTGCGCCAGACCGTCCACCCGGGGCAGGTATGCCGTCCGCGCAAGAGCGAGGCGGGCGGCGGAGGCGTTGATATCTTCCTGGCTTACTCGAATAGACGGGTAGTTTTTCTCAGCCTCGGCGACGACGGCCGACAGCGACGCATCGCCATTCAGAGAACTCTGCGCCGCGCCAACCGCTGAAATAATCAGCGGTGCGCAGAAGAGGAGTTTTGATCGACGTCGATGATTCAAGCGCGGTTCCTTTGAATCCGTGTGTGATGAGGCGATCCGCCTCGGGCGCAATTGGGGTCGCGGCGATGGTCAACTCGTGGAACGGCGAACGAAGCGGCAGCCAGGACGGCCGGCTGACGAAGAAAGCTCCGGTGAGATGTAGACACCATGGCAGTAATCTCCCGGGTCGAGAACTGACTATGGGAATCGTTTCGTTCCCGCCACCTATCAAAGCATCGTCTCGCCTTAAGAGTTTCTGAAGTTTTTCAGACAGACGGCCGCTCTATGGTGCCTTATCCTTCGAGCGCGCTAAAGTTGAGGCAATGGAAGCCATTGCCCTATCCCGTTCCGAGGACCCACTCCATATTCTGGTGATCGAAGATGAGCGCAAACTCGCCAGCGCCATCTCCGACGGGCTTTGTCAGGGGGGTTACCGGGTGAGCGTAGCCTACACGGGGGAGGCAGGTCTGAAGATTCTTCAAGAGAAGCAGGTCGATCTCGTGCTTCTCGACGTAATGCTCCCGAGAATAAGCGGCCTTGAAACCTTGCGAGGGATGCGCCGGGGTGGTTTCAAAATGCCCGTGCTGGTTCTCACTTCAAAAGGACTCATTGAAGATCGAGTGCGGGGGCTGGACGGAGGAGCCGACGATTATCTCATTAAACCGTTCGCTTTTCCGGAGCTTCTGGCACGGATACGGGCTCTTCATCGGCGAGTTGCCCCGGCAACTCCGTCCCGCATTTCGCTGGACGATCTCACCGTGGATCTTAACGGCCGGACTGTCGAGCGGGGCGGACGGAATCTCGACTTGACGGAGCGGGAATTCGATCTTCTGGAGTACCTGATGCTGAACAAAGGTACGGTGGTATCGCGCGAGATGGTCGCGCGTGATGTCTGGAAGACAGACGTTCGCTATACCTCGCTGGACAACGTGATCGATGTGCATATTGCTCGTATCCGGCGAAAGCTGGACGACCCGCTCAAGACAAAGCTTCTTCACACCGTGCGTGGCGTTGGATTTGTGATGCGTTCCGGAGGGGAGTAGAGTGCTGGCAGCATTCTCAAAGATACGAATTCGCCTCACCGTGTGGTACGTGGGGATTTTTGGTGCAGTCCTCTTCGCTTTTATCTGCGTCTCGTCAGCACTTCATTACCTTCACCTTCTTGATCAGCTTTACCACGCAGAAATACAGGACATGGAAACAGTCGAGGGCTTGCTGTACTTCAGCCCCGATGGCCGCCTCCTCCTCAAGGACGACTACTTCATCAGCCCGGAACACAGAATGCTTCTGGACCGGCTGCTCGAGGTCCTGAGTGCGGATGGTTCGGTGCTGTTTAGAAACAACAAGCTAAGGAATGAAAGCCTCGGAGGACCTCCTTCTAGGGACGAAGGAAGTGCCGACTTCTTTCGGCATAGTTTGCGGCTGTCTGATGGGACTCACGTACTTGTTCTGTCCCATATTCGGCCCGTCCAGGGCAGGACCGTCTTGATTCGCATCGGATACAGTACCGAACCGATAAGAAGGCAGTCGATCCAGCTGTTTGGGCTTCTGATGCTGGTCATGCCGTTCGCTCTCTTCGCGGCCGGTTTAGCCGGATCGAGAGTGGCTGGCAAGGCACTCGATCCGTTGGAACAGATGGCTCAACTCACAGAACACATCACCGCGCGCCGCCTGGATGAGCGTGTCCCAGTCAAGAACGCTGATGACGAGTTGGGGCATATGGCGCGCGTGCTCAATGACCTGCTGGAGCGTCTTGAGGTATCGTTTCAGCAATTGCAACGATTTACGTCCGATGTATCGCACGAACTTCGAACGCCACTAGCTTCGATCAGGAGTATTGGCGAGGTAGGCGCCCAGGCCGATTACGATCCCGCGCGATACCGAGACATCATTGGAAGCATGCTCGAAGAGGTTTCCCGGCTGACAACCATGATCGACACCCTTCTCACCATTGCTCATGCGGAGTCAGGAGTTCTTGCTCTCAATCGCTCCAGACTTTCGATCATGGAGTTGACCCGAGAGTCGGTTTCCATCGTGAAGGTACTGGCAGAAGAGAAAGGGCAGACAATTTCGATTATGGAGGCGGATGATAGGGAGTTTCTGGCAGATCGGTCCTTCCTGCGTATGGCGGTTGTAAACCTTCTGGATAATGCGATCAAGTACTCGCCGGAGCGCGGCGTCATTCGCGTGAACGTGCGGGTGTTGGATGCAATGCAGGTGGAAGGTCAGTTCGTCGAAATCGGTATAGCCGACCAGGGACCAGGAATTCCTGAAGAGGCTCGATTGCGCATATTCGATCGCTTCTATCGGCTCGACGATTCCCGCAATCGGGAGGCGGGCGGTGTTGGTCTAGGACTTGCGATTGCCAAGTGGGCTGTGGAGGCCCACGGAGGAAATATCCGCGTCGACACGGCTAATGGGGGCGGGTCTGTTTTTTCGATCGCATTGCCGTGTTCGGCTTCGACAGTGTTCAAAACCTGATGCACACGCAAAGGACTGCTGCAGAGTGGCCAGCGCATCGCAGAGCTTCGGGCAGGAGGACGACATCAGCGTGATTGCGGTGACCCGGACCACTGTGTTGGAGCCTTTCTGGCATAGACACACTTCCCGAACGGATCAGGCCACAGGCACGAATCTGGCGGCTTGCGATTATATCATGAATGGCGAAAGTCATCTCCGTCAAGGCCGGGCGCGTGACGCCTGGGCAATGTCCTGAAAAGCCGGATTTTCGGTAATTTGCCCGTGGTGCTCCAGCCCCAGGGCATTTCGCGTGTTCAAAAGTGACGTGCGACCCCGGTACTTCAGGGATGCTGGCTGGAAGGATACGAAGGCCCGTTTCCGGTGACTCGGGAGGCGTCTGACAGAACTTGCAGTAGCGGCCCGGGCCCTACCGCAAGCTGTCCGATGAAGGGCCGATCGTAGCCCACGATCAGGAGCAGGCATGCTGCCACGCCGGTGGCAAAGATTCCCATTGCCACGCCGCAAGTCAAGCGGTTATCGGAATGGGATAATCCGATCGAGAACAAGAGGCAGGCAGCCTGCACCAAAATGCACATCCACTTGTAAAGACTGACGCCCCCTCGACTGACAAGGATCCGCTGCCTACGCGCATCAAGCGCGCTATCAAGCTCGACTGCTATTTGACGCTGTGCGATCGCCTGGCCTGGCGTGGTTGGGTTCAGCGCGAGCGTCAACTCCAGCGCTTCAGCGAGATGTTGCGGCGTCGTGCTTAAGGTTTCGTTTCGATGAGACATCATCGGCCATTCCTGAGCAGCGGCTTCCTTGATATGACTCGCGACCAAAGCGCGCAAGCGTTCCTGCTGTTCATCCGGGAAACTACCGGCCAGGAGCACGACAGCCTTCAGCGAACTTGCCTCGCGATCGACCGCAGCATTCGCATGATCGTTATCGTTCCAGACCTGGATAGCCGTGAACACGACGAAAAGACCGAAGATAACACCCAGCGGAGAAAGCAACCCAGGCGAGACAGCCTTGAGCGCGGCCGCTCGCCTGCTTGTAGCGAGCGCTGCGACAAACGCATAGATTGCCGCTGTGGCTAGGTAGGTAGCGGTGAAAACTACAATCGACATCCAGAAAATTGGCAGATTGTGTAACGAATCGCTCATATTCCCCGACCTGGCTCTTCGCTGGAAGCGTTGATGAGGCTTGCACTACGGAAAATGCTCTAGGAGACACTCACTCTCGCTGCGCAAGGATAGTGCAACCGGCTACGTCTTCACAAAGACATCGCCGTCTCTTAATTTACTTCGGCATTTTACGGCGAGCGATTCTTGGTGACCAACTCGTGACGCGAAGTGGCGTTTTTGTGACGCACTTACGCTGTTTTTGATCCACTTGCGGGCTGTTTTTGACCGGTACATGGGTTGCATAGCGTCAATAGTCCCTGGCGGGAACTTTGGGCGCTTTCAGGGATTGTGAGCGGCTGGACCGGAGCCCTCCAGGATGAACTTACTCGAGCGAGGCATCACGCTGCGCAAGGGGCGCCGGTATGTGGATGCTGCGCTGCCCAGGATTCTCGCAGAGGGTACGTCGAAGCTGTCGGGAGCAGTGCTTTTACTCCTGACGGCGCTGAAGCTGGAGCTCGAGCAGTTGGCCGAGAAGATCGATTGGTCTGATGCTTCCATCATGCAGATTGCGCGGGAGAACGAAGCCTGCCAACGGCTGGTCGCGATGCCGGGGGTCGGTCCCGTGACAGCCACTGCGATCATCGCAACGATTGGCAACGGAGCTGCGTTTTGCAAAGGACGAGATTTCGCTGCGTGGTTGGGGGTGATCCCGGAGGAGCACTCAACCGGAGGCAAGCAAACACTTTGGAGGATTCCTCTGCGAGGAAACCAGTACCTGCGCAAGCTGTTCGTACAGGGAGCAAGAGCCGTAATGCAGCACCGGACCAAGCAGTCGTCCGGATTAAGTGCCTGGCTGGCCCAGCTCACGGCGCGAACGCACCACAACATCGCCATCGTTGCGCTGGCCAATAAGTTGGCTCGAATGGCCTGGGCGGTGCTGGCCAAAAATGAGCCCTACCGGCCACCGCTAGTAGCCGGTGCTGCGACCATGTGACCGGCCTGCAGATGACGCCTGGAACAACGCCAGGCTTGGAAATCGCTGCGGCGATTCCCACATCCGCAGACCATCGACGACTACGAAGTTTAACTTTTCCTGCCAGGTCTGCTGGCGAAGAAAGAGATGGCACCACGGTCTAACCGTCGCTCTGAAAAACCTGCTATAGGTAAAGGTCTTAAAGACCGCGAACTTAAATAGGATCAGAGCGAAGCGCATTCCATCCAGGCCCGGAGTCGTCACACACTCCAACAAGGCCGTATACATACGCGCAGACCTTACCTGCTAATCTCACTTTTCGCTTGCGACAAGGCGGCGGACCATACATACTTATAACCCCGTTTTTCAGGAGGTACGGAATCGATGACGAGAAGCGTCTGCCAGGTGTCGCGCCGTTTTTTCCTCTTCGGATTGGTGAGCCCGCTCGACTGAAGATCTGTCCCACGGTGCTCGCCGCCGGTGAAGCGTGAGGAAGGCCTCACAGGAACGGCTCTGGTCTGTTGGAGGCTCAGCAAAACATCGAGGAGTTTCGGGGAAAGACGAAGTAACCTCCATCCACCCGAAGCAATAGAAATGCGACCATACCTCTGCTTTTCACGGTTGCCAGGCGCTCTCTGTGATGCCCCACCTCCAGAAAACAAGGATGTCCCCGGTTTCGCCCGAGGCTATCGGGCATCCAGCTGCTCCCACATTTTTCGTTCTTCCCCGCAGGGGTCGTCGACCACCGTGCATGGAGCGTCAATCTGCATGGTTGCGCGAGTCTCGTTTTCGTAGGCTGGCCACGCGGGTTGGCCTTTCGCCCCAGGGTGACCTGTCCGCGCGTAGGTCGTCCACATCTCACTCATGGTACGAGCGACTTTCTCGCGATCGGGATCGGTACCGACCAGGTTATCGATGCTGATGTTCGAGCCCGGCTGCTGCGTATCCGCATGACTCTCCTGACCCACGGGATGAATATTGTTGAACTTATAGGGAATCTCCAGTGCATGCGCCGCGCCGATCGTGTGCGTGGAGCCGGGAATCACGTAGTTCGACAGGTGGGTGAACATGTACATGTAGACTGGCGCTCCCTGCTGCGCAGCCTTACGTTCCGCAATCCTTATGCCGCCGAGCCAGAAGAACGCTCCCGTGGTGATGGCAGTGTAAAGGTCGGGTGCAGAGGCTTCCGGGCGAGTCTTGCGATACGTCGCCAACACTGTATCCGCTTCGGCTCCCAACTGCTGGTGCAGGGTCGCCTTAAGGGTGTCGTCGGTCAGCTCGAAGATATTGTTCATTTTGGCCTGGAACCAGATGAAATTCGTTTCGTCCCGATTGCTGCCGACCATCAACGGTTTGTTCTTCGAAAACGCTGGGGAATCGGGATGGAAGGGATCGTGGGGCAGAATGGTTCCATCAACAACGGGCGCAAAGCCTCCGTTCCACCTCCAGCCATTGCCTTTGCGCAGCGAAGCCATATCGGACACGAGGCCGACCTTCGCCGCGATGGCGACCTGCGCGGCGATCAACTGGTCGGGCGGAATTTCGAGCAGTTTGCGCCAATCGCCTTTCGTCAGTCCCAACTGTCGCAAGGTCATCTGTGTGCTGGCCGCTGCTACGTCGCGCGGCATCATGAAAACGCCAGGACCACTCTCGATCGAAGCTTTGTTGAAATAAGGAGCGGCGGAGGGCAGGCCGTAGAGAGCAGAAGTCTTGAGGCCGCCGCCAGATTCACCAAAGATCATGACGTTGCTGGCGTCGCCTCCAAAGACCGAAATATTTCCATGCACCCACTTGAGCGCGTCCTTGATGTCGAGCAGTCCCTGGTTGCCCGAGGTTGCGTAGGCTTCGCCGCCCAATTCTCCCAAAAAGAGGTAACCCATCAGGCCCAGGCGGTGGTTTGTCTCGACCACCACGACGTCATAGGTGCGGGCCAGGTTGCCCCCATCCTGGTAGTGGGCCGCTCCGGAGCCCTTGAAGAATCCGCCACCGTGGCTGTACACCATGACGGGACGCTTACGGCCGTCCGCTGCCGGCGTCCAGATATTCAGGAAGAGGCAGTTTTCAGCCGGCGACGGCTCGTTGATGCCGTAATAGCTTTTCCCCGGCTGAGGCGAAGGAGCACCCAGTTGCAGTGCGTCCCTTACGCCAGTCCACGGTTGCAGTGGTGGCGCCGCGCGGAATCGATTCGCTCCAGCCACGGCACCACCGTACGGAACACCCATGAAGGTAAGCAGGTCGGGCTCCCGAAGACCACGCACACGGCCGTACGCGGTGCTGACCTCCGCATGTTCTGCGCGTTCACGGATGCCTGCGAAACCGCGCCGCGCCAACGATGCGGCTCCCGCCGTCGCTGCCATCGCCATGCCACCCCGCGTAAGGAATTGGCGCCGGTCGAAAGCCGGCCGATCACTGGATGAGGTCACCAGATTGCCCTCTTTCCCTTGAGCTGAATGTCGTGCGATCCTATCAGAAATGCCACCCTCCTGACACGCCATCAAAAAGCCGGGAATCCGGTGGCCGAAGGCTACGGGTGGGGCAAGTTACCGCATCGTTTTCAAGGAACTCCGCCGAAACTCCACGATACCCAAGGCTGCTTCACTTCCGAATTGCCGACAAACTGACCGGAAAGCTATTCATAGTGGGACTCACAACAGATTCGTCTAAAATCCCTATCAACCAAGATCAGGGCTGTGAGACGGCGCTAATCTTCGGTATCCGTCTCCCACTCGAAACCTGAATCGGCTAATCAGGAGTTCGGAATGAGAATCCTAGGGGAGCCTTCGACCTTCTATGAATGTAGATACTGCGTCCGCCTCTATCGCAGCCGCCCGTCTGAAAAGGAGTTGTTCTCAGTCGGCATAGCTACCATTGCGGGATCGATCGGCTACCAAGCTTCGGAACGTCCCTGGCGCGATTGGAGGAGCGAACTGCTGCGCCTCAACGTCCGTCCTGAAGAGCTCGATCGTATCCACAAGACACTACTGCAGCGAGGCGAAGGAACGATCAAAGTAGTCCGAGCATCGCCTTTCGATCTGCAATCGATCGGGTTCCAACCCATAGAAGCCGATCAGTCGCCGGTTTCTGGGCAGACCACGCGTCTGAAAGGTTCATGAGGGTCCTCGGATGCAGATGGAAAGCTTTCACGCACGCCTCTTGTGCAACCTTGCAGCGATCGCGCGTGCCTTGCCGAAGCATGACCGGATAGCCTTCATCGAACTGCTTTGCGAATATCAGGAAGCTCTCCCCCAGGAACGCTCAGGATTTTCTGATAGATTCGAACCCTACCTCAATTTTGCACAGGTGCACCGGCACCCAGAAGGTTAACCCAGCCTTTGCGATCGTCAGTCGCTGTGGGCTCGATTTTGCTGATGTTGCTGTACCTCCTGACGAGATGAGTTGCTCAAAAGTCGGTTTTTCCAAGCACTTCGTCATCCAGCAGGCTTTTCACTGGTCGGTTCGAGGAACTAAAGGGCAAGTTACCGAGATTCCCCGTTTCCGGGAAGTTCCGCGCGCTCATTATTTCCGAGTAACGTCCATCCCGTCCACAATTCCGCGCGGAGTCGACCCTACGTCAACGAATGCTCGAATGCGATACAGTGCTCAGATGCTATAGTTATCAGCCTGTTTGCAAGTTCGAATGCCCCAAGTTCAAAGGAGACAAATATGCCTATGGTAATCGTCACAGCGCAGGTTCAAGACCCTGTGAAGTGGGAAGCAGGCTTCCGGACGCATGGCGACTTGTTCCGGAAGACGTATTCCCTCCGCTCACCGGTCCATTACACGATCACAGGAAACGAAGTCGCGATCTGCATGGAGCCAGAGAACGTGAAGTCGTTTAAGCAAGCCATGGAGTCGCAGGCGACGGTAGAAGCCATGGCCTCTGACGGCGTCAAGCGCGAAACCGTGAAGACGTTTGTCCTCGACAAGAAAATGAAACTGTAGAACGGCGATAGTGCACGCCCGCCCGGAGAACTTAAAGTTCCGGCCTCGCAAAAACGCAACTTTTGACTCGCCGCCCGCGTTGACGCGCCCATGCTTCGCGACCCCTGCGATTAGCGAATTAGAGTCGGCGTTTCGCGAACTACCTGCAAAGCACTCGATTTCGGTATGTATGGTCCGCCGCCTCGTCGCAAGCGAAAAGTGAGAATAGCAGGTAAGGTCTGCGCGTATGTATACGGCCTTGTTGGGGTGTTTAACGACCCCGGGCCTGGATGGAATGCGCTTCGCTCTGGTCCTATTTAACTTGTCGGTCTTCAAAGACCCTTACCGAAAGCAGGTTTCCAGAACGACGGTTAGACCGTGGTGCCATCTCTTTCTTCGCCAGCAGACCTGGCAGGAAATAGAAAACCTCGTAGCCGGGGGTCTGTAGATGTGGGAATCGCGCTAGCGATTTCCAAGCCTGGTGTTCTTCCAGGCGTCATCTGCAGACCCGTCAGATCGCAGTGCCCGCTAGCAGCGGTGGTCGGTAGGCTTCATTCTTGGCCAGCACTGCCCAGGCCATCCGTGCCAATTTGTTGGCCAGCGCAACGATGGCGATGTTTTGATGCGTCCGCGCCGTGAGCTGCGCCAGCCAGGCACTTAACCCGGACGACTGCTTGGTCCGATGCTGCATAACAGCTCTGGCCCCTTGCACGAACAGCCTGCGCAGGTACTGGTTTCCACGCTGGGGAATTTTCCACAATGTTTGCTTACCTCCAGTTGAGTGCTCCTCGGGAACCACTCCCAGCCAGGCGGCAAAATCGCGCCCTTTGCGAAATGCCGCGCCGTTGCCAATCGTCGCGATAATCGCGGTTGCTGTTACAGGACCGACTCCCGGCATCTTCACCAGCCTTCGACAGGCTTCGTTTTCCCGAGCGATCTTCTCAATCGACTCGTCAGCAGAGTCGATTTTCTCGGCTAGTTGCTCCAGTTCTTGCTTCAGTTCTGCGAGCAATACAAGTACTGCCCCCGACAGCTTGGACGAGCCACCTGTGAGTATGCCGGGTAAGGCTTCATCCACGTAGCGTCGGCCTTTGCGGAGCGTAATGCCACGCTCAAGCAAAAGTCCACGAATCTGGTTGACTACAGCCGTTCTTCGCATCACCCAGCGTTCACGCACCCGATGCAGCGACTGTAGGTCCAGTTGATCGTCACTCTTGACCGGCACAAAACGCATGGTAGGTCTCCCCACCGCTTCGGCGATCGCTTCTGCGTCGATGTAGTCGCTCTTGTTCGTCTTGACGTAGGGCTTCACATATTGCGCTGGGATCAGCCGTACCTCGTGCCCTTGCTCCCGCAACGCTCGACCAAGAAAATGCGATCCCCCGCACGCTTCCATGCCGATCAGCTTCACCTTCAGGTTCGCAGTAAAGTGCAACAGCTGCACTCGAGAAAATCGCTTCCGCAACACTACCTCTCCGCGTTGGTTCATCCCAACCAGATGAAACGTCGTCTTGCCCAAATCAATACCCAGCGTGAATAGCTCCATGGCACTCCTCCTCTATACGCAGCTTATAGCCCTACCTCAACGTCGGTTAAAAGCGGCGGACCATTCCATTAACTTCTCCCACTCGCCCGGGCCGATCGGGCTGAATTTACTCAAAACCCCGTTTCACGGGAATGATTAGCTCGACCCGCGTTATGCCGTCAATCGACCGAAGCCAAGTATTTCGCGCCCGAAGGATGCACCCGGCCCCGAACCGGCCACAAAACCGCGCCAGGAGACCGCGGGGCGAGCCGTCGAGATGTGGAGGTGCTCACCCACCCTAAAGTGGTTAGCCAGATCTGGGCTACCTGCCAGCACACGTAGGGTTGTTCCACCCAAAGACTGCGCTATACTTTCGCGACCGCCAAATCAACACGGACCTTCCGGCGTAAATCAATCCAGTGAGGATACTTATGTCTGCGAGCTCCACCTTAGCATTCACCGGAAAAATATTGATGACGGTCGCAACCGCAATCTATGGCTTTATCCCGCCATTCGCGGACTTCAACGCAACCCACGCTCTAAACCCGTTATGGCCCGGACACGCCAGGTATCATGTAGTGTGGCAAGTCATCATTACCTTCTGGCTCGCAGTGCTGGGGCTTTACCTGCTGTGGACGAAGTCAGCCGAAAAAGAATTCGCCACCAGAATTTCATTTCTTCTGGGACTGATCGTCTTAGGCGGTTTCCTGTGCAATGCCGCCGTTAGACATCTCTACGGGGGCGCACTCACTGACCCCAATGGATACCCGCCAATCTTCTTTGGCTGGGATGGCAATCTCACTGTGTTCTCCGCCAGCTTTGTAATTCTGGTGATCGGCTACTGGATGACTCGATCAAAAGCAAACTAACTTGCGGGTGCCACTCAACTCGCGAAGGCAAGCACGCACGCGAGGACTATCAGGAAGATGATCAACAGTTCTCTGAATCAGCTTCGGCGCTGAGTTCAGCCTTGTGTAACACCTCGTGCTCCTCCCAGACTTAGCATTCAAACAATTCGCCCACGTGATTTTGCTTTCAGTGCTTTTGAGTGAGAGGCCGATTCTGGGATGTGCCTCCCGCACCGATCCCACGTGACGGGGCAGTGGCGATCTGGAAGTCTCAGGCGGCGAGCCCGAGGGCTTGCGTCACCCGAGTCATTTCTTCCCCGCCGCCATGCGCTGTTTCAGCTCTTCGAGCCAGTTCTGGACTACAACGATCTGGTGCGTGTCCTGGTCTTCATCCACGGCTTTCAGCATCAGGAAGCGCCGCCCATCGGGCGACACGTCATAGTTGGGAAGGGTCAATGGGGTCGGCAGCCACGGGCCCTCGAACAGAACCTGCGGCTTGGCCGCCGAAAACCCCGGCTGCAGTGTCACGGCTACAGCCATCATGCGGTTTCCCGCCCGGTAAAACAACTCGCGGCCGGCCGGGTTCCACACCGGTTCGGTCCCTCCTTCCGTCGAGATCTGCCACTTGCCGCCCGGCCCCGGATACGGTTGCACATACACCTCCCACTGCCCCGATTCATTCGACACGTATGCCAGCCAGTGTCCGTCGGGGGAGAAGTCAGGTGACGTTTCGTCGTACTGGGTCTTCAGGAACGGCCGCGCTTTCCGGTCGCCGACCCCCACCGTCCAGATGTCATTTCCGGTCAATGGGTTGACTTCCAGGAACGCGATGGTCTGGCCGTCAGGCGACCAGGAGCCGGCAACGTTGATATACGGCCTGGTGGTGAGGCGCTCGGCGGTCCCGCTTCCGTCGGCAGGCTGGCGGAAGAGATTGGTAGGCCCCTCCTGGTCGGAACTGAACGCAATCCTCTTGCCGTCGGGCGACCAGATCGGATTGATGCTTAGCCTGCCAAACGTTGCGCGAGACATTCCATCGCGCGCGATATCGTATACCCAGGCTTGGGTGTCGGTCTCGCTGATGGTACTGGTGATGCGCCGCCCATCCGGCGAGAGCCTGGGAAAGGCGTAGCCATGCGCCGGCGCCGGGAGCAATTGTTCTTTACCTGCCCGATCCACCCACACCAGCCGGGACGAGGTACTGTGCATCGCTCCCGCAATGTACACCAGCGTTCCGCTGGTCGAGAGACTATACTGCGCCGCTCCCAGCAACGATTGGCGCACGCCTTCGAGTACGGGCGAGGACGATCCCGCCAGTTCCAGACGCTTGGAGTTAAACGGAACGGCCATCAGGGTTGCGTTCCAGGCGTAGATCAGATCCCCGGTTGCGGTGAGATGGGGCATGGTGCCCGCAATCAGATCCTTCTCCTCACCCGTTCCACCGAGCGCGGCAACCGCGATGGACGCTCTATTTCCAAAGGTGAAGCCGGACCCTCCGCTGGCAAACAGAACCGCCTTGCCTTCCGGCAGGATCTGCGGCCAGCGCCAGACCGGGTTTTTCATTACCGTACCTACCCGCCGCGGCGTGCCTCCGGAGGCGGAGAGCTCGAAGAACCCACCGGTTATGGGCTGAGACACGATCGTATTGTTCGCTCCCCAGGATCCGCTTCGGGCTGCAAATGCGTTGCCGCTTTCACTCAGTGTGAGGGGCGCGCCCCCTGCCACGGACACCTTCTTCAGCTTGGTTCCAGCGAAGAAAGCGACCCACTGGCTGTCGGGTGAGAAAAAGGGCGACGCCGCCCCCTCCGTGCCGACGATGGGCTCCGCCTTCAGCGCGTCCATGGGACGCAGGAAAAGCTGCGGGGGACCATCCCCGCGACGGGCAACATAAACGATGTTGGCGCCATCCGGCGAGATGGCGACCACGGGGGTATCGAGATTCGCGAAGTGTTCGTCGGGACCCAGAGCGATTTCCATCCGCGACACCGGCCGTTGCGGCGCAGGTTTCAGCATCCATACAGCGACCGCGGCAATCACCGCGGTCAGCAGAGAGACTGCGGGCCAAAGCAGGCGCCTCCTTGTGGGGCGGTATTCAGCCTGAGGTGCGACGTCAGCCCCGCCGCCGGCGATCCAAACCAACTCCGCTTTTAGATCCCGAGCCGTCTGCCAGCGGTCGTTGGGATCCTTCTCCAGGCATCGCTTCACCACCCGATCCAGCGCCGCCGGAGCCACTTCCTCCACCGTTGGCGCGGGCCGTTCCATCACCGCCGCAATGATGCTCGCGGCATTCTGTCCGTCGAACGCGCGCTTGCCCGTCAGCATCTCGTACAGCACGCAGCCGAAGGAGAAGATGTCCGCCCGCCCGTCTACTTCCCGAGCCTGTAACTGCTCCGGAGCCATATATTGCAGGGTCCCGAGGATGGTCCCCTCCTGTGTCGGCGACTGTGCGAGGGTGTCTTCGCTGACCCCTACGCCGCGCGCCCGCGCCATCTTCGCGATCCCGAAATCCAGCACCTTGACGCCCGATTTCGTCACCAGCACATTTGCCGGCTTCAAATCGCGATGCGTAATGCCGGTGCGGTGTGCGGTGTCCATGGCCCCGGCCAACTGGATGGCGAGCGCCAGCACCCTATCGAGTGCCATCGGGCCTTTGAGGGGTGAGCCCTCCACGAATTCCATAACCAGGTAGTTCGGCCCGACATCGTAAAGTTGGCAAATGTGGGGATGATTCAACGCGGATACGGCGCGCGCCTCGCGCTCGAAACGCTCGTTGAATTCCACTTTGCATGTCTTAATCGCAACCGTGCGGTCGAGCCGTGTGTCGCGCGCTTTCCACACCTCGCCCATGCCTCCGGCACCGATGGGAGCGAGCACTTCGTAGGGTCCGAGGCGGTCTCCTGCAGAGAGTGGCATGTGGCGGATTCAGCTAAGTCTACTCTAGAGTTTCTTTGGCGAGGGTCAGTCAGTTAACGGCTGCGCTCAGGACGCGCGGTTTTTGGGGAACATCGGCGCGCACCAGAAATCGGCCGTCCTTGGCGACATCGATAGGGATAGAGCGCGGGACGGCCGAGCTCTGCCGCTTGCTCCGGTTTAGCGTCTAACGAAACGTCAACCTACCTCTGCCTGAAAGGTCGCGTTTTCCATTAACTTCCCAGGCGGGGAGGGCTAGGCAGGAGCAATTTACCGAAACCCGTTTTTCAGGCACTTCGTTGCAGGCCGGCTTCTCATCGATTCGATTACTCCTGTTTGCCGACCATCGGGACACAATCCGGACAAACCATCTGAAATAAAGCCGGCCTCGGAGATTCCCATCGCGATCGCAACGGATATTACTTACCCGTCGGTACCCGCCGCCGGACTTCGTCGAAGAAATTGAGCAGAAATGTGACGTGCACCGGGCCCTGGGGTTGCTCCGCGGTGGGAAGGGGGAACATCACGACACGCTTGCCGTCGGATGACACGTCGAAGTTCCGTTGTACGCCCATTCTGCGGACCTGCGTGGGAGACCACACATGCGGTATCCCGGGGCTGAACGTATCGCCTTGCGAGGTGTAATTGACGGCCATAATGTGGCCGTCGTAATCCAGGAACAGTATCTCGTGTGTGGCACGCGACCAAGCGGGGAACTTGCCGCCACCTGTCGAAACCTTCCACTTGCCGCCCGGCCCGGGAAAGGGCCGTACAAACACTTCGTTCAGACCTGATTCGCTGGACGAATACGCCAGAAACTTTCCATCGGGCGAAAATGCCGGGTCTACTTCGACGATTTTCGGGTCCACCAAAAATGATTCTGCCCGGCCTGCCTTGGGACGCTCCGGATCGCTTAGATCCACGGGGAGCGTATAAATGCCCGGCGAAGTCGCGAACCCTTGAATGAAAACCAACCTTCCATCTTTTCCCAGAGCGGGAGAAAAAGAGAACGGACGGGGCATTTCCAACTTATCCAGGAGCCTTCGCGGCTGGCCCGACCCGTCCGCGCGAATCCACCACAGGGCCGTGCCATCGCCGAAGACAATATGTTTGGAGTCGGGCGCCCACGCCAATTCGTAGGTTCCTGGAGCGCTGAACGTCAGTTGCGTGGGCGTCTGCCGTTCCAGGTCGTAGACCCAGACATTTGCGCCCTTGCTGCCCCCAACCGTGTAGGCCAGTCGCGTGCCGTCCGGGGAGAGGCGAGGAGCGTTGTATATGCCCGGCTGCGCCACCAGCGGCGTGGTCTTACCCGCAGCGTCCAGCCACTCGATGGGGAACACGTTGTTCTCGGGCCGGCCGCTCAGGTACACGAACGTTCCGGTTTCGGAAGAAGCAAACTGTCCGCCGCCAAGGATCACGTCTGAACTGGCGGCGATGTCATCCAGCAGGGGTACAGGCGTACCGCGGATCTCCAGGCGTTGCGGGTCGAACCCCACGGCATACAGTGTGCCCTCGTGCATGTAGACCAGGTGTCCCGTATCGCCGGACGTGGCCAGGTAGCGAGGCCAGTAGCCACCGTGCAGCAGGGTCTTCGTTTGGCCAGTGGAGAATTGCAATACTCCAATATCAAGACCCTCCCAGTCCATGCCTGCGAGGGGTCCGTTGAACAGAACGGCCTGGGCTCCCGGCAGGACCTGGGGGAAGATCTGTACTCCAGCATCACCGCCTTTCACAGACTGCGCGACGCCGCCGCCCGCGGGCATACGCATCAAGCCGGTCGAACTGCCAAGGATGATGTTTCCATCCGCGCCCCAACTGCCGCCGCTTTCTCTAGCTTCCCCAAGGGTGATGGCAGAGCCACCTTCTGCGGATACTTTCTTGACCTTGCCATCCGCGAAGAACGCGATCCATTCCCCATCGGGAGAAAAGAATGGGAACAACGGCGACGTGCTCGATGAGGTCGCGGTTCCCGCAAGAGGTGTGGCTGCCGCTTGATCCAACCGGCGGGTGAAGAGCTGGCGTCCGCCGCCACCGGGACTGCGGCCGGTAAACACGATGCGCCTGCCGTCGGGCGAGAGCACTGCCGTTATCCGCGAGCCGCGTATGGCCTCCGGTCCCAGGTCGACGTTCAGGCGCGTGAGCGGGCGGTCGGCGATGGGTGGCGCTGAAAAACGGCTCCAACCGGCAACAGCGGCGACTATCAACGCCACCGCGGCGACGGCCCAGGGCATCCACTTTCTAAGTGGGCTTGTGGTCTTAACCGGCGAGTCTTCGTTCGAGTAAACGCCCGTGATGACGTTGTCTAAGGTGACGCGCGCCTCGCCGATATCGCGCAACCGGGTCTTCGTCTCCCTGTCCAGGCAGCGTTCGAGCAACTCGCGAATCGGGGCGGGCGCGGAGGGTTTCGAAAAATCGATCTCCTTCCGCAACACATCGGCCAGCGTGTGCGAGACGCTCTTGCCTTCGAAGAGGCGCTTGCCTGTGAGCATCTCCCACAGCACCACTCCGAACGACCAGATATCGGCCCGCTTGTCGACGGGGAAGCCTTCGGTCTGTTCCGGGCTCATGTAGGACGCGGTTCCGAGAATGGTTCCGGCCATCGTGCCTGCCGTGTTGAGCGTCGGCGAGTTGTTGGGGTCGCCGGGCGTGGCTCGGTCGGATTGCACCATGGCGGCAAGACCGAAGTCGAGCACCTTGACCACGCCCGCGGGCGTGACCATGATGTTGCCGGGCTTGAGATCGCGATGCACCACGCCCTTATCGTGTGCGGCTTCCAGCGCTTCGGCGATCTGGCGGCCGGCCTTGCAGGTGTCCTTAACAGACATCGGCCCGCGCTTGATCAGTGACGTGAGCGTCTCGCCCTCGACCAGTTCCATTACCAGCGCTCGGCCACCGCCGCATTCGACAAGTCCGAAAATGACGGCGATGTTGGGATGATTCAGCGTCGCGAGGATCTTCGCTTCGCGGTCGAAGCGCGCCAGACGCTCGGGATCGGTTGCCAGAGCGTGGGGCAATACTTTAATGGCAACGTCGCGATCCAGTTGCGTGTCGTGGGCGCGATAGACCTCACCCATCCCGCCAGCGCCGAGGGGTCCGAGGATCCGGTAATGGCCGAGTTTGTCGCCTTCAGACAGCAGCATGGGAGAGTGCAGCTAAGTCTAGCGGATCAAAGCGCAGATTACTCCTGATTAACGGGCAATCCGGAAGTTGCCCCCGGTCGCTTCAATATGAGTATTCTGCGATCCGCTATCTCCAGATGACCAGAACCTCGAAGGGCTAATTGCCTGCCTTCTCAATCGCTGCGGGGACCAGGATGCGCTGGCCGTCCTGGTGGCCACAAATGAGCTGCCGCGCTCGCGCTGGAAGTGACTGAGCGGCACGCAGTCCAACTTCCGGATTACGGACAATCCGGAAGTGATCCTGCGAAGTGCTCGTAAAGTCGGGCACAACGACTCGAGCGTAGACGTCGGCAGCATAGACGCTTGTCGATCCGTTGGAAGTCTTCCAGCTTCCACGTTTCATCGAAAGCAGAAGCAGCGAGCGATCTACTTCGCCGGCTCGATGCTGAGGAACGCTCAGGGTTTCGCGAGCATGCTCTCGAAGCCCTGAGCTTAGGTATATCGGCAAGATCCTCTGCTAGTCGTCGCGACTTCATCGGTACTGCTTACTGTAAACACGGGTCTCAACTAATCCTGAGTCTGTGCCGATGGCTCGAAGCTGTGCCCCGTCGTCGTCGATCACAAAATCCGCATGCACTACAGAATCGAACGGAGATACATTGAGCGTCATGGAGCCGGTGCAGTCCGGATTTACGGTATATGTGCCTTCAACCGTCACCGGGGCGATGTTGCCGTTTGAGCTTGTGGTTGCCGTTGCACTCGTGTTACCCCTTCCGTCGAAGGTCTGCCTACCGACCTCCCCGAACGGGCCCGCATAAGGGGCTGGAACATAGGAATCGAGTAGAGTTCCTGTGCTGGAGTATCCGAAGCTGCCCGATAGGGTCGTCTTTGAGCATTCTTTCACCTGGGTTGACTGTTCCTGTGCGACCACGCTTTGCGCATAGAACATGGAAACTGCCAGAAGCAGGGCTAACTGAGAACGAAGCAGAACTGTTTTCATCACGAATCTCCTTTTCGGCTTGATCGATCTGTGTTGCCGGTCCAATCCGGCTCACCTGCCACGAATAAGGAATCGCGGGGCTGAAGGTTACAGCGCCTGGGGCAAAAAGCATAAAATTGCTGCTGCGATCTCGGTCTAGACGACGGTCCAGATGCCAAACTGTCCCTACTGCGAAGCGGAGTTGGGTTCCGGTGATCCCGCGGGATTGTGCCCGAATTGTCTGATTCAGGGCGCTTTCGACAGTTCCGTCGGCGCGGACGAGTTCGCAACTCGGACCATCGATACAGCGACAGCGGCAGGCGGTGATGACGACTTCGGCCGTTATCAGATCGTCCGGCCTTTAGGCGAAGGGGGTATGGGCACCGTGTACCTCGCCGAGCAGCGCGAACCGATTCGCCGGCGTGTCGCCCTCAAAGTCGTAAAACTCGGGATGGACACTGGCCAGGTACTCGCGCGTTTCGCCAAAGAGCGCCAGGCGCTGGCGATGATGGACCACCCGAATATAGCGCGGATCTTCGACGCAGGGGCCACACCCAAGGGCCGGCCTTACTTCGTAATGGAGTACATCGAGGGCGTGCCCATCACGCAGTACTGCGACGCCAAGCGGATGACAATCGGGCAACGGCTGGAAGTGTTTCTCTCGGTGTGCCGGGCCGTTGAACACGCGCACCAGAAAGGCGTGATCCACCGCGACCTCAAACCCTCGAATGTGCTGGTGACGGAACAGGAGGGCAGGCCCCTGGCAAAAGTGATCGATTTCGGCATCGCCAAGGCCACCGACCAGTGGGCCATAGAGAAGACTCTGATCACGCAATTCGGCGAGATGGTGGGCACACCGGAATACGCCAGTCCTGAGCAGGCCGCGGTGATGACCGCAGACGTCGATGAGACCTCCGACGTGTATTCGCTTGGAGTGCTGTTGTACGAGTTGCTCATCGGCACTGTCCCTTTCGACGCGGCCAGAATGCGGCGGGCTGGTTTAGCCGAGATGCTCCGCATCATTCGAGAAGAAGAAGCTTCGCCGCTCTCGCGGAAGCTGAGCGCAATGGGTGCGACAGCGACCGGCATCGCTGGGCACCGCCAGACCGAACCGGCATCCCTGCGCCGCCTGGTGGATGGCGATCTCAACTGGATCACGATGAAGGCTTTGGAAAAAACGCGGGAACGGCGATACGCTTCGGTCGCTGAGTTCGCGGCCGATATCCAAAGACATATGGAGGACCGGCCAGTCCTGGCCTCGCCGCCGAGCAGATTGTACCGAGCCGGCAAGTTTCTCCGTAGGCATAGGCTGGCTTTTCTCGGCACGACCGGCGGCCTCGCGTTGATCCTGCTAAGCGGGGTGACGGTTTGGTCGCTCCTGCACCGCGCTGCTCCGCCGCGACCCAGGTCGGCGGATAAGGACACGATTGTTCTCGCAGATTTCGCGAATGCCACTGGTGATCCCGTCTTCGACGGTACGCTCCGCCAGATCCTGGCGACGCAGTTGGGGAACTCACCCTATCTCGCCCTGCTTTCCGACGCGCGCGTGAGCCAGACGCTCCGTCTGATGGACCGGCCCACAGATGCGAAGCTCACCCCGGCCATTGCCGCCGAAATCTGTGAGCGGACAGCAAGCGCAGCGGTCGTGGAGGGCTCCATCACCAGCCTCGGAAACGAGTATGTGCTGAGCTTGCGCGCAAGGAATTGCCGAACCGGAGATGTTTTGGACGAAGAGCAGGCGCCGGCAGCCCAAAAAGAGGACGTCATCAAGGCGCTGGGCCAAATGGCAAGCCGGTTCCGGACCCGGGCCGGCGAATCGCTTCCAAGAGTAGCAAAGGAGCCGAGTTTACCGGCCGAGGCAACCACGCCCTCGCTCGAGGCCTGGAGGTCCTACAGCGCGGCAATGAAAGCACAACAGAGTAAAGCACAGTCAGCGGAAACCATCCCACTCCTGACGCGGGCAATCGAGATCGATCCGCAATTTGCGATGGCTTATGCGCACCTCGGCCGGCAATATGCCTCTCTCGGGGAGTCCGAACTTGGAGCGCAGAACATAGCCAAGGCCTATGAACTACGGAATCGGGTGAGCGATCAGGAAAACTATTTCATCACTTTCAACTACCAGCGGCAGGTAACAAGAAACCTGGAACTGGCGCGACAGACCCTCGAATCGTGGGCCCAAAAGACCCCCGGGGATCTCTTGCCGCACGGATTTTTGGCGGCTTTCACGACGCAGGGGTCGGGTCATTACGAGAAAGCCGCCGAAGAAGGTCTAAAGGCGATCAAACTCGATCCGGAATACGCCATCGGCTACGAAAATGTGGCTTTTGCCTACATCTACCTGAACCGCCTGTCAGACGCCGAGGCTGTGCTTCGTAAGGCGTCGGAACGTAGGATCGAAGTCATTGAGTTCTCGCTATGCCGGTACTTTATAGCATTTCTGAGGGGCGACCAGGCGGCAATAGAAAGGGAAGTGACCCAACGTCAGGCAAAATTGGAAGCCCAGGGATGGTTCGAGCACCAGGAAGCTCTCACCTCGGCGTATCGGGCGCGCCTGAAAGATGCGGCCCGGCTATCGGACCGCGCGGTACTCTTATCTCGCCAGGCAGGTTTGCGCGAGCGGGCCGCCCAGTTTGAAGGCGCTCGTGCGGTATGGAGCGCACTGTTCGGGATTCGGGAGGAGGGACAAAGAAACGCGGCGGCGGCGTTGGCGCATTACCGAAGCCGGGACGCCGACTACGGACCTGCCTTTGCGCTGGCGCTTCTCCACCAGTCCGCGCAAGCTCACAAGATCGAGGTGGACCTCGAAAAGCGCTACCCGGAGGACACATCTGTCCAGTTCAGTTACCTGCCTGCGCTGCGGGCACTCGAAGCTCTCAACCGGGGCGACGCAGCGAAAGGGCTCGAAATGACACAAGTGGCCACTCCGTACGACCTCGCTGTTCCGGGTACGGCATTCTACACCGGCGCCTTCTTCGGAGCTCTCTATCCGGTTTACGTCCGTGGCCTCGCTTATTCTCGAATGGGCCGCCATCGCGAGGCAGCGGCTGAGTTTCAAAAAATTCTTGATCATCCGGGTATCGTGCTGAATGATCCGATCGGACCAATGGCGCGTCTTCAACTGGCCAGAGCATTGTTCGCTTCTGGAGATCGCGCGAAATCAGCCGCCGCCTACAAGGACCTCCTCACTCTCTGGAAGGATGCCGATCCCGATATTCCGGTCGTCCAAGAAGCTAAGGCTGAGTCCGCCAAATGACCATAACGGCGGTGTAACTTTACGCTCCCGATTTCCTTATCCTGTTTAGCGGAATGCCCCCGGGCGATAAGAAGACAATAAGACCATGACGAACGGCCAGACAATGCACACGCTTCCCGGATCATCCCAGTTTCCGACCACCCGGTGGACCCTGGTGATCGCTGCCGGTGATCCACATCGCAAGGAAGCTCGGTCCGCTCTCGTTTCTCTATGTGAGAACTACTGGTATCCGTTGTATGCGTATTTGCGCCGGCGCGGTTATCGGGCCGATGAGGCGCAGGATCTCACACAGGAGTTCTTCATCCGGGTGTTGGAAGGCCGATATCTCGATCGCGCTGACCCGGAAAAGGGCCGGTTCCGGTCCTTTATTCTGACTTCGTTGAAGTTCTTTGTGGCCGACGAAGAAGACCGGCATCGCGCGCGCAAACGCGGGGGCGGAATGGTTATACCGCTTGAATTCTCGTCCGGCGAAGAGCGGTACCAACGCGAGCCTGCGCACGATGAGACGCCCGAGCGGATCTTCGAACGCCGTTGGGCGCTTTCGCTGATCGATCGAGTCGTTGAGAAATTGCGGGCGGAGTTCGTGCATCACGGCCGCCCGGAGCATTTCGAACGGTTGAAGGTGTTCCTTCTCGGGCAGTCCGACGCGCCGTATGCCGCGCTGGCTCAAGAAATGAACACGTCAGAAGGAGCGCTCAAGGTGGCCATTCACAGGCTTCGCAAGCGCTATCGCGAACTCTTTCGCCAGGAAATCGCCGATACTGTAGCCGATCCCGTCGAAGTGGAGGCCGAACTCCGGTTTCTGGCGGCCGTGCTGACGAGAAAGTAGCACCGACAACGAGCTTAATTTGGCAGCAGAGTTTTTTTGATCTTGTTTTTTTGCCATACCAGGTGCGAAGCCGACTTCCGCTTTGGAATGCCTGCAAAGTCTGATTATCGGTAACTTGCCCGGGACCGTCTGGTAAACAGGGCAAGTTACCGATAACCCCGTTTCACGGGAAGACGGCCTCAGCGCCGAACGGCCACCTATCCGGAAAGTCGTTACCAGACAGACACGTGAGAGGCCCATCGTTCAATCGATGTACCCCCCTCAGAATTTCAATTGTCGAGAACAAGGGTGAGTGCTAAGCGAACAACATGTTTCGGCGACTTCGCTTTTATGCCCGATTTAACTTCTCTGCCATCAACGGAGCAAAATATCCAGGAGCTAGACACCATACTGTGAAAGCTAAGACACGAGCTGGGGTTGCAATAGTTGCGCCGATCCAATCGTAAGGGAACGCCATGTTCAAGCGATACACCGCAACTACCCACCATGTAATCGATAGGGCAACAGCTAGCCAACGAGCGACCCGCCGAGTACGTTCAAGAGGCCATTGTTGGCAACGCCCAAGAAGCCCAGCCGACGATCCAGGGAGCAATACAGTCAGTATCACGATCGCAAAAAGCCACGTGAAAACATTTTGTAAAGTGATCATCTTTCAAAACCTCCTCGAAACCGCAGTCGAACTCCATGGATAAGCTGCCCCTGATGAATAATCATTGCCGGACGACGATTCGCTATGCTTGGCCCCTCCAACGCGGCGCGGGGCCAGCTATAGTGTCACAAAACTACAATATTATGAACACACCGGTGCGCGGAACGCGAGTTGGAAGAGAACAAGGCCAAGCCTACTCATTGAGCATTTAGATCGATCTGTGTCTTCGGCAAATGGCCGTATAACAGGCGTTCCGGACAAGTGCCCGAAAAGTCGTTAGCCTTGATCGGAAATGCCTCGGGGCAGGGTGCTGAGGGAGCGAGAAATTGCTCCGAGGCATTTTCGATAAGGAGGCTTGAAGGAAGGCGCTGGCAGTGGTGGGCGCTGCTATGGAGTTTCGGTCGAGACTCGGCCTAGGTGAACGCGGGTAGGAATGTGGAAGTGAGAGTCGGGAGAGGGTGCTATGCGAGGTAGGCATGCGTGGAAGGAGTAATTTCGCGATCTGCATGCAGGCAGGAAGCGGTGAAAAGCTTGTGGTTTTGCAGTTGGGGCGTAGGTGTGCGAAGACGTGCCGGCACACGTTTGAGAGCGATTGGATGGGAGTGCAATCATGAGGTGTTGGGGACTTTGCATCGGAAGGCCAGTTGTTGTGCGGTAAGGTTGGGGCCGATACACATGTTGGCTCCGCAACGTGGGCAGCGCCAGGTGGCTAGCTGAGAGATGGCGATGCGGGGATCGGGTCGAGGTTGGCCGGCAAGTTGAAGGCGAGCGAGTGCGAGCAGTGCGGTTCGGTGAGCACTGGCGAGATAGCCGAAGTGGCGGATGCGGACAAAGCCCCGGGGCAGCACATGTTGGCAAAAGCGGCGCAGGAACTCGGCAGCGGAGAGAGCCATGATGCGCTGCTTATTGCCGTGAGCATAGTCTTTCCATCGGAAGCTCACGCTGTGACCATCGAAGCTGAGCAGGCGCTGATTACTGATGGCTACGCGGTGAGTGTAGCGGCCAAGATAGCGCAGCACGTGAGTAGGTCCGCCAAAAGCGGGCTTGGCATAGACCACCCAATCCTGCTGTAGCAACGTGTGCACGAGGGTCGAGGACAACTCGGGTCGATGCTGACCGGGCGCCCGTTGAAGGAGATCGAGAAACTTGCCGCGAAAGACGCGGCTGAGGACCTTGACGGGGAGGAAGAAGGGATATTTAGGATGAACCCAGCGAGAGTAGCTTGGATCGAAACCGCCGGCGGGAACGACGCAGTGGAGATGAGGATGCAGTCGCAGGTTCTGTCCCCATGTATGCAGAATGCTGAGGAAGCCGATCTTGGCTCCGAGGTGCTTGGGGTTGGCCGCAACTTCGAGCATGGTCTGAGCGCTGGCGCGGAAGAGCAGATCGTAGAGCAGCCGTGGATAGCGCTGACAGAGCGGGTTCAACTGGTGGGGCAAGGTAAAGACGACGTGGAAGTAGGGCACGCTGAGCAGATCTTGTTCTCGCCGTGCCAGCCAGCGTTGACGTGCCTGGGCCTGGCACTTGGGACAGTGGCGGTTGCGACAGGAGTTATAGGAAATGGCTTGATGGTCGCAACCTGAGCAGGCGTCCAGATGGCCACCCAGGGCAGCCGTGCGACATACGGTGATAGCCCGCAACACTTTGAGCTGCTGGTAGCCCAGCCAGGAGCGGTTCTGTTCCCGGAAGCAGTCTCCCCGGGCCCGAAGGATGTCAGCGACCTCTACGGCAAGCCGCACCATTTAACTTTTTTTCCGATGATAGCTGCGGCCTGCCTGGCTAACGCTGGAGAGTTGTAAACTCTCCAGCGGGTTCAATACGGTTTGTAAGTGCCGCTGCGACAGATGAAGATACTTGGCCGTGGTTTCCAGGTCTCCATGGCCGAGCAGAACCTGGATCGTCCGCAGGTCCGTTCCCGCCTCGAGCAAATGGGTAGCCCAGCTATGGCGTAAGGCATCCTCGTACTACTCATGATCTGCATCCCACAAAGATCTGTTATCCATGTCACCCCTTCTACGGGGTTGAGGTGGAAGTTGTTCGGCATTTGCGAAGGAGGGAGTCGACGGTTCTCGTCGTCAGACTTCCTACAGGAACACAGATCGCATTACCCAAGTGGATGTTGACTCCCGAACTATGCGATCGGTTGAGTTACGAAGATAGGCCCCGAATCGATATCACAGCTCTGCTTGAGCTCCGCCGGCTCATTGATGCCCAGCGCGTCGATCGTGGCTTCGAGAACCTGGGTCGTGCAGAATCTGCATCAGGAGGTCAGGATGCAGAACAACAAGGAAAGTCGCATCGTACTGCAGCGCAAACTGCGGTTCGAGGAAGAGGAGATTTGGACCGAGCTTCCGGAATCGACGCGGGAACACTGCCGCGGACTGTGGCGCCAACTGTTGGAAAGCGTCCTCAACGACGCAGACAGGAGGCCCAATGAACGAGAAGATTAAGGGACATCAGTTGGAGCGAGGAGCCTACGTTTACGTGCGGCAATCGACACCCTATCAGGTGCGCAATCATCTGGAGAGTAAGGAACGGCAGTATGCCCTGGCTCAGCGTGCATCCCAGCTGGGCTTTCACAAGGTCACCGTAATCGATGAGGACTTGGGACGCTCGGGCGCTGGCACCCAGGAGAGGCCGGGCTTCGGCCGACTGCTGGCATCTGTGTGCCAGGGCCTGGCCGGAGCGGTATTAGCCCTGGAGGCTTCGCGTCTGGCGCGCAACAACCGTGATTGGCATCATCTCGTGGATCTGTGCGCACTGACGGAAACGTTGCTTATCGACTGTGACGGGATCTACGACCCACGCCAGTTGAATGATCGCCTGGTCCTTGGTCTGAAGGGAACGATGTCGGAGTTCGAACTTGGCCTGTTGAGACAACGGGCTCGCGAGTCTTTTGAGCAGAAGGCGCGCCGCGGCTTTGCGATGTGGGAACTGCCGGTGGGGTTTATCCGCACCGATGAAGGACGGATCGAAAAGACACCTGATCGCCAGGTGCAGCAGGCGGTCGGCAGCGTATTTCACAAGTTCCAACAGCTGGGAAGTGCTCGTCAAGCTGCGATCTGGTTCCGGGAAGAGCAAATCCCGGTGCCCAAGACCAAACCCGGAACTGCCGGAGCGGAGATAGTCTGGGGGTTGCCGAGCAGCGGAAGAATCCGTCAGATGCTGAACAACCCGTGCTATGCCGGAGCGTTCGCGTACGGTAAGTCCGGGGCGCGCACGGTGATCGAGCATGGGCGAGCGCGGCAACTCTCACGTTACCGGAAACCACATGATGAATGGAAGGTGTTGCTTGTCGACCATCATCCGGGGTACATCAGTTGGGAGGAGTACTTGGAGAACCGACGTCGACTGGAGGCCAATGTGGCATGGTCCGGCAGTGAAAGCAGCGGTGCGGTGAAGCGAGGCGCAGCTCTGTTATCAGGCTTGCTGCGTTGCGGTCGATGCGGACGGAAAATGCAAGTTGTATATAGCGGCAGCAGCGGCAGAGTCCCTCGATATGTCTGTCAGGGTGATCGGGGAGACCGCGGATCAGGCCACTGCTTTACGGTGGGCAGCTTGCGGCTGGATCGAGCCGTGGTGCAAAGCGTACTGACCGCTATTCGACCTGCCGGGATCGAGGCTGCAATCCAATTAGCAGCGTGCGCCAAAGTCGAAGGCGATGAGAAGCGAAAAGCACTCGAGCTGGCCCTGGAACGGGCTCGCTATGAGGAGAAGCGTGCGCGTCGGCAGTTTGATGCTGTGGAGCCAGAAAATCGTCTCGTGGCCGGTGAGTTAGAGGCTCGCTGGAATAGCGCACTGGCTCAGGTTGCGGAAGCCGAGGCACGCCTCGTTGCGGCGGGTAAAACTGCCGAGCCTCTCAGCGAGGAACAGAAGCAACGACTATCCATGTTGAGCGAAGATCTCTCTGTGTTGTGGAATCAGCCCGAAGCGCCGATCCCACTGAAGAAGCGCATTCTGCGGACAGTCCTGACAGAGATCATCGTCGATAGTGAACCTGATCCCTCAACTCATCGCCTGCGTCTGCACTGGGCTGGTGGAGTGCACTCGGAACTGCGTATGGAACGAAACAAGCCAGGACACCACCGTCACAGTGCGGACCGTTCGGTGATCGATTTGGTTCGCGAGTTATCGAAGATATGCCAGGACAAGGTGATCGCGGCTATCTTGAATCGTCTCGGATACAAAACCGGTCAAGACAAAACTTGGAATGCATCTCGTGTCGCCGGACTGCGGGGATATCACAAGATCGCTCCCTTCCAAAACCAAGATGACTGGGTGACACAGGAAGCGGCGGCGCGAGAGCTACAAGTAAGTAATACGGTGGTGAAGCGACTGATTCGACAACGTACCCTCCCGGCAAGACAGGTCGTGGAATACGCGCCATGGATCATCGAGAAAAAGGATCTACTGCTTCCGGAGGTGCAACAAGCGGTGAGAGCAGCACGTCGTGGTGCCCATAAACTTCCGCAAATCCCCTTCGGTCAAGGCCGATTGTCTTTAGAATGAATGGACTCTGAAAGGTGGTGTAGTATGCCCAAGCCTGCCGTAAGGTGTGAGGCGTTACATGCTTGGTAATGCGCGCATGGCGGGCAGCTTCTTTACAGGCATACCAAACGGTCTTGTCGGAAATGGGTCTGTCCTGATCGCGTTGACCTATGCTGCTGGGAAAAAGATAGATCCGAGGCTTCTTCCAGCGCCAATACTCACGAAGCGTTTCCAATAGCGCCGGGCTGAGTGGCAGATCTCGACTGTCGCCGCCCTTGCCGCGCTCCACGCGGATCATCATGCGCCGGCTGTCGATATCGCGCACCTTGAGCATCGACACTTCTGTCCGCCGCATGCCTGTGCCGTAAAGCGTCATCAGCAGGGCGCGCTGCATGAGGTTGCCGGCGGCATCGATAAGCCGGGCGACCTCCTCCAGACTCAGCACCGTCGGCAGCCGGCGATAAGACTTCGGGTAGGGCAACTCCTCTCGGAACTCACGCCGCTTGAGCGTTCGAACGAAGAAGAATCGGAGCGCCGCAACCCGGGCCACCACGCTCGCCACTGCCAGCTTGCGCTCAACCAGCAAATAGGCCTGGTAGCTTCTCAGATCGTCTGGCCCTAACTTGTCTGGAGATTTTCCAAAGTGTACGGCGAACTGTTGGACTGCTTGCAGATAGGCTCGGGTCGTGCCCTCGGAATAGTTGCGCCGCTGGAGTTCTTCCAGCATCCTCTTGCGTAAATGGGTCACAGGAACCTCCTTCCTTGTGACCCAACCTTACCTCAGCTACCGCTGCTGGTTGCTCCACGCACAGGCAGTGTCCGCCGCGCCAGCGGCTTCGTTCTAGTCGCATTTTCGGTAAGTTCCCTCACCGCGGGCCGGTCTGGCAGGCAAGTTACCGATAATCCCGTTTTGCTGGAGCTTGATCCTTCATTGGTTTACTCTGCGGGAAGGTTCGGCACTTGTACCTGGACCGAGCAGATCAAGAGGGGGAGTTACATGCCGCGCATCCAAACTCTTTTTGCGAGTGCCGCCGTTGGAGTCCTTCTTCTAGGCCTGCTGACCTCACGATTGAAACTAGGATCGGAGCTGGTGGTCACATTTCGCCAAACCGGATACGGTCTGCCATACAGTATGCTGTGCTACGTTGTCGCCCTCTTCTTTTGTTTGTTTGCAGTCCTCTATTCGGTCTGGATGGTGCCGTGGAGCGTTCGGGCAGCGAACTGGCATTGTGGACTCAGCGTTCTCTTGGTAGGAGTCTTCTGCGCAGCGTCCTTTGCAGCCGATCGTTTTAAATTGCTAGAAGGATCATCAAGCTTGGCGATGGCCGTCTTGGTCGCGTTTAGCTTCTCCCCCGTCTTGTTTCTGCTGATTCAGGGAGCGTTCATTCTCGATGGCTTGCGTCGCGTCTGGCAATTTCTTCGAGCGTGGGGATAAGCTCCCGCGAAGTCGGGTTTTCGGTAAATTGCCCGCTCGCGGGAGGCGAGGCGAGAGGAAGTTACCGGGAATCCCGTTTTCACGGAACTTCGTCATGCGGGCCAGACTTTTCATCGATTCGATTACTTCCTGTTTGCCGACCGTACGGCCAGAATCGTCGGATTGTCCTCAATTTGGCCGCGATGAGCAATATTGAACAGCTTTATCGTGGTTTTCCTGCTCGAATGAAAGCTCGCTGCATAATGGAGTGAGACTTATGGCCACAAGTAGCGGGGCTTCGTGACAGGACGCGTTGCGTAGAATCTTCCGTCGCGGCATTTAGCACTTCTTGAAGAGTGTAGACAATGATGAGCCTTCGCTTCGTACTGGAATCCCGGGCCTCGCTGGGAATATTCTCATGGAAAACCTTGGCCGCTTGTATTGCAGGCGCAATCCTGGCGTCCACGATCGCTCATGCCGAAGTGCCGGTGGAGGTGCCCAAAGCAACGGTGGCGCTTCTCATCCAGCAGCGGGATGCAAACATTCGTTGGGTGGCCTTCCAACTTATCGCGCTGGCAATTCCACTCTTCTTTTTGTTCACCGGTCTCGGCGCCGGCCTGCGCCGGATGTGCGAATCGATCTCCGGCCGACGCTGGTTCTGGACGGTCACGCTCTTCGTCTGCGCCTATCTGATTTTGGCCGCGCTGATCGCGCTGCCCTTCGATTATTTTGTCGGCTATATCCAGCCGCACGTCGCTGGATGGTCGCACCAGACCTTGCCGAATCTGCTGAAGGGCGACGGCGCGCAACTTGTCGTCAGTTTGGTCCTCGCATCGCTGCTAATCTGGCTTCCCTATCGATTGATCGCCGGAAGCCCGCGCCGCTGGTGGCTCTATTGCGCTCTCGCGCTTGTTCCGGTGGCCTTTCTGGCGATGGTAGCCTGGCCGGTGTGGGTCGACCCGCTGACGACGACCTATAAGCCTCTCGACGATCGCGCGCTGGAAGCGCGGATCGAAACGCTGGCCGCGCGGTGCGGCATCGCTCACATCCCCGTTTTGGTTGGTGGCAACAGCACGCGGGTGACAGGCCTCGGCCCGACCAATCGCATCGTTCTACAGAGCAACCTGGCGTCGGCCGAGACACCTGACCAAATCGTATTCACCATCGGCCACGAATTGAAGCATTACGTCATGGGCGACAACTGGAAGGGGCTGGCGATCATCGCCGCTTGCCTGCTGGCGGGATTCTGGCTCACCGACCGCCTGGGCCGCGCGGCCATCCGCCGGTTTTCCGGGCGCTGGGGTTTCAGCGAACTTTCCGATCCGGCGTCATTTCCGCTGATCGTGTTCCTGTTAACCTTCTTCTGGATTGCCATTTTGCCGCTTTTCAATCTGTTTGCCCGCCATATCGAGCTCGAAGCCGACCGCTTCGGTCTTGAATTGACTCATCAAAATCACGAGGCCGCGACGGTGTTCGCCAGAGATGTTCAATCCGGTTATGTTGCGCCCGAATGGGATACTTTCTTCCTCATCTTCCAGGCGACGCATCCCTCCGTTGCCCAACGGATCGAATTCGCCAACACCTATAAGCCGTGGGAACAGGGGAATCCGTTGGTCTACGGCAACGTCTGCAAGCCCGAGTGATTCCGAGCTGGAGATTCCAGAAACTAGTGTTAATGAATCAAATCGACGAGCTTTCTGCCTGGGCCACCAGCAACTGGTCCGTGGTTAATGGGCTAGAACTCAACTCGCGATAGCTCCTCGCAAGCCGCATTGAGGAAGCGACCCGAGCGTGACTCTCACAACTGTTTCGGAGTGTGCCCGAGTCACGGACTACCCGGAAGTGACCTTCTCATAGAAATCCCATTTTTCAGGCAATCGTTGTGCTGCCCGGCTTCTCAACGATGTGATGGCTTCAGAATTGCCGGTAATCCGACCGGAACTCGGAAAACTCCCTACTTCACGGCTGGATGAGCGCATTGCCCTGTTGGCGTAAATCGAGAATCTCGAAGTGCAGACGGTCCGTGGAAAGTGCCATGGGCCCTGAGATTGATCAACTGCTCTGGTGGGGGAGCGTTTTTGAGGCAGGAAAATGGTGAAGACCGGCTTGGGAGCAGAATCCCTTGCGGTGCTTCTCAACCTCGCCAAAAAGGCCGAGCGACCGATTTTTGGGGGCTTTAGCCGATGAGGTATTTGCTCCCCGGCAACAGCGAGAGCAGCTTGACCCCGAGATAGGTAATAAGGAAAGTAGTAAATGCGATCGCTGGAATGCGCACAAACGCATTCCCGATTATGGGCGCCATGCGGGTATGAATGGCGTTGAGTACGATGATGTGCGCCAGGTACATGCCATAGCTCATGCGCGAAAGATCGTCTATCAATCGCCATAGGAGGCTGTTGCCGCGATTCGCATGAATGTTTCGGAAGAGCAGGAAGAGTCCTGCTGTCATGATCGCAACGTTCAGCGTGGTGAAGTTCCACGTCAGCTCGAGGCTCTTTACTTCGTGCTCGTAACGAAGTCTGTAGAGAAACCCTCCAGCGGTAGCGGAGTAACCCACCACAATCATGCCGATTGCGAGCCAGTCGATACGCGACGAAGGAGCCATCCAGAATCGCTTGATGTAGGCGGCCAGTACGGCATAGCCGATGAAACCTGAGAAGTAGTAGAGGGTTGGCGTTGCATTCCAATAACACTCGCCCCATACCTCTGCGAAGAAGAGGTGAATGAAGGGCAGCGTCAATGTCACGCCCCACAGCGCCAGGAAGAGTTCCATGCCCTTGCGGCTTGCCGATACGATCCACGGCGAGAACACGGGTGCGATAAGGTAGATTGCCATTAGCATGTAGACGAACCACAGATGGCCGACTTCGGTGCCGTAGTTGACGGGGATTTTGGCGATGTTGAGCAAGGCGGTCTGAAGAGTGATCGCTCCTTGCGCGTAGTAATAGAAGGCGTAGACTGCGCACCAGATCACGAAGGGAATCAATACGCGGGTGAAGCGCTTCCGGAAGAATTTACGCTCATCTTCGATCGGAAAAAGGAAGAATCCGGTAATCATGACGAACAACGGCACGCAGACGCGCAGGAGCGAGTTTGTCCATCCCACGGCCCAGGACCCCGCCGTGTGCAGTACGGTTCCGTCTGGTGATATGTACTCGAACTCGCCGGTGTGGATCTGCATGACCATGTAAATCGCAATAACGCGCAAGAGATCGAAGCCGCGATGCCGCGTGTGGACGGGAGAAGCTGAGATTTTCAAGATATGCGGGTTCCAGTCATTTGAAGATGATAGTGAAAGCCTCGTTGGCGAAAACGCTGTAATGGGAAGCTGCGAGAGAAGTTGACAGACCGCGTTGTGCCCCAATGCTAAACCCGTTGATGATAAATCGCCGAAGCGCTCATCGAGCCGTCGGGTGCGAAATTCTGGTTCTGGTCGAATTCACCGGCCACCCGGAAGCAATCTTCGATATGCCTGAGGAGTCGGGTTATCGGTAGGTTCCCCAGCCCAAAGGGTCAGGCACGAGCAATTTACCTAGAAATCCCGTTTTACGGGAACTCCGAATTCAGAGAGCAAACCTCCACTCTCGATTCACTGTCGCGCTAGGGACGACCATCGTTGATCGCCCCCCGGACAGATCCGTACGAGCACGTTTACGCATACGGCTCTTACTAAGGATTGTGGACGCTCAATCAGGGCGACTGCACCATTTCTCGCGTCGATACGACGAGCGGCAAGCTGGTAGCGACTATCGAACCGGGGCTTTCGCGAGGGCGGCTAATCGCCCAATGGCGGAGGTTCGGTATGTCCTAGAAGATCGCTCCTCTGCGCCTTGGCGCGCAGACGGTTGGGATGCTACGCGCGGATTTCAGCCGTCGCGTACCCCCAACTTAGTCCAGGTGTTGCGCAACAATTAGTTGGTGGAACTCCGGTGTAGTGCGGAGCTGGGCGAATTCCTTGTCCTCCATGAGGAGCCGGCGATCGTTGAAACCAGCATCCATGGCTTTGCGCAGGTAAATAAGAGCCTGTTCGTTCTTTCCAGCCATCGCGTAAGCTTTTGCAAGACAGTAGCTGATGGCAATACGCTGGCGGCGCGAGATCTTCTCCTCTATGATCTGGGTCTGGTCAGGATCAAAACTATTTGGATTAAGCTCTAGGGCTTTCTGATAGGCCTTTGCCCCCTCCTTGTAGTTCCCCTCGCTGAAGTAGGCTGTACCCAGATTGCGGTAGGTGACAGCAGAATTTGGCCCATATTTCAGCGCCCTCTTATAGGTTTTTTCCGCCTTCTTATATTTGCGCTCGCCGTGGTAGACGGCAGCGAGGTTGTTGAGCGCGTCGGGGTATCGCGGATTGAGAGTAAGCGCCATCTGGTAATTCTTACGAGCCTCTTCCAAGGCGAAGAGATGATGATATGCGACCCCAATCTTGTTCCAAGTGGCGGCGGATCGAAGCGAGCTCTGTCGATAGGCCTCGATAGCGGCGACATAGTTTCCGTTAACCATAAGCAGGTCACCTTGCGCCTCTGACGGCATCGTGGAGATGGTGGCGTTCTGAGGGTCTGGGCTCTCCATCATGGCCGCAATTGCCGTGGCGGGCGATGGCCTAACTGTTTCTGCGAGGAAGGTGTGCGAGCCCACCAGGATGGGAATTGCGAGCCAGACGCAGTTGCCTAAGGGCTGGCTATAGCGACGGCCTCTCATGAATCCCTCCTTCCCAATGCAGGTCCGGTGGACGAGGCCTAAATCATACTACTTGCGGCTAATACTATGGCCTCATGATGGTTCCATGCATCCATAAAACCGTCCTTCAATCGATGGGTTTCCTGCGCATCACTTTGCTGCCGAGGCTGGCCAATCACGGTATTGAGCTTGGATTTAGAGCTTCCAATGGCCTCACACCACATATCCCTCGGGTGATTCCGGCGCAACTTTGGGGGGTGCGAAAGGCCTGGGACCCAACCGGGTATAGGCGGATCGCTCCAACCGTGCGCTCTTGCGCATCCGTGGGACGAGGAGGCGAGTATTTGGCGGGCAGCCACAAGACTAAAGACTCTTCTAGGCGCTTTGCCGAGCGGACGGTAGTGGTTCGGGTACATTAATCTGGTTGCGTTCGGCTCACTGAGCGCATTTGGGGGAGCAGCATCATGGTGCACCCTCGAACAATTTCCGCAGTGCTGCTTGCGTTGACTACACCTCTTACTCTGTCGGCGGTGAGCTGGCCTGCTCTGGTGATGATAGGGACTACCACTACTGCCGCTCAAACACGCAGAACCAGAAAGCAAGCACCATAAGCCAGGTCGCTGACGGTACCGGCCCCGAGTGATCCAAGTCCTGCTGATATCCACACCAAGGGTACGAGTCGAAGAAAACCAGAAGACCTATCGACAGGCAGTGAGTACCGAGAGCCAGATGCCCAAGAATGGAGCTTCTGGACTAAACTAGGCACGCTGTATTTCGGGGTCAGTCAAGTGCCCCTCAAAAGTGTCTGAGCAAAAGCGAATTTGGCGCACGGTGCTCCCGATAGCGCTTCTCGTGCTGGTGATGGGGACTACGCTCGGAGGAGTGTGGCATCGTCATGCCATTTCTTCCCCTGACGCCTGCCCGATTTGCCATCTGAGCCACCAGGCCATCGAGCCAACGCTGGCAAGCACTCGTGTATACATTCTGGTTCCCACAGGACCTGGACCAGAACCTCAACATTACAGCTACATCCTGAGTCCCGCCGCCCGGCACATTCCCGCGCGGGCGCCCCCCGCATAACAGCCTCTTCTTTCACGTGCCGCTCGCGGCACACCAATCCGTGTACCTGTCCCTTAAGAAGGCTGACCTCCCATGCGTTTACAGCGTTTGCGGTTTCCAGTTTTGTTCGTCGCAGTGCTTTTTTCTGGAGCTGCAGGTGCGCAATCCCCACCTGCACAAAGTCAGTCGCCGTCTCCCCCACAAGCACAAGCTCTCGCCCAGAATCGAGGAGCGGTGACGATTTCGCTCGACGACGCCATTCAGATGGCACTTCGGCACAACCACAATCTACTGGCCCTCCGCACCACGATCCAGCAGAGCGAGGCCGAAGAAATCACAGCCAATCTGCGTCCGAACCCGGTGCTTCTAAGCGATTGGCAGTTCTTGCCGGTTTTCCAGCCGAGTCAATTTAGCGCGGATTACCTTGACAACGTGGCCCAGTTCGACCTGGGTGTCAGCTATCTGTTTGAGCGAGGCAAGAAGCGGCAACATCGCCTGCGGGCGGCCAGGGATCTGACGGCCGTGACACGGTCACAGGTCGCCGACAATGAGCGCAGTCTGGCCTTCAGCGTTTCCACCCTGTTCATCAACGTTGAGCTCGCAGAGTCGACTCTTGCGCTGGCCATGCAAGATCTCAAGAGCTTCCAGAACACGGTGGACATCAGCCAGGCGCGTTACAACGCAGGCGACATAGGCGAGGGCGATCTTCTGAAGATCAAGCTTCAGATGCTTCAGTTCCAGACCGACGTGTCCGCAGCCCAGCTCGCCAGGGTGCAAGGGCTCTCAGATCTGCGGCAGCTGCTCGGATATGAATCGATAGCACCGGACTACGACGTGGCGGGGGCGTTCGACTACCAGCCCGTCAAGGGCAACGTAGATGACTTTCAAGCCAAAGCCCTGCAGAGCAGGCCGGACTTGCGGGCAGCGCAGCAAGGAGTAACCGCGGCGGACAGCCAACGCGCATTGCAACAGGCGATCGGCAAAAGAGACGTCACGGCTGAAATCAACTACACACACCTTAGTTATCTGAACGACGTTTCCCTGTTCGGGCAAATGCAGATGCCGATTTTCGATCGCAACCAGGGGGAAATTGCGCGCGCCGGCTTCGCCATCACGCAAGCCCAGGAGCAGGAGAGATTCGCCAACGGACAGGTGCTGACGGACGTGAGGGACGCCTTTGAGAATTTGCGCACCAACGACCAGGTCGTCGGACTCTATCGCTCGGGGTATCTCGACGAGGCGCAGCAGTCCCGCGACATCAGCGAGTACGCCTACCGGCACGGCGCAGCGAGCCTGCTTGATTTTCTCGACGCCGAGCGCAGCTACCGGTCCATACAACTCGCCTACCGCCAGGCGCTCGCTTCGTACCTGCTCGCGCTCGAACAGCTTCGCCAAGCTGTAGGAACCAGGAGTTTGCCATGACCTTTACACCGATCACGCGCCGCAACGGCGGCTTTCAAAGTGCGATGGCGCTCGCTTGCGCATTTACGCTCACGGCCTGCAGCTCGAACGATCGCACACGGGCAGGCCAAATGACATCCTATTCCGCGAAAGCTTCGACGTCTGCGACGCCCCAACTCTTCACCCTTCCGCAGGACCAGATGTCGCACGTGCAAGTAGTTACCATTCAGGCCACCAGGTTGACGCGCACGCTCCGGCTTACGGGCGCCGTAGCGTACGACGCCTTTAACACCACCCCGGTCATCACCCAGGTCGGCGGACCCGTCAGCCGGATTCTGGTTGTGCCCGGACAGCAGGTCAAAGAAGGCCAGCCGATGCTCGACGTAAGCAGCCCCGATTATTCGCAGTTGCTGGACTCCTATTTGAAGGCGGCAGATTCCTACCGCCTTGCGGACAAGAATTGGGTCCGCGCACAAGACCTATATCAGCACCACGCCATTGCCCAGCGCGATCTGGAGCAGGCCGAATCGGACCGCAACCAGGCCCAGGCGGATCTGAACGCGGCTGACCAGGGAATGAAGATTCTCGGCATCAAGAATCCGGCCGATCTGGCGAAGGCCCCTAGTTCGGCGCTGATTCCCGTGCTTGCTCCCATCAGCGGCGAAGTCGTTGAGCGCCTCGTCTCGCCCGGCCAGGTCGTTCAAGCAGGCCAGACGCAAGCCTTTACGATTTCAAACCTGCGCACGGTATGGGTTCTGGCCAACGTGTACCAGGGGGACCTGGCCGCGGTGCGCAGCGGAGATGATGTCGTCGTGCAAAATGACGCATATCCGGGCACCTTCCACGGCAGGATCTCTTATGTCTCGCCGGCCCTCGACCCCAACACCAGAACGCTGCAAGCGCGCATTGTCGTGGACAACCCGGGAGAGAAATTGAAGAGGGATATGTATTGCACCGTCACGGTGACCGCAGGGTCGATTCCGAATGCCATTGCCGTACCCGACTCATCCGTTCTGCGTGACGACAACAACCAGCCGTTCGTGTATCTGGCCACCGGCGCGAATCAGTTTGGCAGGCGCGACGTGGAGATTGGCCAGAGCCTGAATGGGCAGACGCAAATTCTAAGGGGCATTTCCCCTGGAGAGAGGGTTGTGGCCGATGGCAGCTTGTTTCTTCAGTTTGCCAATTCGCTACAACACTGAGGAGGCGGCTTCCGCATGATTCATCACGTCGTCCAGTTTGCGCTGCGGCAACGGCTCCTGGTCCTGCTGGTGGTGGCATTCATTGCCATCGGTGGAGCGATTTCGTTCCAGCACATGCCGGTGGACGCCTACCCCGATCTTTCTCCACCGATGGTTGAAGTCATCACTCAGTGGCCCGGGCACGCGGCGGAAGAAATCGAACGCCTGGTTACGGTCCCAACCGAAGTGGAAATGAACGGCGTGCCGAAAATGGCCGTGATGCGCTCGATTTCTCTGTACGGCCTTTCCGATGTCATCATGACATTCGACGAAGGCACCGACGACTATTTCGCGCGTCAGGTGGTCTTCCAGCGCTTAAGTGAAGTAACTTACCCGACCGGCGTAACACCTACGCTGGCCCCGCTTGCGAGCCCGTCGGGGCTAGTCTATCGCTATGTCATCGATAGCCCTGACCGCACGCCGCAAGAGCTGAAGGTCTACGAAGACTGGGTTATCGAGCGCGAATATAAGCAGGTTCCGGGGGTCGCGGACGACTCCGGTTTCGGCGGCACCGTGATGCAGTATCAGGTGCTTCTCGACCCGGCAAGACTTTACGCATACCACATCACGGTGCCCACCGTGCTCCAGCAGCTCTGCCGTCAACAATTCCAATGCCGGCGGCGGATTCTATTCGCAAGGCGGCCAATTCTACTATGTTCGCGGCCTCGGGCTGGTCCGCGACACCAGGGACATCGGCGACGTCATCGTCGGCGCGCAAAATGGGGTGCCGGTGCGCATCCGCGACATCGGTGAAGTTACCATCGGAAGCGCCCCGCGACTGGGCGAATTTGGATTTAACAAGAAAGATGATGCCGTCGAGGGCGTCATCATGATGCGGCGCGGCGAGCAAACGCAGAACGTGCTGAAGGGCGTCGAAGCAAAAACCCAGCAACTCAATGAGCACATTCTGCCCGCCGACGTAAAAGTGCGGCCTTACTACGACCGCAGCGACCTTGTCCAGTTGACCATCGATACTGTCGAACACAACATGCTGCTGGGGATGGCTCTGGTCCTGATCGTCCTGATGGCTTTCCTGGTGAGCATTCGCGCCGCGGTGATCGTCGCCCTCACCATTCCCCTCGCTTTGCTCTTTTCATTCATTTTCTTGCATGCGCGAGGAGTCGCTGCAAACCTGCTTTCGATTGGTGCGATCGATTTTGGAATTCTCATCGACGGAACCCTGGTGATGGTGGAGAACGTGTTCCGCGAGCTGGGCGCGCGTGAAGGCCAGAGCTACGACCTGCACGAGGTGATACTGGCGGCCGCGAAGGACGTCGATCGCCCGATCTTTTATTCCGTCGCCGTCATCATTGCGGGCTATCTACCCATCTACGCGCTCGGCGGACCCTCGGGAAAATTGTTCAAGCCGATGGCGGACACGGTGTCGATCGCACTGATCGGCGCCCTGATCTTAACCCTCACATTCGTTCCCGTCATGTGCGCCTACTGGTTCAAACGCGGCGTGCACGAGCGCTTGAACAAGCCGTTTGAATGGTTGCGCAAAAAGTATGCGGGAGAGCTCGACTGGTGCCTTGACCACCCGAAGATAACCATAGTTGTAGCCACCTTGATTTTCGCCGCCACGCTCCTGCTCGTCCCTTTCATCGGCGGAGAGTTTATGCCTCATCTCGACGAAGGCGCGCTATGGGTGCGCGCGACCATGCCGTACACGATTTCGTTCGAGGAAGCGAGCAAGTTCTCGCCCCAGGTTCGGAATCTCCTGATGAAGTATCCGATGGTCACCGACGTCGGCTCCGAGCTTGGCCGTCCGGACGATGGCACCGATCCCACTGGATTCTTCAATGACGAGTTCTACGTGGGCCTGAAGCCTTACAATGACGCTTCCTGGAAGAGCGGCGCCATCCACAATAAGGCCGAGCTGACCGAGGACATTCAGAGACAACTCAGCGCATTTCCGGGAGTTATCTTCAATTACACCCAGCCCGCCGAAGACGCGGTCGATGAGGCGTTGACGGGACTCAAGAGCGCGCTCGCGGTAAAGATTTATGGCACCGACCTCAATGTTCTGCAGAGCAAAGCGCTGGAGATCAAGCGCCGGCTCTCGCAGGTGCCGGGATTTACGGAGTTGACCGTCGTACGCGAGCTCGGCCAGCCTAGCCTGCTGATCGACGTCGATCGCGACAAGATTGCTCGCTACGGCATCAACGTCGCGGACGTAGAGGCGATCGTGCAAGCGGCCGTAGGCGGCCAGGCGGCTACCCAAGTAATTCAAGGCGAAAAATTATTCGACCTGGTAGTGCGGATGAAGCCCGAATTCCGCGAAAATGCGCAGCAGATCGGCAATCTGCTCGTCGGGACGCCCGCAGGCCAACAAATCCCGGTGAGCGAGCTGTCGAATATCCACGAGGCCGGCGGCGCTTCGTTCATCTATCGCGAAAACAACTCACGCTACATCGGCGTGCAGTACAGCATCGAGGGGCGCGACCTGCAGAGCGCCGTGCTCGATGGACAGCGGGCCGTCGCGGATCTTGAAAAATCCTTGCCCGCCGGGTATCGGCTCGCCTGGGGTGGGGAGTATGGCGAATTTCTTGAAGCCAAGCACCAGATTGAGTTCATCGGCCCGCTTGCCTTGCTTATCATTTTCATGATCCTGTTCGCGCTTTATGGCAATTTCAAATTTCCGGTAACCATCGCCCTCGGCGTCATCCTGACCGAGCCTGTAGGCGCCCTGATCGCGCTCAAGCTGACCCACACGCCGTTCAGCGTCTCGTCGGCGCTCGGCTTGCTCGCGCTGATGGGCGTTTCGGTCGAAACCGCGGTCATCCTCGTCTCCTACATCAATAAGCTGCGTCTGGAAAATAAAGACATCCGCACCGCAACCCGCGAGGCTTCCCTTTTGCGGTTGCGGCCTATCGTGATGACCGCCATGGTTGCTTGCCTGGGACTTTTGCCCGCGGCGCTTTCCACGGGCATCGGTTCTGACACACAAAAGCCTTTTGCGATCGTAATCGTCGCCGGGCTGGTATCGCGGCTCTTCCTTGGTTTCTTCGTCAACCCTGTGCTGTACGAGATGGTCGCCCGCGATGGCGACGTCTTGCAGGTCTGATTGGATGGCCGCGGTTTGTGACAATAAGTCACAGCATGGGCAGGGTAGGATGGCTAACAGTGAACCTCCTAAGTAGGAAATGTTACGCCACATCTTTGAAACGCAAAAGCTAGAACGAGAATCGCTGACAGGCCATGAATTGACAGCAAGGCCGTTGGCGAATACGCTTTGCTCACACTTCGCTTGCGCTTCAGGTAACTGTGTTGAGTTCGTGTGCCCATGCGCTCTTGCTTATTTTTCTTTCGACCCTGTTCCTGTCGGCTGCGCACGGCGCCCCGCCAGGACAGACTCCCTCTGCGCAGAACACGCCTGTCGAGCGACCGGATCTCGCAGCAGGCAAAGTGATCTTCGAAGGTCACTGCTCTCTCTGCCATGGTATCGACGGGGGTGGGGGACGCGGGCCGAATTTGCATCGCCCGAAACTGAGCCGGGCACCCGACGAAAAGGCGTTGAAATCCCTGATTCAAAATGGCGTTCCGCCCGCAATGCCGGAGGGCTGGTACCTATCCGAGCAGGACATTGCGAACGTGGCAGCTTTTGTCCGCAGCCTCGGAGATATTCCACAGGAAAAACTGCCCGGCGATCCCTTACGTGGAGAGGCCATTTACGAGCGGAGTGGTTGCGCCACGTGCCACATCCTAGCAGGCAAAGGCACCAGCTTTGGTCCTGAACTTACCGAAGTCGGCGCGCGTCGAGGAGCTGCCCGATTGCGCGAAACACTGGAGCATCCGAGCAAGACTATTCGCGAAGATTTTCTACTGATCGAAGCGATCACGTCTTCGGGGCAGACGATCCGCGGCGTCCGCCTCAATGAAGATTCGTTTACGGTTCAGCTGAAGGACGCACAGGGACACTTCTACAGCCTGCAAAAGAGCGATTTGCACGCTTTGAGAAAGCTTCGCGATGAAACGCCCATGCCCTCCTACGGGTCGCTTCTCTCCGCCGCGGAGCTCGATGATCTTGTGGCCTACCTAGCGTCGCAGCGAGGCCAGCTATGAGGGTCCTCGCGTTATTCCTGTTGGCGGGTTCCGTGGCCTCGGCGCAGGTCCCCTTCGAGCGGATTGTGAATGCCGATAAGGAGCCGGGGAACTGGCTGACGTATTCGCGCACGCTGGACGGAAAGCGGTATTCGCCGCTGAACGAAATCAATACGCAGAACGTCTCGCAACTCAAAGTGAAATGGGCCTACCAGTTCCGCGATCCGGACACCGAAGGCTCGCCCGTCGTAATCGACGGAATTCTTTATGTGACGGGTCCGAACTCCGCCGCGGCTCTTGACGGCCGGACGGGGCGTTCTCTGTGGGAGTGGAACCGTCCACTGCCTAACGATTTCAAAAGCATTGGGTTCGGGCACACGAATCGTGGAGCGGCGGTGCTCGACGACAAGCTGTTCGTCGCCACGCTTGATGGCTATCTTGTTGCGCTGGATCTCAAGAGTGGCATCGAGCGGTGGTCTGCCAAGGTTCTCGATTACAAATTGGGTTACAGCATGACGGTGGCGCCGCTGGCGATCGACGGAAAGGTTGTTGTGGGCGTCAGCGGGGGTGAAGCGGGCATCCGTGGGTTCATCGACGCCTACTATACAAAAACGGGCAAGCAGGCGTGGCGCTTCTGGACGATTCCCGGCCCCGGAGAACCCGGCCACGAAACCTGGTCAGGCGACGATTGGAAAACTGGCGGGGGCGCCACGTGGGTGACCGGAGCGTACGATCCCGAACTCAAGCTGGTTTTTTGGGGTGTGGGGAACCCGGGGTCGGACTGGAACGGCGACGTTCGGCCGGGCGACAATCTCTATACCTGCTCGATCCTTGCGCTCGATGCGGACACCGGAAAGCTGCGCTGGCATTTCCAGTTTAGCCCGCACGATACGCACGATTGGGACGCCACCCACGTCCCGATTCTTTTTGACAGCATAATTCAGGGTAAGAAACGTAAGCTGATTTCCATCGCCAATCGCAATGCGTTCTATTACGTTTTGGATCGCACCACAGGAGAATTTATCACCGGCAAACCATACGCCAAGCAAACGTGGGCCAAAGGGCTTGACGCAAAGGGTCGGCCGATTCTCACCCTGAATGCAGAACCCACGCAGCAGGGTACCCTGATCTGGCCAAACTCGAATGGCGGGACGGTATGGTTCAGTCCCTCGTACAGCCCGCAGACGGATTTCGTATATGTTTCGGTGCGCGAAATTGGCGCTCGCTATTTCAAGCGGGTCACCCCCTACCGCGTGGGCGATATTTTTCCGGGCGGCGGCGAAGACGAGCTGCCACCGGATGACGCCTCCGGCGCGATTCGCGCCCTGCAAGCGGAAACCGGCGAGCTGCGCTGGGAATTTAAACTATTCTCGCCTCCATGGTCGGGAGTTCTTTCCACTGCGGGAGGATTGGTCTTCTCCGGCTCCGACGAGGGGAACTTCTATGCACTCGATGCGCGCACCGGTAAACCGTTGTGGGATTTCCAGACCGGGGGCTCGATTCGTGCGAATCCCAGCTCATTTACGATCGATGGACACCAATGCATCTCCATCGCTGCTGATCGAGTGCTTTATATCTTCGACCTTAATCCGAATTAGCCTGCGGAATTGTGGTTGTTGCCCGGTTCATGATGGGAAAAGGCCTTCTAGGCCAAACGCATGTGAGATCGCTTCGATATCGAAGTCATCGTGCGTTCGTCCGCATCCCGAGAGGTCGTCCACGACATTATTTATCGAGAGCTGTGCCACGGTGCGGTCGGGCAACAATTGGCGATGGAAAGGCGAACTTACCTAACCCCGTTGTCAAGGAATTCAGTTCAACAGCGCCTCGCCCCGGCTGCGAGCACTCGAACTCTTAAGAGCTTAAGGGTATATTCTTCTGGCAGGTGATTCTTTGGTTCTTAAGCCGAAGGATGGCCAGAGGTTTATGGCGCAGAACAGTTTTAAGAGATTCCGGTATGCCGCTGGTTACGCTTCGCCCAGCGCTTCTTTTGCGCGGCCGCCATCCGGACGCGAGAATGCTTACTCTGCGGGACGGCTCGCGGCGCAATATGGCCGGTGAAGCGTCGAGCTATCACGCTGCATCACAAATGGGGCGAGCGGCGAATGACTTGTCCTGAATACGAGCGACTGCTACAGCTCTATGAGGCGGCCTTACGGCATTGGGGGCGAGTTCTGTGGTCGTCAAAAGCAGACGTTTCCGACATTCCAGAGCGCTTGGCTTCGGAGATGAAGCAAAAGGCCTACAACGAGAGAAACCAAGCCCACGAACGGATACGCGCCCACAGACAGAGTTGCTCAGTGTGTAAGTCGAGGCTGCGAGTGGTCCCTAAGCAATGACGGGCCACTCAATCCGCAGGGGCCGAGTAAGCCCGAGTTTTCTCAAATCACGCGCAAATGCGCACCAGCGGGCGTAAGCAGCTCTTAATGGCATTCCGCCGCGCAGGCATGCTCTGACTCTTCCCTGCCGAGAAACATCAACCCAAGATACAGGTGTATTTCCATCCCCGGCGGCCTTACAGCCAGTCCAGATCCTGGACCTTCCGCGTCCCAGCGCTGTATTGAGCATTAGAGGCGAAATCAGATCTCTGAGGGCGGTGGAACCTCGATATCGATGCCGTTACGCGGGAAGTTACCTATAAACCGTTTTACGGGAACTTGGCGTCAGTGGCGAACGGCCAACTGTCCGACAAGTCGTTAGCCGACTTTTCGTCCAAGTGACGGCGGCGCTTGTTGAGAGCCGGAGAGCTGAACACCAAAATCGACGAGCATGTAGTTATGTTCGGTAAGTCCATTTTTCGTTCAAGTGGATTGCTTCGGAATGATTCGTCATTCTGTCATGCGCCCGGATCGGCGGCAGGGCCAATGGAATTAAGACAACGGGACATTTAGGTATCTTTCCAAAGCTGACGACCGAAATGGCTCTTAAAGACTTAGGCTGCTGTCTTAGTTCAACTTCGCATACTCCGCCTTGGCTTGCTGCAGTGCCGGAATGTCAGGGTCGGCGTCTTTCCAGAGGGTGAGGAAATCCTGGTAGGCAATCTTTGCCTTGGTCTGGTCTCCCGACAGCACGTAGGCTCTGCCCAATTGCAAGTGCGCCAGTGCGCCGATGGGATCGCCCACCACAGCCCCGCGGTGATCAAGAATTTTCTGGAATTCCGTGACCGCTTCGGCGCCCTGCCGCGCAGCCATATAGGCCTCGCCCCGCACGTAGATCGGATAGAGGGCCCCGAAGAACCCATTTATGGCGCTACGCGGTTGGCCCAGCTCATTGGGTACGGCGGTTTGTAGAACTTCTATCGCCTGAGAAGGCTCGCCATGGTTCAGCGCGAGAAGCGCGCGAACCGATGGCATGTAATTGAATCTGACGGATGTGTCCTCGGGGAAGTTCCGTTCCACGTCATTCGCGAGTGTTTGTGCCTCGGAGGAATCCCCCGAGAGGGCCAGTGCAAAGGCGGCGCCGTACTGCACCTCCCGGTTCTTAGCAAGCTCAAGTGCTGCCATCGCGCTCCGCTTTGCCGCGGGCGCGTTTCCAAAAAACGCTTCCCGCAGGGCCGCTCTGATTTCGAATAAAGCCGACCTTTCCTGATGGCCCGCCTCCTGGGAAAGTTCACCGCACTGCGACATCTTCCTTGCCTCATGCAGCTGGCCGGAATTTGCCAGAACAAAAGCCTCGCGGTCAGAGATCCAGTCTTCCACTCCGGATTTCCCCTGGGCCAAAACCATTTGCCGTCCCATTCCCGCCTTGTCGTCTTTCAGGAACGCAACGTCGTAACCCAAGAGCGAAAGGAAAGGGCCTTCAATTCTGCGCTCGGAAGCTCTCCGCAGTGCTCTTTCGGCTTCCGCAGGGCGGTCGAGGTAAACATTGCTATAACCAAGATTCACATACCCAATGGCGTTGTCCGGGGCGATCTGGATAGTTTTCTCCGCTTCTTCGGCCGCCCGTTGATATTTGCCATACGAAGTGTAAATGAACCCCGACAACATTCCGTGAGGAACGAAATCACGAGGATAGAGTTGCGCCCACGCCTCGCAGGTCTGCTGCGCCTTTTCCTGGTTTCCAGTTGCCCGTCCATGATAGTAGGCGGTGATAAAGAACTTCTCATGGTCACTCGCGCGATCCCGCAACTCATAAGCTTTGCTGGTGTTCTCCGTAGCCAGTGCCGATTCACCATTGGAGCCGTACATCAGCCCGAGTGACGCATACGCCATGGCAAATTTGGGGTCAATCTCAGCGGCTCGCTTGAAAAATGGCTCAGCTGCCTCCTCACTTCCTGTGTAAGCAAACTTCCACCCCGTACTGTAGGCCTTCAACGCTTCGAGTGAAGGCGTCGTGGCTTCGGCAAGCGTAGTATCGTACTTTTCCACCGTCGTCAACGATTCGCCGACTCGGGTGCGAAACTTAGTGGCGAGTTCGCTCAGGGCATTGAGCACGTCTTCTTTCCTTGCTGTTTGCGCCTGCGCCTCAGCAAAAACTTCTCCGGTGCGGCAGTTCTTTGCGCGTAACCCTAATACGTACTGGCTTCCCATCCTTGCCATCGAGCCTTCCAGGACCGCCGCACTTGCTGTTCGCTCGCAGATTTGCCGGGTAAGGTCCGGGGTAAGTCGCGCGTCTGGCGGCTGGCCCATCAGTCGCAGCGCCTGTTGGATGCGATCCTCGGAGAGCAGGCTCAGCACAGGCGATTGCTCAAGCTGCACCGCCAACCCTTGCCGTAGTGTCCCGTCAAACACCGGGTCGCCCGTAGTGTTCGTGAAATCGGCGATTATTACGGAGTTTTTCTCGCCCAGGACAATTGGGTGGTGTCTATGAAGAAAGAAAGTCGTCCCCAGCACCATCAGGACAACCACCCCGGCTATCGGTAGGAGATACTTCCAGCTCTCCTTGCCATCAAGGCTCCCGGGAAGAGGACGCGAGGGTTCGGCGTTGTCTGCTTGTTCAACAACCATCTGAGCGTGAGAGCGGCTCTCGATGACCACGTCGTCGCCATCCTGCCTCACCGCGTTCACCTGTTCCACGAAACGATAGCCTCGTCCCGGAAGCGTCAGGATGTAGCGCCGATCCTCGGGAGTGTCTCCCAGAGCTTTGCGGAGCAGGAAAATGTTCTGGCTCAGGTTTGCTTCCTCGACGAAAGCATCCGGCCACAACGCCTTCATCAGGTCTTCCTTGGAAACGACCTCCCGGCTGCGGCGAACAAGGATCAGCAGCGTTTCGAAGACCTTGGGTGAGATAGCCACTGGATGGTCTTCTCGCAGTAACACTTGCTTCTCAGGATCAACTCGAAACGGCCCGAACTCGTAGAGAACTTTGGGTTCCGTAACCATGCGTAACCCCGCGTGAAAGCGCCTCTCTGCACCGGAAACTGACACGAGGAAGGTACTCCCAACGCTTTTTCAGCGCAATCGATAACCAGGGTTCTCCCTCAGAAAACCATCGCACACCCTTAACCGCGACCGCCAATACGCGGGTGCTTGATACCCGCTTGCCTGTAAGTGCCGCCTTTTCTTCAGAGAACAGGTAATGAGAGTCAGTGAGAAATTTTGAGGCGCTCTTTGAGGATTTGTGAGCCGCCGTCGGAGCACGATGCGCCCATTGGAAACGGTCTGCACCCGTGACCGGCCAGATGGGAAGGGCCGTGGCAGTGAAAACGACCAGAATCACTGTTGAGACCGAGACGCTGATCATCGTTCACCGCGCCAAGGCAGCTTTGGATTGGTGCCCTGATTGTCGCGCCCAGGTGGACGTAATCACACTCGACCACGACAGCTTCATCGAATCAGCCACTACAGCCCAGATCCATGAGTGGCAAAGCACAGGCAAGCTGCACCTTTGGCAGCCAGCCCATGGATTAGCCCGGATTTGCGTGACATCGCTTTTGCAATGCATCGGGTAGGAGAAACTAGAGGATTTTGCCGTTGGAGCAACAACCACCACATCAATCCAGGAGGAAACAAATGAAGCTGAATATTTCGAGAGTCAAGCCGTTCCCCATTGCCGGCCTCGGGCTGGCAGTCGCAATCTTAACCGGGCCAATCCAGTCGCAGGAACAGTCGGCGACGCAGGAAAAAGAGGCAGCCCCTGCTCCCTATTCCGTTATCGATCTCGGCGTGGTAGGCGGCCCACCAGGGGGGCCGTACGTCATTAGCAACAATGGTTTGGTAAGTGGCGCTGCGGCCACCCCTGACAGCAGAATGCATGCCGTCCTCTGGTACGAGGGACTGAAGCTCGATATCGGCATACCCGGACTCGGAGGACCGAACAGTGCAGCCTTTGGCGTCAACAGATTCGCCCAGGCTGTTGGCCAGGCCGAGACTTCGGATACGAATGGGGAAGACTTTTGCGGCTTCAACTCCTATGGGTTTGCCTCATCCACTGCATGTCTCCCTTTCTTGTGGCAAGACGGAGTGATGACCAAGCTCGCGACGCTGGGGGGCGAGAATGGCTACGCCAACATGATCAACAATCGAGGCGAGGTGGCCGGGCTTGCCGAGACTGCCATGAAGGATTCGACCTCGGGCTGTCCAGTACATCGCTTTGAGCCTGTTGTCTGGGAAAATGGCGTGATCCGCGAACTCCCTACATACCCTGGTGACTCGGACGGAGTCGCGGCGTGGATTAACGATAAAGGTGAGGTTGCCGGCGCGTCAGGCACGTGCGCCCCCTTCAACCCGAATAGCGGGCTCTATCTCACGGAAAATCACGCCTTGGTCTGGCAAAACGGTAAGGCGACTGACCTGGGCAACCTCGGTCCAAATGGGATCCCCGGGGCTGGGAACCACGCCTGTGCAATCAATAACCGTGGTGAGGCAGTGGGTCATACGACCTCCGATGCAAGCACTGTCGCCTTCCTCTGGAGCAGCGGAGAAAGGCATGAAGGGTTTGGGCACGCTTCCCGGGGACTTCGCGAGCTTCGCGATTGGCATTAACGATGAAGGCCAGGTGGTCGGCCAGTCGATAGGCCCGGACTTCAGTTCGTTTCGCGCGTTCCTTTGGGAGAAGGGTGTGATGACCGACCTCAACACGCTGGTTGCTGTCAACCCGGGGAAGTTATATCTTCTGGTCGGAGAATCTATCAATGACCGCAAGGAGATCATAGGCTTGGCCGTGGACGGGGCAGGCAACTATCACGGCTATCTGGCGATTCCAGAAGGCAGCGAAGCCAAGAATGAGAGCACCGCGCCTGCCGTAGATGGCACGAACAGCGATACGGCGAAGTTCTCTGAGAATGTTCACGAGCTGATTCGCCAGCGATGGCCCTTCAGCCAATTCTAACCTCGGTCTACGGAACCGCAATGATCATCCTGAAGACAGCATTGCCAATGTCTCATAGCCCCGGAGTCAAGCGGTTTGAGCCCCAACCAAGAGAGTAGCCAGCACAATGATGGAACACTTGCCACCCAACATACTTCAGCGTGTTGGGTGGCAAGGTCCCGCCAGAACCGCAACCCATTTTTTCGACGGCATCCGCCAGGGCATAGTACCTCGGAGCACGAAAATGATGGGAGTCAAGCCCGGTCTGTGAGCCGCGGTCGGCCATCTAGCGGCTTGGGCTAACGGCTTTTCGGACAAGAGCCTGGAAAGTCGGGTTTTCGGTATGTATGGTCCGCCGCCTTGTCGCAAGCGAAAAGTGAGAATAGCAGGTCAGGTCTGCGCGTATGTATACGGCCTTGTTGGGGTGTTTAACGACCCCTGGCCTGGATGGAATGCGCTTCGCTCTGGTCCTATTTAAATGATGGCCCCGGCGTGCAAAGATTCCCAGCTGCGGCGGCGAATAGGTATAGTGCGTGCAGTGGCTCCGCGATACGTGAGGATCCTGCCGTGGGACGATGCTTCCGCACTTCAAGGTTGATGCTGCTCTGGTTTGGATTCGTAGTGTGTGCGCAAGCCCAGTCAGCAGCAACACAACAAGCCCCCGCGCAGGCCGGCGGCGCCGTCCATATCACGCTTGGCCAATCTGTCGTTCCGCTCTATGGGCCGTGGAAGTTTACCATTGGCGATTCGCCCGTCGACCACGCAACCCAGGCGCCGCTTTGGGCCGAGCCGGGTTTTGACGACTCGGCCTGGGAGACGGTGGACCTGACGCCGGCAAAGGGGGCGGTCGACCCGATAAGCGGGCAAACAGCATACGTTCCGGGCTGGACGGCCCGTGGCCACGCCGGGCAGTGGGGCTACGGCTGGTACCGCATCCGGGTGCAGGTTCAGGGCCGCCCAGACGAGAAGCTGGCCCTTGCCGGGCCATCCGATGTAGACGATGCTTACCAGGCTTTCGACGACGGCAGGCTGGTGGGTAGTTTCGGGGACTTTTCCGGAAGCGCGCCGATCTTTTACTTCAGTCAACCCATGATGTTCGAGCTTTCCCAGCCGGCCGGGGGAAACACTGGCGATTCCACGCAGGTGGTGTCGTTCCGGGTGTGGATGCATCCCGACACGCTCCTGCAAAACGACCAGGCGGGCGGCTTTCACACCGCGCCGCTGCTGGGCGAAGCAGATGCGGTAGCTGCTCAGTATCAAATGCGCTGGGACGGGCTGAAGCGCGCATACGCAGGGCTTCTCATCGAATCTCTGGTCTTTAGCCTGCTGGGGATACTGGCGTTGAGCCTGATGCTCTTTGACCGTTCCGACCCGGTCTACCTTTGGATTGGGGGTCTTCTGCTATTGATTGCGATCTACCGGTTCACGGCCCTCGCTGCCGCCTGGACGCAGTCGATTTCAGCCAACGTAGCACTGGTTGTCCAGCAGGTCTTCTTTAGTGCCCTCGTCTCCGCGGGGTGGGTGATGGTGTGGCGGGTGTGGTTCCGGCTGCGCAGCCAACCATGGATTCCGCGGATACTCCCCATCCTGGTTGTAATGCTGTCGGTGTCGAACTCTCTCTACCAGAACCTGTTCTTCACCTTTGTCCCGCCGCCTGTGGGCCATGCCTTTGAGTACGTCGCGGTGGTTATCCGGGCAGTTGTGGTGCTGCTCATGCTGGTGACCGTTTTCCAGGGGATTCGGGAGCGGGGGCTGGAAGGCTGGGTGGCATTGCCGGCGGTGCTGCTGGCCAGTATCTCCGAGTTTTATTCAGAACTACAGTCGCTTCATATTCTTGAATTCTGGTTTCCATTCGGCGTGCAGATCACTATGCGCCAGGCGACGAACTTGTTACTGGTGGCGGTGCTGGCTGTGCTGCTGCTGCGGCGGCTGTTGCTCTCCATGCGCGAACAGCGGCGCATGGCGCTCGATGTAAAGCAGGCGCAAGAAGTACAGCAGGTGATCCTGCCGGAGGCGCGCGCCGTGCTCCCGGGCTTTGTGGTGGAGAGCGAATACCGCCCGGCGCGCGATGTCGGTGGAGACTTCTTCCAGATCATTCCTCACCGGAGCGATGGCAGCCTGCTCATCGTGGCCGGAGACGTCACGGGTAAGGGGCTGAAGGCGGGGATGCTGGTGGCTCTGCTGGTGGGGGCCATCCGCAGCACGGCTGAAGTGAATGCCCAACCGGAGTATGTACTACAGGCGCTGAACCGGCGCCTGCTGGGCCGCGGCGATGCGCAAGCCACCTGCCTTGCGCTCACCGTTGCCAGGGACGGTGCGGTGACCCTGGCCAACGCCGGCCATATCCCGCCTTACCTGAATGGGGAGCCAATAGCGATGGAAGGAGCACTGCCGCTGGGTGTGATGGAGGATGCGGAATTCTCCTACATGCGCTTCCAGTTGAGCGAAGACGACACACTTGTGCTGATGTCTGACGGTATCGCCGAGGCCACCGACGCCGAAGGCCATCTCTTCGGTTTCGAGCGTATTCACGAACTGCTGCGCACAGTCAGTTCCGCCGCCGAAGTTGCTACGGCCGCGCAGCACTTCGGGCAGGAAGATGACATCAGCGTGATCACCGTCACCCGCACTGCCGTGCTGGAACCTGCCTCCGCATAAGGCGGTAGGAGCATAGCCAGCGGAGAACGAACATGCCTGCTCATTCTCCAGGAGCAGCCGTTCCGCCTGACCACTGTTCAACGGGAATCATAAACACGGTCACTCGGCCCTGGTCCAGTTGGTCGCCACGCGAAGCGCCATTCCCATCTCGCGACTTATAAAATGATTTCCTGGTTATATGGGTAGTAGGTATAGTCGTGCAGTGGCTCCGCGAAAGAAGATGATCCCGCCATGGCAAGACGCTCCCGCATTGCGCTCCCAATGCTTCTTTTATTCGGGTATTGTGGCTGGGGTCAAGCCCAGGCCGCGCCCGCGCAGTCTGACAGTACCGCAGGGGGCATAGCTAAGATCACCCTCGGCCCATCCGTCGAACCGCTCTATGGCCCATGGAAGTTTACCGTCGGCGATTCGCCGATCGACCAGGCGACCCACGCACCGCTCTGGGCCCAGCCGGGCTTCGACGATTCCCAATGGGAGACAGTCGACCTGACACCGACAGGGGCCCGCGATCCGCTAGGGGGGTTTTCCGAATACGCGAAGGGCTGGACAGCGCGCGGGCATGCCGGGTTTTCAGGCTACGCCTGGTATCGCATTCGGGTACAGGTGGTGGCCCAGCCCGGCGAAGAGTTGGCTTTGGCAGGCCCCTCCTATGTAGACGATGCCTACGAACTCTACAGCGATGGGATCCTGGTCGGCAGCTTCGGCAAATTTACCGGAAGCCAACCGACTTTTTACTTTACCCAGCCCATGATGTACAACCTGCCGCAGGCGCCTGCTGCTGGTTCGTCTATCCGCGTGTTGGCTTTTCGTTTCTGGATGGCTCCCAACACTCTGGTGAGCCAGGCGGACACAGGCGGCATACACACCGCGCCGTTGCTGGGCGATGCCAGCGCTGTTTTGGCTCGATATCAGCTTCGTTGGCTGGAGCCTCTCCGTGCGCAAGCTGCCGGGACCTTCGAGGGGCTTCTCTTTCTAATATTGGCGGCCGTCGCCTTCGGCTTGACCCGCTTTGACCGTTCCGACCCTGTCTATGTGTGGATGGGCTCTGTCTTGCTGCTGCTGGCAGCCAACGCAATCCTCGTCGTTATCGCTACCTGGACACAAACCCTCAGCGTGATCCCTGACCTTCTGCTGCAAGATGGCATCCTATCGCCGCTTTTGCTGGGCGCCTGGGTCATGGTGTGGTGGGTCTGGTTCCAGCTGCGGCGGCCTGCCTGGGTGCCTCGGGCGGTGGCCTTGCTGACGCTTGGGTTTATGGTCTCGACGGTGATCGGCGAAAACCTCTTGTATCCTCTGATCTCGCCTTCCGTTGGGGAGGTCTTCCATACCGTCTCCATTGGGGTGCGGTTCACACTGCTGATGGTGCTGATTCTGGTGGTGATCTTAGGAATTCGCCGCCAGGGCGCGGAGGGCTGGCTTGTCCTTCCAGCCGTGGTGCTGCTCATGATCTCGCTATTTACAACCGAGCTGTTGCTGCTGCGCATAAGGATCAACTGGTTTCCCTTCGGGCTGCGCTTCAGCCTCACCCAGGTGGCGAACTTGCTGCTGACAGTGGTGCTGTTTGTGCTGCTGCTGCGCCGTCTGTTGCTCTCGGTGCGCCAACAGCGCCTCCTGGCTCTGGACGTAAAGCAGGCGCAGGAGGTGCAGCAGGTGATTTTGCCGCAAGCGCGTACTACGGTTCCAGGACTGGTGATCGAGAGCGAGTACCGGCCGGCGCGGGAAGTAGGCGGAGACTTCTTCCAGATCATCCCCCACGCCAACGACGGCAGCCTGCTGATCATAGCCGGCGATGTGACAGGCAAGGGACTAAGAGCGGGTATGCTGGTGGCATTGCTGGTGGGCGCCATCCGCAGCACAGCGGAGCTGAACGGTGATCCGCTATTTATTCTCGAAGCGCTGAACCGGCGGCTAATGGGGCGGGGCGAGGCGCATGCCACTTGCCTGGCGCTGCGCATTGCTGCTGATGGCAAGGTGATACTGGCCAATGCGGGGCACATGCCACCCTATTTGAACGGCGAGCCCATAGCGGTAGACGGTGCCCTGCCGCTGGGGATGACGGAGAGGGCTGATTTTTCCACTATCCGCTTCCAACTGGCGGAGGGGGACCGTCTGGTAATGGTGTCGGACGGAATTGCCGAGGCTACCGGCCCGGACGGGCAATTATTCGGCTTCGAGCGGGTTCACGAATTGGTACGGAGGGCGAGGTCCGCCACTGAGGTGGCCAGCGTCGCGCAGAGTTTTGGGCAGGAGGACGACATCAGCGTAATTACGGTGACCCGGATCACTGTGTTGGAGCCCGCACTGGCATAGACACACTCCCCAAAAGCTCAGCCACAGGCACGAATCTGGCGGCTTACATTGTATCCATGAATGGCGAAAGTCATCTCAGCCAAGCCGGCGTGCGACGCCTGGGCAATGTCCTGAGGATTTTCGGTATGTATGGTCCGCCGCCTCGTCGCAAGCGAAAAGTGAGAATAGCAGGTAAGGTCTGCGCGTATGTATACGGCCTTGTTGGGGTGTTTAACGACCCCGGGCCTGGATGGAATGCGCTTCGCTCTGGTCCTATTTAACTTGTCGGTCTTCAAAGACCCTTACCGAAAGCAGGTTTCCAGAACGACGGTTAGACCGTGGTGCCATCTCTTTCTTCGCCAGCAGACCTGGCAGGAAATAGAAAACCTCGTAGCCGGGGGTCTGTAGATGTGGGAATCGCGCTAGCGATTTCCAAGCCTGGTGTTCTTCCAGGCGTCATCTGCAGACCCGTCAGATCGCAGTGCCCGCTAGCAGCGGTGGTCGGTAGGCTTCATTCTTGGCCAGCACTGCCCAGGCCATCCGTGCCAATTTGTTGGCCAGCGCAACGATGGCGATGTTTTGATGCGTCCGCGCCGTGAGCTGCGCCAGCCAGGCACTTAACCCGGACGACTGCTTGGTCCGATGCTGCATAACAGCTCTGGCCCCTTGCACGAACAGCCTGCGCAGGTACTGGTTTCCACGCTGGGGAATTTTCCACAATGTTTGCTTACCTCCAGTTGAGTGCTCCTCGGGAACCACTCCCAGCCAGGCGGCAAAATCGCGCCCTTTGCGAAATGCCGCGCCGTTGCCAATCGTCGCGATAATCGCGGTTGCTGTTACAGGACCGACTCCCGGCATCTTCACCAGCCTTCGACAGGCTTCGTTTTCCCGAGCGATCTTCTCAATCGACTCGTCAGCAGAGTCGATTTTCTCGGCTAGTTGCTCCAGTTCTTGCTTCAGTTCTGCGAGCAATACAAGTACTGCCCCCGACAGCTTGGACGAGCCACCTGTGAGTATGCCGGGTAAGGCTTCATCCACGTAGCGTCGGCCTTTGCGGAGCGTAATGCCACGCTCAAGCAAAAGTCCACGAATCTGGTTGACTACAGCCGTTCTTCGCATCACCCAGCGTTCACGCACCCGATGCAGCGACTGTAGGTCCAGTTGATCGTCACTCTTGACCGGCACAAAACGCATGGTAGGTCTCCCCACCGCTTCGGCGATCGCTTCTGCGTCGATGTAGTCGCTCTTGTTCGTCTTGACGTAGGGCTTCACATATTGCGCTGGGATCAGCCGTACCTCGTGCCCTTGCTCCCGCAACGCTCGACCAAGAAAATGCGATCCCCCGCACGCTTCCATGCCGATCAGCTTCACCTTCAGGTTCGCAGTAAAGTGCAACAGCTGCACTCGAGAAAATCGCTTCCGCAACACTACCTCTCCGCGTTGGTTCATCCCAACCAGATGAAACGTCGTCTTGCCCAAATCAATACCCAGCGTGAATAGCTCCATGGCACTCCTCCTCTATACGCAGCTTATAGCCCTACCTCAACGTCGGTTAAAAGCGGCGGACCATTCCATTAACATCCCCGGCCGGAGGAGGGTTGCGGCAGCAAGTTACCGGAAAATCCCGTTTTGTAGGAAGTCCAGATCCAGAAAGCAAACGTTCACGCTCGATTGACTTCCGAGTAGCCCGGCTCGGCTCGCGCATTTCCGACGGCGCATGAGAACGCTAAGGCCGTTGACAATTCTAAGCTCGATTTTTTAATATATCCGCAACGGATGTATTGAAATTATGACGACGCTGACACCCGCCGTCTTTCACATTCTCTTGGCCCTTGCAGACCAGGACAGGCATGGATACGGAATCATGCTGGAGGTCGCCGAGCGGACCAATCTGCAGGTACAGATGGGGCCGGGAACGCTTTACGGTACCTTGAAGCGTATGCTCGAAGGCGGCCTCATCGAAGAGTGTGATGAGCGCATCGATCCCGATCTGAGTGATGAGCGACGTAGGTATTACCGAATAACCAGACAAGGCCGACGCGCAGCGGCAGCCGAGGCCGAACGTCTACAGGCTCTGGTGCGTATCGCTCGTGCCAAGTCGGTCTTCAGGACGGCATAGCCCAGTAGGGGGAGGTGTGATGACTTCAGAAGATCTCTATCGAATTCTGCTGAAGGTTTACCCTGCTCGATATCGTCACAAATACGAGCAAGCCATGACTCAGTGTTTTCGTGATCAGCTTCGCGCTGCTGACACCAGAGGGAAGCGAATTCGCCTCTGGTTCCGCACCATGGTTGATTTCGCGCTGAACGCTCCAGCGCGCCATTTGGAGGCGCCGCCTCGCACTCCTTATCCAAATGCCTACAGCGAACGCGCGAGGCGAGCGATTTACCTTGCACGACTCGAAAAAGGTCCATTGACTTATGGAGAGATCAGCCTGGAGAACCTTCTCCTGGGTGCACTACGCAGTGACGAGGAACTTGCTAGTGCTCATCTCGGATCCCATGGCATGGAACCTCTAGTAACGATGGTTCGAGCAATGGAGACCGACAAAGTGGTCCCGCGCAGCCCTCTTCTCCGTTGGGAGCGTGGGCGTCCCCGCCGAGGACCGACACTTGCTTTGGACTGCAAGAAAGCTCTGGCGAAGGCCCGGCAAGAAGCGCACGACTCTGGCGCGCAGGTGAGTTCCCGCCACATCTTGTTGGGCATTCTTGATCAGGATACGAGATTAGCAGCACGTCTTCTGCGGGAACACGCTCTCGATCTGTCGTATCTCCGATCCAACTCGGATCCCGATACCCGCAGATCTAATGGCTGAGAGCATCAGCCCGCGACAAATGTCCTGCTTGGTTGCTGACCTGCGTCGTTGCCGTAAAATCGGCGGCACCTGCAGATGTCTACTCTCACCGCCTTTTAGGCCCCCCCTTTGACGGCTAATCGGGAACCGCGCCCGAAGTTCCTCAAAAGTCACGTTTTCGGTATGTATGGTCCGCCGTCTCGTCGCAAGCGAGGAATGCGGCGCTCGACGTCCACACTATACAGCCATGGTCCCGAACCATCGGGATCGCTTGCGAGGTAAATAAGGGTGCGCCGGTCCAACATGACCGGATAACTCACTTGCCCATGGTGCGACGTGATCCGTTGGGGAATTCCACCAGCCGGACGAATGCGCCAGATGTCCAATTTGCCTGGCAGAGAGCCTTGAACGAAGTAGAGGAACGCCGTGTCGGGCGCCCAAAGCGGAAAGTGGCTGTGAAGCCCCGCAGACGAAGTAAAGATGGGGCGGCGGCTCTCCGGTCGCAAGTTGCCGTCTGATACGAACAGCGGGTCTCCGGGGCCAGGTGTGTGGTACGCGAGTCGTGAGGCGTCGCGCGTCCAGTCAAATTCGGCCACCCCTTCCAGATATGGCCTCGGCTCGCCGCCCAGTGTAGGGACCGCCCATATGCTGATATCGCCGCCGTTCGCCCCGCCTGGCTTGCGGACCCAGAACGTGACCAGAGATCCATCAGGCGAGAACCCCAAAGTTCGGATCGACGGATTAGCCAGCCCCGGAGCACTTCCATGGGTCAGATTGTGGAACTCACCCGATCCGACCTGCGTGACCCAGACGTCTGTGTATCCGTCCCGGTCCGACAGAAACGCCACGAAATGGCCGTCACGGGACACCGCAGCGGCCTGATCCAATCCATCGAAGTCCGTGACCGTCTGAAATCAAACGTCACGAACCCAGGAACCAAATTGTACCCCTGCCCTGCAAACGGCACGGCAAAGGACGGCATTCGACGGCAAACCAGGGAAACGCTGTACTGCTGCACCTTACCGTTTGAAGGCGCCCAACAGATGACCGATTGTTTCCATGCGTCTCAAGCGAATCTCAAACTGGAGGTCTTTCATGAAAAGCAAAACCCTGGCTTCGGCGGTACGCGTGCTTTCGGTGCTCTTGTTGGTTTCAGGCACCTGTGCTTTGGCCCAGGAGAGCGTGCCGGTGCACCTCACCGGCCTGATCAACGATTATTCACCCTTGGATCCAGGTATCAAAGGCAGCCCATACGAAATGCACGGCCAATGGTCAATGGACGTTAACGCGGAAAAGAGTACCGCCGACTTCTTAGCGGATATGACAATGTCCGATTATGGAACCACAGCAGGTGTCCTCGATGCGACGAAGGGCGGCGTAGGCGCTCACACGCACCACATCGGGTTGACGAACGTTAAAATCACCTGGAACATGACCGGCTGCCCCACATACAGCACCTCCCCCCCCAAAATGGGCTTTCAATTGAACGGAACGGTCAGCCTTTTGACGGGGAATGGAAACATCGCCCCTTTCGAGACAGATCCGCCTTCATCAACGCTGCAGGTCTGCGTCACCGGGGGAAATGATGTCAAGTACTCGCTCCCGATTGCGAACATTACGCTGGTGTTCGGGGGGCCTGCGACTACACATTTCGGGCAGCAGGCCATCCATGGCGTCGCGCGTGGAGCATCAGACAGCCCCTTCGGCGATCGATAAGTCGGTCGATGAACGACCAGTGGGATGATTGCATTGGAACCGTCCCCTCGGGCGTAGGTCGAAGTGTGAAGAAAGAAAAATAGATGGGTGGGGGAGTGCGGTTCTGGGAGGGGTCGGCATGATCCGTCTTGGTCTCGCCTCCCTGACGCCGTTTCGCACGATAAAAGGAGAAGGTAATGCTCAAACTGACTATGGTTCTCTCCGGGATTGCGGTTGCACTCTCTGATCTCTGAAAAGGGGCCGACATGCGAAAGAGACTGGTATGCCTCGTTTTGCTTAGCGTTACAATCGCGGCCACGGCTCTCTATGATTCAGGAAAGGCTTTGGCGACAGAGGCTGAAAGGTACGAGAGCACCTCGCTCGCTTTGGGCCACTTTCGCGAAATTGAAGTCACTAGTACCTTTCCAGGCGGCCAGAAGGCGGCCGGGGACGAGCAAGCCTGGCAGTCACTGCAACAGACAAAGGGATTGTCAGACGTCTACGTGCAGAGCAACAGCTGGGCGCCTGGCGGAAGCACTGGCTGGCACATGCACCCCGGGCACAGCCTGATCATCGTAACGGCCGGGACCGTGACAGACTATGAGGGGCACGATCCCGAGTGCAGGCCTCACGTATACACAGAGGGGATGGGATTTGTCGATCCCGGTGGTGAACACGTACACAACCTCCGGAACGAAGGCGATGTTGAAGCAAGGACCATCGCCGTTCAACTCATCCCCGCAGATGCGGCTCGTCGGATTGACGTTGCAGATCCCGGAAACTGCCACTTCCGCCGAGGACGAGTTGATTTAACGCCGTTACGAGCGATCCCGGATGCGCATCGGGCCCGTGCGTCCAGCGATCGTTAACACCGTTGCAGACCTCCGATGAAACACAGCTGTATTGCATTTAGAATTCCTTGTCCCGGTTCCACCGGAGTGTGAGCCGGAACTGCATAACGCGGCTAATTTGCCGAAGGCATCTCGACGTATCGATGACGAGCACGGGAACGGGCCCGCGTTTAGATCGAGCTTGAGGCCAAGCTGCTCCTGATCGCGGTGAAGATGCGCGCCAACGGGTCGGCCGCGCCGTTAGGCATCCTCGGCGGAACATCGTCGGGCGTCCACCCTCCTGGTCTACACCATTAGCAAAAATGCGCTAGCGGTGAGAAAGATCGCGTATCCAGATGTCTTTGAATTCCATGTTGCCGCGTCCGCCGGCGTGCAGTTGCAATGCGATCTTGCCATCGAAGGAGGTTGGCTTGGGATCGGTGAAGTCCACCATGGGCACGCCGTTCAGGCGGGATCGGTAGCGGTTTCCATCGACCTCGACGAGATAGTCGTTCCACTCGCCCATCCGAACCACGCCCTCATTTTCCGGCGCTGGCCAGACCACCCACCCTCGACCGTCCTCGGCATAGACACCAGCGGTGTGATGCATCATGGTGCAGTCGATCTCAAACTGCATACCCTGGGTCACATCCGCGGTTCCGGGTTTGAATGCACTATGGAAGAAGACTCCGCTATTGCCATCACCCACGCACTTGAAGCGAAGCGAAAGCTCAAAGTCTTTGAAGTCTTTTTCGGTTTGCAAATACCCGTAGTCTTTCGTGAGGCCTTTGCCGTGGATCAACCCATCCTCGACCGTCCAGCTCTCGTTGCCTATTTTCGTCCAACCACTCAGGTCGTTCCCGTTGAATAGCCGGATCCAGTCTTCCCCAGGAAGCTTCGCCTTTTCCTGGCCTCTGACAACGAGGCCCATCACGACCATGATCAAGGTGACTGCAAGGAGCCGAGGCATGAGGGTATCTCGTCGAGGATTGAAGAGCACACTGCGCGAGAATTCTATCAGTCCCTGGAAAGGCGGACGCGAAGTTTAGAGCAGAGCGACATTCCGGTTGCCGTCCCATTCCACTCCACTGGGCACGGTCGCAGCGTTGCGCAGGAAAGCACAGTAGTGAACCGTATGTCGAGTTTGCGCAGGTGCCCAGAAAAAGGCCGGGGTCTCAAACAGCTTTCCGCGTTCCACCATGCGCCGACGCGATTCAGCCATGGGAGAAACACCGAACTCCATTCCCAGAGCAAGCTCGGCCGAGTTCCATGGCGCCCACGAGCGGAGATGATTCTCCTCCCAGCGCGACAGCCAGGGAAAGTCCTTACGCCTCCACACGTAGCCAAACGCGAGCTGGTGCCGGGGCGACCAGGCCAGAAAGTATGAGTGCTGCTGCCCCGGATTCATCAGGTGCGCGGTAAAGCCACAGGAAGAGCTCTGCGCTGTTAAGGTGCTGAAGTCATCGACCCCACCATCCTTTCGCGGACAGAACGGCCAGTCGAACTCTGCGCCCTCCAATTGCATTCCCATGCCGTTGTTAAACGCGCCGTCGAAAACCTTGGAACGGGTTGCCGACGCTCGGAACTGGGTGTGCCCAGGTTCCAGGAACGGTTCACCGAGGCTCACGTGCTGGGTCCAACCGATAGGACGGTCGGTGCAGCTGTGATTATGAATCGTTTCCGAAAAGGCCACCACGCCATTGCCCGCCAGTTCCACCTTGCGCTCAAATGTCATCTCCGTTTTCGGCAAATCGGCGTGGAGCACGATGTGGCTTTCGTCTCCTCCGATCTGGTAGGGCACAACAGAAGCTTCGCCATGAACGGGGATACCTGCGGCCGCTTCCTCGGCATCGGGACCGCCAAAGAGGTCGAGGCAAATATTGTGTCCAAACAGACCTGCCAGCAACTGCGCTTCGGCGCCCTCGCCATATTCGGGATGAAGCGCAGCTGAGTAGTCAGACGGCTCTATGGACCGCCATTTCGGAATCCAGAGGGGGCTGATGTTTCTGTCTTTATACAACAGCTCCGCGATGTGGCCGCCCTCCTGGGTAACGGTGAGACGTAGCTCATCGGCTTCGATCTGTGCTGCTCGCCGGCCGTGAAAGTCAACCTGCTTCATCCTGGGGGAACACCTCCCAAATCGAGTGTAGCTGCCGGAGCCGACCTGTCACGGCCGCGCTCACCTTTGTCGAAGGTTGGAGGCAGTGCGAGTTCCTGTGATGGGTCGAATTTCCTGTAGAGCTTGTTGACCAGAAAACGAAACAGCAAGGCCCATCCACTACCCTATGTCGAAAAACATCGCCACGAGAGGTCCGCTGAACTGCAGATCCCTCGGCTGCCCCGGATTTCCTGTAAAACTTGGTGGCGTTGGCGCACTTCATGCGCCTTTCCTTACTGAAAGGCGCACACGCGACCGTGTCCGGCGCAGCGTGGCAGGAAATCCGGGTACGCTCGGGATGACAAAGGGGACGGCGACACTCCCATGGAGAGCGGTTGCTGGACAGAAAACGTTTTTCATCACCATGACTCCTCCGGTCGGGATGACGATTCTGTTGCAAGGAAATGGCTTCAACACCGGTCAGTGGAATAAATGCCAATAGCCCAACGGACCTGCTGTTTTGTTATCAATACCGCGAACAAGCGAGACGGTGTAACATGTCGCTACTTTCGATCAAAAAAGTCCGGGCTCGGGTTTTCAGCTCGCTCAAAGGCCCCGCCACTAGTGAATCAACCCGGGTTCTCAGCTTCTGTAAAGCACCTCAGGGAGGCGATGTGGCGCAGCGGGCAGTCTCATTGCAAGTCAACACCAATGCGCACCGAGCCGGACAGCGAGCGTTGCTCGCCGCCTTCCTCGGTTTCTTCGTGGACATGTTCGACGTGTACCTGCCCATCGTGGCCCTGGGGCCGGCCATGTCCTACTTCCAACCCGCAACCCTGAGCCCGGCACTGCAATCCACGTTGTTTTACGTAGTTTTTGGCTTGTCCCTGGTAGGTCGCCCGATCGGAGCAGCGGTGTTTGGCCACTACGGCGACAAGCTCGGGCGGCGCAAGGTCGCGATTATTTCCATGGGCGGCTTCGCCGTGGTGACATTGCTGATCGGGCTCTTGCCGGGTTACGAAAGCTGGGGCATGGCCAGCATCGTGATCCTTGTGCTTCTGCGTTTTGTCGACGGTATCTTCCTTGGCGGCGAATATACGGGCGCCAATCCTCTGGCCATGGAGCATGCCCCCAAGGAGAAGCGGGGAAAATGGGCAGCGGTCATCCATACAGGGTTTCCGCTTTCCGTGGTCGCCATGTCCCTCGTCACCACTGGTTTGTTGCGCGTGCTGCCGGCAGGGTCGCCCCATTCACCGTACGTACTATGGGGCTGGCGCGTTCCCTTCTTCCTCGGAGCCCTGTTGGCTGGCGGGATCAGCCTCTATTACATCAGGAAGGTTCCGGAATCCAGGGTTTGGGCCGAGGCCAAGAAAACCAAATCCCCGCTGAAGGAACTGTGCGGCAGAGACAATTTCCGCTGTTTGTCGCAGGTGTTTCTGCTCATGAGCGGAGCCTGGTTCACGCTCAACGCGGTCACGTCCATTCTTCCCGGCGTGTTGTTGACCGTCAGACACGTGAACAGTGTCGTGGTGACCAACGCGCTGCTGGTCGCACACTTACTATTGGCGGTTTGCTTTGTTCCTCTCGGCATGCTGGGCCAGAAGATCGGCCGGCGGACCGTTCTGGCCGCGATGGGAGTGGCGGGGTTGACCGTGGGCCCTATGCTGTACTACGTGCTCGTCAAGTCCGGCTACCGGAGCGTCTGGCAACTGACCTTGCTGGTGACCCTGGTCAATCTGTGCGCCACGCCCGTATGGGCGATCATCACCTCGTATGTCATCGAGCGCTTCCCCACCGGCGTGAGGGCGTCTGGCTACGGCATAGGCTACAGCGCGGCCACCATCATTCCCGCATTTTCTTCCTTCTATATGTTGGGTCTGAAGGGAGTGGGAATGCCGTACGAGTACACCGAGATCGTCATCTTCGCAGTGGGAGGGTTTCTTTTGTTGCTGGGCGCCCTGTCCGGCCCGGAAACCAGGCACGTCGATTTGTCCTAACGCCAAAGAGAAGAATCGCCGAATAGGTATCCTGTCGACGACAGGATACCTATGGATGGATGAGACTAACCTTGGCGCTCGGCCGCATCCGCGGCTTGTGCAAGCTGGTTGACTACTTTAAAGAACTCCGGGCTTTGTCCTTTGAATAGCCCATCGGCGGTGAAGCTTGCGATGGTGGCCACCGCACCTGCAAATTTATCCTCCGAAGGACGAATGACGGCACAGTGAGGAAGCTGGGGACTAATAAACTCGCATGGGACGGGGAAGATCAGGCTGGGCTGAACCAGGGGATTGAGTGGATTGAAAAAAATGGGGAACGTGAGCCCTTGATCCGTCACCGGTGCGACCGGGGGTTGCACTCCATTGCCCGAAAAATCAACCCATTCCAGAAAGTGAGCGACCTCGTCTCCTCCGATGCCGAGTGTAATCTTCAACACTTCGCGAGAACTCACCTTCTGAGACAGGCTGGCATAAGGGCTGGAACCACCTTGCTCTCCAGCAAGCATTCCAGTTTTTAGAAACGAGCGCCGATTCACCGATCCGCTGACGGGACTTTTACTTTCTTCACAGGGCCTTCTCCTTAAGTCAGGTTGGGACTTTCGTTTTGATTTGGTCCGAGCAAGCCTGGTTCAACAGCCTCGATGACTTGCCCATGCTGGAAAGCGAGAGATCGCCACATCTCCCTTTGACCGACTTGCGGCAGACGCCTCTCTCCGGAGATGAGAACTGGCGCAGGATTATTCCCATTTGCGGAAATAAATCGCGCGGTGCCGGTACAGTTGACCTGACAAGTCCCGTCCGGGCCATGACTCGCCCTGATATAAACTGCATCGGTGGAGAAAGCATCATGAAGGCAAAGATGAAGTGCTTTGCCGCGATTCCAGCTTTGCTGGCCTGCCTGGCGTTGGCTGCGCTGGCTCAGATCGGCAGCAAGGTCAGGGTCGGCTACTGTGGTCCGTTGAAGGACATCGACGCGGTAAAGGCCGCGGGCTTCGATTACATGGAGGTGCGCACTTCGGAAGTAGCCGCGCTTTCCGATGCCGATTACGAGAGCGTGGCCGCAAAGCTTAAGCACGTGGGGCTTCCGGTGTTATCCGCAAATCTGTTTCTTCCCGCCGACATCAAAGTCACCGGACCGCAGATCGACAAACAACGCCAGATGGAATATGTCCGCCGGGCGCTCGATCGAGTGTCCCGCTTAGGCGTGCGGCTAGTCGTTTTTGGAAGCGGCGGGGCGCGCCAGGTTCCTGAGGGATTCTCCAGGCAAGAAGCTTTTCAGCAATTGGTCGACTTTGGAAAACGCATCGCGCCAGAAGCACGGTCGCGAAACATCACCATTGCCATCGAACCGCTGCGCCACCAGGAGACGAACATCATCAATAACACCACCGAGGCGCTCGCATGGGTGAATGCTGTAAACGATCCGAACATTCAACTGATGATCGACTATTACCACTTCCAGGTGGAGAAAGAAGATCCATCCGCCATTCTGAAGGTGAAAGATCATCTGCGGCATCTGCACATGGCGAATCCGAATGGCCGCGTCATGGCGCTCAAATGGGACGAATACAATTACCTGCCGTTTTTTGCAGTTCTGCGCCAGATCCATTACGACCGGCTGATCAGCCTGGAAGCTTCCACTAAGGACCTACCTGTGGAAGGCCCGCAGTCGATAGCACTGCTACGGCGCGCGTTCGAGCAGTGATCGTCGAGCAGCGATCGTGGGAATTAAAATCTGCGCGTTTATGGCCTGATCTGCGGCATGTCATCGGATCGCATACCCGCCATCGACCCGAATGGTAGTACCGGTCACGAAGTCCGAAGCCGCGGAGGCCAGGTACAAAAATCGACTGGATTTCCGTCAGGGTTGACCGAGTGCTCAAATTCTCCGGCATCCGTTAAACAAACGGATGCTACACTCCATGGGCTATGGATAGTTGCCTCATTCGCCGCGCCGTTATCTCCGAGCAGAAAGAGCTTGAGGCCCTACAATTACGTGCGTCCCTTACCAATGCTGGTGATCGTGACGCGTTACTCGCCCATCCCGATGCCATTGAGTTACCGATGGATCAGATCACCGCGGGCGCGGTGTATGTTTCGGAGCGAAACGGCACAATCGTCGGGTTTGCCACAGTGCTGCCCAGGGCGGATGGAGAGGCCGAATTAGACGGGCTGTTCGTCGAGCCGAAGATCCGGCGTTGCGGTATCGGAAGATCACTGGTCGAGCACTGTGCCGAAATTGCACGCGCCCAAGGATCCTCTGCACTCTGCGTTGTCGGTAATCCACATGCGTACGACTTTTACGAGGCATGTGGTTTCAAAGTGGCCGGAACGGCTGAGACTCGTTTCGGCCCAGGAATACTGATGCGAAAACTTGTTTGATGGCAGAGAATTTCCCCGCGCACCCCCTTTCCATTACCACAACAGCTTCAATGCAAATTGAAGGTCTCTGTTATCAAAGGACGTGGCGGTTATTGTGCCCACGTTGCCAGTCGAGATATTCGCCGACGGATTACCGAAGTTCTACCATGTAGAGTGTTCTGGATCGCTATACCACCATGCCCACCTTGACCAAGCGGCGCGCTCATCAAAGCCAAGCTGGCGCGCGGCCGAAGCCAGCCTCCGCGGACCAGTCCATACGCGAGCAGGTGTATGCCTACATCCGACGCAAGATCGCCAGCGGAACTCTCAGTCGGGATTTACCTGAGGCCTTCCCTTTTGAGGCCAACTCAAAGTGAAGCCGGAGGTCTCCGGCAGTGGTTACCGCTGGTGGTTGGTCGGCATGCTGTGGCTGGTCTGTTTGCTGAATTACGCCGACCGGCAGGCGATCTTCTCCCTTTTTCCTCCGATTCAAGACCACTTCGGTCTGACCAAGGTGGAGCTTGGCGTCCTCGGGACCGCCTTCATGTGGGCTTATGCGCTGTGCGGTCCAATTGCCGGCTGGCTTTGTGATCGTGTGAACCGTAAGCCAACCATCCTGGCGGCACTTCTTTTCTGGTCGCTGGCTACGGCGGCTACGGCGATGGTGCGAAGCTATAGTGGCCTGTTGGTGGTGCGCACTCTGGGCGGGCTGGGCGAGGCTTTCTACTTCCCTGCCGCTCTCTCCCTCATCGCCGACTATCACGGAACAGCGACCCGCTCGCGCGCCATGTCTCTTCACCAGTCCGGCGTGTACGTTGGCAGTATGACCGGAGGCTGGCTGGCGGCATGGATCGGCGAACGGCATGGTTGGCGGCTTCCGTTTGTTTACTTTGGCGCGGCAGGTGTCGTGCTGGCGTGGATATTATTGATAACCCTGCGTGAGCGTCCGCGAGGAACCATGGACGGACCGGCGGACGTTCCCCGCATGTCGGCCGAAGAACGCAGACTGTGGACTTCCCTGCTGACCAACGGATCTGCCTTGGCATTGGCCGCCATATTCCTGGGCGCCAACTTTGTAGCCATGATCTTCTTGAGCTGGACCCCCACCTTCCTCTACGAACGCTTTCACCTCACGCTGAGCCTGGCCGGATTTAGCGGCGTCGTCTATTTGCAGGTGTCGTCTATCCTTGGCGTGCTTGCGGGTGGGTGGGTCGCTGACCGGCTTGCCCGGCGGCAGCGAGGTGGCCGTCTACTCGCCCAGGCGTGGGGCCTTTTGCTGGGTACCCCTTTTCTCTTCCTGACTGGTTGGGTACACACCCTGGGCGCGGTTGTCGCTGCCGTCATCGGATTCGGTCTGGGCAAGGGTATGTACGACGCCAATATCTGGGCTTCGCTCTACGACGTCATTCCCGTTAGCCAGCGAGGGGTGGCCGTCGGCGCCATGAATTCCCTGGCTTGGGTCGGTGGAGGAGTCGCTACCGTCGGCATCGCTTTTGCCGCCACGCACTTTGGTTTTGCCGCCTGTCTCAGCGCCACCTCGGCAATTTACCTGGCGCTTGCGGCAGGCATGTTCCTGCTGGCACGCCATCTTCGCAGCCGCTCCCCGGTCGATCAGAGCCACTGCGCAACCGCTACATAACGGCCTGCGAGGCGGTTGGTGAAGCTACGGCCGCGCCTCGAATATGAGATTGAACGGCGTCTGGGTCGCCCGTCGGAAACGTGCAAAGCCTCCCGAGGAGACCACTTCCTGCAGTCGCTTTTCGCCCGCCTGGGCACCCAAAGCGAGACCCACTTCCTGCGACAGCGAAGCCGGAGTACACAGGAGCGTCGAGGCCCCGTAGAAGGCTCGCCCGATCGGATGCAGGTTGTCTTCAATCTTGTCTCCGGCAAAAGGCTCGACGATCATCCATGTTCCATCCCTTTTCATTGTGCTGTGAACGTGGGCTGCCGCTCCCACCGGATCGCCCATATCGTGCAGACAATCAAAGAATGTTACAAAATCGTAGTCGGCCCCCGGATAGTCTTTCGCTTTCGCAACTTTGAATTGGATTCGATCACCCACGCCGGCATCCTGAGCGCGTTTTTTGGCGGTTTCGATTGACTTATCGTGATAGTCAAATCCGAAGAATTTAGATTTCGGATAGGAGTTTGCCATCAGGATGGTCGAGGCGCCAAGGCCGCAACCGACATCCGCAACGATGGCTCCCTGGGCAAGCTTTTCTTCCACCCCTTCCAGTGAAGGAATCCATGAGCTGATTAGGTTTGCTGCATAACCGGGACGGAAAAAACGCTCCGTACCGACGAACAGCCCCGGGTCGTGTTCGTGCCAACCCATCCCTTCGCCGGTCTTGAATCGCTCGCTAATTTGTCCCTCAGCTTTGACTGCCGCTAAAGCAACCTGGAACATGCCGGGTAGAAATGCCGGGCTATTTTCGTCCGCGAGGGTGAATGCTTGTTCCTCGGTCAGGTGGAACTTACCGGCAAGGGGGTCATAGGTCACATATCCCCCTGCCGCCTGACTGCAGAGCCATTCGCGTACGTAACGCTCCGCGGTCCCGGTACGTTTCGCTAGCTCTGTGGGGGTCTGCGGCCCCCCCTTGGCAAGCGCTTTGTATAAGCCGAGTCTGTCCCCAACCCCCACCAGGGCGGCATGAAAGGTTGCGCCAAAGTCCACTACAGCTTTGCCCAGCAAAGCGTCCAATCTGTCCGGATTGATACTCATGGTAGGACTGCTCCTTAACACTCACCGCGGAAGGCAAAACCCGCACTTCTTGCGAGAGGAGCCCAAGGCAGATCAGCAGAATACTTCCCTAGCGCGAATCGGTGCAAGGTATCTTCGAACCATCAATCTAGATGCGGGCAACGGTGATTGCTATAGAGCCCTGACGGTAGAACCGGGGCAAAAAACACACTACGACGGGATTCGCCGCTAGTTAAGCGTTTGGGTGGCTACAATCTTAGAAGGTAGGTTGTCCTATGCGCGCACGGATCTGGCCAGCGGTTGCCGTGTCATTTGGGGCTCTGCTTTTGTTGTTGCCCCTATTCACCTGGCTGGTCTCGCACGAGGCTGCCCGGATCCATGAACATACCAAGAGCGCGCGCCAGATTTACCAAAAGGCAGATGACGCTATTTCCGATATCCAGGCAAACATTAACAAGGGTGCTCTGATCGAGCAAGGCGGTTCCAGCAATGGTGAAATTCTCTCCGCCCAAAGCCGAATCGCCGACCTCCGCCGCGCCACCGATCAGGATTGCGCAACGCTATCAGTCCTGCTCGGTACCAAACAGAAGACGCAACTAGCCGCTTTGGAGCAGGGCCTGGTCGAGTACTGGAACTCCATCGAGCAGACTCTTGTTGCGGCTAGAACGCAGCACGGGCAGCAAACATTCTTCAGCGAATTAGAGAATCGGCCGAAAAGGGCCCTCGAACTCGCTGGGCGCATCGATGCCCTCAATCAGGGAAGCCTCGCCCGGGAAGAGCAGGAGGTTGAAAATCAGCAAAATAAGCTGCGGCGAATCGCCATTGCGGCGACCCTTCTTCTTCTCCTGCTGGAGCTGGCCATTGCGCTGTTCAGTACTGCATACATGGCTCGGCTGGACAGGATTTCCGAGGCTGAGAGGCAGCGGGCAGAGAAAGCGGAATCTGAGCTTCGACGGCTATCGCAGCAGCTGGTTCGCGTGCAGGAAGATGAGCGAAAGACGATTTCGCGAGAACTACACGACGAAGTCGGGCAGATTCTGACAGGCTTGAGAATGGAGCTCGGAACTTTGTCTCCTAACGAAGCAGAGGAAGGATTTCGGCAGCGCCTGGATAGCGTAAAGCGACTGGCGGAAGAAGCGCTCCGCGCAGTAAGAAACCTCGCCCTGCTGGTGCGGCCTTCCATGCTTGATGATTTGGGGCTGGAACCAGCGCTGCGGTGGCAGGCCAAAGAATTCTCGCGCAGATGCGGAATACCTGTTGCCCTGGCCATTGAGGGCCGGCTCGACAGCCTGCCCGAGGCACTCCGCCTTTGCCTGTACAGGGCCATTCAAGAAGCGCTGACAAATTGCGGAAAACATGCCGATGCCAGCCGCGTCACGGTGACTGTACGTCATGAAGACGATCGGGTGTCCGCATCGGTGCAGGATAATGGGAGGGGATTCGATAAACTTCGTCTCGAAACTCATGGCCTTGGACTGGTTGGTATGAGCGAGCGGGTGCGCGCTTTACAAGGGGTGATTACTGTTTCCTCGGAACCGGGCCGAGGCACGCTCATCAGTCTTGAAGTGCCGCTTGTGGCCAATCGGCTCGATCGCACTGGCTAAGGCTGAACATTCCTGGCTCACTTCCTGTCTTTTCTCCCCGTGAATCAAGCTTCCACGGGATTGGTACGGCCTCCCCTTCCCGTTATGGTGGTTTTGTGGACGATGTTCCAAGTCTTGAACGAGGGGGACGCTCAGGATCTGCTTCGGACATCGTCCACAGCGACAACGCGCCTACACTTGGAGATGGCGATGGCTTGCAGAAGGTGAAAGGAAGCATGAGATTAAAAGTGCTGATCGCAGACGACCACGGAGTGGTGCGCAAAGGTCTGCGGCTCCTTCTCGAGCAATATCCAGAGCTGGTGGTGATTGGAGAAGCGGCCAATGGCCGGGACGCCGTCGCCATGGCCGCGAACCTCTCTCCGCAGGTTGTGGTCATGGATGTTGCCATGCCCCTGCTGAATGGAATTGAAGCGGCTACGCAGATATTAAAGCTGAACGGTCAGGCGGCCGTCATCATGCTCACCATGCACGCAGATGAGAGCTACCTGTTGCGGGCACTCCACGTCGGTGTAAAGGGTTATTTGCTAAAGGAATCGGCGGAAGAAGATTTGCTCTCGGCAATACGAGCCGTGGCCAACGGAAAGCCCTTTTTCAGCCGCGCTATCACCGAAACGCTGCTTGAGGATTACATGCGTGTCCTTAAGCAGGAGGGTCTCTCCGATACATTCGACCTCTTGACTGCACGGGAGAAAGAAGTGCTCCAATTACTGGCCGAAGGAAAAACCAACAAGGAAGTAGCGATCCTGCTGGACGTCAGCCCCTATACGGTTGAAAGCCACCGCACCAAACTGATGCAGAAGCTGAATATTCACAATACCGCGGAGATCGTCCTCTACGCGGTCCGGAAGAAGCTGGTCAGCTGATTTTGGTCGCCTGACTGCTCGAATCCCATTCAAGCCGGCCTTCCCAAACGCCCTTGATGACGCACTCACACAAACAACCCCCGTATGGCTCAACGAGCCTTAGGAGTATGGTCATGCTCAGACGAGGCGAGGTTTATGAGAATCCGGTCACTGGAATAAAGGTAGTCGTGCGGGTCGGCACCTGGGAAACAAATGGTGAGCAGTTGATTGTCGACCTCTACGTGCGAAAATGTGGCGCCGGGTCGCCCCTGCATATGCATCCAGTCATCTATGAACGATTGACTGTTATGAGCGGACGCGTTGGGCTATCCCTGAACGGCAAGACATCGATTGCTGAGGTGGGTTCGACAATAGAGATTCCCCCAGGTCTGGCTCACCGCTGGTGGAACGCCGGGATCTATGAGGCGAGAGTGACGATGGATATTCGACCCGCCGCTCGTTTCGAAGACTACATTCGTAATATCTTCGGCCTGGCTCAGGACGGCAAGACCGATCCGATGGGAATGCCCAACCTTCTCCAGCTGGCGGTTCTGGCCCAGGACTTCGATGATGTCATTCGCTTTCTGAAACCCTCGAGGTTTGTTCCTGGCGTTCTTTTCTCCATGCTCGCCCCAATAGCTCGATTCCTTGGCTATCGAGGTAGTTACAGCGCATATCTCACACGCCCGCCATCGGAGGTCATCGAGAGCGACGCACTGCTATCCGGAGGTCATCGTTCCTGACCAGTGTCGCGGGCTAAGTCAAATGATTACCCTGAACGCGCCAGCCACCTTCTCACCCGCCAGCCTGAGCGCGTTCGCCGCGGTTTCTCCGGCCGCAAGGGTATGCGTGAGCGCCGATTTCCTCCGTGTTCCCCTATGCTCAACGGAGACACTCTCGATCCCACCACCGAAAATCGTGCGCCCCTCTTCCAGCCGGTCGAGAGTCGCGTTCAACTCCGCGATGACTGACTCGGCATCCTCCGCGACAACGATCAGTTCCAGGTTGATCTTTTTGTAAACCATTTGGGATCCTCGCCTGCAATTCTATACTGCCCTCGCCGCCCAAGCGGTCTACCCCCGAAAGCGAGGCCGGGTCCCCGCTTATACCAATGGCCAACATGTGCCATGCCGCTTCAGCGTCAGACGACTGATCGATGGTGGGAGCGGCCGGCGCTCATGTGGTCGTCTTTGGGTACCGGTGCGTTGAAGCGGCCGTGAAAGGGTAATGTCAGACGCCAAAAAGTCACATTGACTGTTGTAATTAGCTCCAATGATAATCATCGTAAATCAACCTATCCAAGGTCGGTTCGGAGGTCCCCTATGCCGTCACATGCGTTAACTTCTGCCTGTGCTATCGTTGTCGCCGGGCTACCCAGAGAAGACAAGGAAAAACTTCTGCGTGAGCTTGCCAAGGAGTGTGGCTATCTTCTTCAACCCGCCGCACACGCGCGGGAAGATTTTCAAAGAAAGCTATTCCTCGACAGCGACGAATAGCCTGCTGCGCCAGGGCGGAACAGATGTCCACGATAAGGATCATGCGGCTAACCCGGGACAGGCCAAACCGCAAAAGATCGCTGTTTACTGCAACAGGGAGCTTCTACTTTTCAGGGACGACGGATAAGACATTTTGAACAAGAGAAGCTCGCTGGGATGCCGTGTTTCGGCTTTGTATCAGGGCACGACTTTTAGTCGGGCCGTAACGGACTGAAGGAGAATTGGGCTTCAGCCCCTGGCTGCACCTGCGTGGTTAAGAAAAAGATGGCAGGGGCTAAAGCCCAGATCTTTATTGGGCCTAAACGGCCCGACTAAAGTCGTGCCCTGATACAAAGCATCACAGTTGTGACTACCAGAAATCTCACGCATTCTGTAGATTTGGGTCTATCCACCCGCTGTGAAATGTAGAAACTCTAGGGTGGCAATATCCTACCCATGGTGAAAAGTGAACACAGCCGGTACAAAAATGCCCGGCAGCCCCTTCACCGAAGAGGGGTCCGCTAGCCTATCACCTGGTAACATGACCACCTTGCCGGAGTTATGCAAAAATAGAGCCTTCACAAACAAAGGACTTAGCTCCTGCCAGACGATAAGCCCGTACCGGCTACCAAAATACGAGGCCTGCCACAGTTACCAAAGTTCGAACTAGACACCGCAGATGTAGCCGAACTACTGTTCCATTTCATATAAATGGTGCAGGAGGAAGGATAATGCCTACTGAAAAATGCAAACACTGCGGTGAGATCATGACCGAGCAACCGGGTGCATATGAGACGGTAAACCTCCCAGGCGTCCCCAAGCATTCCGACCGGATTTATGAGCAGTGGTTCGTCTGCCGGAACGGCCATCGGAAGGGATACATTTCCGGACACGGCCGCGCTCCCGGGGTGGCGAAGGTTGTAAGCGAAACCAGCGTAGTGACCGTTCGCGCCTAGAAATCTTGCCGCAAGGTGTTTTCAGAGAAATGCCCCTGAACTTGGGTTCAGGGGCATTTTCTGTTTCCAGTCCAGACTCCCCGAAGAGGGACTTTTGAGCAAATGAGAGCCAGGTTGGGTTTACGCTGAACAGGTAGCCGGAATGAGGGGTTGGCTGGGATGAATCGCGGTCACAAGATAACTGCGGCGGTATCGCTGGCAGTGGTGGTTCTGTGTATGCTCGGGACCTTCATGACCAGGGGAGTTATGGAGCATCTACCCTTCCTGCATGGGCAAAAAGCAGGCTGGAACGCCGTGCCGCGGCCGTATGGAAT
>CAWCKO010000032.1:0-44123 GCA_963796145.1 uncultured Acidobacteriaceae bacterium | reverse complement strand
CGTTTCGCGGGTCTTTTTGGCAATTGGGATTTCTGTGCGTGCTTACTTCGCTGGCATTTTCCGCACTGGGGCTTTTGGTGGCCTCGCGGGCCAGGACCATGGAAGCCGCCTCGGGACTGATGAACCTGGTCATGCTTCCTATGTGGATTTTGTCCGGGGTCTTCTTTTCCGCCACACGTTTTCCGGCCGTGGTTCAACCCGTGGTACGGGCGCTCCCGCTGACGGCAGCCATCGATGCGTTACGCGGGAATATGCTACAGGGTATGAACCTGGGGCAACTGACGACCCAGATGGCTATCTTGCTTACCTGGCTGGTAGTGGCGTTTACCATCTCCTTGCGCATCTTTCGCTGGAGATAGTCGTCGAAGCGCACCCGGATTTCCTGCCGCGCAGCACTGGACAAGGCCCCGTGTGCGCGTCTTTCCGTGAAGAAAGACGTATGAAGTCCGAGAACGCCACCAAGATCCACAGGAAATCCGGGGTAGTGGAGGGACCTGCTGTTTCTCAGGTCCCCACACATTCGTCTGCAGGGATGGACTCTGCAACCCGCTAGAAAGTGAACCGCGCCACGAACTGCAATTGACGCATTCCGGCAAAGGTGCCGCCGAGGATATCGTTTATCTGACCATTTCCTGCACAATCGATACAAGTGTTGCTGGGGTTACCCAGGTTTGCCTGGTTGAAAGCGTTTGCGCCTGCACCTCGAGTTTCAGGCTCAAGCTTTCGTACAGGTTAAACACCTTGCTGAGCGCGAGGTCCGTGCTAAAGAGACCTGGTCCCCAGAAAGCGTTATAGCGAATATCACCGAATTGTTGGACCTGGGGCCGTTGGTATGGACCGCTGATTTGACCATTGGTGGCCAGGGGAGAAACCGGAACAAAGTAAGTTGCGGAGTGGGTCGCAACATTCAGAGAGCTTGCGCTAAGGCTTTGACCATGGAGTAGATTCGGCACGCAGGGTCCGTTGTCCCGATCCGATCCGCACTCACCATAGGAAGGAGTAAAAGGCAGCCCGCTGGCCAAGTGTAGGTTTGCGTTCAACGCCAGCCCACCGATGGCCTCGTTTGCCCATCCAGGAAGACCGGAGCCGAACTGCTGCCCGCGCCCAAAGGGAAGAGTGTAGTTTCCAAAGAGCTTAAAGTCATTGGTGCGGTTGAAGTCAAAGTGCCCCCATTCCGCATGGGGATCGATCTGGAAGTAGGTTCCAGTGCCGACGCCTTGAGTATCTGACCACACATAACTTGCATTCATCTGCAGCCCGCGTGAGAAGCGCTTTTCGAAGATGGCCTGCAACGAGTTGTAGTGGGCATTCGCCTCGTTCGCGTAATAACCGATGTACCCGGGACCACAAGTGCCCCACTTGGCAAAGAAGACAGATCGTTGGCACTGACTCAAACCTTGAGCAAAGCCGACGATCGTGTAGTCGTTCCAGTTGATGCCCCCCCAGGTGGATGCCGTGATGGAATGAGTCGATTTGTTGCCAACGTAAGCAAGAGTGAAGCTTGTCGTTGCGCCGAGCTGCTGTTGAATCGTGAGATTCCATCCGTCGACCTCCGGAATTCTCATTCGATCGGGCCGCGACGTCGGATAGATTCCGGCGGGCAGTGGGAGCTGCCCATTGGCGGGAATGTTGTACTGGTTACTTGGAGCCGTGGGTCCAGTGGCAATGTTATAGACGCTTCCGTCCAGGTTGCGGGCGGCGTCATAGAGTTCGCCATCCAGTTGGCCCAATCCCTGGTTTTGAAGAACCGGAATGGTCTGCGTCACCAGTTGGCCGAAGATGTCGCCGAAAAATCCAGGATCGAACGCACGACCGTATCCGGCACGGACCACTGTCCTGGGCAGCATCTGGTATGCAAACCCAACCCGTGGCGCAAAATAATTGAAATTATTTTGAATGTTCAGATTCATACCGATGTTTCCATACCCGGCGACTCGAACGGTGTTGGTGTTCAAGTCGTAGAACCCGCCCATACCTTTGCCGTTGACGGCTTCAGGAAAGTAGATCTCATAACGTAACCCAAGGTTAAGAGTAAGCTTGGGAGAAACTTTCCAGTTGTCCTGAATATAAAAGAACGGACGGTACTGATGTTCCGTTGCGGTCGTGGACGTGCTGAAATAGCGGGATATCGTTGAGACGTCTCCGAACATGAGCGAGGCAATGCCGATGCCGCCCGGTGTTGAACCGGATGCAGTTGCAGTGCGCTCGTCTGCAAACTGCAACTGCCCGGTGCGGTTGACATCGCTTGGAATGCGCAGTTCCTGAAGACGACGAATCTCAGCCCCAAACTTGATCGAGTGGCGGCCAATGTCGCGGGTCCAGTCATTGACAAAGGCGTACTCCTGCTCGGTCTGGTTGAGCGGGCAGTTGCAATGATTGGTGCCATTGTTCCCGGAGCCGAGATTAGAAGTTTCACCGATTTTGCCGCCACTGTCGCCAATCTCAACCGCGGATGCGCCCCCTGATCCCGGCGCGCCCGTGTTTAAGCCTACCCATCCAAGGTTTGTCATGAGCGGGGTTGTGCCATCGTATTTCGCCTCTACGAAGGCATAGCGAAAGTAGGAAAATCGAACATCGGTAACCAGCTTGGGTGACACCACCAGATCGGTGCCGATCGCCAGGCTGTGGTTCCCCCCTGTTTCGTTGCCTGCCCAACCACCCACGCCAAAACCAGCGCCGCCTACCTCGCCCAGAGACGCGGGAGAGGCCTGATTGGAGCCCAGGTAACCGTAGCGCCCGAAGATATGCACAGTTGGCTTCACTTGATAGTCGATGCGCGTGTCGGCCTGGTTGAAGTTGTACACTCCGAAGCCGCTGGCAACAAAGTTGTTTTGCACCCCGGCCACACTGGGAGCGGGGATGAGCTTGAGTAGATTGACAGCTTGAGGCGAGACACGTGAGTTCGGAATCTGGTTGTTGACGAAGGGTATCCGGCCTACGCCGGTCGATGCGCCATCAGCATTCACCGCGCCTGTATAAGGATCGTAAGCCTGCCCCTGGCCGTTCTGTAGGTATTCGCTCAGATCGCAATTGCTTCCAGCCACTCCAGTGCAGGTCGTATGTACTTCCGCCGTGGGCACGGTGAGTTTGAAGGAATTCCCCACCTTCTGGCGCGTCCCTTGATAGTCCGCAAAAAAGAAAAGCTTGTCCCGCTTGATAGGACCGCCAATCGTCCCTCCAAAGACATTGGAAAGAGTGTGCGGAATATCGGGACCGACCGGGTTGTTCCCCGGATATTGCGTGAATGGATCACGCGCCTGCTGCGCGTCGCTGTGCCGGTAATCGTAAACAGAGCCATGGAACTTGTTCGTGCCCGATTTCGTCTGCATCACGGTCACGCCCGCGACGGCAGCCCCGAACTCGGCATCGTAGTTCTGATTGATGAATTTCAATTCCTGAATAGAGTCAAGCGGTGGATTGACTACGATCTCACCGATAAACCCATCTTTGTCATTGGCTCCATCGAGCACAAAGCCGGAGGAAAAGGGAGACTGGCCGTTCGCCGAAATGGGGATCGATCGTTGCGGATCCTCAGCATTGGCATTGGAAAATGTAGAAGCCGTCGTAGCCGGTGCGAGCAAAACCAGGCTGGTGGTATTTCGAATCAGATTCGGCGTTTCCTCGATCGTAAGTGTATCGAGCGTTGTAGAGACATCGGCGCGATCCGTTTTTAATTGCGGAGCCTCAGCCGTCACTTCAACTGTCTGCGACGCGGTTCCAGGCTTCAACTGGAAATTCAGCTGCGTGGAGCTATCGGCCGAGACCGTGATCACCGCAGACTCCTCGATGGCAAAACCCGAGGCCTCGACCTTGATCTTATAGTGGTCTGGAATCAGGTCGTGGACCAGATAGTCGCCCGAGGCTGAGCTTACGACCACCCTGGTAGTTCCCTTATCTGTATCGGTTATGGTAATAGAAGCGTTCGGAACTGCTGCGCCGCTTTGGTCGGTTACCAGGCCGTTGACTGAGCCAAAGATAGCCTGGGCGAAGCTGTGTAAGGGAACCAGGGCCAGAAGAACGCTCAATAGCAGGAACGGTAATCGGGCGGCATCGGACGCCCGGTTACTGAACTTACCCGTGATCGGTGACATTTGGGAAACGTATACTCGCGTCATACTAAGCTCCTCCGAATCGTTTCTCGCAGCATCCTGCGCACATGCTGTCAATTTGAAAGAAATAAATCATAGTTCGGGCCAGTTACACAACGTCTGCAAACCTGGGTGTTAGCCGGGTAGAACTCTAGGCACTCATATACACGACGCGAATCCGCCTAAAGTATGACTTTGTATAAAAAAGTTACAGACGATCAACTTATGTAATGGGGGTCACGGTATTGGTGGCTGGGTGGTACACTCCTTCCTCAAGCCCCCCTTGGGTGTATGGTTCAGGGCGATATGTAATGTCTGGTTTCGAACCCAATATCGGAAAACCCTCTCTCTTCCGGCGGTCCGGCGGTTGGATGCCGCCGGTGCTTCTGTTCGCTCTCCTGCCGGGTGTGCCGGCGAATGCGCACAGCGGGCCAGGAGCCGCCGCAGCGATCGTCGCCAACCCTGTGAATGCCGCGCCGGAAGAACAATATATGCGGCGCATCTGGCGAATCCAGGACGGTCTTCCCGAAGATACGGTGCAGGCGATTCAGCAAGCCCAGGATGGGTATCTCTGGATAGGTACGACGGGCGGCCTGGTGCGGTTCGATGGATCGCATTTCCGTCTTTACGATCACGCCACAACCCCCGCTCTGGCCGACAACAGCGTCTTCTGCGTGCTCGCCGCGCGCGATGGCAGCCTATGGATCGGCACCGATGGCGGCGGCCTGGTTCATTTCAAGGATGGAGTCTTTCACCCCTATACCGAAGCCAACGGTTTAAGTAACAGTTTCGTGCGCAGTTTAATTGAGGACGATCAGGGCCGCATCTGGATTGGCACCGATAACGGCCTCTTCCAGCTTGTTCAGGGCAAACTACGACAGGTGGATACCTCTTCCTATGCTTCTGGCTTTGCCGTGCACTCGATGATCGAAGACCGGGAGCACCGGATATGGGTAGGCGGCTCGGCACTCCTGGTTTTCGATCAGAATGGCGTAACCGCGAAACTACTGCCAGGCAGAGACAGCGAAAATCGAGTGAAATCGATGGTCGAGACTCAGGATGGAACCATCTGGGTAGGTACGGTCGGCGGCCTCAACCGGCTGGTCAAGGGGAAATTTGAGCCTGTAAACCAGATCAGGGGAACAGTGCGCACCCTCCGCCAAACCAGCGATGGCGCACTGTGGATCGGCAGCATCGGGCATGGCCTTTATCGCTACGCCAACGGCTTCACCCACTGGACGAGTGCCAACCTGTTGCCCAGCAATACCGTCCTGAGCATCTTTGAAGACGCAGAGCAGCAGGTCTGGATCGGCACCCAGGAAGGCATCGTGCGCTTGAGCAAAACCCCGGTGAGCGTGCTACCGCTGCCCGGGGATTCCGACCCTGACATTGGCACCATTTCTGCCGACCCGAATGGAACCATCTGGGCGGTATCGTCGGGTGTCTTCGCCATCCGTGACGGGGTCGCAAGGCCATATAAGTTCCCCAATATACCGGACGTGCCTGTCCGCAATGTCTTCCGCGACCGCTCCGGTGACCTTTGGATCGGCACTGACGGCAGCGGCGTTTACCGCCTCACGCGTGCCGGCGTAGTTCACTACACGGCTCCAGGGAGATTGACCAATAACTTTGTGCGCGCATTTCTGCAGAGCAAAGATGGCGCCGTGTGGATCGCCACAGACGAAGGAGTAAGCCGCATCGACGGCGAGGACACACGCCGCTATGAAGTAGGGAACGGCCTCGCCTACTTCAGCACCCGCGCCCTGGTTGAGGACAGTAACGGAGACATTTGGATCGGAACCGATCACGGTCTTAGCCATCTGCATGAGGGCGCCTTCGTGCACGATGGCGCCACCGCCGCGCTCGCGGAGGAGAAGGTCTGGTCGATTCTCGAGGACAACGACGGAGCTTTGTGGTTTGGCACCCGCAGTCATGGCCTCCTCCGATATATGGAGGGCAAAATCAAAATTTATACCACGGCACAGGGGCTGGCGACCGATAGCATCTACCAACTTCTCGCCGACCAGCGCGGCCTGCTGTGGTTAAGCGGCCCCACGACCATCTCCTCTTTCCCCCTGCCCACTCCAGAGCAGAGTGCTGCGGACGCACCTCTCAAGGTGAATGTTTACGAGCTTCCTTACGACACGATTCCTGCACAAATGTATGGTGGGCGCCAGCCCGCCGGTTGCGTGGGCCTGGATGGCGCCATCTGGTTTGCCAGCAGCAGAGGTGCGGTGCGCGTGTTGCCTCAGCCACGGGCTCGCGTTGCGTCGCCGCGAGTGCTGCTCACCGGAATCAATGCCGACGGCCGCGAGCTACCCTCGGCTTCGGCACTGGTTTTTCCGGCATCGTTGTCTCGCCTGGAAATCACGTTTGCGCCGCTGTTGCTGCGCTCTCAGGAGAACGTTCGCTTCCGCTACCAGCTGGAAAATTTCGACCAGGATTGGATCTACGCGGGAACCGGCCGCGTTGCCAGTTACACCAACCTTCCCCCGGGTAAGTACCGGTTCCGCGTGGCCGCTTTTGAAGTAAACAATCCCTCGGCGGTCTCAGAAGCCTCATTCGAGCTCGAAAAGAAGCCTCACTTCTACGGTACCTGGTGGTTCGTTACCCTTTGTCTGTTAGCGGCCGCCCTGCTGATTTTCGCGATTTACCAATCCCGCATCCGTTCCTTGCGGCTCCGTTTCAAAGCGGTTCTCGACGAGCGCAACCGCCTGGCGCGAGAGATGCATGACACTGTGATTCAGGGCTGCACCAGCATCTCGGCGCTGCTGGAGGCGATTTCCAGCTTGCGGCGTGAAAATCTGGCGTTGCAGGAGAATCTTCTCGACCATGCGCGCATGCAGGTTCGTTCCACCATCGATGAGGCGCGCCAGGCAGTATGGAACCTGCGCCACAAGGAGGATTCAGTGTCCGGCCTGGGGGTCTCGGCCGCTGCTATTGCGGCTCGCACCAGCGAGGAATTCGGCATCGCGGTGCACTGTACGGAAGAAGGCCGGCCCTTTAGCGTACGCGGCTCGCTGGCCCGCGAGCTATTGATGGTGATACGAGAGGCGGTCTACAACGGGGCACTGCACGGGCATCCTCGATCCATTCAGATCAAGCTGGTCTACAGCCGCGATGAGCTCGACAGCAGCGTCTGCGACGATGGATGCGGCTTTGATGCCACAGCTCGAAAATCCGAGGGCGCGCAACACTACGGAATCGAGGGCATGCGCGAACGCGTGGAGCGGATGGGCGGACGGCTCAGCATTGTCAGCGTTCCCGAGCGGGGAACGACCGTCTCTTTCAGTATCCGGCGTTCTCAGTTGCAATCTCCGGCTGCCCAGGACAGCATGCAGATATGAGCGACCAACCGAAAATCAAGATCCTGATCTGCGACGATCACCCCATCATGCGCTTCGGGATTGCAGCCATCATTCAGTCGCAACCCAATATGGTAGTTGCCGGCCAGGCAGGTACCGCCGAGGAGGCGCTGCGCCTGTTCTGGGAGGTTCGGCCCGATATTACTTTGATGGATCTAAGGCTTCCGGATAAGAGCGGTGTGGATGTCATTCGCGCCGTCCGGCGGAATGCCCCACAGGCGCGTTTTATCGTGCTCACCACCTATGACGGCGACGAGGATATCCACCAGGCGCTGGAAGCCGGCGCGATGGGATACCTCATCAAGGGCATGCCTCACGAGGTGTTGATGGAAGCTTTGCGCAAGGTCCATGCGGGACGAAATTTCCTGCCTCCGCCGGTCACCCGCGCGTTGGCCTCACGCATGCCGGACGGCGAGCTCAGCGCCCGCGAACGAGAAGTGCTCTCGCTGCTGGTTCGCGGCAAGAGCAACCGCGAAATTGCCGACGAATTGTCCATCAAAGAAGCCACCGTTAAGTCGCATGTGAGCGTAATTCTGATGCGCCTGAATGTAACCGATCGCACCCAAGCGGTGGTCGCCGCCTTGCAGCGTGGTTTGGCCCATCTGTAGTTGCGGTAAAGGAAACACTGCTCCTGCCAAGTAGAGGGCTTTACGAGTCTGGGGGGTTCCCACACACACTCTTTATGCCCCTGAGGGTGTTGTTTTGTTAGATAGCCGCACGGAGTTCGTCAACGCCGTCAACCTCGATAGAGAATCCGTCGGCCCGGGCACCGTTGCGTCGATCTGGAACGGAGCCGGAACCTGTCGGGCCAAACATGAAAGAGCGGTAAAAATGCTTGCTTGTAATCGCCTCCCGGTACAATCGAATATCTGCCGAATCGCGGAGAAAAATGCAGACCCAAGATACACCACTAAGCCCCTCGAATTCCTTCTGGGGACCGTACCTCAGCGAGCGCCAGTGGGGGTCGGTACGCGAAGACTATTCTGCCGACGGCGATGCCTGGAACTACTTTCCCCATGACCACGCGCGCAGCCGCGCTTATCGCTGGGGAGAAGATGGCCTGGCGGGGATCAGCGACGAGGAGCAGAGATTGTGTTTCGCCCTTGCGCTGTGGAACGGAAAAGACCCGATCCTGAAAGAGCGGTTGTTTGGCCTTACCAACGGCGAGGGCAACCACGGTGAGGACGTCAAGGAATACTACTATTACCTGGACGCTGCGCCAGATCATTCCTATCTCAAAATGCTTTACAAGTACCCCCAAGCTCCATATCCCTACGAACAGCTGGTGAGCGGGAATCGCAGCCGTGGCCTTGAGGACAACGAGTTCGAACTGATCGATACCGGGGTGTTCGATGAAAATCGCTATTGGGACGTTTTTGTTGAGTATTTCAAGGCTGCCTCCGACGACATCCTGGTGCAGATAACCATTCACAATCGCGGTCCCGAGCCGGCCGAATTGCACCTGCTGCCGCAATTGTGGTTTCGCAATAGCTGGTCGTGGGGCTCCTCGATGACCAAGCCGGAGATCAGCGCAAGAGGCTCGATTTTGGCCGCCGAACATCCGGAACTAGGCAGCTATTACCTCTACGTAGAAGACCACGCCAAACTTTTGTTCTGTGAGAACGAGACCAATGGTGCGCGACTCTACGGAGGTGCACCCCAGGGATATTACAAAGACGCTTTTCACGAGTATCTGGTACACGGAAATCTGTCTGCGGTAAACCCGCTGCTGCGCGGCACCAAGGCGTGTGCGCATCTCACCGCGCGCGTCGACGGCGGCAAGTCTAAACGGTTCCGCTTGCGCCTCTCTCACGTTGAGAATCCCGCGCCCTTTATGGGATTTGAGCAGATTGCGAACGCCCAGATCTGTGAGTGCGATGATTTTTACGCTGAGATTCAAACCGGGATGGACAACGAAGACGCCTGCCTGGTGCAGCGGCAGGCTTTCGCCGGGATGATCTGGAACAAACAATATTATGAATATGATGTTCGCCGCTGGTTGTCTGGCGATCCCAACTCGCCGCCACCACCCTCCGAACGGCAGTCCGGCCGCAACGCGGAGTGGCAGCATGTCGACTGCGGGACGATTTTTTCCATGCCCGACAAGTGGGAGTATCCGTGGTTTGCGTCATGGGACCTGGCGTTTCATGCAGTCACATTCTCGTTGATCGATCCGGAGTTTGCCAAACAGCAGCTGATTGAACTGCTGCATGTATGGTGTCTCCATCCCAACGGCCAGCTGCCCGCTTATGAGTGGAACTTTTCGGATGCCAATCCGCCCGTTCATGCCTGGGCCGCGGAACGCGTCTTCACGATTGATCGTAAGCATCGACGCAAGCAGACCCCGGATGATCCCGGAGACCTGGTCTTTCTCGAGCGTGTCTTCCAGAAGTTACTGCTCAACTTTACCTGGTGGGTCAACCAAAAAGATCTGCATGGACGTGACCTCTTTCAAGGTGGCTTCCTCGGCCTGGATAACATCGGAGTGTTCAATCGCGACCAGGCCCTCCCCAACGGTGCATATTTAAGCCAATCCGATGGAACCAGCTGGATGGCGATGTATACCCTGGCCATGATGCGGATGGCTCTTGAACTGGCGCAGCACAACACCACCTACGATGATATGGCGACCAAGTTCTTCGAGCACTTTCTTTACATCGCCCAGGCGATGACGGATATGGGCGGCCGCGGCGTGGGGCTATGGAACGAAAAAGAGAACTTTTACTATGACGTGCTTAATCTGTCGAGCGGTCAGACTATCCCGCTGACGGTTCGCTCGATGGTGGGGCTGATTCCCCTGTTTGCTGTCGAGACTTTGGATCCCAAACTGCTCCACAAAGTCCCTGGATTTACCCGCCACATGGAGTGGTTTCTTACAAACAGGCCTGATCTTGCCGGTCTGGTATCGCGCTGGACCATGCCTGGCGAAGGTAAGCGCACCCTGCTCTCGTTGCTTCGGGGACATCGCATGAAGGCGCTCTTGCGGAGAATGCTTGATCCTAATGAATTTCTTTCCGATTACGGCGTCCGCTCGGTGTCGCGATACCACCTCGAGCACCCCTACCTGCACTGGGTGCACGGCCATGCGCTCAGCGTAGATTATGAACCGGCTGAGTCGCGTTCGCGGATGTTCGGAGGCAACTCGAATTGGCGCGGCCCAATTTGGTTTCCGGTTAATTTCCTCATCATTGAATCGTTACAGAAGTTCCACCACTACTATGGCGACGACTTCAAGATCGAGTGCCCCACGGGTTCAGGAAGATTTATTACCATCGATCAGGTTGCCGCCGAACTCACTCAACGCCTGTCAAAGATCTTCCTCAAAAACAGCGAGGGCGAACGCCAGGTAAATGCTCTTTATCCCCGTTTCCAGAAAGACGAACATTTCCGCGATTACGTGCCTTTCTACGAGTACTTCGATGGAGACACCGCAAGAGGAGCCGGCGCCTCTCACCAGACCGGGTGGACCGGCATCATCGCGAAGCTATTAGAGCCCCGCGCAGGGTACCAAAGGTAGAGGAAAGGAATTTCATGTCACTCGCGAACAAAGTTGCAATCGTTACCGGCGGCAACAGCGGTATCGGCAAAGCCGTTGCGCTCGAGCTGGCCAGGCAGGGTGCAAGTGTGGTTATCGACTACGTCTCTCATCCTGAGGCAACGGACGCTCTGGAAACGCAGATCACTGCCTTGGGTGCAAGCGTGATCGGCGTTCAGGCGGACGTCAGCAAACTGGACGACCTGCAGCGATTGTTTGCCTCCACGGTAGAGAAGTTTGGGCATGTCGACATCATGGTCAACAACGCCGGGGTCGAAACCCGCACCTCGATTCTCGACACCACCGAAGACCAATACAACAAAGTGCTGGACATCAACTTAAAGAGCGCGTTTTTCGGCACCCAACTGGCGGCCAAACAGATGATCAAGCAGGGCGGTGGCGGCCGGATTATCAACATGACTTCGATTCATGAAGACTGGCCGATGCCCGGGAATACGGCGTATTGTCTTTCCAAAGGCGGTATGCGCATGTTGACGCGCACGGCGGCGGTGGAACTGGCTCCCCATAATATCCTGGTCGTAGGTGTAGCCCCGGGTGCGGTTGCGACTCCGATCAATCTCTCCACGATGAACGATCCGGCGCTGCTGCAGAAATTAAATGCCGCCATTCCTCTGGGCCGAATGGCGAAGCCCGAAGAAATAGCCAGCGTGGTCGCCTTTTTGGCTGGAGACGCGGCCAGCTATATAACGGCCACCACCATCATCACGGACGGCGGCATGATGCAGAGTAGCCCCGGACTGTAATGGAGGTACGCTGGTGACCGTCCTCATCCGAGTATTGTTACTTGCGGTGGCTATCGATCTCAACGGACGTCCTATTACGCAGATGGCGCCCGTAGGAACAAGGGCCGTCATACTCTTCTTCGCGGCGTCCGATTGCCCCATTTCGAATCGCTATATCCCCGAAATACAACGTCTGGCGAAGCAGTTCGAACCAGTCGCGGTCCGGGTCTGGTTCGTGTATCCGAATCCGGGAGATACCGCCAGCGTTGTTCGCGCTCACGATCTGGAGTTTGCCATCACCGGGAGCACTGCGTTAGATACCACGCAGAGTCTCACGCAGATGGCGCACGCAACTGTCACCCCGGAGGCCGCGGTGTTTGTTCCCCAGGGCGGAAAGTTGCACGAGGTGTACCGGGGGCGGATCGATGACCGGTACTTAGCCCTGGGCACCGAACGGCCGCAGGTCACGCATCATGACCTCGAAGAAGCCATTCGCGCCGTTCTGGCTGGTAAGCCTGTTCCGCAGCCCGGAGGTCCGCCCGTTGGCTGCTCGATTGTGACGCTGCATCCATGAAGAATGTGTTTTGGATCCCGTGGTCGATCCTGGCAGCTGGCCTTTATGCAGTCCAGGCCACACCGCAAGACTCTGTCGCCACCTGGTCCCGTCAGATTGCCCCGCTGGTATACAACAACTGCACCACGTGTCACCATCCGGGCGGGGCGGGGCCGTTCAGCCTGCTGACCTATGAGGATGCGCGGCGGTGGGGGCAGCAGATGGCTGCCGTTACCGCGTCCCGCTATATGCCGCCATGGCTCCCGGAGCCTGGTTATGGAGATTTTGCAGATGAGCGGAGACTCAACAACGAGCAGATACAGCTGATCGCTCAATGGGTTCAAACCGGTATGCAGCAAGGCGATGCGTCCGCGGCGCCCCCCGCGCCCAGGTATAGCGACAGTTGGCAGTACGGCACTCCAGATTTAGTACTTTCGGTGGAGCAGCCGTTCACCCTGGGTGCCTCCGGAACCGATGTCTTTCGCAACTTCGTTTTGCCCTATCCCCTCAAACAGACGCATTACATCCGCGCCATGGAGATCCGCCCGGCCGCGCCACGGATCGTTCATCACGCCAACATCCTCATCGACCGCACGGCATCGTTTCGCCGCGCGCACCCGGCGCAATGGAAAGAGGGTGTCCCTGGGATGGAGCTTGAGGTGGACACGGGAAACGAGTTCGATCCCGATAGTAATTTTCTGTTTTGGAAGCCAGACACGCCGGTGCTGGTTGAGCCGGAGGGCATTCCATGGAGGCTCGATCCCGGCAATGACTTGATCCTGAATATGCATCTGAAACCTTCGGGCAAGCCAGAGGTCGCGGCGGCGCAGATCGGCCTTTACTTCACCGATCAACCGCCATCGAAACAACCGATGTTGCTGCAGCTGGAGCACGACAGTGCGCTCGACATTCCGGCGGGCGAGCGCAACTTCGTGGTCGAGGATGCTCTGCGGCTGCCCCTGGATGTTGAGGTTCTCGGTATCTATCCCCACGCGCATTATCTGGGCAAGCGCATGGAGGCGTGGGCGACACTGCCCGATCAACAGAAGAAGTGGCTGATCCTGATTCCCAGTTGGGACATTGACCGCCAATCGGTCTACCGCTATCGCAGCCCGATGTTTCTACCCAAAGGCTCGATCGTTCACATGCGCTATACCTACGACAACTCTGCCGCCAACGAGCACAATCCTCACCTGCCTCCGGTGCGGGTGAAGGCAGGGAATCGCTCCGAAGATGAGATGGCGCATTTGTGGCTGCAGGTCTTGCCGGTCAATACCCCCGCCAACGGGCCCGATCCGCGGCTGTTGCTTGAGGAAGCGTGGATGAGGAATTGGCTGAGCAAGGATCCGCACGACATCATCCCGCTCTATAACCTTGCCTCCGCACTGGCCGGCGAAGGCAAGTATCAGGATGCCATCGTCGCTTATCGGCATGCGCTTGCCTTGCATCCTGGTGACGAACGCACACTGAACGAGCTTGGCGCAGCGCTCGAGAACTCCGGAGATTGGCAGCGGGCGCAAAAGGTCTTTCTCGAGGACATCGCCGCACATCCTGACACGTGCAATGCACGCTTCAACTTGGCTCGATCTGGCTTGAAGCATGATCAGGCGAGTGCTGCTGAGCAGCAGTTCCGTACCATGCTGGCGCAGTGTCCGGCTGACGCGAGCGTACATAGTGGGCTTGGAGCCGCTCTGGAAAGCGAAGGCCAATTAGAGGCTGCCGAAGCCGAGTTTCACGCAGCGCTCGAGATCGATGCGCACGATTTCACGGCTCTCTTCAATCTGGGTGATTTGGCCCTTCAGGCCAACCAGCCTCAGCAGGCTTCGGCGCTGCTTGAGGCCGCCGTCAAGCAGCGCCCAAAGGACGCGGACGCTCACCAGCACCTCGCGGAAGCGTATGCGTTATCGGGACGCCTCGCCGACGCGGTGGTGCAGCTGCGCGAGGCCATCGGCCTGGCGCCCGCCAATCCTGACCTGCACGGGCTGCTCTCGCAGGCGCTGGCCAGCACCGGACAACTGGAGCAGGCGATCGCGGAACGAAAAGCCGCACTCCGTCTGCGTGCTGATGACGCCGATGACTGGAATAATTTGGGCGTGCTGGAAGCGCGGGCAGGCAGGATTGCCGAAGCTCGTGAGGATTTCCATCACGCCTTGCAGCTGGTGCCGGACCATGCCCAGGCGCGCACCAATCTGCAGCGCCTGCCGCCCTCTTAAAGCTTCGAAACCTGCGGGCGCCCCATGTTCGCACCAGCGTACATGGGCCGATAACGATTTTTTCAAATGCTTTCACTCTATATGTCATGAGAATTCTCCCCGTCAAAAACCTTCTTTTTTGCCCGCGTAGTAGTAGCGTTTGAGGGGCTGCGCCCCGTCTTTTTCGTCCCATGTACGCTGTTGCGAGGCGCCCGTCCAGAGAATCGTTGTCTATCCAGCACCGAAGACGAAATTGAATCAGTCCTGAGCTTGTCGAACGGGGACGGCTGAAATCCTGCCCGCCCGCGTTCGGTTCTCGCACAACCTTCAGTGTTTGAGCAATCCCCGGGCGCTCATCCAGTCGAGAAAAAGCGACGTCCAGCCTGAGACCGGCGCCGGATTGGTTTTGCGGACGCCGAAGCCATGGCCGATGCCTGCATAGATGTGGAGTTCGGTCGAAACGTGGAGACGGCTGAGAGCGAGATAGAGCTCCGCCAGACCTTGCGAGATATCCGGGCGGTCGTTACCTCCGCATGCCATGAAGGCACGTGGCGTGTCGACAGTGAGCCGGGGATCATGGGGAATCGCCGGATAAAGAAGCGCCTGGAAGGCCGGCTTCGAACTGACTCGCTCGACCGGGTCTTGGGCGGAGGGTGAACCGTCGTCATACCGGGTGCTGGCGAGCGCAGCCAACTCGCCCCCGGCAGAGAAGCCCATCACGCCGATGCGCGCCGGGTCTATGCCCCACTCCTTGCTCCGGCTGCGCACCGTGCGGATGGCGCGCTGCATATCACCTAACTCGGTTCCCTCTACCGTGTAAGTGGAGTGCTTCTGCCTGGCCAGCCGATATTTCAAAATGAAGGCCGCAACGCCATGGCTGCTGAGCCATTCGGCCACGGCGTAGCCCTCGTGGTCCATCCACAGTTCGCTGTGACCACCGCCGGTGCGACGATGACCGCCGCTCCCGTTGCCGCATCCGTGCCGGGAAGATACGGAATGATGGACGGCTCCTGAATATTCGAGATGATGTGCTCACCATCTGGATTGAGCCGGACGGTTTCCGGAGTAGCATTTCCTTCCGAGCCAGGAGCGCCTTTGGGCCAGAGCTTGATCGCCGTTTGCTGCGCAGATGCGAGGCCGAGTGAAAAACAAATCAATGGTATGGTGAGCAGGCATTGGATACTCTTGGCAGCGCGCAAACGAGCCCCCCTGATTTCAGCGAGTAATAGCGATTAGATACCACGTCGTAGTTGTTTCGCAGATTGGTATTTCCCAGTCGTTGCCGTGCGCAGCAGCCTGACCGTCCATGTGCAATGAGACTACGCGCCCATAGCCTGGTGCGAATCCGACTTTAGTAGGACCGTCGAGGATTGATGGCACTCCTACTAAAGTAGGTATCCCGGGCCTCCACAGGTCTATATGCTTCTTATCGCTTACCGAAAGGCCCATTCATGTCTTATAGTTTGACGCGCCGTGATTTTCTGGGTGATGTGGCAAAGGCCGGAGTTGCCTCAGCATTCAAGCTTGATCTGCCGGCGCTCTCTGAATCAGTGATGCCTGCACATCCGGATCGAAAATCAAATTTCGACCAGCAATGGAAGTTCTGCAAGGGCGATACGGAGGGCGCACAGTCGCCGGACTTTAAAGACGGCGGTTGGAGAACGCTTGACCTGCCTCATGACTGGAGTATCGAAGGTCCTTTCAGCGAAGACGCTCCAGCTGCGGGTACCGGAGCCTACCTGCCCACCGGAATCGGCTGGTATCGAAAGCAATTCACGCTCCCTGCCACAACCCGTGGGAAGCGCGTTGTTTTGCAGTTCGATGGGGTGTATCAGCGAAGTGAAGTGTGGATTAATGGAACATCCCTGGGGATGTGGCCGTATGGATTCACTACTTTTTCCTATGACCTGACACCTCATTTGAAGCCTGCTGGAAAGCTGAACCAGATAGCGGTGCGCGTAGACAACTCTCTTCAGCCGAACTGCCGGTGGTACACGGGCTCGGGCATCTACCGGCACACCTGGCTCATCATCACAGATCCCATTCACCTCGCCCATTGGGGAACGTTCATTGCCACGCCCTCGATTTCACCCGAGAGCGCCACGGCTGAGGTTACGACTCGAGTCATCAATGCCCACGATCGCGAAGCAGCCTGTGATCTGGCAACAGAAATATTGGACCAGAAGGGAATGGTCGTGCAGCAAGGCAGCAGCACAATGACCATTCAGCCCGGAGGCGAGGCAACCTTCGTGCAACGTTTGCAGGTTGCGTCGCCTGCTTTATGGTCGGTTTCGACCCCTAATCTTTACACCGTACGATGCACCTTGCGATCTCGCGGACAGCAGCTCGATCAGGACACGACGACCTTCGGCATACGAGAGGTCAAATTCGATGTGGATCGAGGTTTTCTGCTCAACGGAGAACACGTCAAGATGAACGGCGTCTGCATTCACGGCGACTGCGGGTCAGTCGGTACGGCTGTACCGGAAGGGATGTGGGAGCGGCGACTGGAAATGCTGCAGAAGATGGGCTGCAACGCCATCCGGCTGAGTCACAATCCTCCTGCGCCGGAACTTCTCGATCTGCTCGACAGGATAGGCTTCCTGGTCATGGGCGAAGCCTTCGACGAGTGGAAACAGCCTAAGCTGCAGACCCCGCTCTATGGTTACCACAAATATTTTGATGAGTGGGCACCGCGCGATATGTCGGCGATGATCGAGCGAGACCGGAACCACCCCTCGATCGTGATATGGAGCGCCGGCAACGAGGTTCCGGATCAGAGCGATCCTCGCGGACCGGAGACAGTACAGGCGCTATTGGACATCATGCGCAGTAAGGACCCAACCCGCCTGGTCACGGTCGCATGCGACCAGATCGCCGCGGAGCCCAAGGCGGCATTACCTGATTTTCTCGGGAAACTCGATGTTGTTGGGTATAACTACGTGGACCGCTGGCGGGACCGACGGGAGAAGTTTTACTCGATCGATCGTCAAGCTTATCCGAACCGGCGATTTATTGGCACAGAGACGAGCTCGATTTTTGGTCCGCGCGGGGCATACGCTATCCAGGAGCCGGACGACCCTTTCTTTGGCATGGCCTCCAACACGGCCATCGAAGTGGAGCAACTACAGAAGTTTATCCAGACCTACGACTACGTTAGCGGCGACTTTATCTGGACCGGCATCGATTATCTGGGGGAATCCCGCTGGCCCTCAAAAATAGCGTCGAGTGGCGCCCTGGATACTTGCGGATTTCCGAAGGATGCCTACTACTTCTATCAAAGTAGATGGACAGGTGAACCGGTGCTTCACCTGTTTCCACATTGGAACTGGGCGGGTAAAGAAGGCAGGGTCATTACCATGACCTGCTACACCAACTGCGACACGGTAGAACTATTCCTCAATGGCAACAGCCTCGGTGTTAAGGGATATGCTTTTCCGCGTCCCGGCATGGTGGGCACGTATGGAAAATATCCTCCCCGGGCAAAGTCCTTGCAGACCACAGCAGACCTTCACCTGTCATGGGATGTTCCCTTTACGGCGGGAACCCTAACGGCCCAAGGAGTGAAAGATGGAAAAGTCATTCGGACGGTCGAGCTTCATACGACAGGCAGCCCGGCGAAGCTGGGTTTGACGGTAGATCGGCCGCGCATCTCCAGCCGCCCCGGTGATGTCGCGCACGTCACGGTCCAGGTTTTGGATGCAGAGGGAAGGGTGGTTCCAACCGCCGACGACGAGATCATGTTCGCCCTGCAAGGTCCGGGCCGTATCCTGGGCGTCGACAATGGACGACCCGATAGTCACGAGAGCTACCAGGGCCCCAGCCGTAGAGCATTCAATGGGTTGGCTCTTGTCATTATTCAGTCAGCTGGATCGGGGGGTGGGTTAACGCTCTCCGCTTCATCTCCCGGCCTTGCTCCGGCACAGATTGGCATAGAAGCCACTTAGACCATGAAAATTTAGCGTGCTCTAAGCCGGCTTGACCGGCTCATCCGGGCCGCTAAAAGCAGCCAGCCAGCGGGAGGTAAATCCAGTGAGCCGTTTGCGCACAACCACGGTAAATTCGGGCTCGTCCGTATTCTGCAGCGCATTCACGAGCTCATAGTGCTCTCTGCCCATCGACCCTGTGAGCGGAGCGCCGCTGGCCAGCACCACGAAGGTGAAGAGCGGCGCCATCAGGCGATCCAGAGTTTCGGCCAGATAAGCGTTCCCCGAGAGCGCCCAGCACTTGCGGTGAAATGCATAATCGAGTTCCAGGAACTGGCGCCGATCGCCTCTTTCCCCCGCTTCCACAACTTGCGCGATCTGGCGGCTGAGCTCTTTCAGATCATTTTCCGTGACCCGTGGCTTCGCCCACTGCAATGCCAACAGCTCCAGTTCCACCCGCAGGGTGTAGAGCTGGCGCACTTCGTCGGTTGAAAATTGGGTCACGAAGGTTCCGGTATTCGTCACCCTGCGGACGAATCCCTGACCCTGGAGAGAAATCAGCGCCTCGCGGACCACAGGGGTCCCAACCTTCATCTGCCGGGCAAGCTCCCGCTCCACGATGGCATCGCCTGGCTTGAGCTCGCCGGCAAAAAAGGCGTCTTTCAGCGCGTTGATAACGCGATCGCTTAGAGAAAGCGGCTCAATTTCGGCAAAGGTGGGCATGCTCGTTCATTTATCATCGCAGCACCGGGGCGCGCTCGCAACCCCCTTTGCCTAGCCACAAGCAACTGCTTGCGTGTACACTTCTCCCGTCGCGCCACGGTAGGGTGATAGATCAATTATCAAGCTGTCGGTAACCAAGCGGAAGAAGAGGTCGGAGTGGCGCGTCCAACCCGTATTCGCTACATCGTTTTGGCCCTGACGATTGGCGCCTACATGATCACCTACATCGATCGGGTCGTCATCTCTTCTGCCGTTCCATCCATCCAGAAGGAGTTCGGATTTTCCATCGTCACCATGGGATGGATCCTGAGCTCGTTCCAGTGGGCCTACGCAATTTTTCAGATACCCGGCGGGTGGTTGGGCGATCGTATCGGCCCCCGGCGGGCGCTGACGCTCATCGTGAGCTGGTGGTCCATCTTTACCTGCGCGACGGTGTTTGCATGGAGCGCGGTGTCGATGGCCGTGATTCGGTTTCTTTTTGGAATGGGCGAGGCGGGTGCTTTTCCGATTGCTACCCGGTCGCTTTCCCGCTGGATGTTGCCCACGGAGCGAGGTTTTGCCCAGGGCGCCACGCACGCCGGCTCCCGGCTCGGAGGCGCTCTTACGCCGGCTCTGGTGGTGCTGATTATCGCCCGCTGGGGATGGCGCGCGGCCTTTCTCTGTTGCGGTTCGCTGGGTTTGATCTGGGCTGCGGCGTGGTTTTGGTATTACCGTGACACTCCGGATGAGCACCGCTCCGTCAACCCCGCGGAACGCGAGCTGATTCGTTCGTCGCTCGAGTTGTCGCGCGGAGCTAAGACGACACAGAGTGTTCCCTGGAAACGTATTCTGGCGAGCCCGCAGATGTGGATCCTTTGCGCCATGTATTTCTGCTACGCCTACAACCTGGCGGTCTATCTGGTTTGGTTTCCCAAGTATCTGAATGACCATCGCGGATTTAATCTCAAGCAGATGGGCTTCTACGCCAGTATGCCGTTGTTGGCGGGGACAGTGGGAGACTTGTTCGGCGGATGGTTTTCCGATTTGTTGGCAAAGTGGTCGGGCGATCTGAAGATGGCCCGTCGCATGGTGGGAGCGGGGGGCTTTCTGCTCTCGGCCGTGTGTATCGTGCCCGCGTGTCTTACCACAAACTCGCTCGCCTCGGTATGGCTTTCCTGCGTGGCCATGTTTGCCATGGAATCGACGGTGGGTGTTTCGTGGGCAATTACGCTCGACATCGGCGCTGACTCCGCGGGTGCGGTTTCGGCGGTCATGAACACCTGCGGCAATCTTGGTGGCGCCATCTCCTCCGCGCTATCAGCGTATCTTGTGATGCTTTCCGGCTGGAACGCACCGTTCCTGGTGATGGCGGGACTAGCGGTAGTGGCCGCCGTGCTGTATCTGCAGATCAATGCCAGTCAACGGCTCCAGACCAGTTGATAGACCCAATCCCCTCATCCTTTTTTTATCTCAATTTATCTTTATATTTCATATTTCTATAAAATTTTTCTTTTTATCTACTTCAGCTGCTTCTTCATATCATCATTTATTTTTTTAATATCCTGTATTAGCTGGCTGTGTCTAGAACAGCATCTAAGACGCAGCCAGTCGCTGCGGGAACCCTGTTCACGCTGCGGGATTGATGAAGGGGTTGGCGAGGCTGGGCTGGTTCTGGTCAAATCTGGTGAAGTGGTTGGCATTGTTACTTCTTTTTTACTTTTTTTTTTTTTTTTATAGCGCGACTAGTTGGGTTTCCTCGGCTGCAGCTACATCGCCTGGCTCCTCGCCAGCGGCTTGAGGCTGCTGTTCGGAGCGCCACTGAGAGCTGTGATTTGTGCCTTGACGGGCGGGGCCGCGTGTTGCGTTTTGGATGGAGAGAGGCGGCGATCATTCTGTCGGACTGGATCAAGCCTTCGATGGCTACGATCATCGATAGAGCCTTGACCTGACCGGCGATGATGCCTCTGGTGGCTTCGAGGCTGAGATTGGCCAGTTCCCAGAGCCACGCCAGGATCTGGTCGCGACCAAGGTTCAGCTTGCGCAGCCCTTCGGCTTCCTGGTCCACCAGCCTTTCGCTGACAGCGGTGCGGTGCTCTTTCATGTAGGCGCGCACGCGGGGCTTGGATTTGGTGTAGGCGTCGTGTCGAGATTGAGACCGACGGCTTCCGCGGCGCGGCAGTCATTCATCGTTCCGGAAAGACCAGGTAGCAAAGACCATTTCTGACGGAGGGACCTGCAGTTTCTTTTCTGTAGTCTCGTTCCTTGGTTTGCTGGAGATTGGGTCTGATTTGTTTGCTGCTCTCTTAGGGACACAAAGAGGTAGAGAGCCTCGGTAGCCACTCATGGCGAGGTGTTCGTGATTTTGTGACAGGGATTGAGTGAGGTACCGGATAGCGTGCAGCTATCCTTCGCTCGCGCTGAAGGCCGAAACTACCCGCAACTGCCCTCCAGGGCGCGTTTCTTAGAAGCCGTCGCCTGCCTATATCTTCTACTCTAAGAGATAGCGCCTTTCCAAGTTTGTATGTAAGTGGCGAGATGCGTTTTTTCCGCACTATAGTACAAGCACAAAGTAACTAGAGCATTTTCACTTCTACTCTGCACAGACAAGCCCCTCCACTTCGGCTTTTCTTAGGAAAAGCCACGTCGGTAGCGGTTGCTCTTATTCACCAAAAGTGAAAACGCTCTAGCGTTCCATATGCGCGCGAGTTATTTCACTCTTTAACACAAGCCCGAGACAGCTACGCCTCGTTGCGGGTTATTGCGGCGCCGGGCCAGCGACGCGATTTCCGGCGATGTAGACGGCGTGGATGGTGCGGCTATTCTTAATATTGTCGAGCGGATTCTTGTCCAGAACGATCAGATCAGCCCACTTACCCATTTCGAGGGTGCCTAAATCCCTGGCATGCAGGAACCGGGCGGCACTGCCCGTAGCGGCGGTGATCACCTCCATCGGAGTCAAACCCGCCTGCACCATCAACTCCATTTCCCAATGAGCAAAGTAGCCCGGGAACCGCCCCGGAGGACCGCTGTCGGTGCCGAATCCATAAGGCACACCCGCGTCCGCAAGGGTCTTTAGGTTTTGTTCCGCAGTCTGCAAAAAACCGGGGTACATTCCGAAATCAGGGTCCGATCGCATCTTCTCCTGATAGGCAGGGCTCTTCAATTTGGCGTCCACGTCGGTTGAAATGCTGCGCGTGAAAAAAGGATCGTTGGCGAATGGAGGTGTCTGTCCATACACGAACATGGAGCCTTCACGGGAAAGCGTGGCCGCCATCTGCCAGGTGCCGTGCCGCTTCATGTCGTCAATGAAGGCCTTGTCGACGGGCTTGTCGCGGACGCTGTGAGCCAGGCCGTCCACACCGTAGTCGACCAGCTGCCTGGCGTCCTGCAGATAGAAGATGTGTGCCACCACGCGCAAATGGTGCCGGTGCGCGCTCTCGATGATGGCCTGGGCGATGTCGTAAGGCATCTTCTTCTTCGTGCCCAGGTGGTCGTCCATCCAAAGCTTGATAAAGTCGACGTGCTTTGCGGCCTGGGCGGCCACCGCGGGCTCTACTTCCGCCACTGTGGCAACGCCCTGGTTCACCCCTTCGAGACCGCCGTAGCCACCTTTAAAGACGAAGCCTTGTCCTGCCGTGTAAATGCGAGTTTCGTTGGGACGTCCGGCACGCTGTTCATCACGAATCTTGAAGATGGAGTCTTTGTCAGTTCCCATGCTGAGAACGGTGGTCACACCGTAGGAAGCGTAGGTTCTCAGATCCTTCTCAACGTTTTCAGGAGTGAAGAACTTTTCGTTCTGATCGAAGCCGATGGTAGCGCCGAGGTGGACATGCAGATTGATGATGCCGGGCATGACGTACTTGCCCTGCAGGTCGACGATTTGAGTCGAGGGATCAGCCTTCAGCTTTGTGAGCGGCCCCACCCACAGGATGCGGCCGTTGTCGATGATCATCGCCGCGTGAGCGACCGGCGCGCGGCCGGTGCCGTCGATCAGGGTAAAGTTCTTGAGCACCTTGACTTCTGCCACCAGGGAAGTGGCGAATAACAGCAGCAGACAAGTAAAGACGCTATTTCGTATTCGTCCGTGCATCTTCGAGGATCCTCTTAGCGCGCGACGGATTGAAGATACCACAGGAGCAGAAACGCGAGAGGTAGGTTGCTGCCTGCTCCGGACTCCGGCGGTTTTCCTTTACGAAGTCGATCATTTTTTTGGCCAGGGAATGGCTGATCATTCCGTGGCCGCACATGGTCGAGAGCGTTGTGACCTGTGAATTGGGGATCTTTTCCGTCTTGCCCTCGAAGCCGAGGGAATAGCCCACGCTATGCCGGTCGAGACAGGCGTAGTTGCAGCATCTCTCCGCTCCTTCGATGGAGGTCGAAATGTTGACGCTCATCCCCAGGTTCTCCTCCTTGATGCGCTTGACGAACTGCTCCGCAGCATCAATATTGTCGAACACCGCGGCGCACGTGGTGGGAATGGTGAGCCCCTTGATTACGGCCTGGAAGTCGGGCTTGAAATCCCGGCTCCAGTGGGCCAACGGACCTAGATTCTTGGAGGGCCGCAGCGCGCCTCCGTGCCGGGTTTCCCCGAGGTTCACCGGCTTATACTCCAACGCAATTTCCATGAACCGGTGGAGTTTGGGCAGCGCGTTGGGATCCTTATTGCTCTTGCTGGGGATGGCAAAAACGATGAAGTCGTCGCGGAAACTTTCGGTATCGCCGAACCGATGGAGTGTATTAGTCATACGCTTGCAGTCTCCCTGGCAGGTTCGGCTGTCGGTTGCACAATCTTGCCTAAACCTATATTGGTCTTCGCTCGTTCAAGTTTGTATCCCAGCGCTTCAAGGATGGGGGCTACGACCGTCTCTTCCCCGTGTTCGCCGCAACGGGTAGCGACGCCGAGTGCGACCACCGTATCCAGTTTTTTCTCAACCTCCCACACCAGGCGAATGATCTCTTCCGTGCGTGCGACCGGAACTTTAATTTCTACGATCGCCGACATCACTTTCTCGTTCAAAATGTCCGGGCGCAGAGTGCCCGTGCTTACGTCTGACATCAACGACGTAATCGGATTCTTCTTCTCGAAGCTTACGTTGGCCTTCGCCAGGGCCCAGCACATTTGCTGGATTTCGTGGAAGCGAACGCCGACACCCGGCCTGCCAAATTCGATGGTGAAGCCAACGTCTCCTACTTTCACTCGTCCCGTCACATCATTGGTTTTCACTTCTTCGGTGCCGCGACCCTCTACACCCGTCGATTCGTGGGGTACGCTGGGGTCGGAGAAGGCCCGGCGAACGACGCGTGGCCAGGTGAGCTCATCCGGTTCGAAAGCAGCGGTGGGGCAAACGTCAGGCTCCGGTTCAAAGCGAATGCGCAACGCCGCGAAGACGCGGCGCACGGTGCGCACCAGGGTGGGGTTCAGGTGTTCCTGGCTTAGCCCGTTATAGCAGGCATAGCACTCAACGCACTCGTCGCGATTGATGGTCGCCCGCTTCAGCACGGGGTCGATGTAGATGGCGCCCATGGGACAAACGTAGGTGCAGTTTCCACAAGCCACACACTTCTCAGGATTGATCTTCATTTTCACCCCCCCGGGACGAAGCAAGCGTACGGATGATCTATCGTAGATACTACCATGCTATTTGGCTGAGAAGAGACTTTCCTGGCGCTATAAATCCAGCCGACTTACGTAACCTCTTGATTCTACTATTGGCAATATTTCCGTTCACATATGATAGTTCAGGGCGGTGGAAATTATGACGACTCGTTGTACCCGTGTCAGTGTCGCTCTTACTCCTCTCCCGCCGAGGCTTGTGCTAAGCCGGTGGACGGAATGAGGCACGAGGTTGAAATGAACAAACGGAATTTTGTCCACTTAGCGCTTTTGCCGCACTCGCCATAATTGTTTGCCAGCGGCCCCCGGGCATTCTCTCAAGCGGCGCCTCCGGACTCTTCACCCCCCGGCCTGCAGTTTCTGCAAGGGTCTTTCCCCGACCCAACCGGAAGAACCATGGTCGACCCGGACGGGCATGTCACCGTGCTCCCCAGAACGGGCGGCCACGGCGGGCCTCTGGCCGCCTGTTCCGAAGATATCGGGAAATACTGCGGCAGCCAGAGCGGCTTTGGGGCGATGAGCTGCCTTACGCAGAACAGCGGCAAGCTCTCGGGCGAGTGCAAGTCCCTTGTCGACGATGCCGCGGCCGCTAGTGGTGGGGTGCCGCCGTGCAGCCATTCTCCCGTTTGCGACGGTCACCTCGGAGTAAGTCCCGGAGGCCGCCAGCAATTACAACGCGTAGAGTGGAAACAGACTCTGGGGTACACATTCACTTACCCCTATGCATTGCCTAAGGGCATCGGCGGTGTCCCCGCGGTCGTGCTTGATTCGAAAGGAAATCTCTGGGCCTTTAAACGGCAGCCAGCCCCCGGAACCGCGCAATTGTACGAGTTCGGACCGGATTACAAGCTTATCCGCACCGTCGGTGACGACGTGATCGGACATGCCTACAAGGCGCACGGCATGGCCATTGACGCGCATGACAACGTCTGGTTGTGCGACGCTGCCCTCGCCACCGTGCAGGAAGTGAGTCCCGAGGGGAAACTCCTCCAGACCATCGGCGTGAAAGGTCATAGGGGAGATTGGGACGAAGCCAAGGGGCAGAGGCTGTTGTGGCAGCCGCTGATGGTCGCCTTCGCGCCGAATGGCGATATCTATATCGGCGAAGGTCACGGAAATGAGAGTCCCAACGACACCGATTCGGACGATCCTACTAACAGGTCGGGCGCCGCTCGGGTCATACACCTCGATCAGAACGGCAAATTCATCAATCAATGGTACGGCGACCATGTCGGACAGGGAAAATTCACCATGGTCCATGGTCTCGCCGTGGACCCTGCAAACGGCGATGTTTGGATCGGCGATCGCGAGCAATATCGTATGGTCGTCTACACCGCCAACGGCGAGTTCGTCAAAACGCTCCAAATGAGAAATCTCGTGTGCGCCCTCTATTTTGACGCACACGGTCAACTATGGATGGGGAGTGGCCAGGATGGCCAGTTTCTCAAGCTAGACCGGAACGGAAAAGTACTAGGTGCGATCGGTAACGGAATGGGTATAGGTCCTGGCCAGTTCATCGAAGCCAGTTACTTCGTCTTGGACAAACAAGACAACCTGTATGCAGGCGACACCAGCGTTGGGCGCATCACGAAAATGGTTCCGCCCCAGAAGTGACGAATGGTGGGCCGGTCGCCCGCATCGAAGCGCCATCATGGTGTCACGACGAGTATTCTGTGCGCTGAGGTCGACTTGTTCTGAAGCGCTGAATTACGAATAGAGTGCCGCCACCTCGTAGTCGTCGATGGAGGGAATGGTGAACTCGACCACTCCGCCCGCGGCTTTAAAAGGGATGGTTCTTGCTGCGCGCAGCAACTCAACTCGCCTGACATGCCGTCCCCCTGGCAGCCGCATGGTTACCTTCTGCTCGCCGATAGGGTAAAACTCCCGCACCCAACCGCGGTGAACATTGGGGTTGGTGTAGTTCAGCACATGCACGGCGAAGCCGGCCGCCGTCTCCCAGGCAAAGACCTCGATGAATCCCCGGCCTTCGATCGACACCGGCGTGCTGGAACCGGCAACCCAGCGGATCGAGTTCTGCAGCAGACGGCTGAGGTCGGTGCTCCCGGAAAGCCACATGGTGCGTTCGATATCGCCGGGGAAGTAGACGAGCCGTCCCTTTTCCGTCTGCCTCACGACCACCGCCGGCTCGTTGGTATGCGGCTGGGGCGGGTAAGAGAGCTCCGGCGGATACGCAGGAAAGCCTGGTATCACCGTGAGCACCGGGCTGTCGATGGGCGCCAGAGGTATCCGGTACTCCGCACCGGGCAAAATGCTGGTATCTGTAAAGCCCTGCAAACACGGATGCTGCTTCTCGATTCGTGCATAGTATGGATTGCTGTTTCCCCGCCTCCCGATTACCGCTCCTGCGGCGTGGATGGCGAAGATATCCGCCAGCCCGAAGTCGGCTCGCCGCACGTGCTGGTCGGTATACATGCTGGTTTCGAAGGTCGCCAGCAGTGAGCCGCCCTGCTGCACGTAATCGCGCAACTGCCGCGCACTGCTCTTCGCTCAGCAATGCGGTGTTGGGAAGGATCAGCGCGGAAAATTTCTTCAGTCTTTCGGGCTGCAACCTATCCTCATGAACGAAGTCGAAGAGAAAGCGGCCTTCGAGCAGCGCATAGTACATGCCATTCATGTACTGAGACATTTGCACATTGTGCGGCGGCTGATAGAACAACTGCGTCCGCTGGCCGATTAAAACGCCGATGTTTGCGATGGAGTGTTTATTCTCGAAATGAGCATCGTGCTTCGCCGTCCAATCGAAATAGTCGTAGCCGATTTTCCTGAAGCGTTGATCTTCGCCCAGTCCGTTTTCGCCGCCTATGGAGTGCACATAAGGCGTCATGCCGCTGGCTGAGGTCTCAGCAAGCCATATTTGTGCCTCTGCCGGAGATTTGGTGCTCTCCCGCCACCGTATCGGTCCGGTGGACCACAGTCCCACCACGTTGGCGGCCATCTTGCCATCCAGCACTGCATTGCACACACGGCCTTGCAGCGTGCATCCCCAGATCGGTTCATCCTGGCCGCCGCGGCCCTGGTTATCGGCCTGGAACCACTCGCATATTTCTCCCAGGGTCGACAGGTTCGGACCACCATGAACGCCCCCGCCCAGGTTGGCGAAGTAGAAGCTGCTGGCCTTTTTCTCCTTCGCCAGGCCGTCGTACAGCTTCCACAGATAGAGAACCCGCTCGTTGAACTTGTCCCAGTAGGCGGGCGTTCCGGGTGCAGGAAGTTGGCTGCATTGCGTGCAGTAGCAGACGGGCAAGCTGCCGAGCGGCGGCCAGCCATTCATGTAATGGGCATCCACGTCGTAAAGGGAGTTGATCTCGCGGATGATGGCCGGCATGTAGTCCGTCATATAGCTGGTGAACATGCAGGTTTCGTATAGGTCCGGATCATCGGCGGCGGTTCGTGGATTGCCTTGTGCGTCGCGCTGGAACCATTCGGGATGGGCCTGCAGCGCATCTCCCCAGTTCAGGTCGGGGCTCATGCGGGCAATGGTACGTATGCCGCGCTTTTTTGCGGCAGCATTCAATTCGCCGAAGAAGTCACGAGTGCCGAGGAACTTGCCCTTGCGATGGAAGGGAACCCTGGTTTGATAGAAAGCAAGGATGCCGGTCACGCTTATGAACGTAGCCCCCACCCGCAGGCGTGCCATGTAGTCGGCCCATTCCTCGACGTTCAGGACTGCGGGGTCATGCTCGGTCATATTCACCTGGCCGATGCGGCGCAGTTTCCGCTGCCACAGGAAGGTCCGTCTTCCCATCCTCGGGGGCCAGGGCTTCGAGTTTTCCGGTCGAAGCGACGACCAGTGAGGCACCCGATACTTCGATAAATTCACGCCGGTTCATGGATTGCTCCTTAAGTTGGCATAATAGTCAGCGAACGATACCGAGGTAAAAATGAAATTTGGTGTCAACACCTTCATCTGGTCGGCAACGTTTGATCCATCCCATTTCGCTTTGCTGCCAACCATCAAAGAGGCGGGTTTTGATGGGGTCGAGATTCCACTCTTTCGACCACAGGAGCTTCGAGCTGCGGAGATTCGCCAGGCTACGGAAGCCAATGGCCTGGAATGCAATGCCTGTACGGTCCTGGTGGATGGCCACAGCCTGATCAGCGAGAGTTCCGATATACGTCGCCGGACGCGTCAGCATCTGGGGGACTTGGTAAAAGCAGCAGCAGATGCCGGCATCAAGATTGTTGCCGGACCCCTCTACTGCCCGGTCGGCTATTTGCCGGGCCGGCGCCGAACCAGCGACGAATGGAAATGGGCGGTGGAGGGATTTCAAGCCCTGGGCGATACGCTCACGGCCCACGACGTGACGTTCGCGATCGAACCGTTAAACCGGTTTGAAACCTATTTTCTGAACACGGCTGCCGATGCTGCCAGGCTCGCAGAGCAGATTCACCATCCGAAAATTGGTATCCTCTTTGACACCTTTCACGCCAACATTGAAGAGAAGAATATTGCCGCCGGCTACCGGACCGTCGGGCCCTACCTCAAGCACGTTCATACTTGCGAGAACGATCGCGGAATACCCGGGTCGGGGCACGTGGAATGGACAGAGGTGTTCCAGGCGCTTCGCTCCCTGAAGTACGATGGCTGGCTGACCATAGAGAGTTTTGGTTTCGCGCTCGGGGATTTGAGCGCAGCCGCGGCCATCTGGCGAGATATTGAACGCACTCCGGAATCGATCGCCTTTGAGGGCGTTAAGTTTTTGAAGAAGAGTGTGGAGACGTCATCCTAGAGCATTTCACTTCTGGTGTATACAGAGCAACCACTCCCGACGTGGCTTTTCCTCAAGAAAAGCCGCACTACGCGGCGCTTGACTATGCAGAGTAGAAGTGAAAATGCTCTAAGTCGAGTACTTCACGATTTCATGGTGATGTAGAAGCCGCGGAGTGAATCTACATCACCACTCATCGACGAGAGGACGTGCTCTCGTTATTCGCCAGAGACAGTTACGGAGTACTGCTCAGCAATGCTGGCGTGCTGCTCAGCCTTCTTTTCGGCCTTAGTGGGTTCAGCCAGCACTCCGGTCGTAGAGCCATCGACTAAGACCCTATCAAAATACAGGTTATCTCCATATTTCTCGAAAATTACCTTAGATTGCTTTGGAGCCTCTGCCGACTGCGTCGGTATAACTACAATGGCCGCGTGGTTCGACCGATCGATGCTGGAGAAGAACACTACACCTAAATCGGAGTCTGTCGGTTGGGTAATGATATAGGAACCGCTCGGCATCCTGGTGTTGCCCACGTAGAACGGAAACGGGGCTTTGAACTTCAACGCCGTGTCCATCTGCGCTGCGAGGGGCAAAACGGAAAATAGAGATAGTAGTCCAATCCTTGTGACTAGCTTGCCTAAATTGCTCATAACATTTCTCCCTGGGGTATTTAGCTTTAATAGCACGCATTGAATATGCGTTTTCTTTCTTAACCAAATAGACGATGAAAATGCAATCGAGTTGCAATTGTTGTTTCTACTGGAGCAGGACAGGGAATTGTAATAGTGATGGTGTCGAAGCACTCTCGCAATGAAGCCTGCCCCCTGATCAATCATTGCAAATATCAAAGAAATATTTGTTCGAGTTTTGTCATGTTTTTGTTGCAGCTCGTTCCCTGACGATCAGCATCCGAATGCGAACCCGGAGTCGTGCTCGCTCAAGCAACCTTTTGCCATCCAACGGGTCTACAATATAAGGGGCTTGTGGGGCCCGCTCGGTGCAGACAGAAGCCGTTTGGGCTATATTTGCGAAGGACGAAATTTCGTCTCGCAAACCCATAGGTCCATCGGAGAATCTTGATGCCCCAGGTAATCCGCTCACCCAAGCTATACGACGTCTGCATCATAGGCTCTGGCGCCGGCGGCGGGACCGCCGCCAAGGTGCTGACCGAAGGCGGATTAAATGTGGTCATGCTTGAGGCTGGGCCGCTGCTGAATCCCCGTACAGACTACAAAGAGCATGTTTGGCCATACGCCCTGCCCCACCGCGGAGCCGACATCGGGGGCCGGGCGCGGCACGAGTTGAACGGTGAATTCCTGGCTCCCAATGGATTTTGGGAAATTGAAGGCGAGCCCTACACCTCAGCTCCGGGCTCGAACTTTCGCTGGTTCCGCTCGCGCATCGAAGGCGGCCGGACCAATCACTACGGGCGCATCTCACTACGCGTCTCCCAGAGAGACTTGAAGGCCCGCTCCAGGGACGGCCTGGGGGACGACTGGCCGATTTCTTACGAGGAACTCTCGCCTTATTACGATAAGGTCGAAGCGTTTATTGGGGTCTTTGGGACCAAAGAAAATCTTGCCGACGCCCCCGACGGCGTTTTTCTTCCTCCGCCAAAGCCACGCTGCACCGAAACCCTGGTGAAGAAGGCCTGCGATCAACTCAACATAACCTGTATTCCCTCGCGCATGGCCATGCTCACCAAGCCGCTGAATGGACGGGCCCCTTGCCACTACTGCGCGCAATGCGGACGCGGGTGCATCAGCGCCTCCAACTTCAGTTCCAGCCAGGTGATGATCCCCCCTGCGCAGGCTACCGGGCGCTTCACGCTGATTCCCAACGCCATGGCCAGGGAGATCGTGGTCGGCAAAGACGGAAAGGCGCAAGCCGTCTCCTATATTGACAAGTCGACCCGCACAGAAATGCGCGTCCACGCGAAAGCGTTCATGGTGGCCGCGAGCTCCTGCGAGACTGCGCGTCTGCTGCTGAATTCACGCTCCACGCTCTTTCCCAATGGGTTGGCAAATTCATCCGGCGTGGTTGGCCGGTATCTCACGGATTCCGTTGGCAGCAACGTAACCGGATATTTTCCGCAATTGGCGGCAGTGGCTCCGCACAATCACGACGGCATCGGCGGCATGCACATGTATATGCCGTGGTGGAAGGGCGACAGCAAGAACGATTTTCCGCGTGGCTATCACATCGAGTTCGGTGGGGGACGCCACATGCCAGGTGTGGGCGGGTTTGACGGGATATGCAGCGAACATGAGGGTTATGGGGTATCCCTCAAGCAGAACGTTCGCAGCAAATATGGCAACTTCATCGGATTCTCCGGACGCGGCGAGATGATCCCCAATCCCGATACCTACTGCGAAATCGACCCGCTGGTGGTCGATAAGTGGGGTATCCCGGTACTACGCTTCCACTTTGCGTGGAGCGACTACGAGTTAAAAATGGCGAAGGATATGCAGGAGACGTTTCGCGCCATCGTGGTCGCGGCAGGGGGCACAGTCGTCGAGCCCACTCGACGGTCCGATCCTGCGCCAAAGAACGCCGGAACCAAGCCGCAGGTGGGGTTACCCTACGGAATCTCCGAAGGGGGAGAGATTATTCACGAGCTGGGGACGGTGCGGATGGGCGACGATCCAAAGACTTCGGCTCTGAATAAGAATTGCCAGGCGCACGACGTGAAGAATCTGTTCGTCGGCGACGGGGCGTGTTTTGTTACCGGACCCGATAAGAACCCGACGCTCACGATTACGGCGCTATCGTGGAGAACCTCGGAGTATTTGCTCGATCAGGCTCGAAAAGGGGAGATATAGCATGTCTGTATCCCGGCGTGATGTATTGAAGTCCTTAAGCATGGGGGTGGCGGCGACCTCGGTTCTGCAGGTGATCCCGCTGCAGGCCGCGGAGTATGCCCACCACATGATCACCACGGAAAAGGCAGCCAGCAAGGCGGGTGTGTACACGCCGAAGTATTTCCCGCCACAGCAGTACAAGACTTTGCAGGTGTTATGCGAGAGGATTTTTCCTGCGGACGCTGATTGCGGGGGCGCGATCGAGGCCGGGGCCCCGGAGTTTATTGATCTGCTCACGAGTGAGAATCCGCACTACCAGTTGACTCTCGGTGGCGGCATCATGTGGCTCGATTCCTCCTGCACGGATCACTATAGCAAAACCTATCTTGAATGCACCCCGCAGCAGCAGACCGAGATGCTGGATTGCATCGCGTATCGCAAGAACGCGGTGCAGGATCCGAGCTTGAGCCAGGGAGTGGAGTTTTTTGCCTTTCTAAGGAACCTGACTGCGGACGGGTTTTTTACCAGCAAGATCGGCATCCAGTATCTGGGTTACATCGGGAACGGCTATCTTGCGGAATTTCCGGGCTGTCCACCGGTGCCCGGCGTTTAGCTTCCGAAGAGGACGGAGCCTTCTGTCGAGCAACCGCTCTCCATGGAAGCGTCGCCCTCCCCTTTGTCATCCCGAGCGAAGTCGAGGGATCTGCAGTTCAACGGACCTTTCGTGGAAATGTTTTTCGACAGAGCGCAGGGTAGTGGAGGGACCTGCTGTTTCTCCGTCCTCTTCGCGAAGCAGTCCCTACTTAGAGCCGTTTCTTCAGCCAGGTTAAGCCTTCGGAGGTGCCGGCCTTGGGCCGGTACTCGCAGCCAATCCAGCCGTCATAGCCGAGTTCGTCTATTTGGTCGAGCACATAGTCGCAATTGAGTTCTCCGCGGTCAGGCTCGTTGCGTTCGGGCACACTTGCGATCTGGATGTGGCCCACGCTTTTCTCTCCCAGATATTTCCGCAGCTTCATGCTCACATCGCCCTCGACGATCTGGCAGTGATAAAGATCCATCTGCACCTTGAGCGCAGGGCTGCCGATTTCGTCGACAATCGCATGCGCCTCATCCTGCCGGTTCAGAAAATAGCCGGGCATGTCCCTTCCGTTGATGGGCTCTATCAACAGCTGGACGCCTGCAGGCGCGGCCTGTTCGGCGGCCCACGCGAGGTTGCTGACAAAGGTGCTGCGCAGGCCCGGCTGAACGCCGGCCATTACATGCACCCGCGGGCAACTAAGCGTCTGCGCGTATTCGAGCGCCTTGCCCATGGCGGCGCGGAACTCCTCTTCTTTGCCCGGCAGCGAAGCCAGTCCGCGCTCGCCCGCCGCCCAGTTTCCGGGTGGGGCGTTGAACAGTACCTGGACCAGGCCCTGCGCTTGCAGCCATGCCGCCAGTTGCTGCGCCGGATATTCGTAAGGGAACAGATACTCCACCCCGGTAAACCCGTCCCTGGCGGCGGCGGCAAAACGCTCGGGGAAGGCATATTCCCCATACATGAAGCTAAGGTTCGCGGCGAAGCGCAACATGAGCTTGACTCCCTACCATGAAGCGCCAAAATGCTGGCGCAGTTGATCAATTTGCTCCGCGTTGAGCGGCTCCGCCTTACGCGCGGTAAGCAGCCAGAGTCGCGCGGTTTCTTCCAACTCTTCGAGCGCAGCCATCGCAGCTGAAGGCGTGCTATGCCAGACGTTGGGGCCCAGCCGGTCGATCATGACCGCGCGAATGGGCGTGGCTTGCGCCCGCATCCGCTCGATCGTCTGCGCCACCAACTCGCCCACCATTGCGTCTCCCGGACGGTGATACTCGATCAGCGGCACGTGACCTACCTTCATCACGTAATAGGGCGTAATCGGGGGTAGGATATCCTCCCGCTTCCACATCCCGGCAAGTGTGAGCGCAACCAGGTGGGTGGAGTGAGTGTGAATCACACACCCGGCATCCACGTCCGCGGTGTAGATGCGCCGATGCAGCGCCAGTGTCTTGCTGGCTCGCTCGCCGCTTACCTGTACACCATCCGCGCCTACCTTGGAGAGAGCCTCCGGCTGGAGGAAACCCAGGCATGCATCCGTGGGGGTGATGAGAAAGCCATCCGGCAGGCGAACGCTTATATTTCCAGCGGTGGAATGAACGTAGCCGCGCTCAAACAGAGAGCGGCCTATACGACAGATCTCTTGCCGCAGTTCCGTCTCGTTCATAAGTCACGCCACAAAGGCAAACGCTTTCGAGAAAAAGTCAGGCGATCCAAAGTTACCCGATTTCAACGCGAGATGTAGTCCGCCGCTTGAATAACACCAGGGCACGCCAGGATCAATCTGCGGGCCAATCTGCATTTGCCTTATATCCAAAGCCTGCACGCAGACACCCGCTGTCTCACCGCCGGCGACGACCAGGCTGCCAACGCCGCGCTTCACAAATGCACGCGCCAGCTCCGCCATGGCCTGTTCGACAATGGGTGCGTGCGCCGGGTTTACTCTTTCCGGCTCTGCGGTCGAGTACACCAGCAGAGGCAGCCCGGCTTCCGTGCGCCAGCACGCATCGGCCCACGCCAGCACCTCGGCAATTTGCAATTCGAGATCTGCCGCAAGCTGCATCGGCTGCAACGCGTAGGCCTCGCCGCCGTCGCGAATGAAATTCCGCACCTGCGCATTGGTTGCAGCTGAGCAACTACCGGCCAGGATGGCCTTCAGTCCTCGCGCCGACGGCAGGCTCGCCCGGTTTTGCGGAGAGAAACCCCAATTGCGCGGCAGGCTGTCACCCAGTCCGGAGCTGGCAGTGAGCAAGGGGGAGTTCCGGAGTGCCTCGCCCAGTCTGCCCAGATCCTCGTCGTTGAGCGCATCCACAATGGCAATCGCGATCCCTTCGCCCTGGAGCTCATCCATTCGCTGTCGAATCACTTCTGCCGATCGCCCCACCGTCCGGTAGCCAACCAGTCCGACTTTTCGCCCTTTTTCTGGATTCAGTTGCGCCTGCAGCACCCGCACCAGGTTGGCGTCGGTCATGGGGGTCAGGGGATGATGGCGCATGCCGCTGTCGGAGAGCAGGGTATCTCCAAGGAAGAGATGTCCGTGGACGACCGTTCGCCCGTTCTCAGGAAATGCCGGCGTCGCGATGCTGAAACCACAATCCAATTCATCCATCAGCGCCTCGATCACGGGACCAATGTTGCCGGCTGCCGTGGAGTCGAAGGTAGAGCAGATTTTGAAATAAATTTGACCTGCCCCTTGTTGCCGCAGCCAGCGGCAGGCGCGCAGCGATTGGTCAACCGCAACGGAGGCGGCCACGGTGCGCGACTTGAGCGCCACCACGACGGCATCCGCGTCCAGCCGAACGTCTTCTGTAGGGATATCAACGGTTAAGACCACACGCATGCCTGAACGGACCAGATTGTTAGCCAGATCGGTTGCGCCGGTGAAGTCATCTGCGATGCCGCCTAGCACAATCAACTCAGGTGGCCTGCTCTTTCTGAAACTGCCGGACAATGGACAGAAAATCAGGATCGGCGGAAAGGCCCAGCCGGCGTGCCCGAGCGCTTTCGAAAACGGAAGGCCATCCCAACATCATCCTGGCGATCAACGGATCCTCTTTGAACAGCACTCGTTCCCGAGCGGCTCGGCCTGCCGCCGCTTCCAGCGCATCCAGCATCTCGCTGACGCGGACGGTAAGTCCGGGCAGGTTTATTGCGGTCCGGCTGCCCCACGCATCGGGGGTGGCCTCGGCAGCCATGAGCAGACCTTCAATGGCGCGTTGCGGCGAGGCGACGGCTACGACCGTATCCGGTGGCACCGGACAGACAGCCTGCTGGCCGTTCAAGGGCTCGCGGATGATCGAGGAGAGAAAGCCAGAGGCGGCGGCGTTGGGGCGGCCCGGGCGCACCGTCACGGTCATTAAGCGCGCGCTGCGCCCCTCGATCAACCCGCGCCGGGTGTAGTCGGCGACTAGTTGTTCGCAAATAAATTTCTGAATACCATACGAGGTCTGGGGAACAGGTAGGGTATCGTCGTGGATCATCCTCGGCATCGGCAGATCGACATCGCCGCCGAAGACAGCCACGGAACTGGAGAAGACAAGACGCGGCTTGCCTCCTCCGCGTAACGCATCGAGCAGAGCACGCGTGGTATCGAGGTTAGCCCGGAGACCGAGGTCGAGATCCGCTTCGCACTCCGCGGAAACAGCCGCGGCGAGGTGGAAGACGACATCGAAGGTCTCCTGGCCCAGGGCTTTGCTTTGGTCCAGTAAGGCGCCCGTCCGCGCGCGAACCCGTGGATCGGAAGCGACGTCAGTTTTGGGTGGGACCAGATCGGCGAGTTCCAGCTGCACCAGCGGGCGGCCGGAAACGTGTCCGCGGTGCAGAAGAGTGCGTGCCAACCTGGTTCCGAGAAATCCCGCCCCGCCGGTGATAAGCACCTTCATCGTGTTAAGGTTACCATCGTTGTCAGGCGCTGTTTAATCGCCAGAGGTTTTCCTATGCGCAAGTCCATTGTGTCTCGACCTACGGCTTCTGCCCCTTCCCCCGCTTCTGGTCAATGGCTCGATTTAGCGCAGATTGCGAGTGTGGAGATCTCATCCGAGGATGCCCAGCATCCTTTCGAGAATGCGCTTCAGGGCGGACCAGGGGGTGGCTGGAGGGCTGCCGATCCGGGCCCGCAAGTGATTCGGTTGAACTTCGATCAACCCCAGTCAATCCGGCGGATCCGCCTCGAATTTCGAGAAGATCGCATGCAGAGATCGCAGGAATTTGCCGTGTTTGCGACTTCGGCGAACTCTCAGAGAAGAGAGGTAGTTCGGCAGCAATGGACATTCAGTCCCGGCGGTTCGGCGATCGAGGTCGAGGACTATTCCGTCGATCTGACAGCTGTTTCGACCATTGAGTTAGAGATTGATCCTGGGCGTCATGACAAGCAGGCGATGGCTTCGCTTGCATCGATAGCGCTCGGCTGACGCTGAGACTCGTGGCCAAAACTGTCAAAACGAATCGCCCCGTGGATACGGTCGCCGAAGTAACCGTGGAGACTTCCCTTGAAGCCAGAAATATCGGAGAAAAAATTCGTCGTCACTTTTGCTTTGCAGTCATAAGAATGCCGGCTGACCATTGGCGTCAGCCGGCAAACCCTACCGAAGCATTGACGAGGAAACGGATGGAGCCTAAGAAGGAGCAATCGAATTTGCATTTACCTGTGACGCGGCGTTCGTTTCTGCTGTCTGGAGCCGCTGTGGCCGGCGGCATGACCGTAATACCAGCCGCCGGCCAGCGTTCGCCCAAGCCTTCTTCCTTTATCGAGTTGCAGCGCGCCCCAGATGGCGTTACGGCCTACAGCAGTTTCTTGAGGACGATGCCAGCAGGCAGGATCCCACTGCAGCCCACCGGCGCGCGGTGGAGCGGCGGTCAAATTGTGGTCGAGACTGCGGTGGAAGAGAACGCACTGGTGCTGACGCTTGCTGCGCCGTCAACCCCGGTGGCGGTGGTGCATGTGCGCTGGCGATCGCAGGTAACGCCCGGCCTGCGCGCGCTGGGCGATGCGTGGGAGCGCAGCTATGGAGAGCTGGGCTGGCGCGACCTGATACCTGAACGTGTGATGCCGTGGTACTTTGCGACCCATGATGGCGAGGCCTGCCACGGCTACGGCGTGAAGACAGACGCCGCCGCGCTGTGCTTCTGGCAGCTCGATCCGGAAGGTGTGTCACTGTGGCTGAACGTGGCCAACGGCGGCAATGGCGTCGAGCTAGGGCCGCGAAGATTGACCATGGCAACGGTCGTAGCCCGCCGCGGCGGCAATGGCGAGGACGCTCACGACGCGGTCACGGGGCTGTGCCGGACCATGTGCGCCCGTCCATCGCGGCCCATCATGCCCATTTATGGATCCAACGACTGGTGCTACAGCTATGGGCACAGTACGGCGGAGACGATTCTGCGGGATACGGAGTTCATTGTCGAGCTCTCGCCCAGCGGAGGTGTTCGGCCTTTCTCTGTACTCGACGACGGCTATAGCAACGGCACCGCGGCGTGGCCGGACATGGGCAAGCTGGCGGAGGAAATCAAGCGGCGCACGGCCCGGCCAGGGATCTGGATAAGGCCGCTCAAGGCGCCCCACGATGCCGCACCCGGGCTTTTGTTGGCCGACCTGCGGTTTGGGGAGAAGAAGGACCGGGCGCGCGAGTTTGCTTACGATCCCACCGTCCCGGAGGCGCGCGAGAGGATTCGCGCCAAGGTGCGGGAAGCGACCGGATGGGGCTACGAGATGGTGAAGCACGACTTCTCTACCTACGACCTGCTAGGGCAGTGGGGGTTCGAGATGGGTCCTCAGCCGACGCTGCCCGGCTGGTCGCTCCACGACCGGAGCCGGACCAATGCAGAAGTGATGGCTGAGCTGTACGCGTTGCTGCGCGAGACCGCCGGCGAGCGGGTGCTGCTCGATGGCTGTAATACGGTAGGCCACCTGGGGCAGGGCATCTTTGATCTACAGCGCACGGGTGACGACACCAGCGGGCGCCAATGGGAGCGCACCCGGCGCATGGGGGTGAATACCCTTGCATTCCGGCTGCCGCAGCATGGAACGTACTACACCCTGGACGCGGATCTGGTGGGCATTACCGAGGCAGTGCCGTGGGAGTTGAACCGGCAGTGGCTCGACGTGCTGGCACATAGCGGAACGGCTACCATCGTCTCCGCGGGGCCGCCGGCGCACGGTCCCGAGCAACGGGCGGCGTTGCGCGATGCCTTCAGCGTGGCTGCAGCGGGCGGCGTTTCCTCGAGGCCGGTCGATTGGCTGGAGACCAGTACACCTGAGCGTTGGCAGCCGAGCGGCAAAGCCGGCGCGGAGACCCGTTATCGCTGGAGCGGAACAGAAGGCGCTTCGGCGTTCCTGAGTCAGTAGCCAGGCCCGCATGATTGATAAGATGCTTGGCATGGACACAATCACTGGGCGGAACGCATAAGCATGCGGCTTACACGACGCGACACACTTAAATTGCTGGGCTATTCGGCGGCCTGGGCACAGACCAGGGGCGCCTTCGGCGACGCTCCTGCACTCCCCATCACTCCAGGACCCTTCACGGCGACGCGCGGCTCGCTCGACGCCTACCGTGTCCCCGATTGGTTCCGCGATGCAAAGTTCGGTATCTGGTCCCATTGGGGGCCACAGTCCGGTGTCGAGGATGGCGATTGGTTCGCGCGCAACATGTATATTCAGGGCAGCCCGCAGTACGAGTACCACCTCAAGACCTATGGACATCCGTCCAAGGTGGGCTATAAGGACCTGATCCCGTTGTTCAAGGGTGACAAGTGGGATCCGGATCATTTGATGGACTTGTACGTGAAAGCGGGCGCTAAGTATTTCGTCAGCATGGGAGTCCACCACGACAATTACGACATGTGGAATTCGAAGTACCAGCCTCGCTGGAATGCCACCGCTGTCGGGCCCATGCGTGACATCGTCGGTCTTTATAAGCAGGCGGCACGCAAGCGTGGATTGCGCTTTGGAGTAAGTGAGCACCTCTCTAACAGCTTTGACTGGCTGGCCCCGGCGCACACCAGCGACACCAGTGGCCCGTTGGCCGGAGTATCCTACGACGGCACCAACCCGCTATTTGCCGATCTCTATCACAACTACACCCAGATGCCTCATGACTTCGCCAAAACCGCGCAGGCAATGGGCCGCGTCGCACCCGACGACTGGAAGCTTGAGTACTTCAATCGCATTAAAGACCTGATCGATCAGCATCAGCCCGATCTGCTCTACACCGATGGCGGCATTCCGTTTGAAGAATACGGACTCGCCACTGTAGCCGAGGTTTACAACGTGAGCGCCGGACTGCATCAAGGCAAAGTGGAAGCGGTCTACTGCAGCAAGGTGGCTGGGGACTGCGCGGTTGGCGCCTGTATTGTCGATCATGAGCGGGGAGTTTCCGACGCCATCTCTGACAACCCATGGCAGACCGACACCTGCATTGGAGTTTGGCACTACAAGCGAGGGCAGGAATACAAGACCCCGAAGAAAGTAATTGATCTGCTGGTGGATATCGTAAGCAAGAACGGCAATCTGCTGCTCAATTTCCCCCTGCCCAACAGCGGAGAACTGGATGCCGAGGAAATGAACGTGCTGGAGGGCATAACCGGGTGGATGGCCGTTAACAGCGAAGGTATCTATGGCTCTCGTCCGTGGAAGATCTATGGCGCCGGACCAGCGACCGAGGTGGCGGTTCCCCAGACCGGCTTCAACGAGAGCAAACAGCCTGGCTTAACGGCGCAGGACGTGCGCTTCACCACCAAGGGAAAGTTGCTTTACGCCTATGTCATGGGCACGCCGGCGGGTGAATTGCTCATCTCGCCGTTGGCCACCAACAGCCCGCAGGAACCAGGAAAAATCCTCAACGTGCAACTACTGGGATACCAGGACAAGCTGCATTGGAAGCAGGACAAAGAAGGTTTGAAGGTGCGGATACCGGCAGCCAAGATGTCTGACATCGGCGTTACCTTCAAAGTAACCCTGGCCTGAAAGGTTTGCATGCGAACCAAGTTTCTTATCAGCACTCTCTTGCTTGCTGCGGCCGGTACAGCCTGCGCGCAAGGTGTAGATCACTCCATGCTTCTCCATCCACCGCCGGATAGTTGGCCGCTGTACCACGGTACTTATGACGGGCAGCGTCATAGCAAGCTGGAACAAATTACTCCGCAGAACGTGCACACTCTGTCCTTGGCATGGGCGTTTCAGACCAACCATGCAGTGGATATAAAGTCCTCTCCGTTGTTGGTCGATGGGGTGCTGTACTTTACCATCCCGGACAATGTCTGGGCGGTGGATGCTCGGTCCGGTCACCAGCTATGGCACTACACCTACCCGCCGAATCACGGTTTGCATATTGGCAGTCGCGGTGTAGGCATGTACAAGGATCGGCTGTATTTCCTGGTTCCCGATGGCCATCTGATATCGCTCAATGCCAAGGATGGCACTGTGCGCTGGATGGTGGAGGTGGCCGACGTCACCAAGGGATATTGGACCAGCATGGCCCCGCTGGTGGTGGGCAATCATGTGCTGGTTGGCACCTCGGGCGATTTCGATAACCTGGTGGGCTATGTCCGGTCTGTCGATCCTGAGACTGGCCAGACCCAGTGGCAGTGGAACGCCACGCCGCCTGTAGGAACATCGGGGGCGCCCACCGGTGGCAACTCATGGATGACCGGCACCTACGACCCGGATCTTAACCTGGTGTACTGGGGCACGGGAAACCCCACCCCGGTGCTGAACGCCTCCACCCGCCCGGGAGACGGTCCGTACACCTGCAGCATCGTGGCTCTCAACCCCGACACCGGGAATTTGGTTTGGGCGTTTCAGCCGTCGCCCCACGATACCCATGATTGGGATGCTGCCGAGACCCCGGTCCTGGTGGACGGAAAGTTTCAGGGCAAACCGCGGAAGATGCTGCTGCAGAGTTCGCGCAACGGCTATTTTTTCGTGCTCGATAGGACGGATGGCAGCAGTTTACTCACCGTCCCTTTTGGACCGGTGAACTGGTCGCTCGGAGTGGATAAGCAGGGGCGTCCGATTCCCAATCCGGCCAAGGAGCCGGCACCCGATGGACGTTTGATAGCCCCGGACGAGAATGGGATGACCAACTTCCGATCCCCCAGTTTTGACGTCAAAACCGGGTTGTTCCTCGTCTCCGCCCATCCCAGCTATAGCATCTACTTTGCCAAGCCGGCGGACGGCACTTACGGCTGGGCCGGCGCCGACTACGATGTGTGGAGCAAAGGCGTTATCGAGGCGATTGATTATCAGACGGGCAAAATTCGCTGGACGCATGAGCTGGGTACCGGAACGCCGACCGCAGGAATCCTGACTACGAGCTCGGGTCTCACCTTCACCGGCGACCTGAAAGGCAATGTTCTTGCGCTCGAGACCAGTACGGGTAGGACACTCTGGCACGCCGGCTCAGGGGGAAGGATGTCTACCTCGCCCATCAGTTACGAACTTGACGGCCGGCAGTATTTGTTAACCGGCAGCGGCGGAGTGCTATTCGCCTGGGCTCTGCCCCAAGCAAATATGTAACCTTGTTTGTAGCTTACTTTGAAGATTCCCGAACCAAAAAAACATCCCCTCACTCCTCACACTCTCTCTGCGCTCCAGTCGGGATGACAATCTTGTTGGAACATAGAGGGCCATTCCTCTGACGGATGTCAAGTCCGCTGACGGTGCGCGAGGCGATTTCCCTGTAACAAAATTGTCATCCCGACCGGAGAAATCACGGGCCGTCGGCCCATCCAAGGTGATGAAAAACGGGGCTTCTTCAGCAACCGGTATTCATGGGAGCGCCGCCCTCCCCTTTGTCATCCCGAGCGAAGTCGAGGGATCTGCAGTTCAACGGACCTCTCCTGGAAATGTTTTTCGACAGAGCGTGGCGTAGTGGAGGGACCTGCTGTTTCTTTTCCGCTACCAAAACGTTTCCCACTTGTGCAGTGACCCGGGCCTAGGTAGGCTTGTTGGCACTGGGAGGAAAGCGATGCAGCGGATGCGATTGGCGTGTGTGGTGGCGGGATTGATGATTTCGGGGGCGGCCCTGGGTCAGGCGGGCGCGCTGCCAGGCGAAGTGCAAGGAAATTATGCGCGACTCAAAGTGAACATACTGAAAGCAGCGGATAAGACGCCGCCGGAAGACTATAGCTTTAAGCCCACGCCAGATATTCGGACCTTCGCCCGGGTTGTGAACCATGTGACAGAGGCGCAGCTGCACATTTGCGGTGCGGCGAATAATACGGATCCGAGCGCGCTGCCGAAAGTGCCCCCGGAACGGCCGATAAAACGGTAATCGTCGAGGCACTCAAGGCTTCGTTTGCCGAGTGTGACAAAGCCTATGCTGGCCTGACCGATGCCAATATGGCAGACATGCTCCAGGCCGGACCATTGGGGAAGCGGACACGACTGGGCCTGCTGTGGGGCAACGTCTCCCACGACAATGAGCAATACGCAACCCTCTCGTTGTATATGCGATTGAAGGGTTTGGTACCGCCCAGCAGCGAGAAGTAGCTCCCTGAGCGGTAGGTCCGGGTGTTACAGGCTGCAGCGGCTTTAGAGTGGACGTGAGCACTGTGGCGGCAGCTCCTGCATTTATGCGGGGGAAGGAGCGCTTCAGCGCTCCGAGAAGCAGTTTCGACTCGATCATGCGCTTTAGCGCTGGCAATGCTAGGGGCTGTGCTGTACGGTCTTTACAGGTTGCGGAAAAACTCGCTTTGTATCAGGGCACGACTTTAGTCGGGCCATAAACAAGCCAAATGAAAATTCCCTGCGGCCGCTGAGGGAACGACACTCGCCCCTCCTGGATTTTTTCCGCACCCTGTTTTAGCCTGTATGTCCTATCCCCGCAGCGTCGACCGGCGGCTGGGCGTCAAGTCTGAACTGTGGCCAGAACAAACACGATCGCCGCTCTGTAATGTAGCGCGGTCATGGTTAAGGTTTCTTCTTTTTCTCCGGCTTACTAGACTCGGAGTCATCGGAAGCATCAGTCTTACTCGCGGAATTGTTACAAGACGGATCAACCGGCTTGACGGCAAGTTTCATCGACGTATACGCCACGCCTGGTAGGACACCCTCTGATTGCTTTTCCAATGTCGCATTGGGGTCTGCGTCCTTAGGGACAAGATAGCCCTGAACTAAATCGAGATTCGGGATCTCCTTGGTCAACTGATCCGTATCCTTCTGCGCGACCATTACGTAGTCGCCGCTTAACAGGCCGATGTAATGGTCATCCCGCTCTGGATCACTGAGTGCCTGTTGCGTGGCCACTGCGGTGGTGAGATTGCCGTTCATGAGAAAACGAGTGCGGTCTTCCCAGTAGCCGAAG
>CAWCKO010000031.1:0-105507 GCA_963796145.1 uncultured Acidobacteriaceae bacterium | reverse complement strand
GAATTCGAAGTACCAGCCTCGCTGGAATGCCACCGCTGTCGGGCCCATGCGTGACATCGTCGGTCTTTATAAGCAGGCGGCACGCAAGCGTGGATTGCGCTTTGGAGTAAGTGAGCACCTCTCTAACAGCTTTGACTGGCTGGCCCCGGCGCACACCAGCGACACCAGTGGCCCGTTGGCCGGAGTATCCTACGACGGCACCAACCCGCTATTTGCCGATCTCTATCACAACTACACCCAGATGCCTGATGACTTCGCCAAGACCGCGCAGGCAATGGGCCGCGTCGCACCCGACGACTGGAAGCTTGAGTACTTCAATCGCATTAAAGACCTGATCGATCAGCATCAGCCCGATCTGCTCTACACCGATGGCGGCATTCCGTTTGAAGAATACGGACTCGCCACTGTAGCCGAGGTTTACAACGTGAGCGCCGGACTGCATCAAGGCAAAGTGGAAGCGGTCTACTGCAGCAAGGTGGCTGGGGACTGCGCGGTTGGCGCCTGTATTGTCGATCATGAGCGGGGAGTTTCGGACGCCATCTCTGACAACCCATGGCAGACCGACACCTGCATTGGAGTTTGGCACTACAAGCGCGGGCAGGAATACAAGACCCCGAAGAAAGTAATTGATCTGCTGGTGGATATCGTAAGCAAGAACGGCAATCTGCTGCTCAATTTCCCCCTGCCCAACAGCGGAGAACTGGATGCCGAGGAAATGAAGGTGCTGGAGGGCATAACCGGGTGGATGGCCGTTAACAGCGAAGGTATCTATGGCTCTCGTCCGTGGAAGATCTATGGCGCCGGACCAGCGACCGAGGTGGCGGTTCCCCAGACCGGCTTCAACGAGAGCAAACAGCCTGGCTTAACGGCGCAGGACGTCCGCTTCACCACCAAGGGAAAGTTGCTTTACGCCTATGTCATGGGCACGCCGGCGGGTGAATTGCTCATCTCGCCGTTGGCCACCAACAGCCCGCAGGAACCAGGAAAAATCCTCAACGTGCAACTACTGGGATACCAGGACAAGCTGCATTGGAAGCAGGAAAAAGAAGGTTTGAAGGTGCGGATACCGGCAGCCAAGATGTCTGACATCGGCGTCACCTTCAAAGTAACCCTGGCCTGAAAGGTTTGCATGCGAACCAAGTTTCTTATCAGCACTCTCTTGCTTGCTGCGGCCGGTACAGCCTGCGCGCAAGGGGTGGATCACTCCATGCTTCTCCATCCACCGCCGGATAGTTGGCCGCTGTACCACGGTACTTATGACGGGCAGCGTCATAGCAAGCTGGAACAAATTACTCCGCAGAACGTGCACACTCTGTCCTTGGCATGGGCGTTTCAGACCAACCATGCAGTGGATATAAAGTCCTCTCCGCTGTTGGTCGATGGGGTGCTGTACTTTACCATCCCGGACAATGTCTGGGCGGTGGATGCTCGGTCCGGTCACCAGCTATGGCACTACACCTACCCGCCGAATCACGGTTTGCATATTGGCAGTCGCGGTGTAGGCATGTACAAGGATCGGCTGTATTTCTTGGTTCCAGATGGCCATCTGGTATCGCTCAATGCCAAGGATGGCACTGTGCGCTGGATGGTGGAGGTGGCCGACGTCACCAAGGGATATTGGACCAGCATGGCCCCGCTGGTGGTGGGCAATCATGTGCTGGTTGGCACCTCGGGCGATTTCGATAACCTGGTGGGCTATGTCCGGTCTGTCGATCCTGAGACTGGCCAGACCCAGTGGCAGTGGAACGCCACGCCGCCTGTAGGAACATCGGGGGCGCCCACCGGTGGCAACTCATGGATGACCGGCACCTACGACCCGGATCTTAACCTGGTGTACTGGGGCACGGGAAACCCCACCCCGGTGCTGAACGCCTCCACCCGCCCGGGAGACGGTCCGTACACCTGCAGCATCGTGGCTCTCAACCCCGACACCGGGAATTTGGTTTGGGCGTTTCAGCCGTCGCCCCACGATACCCATGATTGGGATGCTGCCGAGACCCCGGTCCTGGTGGACGGAAAGTTTCAGGGCAAACCGCGGAAGATGCTGCTGCAGAGTTCGCGCAACGGCTATTTTTTCGTGCTTGATAGGACGGATGGCAGCAGTTTACTCACCGTCCCTTTTGGACCGGTGAACTGGTCGCTAGGAGTGGATAAGCAGGGGCGTCCGATTCCCAATCCGGCCAAGGAGCCGGCACCCGACGGACGCTTGATAGCCCCGGACGAGAACGGGATGACCAACTTCCGATCCCCCAGTTTTGACGTCAAAACCGGGTTGTTCCTCGTCTCTGCCCATCCTAGTTACAGCATCTACTTTGCCAAGCCGGCGGACGGCACTTACGGCTGGGCCGGCGCCGACTACGATGTGTGGAGCAAAGGGGTTATCGAGGCGATTGATTATCAGACGGGCAAAATTCGCTGGACGCATGAGCTGGGTACCGGAACGCCGACCGCAGGAATCCTGACTACGAGCTCGGGTCTCACCTTCACCGGCGACCTGAAAGGCAATGTTCTTGCGCTCGAGACCAGTACGGGTAGGACACTCTGGCACGCCGGCTCAGGGGGAAGGATGTCTACCTCGCCCATCAGTTACGAACTTGACGGCCGGCAGTATTTATTAACCGGCAGCGGCGGAGTTCTCTTCGCGTGGGCTCTGCCGCAAACAAATATGTAACCTTGTTTGTAGCTTACGTTGAAGATTTCAGTGGAGGGACCTGTTGTTGCTTTTCCGTTAACTAAAGGTTTCCCACTTGTGCAGTGACCCGGGCCTAGGTAGGCTTGTTGGCACTGGGAGGAAAGCGATGCAGCGGATGCGTATGGCGTTTGTGGTGGCAGGGTTGATGATTTCGGGGGCGGCCCTTGGGCAGGGGGGCTCGCTGCCGAGCGAAGTGCAAGGAAATTATGCCCGACTCAAAGTAAACATACTGAAGGCAGCGGATAAGATGCCGCCGGAAGACTATAGCTTTAAGCCCACGCCGGATATTCGGACCTTCGCCCGGGTTGTGAACCATGTGACAGAGGCGCAGCTGCACATTTGCGGCGCGGCGAATAATACGGACCCGAGCGCGCTGCAGAAAGTGCCCCCGGAAACGGCGGATAAAACGGTAATCGTCGAGGCACTCAAGGCTTCGTTTGCCGAGTGTGACAAAGCCTATGCTGGCCTGACCGATGCCAATATGGCAGACATGCTCCAGGCCGGACCATTGGGGAAGCGGACACGACTGGGCCTGCTGTGGGGCAACGTCTCCCACGACAATGAGCAATACGCAACCCTCTCGTTGTATATGCGATTGAAGGGGTTGGTACCGCCCAGCAGCGAGAAGTAGCTCCCGAGCGGTAGGTCCGGGTGTTACAGGCTGCAGCGGCTTTAGAGTGGACGTGAGCACTGTGGTGGGAGCCCCCGCATTTATGCGGGGGAAGGAGCGCTTCAGCGCTCCGAGAAGCAGTTTCGACTCGATCATGCGCTTTAGCGCTGGCAATGCTAGGGGCTGTGCTGTACGGTCTTTACAGGTTGCGGAAAACTCGCTTTGTATCAGGGCACGACTTTAGTCGGGCCATAAACGCCAAATGAAAATCTGCGGCCGCTGAGGGAACGACCTCGCCCCTCCGGATTTTTTCCGCACCCTGTTTTAGCCCGTATGTCCTATCCCCGCAGGTCGACCGGCGGCTGGGCGTCAAGTCCAACCGTGGCCAGAACAAACACGATCGCCGCTCTGTAATGTAGCGCGGTCATGGTTAAGGTTTCTTCTTTTTCTCCGGCTTACTAGACTTGGAGTCATCGGAAGCATCAGTCTTACTCGCGGAATTGTTACAAGACGGATCAACCGGCTTGACGGCAAGTTTCATCGACGTATACGCCACGCCTGGTAGGACACCCTCTGATTGCTTTTCCAATGTCGCATTGGGGTCTGCGTCCTTAGGGACAAGATAGCCCTGAACTAAATCGAGATTCGGGATCTCCTTGGTCAACTGATCCGTATCCTTCTGCGCGACCATTACGTAGTCGCCGCTTAACAGGCCGATGTAATGGTCATCCCGCTCTGGATCACTGAGTGCCTGTTGCGTGGCCACTGCGGTGGTGAGATTGCCGTTCATGAGAAAACGAGTGCGGTCTTCCCAGTAGCCGAAGGGTGTTGACCATCGATTGCCAGGGAAACGGAAATTTGATGTTTCCGCTACAGGGAGGTAGCGATGCATATCCGCAGGAAGGCGGACGGCTTGACCAGATCCCCCTGCCGGGCACGAGCTTTCAAATAGGGCCGCCCTATGGAACAGACACTTATATCCTCTTGTCGACAACGAAACCTTTAGCGGACCCGGATGTGCTGAACTTCAACGGCGTGGTTCGAGGCGGGGAACGCGGGACCACCACTGCAACCGAATCACGAGAGTCGAGCATGGGGTATCTCTCGACGCGTTCTTGAGGAGCTTGCGATGAAGCCTGGGTGGGCAACGCCGTAGCGTTCGACATGTCGTTTGCGATTGAGCTGCCAGATGAAATCCGGGGAAGCCCCTGGGGTTTGTTCCGCTGCAAGATAAGCCAAATCGCAATGGCCGCGCCCAGGAGTATGAGCAGGATTGTCTTTACAGGAAGGGTATTCGACTTGGGCGATTGTCCTGAGTCCATGATGGAATGACCGTTCCGTGTGCCGGAAATATACCGCATTCCATCCTGGTCTGCTACCCCGTCTTTAAGAACCTAAAGCTCTTCACAAGAGAGTGATCTTACCTTCAGGCGTCCTGGTGAAGGCATGCACGGTCTTGCCATTCTGATCCAGATGGCGCAAGGTCATTTGCTGCGCGGTCACCGAAATATGGCTAAAGCCGTAGACCTTCTGCGCGTAAGGCCCGCGCTGCGATGGATCAACGATAAGCGGGTACAGATCGGCGCCACCGCTCCCGGAAAGAAAGTGGCTGGTCGGATGTCCCTCGAATTCCAGGTGCTGCAAATCATGGTCGTGACCCGCCATGTACAGGTCCACATGATATTTGCGGAATAACGGGTCCCAATCGCGAATCAACACCGCATGGTCTCCGTGAGGACCATCGGAGTAGACGGGATGGTGTGCGATGACGCTAAGAAAAGGAGTCGTGCGCGGACGCTGTAGCTCGGCTTCGAACCAGGCAAGCTGCTCTGCTTGTTGCTGCGGGGTAAGAGTAAAATCCCTGCCGGAATTTTCCTTGCCATCCGCGCGCGGCATGTTGCTGTCGAGGGCCAGAAAGGTCACCAGAGGATTTTTCGCGGGAAACTCAAATCTGTACCAGCGCGAGGGCATTGTCCAACGGGTCCGTCCGCTGCGCGCATACTCGAGCTCGGCATCGACTTTGCTCTCCGGCCAGCGCTGATAATCATGATTCCCCAGCACGGCATACGCCGGGCAGGGGAATTCGCTCGCAGGGTACATCTGCTCAAACTGTGTCTGCCATCGGGCGGAGCCGGCGCCTCCAGCCAATTCGCCGTACCAGTTGTCCCCCAACATAAGCAGCGCCTGGGGCTGGACTGAATGCTGTTTGCTATACGCGCACAAGCCCGCGGCCACCTGGGATTGTGCCTTGTAGTCCTCGTATCCCCAATCGCCCAGCACCAGCAGCTGCGCGGCTGCTGGCTCGGACGGCACGGCCAGGCCCGAGAAAGATCCAAGACTAGCCAATGCACTGAAAGCAAAACTTTGGCGTAGAAACCGCCGACGGCTTACCATTTTTCGCTCATAAGGGGTTCTCCTGCGGTTGATCTGCCTGCCGCCGATGCCAGCGGTAGGCCGCTACCGAATTCTTCCAGAAAAACTTCTCCGAAGCTACACGGCCCTTGGCCTGGACGTAGTTGCGCACGATCGAGATGGTCTCTTCGTAGGAGGCATGATGGTCGCTATTCGGCCAGTCGCTGGCGTACAGAACGTGATCTTCACCGAAGATATCCCACAGGGCGTCAAGCCTGTCTTTGCAGAAGTTTGGCCCACCCTGCTCTTCGATTCGGGCGGCCAGTACTTCAGAAAGCTTCACGAAGACGTTCTTGTTTTGTGCCAGGTGCCGCAGCAGCGTCCAATACTCGTCGCGGGCTGGTGCTTCCGCGGGCACCCGCGCAGTGGGCAGGTGATCGATCACGATCCTCAATTGGGGAAGATGGTCCGCCACGCCGGCAATGGCCCGGATGAGACCTGGATCGGGATTTGCGCTATCGAGCACCAGGCCTTGCTCGGACAACATTTTCAGTCCGGCAAGAAATCCGGGTTTCTGCGCATCGACGGCCAGGTCGCGATCCCACAGATTGCCGTACCGTATGCCCAGAAAAAGAGGATTCGCGTGCAGTCTTTCCAGGTCTTTTTGATAGGAGGGCGTTCCCGGAATCAGGTCGCCAACCATGCCCACGATGATGGGATGGTTGGCTGCCACATGCAGCACCCAGTCGTTATCGCTGGCCAGGGGGCTGGCTTCGACGACGATGGCGCCGACCACGCCCAGCGGGCGGGCGATGCGAGCATAGCGCTCGGGTAGGGCAGGCTGGTAGACCGCTTTGTCCGTCTTAGCCGGCCAGGGGACGCCCCCCGGACGCCCTGTATCGAAAAGATGAATGTGGGTATCGATCACGGGTATCGCGGAGGGAAGGGCCTGGGCGATTCGGCTGCCTGCCAGGCCTCCGGCTATCGAAGCTCCGAACCTGAGAAATTCGCGCCTTTGCATGGAGATTTCCCTCGTGGGTTAAGCAGCGTGTGTGAGAACCCACCATGCACCGATTTAGTCCCGGAGGGACGGCTGAGAGTAGCCCAGGACGCAGTCCTGGGAACTATGCTGGTCCGTCTCTCGAATCTCTTCCCAGAACTCCGTCCTGGGCTACTCAGCCGTCCCTTCGGGACTAAATCAGGTGCATGGTGGGTTCTCACACACGCTCCAAAGCCCAACACATTTTATCCATTTATGTCACGAGTAAAGTCGTGCCCTGATACAAAGCCAAACGTTGTTGAGCCAGAGGAATGCTTTAGAATGCTGTTTTGTCCGGAGGAGCTTTGCAAAGACGCCATTTCCTGACTTCATCTTTGGCCGCAGCGGCGGTAGCTTTGACGCCCAGCGATTCCCCAGCTCAGGCGCCCGCAGCAAAAGCTCGCGAGTTCTATGAGCTGCGCAGGTATCAGCTGCAGTCAGGCCCCCAGACCAAGCTTCTGCAGAGCTACCTGGCGGATGCCCTGATCCCTGCACTCAACCGGCTTGGCTTCTCGCCCATCGGCGTTTTCAATCTCGATATCGGTCCCGAGACCCCGGCCACGTACCTGCTTATCCCGTCGACCACCCTGGAGTCACTGGTCACGGCAGAGCTGCAGCTGGCAAAGGATGACGAGTTTATGAAAGCCGCTGCGCCATTCTGGAATGCGCCGGCGATCGCACCCGGTTTCACCCGGATCGAAAGCTCGCTCATGGTCGCGTTCGATGGCTGGCCGCGGCTGGTGGTTCCACCTGTAACCGCGCAGCACGGCAAGCGAGTATTTCAGCTTCGCACCTACGAAAGCCCAAGCAACCAGGACCACCAGCGCAAAGTGGAGATGTTCCACAGCGGTGAATTTGAGATCTTCCAGCGTGCCGGCTTTTGGCAGGTGTTCTATGGGGACACATTGATCGGCCCTCGTTTGCCCCAGTTGACGTATATGGTAAGTTTTCCGGACCTGTCGGAGATCGATGTCAAGTGGACGGCGTTCCGCTCCGATCCGCAATGGATAAAGCTGTCGGGTCAGCCGAGATACAGCTCCGAAGCGATCGTTGGCAATATTTCCAACCTGGTTCTCAATCCGGCGTCCTTTTCTCAGATCTAGGATCTAGGGATCCAGCCCGAGCTCTTCGAGGCCTTTGCCGCCGTGTTTTTTCAGGTCCGCGATCAGTCCTTCATCCGTCAGGTCGAGCGTGTGGGAGTGCTTCCAGTCGTGGCGCACGATGTCATGCAAACGATCGACGATGTGTTGGTCACATACTTCGATTGCGAGCTCGCGCCGACTGTCGAAACTACCGGGCGCCAGGTTGATGGAGCCGATAATGGCCCGTTCTCCATCAGCGAGCAGCATTTTTGCGTGAAGTTTAAGACCCTTCAGTTTGCGCACCTGAACGCCCACATCGTTCAGAATACGTAGTCCTCCGACGCCTTCGAGCAATTTTTCCTTCTTGAGCGTGTGCGGAGCCCGCGCCATGACGTGAATCTTGACACCACGCTCCTTGGCTCGAACCAGGTGCTCAATGATCATCTGATCCTGGTAGCGTTCATTTTGTAACCACAGCGAGTGCCTGGACGAGTCGATGAACTCGGTAATCCGCTGCCGGCCATTTCCCCGGCACCAAATCAGCTGAGCGCTCTTACCCGAAGCAAAATCCTGGCGGCTCCAGTCTGCTTCGAAACAGTCGATCACCTCCGCCACCTCGTGCGGATCCGAAGTGATGATTGCGTAGTCGCGGGTCTCGGTCAGGTTTTCGCTTTCCCAATTCAGCGATTTCACAAAGGCGGTTCTGTCATCCACGACCATTGATTTTTCATGGGTAAGGTCGAACGCGGGATTGCTATCCAGCACGTCGATGCCGGCGGCCTGTAACATACTGCGGCTTTGATCGTTCTCGGACACTCCACTGCGGCGCCTGGGATTCAACATGATTCGTACCACGACACCCCGCCGGTGCGCTTCCACCACGGCCGCCATTAACGAGGGGTCAGTGAAGACGAACATTTTTATGCGCAGTGATTTGGTCGCATGATTGATTGCGTCCAGAATCGGCTTCGCGGAGTCGTCAGGCAAAACCACCAGGCTACGGGACATCTACGCCTCTACGGAGCGGCCTTTGCCGCTGTTGTATCGAACTGTACACTATACAGCTCGGCGTAGGTTCCACCCAGCGCCAGGAGCTGGTCGTGCGTACCCTGCTCCGCCACCACACCGCCTTTCAGCACGATAATCTTGTCCGCGTCGCGGATGGTACTCAGCCGGTGCGCAATGGTGAGCACGGTTCTCCCTTTCATCAACCGTTCGAGCGCTTCGATGACCAGCCTTTCCGATTCGGTGTCGAGGGCGGCAGTTGGTTCGTCGAGAATAAGGATAGGGTTGTTGCGTATGATCGCGCGCGCGATTCCGATGCGCTGGCGCTGACCGCCGGAAAGCGTGTCGCCCCGGTCGCCGACGAATGTTTGATAGCCGTCAGGCATGCGGGAGATGAACTCGTCGGCGTTGGCCAGCCTGGCGGCTTCTACAATCTCCTCCTCGGTCGCGCCCTCACGGCCGTAGGCAATATTATCCCGTACCGTTCCTCGAAAGAGCACCGTCTCCTGCAGCACATAGCCGATCTGATCGCGCAACGCCTGCAGCCGATAATCGCGAACGTCAATGCCGTCTACCAGAACTTTGCCTGCGCTGGGATCGTAGAACCGGGGAATCAGGCTCATGATGGTGGACTTGCCTCCGCCGGTTGGGCCTACAACGCCCACCATCTGTCCCGGTTTGACCTGGAAGGACACATCGCGTAGCACCGGACAGCTCGCGTCATAGGCGAATGCCACGTGATCGAAGGTGATTTCACCCTGGATCTTTTTCTCCTCGGCACCGGGCTTTTCGGGCAGGATGGCATCCGCGTCGAGAATCGTCCGAATTCGTTCTACCGCCACTGCGGTCTGGGCAATGGAGTTGTTCATGCTCGCCAGGTCTTTGACCGGTTTGAAAAAAGAACCCAGGTAGGAGAGGAAGACGGTCAACTCCCCAGCGGTCATTCCTCCGCTGAGAATGAGCAGCGAGCCGCGCCAGAGTACGAAGGCAACGCAGAAGGAAACGATGATCGAGACGATGGGGGAGAGCAGGGCCTTGACCTGACGCGCTTTGAGCGCGGCGGCCACGGTCGCCTGGCTGACGGTCGCAAGGGCCTGCTGTTCCAACTCCTGGCGCCCGAAGGCCGTGACCACCCGAATGGATTCGAGATCCTGCTGCACCACGGCCACGATATTGCTCTGCTGCTTGCGTACTTCGTGGGTCGAAGCCTTGACCGCCTTCTTGAATCGGGAGGCCAGCAGGAGCAGCAGCGGAGTGATCGCGACTGCGATCAGGGTGAAGTCCCAGTTCAAAAAGAACATCACCACCAGCATGCCCAGGATGGTGAACATGTCGACCAGGATGCCGAGCGTGGCGGAGGAGGCGAAGTTTTGGATGGTGAGAACGTCGGCGGTGATGGTGCTCAGCAGGACGCCGGATTGGTGGGTGTCATAGTACCGCAGGGATAAATACTGTAAGTGATGGTAGGTCCGCATGCGCAGGTCGTTGGCCACCCACTGTCCGACGCTCTCGGTCAGGTAATTGGCCAGGTAGGACGCGGCTGCATTCAAGATGGCGATGACGATTACGGAAAGCGCCGCTATTTCGGCCAGGTGAGAGCGGTGACCATGAACCAGCAGCGGCTTCAGCAAGTGGGCGAGCCAGGGATCGAGCTTGCGGCCGACAACTACGTTGTCGATGATGATTTTGAGCGGCCACGGCGCGGAGAGCGTCATGAGGCTCTGGACCAGCATCGCCACCAGGATCATGGCCAGGCTACCCCGGTAAGGGCGCAGCAATTCGCGGATCAAGGGCATCATGCCCTGGCCGTCCTGGGCTTTGCCGGTATCCCGCTGCTCCGTGGGGCCGTCAACCATTCCGATATACCTCTGGCGGATTTACTTTACTTTAAACGTTGGCCAACTGCCCAATGGAAGCGCCACCCTCCCCTTTGTCATCCCGACCGAAGCGTAGCGAAGTGGAGGGATCTGCAGTTTCCTCAACCACCAACCAACTGCCCAATGGAAGCGCCACCCTCACTGTTCCCTCAACCATCACCCCAGCGTCACACCTGTTGGTAAGGAACCCATACCTGCATGGCCGATAAGTCGCGATTCGACCACGCATAGTACGGGATCATTTTCAGTTTGGTATCGGTCCCGGCGGCCGTCTGGGGAAGCGCCTCCTGGTAGAGTGCGGGCGGAGCCGCTGGAAGCAGGGAGCCAGGGTGCTCCAATACCACGACCCCATCGAGCAAGCCGGGATCGTAACGGGCTATCGTGGTCTCGGTCAGGCGTGCCGTGTAGTAAGGAAAGATGCTTGAATCTTTGGACGCCTCGTTCTGATCGAGCTGCTCCATGCAGTAAACAATGGGTCCGCGCTGGAAGGCGATGCGGCCGCGGTCATCCGCAACCGCGGGGTTGGCATGCACGACCTGTGGACTCATATCGAAGGAGAGCGCCACCTTGTCGCCGGAGGTCCAGCGGCGCCGTATAGGCAGATACTGGCCCGCGGTAATGCCTTCCGCCTCTTTGCCATTCACGGTAACGCTGTTTCGTTTCGACCAGCCGGGGATGCGGACAAACAAGCTGAACTCCTCAGGAGATTGGGGCGCGACAGATATTTCGACCGTTCCCTCCCATGGGTACTTTGTGGTCTGGCGCAGGACCAGCGGAGTGCCGCTGGGGAGATGCCACTTCATTTCCGAGTTGTCATAGAGGTGGATATACACGCCATCGGCAGAGGTGCTATAGAAATACCCGGGGAGCGAGGCGAAGGTACGCTCCAGGTTCGGCGGACAACAGGTCGTGTCATACCACGGGTTGCGGATCTTATCGCCGGTTGCGGGATCGAACGCCAGCGGGTTTCGATAGCAATACATTTTTCCATCGAGCGACATGCCGGAATTGATTCCGTTATAGAGCGCGCGCTCCATGACGTCCGTGAACCTGGCTTCGCCGCTGGCGGAGAGCATGCGCCAGTTCCACATCATGTTGCCAATGGCCGCGCAGCTTTCGCCGTAGGCGCGCTCATTGGGCAGCTCGTAGGCGTTGCCAAACGCTTCGCCATCGCTGCGCGCGCCCACGCCTCCAGTGACATAGAGTTGGTGTGCCGAGAGGTCGTTCCATAACACGTTCAGCGCCTTCCAATAGGCGGGATCGCCAGTCTCAAGGTAATAATCGGTCGCGCCACAGCAGGCATACATGGCCCGCACCGCATGGCCCTCGAGCTTAGTCCGCGAGGTGAACGGAACGCCGCAGAACATGTAGACGATCTGTCGCTCGGTCAGGGGAATCCTTGGGTCGCCTAGAAGAATGTAACCCGCAAGGTCCAGATATCGTTTGTTGCCCGTGGTCCTGTAGAGCTCGATCAGCGACATCTCGATTTCCGGATGACCGGCAACGATCGGCGCCTGATTTACGGCCGGTCCATAGCCCGGCAGCAGGAAGCCATCGACGAAGCGCATGCCCGCCTGGAGTAGCGTTGGGTCGCCGGTCGCGCGATAGTAGGCAATCGCCCCCTGCAAAAGATGGCCGATGCAATAGAGTTCGTGGCCTGTGGTTTGCGTCTTCCATAGCATTCGTTCGCTCTTGTGGTCCTCCACATAATAGGTATTGAGATAGCCGCTGGGCTCCTGTACCGCCACCACCTCGCGGATCATCGCATCGGTCTGGCTCCGAAGGTCGGGTGCCGGTTGCGATTGCAGCGTGAACCCGACAGCCTCCATCCACTTATAGATGTCAGAGTCGGAGTAGACCGGTCCGCGCTGGGGCGCCTGCGATTTTCCAGCCAGTCGCAGGAAATTGTCCATGCGGCCGTGGTCGAGAAGCTCCTGGCGCATGCTGGGAATGCTCGATGCCACATTGGTTGCGCGGCGTTTGGACCAGAACCCGGTCTCGATCGTGACTGCTTGAACCGGCACGCTCTTCAACTTGGCAAAGGGAGAATTGCGCGTAGCAATGATGCCGGCATTGCTCCAGTCGGGGTCGAGAACGGGAGCGCCTGCAACGCCGGTGGTCTGGCGAGCGAACCCAGGTATAGCGATCGCAGCCGTAGCCGCAGCGGTGGTAGAAATAAATTTGCGCCGTGATAGATCTTTTAGAACGCCCATAGTCCCTCTCATCCAGCTCCGCTAGTGTAGTGCGTCACACATAACATTGTGTATGTGCGAACCCCGGGGGTGCCCCATATCCCCGATTTCCTGTGGAGCTTAGTGGGTTCCGCGATTTTCATGCGCCTTTCCTTAAAGAAAGGCGCACAAGTGGTCTTGTCCAGCGCCGCGTGCAGGAAATTCGGGGTATCTCGCTCGTTTTTCGCAAGATGTGGGGGGCGACCGTTGGTCGCCCCTTTACAACCTGGACGGATACCAGTCGCAGTGAAGCAGAACCGTCACTCTGCGGTGGCGATCAAATGGTAGATTTGGGCTCCGTATTTTTCCACCGTGCCCATGCCTATGCCGGGCACGGCTAAGAAGGCGGAGTCGGTCCTGGGACACGTGCTCGCAATGTTGCGCAACGTCCGATCACCAAAGATGCGAAAAGCGGGCATGTTTCGGCGTTTGGCTTCGGTCAGGCGCCAGGCACGTAAGGCCAGCTCCAGACGCGCCTGCCGCTCGGGCGGCGGTGCTGACTTGGCGGCTGGCCTCGATCGTCCCGGCGCAGCCTTCTCGGCAATAGCCGCCCGCTTCTTGCTGCGTTTTGGGGAAGCGGTGGGAGCGGCTGCGTCTTTCATCACGAAGAGATGGGCCTGGCTCTCATTGAAGTTGAGCCCGGCAGGCAGAATGCTCACGTTTCGGTAGGGGATTTTCTTGCCTTGCGTTTCAAAAACCGCGTCGGTGAACGCCACCAGCTCTGCTCGCGCCATGGCCCCCAGCACTTCTTCGAAGTCATCCCTGGTCATTTCTTTTGCAGGGTACAGGTCGGTGTGCAGCTTTCCAGTCGATCGTGCGGGAAGGGAACGCAGCTTTTGCAGAACTCGATCGCAGGCGATTCGTTCCCCATGCGTAGGTGCTCGAAATCTTTGCGCAACGCAGTTGGCAGGTGCGCAGAAATCGCATATTCCGCAGCCCACACCGCTGTCCGAGGTGTCCCCAAAGTGATGAACCAGCGACTTCATGCGGCAATGATGGCTCTCCGCGAAGCGGATGATTTCCTCCAGCTGATCCTTCTTCTGGTCCGCCTGCGCGGTGTAGGAAGCTCGCCAATGATCCACCCCCACGCTCACGTTCTCGGCAAAGTCCACCATTGCGCCTTTGTGAATCCAGAGCTTTTCCAAAGCCTTGTCGAAGACGTCCTCGTCCATTTTGGCTCGCCTGCGCACCGTCTCCTTACTTTGCGACTGGTCAACCAGCACGGCAAAAATGCGGTCCAACAACGCCACCGGCGGATAGTCCCGGCCGATAAAGAAGTCATGTGTATGACGATCCGCATAGGAATACATGAGAATGGCGCGGCTGGGCTTTCCATCACGTCCCGCGCGGCCAATCTCCTGGTAGTAGCCTTCCAGGCTTCCGGGTACAGCGGTATGAATCACGGTACGGACATCGGCTTTATCGATACCCATCCCGAAGGCCGTGGTGGCTACCATCACGTCCAGCTTTCCCGTCATGAATTGTTCCTGCACCCGCCTCCGCCGCTGGGCGTCGAGACCGGCATGGTAGCCGGCGACGCGAAATTCGCGCGCCCAGGCGGTAGACAAAGCTTCGGCCTGTTTGCGGGTGGGGGTGTACACAATGGCCGGGCGGTTGCCGGCTTCGAGCAGGATCGCCCGAGCCAGCGTGGGTCGATTGGAGGGGAGCGCCTCCACAATCTCGATGCCGATATTTTCCCGGCGAAAGCCGTGGATGAAGTGCTTCACCGTGGTCAGCCCCAGTTGGGCCGCGATGTCCTTCTGCACCAGCGGAGTCGCCGTCGCCGTCAGAGCCAACGCTGGGGCAGGACGGAAACTTGGCAGGTACTGGCCCAGCATGCGGTAGTCAGGACGAAAGTCGTGGCCCCATTGCGAGATGCAGTGGGCTTCATCGATGGCGATGAGCGAGGGCTTTCGTTTGGCCAACATCTCAGGAAAGCCCGGTACGCGAAGCCGTTCGGGAGCGATAAACAGGAATTGAAGGTTGCCCTTCATGTAGTCGACGTACGCCTGGCGTGAGCTCTCACGATCGCGGCCGGAGTGTATGCACTCCGCGGATAAGCCAAGGTCCTTCAGCTTGCGCACCTGGTCATCCATCAGGGCAATCAATGGACTAATCACCAGCGTCGTTCCACCGCGCGCCAACCCGGGCAGCTGATAGCAGAGCGACTTGCCCGAGCCAGTCGGCATGACCAGCAGCGCGTCTTCTCCCGCAGTCACTGACTGGCACACCGCTTCCTGGTTGGGGCGGAAGCTGGAAAAGCCGAAGACGCTTTGCAGCAACTGGCTGAGGCTGGCGTCGCTGGGGACAGCCTTGATGGCGGGAGTGTCTCCGTTAACCGTAATCTGCGGCCGAGTGACCGGCGTGGTTTGACTGACCCGGCCCACCACCGAGCGCACGTATTCACTGATGCGCTCGAGGAAGGGGTCCAGTTGTGCCTCGCCGTGCTGGATCCGATTGAGAAAGGCTTCCCATTGGCCCGTCATCGCCGGACTTTTCACTTCAGGATGCACCACCTCAATCAGGTGTATTCCTTTGTCGGTGGCCTCCAGGCTCTTGCCCGTCCTAACGACGTAGCCACGCTTCAAGAGCACCTCGATGATGGCGGCCCTTGTCGCCGGGGTGCCAAGCCCGGTTTCCTTCATGGCGTCGGATAGTTCTTTCTCGTCCAGGCTTCTTCCCGCGGTCTGCATTGCGGTCAGGATCGTGGCATCGGTAAATCGTTGCGGCGGCCGGGTCTTCTTCTTTTGCGCCTCGATTTTGGTTACGTTCTGTGGCTGACCCTGGGCGAGTGTTGCCGGTAATGCCTGATCGGTGGCCTCGGAATCTTTCTTGGGCTCTCGTCTGCGCGCGTCCGCACCGGGATCGAGAATCTTCCAGCCGGTTTGCCGCACGACTGTGCCCGTGGTGCGATAACGGTCCGTGATCGTTTCACTACGGATTGCGGTAATGACCGTGGTCACTTCCTGCAGGTAGTCGTCATGCCACAACATGAGCAACCGCCGGCAGACCAGGTCGTAAATTTTGCTTTCCTCGTCGGAGAGCCGGTCTGGCTGCAGCGCAACCGCAGTGGGAATAATTGCGTGATGGTCGCTCACCTTGCTGTCATCGACGTAACGCTTACCCAGGGGGCGCTCCCCTGTTCCTGGCGCGAGATGCTGTTGATAACGACCGGATATTACCGCGACAATCCTGGGAACCGTCTCGGCAATATCGGTCGATAGATGACGGCTGTCCGTCCGCGGATAGCTGATGAGCTTGTGCTGCTCATAGAGCGCCTGGGCCAGATCGAGCGTTTTTTGCGCGCTGAAACCGTAGAGGCGGTTGGCATGGCGTTGCAGGTCCGTCAGGTCGTAGAGCAGGGGGGGCTGCGTCCGGACCGTTTCCGAGCTGATCGTCTCGATGGCGGCGTGGCCAGCCCGCGCCCGCGCCATGATCTGGTTCGCCTCCTCACCATCGGCGGCCAAGCGAGTGCTCTCAACGGTCTTGACCTGGGGACGGAACCATGTACCTTCATAAGTTTCCGTTAATGCTGTGGCCTGGAAGGTAGCGACTACCTGCAGGTAATCCTCGGGTACGAAGCTTCGCAGGGTGAGCTCGCGCTCGACGATCATGGCCAAGGTCGGGGTTTGGACGCGGCCGACCGAAAGCTCCTCGTTGTAGACGATCGAATAGGCGCGCGACAGGTTCATGCCCACCAGCCAATCTGCCCGGCTTCGTCCGCAGGCGGCATCGGCCAGCCGGTCGTAGTCGCTTCCGGGACGTAGGCTGGCGAAACCTTTGCGGATGGCATCCGGCGTCAGGGAGGAGATCCATAGCCTGCTGAAGGGCTTTTCGCTTTTGGCGGCCTCGTAGATGTAGCGGAAAATCAGTTCTCCTTCCCGGCCGGCATCGGTCGCGCACACCACGCGTGTCACTCGCGGAGAGAGGAGTATCTTTTGCACCACTTCGAACTGCTCTTTGCTGCGCTCGTACACCACCAGGGGCCATTGCTCGGGCAGAATGGGGAGTGCCTCGAGACGCCATTGCCGCCACTGGGGATTGATTTGATGCGGTTCGGCCAGTGAGACCAGGTGACCGATGGCCCAGGTGACCACATAGCCGTTTCCCTGCAGGTAGCCGTTGCCCCGCTTGTCGGCTCCGAGTACGCGGGCAATGTCACGCGCGACCGATGGTTTTTCGGCCAGAACCGCGATGGTACCGGATTCAGTTGCGTTCATTGATTCTCAGTTTAAGCTCATCTTGCAGAGAAGGTGGGTGCCCTTCCCGGCACCCTGGCTTTGTTAGGGGAGCGCTAGCGGAGTGGAGAGCCTGCCCTGAGCGAAGTCGAAGGGGACCTGCGCTTCCACTTTTGCTCCAACATGAGAAATGTTTTAATCCAACTGTGGACGTTTCCCTTGCTCAGATAAGAAAAGCAGAACAGAGAATTCGCGATTTCATCTACTTCTCCCCCTGCCAGCTCTCGGCCGCTCTCTCTGAGGTGACCGGTCAACAGGTCTTCCTCAAGCTGGATAATCTGCAGCGAACCGGAGCTTTCAAAGAGCGCGGCGCGCTCAACCGGATTCTGCTGCTGAGTGATGACGAAAGACGGCGCGGCGTGATCGCTGCCAGCGCGGGCAATCATGCCCAGGCCGTGGCCTACCACGCCACCCAGCGCGGCGTGCTGGCGCGCATCGTCATGCCGCTCATGACGCCGCTGGTGAAGATCTCCGCCACCCGCGGGTTTGGGGCTGAGGTGATCCTCCACGGCGCGAACTACGATGAGGCCTGCGACGAAGCGCTCCGGATCTGCGAACTGGAAGGGATGACGTTTCTGCATCCTTTCGATGACCATGCGGTCATCAATGGCCAGGGGACGATCGGTCTTGAGCTGCTGGAGCAGGTGCAAGGTCTCCAGGCAGTGGTGGTGCCTATCGGCGGCGGGGGACTGATCAGCGGCGTGGCCTGCGCGTTGAAAGAGAGCAACCCGGCGATTCGTGTGGTTGGCGTCGAGACAGAGCGCCTTCCCTCCATGTTGCGCGCAATCGAGAACGGAGGCCCGGTTACCCTACCGGCAGAAGCGACGATCGCGGATGGCATCGCAGTCCGTCGCGCCGGAGATCTCACCCTCCCCTTGGTCAAACGCTTTGTCGACGAAATTGTTACCGTCGATGAAGAGGAGATCGCCAATGCCATCATGGTCCTGCTTGAAAGGGAGAAAACCCTGGCGGAAGGCGCTGGAGCCGTGGCCCTGGCGGCTCTGCTGCAGAAGAAGACCTCGCTCCAAGGTGAACGCACCGCGGTCCTGGTGTGCGGCGGCAATATCGATGTAAGCCTATTGGCCAGGATTATCGAACGCGGTTTGGCCAAAGACGGCCGGCGGGTGCGCATCCGCGTCCATCTTGCCGACAGACCGGGAGCGTTGCATCACTTGACGAAAATCCTCGCCGATCAGCGGGCAAACATCGTGGAGACGTTACACAGCCGTGCTTACTACGGCGTCAGTTTAGGCGACACTGTCATAGACATCACGCTCGAAACGCGTGGTGCTGCGCATATCACTGCGATCGCCAATGCACTTGAAGCCGAGGGCTATCGATATGAGCGTATTCAGTAAGACGATGGGAACAAAGCCCATGCAAGAGTTTCTCAGGTTAAAACGCCTCCCGCCGTATGTCTTCAACATCACCAGCGAACTGAAGGCTGCGGCCCGGGCGCGGGGAGAAGACATTATCGACTTCGGCATGGGCAACCCCGACGGCGCCACGCCCAAGCACATTGTGGACAAGATGATCGAAGCTGCGGGCAAGACTGCGACCCACCGCTACTCCTTGTCTAAGGGGATCCCGCGGCTACGCAAAGCGATTTGCAACTGGTACCTGAAGCGCTATGGTGTGGAGCTGGATCCACTGACCGAGGCGATCGTCACCATCGGCTCCAAGGAGGGAATTGCCCATTTATGCCTGGCCGCGCTTGACCGTGGTGAGGTGGTGGCGGTGCCTAGTCCCAGTTATCCGATCCACATTTATGGTCCAGTGATTGCCGGGGCTAACGTTCGCGCCATCCCGGTCCACAGCACGGACGACTTTCTGGCGGAGCTGGAGCATAGTGTTCCGCTGATGTATCCACGTCCCAAGATGTTGATCCTGAATTTCCCTGCGAATCCCACCACGCAATGTGTGGATCTGGCATTTTTCGAACGTGTGGTGGCTCTATGCAAAGAGTTCCAAATTTACCTGGTGCACGACCTTGCCTATGCCGACATCGTATTCGATGGATATCGTGCACCATCGATCCTGCAGGTGGCGGGGGCGAAAGATATTGCGGTTGAGTTTTTCACCTTGTCCAAGAGCTACAACATGCCTGGCTGGCGGGTTGGGTTCATGGTGGGCAATCCTGAGTTAGTGGCCGCGCTGGGGCGGCTCAAGAGTTACTTCGATTACGGGACCTTCACGCCCATCCAGGTGGCTTCGATCCTCGCCCTGGAGGGGCCGCAGGAGTGTGTGCAGGAGATATGCGAGAACTACCGCAAGCGGCGCGATGTGCTGGTTAAGGGCTTGAATCAATTGAATTGGCAGGTGCCGTTGCCCAAGGCCACCATGTTCGTATGGGCTTCTATCCCTGAACGGTATAAGGCGATGGGCTCACTCGAGTTTTCCAAAAAGCTGTTGACTGAGGCCAAGGTCGCGGTCAGCCCCGGTGTGGGCTTTGGCGAGCATGGCGATGAGCATGTGCGCTTCTCCCTGATTGAGAATGAAGAACGCACCAGGCAAGCGTTGCGGGGTATCAAGCAGATGTTCCAGCAGGAGAGCCTTTAAGGTTTAAGAGCTTCGCCTCGGCATCCTGGGTGGTCGCGTTGGCAGGTAAGCTCTGTCATCCCCTTGGCGTCTTCACACACTTCATTGTGGGAAGACACTCCCGCGAAAACCAAATCCACAGGTAACGCGCTGTTTTCCCGAATGTGTTTCCAGACTAAAATCCTGTGGGCCAACGACGAGCGCCGTGAAGTACGCCCAAAATGCGCACAATATTCCCCTTTGATCGGTACGCGACAATATAGGGAGTGCTTTGTATGACTAGCTCTCGCGTGCCGTCAACTCGGCCAGGGCGGCCCATCTCAGGAAAATCGGAAGCTGTTTAATTGCTCGCCTGATAATCTCCAGCAGTTTTTCAGCCGCGGGCGGATTCTCTTCCCAGACGAAGTCATAGAGCAGTTTAGCGGCTTGATACTAGATCGGAAAGCGGACCGGATCAGGCTACGATCCACTGGCTGCGATCTCACTTAGGACTCATGGTGAAGACGCTCCATCATCATCTAGCGAGTGCCTTCAGCCGCTGTGCGCCTTCCAGCCAAGTCATAGCGGCCTCAAGTTGTGCGGCGGCTTGATTACTCCACAGGATCCGCAAGCGTTAGCGTGCTCTTGGCTTCTGTGCCCAGCCGGCTGCTATCTTCATTAAGGTCTCATGGTCGACCACTTCTCCGGCATCATCCTGACGAATGCCTTCTTCAATCAATGCACGGTGGTACTCGTAGAGCGAGAGGTACTGAGTCACTGCCTCATTGATAACAAAGCTTCTGTCCCGCTGATGTACATCGGCAACACAATCCAGTGCCTGGAGCTTCTCTTCAGGCAAGCGAAACGTGATCGTCTTTAAAGTCATATTAGGAGAATACAAGAGAATATGACAGAATGCACGGCCCTCAATGGAAATCGTGGGAGCGTACTTCGAGGTTGGTGAAGGCTAGTGGCTGGATGCGTTTGGCTTTGATGTGGACGACACTGTCCTGATTCTGCAGCGCGCCCTCCACCAGTACAAATTTGCTGCGTGTGACCACCAGGCGCTCCCGCTCATATAGGTCGGGAGTGATGATGACATTGGCGATGCCGGTCTCATCTTCCATGGAGAGAAAGATGAAGCCCTTGGCAGTGCCTGGGCGCTGACGGGCGATGATACAACCGGCCGCGCGTACATATTCGCCGTCTTTATAATTCCGCAATTCAGATGAGGTCAGTACCTTCATCGCCTGCAGCTCTTGCCGGCGATAGTGCAGCGGATGCTGTCCCACGGTCAGACCTGTGCCCGAATAGTCCGCACTCAACCTCTCCTCGGTTGTCATTTTCTGCAGGGGCGATGAAACTTGATGTCCACGATACTGCTTCAGTAAAGGCCCTACTGGCCTGACGGCTTCTTCTACCTGCCAAACGGCATCGCGTCGGTGATTGATACCGTCGAGGCAATTCAGAGCGCCGATGCGGGCCAGCAGTGTGAGTTCTTTGCGCTGCAGCAAAGGCACGCGCAGGGTGAGATCTTCGGCGGAGCGGAACAGCCCGGATTGCCTGCGGGATGCAACGATTGCTTCCCCCACGTCCTGTCGCAGGCCCTTGGCATACATCAGACCCAGGCGCAGCGAGCGCTCGCCGTTGCTTTCATGCTCAATGGTGCATTGCCAGTGCGAGACCTGCACGTCGATAGGACGTATGCGCAGACCATGACGCTGCGCATCCTTTACCAGTACGGCAGGCATGTAAAAGCCCATCGGCTGATTGTTGAGGATCGCGCAGGTGAACGCAGCCAGGTAACGCACCTTGAAATAAGCGGACGCGTAGGCAATCAACGCAAAGCTGGCGGCGTGGGATTCAGGAAAGCCGTAGAGGGCGAAGGAGGTAATATTTTGAATAATGGTGTCCTGGGTGGCGGCATCGAGACCGTTCTTCGTCATGCCACTGCGCAGTTTCACTTCCAGTTGCTCCATGCGCTGCCAGGAACGGCGCATGCCGACCGCACGGCGCAATTCTTCTGCTTCTGCTCCGGAAAAATCAGCTACAGTCATGGCCATGCGCAAAAGTTGTTCCTGGAATAAAGGAACTCCCAAGGTTCGTTTGAGCACTGGTTCGAGCGATGGATGGGGGTAGGTGACTTCTTCTTTTTTCTGCCGCCGCCGCATGTAGGGATGCATCATCTTGCCCACGATAGGCCCGGGCCGGATAATGGCTACCTGCACCACCAGGTCGTAGAATCTTTCGGGATGATTGCGGGGCAATGAGGCCATCTGCGCCCGGCTTTCAACCTGAAACATGCCCACTGTATCTGCGCGCTGGAGGGTTTCGTATACCAGCGGATCCTGCGGCAGTTGTGCCAGTTCGACGGGCTCATCGTAATGCTGCGCGACCAGGACAAGAGAATCCTGGATGACCGCCATCATGCCCAGACCCAGCAGGTCCACTTTGATGATGCCCAGGTCGGCACAGTCTTCCTTATCCCACTGGACCACAGTTCGGCCGGGCATGGATGATCGTTCCAGCGGCACTACATGATCCAACTGACCCTGGCATATCACCATTCCCCCGGAGTGCTGGCCAAGATGCCGGGGCAGGTCCTGTAGGCGCATGGAAAGCTCGAGAAACTTGTGAATATGCGCGTGCTTGACATCGAAACCTGCATGGAGAAAGGAATGTTCCAGGGTATCGTTTTTCCCCTTCCACTCCCACTGCGACACCAGGCTCGAGAGGCGGCCCAGGGTTTCAGGATCGAAACCCATTGCCTTGCCAACTTCACGCGCGGCCGACTTGCCGCGATAAGTAATTACGTTGGCGGTTATCGCAGCGCCAAGTTCTCCGTAACGTTGATAAATGTACTGAATGGCCTGTTCGCGCTTATCCCCCGAGGGCAGATCAAGATCGATGTCCGGCCATTCCCCTCGGCTTTCACTCAGGAAGCGTTCAAAGAGCAAGTCCATGCCGACCGGATCGACCGCGGTTATTTCCAGCGCGTAGCAGACAGCGGAATTCGCCGCACTCCCCCGGCCTTGTATCAGAATGTCGTTTTTCTTGCAGAATCCAACCAGGTCCCACACGATCAGAAAATAGCCGGCAAAGCCCAGTTTCTCAATCAAGGCCAGCTCGTGCTCAACCTGTTTTTTAGCTCGTTCCAATAGGTTGCGATTTTGTTTGGAACCGTAGCGCTTCAAGACACCTTCCGCGGTACGCTGACGCAGAAAACTGTCCATAGTTTCGCCCTCGGGAACGGGATAGCGAGGAAATTCATAGCCGAGATCATGGAGTTCAAATTCCAGCCGCTCTGACAGGGCTACGGTATTCGCGATGGCCGGGGGAAGATCGCTGAATCTGACTGTCATTTCCCGCGCGTCGCGCAGATGGCGTTGCTGATTGACACTGAGCAGGCGCCCCGCATGTTCCAGGTCGGTATGGTGTCGTATCGCGGTAAACACATCCAGGATTTCTCTGTCATATGCCGTTGCATAACGAACCCCGTTGGTAGCCAATAACGGCAAATGCAGGCGATGCGCAATGCGGATGGCAGCCTGGTTACGCCATTCCTCCTCACGCTCACCGTGGCGCTGAAGTTCGACATAGACATTGCTCTGCCCGAAGATTCGGACCAGTTGTTCCGTAACCTTTACTGCTTCTTGTTCACCGCCACGCATCAATGCCGCCGCTACAGGACCTTCGTCGCCGCCGGTCAGGCAGACCAGGCCGGAAGAATACTGTTCCAGGTCCTCGAGCGTAGCTGCGCCTTCGCACTTGGTCGTTTCGCGCATCTTGAACCGGGTAATCAGTTGACAGAGGTTCTGATATCCGGCGCGGGAGGCACATAACAGGGGAAGACGCGCGGGTTCAGGTGCATGCTGATGCGGCAGCCATGCCGGAGGCATGAGACGCCGGCCCAGGCTGGATACAGAAATTTCCGCTCCGACATGGGCGCGTACGCCGTGCTTACGGGCAAGGGTATGAAATCGGGCCGCTCCGTAAACCCCATTCCGATCCAGCAGGGCCATAGCCGGCATGTTGAGCTCGGCAGCACGCTGGATAAGGTCTTCGGGCAGCGAAGCGCCTTCAAGAAAGCTGAATGCGCTGGCCGCATGCAGCTCGATGTAGCGCTCAGTCATAAAGCGCCTCTACCTGCCACCGTTCCTGCATGAGATCCCGTGTGAGGCAGCAGCAGAGCCAGGTTGCATGATTGGCAGCATCATCACCTCTGGCGACCAAATCCCATTGTTCGAGCGACCAGAGGGTAGGGTTCCACCAGTCACCGGCTGAAGACCAGGGCCCGTATGCACGCTCGACGGTGTATTGCTTCTCGCGGAAGATGAATGAGTCCGGTTGCCGATCGTGTACCGTGACGGTTACTGACTCCGCCGGCCTTAATTGCCGCATGGCGAGTCGCTTCGGTACTGCGGTTTTGATTCGATTGCAGAAGAAGTTGGCACTACAAAGGGTTCTACGCGAAAGGCGTCTGGGCGGTGCGTGTCTTTGAGCACCGCCTGACCCGCGCAGCCTTCGCCTACAATGCTGCGAATTCGGGCAAGAGTGACATCAAGCCGCATAGGCTCTGGTACCTGGGGAGAAAAGAGTCCAAGTTGCACTTTGCTGGTGCTGCCCGGCTGTGCGTTCAAGCCAAGCGACAGGATTGCTGCCTGAGGTGGATGCGCCTGCAGATCGAGATGGATTAGCTTCAGCCAAAGTTTCCGATCATTATTTGGCAATGCAGGCCGTACGGTACGGGAGTGTGATGTGGCGCCTTCCAGATCCAGGTCGAGAGTGATCGAGGCCAGCGCCAGTATGCGTGATTGGGCACGCACAATGAGCTGATCGAGCATCACCCCCAGGATAAAAAGCAGCGAATCGAGCAGTTCCACCGGCGAATCCAACTCTATTCGCTCTTCAAGAAGGAAGCTGGCCTCGATTGCATTGAACAAATGCGGCGATTCTCCGCGTGCCAGCAGACGCAGTTCTTTGCCCGCTTGTCCAAGCCGCGCAATCAACTCTGTTTCCTCGAGATTTCCCAGGGCTCCGAGGGTTGTGATGCCCCACATGGCGAAGGTTTCTGCATGTTCCGGAGAAGGCTCGAGAACCGTGAGCGGTAAGGGGGCGAGCGCAGGGCCTTCCATCCCTCGCGGGACTACGCGTATGCCCTTGCCTGCATGCCCGCGGGCCAGGTATCTGGCAGCATGAAAATTACTGCTGATCGCGATCGATGCCCGTATACCAATCGCCCGTATCTTTTTCAGCAAGCTCTCGCCCAGTGCGTCCGGGGAACCGAAGAGTGTTTCTGTACCGGTAATATCGATCACGCAGGTAAAGCCGCTATCGCTACTCTGATCTTCCACCCGTGGGGAGAACGTTCCGGCACACTCCAGCAAGGCTGAGCGTGCTGCTGCCTCCTCCGCGCGGGAACGCTGCAACACGACGGCGGTAGGAAGCATCTCCATTTCCAACTTTGTCATGCCTGGGGCTATCCCCATTGCCAGCGCCGGACCGTTGAGGGAGCAGACCTGCTCGAAAGGTGGCTCGCCATCGAGCACGGCCACTGGTTTGCGCTGCAGTTCCGGCCTTAAACGCAACAAGGCCTGGAGCGGAAATTCTCTTACATCGACGCAAGCATAACGGGCAATCATCGGCACCCCGCCCAAACGGTTCTGGCCTGCCATTGTGCTGTTTGCACGCTTTGTGGTGGCTTACGTAGGGGAAATACATTGTCCTGGGGAAAGCGCTGCCGGGCTAACTCTGCCTGATGTTCAAGGCCGGTGAAGACGGTCGAGTGTATCGCCAAGCACGCCTCCAGGGTCAAGACGCAGCACCAGGCCGGCGCTGTTCCTCGAGCAGGCGTGCTGGGTCAGCAACACTACATTCGACTGCAAGCGCTCGGCTGCGGCGCGGAAGCGAAACCATGTCGCCAGGGGCACACGCAAGGCATACTCCGCGTTCAGGCTGCCCATGTCGAGCACGATGCAACTGAAGCCACCTGCCTGCAGCAGTAGATCGGTAACGCGCAGTCCCTGTTCCAGCCGCGACCACGACTTACGCCTGGAGGTCGGTTTTTGCGGCAAAGGTGCTGTAACAGGAGACGCACCGCAGCGTATCCAGAGAAGCCGCGAGAGGTCCACTCCAATGGCTGCTGCTGATTCCGGGTGCAGCGTGTCCGAAACGTCAACCCAGGCACACACATTGCCTGCCTGGGTCATGCCGGCGACAAAGGTGAGCGCCAGCGAGGTGCGTCCGGAGCATTCCGGTCCAACGATCTCGCTAATAGCGCCGACAGGCAATCCGCCATGCAGCAGGGCATCGATCTCGCAAATCCCTATGGGAGCAACCGGGGATGAAATTCTCGGCAGCGGAGTGAGCGCCGAAGGGATTCTTTGCGCCAGGTTGGCTTCTATCTGGGCTCGCAGGTGTTGGGCGGTAGGCATGGAGGAATCTTCGCCTTATTTTCGCCTATTGCGAGTCGCTGGTGCTGATCACAGTTGGGGGAAATTTCTTTAAGTCAATGAAAATAAAATACTTATAATTTTTATTGTGGTGACCGTTGAAGCCGCAGTCTTGCCTTCCGGCTATCTACCCTGTAGATAGGGATCAGGTAGCCAGGCTTCGCTGTACCGCTCATGCTGTTGAAACAGCACGGCTCTTGCGTCCGTCTTATGAACGACATGGCTCGCTCTGGCAGCATCACAAGCTTGGGAGATAATCAATCCATAGAGGAATTAGGGGCTGAATGATCCTAAGCTTTATTCATTTCACGATATTGGGGATGGCAGTTATCCCCTTGATTTACTACTCTCTCGCTCTTTTCAGCGCATGGCAGTTTTTTCGCAGCGCGCATAAAGTCAGCCCCTTGGCCAGCTACACCCCTCCAGTGAGCAACCTCAAGCCCATTCGTGGACTCGATCCCGATGCCTATGAAAATTTCGCCAGTTTCTGCCGCCAGGACTACCCGGAATACGAAATTGTTTTTTGCGTCGGCGATGCATCGGAGCCTGCACTGCCGACGATTCAGAGACTCATCCGCGACTTTCCTGAGTGTCAGATCCGTGTCCTGATGGGCTCCGGCCGGGTGGCTACCAACGATAAGGTCGCCAAGCTGGCGCGGCTGACTGCAGAAGCAAAATATGAAACCGTCGTGATGAGCGACAGCGACGTTCGTGTGCAACCGGATTACCTGCGCACCATTGTTGCCAGGCTGGGGGATCCTAAAGTGGGAGCGGTTACGTGCTTTTATGCTCCGGTTCCCAGCGAAGAAAAAACATTTGTTCAGCGCGTTCAATCTGTTGGGATGCTGTCTGATTTTTATGCAGGGATCCTGGTGGCCAGGCAGTTGGATGGGGTTAAGTTTGCCCTGGGGCCAACGATTGCAACTACGCGTACACGCCTTGCCGGTTTTGGCGGCTATGCCGCAATTGAAAACCGCCCGGCGGATGATCTATTAGTGGGACGCTTGATCGCGGAGCAGGGCTATGAAGTCGAACTGCTGAACTATTCGATCCAAACAGTGTCAGACTTCCAGTCGCTGCGCGATCTTTTCATGAAGCGCCTGCGCTGGACTGTGGTCATGCGCATCATGCGTCCCTGGGGACACCTTGGTTTGATTTTTACTCTCGGGTTGCCCTGGGCTTTGGCAGCGATTTTTGTTCAGCCTACACCGGAGATAGCTTTTGCTTATCTCAGCGCATATTTTGCATTCCGCATCGCCATGATGGAAGTGATTGGAAGGTGGGGTTTGAAGCAGCCGGGTATTTACAAGAAGCTATGGCTGCTTCCGGCGTGGGATTTTCTGGCTGCGTGTATTTGGCTGGCCTCGTTTACCCGCAACAGCATTCGTTGGAGAGACGGCTACTATTACATTCGCAATGGCGAGTTAGTTCCGGTAGACCCGGCTGCCGCCATTCGAGCGGCTGAGAAGGCTCCGGAGCGGGTTTAGCAAGATTCGTTAGCCCAGAAGAACTCGACGGGCACCCGTCCAGTTCTTCTGGTTTAACGAATCGCAAATATGCTACGGGGCTGTCTTAGCGAAGACAGGCTTTTCTACACGGCGGTCATTTTTGGTGTGGCGCCAGTTTACCCTGGGTAGAAAGAGGGCGGTGTCGATTCGATCACGATAGCGAACAGCAATGTCGATGAGCGAATCCAGGAGCGAATCGGAGAGAAAGTGTGGTGCCAAACCAAGATCAATGAGCTTGGAGTGCTTCGCGTTGTAGTAATGCTGCTCCGCTTCTACCCGGGGATCCGGCAAATATTCGATCTCCACCTTCAATCCCGTCTGCTTGCCGGCTTTCTGCACCAGATGAGCCAGATCCAAAACGCAAAACTGCTCGGTGAATTGATTGAAGACGCGGAATTCTCCCTTAGCTGCTGGATTCAGACAGGCCAGCTCCACACAGCGTACAGTATCGCGAATGTCGAGGAATCCGCGCGTCTGACCGCCTTTGCCGTAAACAGTCAGAGGGTGGCCAAGAGCTGCCTGGGCGCAGAAGCGATTGAGCACCGTGCCAAAGACCTCGTCGTAGTCGAAGCGGTTGATCAGCGCTTCATCCAGGGCAACCTCGTCGGTCATGGTTCCATAAACCACACCCTGGTTCAGATCGGTGGCGCGAGTGCCCCAGATCTTGCAGGCAAACATCATGTTATGGCTGTCGTGCACCTTGGAGAGGTGATAAAACGATCCTGGCTGCTTGGGGTATGGGAGCACGTCTTTGCGGCCGTTGTGCTCGATGGTGATGTATCCCTCTTCGATATCGATATTTGGGGTGCCGTACTCTCCCATGGTGCCGAGCTTGACCAGGTGGCAGTCGGGCTGGAATTCGCGTAGTGCAAAGAGCAAATTCAGCGTACCCACGACATTGTTTACCTGGGTGCCGACAGCGTGGTTGCGATCGATCATCGAATAGGGAGCAGAGCGCTGTTCGGCAAAGTGAATTACGGCCTCAGGCTCAAACGTCTTGATGGTTGAAGCCAGAAACTCGTAGTCCGTCACGTCACCGACAAATAACTCAATGGTCTTGCCGGTAAGCTCATGCCATACGCGCAGGCGATCGGCCAGCGGGCGAATAGGAGTGAGCGACTGCACGCCGAGTTCGTGGTCCCAAAGACGACGCACGAAGTTGTCGATGATAGCAACGGAATGTCCGCGGTTCGAGAGATAGAGCGCGGTGGCCCAGCCACAGTAGCCATCGCCTCCAAGTACTGCAATTTTCATGGTTTCCTCAATTCACCTGCTGATATGCACTGATATCAAGTCTAGCAGGAGGGTAGTTGGTGTAGACGACCTTGCCGCCACCGGTTGCCACTACGTGAAGCTTGTCTTCGCCCACCAGCTGAGAGAGCCGGGGTGCAGCGGTAAGTTTGGTGACCAGGTAATAGCGAGCCGGCTTGAGCCATAACTGCTTAAACTCGGCATCGTTGATAAAGACGTTGGGGGCACCCGGAGCGTAGGAGCCATATTCGAGATTATTCCAGCGCCCATTCAGCAGCAGCTCGGTGCGATCGGTGTAATAAGCGATGGAAGAGTAAATGTAGTACTGGCTGTCGACCATGATGGTGCCCGGCGGCCCGTTAAGAATGGCCTGCGCCAGGGGCCGCGAAGAAAGAAAAGGGTCGAAGGTGACCATGGCCAGGCGCGCCGCCTGGAAGAACACCACCATCATCACAGCAACAGCAAGAAAGGCGCGTTGGCTGCCTGCGCGCACCGTCCCTACGGCGCCGATCAGGAAAGCAATTGCGGCCAGGGCGAGAGGGAAGCGAAGGTAGGCGAAGGAGCTCAGGGTGAGATCTTCCATGTGGCCCAGGGAGAGTTTGTAAGCGGTGGGATGTTTGCTAAGGGCGGTCGTAATGTCACCCGGAGTGGGCACGTGGCGAACGGCGATCAGGATGGCAATCGCTGCGATCGCCGCCAGGGCGGTGATGAGGGTGAGCGCTCGTGTTCCCCAGCGGATGCGGCTTCCTCCCATGGCCATTGCCGATCCCAGCAGTAAGGCCAGGGCCGGGTAGCAGGGCATGGAGTAATACTCCTGGGTGGTGGAAAAGGTGAAGAAGAGCAGCAGGAAGCCGGTCCAGCAGAGCGCCAGCATCCGGGTGCGTCCGGCGCGGTCCACAGGACGGTACGACAGCTTGAGGACGGCAGGGAAATAAACGCTCCAGGGAAAGAGCCAGATCAAATGAAATAACCAGAAATAAAGGCGCGGAACGGTGGCGTAATCGCGTGGATAGCGCAGGTTGAGAAAGCGCAGTAGCTGCTCGTTGATGAAGTAGAACCACAGGAAGCCGTGATACACGCCGCCGCCGCTGTGCAGGGTAAAGGCAAAGGTTGGCGGATTGTCGAGCGTAGCCAGTATGTGCCAGGGGGCGGCGATCAACAGCATGATGGCCAGGCTGCTGAAGGGGTAAAAGCGCTTCCAGGTGGCCACGGAAAAGAGCTGGCGGGTGATCAGAAGGTACAGAATCGCTGCCCCCAGGGGGAAGACCAGGGCGATCAGGCTTTTGAGCAGCAATCCGGCGCCGAGACTTGCGGCCATCGTGTAGGCCCAGGCCCGGGGATGCGGTTCTTCCTCATCCAGCACCCGCAAGAAGGCCCACATCGAGAGCGCGATGGTGAAGGTCAGCATCACGTCGGGTATCAGGATGCGGGTAAAGAGAAAAAGGCCGATGCAAGTTGCCATGCACAGGCCGGCGTAGAAGCCGGCCATTTTGCCGAAGGCCCATTTACCGAACGCTGCCGTTAACCATGCCAGGCCAATCGAGGAGAGCGCAATCGGGATGCGCGCGGCCCAGTCGTAGGCACCGAAAATTTTGTAGGCGATCGCCATTAGCCAATAAATCAGAGGCGACTTCTCGAGATAGATGATTCCGTCGAGTCGCGCTGTGACCCAATCGCCGGAGTCGAGCATGTTGCGCGCAATCTGCCCCTGGACAGCATCGACGTCATCCATAAGGGAGGGCGGAGAGATAATGCACGCCAGGTAAACAGCGGCGGCAATCAAGAGAAGAATTGCTAGATGGGTGTGCCAGCCCCTTCGGCTACCAGGACTGGCAGTTTTTGTGTCGACGCTGGTGTCGACTGAATGCGCCATTGTTTCATCCAGAGAAACAGAATCATTAAACCCCATAGGTGGTATCCCAGGTTGGCTCGTCTTTCCAGGTGGAGCTGCAAATAGCTCTCGATGGTGTCGGCGCGGAAGAGATCAGCGTGCTCAGATAAGCCTTCTTTCAAAGTGTCAAGCAGGAGTGGACGCAGAGGGCCGCGGAGCCAATCGTGCGCGGGAATATCGAAGCCGACTTTTTTGCGATTGAGAATCGATGGCGGCAACTTGTCTTTCATCAATTCCTTGAGTAAGAATTTTTGCCGCGAGCCACGCATCTTGAGCGTGTCCGGCAAGGTAGCGGCAAACTCGACAATGCGATGGTCGAGAAAGGGAGGACGCACCTCGACCGCATGGGCCATGCTCATGCGATCGGATTTCACCAGGATGTCGTCGGCCAGATAGTACTGTTGATCGAATGCAAGATACGGATACAGTCCGTCATTGGCCGCCAGCGCAAGCCCTCCCAGGATGGTACCCATGGCCCCAGGCAGGGGACGCCGCAGCAAGGCTGCCTTTGCCGGCTCGGAGAAAGTTCCGTTCCAGTGGACATGAGCCCGTTCCGGTGACAGCAGGCTGCCCTCGAGAAAGCGTTTGAGCTTGTATTCCAGGCTGATCTTCTCGTCGGAGACGGGCCAGAAGCGCAGTCCTTCGAGAGCCAACCGGATGGCTTGCGCAGGCATGATCCGTGCCTTGCGGGCGAGCTGGTTGGCGCGATAGGTAAGGTATCCGGCAAAGATCTCATCTGCGCCCTCTCCGCTCAGGGCCACGGTCGCATGGGTCTTGCACATGCGGGAGAGAAACCAGACCGGGAGTGCTCCTGCATCGGCGCTCGGTTCGTCGGAGTAGTAGGCGAACTGCTCAATGGCGCCCTGCAAGTCCGCCTGCGGGTTCAGGTCGAGCTGTTCATGATCGGTTCCGTAATGCGAGACCACCCGCTGGATATGCTCCGTCTCGTCGAAGCTGCGGCCGTTGAAGGAGATGGAAAAAGTCTTCAGGCGGGCATGGTTGGTGCTGGCGGCGTAATGCAGGATGGTGGAAGAATCGATGCCGCCGCTTAGCCAGACACCCAGGGCCACGTCGGAGAGCAGGTGCTCGCGTACCGATTGCTGCAGCAGAAAGTCCAGCTCTTGCTTGGCGCTCTCGAGATCCCGAACCTGCGGCGCGGAGTGGGGCAGGCGCCAGTAGGATTCTGTACGCACCTGGCCGTCGTGCCACTCATACCAATAGCCTGGTGGCAGCTTCTCCACTCCGTTGACCAGGGTCCACGGGCAGGGAACGTAATTCAGAGACAGATAGCAGTCCAGCCCTTCCATGCTCAAGCGGCGCTCTACCTCGGGATGGATGAGGATCGCTTTGAGTTCGGAACCGAAGAGCAGATCCTCTCCGTACTTCGCCAGGTAGAGAGGCTTGATTCCCATGCGGTCTCGAGCCAGTACCAGGCGACGGGTCGATTTGCGCCACAGAGCGACCGCGAACATGCCGCGCAAGCGGGCAAAGCAGGCGGTGTCCCATGCCAGGAAGGCATAGAGTACTGTCTCGGTATCGCAATGAGTATGAAACTGGTAGCCGAGAGCTTCGAGCTCAGGTCGGAGTTCCAGGTGGTTATAGATTTCCCCGTTGAAGACGATGACCGTGTCGCCGTCGCTTGAGGTGATGGGCTGATCGCCCGCAGCCAAATCGAGGATCTTTAATCGGGTTGCGCCCAGAGAGCAGAGCCGGGATGAGAAAACCCCCTGCTGGTCTGGTCCGCGATGGGTCAGGGTCGCGGTCGCTGCGCGAATCCTATCGGGATCGGACGTCCAGCTTTTCTGGGTAAAGCCAGCAATGCCGCACAAATCGGTAACACCTCTCGCACCGGGTGGAGCAATTTCACCAATCTATAGTTATATCGTAAACAGGCCAGGGCTCTGCGCATGGGCTAGTACAATCGTGGAGTAGCGTTAGCAGGCTTTGCCTGCGGGCCAGGAATGAATGACGTCTCAGAAACAGCTGCATCTTAAAACCTTTTTGCTGATCCTGGTGATGGTGATCGCGGGCCCTCTGGGGAACGTTTTGCTGGGTAAGGGCATGAAGCAGGCAGGGAAGCTTGCCGTTTGGCCGCCCCCTGAAGCAGTGCACACCGCCCTTCACGTCTTCGGCACCAGTTCCATCTGGCTTGGAGTGGCTTCTCTGCTTACCTTCTTCCTTGCCAATGTGCTGGTTTTGTCCTGGGCGGATTACAGCTACGTGCAGCCTGCGTCCTCGGTAGCCTACGGCGTGGCTGCGCTGCTGGCTTATTTCATGTTGGGCGAGCCGGTTTCGCCTTTGCGCTGGCTGGGCATTGCCATCATCTGCCTGGGCGTACTGGTAGTCGGGCAGACCAATCCGCGCAGCCTTGAGCCCAGTCCGACAGCCATGGAGCGCACCTAGTTTGATCGAGGCAATCCTTTTTTCGCTCATCATCGTCGCCGGCACTTGTGGCGAGCTGTGCGTTTCCCGGGCCATGAAAGTGGTGGGAGAAGTGAAGGATTTTCGTCCCCAGGCGATCGCCCGAGTGATTCTTCGCGCCCTGCGCGTGGGGTGGATGTGGGCGGGAGTGAGTTTGATGGCGCTAGCGTTTTTTTCCCTGCTGGGCGCGCTCTCCTTCCTGAATGTAAGCTTTGTGGTACCGGTAACCGCGCTGAGCTACGTGACCGGAGCATGCGGAGCGATGTTCTTTTTGGGCGAGCGCGTCAGCCCGCGGCGGTGGACGGGTGTTTGTCTGGTCGCGGTGGGGGTCACCCTGGTGTTCCTGGGCAGTCGATGAGCACGTCTTCCACGCCAATACGCCCAGTACGCAGCACGCAGAGCATCGCGTTCCGTGAGATCGTGCTGCTGGCCATCGACTCGTTTCGTCTGAATCAGGTTCGCTTCGCCCTGACCGCCCTGGGTATGGTGATTGGGACCGCCTCCTTGATCCTGGTGGTCACCATTGGGCTCTCCGGCAGGAAGTATGTGCTCACCTCCATACAAAACATCGGGACTAATTTAATTTGGGCTGAGTACGCCGGGCTTTCGGACGCAAGCATCGCGGCAGTGCGGGACTTTCTAACCGTGGACGATATGCGCGCTGTGGAGCAGCAGGTCCCCGGCATTCAGGCCGCATCGCCGGTGCTCAACCTGCACCAGTTCTTTACTTCTGGCGCCGGGAGGGAACGCGATGTCCTGATCCTTGGAGTGAACCCGGAGTACGCGGATATTCGCCGGCTTTACCTGTTTGCCGGGCGCTTTTTCGATGAGCAGGACTCGTTGGGCCACAGCCATGCGGCGGTGGTGACGGAGAAGTTTGCGCTGACGCAGTTCGGCAGCCCCGGCGAAGCGATAGGCCATTCGCTGGCGATCTCGGGGGTTCCGTTCACCATCATCGGCGTTTTTCGGGAGCGATTCGACACCTTCGGGCAGTCGGAAATTGTCGATGAGACGGTTCTTATCCCATACACCGTAGCGCGCTATTTCACCGGCACCGATGCGGTCAATCAAATCTACTTTTCCATGACCGACCCGGGCAGCGTGCCCTGGGCCAGCCAGGCTATCCTGAAAGCCATCAAGTCCAGGCATCGCTCCGAATCGGTGTACGACGTGGGCAATCTTGCAGCGGTGCTTTCGATGGCGGGGAAGACGGCAACCGCCTTCAGCATTGTGCTGCTCCTGTTTTCGCTAGTGACACTGCTGGTCAGCGGTGTGGGCATCATGAATATCATGCTGGCCACGGTGCGCTCGAGGATCCGGGAGATTGGGATTCGCAAGGCGCTGGGAGCGACCTTCCGCGAGATTCAACTGCAGTTTCTGGCTGAGGCGGTGCTGATCTCGCTCAGCGGAGGGGTGGTGGGAACGGTGCTGGCAATGGCTCTGCCGTTTTTGGTCGCCTTTTTTACCGATTACCGGTTGCAGGTCTCATGGTTGTCGGCGGTACTTGCGATCCTGGTTTCATGCGGGGTGGGGGTGGCTTTTGGAACCGTTCCGGCGGTACGGGCGGCGCGGATGGATCCTGTAGAATCACTGAAGTACGAGTAGGCAAAGCGAGTATTTTCGACTATTTTTTTGACTTCTCCGGCAAATTTTTCATTGCACTTGTCTCGTCAGCGGTATATCCTAAAAGAGCGTCGAATACGATTTTGGTTCTCAGCTCGTTCTGCTTTAGGAGTCCGCACTACCTGCAGATACCCCGATTGAATTCAGCGTCATCTCGTTACTAAGGAAGATACACAATGGAACAAGGTACAGTGAAATGGTTCAACGATGCCAAGGGGTTCGGCTTTTTGAGCCGTGCAAATGGTGAGGATGTTTTCGTGCACCACACAGCGATTCAAGCAAACGGCTTCCGCACTCTTCAAGAAGGCCAGGCGGTTCAGTTCAACGTAACCAAAGGCCCTAAGGGTTGGCAGGCAGAGAACGTTCAAGTTCTGTAGTCTGTAGTCAGCTATATGCAGGAAAAGGCAGCTAAAGCTGCCTTTTTCCTGCAGCTTCCCGGACTGAATATTGGCCCCGCACGATCACGGCCTGTTCTGAAAAGCCTTCCTGCGTTTCTTTCCTACCCAGTCTCAAGATAAAATCGTCCTCGAAGGAGAAACCATGTTCAGAGCCTCTGTCCTCTTGCTGCTTCTGTCTTGCGGGATGGTACTGGGTTGCGATACCGGTAGCACTGCACAAAATGTCAGTACCACCGGCTGGAAAGGCCAGAAGGTCGGCAAGAGCTCGAACGTGGCTGGGCCAGTACCGAGTTCGACCACGGGCACCCCGGGGAATATTCAGGAACCCCAGCCAAAACCGCCGCAAGATGAACCCAAAGCAACGCAAAACCTTGACAGTGACTAAAGTACTTAGGCTGCTATGGAAACTAGACTCGAATCGAACTCATATCTCTGAACTGGAGTGCATGCATGGCTGAGGGTGAAGTAACAATCACGGTGCGACCGAACGGACCGCTTCGCGTAGAGGGTCCCATCAAGCTGGTGGACAGCGATGGCAAAGTACTGGATCTGGGTGGTAAGCCTGCTATCTCTCTTTGCCGCTGCGGAGCATCGGTCAACAAGCCATTCTGCGACGGAACCCATTCCAAGATAGGTTTTCAGGCCGCGGCAGCGGTGGTTCCGGAGTCGGCCGAAAAAGTCTAAGACCCCGGGGTCGCAACGGACCAGGATTCTTAACCCCATTGTGCGATCGGGGCCGGATCAGCCACACCACGCCAGCGTTACAATGCTGACAGAAGTTGTCATCGGAGGAGTCATGAGCCTGCGGCCCACCCAAGGTGATGAAAGACGCCTTCCGGTCAGCAACCGCTCTCAATGGAAGCGTCGCCCTCCCCTTGTCGTCCCGAGCGCGGCCGAGGGATCTGCAGTTCAGCGGACCTCTCCTGGAAATGTTTTCCGACGGAGCGTTGCGCAGCGGAGAGATCTGCTGTTCTACCCTTGGTCCCCTAACGAAATTGTCATCCCGACCGAAGCGAAGCGAAAGGGAGTGGAGAGACCTGCTGTTTCCTTTTTTTCTATTCCTCGTTCCCAAGAGGCAACTTCGGCCTCTTCCATAGGCGGGGCAGCAAGGACAGATCCAGCAGGCTGCGGATGAAATCACCCAGGTTGTCTCCCAACAAGTGCAGGCTTTCGCGCACAACATAGACTGCAGTGAATAGGTCGCCCGCGAGCAGTGCAATGGCCGCGCCGCGCAGTCCGAGAGAGTTCACGTGCATCAAAAGCCAGGCGAGCACCAAGGCCAGCACGGTGGCGGTCAGCATGGCCTTCGCCATCCTCTGGTGCTGGTTGGTGGCCATGGGCACCACTGAGCTGGTGAACCAGAAGGCCGAGACCACCATCTGCAATAACATGATGTTGAGTAGCACCGGATCGGTCGGCACCTTGCCTACGGTCCAGATTCTCCAGATCCAATCGCCCAGGAACGCAACCCCGAGGGTGATGCCCAGGCAGAGCAGCAGCGATATCTGACAGGCACGCCGGTGGAGCATGCGCGCGATATCCATCGCCCCCACGCCGAAGGCCGCAGACATCTCCGGCCAGATCGAATTGTTGATCAGGTTCATTCCCTGGGCAGCGCTGCGGGAGATGGTTCGTGCTGTATTGAAGGTCACCACCGCGATGGGACCCATCACGTAGCCGATCACTACCAGGATCCCTTGCAGGTTGAGGGCGTTGACCAGCGGGAAACTCATAAAAGAAAGAGCCGGCCCGGTGAGGCGGCGAATCACCGCCCATTGCGCGTGGCGAATGCCAAATCGGATCCAGGGCACTTCGCGCCGCAGAAGAATCCACAGGGCGAATACCCCCACCGCATTGACCGTGACATACAGCGCGGCGACCGGGACCGGTGACAGGTGCAGCCCAACGCCAATCATGGTGCTCAAGAAGGCTGCCAGCACCACCACGCTCTTGGCCATGGTGCCCAGCGGATATTTGCCTACGCAGCGAAAGGCCGCCTGAAACAAGGTCTCCTGCATGCCTAACAGAACGGCCAGGCCAAGCAGCAGGATGATCAGCCTGGCATCCCGAGCGCTGATGGCATGCATGTGCAGCCAGGTGCCTAACGGAAGCACCCACACCGTAGCGAGCAGCAGCAGCCCCAGCAGACTGGTAATGACCGTGGTGAGCACCCAGACACTCTGAAAGACGACCAGTGCCTGCTCGAAGTCCTGCGCCGCCGCCAGCATGGTCATCTCGTTGCCGGCAACGCTGCCAAAGCCCACGTCGCTGAGACCGAGATAGCTGGGAATGGTATTGAGCAGGATCCACTCGCCGTACAGGTGCACACCCCAGTGGCTGAGGAAGACCGGAACAGAGAAAATCTGGGTCAGGGTGGTGGAGAGGCGGCTGAAGGTGTTGGCGCCGAATCCTGCAATCAGTCTGCGTTTAAGACTGCGTGTGCTCATGGGGAACCGGCATCACGATAATGGTACATGGGCCGGCTTGAGGATGCGGCTACCAACCATGTACCCTTCCCCTATGAAAGCTCTGCTTCTTTCGCAATACAACCAGCTCGATATCGCAGATCTTCCCGCGCCTGTGCCGGGTGAGGATGAGATCCTGGTGCGCGTCGCCGCCTGTGGGATCTGCGGCAGTGATGTACACGGCTACGACGGCACTTCCGGCAGGCGGATTCCACCTATTGTCATGGGGCATGAGGCGGCTGGGGTCGTGGCTTCGGTGGGCGCTGGTGTAAGCAATTTCGAGCCCGGCGATCGGGTGACGTTCGACTCCACCGTCTACTGCGGTCAGTGCGAGTTCTGTCTCCGGGGAGAGATCAACCTGTGCAATAACCGGCAGGTGGTGGGCGTCTCCTGCGGAGACTATCGCCGCGCCGGCGCCTTTGCGGAGTATGTCGTGGTGCCTCAGCGTATCTGCTATCACCTTCCTGAGGGCCTCGAGTTCCAGGAAGCGGCCATGCTGGAAGCGGTCTCGGTGGCGTTGCACGCGGTGCGGGTTTCAGAGATGAAGGGTGGAGAGACGGCGCTGGTCATCGGCGCCGGTATGATTGGCTTGCTCACGCTGCAGGCGGCCAAAGCTGCCGGAGCTTCCAAGGTACTGATTGCGGACATCGATCGCACCCGCCTGCAGACGGCAGAAAGCATCGGCGCCGACGAGACGCTGCTGCTTTCCGGAGGCGAGCTGGTGAAGGAGATTCTCCGCCGCACGGGTGGGAAGGGCGTGGACCTGGTGCTCGAAGCGGTGGGTCGAGAAGAGACCATTGCCGCCTCGATCTCGAGCGTTCGCAAGGGCGGAACGGTTACGCTTATCGGCAACATCTCTCCTGAGGTAAAGATTCCGCTGCAGGTTGTGGTTTCGCGGCAGATTCGCCTGCAGGGATCCTGTGCTTCGTCGGGAGAATATCCCCAGGCAATGGAGTTGCTGGCCAGCGGGAAGATCAAGGTGAAGCCATTGATTACCGCGGTTGCTCCTCTGAGCGACGGTCCGCGATGGTTCGCGCGGCTGCACGCGGGCGAGCCAAATTTGATGAAGGTGGTGCTCGATCCCGGTGCGTAAATTACAGGCTCTCCTGGCTGCTGTTCTGGTATCGCTCATACTTGGCGGTGCACGCGTCGCAAGGGCTGCAAGCGATTTGCAGGTCTATTTCATCGACGTTGACGGCGGGCAATCGACGCTCTTCGTAACCCCGGCAGGCAAGTCGCTGCTGATCGATACCGGATGGGCAGGGAACGATGGCCTAGACGCCAAACGCATTGCCGCAGCAGCCAAAGACGCCGGCGTGAGCAAGATCGACTATGTGTTGCTGACGCACTATCATGCCGACCACACCGGTGGAGTACCGGAGCTGGTGCAGCAAATTCCCGTGGGCACGTTCATCGATCATGGCCCCACCAGCCCCACCGACCCCTCTACCACCAAATGGTATGGGGCCTATCAGCAGGTTCTAGCGAGCGGCCATTACGGCCACATTGTGGCCAAGCCGGGAGACGCTCTACCGATCCCGGGAATCAAGGCCGTCGTCGTCAGCTCCAATGGCGAGCTCCTCAACCATCCATTGCCGGGCGCCGGGCAGCCGAACGCATACTGCAAGGAATCCGAGACCAGGCCAGCGGATCAGACCGACAATTCCCGGTCCGTGGGCACCCTGTTCACCTTTGGGAAGCTAAGGATTCTCGATCTCGGCGATCTCACCTGGGATAAAGAGATGCAGTTGATGTGCCCGATTAACAAAATAGGCAAGGTGGACATTCTGGTGGTTTCGCATCACGGGCTGTTTCAAAGTTCGAGCCCGGCGCTGGTGGATGCCATCGCGCCCCGAGTGGCCATTATGAACAACGGAGCGAAAAAGGGTGGCTCGCCACCAACCTTCGAGACGCTGGCCAAGGCGCCCGGCCTGGAGACTCTATGGCAGCTCCATTTCTCCGACGAGGCCGCCACCCACAACAGCGCGGAGGAATACATCGCGAACACGACCGGGCCGGATGCGGCCAACTATCTGAAGCTGACGGCTAGTCCCAGCGGCAAGTTCACCATATTCAACTCCCGCACCGCAGCGACCAAGGACTACGCGGCACGCTGAGGTTCGCCTGGAATTTTCTCCAGCCGCCCGAGCAGAAAGATGTATGCCAATATCCCGATGCAGAGATAGATTCCAGCCACCCCAAAGGCCCAGCCGAAGGAATGGCGGGCGGTGACCAGATAACCGGTCACGATGGGCGCCGCAATGCCTGAAACCTGGCCGGAAAAATTCTGGATGCCGCCCAGGGTGCCAACACTTCCCTGGGGTCCGATCAGAGACGGGATAGACCAGCCTATGGCTGAGGCGGCCGAGAGGCCTGCCAGCGAAATGCTGATCCATAGCAGTGCGCTGGTCGCCGTCTGGGCGTAGGCTGCGCCAACGATGCCCAGGCCCATGGTGGTGCCCCCGATCAGCACCGCGCGCTGCACCCGGCTGGCATTCCACCCTCTCTTGATCAGCCGGTCCACCATCCATCCTCCAATCAGGAATTCGCTGGCCGCGCCGAGCAACCACGGGACGCCGGTGTAGAGAAACGAATGCAGCAGGTCAACGTGCAAGGCAGCTGAGAGGTAGCTGGGCAGCCAGGTCAGGAGCAGGTAGAAAACGTAGTCGTAGGCTCCAAAGCCGAGGGTGACCCCGATCACTTTTGGCTGCCGTATCAGGTAGCGGAACGACGCGGTTTCCGCGGGTAGAACCGGCGCAGCGGCGTCTTTCTCCAGGATGTAGTCACGCTCCTGCGGGGTGAGATCCGGGTCATCGACGGGATCACGATAGACACGGCAGAAGAGCAGGAAATAGAGGAAACTGACCAGGCCCGTGGCGGCAAAACTCCAGCGCCAGCCGACCTTCAGCAGCAGGATGCCAATGATGGGCACGCCGATCGCAGATGCGAATTTTGCGGACCCGTCGAAGATTGAGGTCGCCGTACTCCTCTCCCTGGCGGGAAACCAGTAGCCGATCGCTTTGGCGTTGGAAGGAAAGGTAGGAGCTTCTCCTATCCCCAACAGCAGGCGCGCGGCGAAGAAGCTGGCGAGGTTGGGCGACACGGCGGCGGCGAAAGAGGCGAGGCTCCACAGAAAGCTGCTGATACGTCCCACGCGGCGCACCCCGAATTTATCCAGCACCACTCCGACGGGAAGCTGGCACAGCGCATAGGTCCAGTTATAGGCGGCGGAAAGATAGCCGAAGGTGACGTTGGAGATGGCGAAGGTAGTGATGAGGGCGGCATGGGCCACCGACAGGTTGACCCGATCGAAGTAGTTGACCAGTACGCCGATGCCGAGCAGAAAGGCGATGCGCCAGCGGCGTCTCGGGATTTTGAGCTGAAATGGGGCGGTTACGCTGGGCATAGGTTGAAGAGCACTGCCTAGACTAACCTACGCAAGGGGCTGTCGTTTTCTCTTTGCGGGGGGCACCGTCCAGTTCCTGTTACCCATCACCTGTTACCCATCAAACCCTGCTATGACCTTCACTCTTACTGGATCGGACCGGGAGGCTTAGGCTTTTTGGTCCTGCGTCTGGTGTTGCGGGTCGGAGAGCCTGTCTTCTTTCCGTTCGACCGGGGAACAGAGGATTCGATGATGCTGCGCATCCAGTATTCGCCGTCGGCATCCACTTCAATTCCGTGAACCTCGCGCTCGAAACCAGGAAATTGCTTGCCGAATTTCTCCAATGCCAAAATGAGACGAATGATTGGGCTGTCGGCGCCCCCCATGCGCTCTCCTGGCATGCGAACCGGGATGCCGGGAGGGTAGGGAACCAGCATTACGCCGGCAATGCGTCCTGCCATCTCAGAGAGGCGAACCTTTTCGGTGCCATTTCGTATCAGTTTTTGATACGTTTCGGCTGGAGTCAGCACAGGATCCGGCTCCTCATCGCATGCCTGGTGAAGCAGGTTGGTCAGATCCAGTTGGACTATGGCCGCATGCATTTCGTCGCTCAGTTCCTTCAAGGTCATGTCGCGATAACGGAGCGGATGCTCTGCGACCAAATCCGGCAGTGCCTCGTATAACGTTCCGTCGTTATCGTAGAGGCGCTTGAACTCAAAGAGTGTTTCCAGCAAACTACCCCATTTCCCTTTGCTCGTTCCCACCGAAAACAGAATCAAAACGGTGTAGTCGCCGGTACGGGCAATCTCCACCAGCCGGGCGTCTAGAAACTCGACCATGATCGCTGCCGGGATACCCCACTCTGCCAGTTCTCCACGCGAGTTGATACCGGGCATAAGAATCGTGACCTTGGTCGGGTCGAGCATGCAGTAGTCTTCGGCAATGTCCTCATCCCGGAATCCATGCCAGTCCTCCTCCAGCTTGAGGGTCCAGCAGGATGGTGAATTGATGAGAAGAGCGTCGGGGGTCTCCTCGAAAAGAGAGGACTGCTCAGTCATTGGATCGGTGACCATTTCCGGTTGATAAATTCTGAAGAACCATTCCTCCCCGTTGGTCGAGCGCAGCCGATGGGCGATCGAAGACATGGCTTTCCGGAAGCCGATCGCATCGTGAATCGTCTCGTACATGAGCGTCGGGCCGGCGGGTTCGTCCATCATTGACGTGGCCACGTCGAGCGACGCGATCATGGGATAGAAGGGAGAGGTGGTCCCATGCATCATGAAGGATTCATTGAACTGATCGAAATCCAGCGGCGCACGATCACTCAATTTGACGTGAATCATCGAGGCCATGGAGAAAGCGGCCAGCATCTTGTGGGTGGACTGCACTGCGAACAGTAAGGGCCGGTCGGGCATATCGTCGGGCACATCCATGGCGAAACGCCCGCGATAAATAGCGTGGAACTTGGCGTAGGCGTACCACGCCTCGTCGAAGTGGAGGCGGGGCACGCTGCGCGCCAGCTCGCTGGTGACCCGTTGAACGTCGTAACAGAAGCCGTCGTAGGTGGAGTTAGTGACCACCGCATAGGTTGGTTCCTTCGACGGCGCATCGGCGCTGAAGGGGCTCTCTGCGATCAGTTGCTGGATGTGCTCTGGGGAGAAGCGCCGCAGAGGCACCAGCCCGATCATCCCATAGCCGTTCCTGGTGGGCTTGAAGTACACCGGCCGGCCGCCGGTGACGGTGAGCGAGTGGCAGATTGACTTGTGGCAGTTGGCGTCGATTAAGACAATATCATTGTTACCAATGACTCCGTGGCCCACGATCTGGTTCGAAGTGGAAGAACCACCCAGGACGTAGAAAGTCCAATCTGCACCGAAGATGCGCGCGGCATTGCGCTCCGATTCGGCCGGAGGTCCGATGTGGTCAAGCCACGAACCGAGCGATGAGGTGGAGATGCCCAGGTCGGCGCGCAGCAGATTTTCGCCGAAGAAGCGATGGAACTGCATGCCCACCGGATGCTTGAGGAAAGCCACTCCACCCATGTGTCCTGGCGCGTCCCAGGAGTAGGCGCCCTGATCGGTATATTTCTTGAGCTCGCGAAAATAGGGAGGCAGCAGCTGTTCGTTGTATCGGTCAACGGCGAAGTCCACCCGGTTGGCGATGAAGGCAGGCGTGTCGCCGAAGAGGTGAATGTACTCGTGCACCTGCTTGATCACTTCCAGTGGCAGCTGGCTGACCAGCGTCCGATCCGCGATCAGGAAGATGGGGACTCTCTTATTTCTGCGGCGGACGGCGCGGATGATTTTCAACGCCGCGCGTTCGTCAAACTGGTGTTCCTGCTCCAGATCCCAGTCGAGCAGGATGGCGCTGTAGGACGGATCCGATTGCACCATCGACAGTCCGTCTTCCGGGGTGGAGGTCCGGATGACCTCGTAGCCTTCTTCGGTGATCGCGTCGCACAGGCGATCCATGGCCCGGTCCGATACCGAGTTCGTACCACCCAGTTCACTGGCAATCAACAATACCCAACGCCCATCACTCATAGCTTGCAGTCCCGATCAATCTTGTTACGGTCATATTTCAATCCTATCGGGTTGCCTTACTTGGTTGCCTCGACCAGCTTTTCGACGGATGGCGCAATCATGTCCAGCATCACGGCCTGCGGCTTTTCCGACCTTTTTGAGAAAGGCCAGTTGCCGGGTCTTCCATTCGGCAGGTGCCGTGCGGTGATCGCGCAGATAGCCAATTGCGTCCAGCCCAGTCTGCGAAACGTGATGCAGGTTGGTGGACACCGGAGCCAGATCACTGGTCAATTCTGACCTGGACAGCAGCGGCTGTAGCTGCGCATCGTTGTCACGCCATAGCACCAGCCACAACTGGGCCTGGTCCCAGTCCTCCGGGGTAGCCTTTCCGGCGACGATACGGTTGACCATGTTAAGGAACAGGCGGGCGGTCTCGCTTTCCGGAGAAACGGCGTCGACCAGGCGGTTCAGGGGCGAAAAAGCATCGTACTCATGCAGCTGTTCCCGGGCGTAGAGACGAGGCGGCTGCATGACGTCGCCGAACACACGCAGTGGCAGAGGGTCAACTTCGCCCGTCATGCGGCTCAGCATGGTGGGATAGTTGGAGTTATGGAGCAAGCCGTAGTAGTTCAACTTTTGCGAGACGAGCGCCATCCGCGCGTACATGGAGGTCACATCACGGGTGTCGCGGGGCGACCAGAAGCGTTCGGCGATGGCCGCGGTGCGCGGCCAGATGCGGCTATCGACATTTTCAGGGGTGACAAATTCCGACCACATGGTGGCCTCGCCGCCCAGAATGCGCTTGCGCTCTTCGTTGCTCAGAGTCGTTGGCCCGTCACCCTCCGGGTCGGCTGCGTAGTGCTCGGCCGCGGACTGGTTCAAATCGATGTAGTAGCCGGCTGACAACAAGGCGCGATTGCCGCCTTTCACCGCCTGGCCAACGAACTGCGGCCCACGCCACGACTGGATGACAACGTCCTTCGGCGTGCCGGGCTGAAGAACTTCATCCCAGCCCACCATGATCTTGTTATGGGCAGCGACAATCTTCTGCACTTTGGCGCTGAAATAAGCCTGCAGCGCGGCGTTGTCTTTGAGCGCATTGGCCTTCATGAACTGCTGGATGCGCGGATTTGCGTCCCATTCCTTGCCGTTGCACTCGTCTCCTCCGACGTGGAAGTAGGCATCGGGAAACAGGGCGGTCATTTCGCCGATGAAGGTGTCGAGGAACTGGTAGGTACTGTCGCGCGTGGGATCCATCGCGGGGTTGAAGACGCCCCACTTGCGCTCGATTTGATACGGGCCACGGCCGCTGGCCAGGTCCGGATAGCCCACGAACCAGGCTGTCGCGTGTCCGGGCATGTCGAATTCAGGCACCACGCGGATGCCGCGGTCGCGTGCGTACTCGACCACGCTGCGGATTTGTTCCTGGGTATAGAAAAGGCCGTCGGAGCCCTTTTCCTGCAGCAGGGGAAATTGCTTGCTCTCCACCCGGAAGCCCTGGTCTTCCGAAAGGTGCCAGTGGAAGACGTTGAGCTTTACCGCTTCCATGCCGTCCAGAGTGCGATAGACCACATCGAGCGGCATGAAGTGCCGTCCCACGTCGAGCATCAGCCCGCGCCAGGCGAACCGCGGCTGGTCGTCAATGGTCATCGCCGGAACGACGAAACCGCGCGGCGTGATGCGGACGAGTTGCAGAAAGGTTTGCAGTCCGTGGAGGACGCCCAGCGGATTGGCGGCCTCAAGGTGAACCGCATCCGGCGTGATCTGCAAGTGGTAGGACTCGTCCTCATCCACTTGTTGCACCGGCGCGCTCGGGCCCCCGGTCTTGATGAAGAACGACGGCTTGTTGAGGACGGCCTCGCGCCACAACGGGATCCCGGTTTGCCCCGAAAGGATATTCAGGAAGCGCTGTTTGGCCCGTTCCAGCCGCGGCTCCGCAAAGCCTTCGAAGGTGACGCCAAACCCATTGTTGATGAGAAATTCGCCTTCACCCGGCTTCACTTGAGCGGGCATAGGCATCAAGGGCAGGGGAGTCTGGGCTTGGACGCCCCCGGCAACAAGACAGCTAAGCAATAGAGTCATCGATACAATCCGAAGCAAGGGAGACCTCACGCTCAACGATTCTATCTGTTATACGATTGCCAATGATGACAGCCACCGCCGTTTTCGAGCATGAGATGCTGCGTGAGATTTATCAGCAGCCGCGGGCGCTCGCCGACACCATTGAGCACTACGCCCCCAATGGCAAGCTGGCGACCGACGTCTTTCAACCGGTTGCCGATGCGCTGCGATCCAGGTCGCGCCTGGTGATCGCCGCCAGCGGCTCCAGCCGTCACGCGGGGCTTGCCGCCGAGATCATGCTCGAGGATCTGGCCGGGCTGGTCGTCGATGTCGAATATGCCAGCGAATACGTCTACCGTTCGACCCACACCATTCAGGATCCGGGGGTGCTGGTCATCTCCCAGTCCGGTGAGACGGCGGACACGCTGGCCGGCTTGAGAGAAGCCAAGGCGCGCGGTTTGCCCACGCTGGCGATTACCAATAACCCTCGCTCCAGTATGGCGCTGGAGGCAGACGCATCGTTGCCCACCTGCGCCGGGCCGGAGAAGGCGATACCGGCAACCAAGAGCTTTACTACGCAGCTTGCTGTGCTCTACTCGCTGGCACTTTACCTGGCGCGCATTCGAGGGCGAATGACATCGCCGACGGTCGAAAGCCACACCGAAGATCTGCGCCGGCTGCCCGCGCTGCTCGAGCCTGCGCTCGAAAAGTGGCAGCGACAGATTGCTGGCTTTGCGCCGTCCCTTAAGGGATCGCGCGCGTTTCTTTATCTGGGTCGCGGCGTCCACTATGCGATTGCCCGGGAAGGAGCGCTCAAGCTGAAGGAATCGGCTTATCTGCAGGCAGAGGGTTATCCGGCGGGTGAGTTGAAGCATGGTCCCAACGCACTGGTGAGCCCGGATGCGCCCCTGGTGGTGATTGCCACCCGCGACCCTTCGGATCCGGATGCCATGCTGCGTTATCGCAAGGTGCTGCAGTTGATGAAGGACATGCGGGCGCAGGGCGCGACCATACTCGTCATCGCTACCGAGGGTGATGAGGAGGCGGCCAGGCTTTCCAATCACTGCATTGAGGTGCCCCAGACCGAAGATATGTTAGCCACCATGTTGGAGGTGGTTCCTCTGCAGTTGCTCGCTTACCAGTTGGCGATCCAGAACGGGATCGATGTCGACAAGCCGCGCAACCTGGTAAAAGCCGTTCTGCAGGAGTAAGGGAGGCAGCACTCTCCCCTTTGTCATCCCGAGAGGCTGTGACTTTTTTGGTGCATCCTGCCAAACAAATTGATTGGTTGGGGGGATGAGGTTGTATGAAGAGACATGGGCAACAGTGGAGAAGCAGGTGTTCAGGAGAAGAGAAGGGTTCGTCTGCGCAAGGCAGAACGTCTTCAGCTGTCGATGGAACCGCATTGCATAGATGATCTGGTGGGAGCGCTTCATCCAGTGCGCACGGTGATGGCGGTAGTGGAAAAGCTGGAGGTGAGTGGTTTTTGCGAGCGGATTCGTGCCCGAGAGGGTCAAGCGGGTCGTGATGCGACCGATCCGCGTTTGCTGGTGGGTTTATGGCTGTATGGGTGTACCCGAGGGATTGGATCTGCGCGAGAGTTAGCGCGTCGTTGCGCAGAGAGCGCGCCGTTCCGCTGGTTGTGCGGCGGAGTGACCGTGAATCATCATTTGCTGTCCGACTTTCGCATCGATCACGCCGACGCATTGGACGAGCTGTTTACGCAGGTGATAGTGACGTTGGTGGACAAGAAGCTGGTGCGAGTGAGCCGCATCAGCCAAGATGGAGTGCGGGTGCGTGTGAGCGCGGGAAGCAGCAGTTTTCGTCGGGAAGAGCGTTTGCAGCAGTTGTTGGAGCAAGCCCGGCAGCAGGTGATGGAGTTGCGTAAGCAGCTGGAATCGCCTGCCGAGTCAGCGGCTGTGACGGCGCGTCAGAAGGCGGCGCGTGATCGAGCGGCGGAGTCGCGACAGCAGCGGCTGGAGCAGGCGATAGCGCAGTTGCCGGAGCTGAAGCAGAAGCAGGCGGAAGCGGCGCAGAGGGCTGGCAAAGGTAAGTGTGGGGATCAGATCCGGGCCAGGCAGCCGCGGGTGAGCACCACGGATGCGGCCACGCGGGTGATGAAGATGGCCAACGGCGGTTATAGCCCTGGGGTAAACGTGCAGTTGGCCACTGATACCCAAAGCCGTGCCATTTTGGGGGTGGAAGTCACCAACGAGGGTTCCGATTCGGCAGGGCTGAGTGAACCGATGCGCCAGCAAGTGGAACAACGCACTGGGGGCAAGGTGGAGCAACACCTGGTGGACGGCGGCTACTTGCGAACAGAGGATATCGTGCAGGCGCACCAGCAAGGGGTAGAGTTGTTCGTGCCCTCCAAGCCGGCAAGGAATCCACAGAATCGGGGGCGGGAGTTGGAACCCAAGCCGAGCGACTCGGAAGCGGTACAAGCATGGAAGCGACGCATGGCCAGCAAGGAGGGGCAAGAAATCTACAAACAAAGAGCTGCCACCAGCGAAACGGTGAATGCCGACTTACGAACTTATCGTGGGCTGGCCCCGTTCACGGTGCGCGGCCTGAACAAAATCAAATGCGTGACGCTGTGGTGCGCCTTGGCTTACAACCTGATGCACTTCAGCAAAGCGTTGCTGAGCTAAAACCCGGCTGCAGAACGAATGCAGAGCAAAACCGGGCAAAAGGGAGAGGATCTGACACTACATGGCACGCAGTACCCTTTGACACGGCACCTCGGGCCGGATGGCCGCTTAGCAGTCCGGCCACTGAAAAATATACCTTAATCCTCTCGGCCTCAAAAAAGCTGAATTAACTCACAGGCTCCGAGCGCAGCCGAGGGATCTGCAGTTCACCCCACCAGCATCGAATGCGGATGGAAGCGTCGCCCTCCCCTTTGTCATCCCGACGAGCGCAGTGGAGGGATCTGCAGTTCGGACCTCTCGTGGAAATGTTTTTCGAAAGAGCTGCGTAGCGGAGCCCCCCAAAACCCAGCCCAAGCCGAAAGTTATAATAAAGCCGTAGACATACGACTATGGTCACCAAAAATCTCCCTCTGGAACGTCACCCTGGCAATCTGTTAATTTCGCAACGCGATCAAATTTTTGATGCCTTTCGCCGCTGGGGCCATTTGCAGGCAAAACTTGACCCGCTGGGGCAGTACCTGCTACCTGAACCCATTCCCGAATTGAATTTTGAGGGCGAAGAGGCCGACGAGGCCAAGGGCTATTACTGCGGGAGTATCGGAGTCGAGTTCATGCATCTTCCCGACGCGGCGCGGCGGGAATGGATCCAGGAGCGCATGGAACAAGCGGCGCTGGTGCCGGACAAGCAGCAAGTCTTGGAACGGCTCACCCAGGCCGATCTCTTCGAGCAGGTGATTCAGTCCCGCTATCTCGGCACCAAGCGCTTCTCTCTCGAAGGTGTCACCGTCCTGATTCCCTTTATGGATGAGGTGCTGAATCGCGCCGCCGACTTTGGCGCGGAAAAGGCTGTCATGGGGATGAGCCATCGTGGACGCCTGAATGTGATGGTGAACACCTTCGGTAAGTCAGCCGCGGACATCTTTTCAAAGTTCGAAGATGCGAACCCCCGCAGCATCCTGGGCGGCGGCGACGTGAAATACCACGTGGGCGCGACGGGTCAGTTTCTAACCCGGACCGGGGTAAGCATGGGCATGCACCTGGTTTCGAACCCCAGTCACCTGGAAGCCGTGGATCCGGTTGCCATGGGCCGCGCTCGTGCCCAGCAAATTCGGATAGGCGAGGCCGGTCAGAACAAAGTGCTACCGGTGCTCATCCATGGCGATGCTGCGTTTGCCGGCCAGGGAATCTGGGCGGAAACGATGAATCTGGGCACCATGCCCGGCTTTACCGTGGGCGGCACCATCCAGATCATCGTCAACAACCTGATCGGATTTACCGCCGACCCGGAAGAGTGCTATTCGTCCCGCTTTTCCTCCGACATCGGAAAGCGCCTCCCAATTCCTATCTTCCATGTGAACGCAGAAGATGCCGACGCCGCGATTCGTGTGGCTACGATGGCTGTCGAATACCGCTATACGTTCCACACCGACGTGATCATCGACCTGATCGGCTACCGCCGCCACGGGCACAGCGAGGTGGACGACCCTACCATCACCCAGCCGATTCGTTACGCCAGGATCAAGAATCATCCTGCGCTCTACGAGATCTATGCCCGGCAGATCGGCGTCGACACCTCGGCGCGGGTCAAGGAGTTGCAGGTGGAGCTTGCCGCTGCGCAGAAGCAAGCGACCCTGATGAAGAAGAGCGCGTCGCTGGCAAAGCTCCCGGGCTATTGGTCAAACTACTCCGGCGGGCCGTACAAGCCGGAATACGAAGTTGACACCGGGTTGAGCGCCGCGTCGGTTCAAGAGATCAGCAACAGCCTCACCACCTATCCGCGCGACTTCCATATTCATCCCAAGATCAAGAAGCTGCTCGAGCAGCGCCGGGAGATGGGACGCGGCGAGCGGCTCTTCGATTACGGCATGGCGGAAGCGCTGGCCTTTGGGTCGCTCCTGCTGCAAGGCACTCCGGTACGTCTCAGCGGGCAAGATAGCCAGCGTGGCACCTTCAACCAGCGTCACAGCGTGCTCGTGGATACTGAGAACGAGCACCACTGTGTGCCGCTCCAAAACCTGTCGCCCAATCAAGCCCGGTTTGAGGTTTATAACTCCATCCTTTCCGAAGCCGGCGTTCTCGGTTTCGAGTACGGCTACAGCCGCGATTATCCTGAGACCCTGGTTTTGTGGGAAGCGCAGTTCGGCGACTTTGCCAACGGCGCGCAGATCATCATCGACCAGTTCATTGCCTCGGGTGAAGATAAATGGGGTCTGCTGAGCGGAGTGGTCATGCTGCTGCCGCATGGCTATGAGGGCCAGGGGCCGGAGCATTCCAGTGCCCGGTTGGAGCGCTACCTGCAATTGGCGGCGCACGACAACATACAAATCTGCCAGCCCTCTACCGCCGCCCAGTATTTTCACCTGTTGCGCCGCCAGGCGATGCGGACGTGGCGTAAGCCGCTGATCGTCTTCACTCCCAAGAGCATGCTGCGCAATCCCGACGCCAGTTCTCCGGTTGCCGGCTTCCAGTTGCCGCGCTTCCAGAATGTTTTGCCGGAAACCGAGGTACAGCAGGTGAATCGCCTGCTGCTCTGCACCGGAAAAATTGGCCACGAGTTGCGCATTGAGCGGGCCAAGCGCAAGGACAGCACCACCGGTATCGTCTTTCTGGAACAGCTCTATCCCTGGCCGGAGGCAGAACTGGCGGCGGAAGTCGCCCGTCACCCCGAGGCTCGCGAAGTAATCTGGGTGCAGGAAGAGCCTGATAACATGGGTGCGTTAGCGTTCGTGGTGCCGCGCCTGCGGCGTCTCTTTCCCGACCGCAAAGTGCTTAGCATCAAGCGTTCGGCGGCAGCCAGTCCGGCAACCGGTTCGGCCAAGGCGCATGACCTCGAACAAAAAACGCTCATCAGCCTGGCGCTGCGCGACGAAGGCAAATGACGAAGTCGAAGCGTGACAATCTTGTGACATTTGCGAGGTGCAGTTCGCTCTAAGCTGGTTTGGGTCCCCCCACCCACAGAGAATGCCTCTCCAAAAGGAGTGGCGGGAGAGACCAGTGTGCGTGCTGCAGTTGTTTGAGCGCAATGTGTGCGCTTTTCCGGATGCCTTGGCAATCGCCTGTGAAGGGCGGCAACTCACCTATCGCGAACTGAATTCCATCGCTGAGCAAATTGCAGACGGGTTGAGAGAGGCCGGGGTGGCGAGCGGCTGCCTGGTGGGAGTTCTGCTCGACCGGTCTCCGGAGATGGTTGCAGCGCTGCTTGGCATCTGGAAGGCGGGCGGCGTCTACGTCCCGCTGGATCCGGCGACTCCGGCGCAGCGGATTGCCTTCATGCTGAAGGACGCCTCTGCTTCGTTTGTGCTCACCCGCAGAAAGTGGGTTGGCAGCCTTCCCGTCGATCTTCGTTTGTTCAATCTTCGTTTGCTGGATCTGGATGACCTTTGCCTTAGGGGAAGTCCATCGTGCTCGGCGCGAAGCACGGTTTCCGCAGATGGTCTTGCTTATGTGATTTATACCTCCGGTTCCACGGGCAAACCGAAGGGGGCAGCCATCACCCATGGAGGTCTCTCCAATACGATCCGGGGCGTTGGCGACGATCTGAACCTGGGACCAGAAGACGTTACGCTCGCTTGGTCGACAATCGCGTTTGACGTGGCATGCCTGGAGATCTATCTGCCCCTGGCCTTCGGAGCCAGTTTGTATCTGGCGGCCAGTGACGATGGCCCGAGGATTGAGCAGATTCGCCGTTCGGCGGCAACTGTCATGTTTGGGACACCCACCATGTATCGGCTCTTGCTCGAAGAAGGATGGCAAGGTGACGCGAGGATGCAGGCCGTCGTTGGCGGGGAGGTCCTTTCCTTGGGCCTTGGAAGTTCCCTGGCCAGAATCTGCCGCGCGGTATGGAACCAATATGGGCCAACCGAAACTGCAATTTGCGCGACTCGGGCAAAAATCGATGCCAATGCAGAAAGGATCACGATCGGATACCCATTGCCGAATGTCAGTGTTCACCTTCTCGATCAGCACCTGCAACCGGTACCCAAGGGTTCGATGGGCGAGTTGTACATCGGCGGAGCGGGTGTGGGTCTCGGCTACCTCAAGCGGGATGATCTTAGCCGGGAGCGCTTCCTTTCCGATCCTTTTTCCGGAGGCGGCCATGCGAGGCTCTTCAGGAGTGGCGATCTCGCGATCGAGCTCGCGGACGGCAGCTTTGACTTTATGGGGCGGGTTGACGACCAGGTCAAGATTCGCGGCTATCGCATCGAGCTGGGAGAAATCGAATTTGCGCTTCGGCAATGCGAAGGGGTGCAGGCTGCAGTGGTGCGCGCGATCGAATTCGAAGCCGGCGATCGTCGCCTGGTCGCGTTTGTGGTTGGCGATGTGACTTTCCGCGGCCAGTGGAAAGACCAATCGAAAGACCTATGGAAAGAGCACCTGCGAAGCCAGTTGCCTGACTACATGGTCCCTTCGGAGTTCGTGCCCCTTCGCTCTTTTCCCACCACTCCGGGTGGGAAGGTGGACGTCCAGGCTCTGGACGCGATGCGTCTACGCGTAGCAGATTCCCCTCCTGAGTCCCAGGCGTGGCCGGCCGATTCCATGGAAGCGCGACTTAAGGCGATCTGGGAGGGTCTGCTCAAAGTCAAGATGATCGGGTTGCACGATGATTTTTTTGCCTTGGGCGGCCGCTCCCTGCTGGCCGCGCGTATGTTGGTTCACGTCGAGAAATGGTTCGGTTCCAAGCTCCCTCACTCTGTGCTGGTGGAACATCCGACGATTCACGGCTTGGCAGAGTACCTGCGCCAGAGCCAGGCCGCAAAATGGCCGGCACTGGCAACCATCCAGACCGGCGTACGTCTGCCACCGCTATTTGTGGCGCATGGAATCGGAGGGAGCCTGCTGAGCTTTATCGACCTTGCGGCTGAGCTAGGTCCGGAACAACCTGTATATGGTCTCCAGCTCCCGGCATTTATCTACGAGCATCAAGCAGAGCTCAGAACACTCGCGGCTAACTACGTGAAGCAGGTCCGCGCGATTCAGCCATCCGGTCCTTACCATCTCGCGGGGCATTCCTCCGGCGGCTTGGTCGTTTTCGAAATGGCCTGCCAGCTCATGGAGCAAGGCGAAACAGTGGGCTTGCTGGCGCTACTGGATTGCGATCCCAATAAGGGAAAGCTGATGCATCGGCCTCACTATAGCTGGGATTCACTCAAAGCTTCCTTTCGGCGTGCGCGCGCAGAGGTCAAGGCGCCCGAATTTGGATTCAAAGACCTGTTCGAGCGCAGAATAACCCACGTAAGAGTAAGAACCAGAACCTGGCTGGCGGCGCAGTCACGCCGCGCGGAGAGAACACGCGGCCGGTTGCTGAGATCTGAAGGGTATCTCGTACTCGCATTCAAGGATTACAAATTGAGGTCCTACCCAGGGAATGCAACTGTGTTCCTCGCCCAGGACGAGCCGGGGTCCGAGGCTGAGCGCGCGGGACCATGGGCGGGCAGGATCCTGGGTGGGTATGAGACTCGTCTCCTTCCCGGAACTCATCGTACGATCCTGACCCGGCCACAGGTGACTACACTTGCCCAGGAAATCAGGCAGAGGCTGGCACGAAGTGTGGAAGAGGGCGTGGCCAGTGTCACGGCCTAAGGAAAGCCGGTCTGTCAGAGGCTGAAACAGGAGAGCCTGGGTTGGCTATGAGCGGTCGCGAGTGCTCCGATTGTGCCCGATGAGGGCGACACATCGTGCAGCTTCCACGGGCAGCTAAAAGGCTGCCGCGTCCCCAGGAGCTCTGCTGGTTGGTTCGGCAACAATCCAACATCGAAGCTGTCCAGCGCCAGGTTGAGGCCCACTCCCTCGGCCTTTAGGATGGCCTCCTTGCGTGTCCAGCAACGATAGAAGCCGGTGAGCCATGCATCGCCTTGTAATCCACTCAGCTGGGAAAGCTCGGCCGCGGAGAAATGCGTTTCGGCCACTTCCGGTTCGATAGGGTGAATATCTTCCACATCGACACCAACAGGTTGTCCGTGGGCCACCGCCAGTACGGCAATCGTATGGCTGTGGCTTAGGCTGAAGTTGAGCGGGGACCGATCTTCATCGGCCAATTCGGGTTTGCCGAAGCGATTCGTGAGGAAGCGAATTTCTTCTGGAGGCTGGCTAAGATATGCGCCGAGAATCCTGCGCAGGTTCGCATGAGCGACTGCATAGCGATAGCGGTCCGGAGCAAAATGAAACCTTTGCATCCGTTGCAGTTCGTCGTGGTCGAGAAGCCCGATGTCCGCAGACAGGTCGGCCGTAGCGGGTTCGAGGGACCAGGCCCAGAGATGGACCTCGTCCGGCGCAATCGTCCCCCGCATTGTGGAGGCGGGCCAGGCTATCGAGATCACGTCCGATCAGCGATGCTGGTTGAGAGCACAGCCGTTTCCTCTGCCTTCTGTTCAGCAACTGCTCTCAATCGAAGCACCGCCCTCCCCTTTGTCATCCCGACCGGAGGATCATGGTGATGAAAAACGCCTTCTGTCCAGCAACCGCTCTTCATGGAAGCGCCGCCCTCCCCTTTATCATCCCGGAGCGCAGCCGAGGGATCTGCAGTTCAGCGGGTCTCTCGTGGAAATGTTTTTCAACCGGAGCCTCGGCCCTGAGAAATGCTATGCGTTATTGTCGGGGCTTTCTCGCTGTGCGCTTTTTCCAGAGCTCTCGATCCACATCAATTCCAGTTGGCGAAGTTTGTTTGTTAAGAAGGCCACGTCACGGGCACTGACATCTTCCGATTCCGCACGGGCGATCTCATGTTGCAAAAAGTTGAATGCCGGCCGCATGTCCACCGGGAAGTCGTCACTGCGCAGTCCACGCAGAACTTCCCACGCTTGAAGAAGGAGCGTGCGGTCACCCGCTTTCGCTCCTTCGTGCGCCAGCAACGACGCTGCGCGCCGTAGTCTTTCATGAGCATCCAGTTTGTTCATGGGTAATAAAGTGTGACACGAAACGGTCGAAATCATCTACCACCGATCTGCGCTTTTGATCCTTTCGGTCCCCGTTTTCCGATGACCCGTTTGCCTCCGGAAGACAATATAATGGGTCTGGCGGCAACCGGTGATGAACACAACTCCGTACGCAACCAAAACTGGTGCAGATGAGGGCTACAACTTCCGTTTACCGTTGGCCGAGTACGTGCGCAGCCAGGCATTGCCTGTAGACAAACTGGGTCACCAACCGCGACTGTATGAGTTGACGCGACTCGTAGGCCACGGGATGTCCTACGATGACGACGTGGTCTACGCCGCAGCATGGCTCCATGACCTGGGCGTGTTTATCGGTCATCGGCCCCAGGACCCGGATGAGCTTTCCGGCTGGGATAACGTCAGCTATGCAATGAGACAAGCGCCCGCGGTCCTCCTTCGATACGGGTTCCCTACAACAAAAGTTGCACAAGTGGTGGAGACGATCCGCACCCACCAGCCGCATCTGCGCCCGGCATCGTTAGAGGGCGCCATCCTGCGTGATGCGGATATTCTCGAACAGCTGGGAGCGATCGGCATCTTACGTGTAGTCGCGAAGATAGGCCGGGATACGCGATATCCTACGTTCACCGATGCCGTAGCCACTTTGCGCAGGAGCCTGGCAGATTTGCCAGGAATGCTTCACCTGGAGACGGCGAAAACCCTTGCTCGGCCGAGGATCACTCTGCTCGAAGCTTTTCTTCGGGAGCTGGACACGGAAGTCCATGGCGCTCTTTGCTAAAAGAATGTTACCGATGATGTTCCAAGTCTGATAGCGGTGGGGTGGAGTGTGAGAGACTAACCGTTGCCGTAGCATGTAATAAGAGGCCTTTGGACAGGGCCGGCTGGATTGCATTGGGGGCCTGGTACATGAAGCTGAAGAATGCCAAGGTAGTGGTTTGTGGCGCCGGTGGTTTCATCGGCGGACACCTGGTGAAAAGTCTGCTCCATAACGGAGCAAACGTCATTCGGGCGGTGGACGTAAAGCCGATGGCGGAGTGGTACCAGTCATCGCCTGGGGTCGAAAACCTGGTTCTGGACCTCAAAGACAAAGACAGTTGCATGAAGGCGGCCCAGGGCGCCGAGGTTGTCTTCCAACTGGCCGCCGATATGGGCGGCATGGGTTTTATTGAAAACAACAAAGCCCTCTGCATGTTGAGCGTGCTGGCCAACACACACATGCTCATGGCCGCCCGGCAAAAGGGTGTCGAGCGTTTTTTCTACTCCTCCTCGGCCTGCGTCTACAACGGCGACAAGCAAAAGACGCCGGATGTGGTTGCGCTGAAGGAAGAGGATGCCTACCCGGCGCTTCCCGAAGACGGTTACGGTTGGGAGAAGCTGTTCAGCGAGCGCATGTGCCGCCACTTCGAAGAGGACTTCGGGCTGCAATGCAGGGTAGCCCGCTACCACAATGTCTACGGCCCTCTGGGCACGTGGACAGGCGGACGGGAGAAGGCTCCTGCCGCGATTTGCCGCAAGGTCATCGAAGCCAAGTCTTCGGGCAAACACCAGATCGAGATCTGGGGTGACGGCAAACAGACCCGCAGTTTCATGTATATCGATGATTGCACCCGGGGGACCCAGGCGATCCTGGAGAGCGAAATCCATGAGCCCATCAATCTGGGGAGCAACGAACTGGTCACCATCAATCAGCTGGTGAGTATCGCCGAAGAGATTGCCGGCATCAAACTAGAGCGGAAGTATGACCTCGGTGCGCCCAAAGGGGTCAACGGCCGGAACAGCGATAACACCAAGATCAAACAGTACTTGGGGTGGGAACCTTCGATCCGGCTTAAAGAGGGTCTGAGAAAGACCTACGAATGGATCGAGAGCGAAATGATGGCGGCCGTATCGCGAACTTAAACTACAGATAGATGAAGCAAATCTGGTACTGATCTAGACTGAGGCGACAGGAACCTGTGGGAGTATCAGCAGCGGCAACGGCAAGCGCTCAATTCCGGCAGATTCTGGGGATCCGTTTCTTTGTGGGAGACGCCGATGAGGCCATTGCCCGCATCCGCGGCGGTGGTTTGCTCGTGGTTCCGGCAGCTCCCGCGCTCAAGAATCTGGCCCATGATCCGGCCTATCGTGAAGCGCTCCAGGGTGCGGACCTGGTGATTGCCGACAGCGCCTTCATGGTCATGATTTGGAACCGTCTCGAGCACGATTCCATTCGCCGCGTTTCTGGGCTGAAGTATCTTTCTTCCCTGCTCAAGCAGCCCGATTTCTATCAGTCCGGCGGCAGCTTCTGGATCATGGCCAGCGAACGAAGCGCCCGCAGAAATACCGCCTGGCTGCGGCGGCAGGGAGTTCAGCTGGAGGCGGCCGATCGCTACATCGCTCCGCTTTACGGTAAGACCATTGAGGATCCGGAACTGTTGAAGCGGATCGATGAGCGGCGTCCGCGTCATATTGTGGTGACCCTTGGTGGCGGCACGCAGGAGCGGCTCGGGCTTTATTTAAGGAGCGAGCTCAACTGCAAGCCATCGATCCATTGCATCGGCGCGGCCATTGCCTTCCTGAGCGGGGACCAGGTGCAAATTCCCAAGTGGGCAGACCGGATGTATTTGGGATGGCTGTTTCGCTGTATTTCGGATCCCCCGCGCTACATGCCCCGCTACTGGGATGCGCGCAAGCTGCTATCGCTGATGATCCGTTACGGCAGCCGCCTTCCGGATTCGCTTAAGAGCACGCCTCCGGCAAGCGTAGAGTTGGCCAAGAACGACTGCATCCCATCCACCCCCACCATCTCCCGCTAGCAATCCCACTGGCTGCCCTGGGGATCCCTCCCAGCCATAATCAATGGGTGGGTACGCGAGCCTTGAGTAATCCACCCCTGGAGCAGCAGACTGGACGGTGAGCGCTTGTTCATATCGACCGGCCCACCCAAGGGGATGAAAAAAGGGCCTTTGTTCCTTCTGCCCAGCCACGACTCTCAATGGAAGCGCCTCCCTCCCCTTTGTCATCCCGAGCGTAGCGCAGCGTAGTGGAGGGATCTGTTGTTCAGCGGACCTTTCGTGGAGATGTTTTTCGATAGAGAGTCCCGCAGGGAGGTTGAAAGTAGCCCAGAACGTAGTCCTGGGTTCGGCTCTTCGCAACCATCGGAATAGTCCCGACCTGGCGGACCCGCCGCGGTCTTTCCCTGGCGGCCGCGAACAATAACGGCTAGCATCTTCCTACGGCCCTCCGCGTCGTCAATCGCCTTTACGGCTGGTTTGTCCTCACGCTGGCTCGCTGCGTTTCTGCGTGCTTGGCGGCGGTCTCCAGCGCCTTAGCCTGGGGCAGGTAATCGAGCGCTTTGTTGATCATGGGATCCCAGTTGGCGCGCACCTTCAGGCCCTCTTCCTGGCCAAATTGGGTGGTGAAGATCTCGGCCTTGATGTTGGCCTTGACCCAATCCATTACCGGGGCCAGGTCCGCATCGGTGTAGGGAATCTGCTGGCTGGTGAGAAATTGCTTGAAGGAGTCCATCACCGAGTCATCCACCTGGAAATCTTTGCCTACGGTCCGGTTCGCCATATAGTGCTTGGCGAAATTGAAGAACGCGTAGTGCTCCAGCAGCACATCTTGAACCGGAACGGACTTGGGAGTGTCGATCTTGTCGTCCGGGGTGATGCCGCCGCCGCCAAACACGGTTCGTCCGGAGTCGGTGGCCTTGACCTCACGACTCTTCGCATCCTGCGGTTGGTCGTGGTTGTAGTAGTAGTCGTACAGCGAAACTCCGTTGTAATTGCGCTGAATCAGGCGGCCGCTGGGGGTGTAGTAGTGGTATGTGGTGAGCGCGAGGCCCGTGTTCTCAGACAAGGGGTAAACGGTTTGTACCAACCCTTTGCCGAAGGTGGTCTCGCCGGCAATGATGGCGCGATCGTGATCCTGCAGCGCACCGGAAACAATTTCAGCCGCTGACGCAGTGCCGTGATTCACCAGCACCACGATGGGATATTCACGGCCTCCGTTCCCATGCGTCGCCCGGTACGTCTGTTCGGGGAACGCCCGGCCACGCTGGGAGACGATCACCTGGCCCTTTTCCAGAAACTTATCGCATACCGCGACCGCCTCACTCAGCAATCCGCCGGGGTTCCCACGTAGATCGAGGATCAGCCCGTCGACGCTGCCGAAGTGATCGAGCGCGTCAGAGAGCTCACGGCCAGTCGTTTCCTGGAAGTTGGTGATGTGCACGTAGCCGACATTCGGCTTGATCATGTAACTGAGGTCGATGCTGTTGTGCGGAATCTCGTCGCGGATCAGGTCGAACACCAGTGGCTTAGCGGCGCCCTCGCGCGCGATAGTAATCTGCACGTGGGTACCTTTAGGACCTTTGAGCACGTTGGCAACGTCTTCCGAGTTCATGTTGTCGGTCGACTTTCCGTCCACCGCGACAATCACGTCGCCAGGCCGTATGCCGGCCTTAAAGGAAGGTGTGCCTTCGAAAGGACTCACCACGACTATCTTGTTGCTCTGCGGCTGAATCAGCATGCCCACGCCGTAGTACTTGCCATGCTGGTCTTCGCGCATCTTGGCGTAGGCTTTGGGATCATAGAAGCTGGAGTGCGGGTCGAGCACCCGCAGCATACCGGGAATGGCGCCGTCGTAGACCGCCTTCTCGGCTCTTTCGCCCGTAAGCGGCTCGGCGTAGTTCTGCTCCACCAAGTCGTAGACACTGGTGAAAGAGCGCAGATCATCGCGCAGCGCGGATTCATCAGAACTGGATTGCGCGCCCAGTCTCTGGCTCACCACCGTGCCGAGAAAGCCACAAACAACGAAGAAGAGGAGAATGGAGAACAGAAACCGTCGTGTACGGGATGCCATTGTGCGGTAATCCTCAGGGTCCGGAGGCGCAGGGAGAGGGCGGCCCTGTTGCGCGGCCCGGGGTATTCTTGATCGAAGTATATCATTGGACGTAAGCTGATTTGATACGTACTCGGCTAACAATAAGAGCAGGAAATCCGGCCTGTTTCCACGAGTCATACCGTGGATAGCAGGCAAACTACCACGTAAGCACCACAAGCTACCACTTAGCAGCTATACGAGATGTCCAGACCCATGATGTTTTCCCAGTTCCAGCAATCCACGGCGATTTTGATCCTGAGCGTGAGTCTTGGCGCCGTCCCCTCCCTGGCCCAGGCTAACAACGCGAAAACCCCAGACAACGCCGGCCTGCCGGCGCCGCCGGGCAAAGTGGTGGAAGACATTGTGGCCCGCGTAAACGACCAGATCATCACCAGCTCCGACTACGATCGCGCCGAGGAACAGCTGGAAGCCGAGGCCCGCCAGCAGTCCGTTCCTGCCCACGAGCTGGAACAGAAAAAAGCCGATTTACTGCGCGATCTGATTGATCAGCAGCTTCTGCTTTCCAAGGGCAAGGAGCTGGGGATCACCGGCGAAACCGAGTTGATCAAAAGACTGGACGAGATTCGAAAACAAAATCATCTGGACTCGATGGAAGACCTGGAGAAGGCCGCGCAGCAGCAGGGCGTCTCCTATGAGGACTTCAAGGCAAACATCCGCAATGGCATCATTACCCAGCAGGTGGTGCGGGATGAGGTTGGGCGAAGAATCAGCATGTCCCCGGCCGAGGTACAGCAATACTTCAAAGCGCACGAGAATGAGTTTGCCCAGCCGGAGTCAGTCACTCTGAACGAGATTTTGATCCCGACTCCGGCCAAGGCTCGCAGCCGAGGGGGCGGATACGGCCGAGGTAGCGGCAGCGCAGGCAAAAGCCGACGAAATGATCGCGAAACTGAAGGCAGGGGCCAAGTTCGAAGATCTGGCCAAGTCTTCACCCGCCGACCCCAATGAGCCAAAGAGTGTCGTACTGGGTGAGTTTCGGCGCGGAATGCTGGCTAAGGAAATTGAAGATAAGGCTTTTGCCCTGAATGCCGGCCAATACACGCAACCGATCCGGACCAAGCAGGGATTTATCATTCTGCAGGCTACCCAACATAACCTTGGCGGTGAAGGCAGCTTCAAGCAAGTGGAGCCGCAGGTGGAAGAAGCCCTTTTCCTGGAGCGCATGCAACCGAAGCTGAGGGAGTACCTGACCCAGCTGCGAGAAGAGGCCGCTATTGACATCAAGCCGGGAGCGGTCGATACCGGCGCCAGTGGGAATGAAATGCACTTGACCTACAGCGCCTACACGCCCCCTGCGGAGAAGAAGAAAAAGAAGTTTGCCCGCACCCGCTTCCGCGGCAAAACGCGGTCGACTCCGGTACAGACCGCTAAGACTGCTACCCCTGCGGCCGATCAAACGGCCACGGCAGCCACGCCGGCCGCGGCCGCGAGCCCGACAGCCGCGACGACGCCCGCCACCACACCGGCTACGACGCAACAGGCAAGCAACAACGACCAAAACGTTCAGAAGCCCGGCAAGCGAGAGAAGATCCGCTTTGGACAGGCTCCTCGTGAGTCTCTGCCTTCGTCGCAGGTGGCCACCGCGGTCGCTCCGGATAACACTCCGGCTGTCACCACGCCGGAGAACACGCTTTGTAAACCCGGACGGTACGGTGACCAGCACCACCCCGATCGCGCCCGAACGCAAGACCCGCCTGAGCAACCGGCCGACGGTGCACAAGGCAAAGAAAACGAAGTCTACAGATACCCCGGATCAGCCGACTGCGGAAGAACTGGCGACACAGAAGGTGCAGAATGCACCGTTAGGACTGGCTGACCCTGCAGCGGCGAAAAAGACCAAGGAGAAGGGCGAGAAGACCCGCCTTGCCGACAAGCCGAAGACGCCGGAGCAAACAACTCAGCCCTATCTGGGTAAGCCTGAAAACGGCCAACCGGCCGCACCCGCCGGCAGCCAGCCACCTTCCACTGGCGCACCGGCTGCGGGTCCTCCAGGTACGACCCAACCCTAGTTCAGGCCAAATGAAAGAAATTTACGTCGCGGACGTAGCCAAATTCGAAAATCAGGCAGTGGTCGCTTTTTTCGCCGTGACGTCCAAGCAGTTGCGCAGCCGGAAGGATGGCGGCCAGTACCTGGCGGCCACCCTGAGTGATCGTACCGGCCAGATCGAATCGCGCATGTGGGACAATTTCGCCGAGGTCGCTGCCGGGTTCGAGCAGGGAGACGTAGTCAAGGTCCGGGCGGAGGTTTGCCGCTTTAACGGCCGTTTCCAGCTGAACCTGGAAAAGCTGCGCCGCGCCACCCCGGACGAGTTCGAGCTGGCCGACTTTGTCCCCCAGACAAGCAAGAATGTGGAAGAAATGTGGTCGGCGCTGGTTCGCTCCGTCGATAGCTTTTCCGACCTTTGGCTGCAGGCGCTGGTGCGCTCCTTTCTTGACGATCCAGAGATCGCGGCCGCCCTGCGTGAGGCGCCGGCGGCTAAATCCCTCCACCACGCTTGGTTGGGCGGTCTGCTGGAGCACGTGGTTTCGCTCGTAGGCATTTGCGAGTTGGCAGCGCGCCATTATCCCGAGATCAACCGGGACCTGCTCCTGACCGGCGCCATCCTGCATGACATTGGCAAGCTGGAGGAGCTGCGCTGGGGTATCGGTTTCGATTACACCCTGGAGGGGCAGCTGGTAGGCCACATCACTATGGGCATCGCAATGATCGAAAAGAAATTAGCTTCGCTGCCCGGTTTTCCCCCAGCGCTTCGCATGCTGGTCGAGCACATGGTTCTGAGCCATCATGGCAAACTGGAATTCGGTTCGCCTAAGCTGCCCATGATTCCGGAAGCAGTGTTGCTGCACTACCTGGACGATCTGGACGCCAAGATGCACACCATGCGCAGTGAATTTGAGCGTCACGAAGCCCAGGGGGGACAGCCGGGCGAAATGACGGATTGGGTACGCTCGATGGACAGGCAGCTGCTGAACACGGCAACATTCCTCAAGCCCAAGGAGTAGAGCATGCACTATCTGCTGAAGACCGAACCCACTGCCTACTCGTTTGCGCAGCTGGTGGGGGAAAAGGAAACCGACTGGACGGGAGTGACGAATCCGCAGGCGGTCAAGAACCTCGTGGGGATGAAGAAAGGCGACAAGCTGGTCATCTATCACACCGGCGACGAGAAGGCGGCGGTTGGTCTGGCTCACGTCAAGTCGGTGGATTTATCCGATCCTAAAGTTCCGCTGGTTCGCATCGCGGCCGGCCCGGCGATCAAGCGGCCAAAAACCCTGGCGGAAATCAAGCAGCAGTCGTTGTTTCAGGCGTCTCCGCTGGTCCGGCAGGCGCGGCTTTCCGTGGTGCCGCTGGACGAGGCGCAGTATGACTGGATCCTGCACGCCTAAGACCGAAGCTTCAGGCGCTTAGCTGCGGAAAAAGTCGCTCTCGGGTAGGTCCGGGCTTTAGCCCGGACACCCAACCTCACCACAAAAACGTCATCCTGAGAGGCTGTGACTTTTTTGGTGCATCCTGCCAAACAAATTGATTGGTTGGGGGGATGAGGTTGTATGAAGAGACATGGGCAACAGTGGAGAAGCAGGTGTTCAGGAGAAGAGAAGGGTTCGTCTGCGCAAGGCAGAACGTCTTCAGCTGTCGATGGAACCGCATTGCATAGATGATCTGGTGGGAGCGCTTCATCCAGTGCGCACGGTGATGGCGGTAGTGGAAAAGCTGGAGGTGAGTGGTTTTTGCGAGCGGATTCGTGCCCGAGAGGGTCAAGCGGGTCGTGATGCGACCGATCCGCGTTTGCTGGTGGGTTTATGGCTGTATGGGTGTACCCGAGGGATTGGATCTGCGCGAGAGTTAGCGCGTCGTTGCGCAGAGAGCGCGCCGTTCCGCTGGTTGTGCGGCGGAGTGACCGTGAATCATCATTTGCTGTCCGACTTTCGCATCGATCACGCCGACGCATTGGACGAGCTGTTTACGCAGGTGATAGTGACGTTGGTGGACAAGAAGCTGGTGCGAGTGAGCCGCATCAGCCAAGATGGAGTGCGGGTGCGTGTGAGCGCGGGAAGCAGCAGTTTTCGTCGGGAAGAGCGTTTGCAGCAGTTGTTGGAGCAAGCCCGGCAGCAGGTGATGGAGTTGCGTAAGCAGCTGGAATCGCCTGCCGAGTCAGCGGCTGTGACGGCGCGTCAGAAGGCGGCGCGTGATCGAGCGGCGGAGTCGCGACAGCAGCGGCTGGAGCAGGCGATAGCGCAGTTGCCGGAGCTGAAGCAGAAGCAGGCGGAAGCGGCGCAGAGGGCTGGCAAAGGTAAGTGTGGGGATCAGATCCGGGCCAGGCAGCCGCGGGTGAGCACCACGGATGCGGCCACGCGGGTGATGAAGATGGCCAACGGCGGTTATAGCCCTGGGGTAAACGTGCAGTTGGCCACTGATACCCAAAGCCGTGCCATTTTGGGGGTGGAAGTCACCAACGAGGGTTCCGATTCGGCAGGGCTGAGTGAACCGATGCGCCAGCAAGTGGAACAACGCACTGGGGGCAAGGTGGAGCAACACCTGGTGGACGGCGGCTACTTGCGAACAGAGGATATCGTGCAGGCGCACCAGCAAGGGGTAGAGTTGTTCGTGCCCTCCAAGCCGGCAAGGAATCCACAGAATCGGGGGCGGGAGTTGGAACCCAAGCCGAGCGACTCGGAAGCGGTACAAGCATGGAAGCGACGCATGGCCAGCAAGGAGGGGCAAGAAATCTACAAACAAAGAGCTGCCACCATCGAAACGGTGAATGCCGACTTACGAACTTATCGTGGGCTGGCCCCGTTCACGGTGCGCGGCCTGAACAAAATCAAATGCGTGACGCTGTGGTGCGCCTTGGCTTACAACCTGATGCACTTCAGCAAAGCGTTGCTGAGCTAAAACCCGGCTGCAGAACGAATGCAGAGCAAAACCGGGCAAAAGGGAGAGGATCTGACACTACATGGCACGCAGTACCCTTTGACACGGCACCTCGGGCCGGATGGCCGCTTAGCAGTCCGGCCACTGAAAAATATACCTTAATCCTCTCGGCCTCAAAAAAGCTGAATTAACTCACAGGCTCTGAGCGGAGCGCGTCACAGATTTATCGCGTGAGACAGCGCCTGGTGGCGCGCAGTCGAAGGACCCCGAGGGTGCTTATCTTACCCATGCCGCTCGGAGCTTTTCAACCACCGAAGCCCGCACCTGGCGAATTCTCGCAGCTTGTAAAGCCGCTGAGGGAACGACTCTCGCCCCCTCCAAATTTTTCCAATAGCCTTTGGACCCAGTACCCACCCGCGCGTTTGTCGGACGGCGAAATCGTCTACAATCGAACGTTAGGTCTGCTCGCCAATAAAGATGCTACGTTTTTCAACGGCTGGTGAATCACACGGCGAGTGCCTCATCGCCCTTATTTCGGGATTGCCCGCGGGCCTCGATGTCGATGTGGAGTTTATCGACCGGGAGTTGTGGCGGCGGCAGCAGGGCTACGGCCGCGGCGGCCGCATGCGCATCGAGCAGGATCGGGCCCACATCCTCTCCGGGGTTCGCCATGGCAAGACCATCGGCTCACCGGTTTCCATTCAAATAGAAAATCGGGATTGGAAAAACTGGACCGAGGTTCTGCCCGTAGCCGCGGGCGACCCGGAAAAGCACAAGGCTGTGGCCTCGCCGCGGCCCGGCCACGCCGACCTTGCCGGCGCGCTGAAGTACGATTTTCCCGATGCCCGCTACGTGCTGGAGCGGGCTTCCGCGCGCGAGTCCACAGCTCGAGTGGCGGCGGGGGCCCTGGCCAAATTGCTGCTGAAGCGATTGGGCATTGAGGTCAGCAGTCATGTGGTTCGCGTGGGCCACGTAGAGCTGCAGGCGAACGCCGCCTGGGAACAGGTTGCGGCGCTGCGCGAACGCGATGAAATCCTGTTGAACTGCGTCGATCCCGCAACCGAACAGCAGATGAAGGCGGAAGTGGATCACGTCTTGCGCACTGGCGACTCCATCGGCGGGGTCTTTGAAGTGGTGGTTCACGGCGCACCTCCCGGACTCGGCACCTATGCCAATTGGGATGAAAGGCTGGATGGCCTGCTCGCCTGGGCGGTGATGTCGCTGCAGGCGGTCAAGGCGGTGGAAATAGGGCAGGGAGTCACGGCTGCCGAGTCTTTTGGCTCCGCGGTCCATGATGCTATCGGCTATAGTGCCGAGGAGACGGATGGGGCGAAGACGAGATTTACCCGCGAGCACAACAATGCAGGTGGCATTGAGGGCGGCATCTCAAACGGTGAAGATATTGTCGTGCGTGGTTATTTGAAACCGATCTCCACCCTGCGTCGGCCGCTCGGTTCGGTCTCCTTCAGTACGCGGGAGGCGACCAAAGCGGCATACGAGCGTTCCGATGTTTGTGTCGTGCCGGCCGCCGGAGTGGCTGCCGAAGCGATGGTCGCATTCGTCATAGCGAAGCTCGCGCTGGAGAAGTTCGGCGCTGACTCGGCCGTTGAACTCAGCAGAAACTACCAAGGATACCTGGAGCAGATTCGCCGTTTTTAGGAAAGACCCCCGTCTCATGGTTTACCCGATTGTCAAATTCCCCGACCCCATCCTGCAGCGGCCGGCAGAGCCTGTCACCGCCTTCGATGAGGATCTACGCAAACTGATCGACGATATGTTCGAGTCTATGTACGTTGCCCACGGCATCGGCCTCGCGGCCCCGCAGATCGGCATTCCCAAGCGTTTGACGGTGATCGATCTCAGCTTTCAGAAAACCCCTGAAGACAAAATCGCCTTGATCAATCCTGAGGTCATCACCAAGGAAGGCAAAATCTTCGAGGAGGAAGGCTGTCTTAGCCTGCCGGATATACGGGAGAAAGTCGCACGTGCCGCGAAAGTCAAGATTCGGGCGCAGGATCTGCAGGGCAATTGGTTCGAGCGGGAAGCGGACGAACTGCTGGCCCGCGCCTTCCAACATGAGATCGACCATCTGGACGGGATTCTGTTCATCTTCCGCATCAGTGCGCTCAAGCGCGATTTTGTGCTGCGTAAGATTCGCAAGTTGCAGCGCGCCGGGGATTGGTAGACGAGTGAGGCTGGTCTTTTGCGGTACTCCGCAGTTCGCCATTCCTACTCTGCAACAGCTGCTTGCGGCCGGCCATCCGATCGAACTGGTAGTCACCCAGCCGGACCGGGTGCGCGGGCGCGATCAGGATCCGTCACCACCCCCGGTCAAAGTGCTGGCAGAGCAAGCGGGCTTGCCGGTGGTGCAGCCGGAAAAAATCAAGAACAATCTTGAGCTCCGTGCTCGCCTGGAGGCGATCCGGCCGGACGCCATTATCGTGGTCGCGTACGGCCGCATTATTCCGGAGTGGATGCTCAACCTGCCGCGATGGGGCAACCTCAACCTGCACGCCTCGCTCCTCCCCAAATATCGCGGCGCCGCTCCTATCCAATGGGCGGTGGCCAACGGAGAGGTGGTTACCGGCGCTACTACGATGCGCCTCGACCAGGGCTTGGACACGGGGGATATCCTGCTGCAGCGTGTGTTGCCAATCGAACCCGGCCAGACGGCCGAGGAACTTTTTCCTGTGCTGGCGAAGAGCGGAGCAGGTCTCATGCTCGAGACTCTTGAAGGACTGGAGGCCGGCTCGATCCAGCCAATTCCGCAGGATCATACCGGAGCGTCGCTGGCGCCGATCCTCAAGCGCGAAGATGCGCTGGTGGACTTTGCGCGACCGGCGGGCGACATTTATAACCGCTGGCGTGGTTTTCAGCCCTGGCCCGGAGCGTATACATTCTTCCGCGGCAGAAAGCTGACTCTGCATCGCCTGCTACCCGCCGGATCCATCGCTGCTCCTCAAGGGGAGATGGTGCTGGAAGGGGATCGGCTTTTCGTGGCCGCGGGATCGGCGACCAGTCTGGAACTGCTGGAGGTTCAATTGGAAGGGAAGAAGCGAATGCCGGTCGCGGATTTTCTGCGCGGTACCGTTCCGCGACCCCACGAGAGACTGGGAGAGTAGTTTGCCCAGCCCTGTCTCCGCGGCCCGAAAGGCCGCCTTCGAAGTGCTGCTTGAACTCAGGCGGAAGCCGCAGTCGCACAGTGACGTGCTGCTTCGGTCCAAACGAGTGGAAGCACTTTCGGAACTGGATAAGAATCTGGCGACCACCCTGGTGATGGGAGTGCTGCGCTGGCAACTCGTGTTGCAGCAGCGTATCGGTGAAGCACTTACCAAGAGCAGGAGTCACCTGGCCGACCCGGTGCAAATTTCGCTCGAGCTGGGAGCGCTGCAGCTTCTGCTGCTGGATCGTATCCCGGCCCACGCCGCCATCTTCGAAAGCGTGGAACTTGTCCGGCAGTCGGGAAATTCCTACGCTGTGGGACTGGTCAACGCGGTATTGCGGAAGCTGGCGCAGACTCCGAAGCTGGAGGCAGCCGACGCTTCGGCTGCCCATCCTGCGTGGCTGATCGAACGCTGGGTTGCGGCCTATGGGGTTGAGACCGCTGCTGCGATCTGCCGCTATGATCAGCTCGCTCCCCCAACAACTATCCGGCTCACCTCGCCCGAGGCAGAAGGAGAAGGTGTGCAACTGGAGGCGGGCGTGTATGTCACCCGCGCCAGGCGGGTGGCTTCGGGACAGGTGCCAGGGGGATCGCGCATTCAGGATGAGGGCTCGCAACTAATCGCGGAGCTGGCGGGTCATGGCACCGAGATTCTCGATTGCTGTGCCGCTCCGGGGGGAAAGACCGCGATCCTGGCCGAGCGCAATCCTGCGGCTTCGATCACCGCGTGCGACATCAGCCCAGCCCGGCTTAAGGCGATGCAGGCGGTGCTCGGCCGGCGGCCCGGCATTCGCTTCCGGGTGCTCGATGCCACAGAGCTTCCCTTTCGGGAGCAATTCGATCTGGTGCTCTGCGATGCTCCCTGCAGTGGTACAGGAACCATGGCGCGCAACCCCGAAATACGGCACCGGGTCACGGTGCAGGATTTTCGGCGTCAGCAGGATCGTCAGGTACGCCTTCTCTGCTCTGCGATGCGCTCTGTGCACGCGGGCGGCCGGCTTATCTACTCGACGTGCTCGCTGGAGGCTGAAGAAAATGAGGTGGTGGTGGCTGAGGCTCTGGAACGGGAGAAGGGTTTTCGGCTGCTTCCCTGGAGAGAGCAAATTCGTGCGCTGGAGCTTGAAGGTACGCTCCACGCGGGCACCGCGGAGCGGCTATTTCCCAACGGGTCGCCGGACCATTTCCTGCGCACGTTTCCGGGCTTTATCCGGGTGACGGCTTTTTTGCCGCCTGCATAGTGCGGGAGTAGAAGGAAAAGAAACAGCAGGTCCCTCCAACTCACGCTCAAAAACGTCTCCTGAGCGGAGCGCCTCGCCGATTTATCGCGTGACGCAGCCTTGAGGCGGGAGTCGAAGGCCCCAAGAGTTGCTTATCTTACCGAGCCGCTGGGAGCTTAACGCACCGAAGCGGACCTGGCTGTTCCGCCACTACTCCCGATGGAAGCGCCACCCTACCCTTTGTCATCCCGACCGGAGCGCAGCGTAGCGGAGGGATCTGCAGTTCAGCGGACCTCTCGTGGAGATGTTTTTCGACAGAGCGTAGCGGACTGGGACCTGCTGTTTCTTTTCCTATTGGGCGACTCTGAAGGTAACGATCGTGCCTGGTTCGACCCGATGGCCTGCGATGGGACTCTGGCTCAACACTGTGCCGGCGGGGTCTACGGTGTCCGCTGGAGCCATTCCCGCATCCGCGGCGGGGGGAGAGGGCTCTTCCGAATAGCTGTTCTGGACCGGCCCGACCTTCAGCCCTGCGTGCGCAACCAGCGTCGCTGCCGTCGCCAGGGGCACGCCAATCAATTGCGGCATAACCAACGCCGGAGCTTGCGTTGGCGCCGGGGCACTCACCAACAGGCTCACGCTGGGACGCTCCACGCCGGCTGCCCCCTGCTGCGGATTCTGCGCGATCACGGTGCCCGGCGGAACACCGCTGTAGGGCATCAACGCGGCCTCCTCGAGGTCCAGGCCCAGGCGGCGTACTTCAATCGCCGCTACGCGTTCCTGCTGGCCCACAACCTTGGGAATCGCCACCCGCTGCGGACCCAGGCTCTCGGTCACGCGCATACGCCATTCCCGCCTGACAATAGCGCCTGGCAGAGGAGATTGCGCCAGCACCCGCCCGGCCGGCACGTCGACGCTGTAGTACTTGTTGTCGATGCCCAGGTTCAAACCCATGTTGGCCGTCCGGTGCACCGCTTCGGAGACGGTGAGCCCTTGCAGATCCGGGACTCTCACTTCCGCCCCATGGATTGCGAAACGCATGGTAACCACAGCCGAGACAAGTCCCGCCATGGCAAGTGCCAACCCGGCCAGAACCAGGCGGAAGAAATTAATCATGCCTGCTCGCCGTAGGTGATGACGTAATCGATGGTCGCCGTCTTTTCGAGCATCTTCGATACCGAGCAGTATTTGTTCTTCGACAGCGCGACCGCGTCTTCCGCGGCCTTGGCCGAGACACCCCCGCCTATGTGGTAGGTAAGCTGAATGTGGGTGAAGACGCGGGGAGCGTCCGGCGCCTGCTCAGCCACCGCCGAAACCGTCAGGGAAGTGAGCGGCTCCCGTTTCTTATGCAAAATAGAAACCACGTCCACCGAGGTGCAGCCGCATAGAGCCATCAGCACAAACTCCATAGGACTGGCGCCGGCCTGGTGTGCGGCGTTCCCGTCCATGGCTACGTGATGGCCGCTGGCGGACTCCGCATCGTACTGCTGGTCATGCTGCCAGGTTGCTTTTGCGTGCATTTTCTAAGTTTATCGAGTTGAGCGGCTACCCGGGTACCCCGGTCACCGATGACATCACGCCGGTGACATCACATGGTTAACGCTTGACCCCGCGGTATAAACCCGCGATCCCGAAGCTGTAGGGTGTCCAGGAGACCTGTTCGAAGCCCACGGATTGCAGGGTTTGCAGCAATTCCGGAGGTGCGGGGAACCGCCGAACCGAGCTGGGAAGGTAACGGTACGGCCCGGAGACTCCTGAGATCAGCGAACCTACCGTGGGCAGAACCCGGCGGAAGTAAAAGGCATACAGCTTGCCCATCAGGCCGCCGGGCTCGCTGAAGTCGAGGATGCCCAGCTCACCGCCCGGCTTCAAGGTACGGTAGAACTCCTCCAGGCCGGCCCGGTAGTTGGCCAGATTACGAAAACCGAAGGCGGTGGTGAGCAGATCGATCGAGCCGTCAGGGAGAGGAAGATGGAGCGCGTCTGCTTCCAGGGCAATCGCGCCCTGGGGGCCGAATTTCGCCGCACCGCGGACCAGCATCTGGTGGGCAAAGTCGGCGGCCAGCACCGGGCGTCCATGCTTCGGCCGGCGCCGCAGCAAGGCCAGCGTCATATCCCCGGTACCGCAGCATAGATCCAGTATTTGCGCGTCGGGCCGGGAGAGTACCCCGCGAAAGCTGCCTGCCGCGCGGCGCCACCAGACCCGGTCGATATTGCAGGAAAGGACATGGTTCAGCAGGTCGTAGCGCGGGGCGATCTGATCGAACATGGAGCGGACGGCGGCGGCCGCGCCGGCTTCGTCCGCGGTCCCCTCGGGTTGAGCTCCAGGCGCAGCCACGGTTACTGACTGCTTTCGCAGAGGCGGCGAATTGACGTGATTGCGGCCAGGACTTCGGCGTCGGTTACGTCCTCAGCCACCACAGCATTGCCCAGGCCCTGCAGCAGCACGAAGCGGCGCACTCCGGCCCGGTTCTTCTTGTCGCCCGACGCTGCCTGCAACAGGCGTTTGGAGCTGACGGAGGGCAATGGCGGAGGTTGAAAGTAGCGAATGAGGGCCTCGATACGGCGCCCGGCTTCGGCCGTCACCAGCTTTCGCTGGAGGCTGATGTGGAGCGCCGCGATCATGCCCCAGGCGATCGCTTCGCCATGGAGAAGCGCACGATATCCGCTGGCCGCCTCAATGGCGTGGCCGAGGGTGTGGCCGAAATTGAGAATCATGCGCACACCGAGCTCCCGCTCATCCAGGCCCACTACCTCGGCCTTGATCCGTATGGAGGCGGCGACCATCTTTTCGAGCGATGCAGGATCGCCCTGGTCGAGGGCTTGGCGATGGCTCTCAATGAAGCGGAAGAGGGACGCATCGCGGATAAGCCCAGCCTTGATGCTTTCATAAATCCCGGCCCGCAGTTCCCGCTGGGGGAGGGTGCGGAGCAGTTCGATATCCGCGACCACCGCCTGCGGAGGATAGAAGCAGCCGACCAGGTTTTTGCCGGTTTGCAGGTTGACTCCGGTCTTGCCTCCTACCGAGGAATCGACCTGGGCCAGCAAGGTCGTCGGTACTTGGATGTAATCGATTCCGCGCATGTAGATGGCGCTGACGAATCCGCCTACGTCGCCGGTGACACCCCCACCGAACGCGATGAGGAGAGAAGAGCGGTCAGCTCCCGCCCTGGTCATCTCGGTGGTAAGGCGTTCCACCTGGCTCATGCGTTTGTGACGCTCCCCTGAGGGCAGAAAGAGCACGATCGGTTCCCGGGGAGAGAGCGAAGCCTGCATGCGCGGCCCCCACAGAGCCCAAATCTCCGGCGAGGTTAAGAGAAAAATGCGCTTGCGCTCGGCGAGCGCCGGCATGCGCTTCGATATGGAATCCAGGATGCCGCTTCCCACGGAAACGGTGTACGGCCCGAACTTGGTCGTGACAGAAATCTTACGCACGGCTTGGTCCATCGTATCGCAGTCGTCAGACCTTGCTGGTGTGGGGGACGGTCGAGAGCAGCGAAGCGGCTGTCGCTGCGAGCACCACCAGGACGATGAATCCGAGCGAGAGTGCGACCGGCACGCTCACCACTTTCGCCAGCAGCATCTTTAAGCCGACAAAACCGAGAATCGCGGCCAGGCCAAAGTGGAGAAATCGCAGCCGCTCGAGCAGGCCGGCGAGCAGGAAATACAACGCGCGCAAACCGAGGATGGCGCAGATATTCGAGGTGTAAACCACGAAGGGATGGTGGGAGACGGCCAGCACTGCGGGCACGGAATCAATCGCGAATACAACATCGACCAGCTCGATAGCGATCACCGCGAAGACGAAGGCCGCTCTGGGGCTGCTGGGCGAGCGCCCGGTCCATTGGGTAATCCATTTGACTGGGGTGGGCGTAGCGCCGAGCTTCTTCCCTCGCAGCAGTCGCAGCGCGGTCACTACCAGCAGCGCACCGAAGAAGTACTGAATCCATGCGAAGCGCTCCAGCAGCGCGATTCCGGCAAAGATGAAAATGCCGCGCATGATGATGGCGCCCAGGATGCCAAAGAGCAGCGCTTTCCGTTGCAGCTCTGGGCTCAGGCCGAAGGAGCGGAACATCAGCAGGAAGACGAAGAGATTATCGATGCTCATGGAGAGCTCGATCAGATAGCCCGCGGCAAACTCGAGCCCCGTCTGATGGCCCTCAACATGGCCTACCCATACGCCGAAACAGGCCGCCAGGGCCAGTAGAAACATGACAAAGAGAAAATTGTGGCGGGTTTGGGCGGATGCTTCGCCGCGACCAAGAACTACCAGGTCGACCACGATCAGCACCAACACCACGACGTGGAAGCCTATCCACCATGCGATCGGAGCGCCATCGAGCATTAATCCCATGCTAGCTTACGGGGTTTGCTGCAGTTTCTTGTGCTATCGCTGGTTGAGCAGCCGGATCGTCTCCAGGAAGACGTCGCCCACGATGGTGAGGCTCTTCGCGCTCAGCTTGTCCATGGTGTCCTGCGGAGTGTGCCAAAAGGCGTTCTGGTATCCGTAATCGAAATCGATGACGTCGGCGCAGGGTACACCGCGTTGCATAAACGGGGTGTGGTCATCGCCTACCTCTTGTTGCCGCTGAAAGAAGTAGGACTGGTCGCCGAACTTCGCCGCTGCCTGTCCCACCATGTCGAGCAGCCACGGGGTCGAACTCAGGTCACGGTCCACGTCGAGATCGCGGTCCCCAATCATGTCGGCCAGCAAAAAGGCCTTGATACGTTTTAGCGTTCCGTCCGCTTGCCACTTGGCCGCGAGGTGGCGGCTGCCATAGGCCGAATCTGTGTCCGTCCACTCCTTGATCGCCTCTTCTCCGTCAAAGAAGACCAGCCACACGCTGTATCCATCCAGCTTTTTTCCGCGGAAGCTGTTGGCCAGTTCCAGCAACAAACCCGTGCTGGAGCCGCCGTCGTTTGCGCCCACGTACGCAGTGTCTTTGAGCGGGTAGTTGGTGTCGTAATGGCTGGCGAGGACGATGATGCCATCCTTTGTGCCAGGAAATTTGACGATGTAGTTGGTCATGGCCAAGGGCCCCACCGGCGTGGATGCAGTGAAGCTGTCCTTTACCAGGTCATCTTTGGCGAACTGCCTTTCCAGGAAGGCCTGAGCCTTGGCATGTCCCTTGCTGCCAACCCAACGCGGCCCGGTGGCTACGAACTCTCTGGTGTAAGCCAGCGCCCGATCGCCGTCAAAGCGGGGGAGAGCCTGCGGCATGGCCACTCCGCTCATGAGGCAGAAGAGCAACGCCGCGGCGAGCGAGCGGGAAAAGCGGAGCAGAGGATTCATGACTGCTGCTTGAGCCGGTTTCTCCGCGTCGGATGGACCATGTAAGCGACTCCGATTCCCACTAGGTAGAGAATCAGCATGGGTGCGGCAAAAACGCACATGGTCAGTACATCGGGAGTGGGGGTGATGATCGCGGCGATGATGAAGATGATGAGGATGGCGTAGCGGATATTCCTCCACAGCAAGCCTGCGCTCACGATCCCGAAGAGTGCCAGAAAGAAAACCAGGATCGGCAACTCAAAAGTGATCCCCAGGCCCAGGATCACGGTCATGAAAAGTTCTGTGTACTCGCCCAACGTAACCATCGGTCGGAACTGAGAGCCGTAACCGATGAGGAAGTTAAGAGCGCCCGGATAAACGTAGTGATAGCCGAAAAAAGCGCCGGTCAGAAAGAGTCCCACCGTGGCCGTCATGAAGGGCAGGATGTAGCGCTTCTCCTGCCGGTAGAGGCCAGGAGAGATGAACAGCCACACCTGGTACAGAATGAACGGCGAAGCCAGGATAGCGCCGCCTACCAGGCTGATTTTGATGAAGAAATTGAATGGGTCGACAGGGTTCAGATAGACGAGATGGGGGTCCAGATTGTGCGCCTTGAGCGCCGAAACAATCGGCTTCTCCATGAACCCGAACAGTTTCTCGCGGAAGCCGTAAGCGACGAAGAACGCGATAATCAGGTAGACGCCGGAATGGATGATGCGCTTGCGCAGTTCCTCCAGGTGTTCCAGGAGGCTCATGCCCGGTAATTCTGCTCTTTCGGTCACCGCCGTCCGGGCCCGGTCCACAATGTCAGTCATGATGGGTGATTGCCTGCTCCGGCTCACGGTGGAGGCCGTTCTCAGGCAGTTCCGGGTGTTCGCCGGCGACGGCTTCGAGCTCCGCAACTTCCTCATGCACGGGGATCACTCTTGCCGACGGGCTTTCCGTGCTCACTGTAGTTCCGTTGCTAGGCGGCCGAATGGTCAGGCTCTCGGAAGCGGGTTCCGGCGAAGGCGCCGGGGTTGCGGGTGGGGCCGCGATCTGCTTCTGGCGATCGGCCAGCTCCGCTGCGCGTAACTCTTCCTCAATCTGCATCTTGAACTCGTTGCTGGCGCGCCGGAATTCGAGCACCAGTTTGCCCAGCTGGCGCCCGATTTCCGGCAGCTTCTTGGGGCCAAAAATGACCAGCGCCAGTCCGAAAATGAAGATCGTGTCGGAGAAACTCATTGCTCTGTCATGATACCTGCCCCGCTGAGAGGCCACAAATCAGCCGGCGAGGGAGACTTTCGCCTCATAGGATCAACGTTTCAGGCTGACTTTGTGATGTTCAGGGTGTAATACCATAGGGTTTAGACGAAGGTCGGATCGATGAAGACATTCTCCCTTGACGAGGCGCAATCTCTGTTGCCGATTTTGGAATCCCTGCTGCGGCGGGCGATCGATGCCAAGTCGAGTGCCGGTCTGATCGAAGCAGATTTGCAGATGCTCAGCCAGAGCATCTTCCTCTCCGGAGGCATGCTGGTGGATGTGGCCGCGGTGGCGCGAAAACGCATGGCCCAGCGCGCGGCGGTGCAGCAGGCCCAGGACGCGATCCAGGAAATCGATTCGATTGGGGTCCAGGTAAAGGATCTGGACAAGGGCTTGCTCGACTTCCCATTCCAGGTTGGGGAACAGATTGTTCTGCTCTGCTGGCAGTTGGGAGAAACAAAAATCGATTACTGGCATACCGTAGAGGCCGGATTCCAGGGCAGACAGCGGCTGGACGAACGTTTTCTCAAGAGCCGGCCGGAAAGGCCTAACTGAGGCCCTCCCCTGGGTTTCGGTGGTAGTGACAGATTTGAAGACCCTGCCGCAACTAACTTACTAAGCTGCTCCAACCTTCCCCGGCGGCTGTTAGACTGCAAACCGGCCGTCGATGCACGAAAAGCACACAACCCACGCCAGCCTTACGCTCCTGCTCGGAACGCTGATCACGGACCGGCAGGGCCGCGTCCAGGGCCGGCTTAAAGACGTTGCGGTGGCAACCGGACCGGCTGCGGGAAATGTCGCCGGACTGCTGCTCAAGACGCGAGAGGGAACCAGGCTGGTAGCCGTGAAGGACATACTGCAGACACCGGCCGGAACCCTCGAATTGCGTGAAGATGCCCTGCTGCAACCGCTCCGCGGCGATGAAAATCTGCTCCTGCTGCAGCAAGACGTGCTGGACCGGCAAATCATCGACGTGCACGGGAGGAAGGTGGTGCGGGTCAACGATGTCGACCTGCAGTGGTTTCCGCACAACGGCCGCGAGGGACTGCGGGTGGCAGAGGTGGCGATCGGACTTCGTGGTGCCGTGCGCAGGCTGCTCAAAGGCGTGATGCCCCGGCATACGCTGGAAAACTTCGCCATGCACTTCCCCGCCAGCATCATTCCGTGGGAGTTCGTGGACCTGATTGAAGTGGATCCGGCGCGGCGGGTGAAGCTCAAGATCGAACATGAGCGGATTGCTCATATGCACCCCTCCGATCTCGCGGACATACTGGAAGACCTGCCCCCGCCCGAGCGGGAGGCCATCTTTGTCTCCCTGGATGAGGAAGTAGCGGCAGAGGCGCTGGAGGAAGTAGACCCCCGTCTGCAGAAGTCTCTGCTCGAATCGCTCGACTCCGGCCGCGTAGCCGACATTGTGGAAGAGATGGATCCCGGCGCGGCCGCCGATCTGCTGGCCGAGCTTTCCGATGAGCGTTCAGAGGCGATTCTGGAGGAGATGGAACCGGAAGAGCGGCAGGAAGTGGAAGACCTGCTCGAATTCCGGGAGGATTCTGCCGCCGGCAGAATGACCACCAGCTATGTGCAGGTTGCGTCCGGCGCCACGGTGGCGGAGGCGGTCCGGGCACTGCGCGAGTTCGATGGTGACCCGGAGGGCATGACCGAGATCTATCTCACCGGGAAAGACGATGTGCTCGAAGGAGTTGTCCCGCTGGCCCGCCTGATCCTGGCGCTCCCGGAGACACGGGTTGCGGTGCTGTCCGAGCCGCGCATCATTTCCTGTCATGCGGAAGCCCACCAGGATGAGGTCGCGGAGCTGTTCGACAAGTACAACCTGCACGCGCTGCCGGTGGTAGATAGTGCCAACCGCTTGGCGGGTGTGGTGCAGGCGGACCATGTAATTGCATTCTTGCGGGCCAAACAATGAACCATTGCTGCTTTGCCGTAGTTCAATAACGAAATTCAAATTGAAATCCCGACTGCATGCTCAAGCGCTGGCGAATCCGCATACTGCTCTTCCTCGCTGTGCTGGGGCCGGGCTTTATTACCGCCAACATCGATAACGACTCGGGCGGCATTCTCACTTACTCCAATGCCGGAGCCCAGTTTGGCTACACCCTGTTGTGGACCATGATCCCCATCACGGTGGCTCTGCTGGTGGTGCAGGAAATGTGCGCGCGCATGGGGGCGGTTACCGGCAAGGGCCTGAGCGATCTTATCCGCGAAGAATTTGGCCTGCGCATGACGTTTCTGTTGATGTTGCTGCTGGTGATTGTCAACTTCGGCAACGTCATGGCGGAGTTCGCCGGCATCGCCGGCAGCATGCAGCTCTTCCATATCAGCAAGTACATCTCCGTGCCGGTCAGCGCCTTCCTGATCTGGTTCCTGGTGGTCAAGGGAGATTACAAGGGGGTCGAGAAGGTCTTTCTGGCAGCGTCGGTTTTCTACATTGCTTATATCGTCACCGGCGTCCTTTCGCAGCCCAGCTGGCACGATGCTATCGTGGCCACGGTGGAGCTGCCGAGGGGCTCAATATGGCGCGATAAAAGTTACATTTACATGATCGTGGGAGTCATCGGCACCACCATTTCGCCGTGGATGCAGTTCTATCTGCAATCTTCCATTGTGGAGAAGGGAATCACCGCGAAGAGCTACGGCGCATCGCGTTTGGATGTCATCATCGGATCGTTTTTCACCAACATAGTGGCCTGGTTCATCGTGGTCGCGTGTGCCGCTACTCTGTTTGCCCACGGCATGGGAGCGATCAAAGAAGCGGCGGACGCGGCGGGGGCGATGAAACCGCTGGCCGGAAGCTATGCTTTTCTGTTGTTCGCGATAGGGTTGTTCAACGCCTCGCTTTTTGCCGCCTCCATTCTGCCGCTGTCCACTGCCTATACGGTTTGCGAGGGTCTGGGTCTCCAGTCCGGCCTGGATGGAGGCTTCAAGGATGCACCGGTCTTTTACTGGCTGTATAGCCTGCTGGTGGCGGGCGGAGCGCTCGCCGTTCTGTTTGTTCCCAACGCCAAACTGATCAGCATGGTCATCTTGTCGCAGGTGTTGAACGGCGTGCTGCTGCCCCTGGTGATCGTCTTCATGCTGCTGCTGATCAATCGCAAGGACCTGATGGGCGACCACGTAAACTCCCGCTGGTTCAACGCCGTGGCGTGGCTCACTGCGGCGGTCGTCATTGTGCTCTCGTTAGTCATGATGTTCACCGGCGGCGGTTCCGGCTAGCGCTGTAATACGATGAGAGTTCAAGGTTAATTTTGGACGTCGAAACCGCTCCCAACTCCGAAGCCGCTAAGCTGGAGCCGCCGGCGCAGCGGACCACTCTCCCATCGGCCCTGGCCTGGACTCTTTTGCTCTTTGTGGTACTTTGGGCGGCTTTTTATGGACTGTACCGGGGTCTGCCCTACCTGAGGAACGGCTCCGATGTGGTGTTTAACGCCAAGCTCCAATGGGAGCAAAAGGGAGCGGTCTTTCCCGCCGATCCCGACGTGACCCGGGTCTTGATTTTCGGTAATAGCAAGATCCTGGCGGGTTTTATTCCCGCAACTGGTTCGACCAGATGAGCTCGGCGAGCCATCTGAAGGTCGCATCCTTCAATTCCGGTTTTCCGGGAAGCGATTTGTTTTTGCCGCCGCTGGAGGCAATGTGTGCGCGAGGGCAGGCTCCCAACGTGCTGCTGCTCACCCTGCCATGGAGGAGCGATCCGCCCCGGCGCGGCATCTTTCATTTCATTCCCGACGACCACGCGGTGGCCGATCATCTCTTTCCGTTTCGTAATTTCCTGAGAGATTTAACGGCTTTCCTGCTCGCCGCGCCGAGCCACGGCGGTGTGATGAGCTATTACCGCGAATCGGAAGAAAACGAGCGCGCAGTGATTGCCGAGCGGGGCTACCACCTGATCACCGAGCAGAGCCACTTTCCCGGGGGCCGCCTGCCCGACGATTTCCAACTCCAATCCGACCAGCCCACGGAAAGACTCCCGCGCGTTGCACCCTCGCAAAGCGCGCAGACTGGCCAACTCAATCAATTGATCCGGCAGTATCACATGGACTGCTACTACGTGCCCTTTTACCTCCGCAGTGGAGAAGCTGCGCCCGCGGCAGAGTATGACGCTGCCTTTGCTGCGCAGGTGGAACATGCCACCTCGTGCAAGCTGCTCGGTCCTGACTATTTCCTCTATCCCAACCGGCTGTTTGCCGATCAGACGCACCTCAATCAAGCCGGCGCGCGGGTGTATACGGAGGCTTTATTCCAGCTGCTGAAAGACAGGGCCCATGCTCTTCAATAGCTTTCAGTTCCTGTTCTTTTTCATCGTGGTGTGGCTGCTTTTTCTGGCCACGCGGGGCACGGGCCGCAAAGTTATTCTGCTCATCGCCAGCTACTACTTCTACATGTGCTGGAGCACGCGGTACATCTTTGTCATCTGGGCCATCACGCTGATCGACTATGTGGCTGGCCTGCAGATAGAAAAAGCGGAGCAGCCCGGGCGGCGCCGTCTCTTCCTGGGCATAAGTCTTTTTTGCAACCTGTCGCTGCTGGTCATTTTCAAGTACTTCAATTTTCTGACCGGCTCTCTTCGCAGCGCGACCCATCTCTTTGGACTGCAATATGACCCGCCTTTGCTGGCGATCATTTTGCCGGTTGGGCTTTCCTTCCATACCTTTCAGGCGATGAGTTACACCATCGAGGTTTACCGGCGGAGAGTACCGGCGGAGAAGAATCTGCTGGAATACGCGCTCTACGTGGCCTTCTTTCCGCAAATGGTTGCCGGGCCCATCGAGCGGCCTTACGAGCTGCTGCCGCAGTTTCATCGCGAGCCGAGGGTGACTTTCGAGGGTGTGCGTGCCGGAATGGTGCAGGCCCTCTGGGGGTTGTTCAAGAAGATGGTGCTGGCCGATAACGTGGCTGATTTTGTAAAGCTGGTTTATGACACACCGCGGCATTACAACGGGGCCGCGCTGGTGCTCGCGACGCTGCTGTTTTCCATCCAGATTTACTGCGATTTTTCCGGCTATACCGATATTGCGTTGGGCTTAGCGCGCATGATGGGCTATGAGCTGCGCATCAATTTCATGCAGCCGTACTTCAGCCGCTCGGTGGGTGAGTTCTGGAGGCGATGGCACATCTCACTGTCAACGTGGTTTCGGGATTACGTCTATATCCCTTTAGGCGGCAATCGTGTAAAGCTGTCCCGGCACTATGCCAACCTGATGATCACCTTTGTGATCAGCGGGCTGTGGCACGGGGCCAATTGGACCTTTGTCATCTGGGGCTTCCTGCACGGTCTTTACCTGATCGTGGCCCAGGCTATTGCCCCAGCTTTTCCGCGACTCGCGCGTGTTCCGGCGTTCCTCAAGGTTGTGGTGACGTTCAGCCTGGTGACGTTCGCATGGATATTTTTTCGCGCCAACAGTGTCGGGGACTCGTGGTTTATCGCCACTCATCTCTTGCCCCTGGGACGGCTGGATCCTTTGTTGCTGAAGGTGGGCGGATTCAGCCGCGCCACGGCTCCTTATCTGGTTTTGTCGATTGTCGCCATGTTCGTGGTTGAGTGGTGGATAGCCCATCCCTTGCGCGTACCCCGGCTTTGGGCCCGGCCGGCCTTTCGTGCATTGGCTTACAACGCTATGCATCTACGCGATTGTGTTCTTTGGCTTTTTTGGCCATCGCGACTTTATTTATTTTCAGTTTTAGGTTGGGCGTGAAAAACATTTCCAGGAGAGGTCCGCTGAACTGCAGATCCCTCGACTTCGCTCGGGATGACAAAGGGGAGGGCGGCGCTTCCAAGGAGAGTAGTTACGACGGGACGAGAAATGCGGAACCTCCATCCAGTAACAAATGCCCAATGGAAGCGCCACCCTCCCCTTTGTCATCCCGAGCGAAGCCGAGGGATCTGCAGTTCAGCGGACCTCTCCTGGAAATGTTTTTCACGCGGATCGAAGCTAAAGCAGCTTACCTGCGGCGAGGTCGCGGATGAGGATGCGATCGGCGGCGAGGAAGTCGTAGCGGGTCAGCTCGCGCAGCGGGCACCAACGAAGGTCATTGAAGATGCGGTTGGTCATCTCGCCCTCGAACTGGTGAACGGCGAAAAATTGCAGATCGATCGCAGTTCCGCTGCGGTAGGTGTGGCGGGTGTGCGCGACCCGGTTGCCGATGTCCGCGGCGATACCTAATTCCTCATCGAGTTCACGGCGCAGCGCTTGTTCCGCGCTTTCGCCAGCTTCTACCTTGCCCCCTGGGAACTCCCATTTGAGGGCCATGGGCTGGTCGGGGCGCCGCTGACAGATCAAGACCTTCTGCTCCCGCAGGATCAGTGCGGCCACGACGAGCCGGACCACCTGGACGTCGGTTCTTGATCGGCTGGGGTTTCTCTGCACGCTCATATGATCTTAGACGTTGCCCGGGCAAGACCGTCTGGACCGCTGAGCAATCATGCCGAGCCGGGCAGAATGCCTTCCGGATAAAAGATGGGCCAGCCATTCTTCGCCGCTATTTGAAGCAATGCCGGCGTGGGGTTCACGGGATAAGCTTGGCGCGCGATCTCCAGCATGGCAGCGTCGTGAATGGAGTTTCCAAAAACTACATCCGGAGCAGCGAGGCCAGCCTTCGCCAGCGATTGGGCTTTGCCCTCGCCCGTCGGGACGTCGAGCAGCTTGCTGGTAATGACGCCGCTCACCACCTCGGCTCGCGCGGAGATGACCCGGGAGGGCGGAATGCCGAAGCCGCGAACACCCTCGTCGATCACCCAGTTGTTGGTCGAACTGACCACCCAGATCTCGGCTTCGCGATCGGTCAAAGACGCGACCAGGGAACGCATTTCGGGGAAGATCTTGTCTGCGAAACGCGCGTGGAAAAACGCGGCCGCGGCTTTGCGGATTTCCAATTCGGTCAGACCATCGTAGATCTGGACCATTTCCCCGCACATGGCCAGCTCCGAGACCTTACCGGCAAGATAAAGGCGGTAACGGGAGTCGATCCAATCACTCGCGTTGCGGGAGACCAGGCCCTCTTCGATCGACCAGACCATGAAGTCGTATCCCGAGTCTCCATCCCATAGCGTTCCATCGCAGTCGAAGACGGCAACCGCGGGCTCCCGGGATAGAACTGAATGGATAAAGTCTTTGGGGGAAAGATAGACGCTGTTGCTGGACTTGCTACTGGTCAAAACGGGATGGCGCTCCTAGCGGGGCCCACGCCCCAACTCTATTGTCGGCGATCTGAGGCAATTTTGCACTCCTGGCATGAACGAGCAATAAATCTTCGCATGGCTGTCTCTCTTGATTCCTGCGCCGGCCGTCCACGCCGATCGAGAGTGCCGGAAGGGGATAATCGAGCCTGTGCGGAACAGCATCATGCGCCAATACGTTACCTATCTGCGGGTGGAAAAGGGCCTGCGGCCGCTGACCTGTGAGGCCTATCAACGGGACCTTTCGCTTTTCGCCGAATACCTCGAAGGCGGCCATGCGGTGCCGACGACCGCCGGCCAAGTGCAGGTGGCCGGGTTTCTTGAGCACTTGCAGAAGCATGGGGTGCAGTCGCGTTCGGTGGCGCGCAAGCTTTCCTGCCTGCGCGGTTTCTATAAATGGCTGCTGTTGGATAAGCGCATCGCACACGACCCGACGGTGAACCTCGAATCTCCTTCGTCCTGGAAGGTTCTGCCCAAGGCTCTGGCGCAGTCAGAGGTGGAGCAGATGATGGAGCAGGCAGGGACTGCGGCCAATCACCCGCAGGCGGATGCCGTGGCCCTGCGCGATCGCGCCATCGTGGAGATGCTTTACGCAGGAGGGGTGCGCGTCTCCGAACTCACCGGGCTGGGGGTGGAAGATCTGTCGCTGGCGGAAGGACGCATGCTGGTGCGCGGCAAGGGTGACAAGGAGCGCATTGTGCCCCTGGGGCGGATCGCGGTCGAGGCTCTGGATGCCTATTTGACCCGCGGCCGGCCGGGGCTGGCGACCCGGGCGGGAGAGAGCCGGCTTTTTCTCTCGGTGCGCGGCGCGGCCCTGACCCGGCAATGGGTGTGGCGGCTGGTGAAGCGCCTGGATGCCCGGGCCAGCCCGCACGTCATGCGGCACAGTTGTGCCACGCATATGGTGGAGAACGGAGCCGATCTTAGGACCGTACAAACCCTGCTGGGGCACGCGGATATCTCGACCACACAGGTCTATACCCACCTCGCGCTGGGCCGGCTGAAAGCGGTGCATCGCGCCCACCATCCGCGGGCAACACGAAGGAGTGGAAAGTGAAGCCGCAAGCCATGCGGTTGGCGGAGGAGTTCCTGGCCATGCTGGCTCATGAGCGGGCAGCGTCTCCGCACACGTTGCGCGCCTATCAGCGCGAAGTCGGCAATTTTGCCGCTTACCTGATCGAGCAGGGTGGGCCCAACGGCGAGATGCGCAGCGTGGATCATCTGCAGATTCGTGGCTATTTGGGCGAGCTCTACGACCGGGGATTGGCCAAGGCGTCGGTGGCCAGGTCTCTGGCTGCCATTCGTTCCTGGTTTCAGTGGATGGCCAGAGCGGGCCACGTTTCGAGTAATCCGGCCGCGCTGGTGGCCACTCCCAAGTTGCCTAAGCATCTACCTCGGGTGCCTTCGATCGAGCAAATGAACCAGCTGGTGGATACCGCCTCCTCGGAGGAGGCCGCCGCATGGCCGGAGCGGGATCGGGTGATCTTCGAGTTGCTTTATGGATGCGGCATCCGCAACGCCGAACTGGTGGGACTGAACCTGAGCGACGTGCACTGGGCGCGGGAAGTGATCCTGGTTCGGGGTAAAGGCCGGAAACAGCGTTATGTTCCATTGGGGGACGCGGCGGCGGAGGCGATTCGCGCCTATCTTCCGTCGCGCGCGATCAAGCTTGCGGGGAAGGCAACTGAGGCCTTGCTCTTGAACCTGCAGATGAGAGGAACGGGACGGCTGACGACCAGGAGCGTGGGGCGGATAGTCAAGAGAATCTCACTGGCCAAAGGACTACCGGCGGAGATACATCCGCACACGCTACGCCATGCCTTCGGCACCCATATGCTGGAGGAGGGTGCTGATTTACGGGCCATCCAGGAGCTGTTGGGGCACGAGCGCCTCTCGACCACACAGCGCTATACCCAGTTAACGGTCGGGCAGGTCACGCAGGTTTACGACCGGACGCATCCGCGGGCGAAATAGAAACAGCAGGTCCCTCCACTACGCGGGTTGCTTTGTATCAGGGCACGACTTTAGTCGGGCCACTGAGGCCGCATAAAATGATTTGGGCTTTAGCCCCTGTTAACTTGTGCTTGGGTCAGAAAAAGCGCAGGGGCTTCTAAAGCCCAGTTTTTTTGGCTTTTATGGCCCGACTAAAGTCGTGCCCTGATACAAAGCAATCCGCGTAGTGGAGGGACCTGCTGTTTCCTTTGCCTCTACAGAGAGGCGATGGCCGTGGCTTCGTCCCGGTGCAGGGCGGCGTACTTGGTGATCCCGACCATGGTGAAGACCTTCTGGAAGTGCGGCGTGAGCCCGAACGCGGCGATGGTTTGGTCAGCTTTGCTGGCTTCCATCAACATCTGGATGACCAGGGCAATTCCACTCGAATTGATGTATTCCACTTTGGAGAAATCGATCAGGACCGGGCGGCTCTTGACCACGCCCTCGTAGGTCCCCAGCACGGTGTCGCGCGAACTGCTGGAAATATCGCCCGTGAAGCGAAGAACGGTAACCGGCCGCCCATTCGCGGCAAGAACCTCATCCACTTTTGCTTTTGTCTCCGTCTGCACGTTACTCACTCTCCTTGGCCAGCCTGATGACCAATCGTACGTAGCTTCCATTGCCGGGGCTTCCCTTAACCCACTCGGCTTCATCCACCAGCGACTGGATCAAAAACATGCCCATGCCGCGGGGATCCTCCTCGCCATGCATCTTGCGGTCGATGTCCGGCTTGGACGGTGTTTTGGTGATACCAGAGCCGGTATCCATCACTTTAACCTCCAGCGCCTCGTCGCTGGCTGACAGGATCACACCGACGCAGAGGTTATCGTTCAAGCGGTTTCCGTGTTCAATGGCGTTGATGCACGCCTCGGCGAGGGCGGTCTTGAGGTCTTCAATGCGGGCGTCGGGGAAGCCCATGAGCTTGGCTACGCTGGCAGCCGTGCCCATCGCTACTTTTTCGAAGCCCAGCCGCGATGGGAGCTTTACTTCCACCGCCGTGCCCCTGGTTTCAACCATTTTGCTTTCCCCCGCTAGGCGCACTAGGCGTGCATTCGCACCAAGGCGAGCGCCGTCATATCGTCCTGCTGCGGCTCTCCCCTGGAAAATTCAACCAATTGTTGCCACAGGACCTTGAGGATAGCAGTACAATCCTCCGACTTGCACTCTCGAAATGTTGCCAGCAAACGTTCTGGACCGAATTCGTCATCGCCGTGAAACACTTCCGTGAGCCCATCGGTGTAGAAAAGCAACCGCGATCCGGGCTGAAAGGCCAGGGTTTCCGAGCTGTATTCCATCATAGGCACCAGCCCTATCGGGGTGCCGCTAGCCTCAATTTCATGCACCTTATTGCCCTCGGAAATGAGAAAGCCAGGGTTGTGGCCGGCATTTACCACTTCGACGGTGTGCGTCTCCGGGTCCAGTTTGAGGAAGATCGCGGTCACGTAGCGGCGACGGGCCTCCTGCCCTTCGCCATAGTGATGCTGGTTCATGCGCGCGGCCAGTTCGGCCAGCGGCAGCCCGGCCAGCGCCATGGCACGAAAGGCCGAGCGAAACGAGGTGGCGACAATGGCAGAGGCCAGGCCCTTGCCGGCGACATCGGCCACCACCATGATCTCGCCCCTGTCCGGGAGACTCACAATGTCCACGTAGTCGCCCCCGACTTCGTAACAGGTGCTCGAGCGTATGGCGACGGAATACCCGGAAATCTCCTTCATCTGCTGGGGCAGCAGGCTGCGCTGAATCTCGCGCGCGGCGTCCAGATCCTGTTGCACGCGGGCCCATTCGACCGCGCGGTCGTGGTAGCGCGCATTCTCGACCGCCACTCCGGCCTGCAGTACCAACCCTTCCAGAAAATCCTGCTCATAGAGCGACAGCGTCTTTCCTGGTCCGGGGTCCACCACCAGCTCAGTCAGCTGGTCTCCGTCTTTGCTCAGCAGGGCAAACCGGGGGCAGTCGTCCCATGGTTTCGGGCGCATCGCACCCACGGTCCGAGGGGGATCCGTGACGTGAGCCCCGGCCATTTCCAGCTCCCGCACCACGATGCGAAGAACGGACTGCAGCACCTCTTCGGGTTCCACCGCGGCGTGCACCTGGCGGGAGACCTCCAGCAAAGCCTGCAGGCGGGCCACCTGCTGTTGCAGGTCAATGATGTCGGCGTGGTTTTTAGGGAACGAGGAAGTCGACATGGATTGGCCGCGTGCTTTCTCTGGATTGTTTGCTGACGGATATACTACAAGAGGCAGAAACGGTCTGAATTTTATGGAAACCAAACTCGCTATTCCCGCGCAATCGAAGTTTTCTGAAGAAGTGGCAGAGTGGATTGAGGCCTTTGACGACCTGGTGGTGGGCGAAGGTCATGAACAGGCCGCGGAGCTGATTGCGGCATTACGCCAGCGGGCGCGCGAAGCCGGCATCTCGACCCCCAGCGCGCTGACCACCCCCTACGTAAATACCATTCCCAAGCATGACGAGGTGCCCTACCCCGGCGACCGCAAGCTGGAGGAGCGGCTGGAAGCCCTTATCCGCTGGAATGCGATGGCCATGGTGCATGGCCAGAATAAGAAGGATGCGGGCATAGGCGGCCACCTCTCGACCTACTCCTCGCTGGCCACCCTGCTCGAGGTGGGCTACGAGCATTTCTTCCACGCCACGTATGCAGACCAGCCGGGCGACTTTATCTACTTTCAGGGCCATGCTTCGCCTGGTGTTTATGCCCGCGCCTACCTCGAAGGACGGTTCGATGACGAGCGGCTGCTGAATTTCCGCCACGAATTGCGGGGAAACCTGGGCTGTCCTCCTATCCCCATCCCTGGCTGATGCCGGATTTTTGGCGCTTTCCGACCGTTTCCATGGGCATTGGCCCGCTGAACGCGATCTACCAGGCGCGCTTTATGCGCTATCTGGAGAACCGCAGCCTTATCCAAAAAACCGAGCGCAAAATCTGGGCATTTGTCGGCGATGGAGAGACGGATGAAGTCGATACGCTGGGCGCGCTCGGCGTGGCCTCCCGGGAAAAACTCGACAACCTGATCTTTGTGGTCAACTGCAACCTGCAGCGCCTGGACGGTCCGGTCCGCGGCAACAAGCGCATCATCGATGAGCTGGAAGGCACTTTCCGCGGCGCGGGCTGGCATGTCATCAAGGTGGTCTGGGGCAGCGATTGGGATGAACTGTTCGAACGCGACTCATCCGGCCTGTTGCTCAAGCGCATGGAAGAGTGTGTCGATGGCGATTACCAGGCGTTCAAGGCGAAAGGCGGCGCCTACCTGCGGCAGGAGTTTTTCGGCAAGTATCCCGAGTTGCTGGAGCTGGTGAGCGACAAGACCGACGAGCAGCTGGAGAATCTGCATCGCGGCGGCCACGACCGGGTGAAAGTCTACAACGCTTACCGCAAAGCGATCCGTCATCATGGCTCACCCACCGTCATCCTGGCCAAGACAGTCAAGGGCTACGGCATGGGCGCAAACCAGTCGCGCAACGCTTCGCACCAGGAAAAGAAACTGACCGACAGCGGGCTGGCCCAGTTTGTGAAGCGCTTCAAGATCCCCGTTCCGGAGCAGCAAGCGAAGGCCGGGAAACCCTATCGGCCGGCGCCGGACAGCCCGGAAATCGTCTACCTGCAGGAGCGCCGCCGGTCTCTGGGTGGCTACTTGCCCCGCCGTGAGACGCCCAAGCTCGAGTTCAAGGCTCCGCCGCTGAAGGAGTTCAGCGAGTGGACGGCCGGTTCCAAGGGACGAGCGGTTTCAACCACCATGGGATTTGTCAGCATTCTGCGCCATCTGCTGAAGGACGCGGCAATTGGCAAGCTGATCGTGCCCATTGTGCCGGATGAGGCCCGGACCTTCGGTCTGGAATCCGCCATTCGCCAAGTGGGCATCTACGCCAGCGAGGGCCAGAAGTACACGCCTCACGATAACGACATGCTGCTCTACTATCGCGAAGAGCAGGATGGCCAGATTCTGGAGGAGGGCATTACCGAAGCGGGTGCGATGGCTTCTTTTACCGCGGCCGGCACCGCCTACTCCAATTACCGGGTACCATCGATTCCGTTCTACATGTACTACTCGATGTTTGGCTTTCAGCGCGTGGGCGACATGATCTGGGCCTTCGCGGACTCGCGTGGCAAGGGCTTTCTGATGGGAGGGACCGCTGGCCGCACCACCATGCTGGGAGAAGGGCTGCAGCACCAGGACGGGCATAGCCACGTGTTGGCCAGCACCGTTCCCACCTGCCTCAGCTACGATCCAGCCTACGTATATGAGCTGGCTGTGATCCTGCAGGATGGGATCCGCCGCATGTACCAGCAAGGCGAGCCCATCTTCTACTACATCACCATGTACAACGAGGACTACGCCATGCCGGCCATGCCGGAGGGGGTACGCGAAGGCATCGTGCGCGGCATTTATCGCTTCCAGGCGGCTCCTGGGGGTAAGGCCGCAGCGCAGCTCTTTGGCAGCGGGCCGATCCTGAACGAAGTGGTCCGGGCGCAAGGCATCCTGGCGGAGAAGTATGGCGTCCAGACGGATGTCTGGAGCGTTACCAGCTACAACGAGCTCAGGCGTGAGGCGCTGGGTGTGGAACGCTGGAATCGCCTCCATCCGACGCAGCCGGAGAAGGTTCCTTACATCCTTGAAACGCTGAAGGGAGCTGAGGGTCCGATTATCGCGGCCACCGATTACATGAAGGCCGTGCCCGATCAGTTGTCACCCTGGCTCTCGACCCGGCTGGTGTCGCTGGGCACGGACGGCTTTGGCCGCAGCGACAACCGTGAATACCTGCGCCGCCACTTCGAGGTGAACGCAGAGTCGATTGTGGCGGCCACACTCTCCAGGTTGGCGCGTGAAGGGAAGTTCGACCAGGCGCGGGCCCAGGAGGCATTCGCGGAACTGGGAGTGGATACGGAAACGGCCGATCCGGCCCACCTGTAGTCACAAGGCGGCGGGCAGGCTCTCCGGATCCCTACGGGCGGTGTTGTCGAGCGCGGGTCTTCGGCTCCAGGCCGGTCTCCAGCCGCTGTTGATGAAGGGAGACTGCACTCTGCGTCCCCACCAAAGCCACATCAGCAGGGCCATGATGACGATCAGGGCAAGAACCAGGATGCTGCCTTCCGGACCGGTTGTCCCACCGCTCCACAGCCGCGATCCAGTAGGGTGCTCACCTAGCAGGTGGCCTCGTACGACCATCCCGCTGTCGGACGTGCCGTAGAAATACGATTCTGCCCAATCCCAGCTGGCGTGAAAACCGACCGCCCACCAAAGCGATCCGGTGTACCAAAGACTAATGCAGAAAACCAGGCCGATGCCCGCTGCCGAAAAGAGCCCTACGGGCGTCTCCCCGGGATTTGTGCCGTGCCCAAATCCAAACAGCAGCGACAGCAGCAGCGCTCCCCACCAGAACCCGATACCGCGGGTCAGGGTAAATTGCAGATAACCGCGCAGGGTGGACTCCTCGAAAAATGCGACCATCAGGAACATCAGGCCCCAGCCCAGGGCGTACTTCAAAATTGCGCTTCCGTGCAGCAGCTCGCCGTCAAAGGCCAGCAGCCCAGCCTTCCACAAAACAAATACGAATGCGGAAAGAGCAACGAATCCCCAAACCAGGCCGGAAACAAAGCGCACGGCTTTGGCCTTGCCTTGATATCCATACGCCAGCAGAGACCGGCGCTCGATGAGTGCCATGATGGCTGTGGCCAGGATTGTAGGCAGGAATTGTGCGAATTCGGTGATCAGTGCCAGCCTCAAGGGCAGGACTGTCACATGGCGAGCCTCACGGAAAAACGGCCGCAATACCCAACCAGTGAAAAATACGAAAACAACATAAAGCAGGACGAATAGCAGCACGCCCCATCCCGCCCGGATGCCGTCGGCGCCGAAAAATACCCAGTGCACCCCCCGCTTCGGCGGTTGCGGAATTGCCGGCGGAGAGGACTCCGTGTGTCAGCATGTCTTCGTCCAAGTTCCCTCCTGAAAGGTGCCCCACCATCTTATCCAGACTTTAACGTCAGACCAAACACTGCAGATCTCTCCAGCTCCACCACCCTGAAGTCGAAGGAGAAACAGCAGGTCCCTCCGATCCGCGAGAACAACATTTCCAGGAGAGGTCCGCGGAACTGCAGATCCCTCGACTGAGAGTAGTTACGACGGGACGAGAACTGCGGAACCTTCATCCAGTAACAAATGCCCAATGGAAGCGCCACCCTCCCCTTTGTCATCCCGAGCGCAGTCGAGGGATCTGCAGTTCCGCGGACCTCTCCTGGAAATGTTTTTCTCGCGGATCGGAGGGACCTGCTGTTTCTCCTTCCGCATCAATAGGAGCCGGAATTGCCAGGCGCAGCATGTTGGCTCAGCCATTGCTGGGCATGCTGCATTTCGGGTAGACCGGGGTCGGCGGTCTTCCATGCACTGAGGAACTGCCTATATGCCACCGTGGTTGCACCGGCGTCGCCTGTTTTCTCCGTAGCCTGGGCGATCCCATAGAGCGCGAAACCGGAGTTGGGACGCTCCACCAGCGCCTTGCTCAAATGCGGCTTTCGCGTCCGGCCATTTGCCGGCTGTCATCATCGCCGCCGCTTCACTTTCCGCCACCGGACGGATATAGAAGGGAGGCTCGCGGTAGCCGAGTTCCTTCTCCTCCCGGCGCGCCTGGGCGAAGAGCTTTTCTCGCTTCGGGAACTTTGTCTTGCGTTGCCAGCATGGAGGCGCGCAGCTCGAGCGACATGATCGAGAGCATTTTAACCAGCGGCTGGGCCAGGGGATCGGGAGACATGCTTTGGTTTTCCGCTGACGCAGCAGCCTTCTTCTCCTTCGCTTCCTGATCTTTTATCTGCTGCGACATTCGCCATAAGCTCGCATCAAGCAACGCGGAGTGGCGCTCGGCTACATCGGGTTCGTGAGCTTCGACGGACTGCATTCCCAGAGCAAATTGGGAGAGGCCGCCGGCGAGGAATTCCATGTTCGGCAGGTTCTGAGCAAGGTTCGCGGCATTGACAAGCTGACTCACGCGTTGCCAGTCGCCGGTGCGCAAAGCGATAGGTAGATCGGGATTGAGGCGGGCAATGGCATCGCGGGGCGACCAGGGATAGAGCGTGTTCTCCAGATGGCCGCGGGCTTGGCCGAGTTTGGCGGAAACCTGCGCAGCCTCCTGCAACCGGCCCGCTTCCAGCAGATTGGCGACGGAATACATCAGGTTGTGGATGTAGTTCCAATCATTGTCAGCCGCGACTTTCTGCCCCCGCATATAGCCTTCATCGGCCAAGGCGGAAGCATCAAACGCGGTCTGTGCGCGGGTGTAATCTCCGGTGCGATAAAAGATGTGGCCCGGCATGTGGACCATGTGGCCCGACGCAGGCGCCAGCGAGCCCAGAATCTCCGCACTGTGCAAAGCTTGTTCCGGGTGCGGGCCGGCTTCGACGGCATGAATCCAGAGATGGTTCGCGGCGGAGTTCTGCGGTTCCTGCTGCAAAACATCCTGGAGGATCGCGAGCTGCTCCTTCTTGCCTTTGCGCGGCTGTCCCGCGTCGTCAAAGCCATCATTGACGGCCTCGGCGAGAGCGATGTGGGCATTCATATCGTGCTTATTCTTTTTGACCAGGGTGCGCAGAATCTCGATTTCGTGATCGAATTTCGCATTATCCTCGGAGCCGGCTTGGCGGATGGCGGCTTCGTGTGCCTCGGCCGCCTGAATGTAGAGCTTCTCGCGCGCGGTGGCATGGTTTTCGAGCGATACCGCTTTGGCCAGGGAGGCCTGCGCGTAGGTCTTTGTTTCGCTATGGTTAAAGGTCTCCGCCTGGTAAAGACCCCAGTAGCACATGGCGCAATTACCATCGGCCCGGATGGATTCTTCAAAAGCGCGGTCGGCCTCGTAGTCCCAAAAGTCGTACAGCAGGTTGTAGCCCTGCTCGAACCACATCTGCGCCTGGGCATTGGCTGAGATAGGAAAGCGCACATTGCCAACGCCTTCAATCTGTTGCGGTGTGGGCAGCTGCTCCGGCGGTACCGGATCCCCGCTGTCGCCCATCGCCATCTTCATCTGCCCGATAGCGGCTCCGGCCTGGAGCAGAATCAGCACAACCGAGAAAAATCGTTTGCCCATAGGGGTTCGTTCAGCCTTCCGCCAGCGGGGTATTCTGCACCAAGTACCCAGTGTGAACTAAACTAGAGTAGTAGAGGTAGCCCCAGGGGCAGCAAAAGGAATTATCCATTGATCGCAAGCACTTTAACCAAGATTTTCGGAACCAGTAACGAGCGCGTGATCAAGCGGATGGCGCCCATGGTCGAACAGACCGGGTCTCTCGAGCCTGCGATGAAGGCTTTGTCCGACGATGCGCTGCGCGCCAAGACACTGGAATTCCGCGCCCGGATCGCCGCTCGCCTCGAAGGTATCGACGATGCTGAAGAACGGGCCGCGGAAGAGAAGGTAGTGCTGAACGAGATCCTGCCCGAAGCGTTTGCCGTGGTGCGCGAGGCTGGCCGCCGGGTACTGCAGATGCGGCATTTTGACGTGCAGCTGATCGGCGGTATGGTGCTGCACCAGGGCAAAATCGCCGAAATGAAAACCGGCGAAGGCAAGACCCTGGTAGCGACCCTGCCCTGCTACCTGAATGCGCTCGCCGGCCATGGCGTGCATGTGGTGACCGTCAACGACTACCTGGCCAAACGCGATGCCGAGTGGATGGGCAAGATTTACGAGTTTCTCGGGCTTAGCGTCGGAGTCATCGTGCACGATCTCGATGATGCCCAGCGCCGCGCCGCGTATGGTTCCGACATCACCTACGGCACCAACAACGAGTTCGGTTTCGACTACCTGCGCGACAACATGAAGTTCGATAATGCCGACTGCGTGCAGCGCGGGCACTACTTCGCCATCGTGGACGAGGTCGACTCGATTCTGATCGACGAAGCCCGCACTCCTTTGATCATCAGCGGCCCGACCGACCAGACCACGGACAAATATGCCCGCGTGAATCGCATCCTCCCGTCGCTCGAGCAGGGAGAAGAAATCGAGCGCGGCGAAGAGAAAATCCTCACCGGCGATTATGTGGTCGATGAAAAGCACAAGACCATCAGCGTGACCGACGAGGGATGGGAGAAGATCGAGCAGTTGCTGGGCATTGGCAATATCGCCGACCCGGAGAACTGGGATTTGAAGCATCACGTCGAGGTTGCGATCAAGGCCCATTCGCTTTACCGGCGGGATGTGCAATACGTGGTGAAGGATGGCGAAGTCATCATCGTCGATGAGTTCACCGGCCGCCTGATGCCCGGGCGCCGCTGGAGCGACGGGTTGCACCAGGCGATCGAGGCTAAGGAAGCGGTGAACATTCGCCGCGAAGACCAGACGCTGGCCACGATTACTTTCCAGAACTACTTTCGCCTCTATAAGAAGCTCTCCGGCATGACCGGAACGGCGGAAACGGAGGCCACGGAGTTCGAGAACATCTACAAACTCGAGATCGTGGTCATTCCGACCAACAAGCCGATGCGGCGGCAGGAAAACTCGGACGTGGTGTTTCGCACCGCTAAGGAAAAATATCTCGCAGTGGCCGACGAGATTGCGCGGCTTCATGAAGAGAAGCAGCCGGTGCTGGTGGGCACCACTTCGATCGAGAAGTCGGAGCTGCTTTCATCGATACTGCAACGCAAAGGCGTGAAGCACGTGGTGCTCAACGCTAAATTCCACGAGCGTGAGGCGGAGATCGTGGCCCAGGCAGGGCGCCTTGCCATGGTCACCATTGCCACCAATATGGCCGGCCGCGGTACCGATATCGTGCTCGGCGGTAACGCGGAATTCGCAGCCAAGCAGGAGTTGTTGAAAAAGGGCATGGCGCAAGCGGTGAACGCGGCCCAGGGAGCCATCAATCCCATGGCTGGTCCGGGCATGGTGCGCTTTTACTACCAGGGGCAGGAATTCGAAACCAGGCAGGAGACCTGGGACAAGGTTTTCGCGCAGTATGCCGCTGCCGCCGAACGCGAGCACGAAGAGGTGATTGCGGCGGGTGGGCTGCATATCGTGGGCACGGAACGGCATGAGTCCCGGCGCATCGACAACCAGCTGCGTGGTCGCGCCGGACGCCAGGGCGATCCCGGCGCCTCGCGCTTCTACCTTTCGCTCGAAGACGATCTGATGCGCATCTTCGCCAAGGAGTGGGTTTCGAACCTGCTGCAGCGGCTGGGCATGGAAGAAGGTGTGCCCATCGAGTCGAAGATGATCAGCAGCCGCATCGAGGCGGCGCAAAAGGCGGTGGAAGGGCAGAACTTCGAGGCCCGCAAGCACCTGCTTGAATATGACGACGTCATGAACAAGCAGCGTACCGCGGTGTATGGTCTGCGCAGCCAGCTGCTCGAAGGGCTCGATCAAAAGGAATTGATTCTCGAGGATTACGTTGCCAATCTTTTGAGCGCGGTGATGGAAGCGCACGCGCCGGAAGCGATGCATCCCGATCAGTGGGACGTCAACGGGCTCAAGGGACAGCTGGCGGGGCAGTTCGGCATTGATCTGGAGAAGGAAGGCATTAGTATCGACACCCTGGACCGCCACGAGCTGGGCGAGGCGATCTTTGAGCGTTTGAAAGAAAAGTACGAGATGAAGGAAGCGATCCTGGGCAGCCAGACCATGCGCCTGCATGAGCGCATGGTTATGCTCAGCGTGCTCGACGGCTTATGGAAGGACCATTTGCTGAGCATGGACCATCTTAAGGAAGGCATCGGTCTGCGCGGATATGGTCAGCAGGATCCGCTGGTGGCCTACAAGAAAGAGTCCTTCGACATGTTTGAAGCCATGATGGGACGCTTTCAGGAGGACACGGTTCGTTTCCTGTTCCTGATGCAGATTGTCGGACCCGATGGCCAGCCGATTACGGAACTGCCTCGTCGCCAGGCCCCCGAAATTACCAGCCAGGCGGTTCCCGAACCGCCCCGCGCGCTTCCGCAGAGCGGTCCAGTTACGGTCGAAGGCAACGGCGCTCACGCCGCTCCGGCCAAGCCGCCATCGCGGCCGTTAGCAGTTCCGGTCCGAGCGCCTTCGACCACCATCGATGCGTTGGAGCAGGAGTTTCAGCGCAAGAAGAAGCGCGAGCTCGAACAAGCCAGGATGACCGGAGCGAACGGAAGTTCCGATTCGCCTGCGCAACAGCGCAGGGCTGGAGAGAAGGTAGGGCGGAACGATCTCTGTCCCTGCGGCTCAGGCAAGAAATATAAGAAGTGTCATGGAGCAGCGGAAGGTTAGCACGGAAGAAGGAAAACCGCAGGTCCCTCCACTGCGCTGCGCTTCGGTCGGGATGACAATTCTGTTGGATTACGGGAATTGATTCCTGCAATAGAATTGTCATCCCGACCGGAGCGTAGCGTAGTGGAGGGACCTGCGGTTCAGCCGCCCTCCCGTGGTGATGAAAACGCCGTCCGTCTAGCAACCGCTCTCCATGGAAGCGTCGCCTTCCCCTTTGTCATCCCGAGCGCAGCCGAGGGATCTGCAGTTCAGCGGACCTCTCCTGGAAATGTTTTCGACGGACCTGCTGTTTCCCTTGGTTTCTATTGCCGAAAACTCTCCGGGATTTCGTCAAAGGTGAAGTTATTGGCCTTGGAACCAGTTTGATCCCTCCAGACCTCAAAAATGCGACCGTAACTGAGCGTGATGAACTGGCTCTCGCTGATGCCGAGTTGCCGCGCAGTGGCATCGATCCATTCACTCGGACCTTCAAGTTCCGCGTACACCCCCAGCGGGGTTTCGTCCAGAACGCAATGGCCCTGCAGGTCCGCCCACTCCGTGCGCCATTTTTCATACACGAACACGGGATTGTAACCCAGGGCCTCGAAAATCTTCCCCAGCACCGGACCGTCCTCTACCACGGTTTCGGTTTCCACGCGGTTCTTGTGCGGCCCCTCTTCGGTGACACCGCTGGGGACTTTCTTGTGCGTGACCACCCACTTGCTTCCATATTGGCGAATGCGCAGGATCTGGCGCGAGTTGCGCAGCTCGCGATCGGGCTTGTCATAGAGCGTGTTTCGCTCCAGCGTGCGGGCGGTGACGCGCTTGAAACCAAGTTCCGGCAGTTTCTGCTCCAGGGCCGCGCGATCCGCCACCCGTATCTTTACTTCCGTTTCCATGGCCTGCATACGCCGGAGTCTATACCAGGCGGGCACGCCGTGGGAAAATGACACAGGCATAGAGTGACCGGAAAAAATACACTGCGGCTGGCTGTCGACGCCAATGCCATCGATTCGCCGGCATCGATGGCGTCCTTGCGGCAGGGCGCCGAACTGCTGCGCAACGGCGGCACGGTGGCATTCCCGACGGAGACGGTCTACGGATTGGGCGCGAATGCTCTCGACCCAACGGCGGTTCAAGCCATCTTCGAGGCCAAGCAGAGACCGGCGTGGGATCCGGTGATCGTCCATGTGGCAAATGAGGAACAGCTGGTGACGGTGGCCGTCGACATACCGCGCAACGGCCGCTTGTTGATGGAAGCATTCTGGCCCGGCCCTTTGACTCTGTTGCTGCCGAAAAGCCTGCGCGTACCGGCGATCGTGACTGCGGGGCGCACCCGGGTCGGAGTAAGGATGCCGCGTCACCCGGTTGCCCGAAGACTGATCGAGCTCGCGGGCGTGCCGGTCGCGGCGCCCAGCGCGAACTCCTTCGGCAGGACCAGTCCAACGCGCGCAGACTTTGTTCTGCAGGACCTCGACGGGCGTATCGACGCCGTGATCGACTCCGGAGATGCCACCCTGGGACTTGAATCAACCGTAGTCGATGTCTGCGAGGAGCCGCCGATTCTCTACCGTCCGGGCATGGTGACCTTGCAACAGCTACAGTCCCTCTGTCCCGGGCTGGTCGCTTATCGCGAGCCGCAGGACGGTACATCCACACCTCAGGCCTCGCCCGGATTAGGACTGAAGCACTACTCCCCTCGCGCACGGCTCATTCTGCAGGAGTGGTTCGACCTGCAGGAGTGGTTCGACGATGGTCGGTTATTGAGCCTGGCCGCAAAGCTGCAAGCCGCAGGTGAGACAGTCGGCATCATGTTGCCAACCGCTCTCACCGGTGAAATGCCCTACTTGATCTATGTATGGGGCGACCTGGCGGATCAGCAGAAGCTGGCCCGGCGCTTGTTTGCCGGACTGCGGGAGTTGGATGCAGCCGGGGCAACCGTCATCGTTTGCCCACTGCCGGAAGATCAGGGGCTCGGCGTTGCCATTCGTGACCGGCTGCTTAAGGCCGCCCGTTGACCTGGCTGGTATCCGCGGCCTTATGCAGATATTTGATACCGGCCTTGTAGATAAGCGTACGGACCGAGCCTTGCCGCACCTTGATTGCATTGCGGTCGTACCATTCAATGGTGCCTTCGATCCGCTCCCCATCTTCCAGCAGGAAAATCATCAAGGTTCGGCTCTGAATTTGCTTTTGCAAGTAAAACGCCTCAGCGTGGGAACTCTCCCCGCGTGCTGTAGAGTCCCGTCGATTGCGGGTGGTGAAAACCGGAGACAATGGCCCGAGTAGGATAGCGGTTTGTACCCACCGGGAGGTGTGGACGAATGAGCTTGCGTGGACCCGCGGGGCTGATGGAAGGCAAAGCCGATGAATCCGCTCCATCAGCTTTGGTCTTCGCTTTGGCCTGACGCGCATCATCGACGCGGCGAACCGGAATGGCAGAAGAATCAGGCATGGTAGATTTTGAAATCTAATAAGTAGGATGCAGCATGATGCCGTTCGGGTTTAACTGTCAAAGTTAGGCGGAATATGGCGCATCCCTGGTCACGGCCGGGTCAGGCCGACGGCGAAAGAATCGAGCGCGAGAGAGCGCAGCAGATTGCGCCGCATGCCTTGCTCCACCTGATCCAGGCCGCGGACAGCGGCTTCAATCCAGGCCACATCGATGGTTTGCGAGACGCCGGTCAGCTGGTCTGTCAAGTCGATGTTACGCATCAAGTGGCCCGTTCCCGCATGGAGCAGCAACAGATCTTCGAGCAGACTGGCGAAGGCATGCAGCAGGGCGCTGGTCTTTTGCTGCCCTTCGGCGCCCGCGCGGTAGGTTTCGGTCACGCGGAAGAGTGCTGCCGTAGTCGCGCGTCCTGGCTGGCGTTCGAGAGCATTACCAGCGCATCCTGGCGGCTGGCAAGATAGCCTTCGAGATCGAAGCCAAGAGCCTGACCGATGGCGCCCTGCGCCAGCCGCGCGACCAATGCGCGCTGCTTCGGTTTCCAATCTTTCCGCTGCTCGGCCAGCACCGCCTCGATCTGCTCCGGCGGCAATGCACCCAGGCGAAAAATACTGGAGCGGGATCGGATAGTGGGCAGAAGCTCACCCGGGTTTTCGGCCAGCAGAAGAATGTGCGCGTAGGCGGGAGGCTCCTCGAGAATCTTGAGCAGGGAATTGGCCGCCTCCTTCATGAAGGCTGTGCTGGTAAAGATGTACACGGCGCGGGGCGCATCGGCGGGGAGCCGGTAAATGCGCTGCACCACGCTGCGCACCTGGCCCAGCTTGATCAGCAACTGGGGCGGGTCGGGAGGGATGACGACCACATCGGGATGCGTCTGGATGAGGATGCGGGTGTCTTTCTTATCCACCTCGCGCAATTCTTCCCGTGCGGCAATGGCTTCGCTCACCCGCTCAGCCAGCGGCTGAGAGAGAGCGATGCGGGTGCAATTGGTGCAAACCCCGCAGAAATCGGGCAGGCCATCGGTGAGCGGGTGCTGCAGGCAGGCCATGGTCTGCGCCAGCATGATGAGCGAGGGTGTATTTGCCGGCGCCGCGCGGTCCGGCAAGGATGAGTGCGGGAGGCATGCGTGACGCAGCGATCGCCTCCCGCAGGTGGCGGACAGTCGCTTCATTTCCAACAAACTGATCGAAGCCCACGTAAACGAGACTAGCAAAAATTCCAGGCTACGAAAGCGATGGGTGCCCCATATCTCGCTCGTTTTTCGTGAGATGTGGGAGGCGACCGTTGGTCGCCCCTTTACAACCTGGACGGATACTAGTCGCAGTGCAGTGGAGTCCCCGGGTTCGTAGTAGGCAAGATTCTTAACACCATTGCGCGATCCAGGCTGGATTCGCCGCACCACATACGCAATGTTATGAGTGCCGCACTACATTAGCGCGGCTCGGGAACGAACATCATCGGGTATTTGGGGCGCAGCGTGATTTTGGGCTGGACGTCGACTGTTTGTCCAGGAACAAAGCGCAGCCGCCATTGCTGCGCGATGGTGGCCAGCATGAGCACCCCTTCCATCCAGGCAAAAGCCTCGCCAATACACTGCCGCCCGCCCGCGCCGAAGGGAAAATAGGCGAAGCGCGGCCGGCCGGCCTTGTTTTCCGGTAGAAAGCGGTCGGGATCGAAGCGCAAAGGGTCGGGAAAGTATTCGGGACTGCGTTGGATGATGTATTGGCTGAAGAAAAAATAGGTGCCTGTAGGAAAGCGGTAAGGTCCCAACTCAACGTCTACGATCGACTGCCGCCCCATGGCCCATGCGGGTGGATATAGCCGCATGGATTCAGCAAACACCATCTCCGCGTAACGAAGGCGGGGCAGATCCTCGAGCGTGGGTAGACGCCCGGTCCCCAACACAGCGTCGATCTCCGCGTGCAGGCGGGCCTCAGCCTGAGGATTTTGCGAGAGCAGGTACCAGGTCCAGGTGAGGGCATTGGCCACCGTCTCGTAGCCGGCAAGAAAAATCGTGAGCACCTCATCACGCAGTTGCTCGTCCGTCATGCCGGAGTGGTCGGATTCTTCGTCGCGCGAGGCGAGCAACATGGAGAGCAGGTCGCCACGGTCCACTCCATCGGCGCGATGATCAGCGATCATGCGTCGAACCACCTTGTCCAGCCTGGCGCGGGCGCGGCGGAAACGGACCAGGCCGGGAAGGGGCCAGTGCAGATAGGCTTCTGCCCGAGGCAGCGCAATCAGGTAGTTGTACAGCTGCATGATCACGTTTACCTGGTCGTTGATCTGCAACACATCGCCGGTCACGTCGGTGTTGAACAGCGTTCGCGCCACTACCTGCAGGGCCAGCTGCATCATCTGCGAGGCAATGTCGATGGGCTGACCCGGTTGCCACTGGCTGCGCATTTGGGCAGCACGATCGACCATGATGGCGCCGTAGGCTTGAATGCGCTGGCGGTGGAAGGCGGGGGCAGCGATGCGCCGCTGGCGGCGGTGCACCTCACCATCGCTGGTGATGAGCCCCTCACCCAGCAAGATCTTCATGCGCCGCTGGGTCCGCTCCTTGATGAAGTGCTGCGGATGGTTGATCAGGATTTCGTGGATAAAATCCGGCTCGTTGACGAATACGATGTGCGAGAGCCCCAAACGGTAGTGGGCCATGCGGCCATAGGTCTGGGCCAGATGTTCGAAGAGCGCGATCGGATTCCCTGGTTTGAAGAAGCGGCGCACCAAATAAAAGGGCAGATTGAGCTGCAGGCCCGGGGGATAGCGGTAACCATCGCGCTCCAGCACGGTCCACGGCTGCTGCGATGCTGGTGAATAGGTTGTGCCCATAGAGCCGCCTACAAACGTCCCCGTACTACTTGTACGATGCGCTGGTGAACTTCATCAATGGAGCCGTCGCTGTCGATTGCGACCACACGCAAAGGCTCACGGGCGGCAATCTCCTGATATTTGTCGAAGACCCGGCGGTAGAACGCGGTGTTCTCCTGTTCAAACCGGTTTTCATCGCTTCCGGTGGAAGCGACCACGCGTTGGTTGCGGCGGCGGGCACGGGCCAGCGAGATATCAAAATCCGGCAGCAGCAGCAAGGTCAAGTCCGGCTGGAGGCCTTTGCACAGTGCGGCATGAAGGTCGCGCACGATCTGGCTGCCCAGTTGCCGGCCGCCTCCCTGGTAGGCTTCGCTGGAGTCGGTGAAGCGGTCACACAGCACGATGCGCCCGGCCTCGAGCGCGGGCTCGATGACCTCGGCGATGGATTGAGCACGATCGGAGAACATCAGGCCCAGCTCGGCGAGCGAGGAGAGGTTTTCGGTGCGCGAGTCAAGCAGCAGGGCGCGGATGCGGTCGCCTACTCGCGTGCCCCCGGGCTGGCGGGTGGCTGTCACCGCCAATCCATTCGCTTCCAGCCACTCTTTCAGGCGGCGAAGCTGGGTACTTTTTCCGGACCCATCCAGGCCCTCGAAGGTAATAAAAAGGCCTCGTGGCATGCACGGAGTTTACACAACGCATCTTGGGTGCCCCACATCTCGCTCGTTTTTTGCGAGATGTGGGATACCACGAACCTCGCCCTACTTTGCCGATTGAGCGAAAAAGCTTAGAGGTTAGAGCAGTGGTATCCCACATCTCGCAAAAACGAGCGAGATGCCCCGAATTTCCTGCACGCAGCGCTGGACAAGACTGCGTGTGCGCCTTTCTTTTAAGGAAAGGCGCATGGAGTGCGGGGAATCCAACAAACTCTACAGGAAATCGGGGATATGGGCACCCGGGGTTCTGTGCGCTCCTACTGTGCGGGGACCAGATCCGCGATCTCGAGTTCCAGGCCGCCGTATTCCGGATGCAGGTTCTCCCGCAGCTTGTAGGCAAGGTGGATGACGGAGCCTTGCTCCAGGCCGAGCGCCTGGACGCGCGCGCGCCCAATCCCACCCCAGGGCAGCCAAACTGGCCCCGCGTGCCCCCTGGGCGAGCTGCAGGCATACGTGGCGATCCTTGATGGCCCGCACCGGGGCGGTGAGGCGAACGTTGTAGGCGACGAACACTGGTTCCTCGTTGCCATTGCCCAGCGGCTCCAGGCGGCGCAACCAGCTGAACAGAGCCTGGGTGATTTGATCGAGGGGCAGGACTGCGTGGCAACGCAGGCTGGGCTCCGCCTCCTCTACGTTGAGCGCCGCCCAGGCTTCCAGGTGACTCTTCAGTTCCGCGATGCGCTCCGCAGGCAGGCAAAAGCCGACGGCATGGGCGTGGCCTCCGAAACGGGTAAAAAGCTCCTTGCAGCCTTCGATGGCCTGCAGAAGATGAAAGCCGGCAACGGAGCGGCCGGAGCCGTATGCCTCGCCACCCTCGAGGGCAATTACGATCGCCGGACGCCGCATACGGTCTACCACTCGCGAGGCCAGGATGCCAATGATGCCGCGATGCCACCCTGGTCCTTCGATCACGATGCAGCGGCTCACTGCAAAGGCGGGTTCTTCCTGGAGCCGGCGGTCGATTTGTTCGAGCATGCCGGCTTCGGCCTGTTGCCGCTCGCTGTTCAAGCGGTCAAGTTTGGCGGCTAACTCAGCCGCCTTGGCCGGATCGCGCGTGGTGAACAGTTCGACCACATCGGAGGCTACATCCATACGGCCGGCGGCGTTGATGCGGGGCGCGATGCGGAATGCCAGGTCCGTCGCGGTAAGGGCCCGCTGCGCAGGATCAAGCCTGGCCACCTGCATCAGGGAGCGCAGGCCGGCGCTCGCCGGGCGCCGCAACTGCTCCAGGCCCACGCTGGCGAAGACGCGATTTTCTCCCAACAGCGGCACCGCATCGGCCACGGTGGCGATGGCCAGCATCTTCAGGAAGGAGGGCAGAATCTTGCCTCGCGCCCGATCCACATCCCACGCCTCGAGCAGCGCCTGCGCGAGCTTGAAAGCGACCCCGGCGCCGCACAGGTGCTTGCAGGCGTAGCCGCAGCCTGGCTGGTTGGGGTTGAGGATGACGAGGGCGGTGGGCAGGCCGGTATGGGGTAAATGATGATCGGTAACGATGAGATCGAGCCCCAGCCGGGCGGCAGCCTCCGCGGCGGCGAAATCGCGTATGCCGGTGTCGACGCTGATGACCAGGCGAATGCCTTGCCGTGCCGCAGCCTCCAGCACTTCTGCCTGCATGCCATAGCCCTCTCGCAGGCGGTGGGGCACATGGAAATCGGCCTTGCCGCCGAGCATCTCGAGCGCCGTCTTGAGCAGGACGATGGCCGTGGTCCCATCCACGTCATAGTCGCCATAGATAAGGATGGGCTCTTGACCGGCAATGGCCGCCTGCACCCGCGTGACCGCCGAGGCCATACCCTGCATGGCGTAAGGATCGAGCAGGTGTTCGAAGCGTGGATGAAGAAAAACATCCGCTTCGGCAGCACTGCGCACCCCGCGCTCTGCCAGCAGTTCGGCAACGATGAGGGGTAGCCCGGCGCTTTGCGCCAGCGTGGCTGCGGCGGAGTTGGCCTGGGGCAGAATCCAGCGGTTGCAGGGGGTGGCCTGAGCGCTTAGCGCGGGGGAGCCGGCAGCGTTCACCCTTCTTCTTCGTCCTCGTCGTCTTCGAAAACCACGTCTCCGAAGTCTTCCACAAACTCCAGAAGTTGCTGGTAGCGCTCGTACCACTGGGTGGCGTTCTCGTGCACGAAAACGATGCCCTGGTGGGCAAAACCGAGCTGGATATAGCCAATCTTGCCTACGTAGTTGACCAGGTACTGCGCCTCATGCACTTCGGCCGCCGCCTCGTCGGGAAAATTGTCGTCGCGGATCTGCTCCAGGAGCATCGCGATGTCTTCCTTCTCCAGCTTGACTTCGCTCATGGTGACGAACGGCGAGGAGGCGGTCTTGGCCATCTCGACGAAGTCTTTCCAGCTATCGGGATTGTCGTCGTCTTCCCACAGGACGGTTGGCAGGTCTTCGGTGATAAACCCGGGGAGGCGGCGCATTGAGTGCCCTTCAATAAAGGCCACCATGTCATCTTTGAGAGAGATCAAATCGTCAGCTTGCATATTCCGCATCTATTGTCGCAGATGTTCCCGCGTCGAGGGTGAGACCCCGGCGGATGGCGCCGGTTTGGGGCAGCTGCAGGGCTTGGGCGAGACCCGGGGAGGCGGTTCGAATATGCTATAGTCCGAGTCAGATCACATGATTTTTTCGCGGGAGTACGTGAATTATCTAGCTCGCCAGACGGTCAATCAGTTGATCGAAGCCAAGATGATCCGGGCGGGGAAAGTAGCTGTTGTCGCGGAGCGGGTGAATGCGGCCATCCTGGAGGAGCTGTCGCTTGAGGATCGCATCAATGAAGAAGTGCGCGTCATCCTCGACGCCTACCAGGAAGACATGCGGCGCACCGGCGCCAGCTACGCGGAGATGTTCAAGAAGGTTAAGCAGGAGCTGGCGCGGAAATACAAGGCGGTCTTGTGAGACTCTCTCGAGACAAGCTCAACAAGCTGGCGCACGTGGTAGCCGACACGCTTGCGGAGACCGACGAATGCGAGTTTCTGGATGACCGGAACACCATCCGCCAGGAGGCGCGCAAGGCGCTGGAGAAGGTGTTGACCGAGGAGATGAAGATCGACCAGGCGGCGCGCCAGAAGATCGCCTCGCAACGCAAGATTATCGTCGAAGGAAGCCAGGAGTGGGACATTCTTTACCGCAAGTATTACAACGATGAGGTAAGGAAATTAGGCTTGTAAGCAGCGACTGCGGCGACCGTCTGGCCCCGCTTGCTTTGGTATACTAGTCATTCCTGCCTCAATCCATCGTGGCGTCATGGTGTAATTGGTTAACACGCCGCCCTCTCAAGGCGGAGAGTTCGGGTTCGATCCCCGATGACGCTACCAAA
>CAWCKO010000030.1:0-29365 GCA_963796145.1 uncultured Acidobacteriaceae bacterium | reverse complement strand
GTGGCTGCAGCGGGCGGCGTTTCCTCGAGGCCGGTCGATTGGCTGGAGACCAGTACACCTGAGCGTTGGCAGCCGAGCGGCAAAGCCGGCGCGGAGACCCGTTATCGCTGGAGCGGAACAGAAGGCGCTTCGGCGTTCCTGAGTCAGTAGCCAGGCCCGCATGATTGATAAGATGCTTGGCATGGACACAATCACTGGGCGGAACGCATAAGCATGCGGCTTACACGACGCGACACACTTAAATTGCTGGGCTATTCGGCGGCCTGGGCACAGACCAGGGGCGCCTTCGGCGACGCTCCTGCACTCCCCATCACTCCAGGACCCTTCACGGCGACGCGCGGCTCGCTCGACGCCTACCGTGTCCCCGATTGGTTCCGCGATGCAAAGTTCGGTATCTGGTCCCATTGGGGGCCACAGTCCGGTGTCGAGGATGGCGATTGGTTCGCGCGCAACATGTATATTCAGGGCAGCCCGCAGTACGAGTACCACCTCAAGACCTATGGACATCCGTCCAAGGTGGGCTATAAGGACCTGATCCCGTTGTTCAAGGGTGACAAGTGGGATCCGGATCATTTGATGGACTTGTACGTGAAAGCGGGCGCTAAGTATTTCGTCAGCATGGGAGTCCACCACGACAATTACGACATGTGGAATTCGAAGTACCAGCCTCGCTGGAATGCCACCGCTGTCGGGCCCATGCGTGACATCGTCGGTCTTTATAAGCAGGCGGCACGCAAGCGTGGATTGCGCTTTGGAGTAAGTGAGCACCTCTCTAACAGCTTTGACTGGCTGGCCCCGGCGCACACCAGCGACACCAGTGGCCCGTTGGCCGGAGTATCCTACGACGGCACCAACCCGCTATTTGCCGATCTCTATCACAACTACACCCAGATGCCTCATGACTTCGCCAAAACCGCGCAGGCAATGGGCCGCGTCGCACCCGACGACTGGAAGCTTGAGTACTTCAATCGCATTAAAGACCTGATCGATCAGCATCAGCCCGATCTGCTCTACACCGATGGCGGCATTCCGTTTGAAGAATACGGACTCGCCACTGTAGCCGAGGTTTACAACGTGAGCGCCGGACTGCATCAAGGCAAAGTGGAAGCGGTCTACTGCAGCAAGGTGGCTGGGGACTGCGCGGTTGGCGCCTGTATTGTCGATCATGAGCGGGGAGTTTCCGACGCCATCTCTGACAACCCATGGCAGACCGACACCTGCATTGGAGTTTGGCACTACAAGCGAGGGCAGGAATACAAGACCCCGAAGAAAGTAATTGATCTGCTGGTGGATATCGTAAGCAAGAACGGCAATCTGCTGCTCAATTTCCCCCTGCCCAACAGCGGAGAACTGGATGCCGAGGAAATGAACGTGCTGGAGGGCATAACCGGGTGGATGGCCGTTAACAGCGAAGGTATCTATGGCTCTCGTCCGTGGAAGATCTATGGCGCCGGACCAGCGACCGAGGTGGCGGTTCCCCAGACCGGCTTCAACGAGAGCAAACAGCCTGGCTTAACGGCGCAGGACGTGCGCTTCACCACCAAGGGAAAGTTGCTTTACGCCTATGTCATGGGCACGCCGGCGGGTGAATTGCTCATCTCGCCGTTGGCCACCAACAGCCCGCAGGAACCAGGAAAAATCCTCAACGTGCAACTACTGGGATACCAGGACAAGCTGCATTGGAAGCAGGACAAAGAAGGTTTGAAGGTGCGGATACCGGCAGCCAAGATGTCTGACATCGGCGTTACCTTCAAAGTAACCCTGGCCTGAAAGGTTTGCATGCGAACCAAGTTTCTTATCAGCACTCTCTTGCTTGCTGCGGCCGGTACAGCCTGCGCGCAAGGTGTAGATCACTCCATGCTTCTCCATCCACCGCCGGATAGTTGGCCGCTGTACCACGGTACTTATGACGGGCAGCGTCATAGCAAGCTGGAACAAATTACTCCGCAGAACGTGCACACTCTGTCCTTGGCATGGGCGTTTCAGACCAACCATGCAGTGGATATAAAGTCCTCTCCGTTGTTGGTCGATGGGGTGCTGTACTTTACCATCCCGGACAATGTCTGGGCGGTGGATGCTCGGTCCGGTCACCAGCTATGGCACTACACCTACCCGCCGAATCACGGTTTGCATATTGGCAGTCGCGGTGTAGGCATGTACAAGGATCGGCTGTATTTCCTGGTTCCCGATGGCCATCTGATATCGCTCAATGCCAAGGATGGCACTGTGCGCTGGATGGTGGAGGTGGCCGACGTCACCAAGGGGTATTGGACCAGCATGGCCCCGCTGGTGGTGGGCAATCATGTGCTGGTTGGCACCTCGGGCGATTTCGATAACCTGGTGGGCTATGTCCGGTCTGTCGATCCTGAGACTGGCCAGACCCAGTGGCAGTGGAACGCCACGCCGCCTGTAGGAACATCGGGGGCGCCCACGGGTGGCAACTCATGGATGACCGGCACCTACGACCCGGATCTTAACCTGGTGTACTGGGGCACGGGAAACCCCACCCCGGTGCTGAACGCCTCCACCCGCCCGGGAGACGGTCCGTACACCTGCAGCATCGTGGCTCTCAACCCCGACACCGGGAATTTGGTTTGGGCGTTTCAGCCGTCGCCTCACGATACCCACGATTGGGATGCTGCCGAGACCCCGGTCCTGGTGGACGGAAAGTTTCAGGGCAAACCGCGGAAGATGCTGCTGCAGAGTTCGCGCAACGGCTATTTTTTCGTGCTCGACCGGACGGATGGCAGCAGTTTACTCACCGTCCCTTTTGGACCGGTGAACTGGTCGCTCGGAGTGGACAAGCAGGGGCGTCCGATTCCCAATCCGGCCAAGGAGCCGGCGCCCGATGGACGTTTGATAGCCCCGGACGAGAATGGGATGACCAACTTTCGATCCCCCAGTTTTGACCTCAAAACCGGGTTGTTCCTCGTCTCTGCCCATCCCAGCTATAGCATCTACTTTGCCAAGCCGGCGGACGGCACTTACGGCTGGGCCGGCGCCGACTATGATGTGTGGAGCAAAGGCGTTATCGAGGCGATTGATTATCAGACGGGCAAAATTCGCTGGACGCATGAGCTGGGTACGGGAACGCCGACCGCGGGAATCCTGACTACGAGCTCGGGTCTCACCTTCACCGGCGACCTGAAAGGCAATGTTCTTGCGCTCGAGACCAGTACGGGTAGGACACTCTGGCACGCCGGCTCAGGGGGAAGGATGTCTACCTCGCCCATCAGTTACGAACTTGACGGCCGGCAGTATTTATTAACCGGCAGCGGCGGAGTGCTATTCGCCTGGGCTCTGCCCCAAACAAACATGTAACCTTGTTTGTGTCTTAATTGGAAGATTTCTGCGAGAACCGCAAAAATAAAAGCAGGTCCCCTTCGACCTCGCTCAGGGCAGGCTCTCCACTACGCTGCGCTCCGGTCGGGATGACAATATTGTCGGTACATACTGGGCCATTCCTCTGACGGATGTCAAGGCCGCCGACGGTGAGCGAGGCGATTTCCCTGCAACAAAATTGTCATCCCGACCGGAGGAATCATGGGCCGTCGGCCATCCAAGGTGATGAAAACGGGGCTTCTTCAGCAACCGGTCTTCATGGGAACGCTGCCCTCCCCTTTGTCATCCCGAGCGAAGTCGAGGGATCTGCAGTTCAACGGACCTCTCCTGGAAATGTTTTTCGACAGAGCGCGGCGTAGCGGAGGGACTTGCTGTTTCTTTTCCGCTAACAAAGGGTTTTCCCACTTGTGCAGGCATCTGGGCCTAGGTAGGCTTGTTGGCATTGGGAGGAAAGCGATGCAGCGGATGCGTATGGCGTGTTTGGTGGCGGGAATGATGATTTCGGGGGCGGCCCTGGGGCAGGGGGGCTCGCTGCCAAGCGAAGTGCAAGGAAATTATGCGCGACTCAAAGTGAACATACTGAAAGCAGCGGATAAGACGCCGCCGGAAGACTATAGCTTTAAGCCCACGCCAGATATTCGGCCCTTCGCCCGGGTCGTGAACCATGTGACGGAGGCGCAGCTGCACATATGCGGTGCGGCGAATAATACGGACCCGAGCGCGCTGCCGAAAGTGCCCCCGGACACGGCGGATAAAGCGGTAATCGTCGAGGCACTCAAGGCTTCGTTTGCGGAGTGTGACAAAGCCTATGCTGGTCTGACCGATGCCAATATGGCAGACATGCTCCAGGCCGGACCATTGGGGAAGCGGACACGACTGGGCCTGCTGTGGGGCAACGTTTCCCACGACAATGAGCAATACGCAACCCTCTCGTTGTATATGCGATTGAAGGGGTTGGTGCCGCCCAGTAGCGAGAAGTAGCTCCGTGAGCGGCTAAACACAGGTTGCAGAAAATTCGCTCTCGGGTAGGTCCGGGCTTTTAGCCCGCGGAAAAACCCAATGTTTTGAAGGGTACGACCTTTAGGTCGTACGTAAACTATTGCAAACAGGTGCGGCTTTGCGTGAGAACTGCAAACTTCAGGATTCGTGGTGGGAGCCCCCGCATTTATGCGGGGAAGGAGCGCTTCAGCGCTCCGGGAAACACTCTCGACTCGATCATGCGCTTTAGCGCTGGCAATACTAGGGCTGTGCTGTCCGGGCTTAACAAGTCGCGGAAAAACCCAATGTTTTTGAAGGGTACGACCTTTAGGTCGTACGTAAACTATTGCAAACGGGTGCGGCTTCAGCCGCTGAGGGAACGATTCTTGCCCCCTCCAGGATTTTTTCCGCAGCCCTCTAAAGCCCGGACCTACCCGAGAGCGACTTCCGCAGCCTGTTTAGCCGTGCCGCACCGCTCTGTAATGTAGCGCGGTCATGGTTAAGGTTTCTTCTTTTTCTCCGGCTTACTAGACTTGGAGTCATCGGAAGCATCAGTCTTACTCGCGGAGTTGTTACAAGACGGATCAACCGGCTTGACGGCAAGTTTCATCGACGTATACGCCACGCCCGGCAGGACACCCTCTGATTGCTTTTCCAATGTCGCATTGGGGTCTGCGTTCTTAGGGACAAGATAGCCCTGAACTAAATCGAGATTCGGGATCTCCTTGGTCAATTGATCCGTATCCTTCTGCGCGACCATTACGTAGTCGCCGCTTAGCAGGCCGATGTAATGGTCATCCCTCTCTGGATCACTGAGTGCCTGTTGCGTGGCCACTGCGGTGGTGAGATTGCCGTTCATGAGAAAACGAGTGCGGTCTTCCCAGTAGCCGAAGGCCTCGCTGAAGGCGCTGAGCGCGGGCACGCTGACCGCCGGCAAAACAACCATGGGCGCAACGAGCTTGGCTCCGGTGATCATCACCTTCAAAATCCTGACGAACTGGGTATCATTGGGAGGTTGACTTACATTCACGGCTAGTTTGCCAGTGCCTTTGGTCAGCAAAATATGGCTCGTGGCGCTCACCGCCTGATCGGATTTGAATCCAAGATCGTCGAGAGATATTTTGCCGGCGGCGTTCGGCTTGAGAGAAGCAATCGCCGTCCAGGCAAGGGGCGCGAGAAGGTTCATGTAAGGTTTGGTCTGGGTGGCGTCAATGCGCAACTGCTGATTCTTTGACTTATCGCTGCCCGATCCGGGGCGAAAATAGGAAAGCTGAATACCTACGGCAACATCTCCATCGTGATCGAGCAACTCACTCTGACTAATTTTATTGGCATAGCGAAGTTGTTTCGTGTCGGCCTTATAGTGCAAATACTGCGTCTCTGCCCCGGGATCCACCAGGCCTGACGTGCCTGCGCGTGCGCCCGTCTTATAGTCGGGGCTGGCCGTATTCACACTATCGAAGAAGCCGTTCCAGAATTCGTAGGCGTCGTGCGGCGCCTCTGCACTGGAAGTGTCCATGCGTGGCAGCGCAAAAGCGTCTGCATTGAAAACAGCCGAGGCAAAGGCGAGAGCAAGCGCGTTGCCGGAGAAAGTCCGGCGCGAGATCGACATGGTGAAACTCCTAAACTCGCTGAATTGGGGCCGATGCAGAAGGGCGAAACACAAGCAGCATACTCCAAACCGAGCCGAACGCGCCCGAATTCCGTGCTACAATTTGGCGATTTTGCTCCCCGGAGTTCAGACCCAATGTCTGCCACACGGGCGTTCTTTGCCGTTTTCTGCCTTCTTGCGCTTAACCTCCATGCTTCGGGACAGTCGAAGTATGCGCTGCTCATTGGGGTCGATACCTACCAGCCCGCGAACACGACCGTGAAACGTCCCGCCGGAGCGACCACCGGTCGTTTTGCCCCCGGGGCGCCGCTATTTCCTAATCTCGCCGGTCCCACTTACGATGTTGCTTCTATGCGCGAAGTGCTGACCAGCAGTAAGTTCGGCTTCCCTAACGATGACCAGCACATTCATCTGCTGGAAAATGGCGCGGCGACGCGAGACGGCATCCTGGCGGCGATGAATAAGTATCTGGTGGAGCAGCCGCAAAAGGGAGATATCGTCGTCTTCTATTTCGCCGGTCACGGTTCGCTGCGAGTGAACACGAAATCGAACAAGCAAACGTTTGATATCGGCGGAAAGCCCACTCCGCTGGATAACACGATTGTGCCCGCGGACGCCTATCTCGGAGCGGAAGATATTCGGGATCGAGAGATGGCGCGCATCTTCAACAAGGCGCTGGATAAAGGAATTCACTTAACCGCCATCTTCGATAGCTGCCATTCAGGAGGCACCGCGCGAGGGCTCCAGGTCGGAGTGCCGCGCATGCTGGCCTATGACCCGCGGGATATAGCGGAGGCTCCGGACGCCAACTCCGACGGCACGCCAGTGGTCGCACCGGAGGACCGCCAGGACAATGCGGCTTTGGTCCTGGCGGCGACCCAGGTTGATCAGAAGGCCATGGAACTACCAGATGCTTCACCCCCGCACGGTGCCTTCACCATCGCCTTGATCGATGCATTGCAGGCGCTGCCGGCCAATATCTCCGCGATCGATCTTTGGAAGCAAGTGCAGGTTGGTATGGAGGCACAGGGCTTCTCTGACCAGCAGCCGGCACTTGATGGACCCAAACAGCGCAAGCAGCAACCGCTGTTCGGTGGGAACGCGGAGCAGGGCAAAGTGCGTGCGGCTGTAGCCCGCGTGGACGAAAATACAGTCGTGCTTGACATTGGCTCTGTTGCAGACATTGGGATCGGAAGTGAGTTCGTGGCCCTCACCCAGGGACCGGGAGCAAAGGTAACTCTGCGCATCACGGCAGCACAGGGCATTACCCGCTCCGTCGCCACCGTGGTTTCGCCTGCGGGTGCGAAGGTTGCTGTGAAAGATATTTTCGAATTGGCCATATGGGTTCCGGCAGAACGACAGAGTTTGTATTTTTGGATGCCTGCATCGAAGTTGACCCAGGCGCAGATTGCTACCGCGGTGAGCGAGGCACGAGCGTCGGGGGTGCGGATGGTGAACGATCCATCGCTGGAAGCCTGGAGTTGCCTCATCAGCTGGGACGGCACCCAGTGGACTCTGCAAAAAGCCGGTGTTCCCGGCATGAACCCTTTAGGGCCAACGCTGACGGCCGGGCTGTTGCAGCACAAGCTGGCTAAGGACGCCGTGCTCTGGCTGAATGTGCCACCGGCTGCGGACATGGCCAACCAGATGCAGATGAAGGATCCACAGAGCGCGGCGCAAAGTACCACCAATGAGTCTCAGGCGATGTATCTTCTGGCGGGGATTGCGACCAACAGCGGGCCCCAGTATGCGTGGTACAACCGGGGCGAGTTAATTGCCGGCCGCCAGACTCCTGTCGGTTACGGCAAGGGCTGCTCGCCGGATTCGCCCTACCCGATTCGCACCAACTGGGTTTCCGGAGACGATACCACGGTCACACTGAAGCAGACGGCAACACAGCTTGCCAGGCTGAATGGGTGGTTGCGGCTGAAATCCAGTGTGACCGACGATTCCGAATATCCCTATCACCTGGTCCTGCAACGGGAAAGCAATCGTGCGATCGTGGAGGATCGGGAAAAGAGCTACAAAGGCGAGTTCTACAAGCTGATGCTGCAGGCCCGCGGAGACACACGTGTCAGCCCGCGCTCGGTTTATGTGTTGACCATCGATTGCCAGGGAAACGGAAATTTGATGTTTCCGCTACAGGGAGGTAGCGATGCATATCCGCAGGAAGGCGGACGGCTTGACCAGATCCCCCTCCCGGGCACGAGGTTTCAAATAGGGCCGCCCTATGGAACAGACACTTATATCCTTTTGTCGACAACTAAACCTTTAGCGGACCCGGATGTGCTGAACTTCAACGGCGTGGTTCGAGGCGGGGAACGCGGGACCACCACTGCACTCGACAACCTCTTGGGTTCTGCCAGCGCCGGAACAAGGGGAAGCATGATGGAGACGCCGACAGACTGGGGAGTTGAGTATTTGCAGATGCATAGCCAACCGGTGAAGGCCAGTCCATAGCTGTTACCTGACAAGACCTGCTACCTGACAAATTTCAAGTTGGTGTCGCCATAGAGCACGTAAGCCAGTGCGGTGGGATCTCCCGTGCTCTGGTAAACGTCGCGCCGCGTGTGCTCCAGGGTTTCGCTTACATCCGCGGGTCCAGCCTGCATCTGCTGCTGCAGCAGTTGATAGAACAGAACAGAGACCTGGCCGCGATCTGGTCATTGACGGGAAATAACGCGCCAATATATCCGCTGGCCCCCTTTTCCAGCACGGCGGGGCCCCAGCCATCGACAAAGTTGCCGCTATGCTTGGTTTGTCCTACGTCGCATGCGTTGAAGAAGAAGAAGGTATGGCTGGATGGGTCAGCCTGTGCCATGCCGCGCCAGGTTGATGTATCGAGCTCACCATCTTCCAGCAGGATTTCGTAGTCACCTCGGGTCGTGCTCAGCTCCCCATGCCCCGCGAAATGCACGATCCCCTGCGGTGGGTTATGAAAGAGTGCACGCAGCGCATGCATATTTCCGCCGACCGCACTGTAGCCGTTCATCCGGGCAAGTGCCTGGGTCTCGGTTGCTTCCGCGTCGAGGGTGCGGTTTCCAGTGTAGTGGGCGCAATCACAAACATTTTTGGGACTGTCTCAGAGTAAGGAGGACGTTCTCTCATCAACCCGTCCGTCATGTGCCAGCGCGCGATGGAATAGTCAACCCCAAGAAAATTCTGCCGCCCGGTGCCGTCTTCGTGGACTGGTCTCATCAGCTCCCAGGGGATATCAGGATTATCGGAATAAATCTGGATGGTGCGGAAGTTCTTGCCCTGTGTCTTGACCAATTCCCAGAACGCCCGCTTGAACACATCGGGGGCATAGTTGTCATAGAGCTGTTCTCCAAACCCTTCGGCGCGGTCGCGGTTCGATTCTGTCGCTACCAATTCTGAGCCACGGCCGGCGCTGCCAGGCGAGTGCTGTGCCAGCCATTCCGGAAAGCCCTTCGGATCCTTGAGTGTGCCGCTGTCCCCGCCGAGGTGAGGAGAAAGAACGATGACTCCAACCCCTTTGATAATGAGCGTCAGATCAGGTTGCGGAACTCCAGGGCCGAAGGTTGCAGAGTTATCTGTGATCGCTCCCGAGGTTTTCACGGTCGGCTTCATTGCTAAAGCTTCCGAAGGAAGTGCGGAGGTAGCGCTTGTGATCTGGATATCACGTCCGATGCGGGCCAGATATCCTCCCTTGTAGTCGAAGGTAGCCAATACATGAGCCACGCCGCGCGCGACCGCGCCTGGCCCTGCTTTGACGTAGAAGATGGCAGACGTGGCGTCGCCCTGACGCGGCAGGTCGATACTGCTGATGGCTGTTCCACGAGTAAACTGCAGGCCGGGCGCGCACAGAATGACATCCAGTTTCCAACTGTTATCTGGCGTAGGTGGCAATGCGAGAACCAGCTTGCCGTCAGGCGTCGCCGGGCCGTTCATGATTTTGACATCAGGGGTCTGTTGCTGCTCGGTCAGCGAAACCTGGATGGGAAACTCCTGATCGGCGCTCACCGAATCAGGAGAGTCGAGCATGGGGTATCTCTCGACGCGTTCTTGAGGAGCTTGCGATGAAGCCTGGGTGGGCAACGCCGTAGCGTTCGACATGTCGTTTGCGATTGAGCTGCCAGATGAAATCCGGGGAAGCCCCTGGGGTTTGTTCCGCTGCAAGATAAGCCAAATCGCAATGGCTGCGCCCAGGAGTATGAGCAGGATTGTCTTTACAGGAAGGGTATTCGACTTGGGCGATTGTCCTGAGTCCATGATGGAATGACCGTTCCGTGTGCCGGAAATATACCGCATTCCATCCTGGTCTGCTACCCCGTCTTTAAGAACCTACAGCTCTTCACAAGAGAGTGATCTTACCTTCAGGCGTCCTGGTGAAGGCATGCACGGTCTTGCCATTCTGATCCAGATGGCGCAAGGTCATTTGCTGCGCGGTCACCGAAATATGGCTAAAGCCGTAGACCTTCTGCGCGTAAGGCCCGCGCTGCGATGGATCGACGATAAGCGGGTACAGATCGGCGCCACCGCTCCCGGAAAGAAAGTGGCTGGTCGGATGTCCCTCGAATTCGAGGTGCTGCAAATCATGGTCGTGACCCGCCATGTACAGGTCCACGTGATATTTGCGGAATAACGGGTCCCAATCGCGAATCAACACCGCATGGTCTCCGTGAGGACCATCGGAGTAGACGGGATGGTGTGCGATGACGCTAAGAAAAGGAGTCGTGCGCGGACGCTGTAGCTCAGCTTCGAACCAGGCAAGCTGCTCCGCTTGTTGCTGCGGGGTAAGAGTAAAATCCCTGCCGGATTTTTCCTTGCCATCCGCGCGCGGCATGTTGCTGTCGAGGGCCAGAAAGGTCACCAGAGGATTTTTCGCGGGAAACTCAAATCTGTACCAGCGCGAGGGCATTGTCCAACGGGTCCGTCCGCTGCGCGCATACTCGAGCTCGGCATCGACTTTGCTCTCCGGCCAGCGCTGATAATCATGATTCCCCAGCACGGCATACGCCGGGCAGGGGAATTCGCTCGCAGGGTACATCTGCTCAAACTGTGTCTGCCATCGGGCGGAGCCGGCGCCTCCAGCCAATTCGCCGTACCAGTTGTCCCCCAACATAAGCAGCGCCTGGGGCTGGACTGAATGCTGTTTGCTATACGCGCACAAGCCCGCGGCCACCTGGGATTGTGCCTTGTAGTCCTCGTATCCCCAATCGCCCAGCACCAGCAGCTGCGCGGCTGCTGGCTCGGACGGCACGGCCAGGCCCGAGAAAGATCCAAGACTAGCCAATGCACTGAAAGCAAAACTTTGGCGTAGAAACCGCCGACGGCTTACCATTTTTCGCTCATAAGGGGTTCTCCTGCGGTTGATCTGCCTGCCGCCGATGCCAGCGGTAGGCCGCTACCGAATTCTTCCAGAAAAACTTCTCCGAAGCTACACGGCCCTTGGCCTGGACGTAGTTGCGCACGATCGAGATGGTCTCTTCGTAGGAGGCATGATGGTCGCTATTCGGCCAGTCGCTGGCGTACAGAACGTGATCTTCACCGAAGATATTCCACAGGGCGTCAAGCCTGTCTTTGCAGAAGTTTGGCCCACCCTGCTCTTCGATTCGGGCGGCCAGTACTTCAGAAAGCTTCACGAAGACGTTCTTGTTTTGTGCCAGGTGCCGCAGCAGCGTCCAATACTCGTCGCGGGCTGCTGCTTCCGCGGGCACCCGCGCAGTGGGCAGGTGATCGATCACGATCCTCAATTGGGGAAGATGGTCCGCCACGCCGGCAATGGCCCGGATGAGACCTGGATCGGGATTTGCGCTATCGAGCACCAGGCCTTGCTCGGACAACATTTTCAGTCCGGCAAGAAATTCGGGTTTCTGCGCATCGACGGCCAGGTCGCGATCCCACAGATTGCCGTACCGTATGCCCAGAAAAAGGGGATTCGCATGCAGTCTTTCCAGGTCCTTTTGATAGGAGGGTGTCCCCGGAATCAGGTCGCCAACCATGCCCACGATGATGGGATGGTTGGCCGCCACATGCAGCACCCAGTCGTTATCACTGTTCAGGGGGCTGGCTTCGACGACGATGGCGCCGACCACCCCCAGCGGGCGGGCGATGCGAGCATAGCGTTCGGGGAGGGCAGGTTGGTAGACCGCTGTGTCTGTCTTAGCCGGCCAGGGGACGCCTCCAGGACGCCCTGTATCGAAAAGATGAATGTGGGTATCGATCACGGGTATCGCGGAGGGAAGGGCCTGGGTGATTCGGCTGCCTGCCAGGCCTCCGGCTATCGAAGCCCCGAACCTGAGAAATTCGCGCCTTTGCATGGAGATTTCCCTCGTGGGTTAAACGGGCTGCGGAAAAACCCGATGTTTTTGAAGAGGACGAACTTTAGGTCGTACATAAACTATCTACACTTCACAGCGGGCGGATAGATCCAAATCTGCAAAATGCGCGAGTTTTCTGATAGTCACAACTGTGATGCTTTGTATCAGGGCACGACTTCAGTCGTGCCGTCTCATAGAAGCCCCTGCGCTCTTTTCTTTACCACGCAGGTGCAACCATGGGTTAAACAGGCTGCGGAAAACCCCAATGTTTTGAAGGGTACGACCTTTAGGTCGTACGTAAACTATTGCAAACAGCTGCGGCTTTAGCCGCTGAGGGAACGACCCTCGCGCCCCCCTCCAGGATTGTTTCCGCTCTCCAAAGCCCAACACATTTTATCCATTTATGTCACGAGTAAAGTCGTGCCCTGATACAAAGCCAAACGTTGTTGAGCCAGAGGAATGCTTTAGAATGCTGTTTTGTCCGGAGGAGCTTTGCAGAGACGCCATTTCCTGACTTCATCTTTGGCCGCAGCGGCGGTAGCTTTGACGCCCAGCGATTCCCCAGCTCAGGCGCCCGCAGCAAAAGCTCGCGAGTTCTATGAGCTGCGCAGGTATCAGCTGCAGTCAGGCCCCCAGACCAAGCTTCTGCAGAGCTACCTGGCGGATGCCCTGATCCCTGCACTCAACCGGCTTGGCTTCTCGCCCATCGGCGTTTTCAATCTCGATATCGGTCCCGAGACCCCGGCCACGTACCTGCTTATCCCGTCGACCACCCTGGAGTCACTGGTCACGGCAGAGCTGCAGCTGGCAAAGGATGACGAGTTTATGAAAGCCGCTGCGCCATTCTGGAGTGCGCCGGCGATCGCACCCGGTTTCACCCGGATCGAAAGCTCGCTCATGGTCGCGTTCGATGGCTGGCCGCGGCTGGTCGTTCCGCCTGTAACCGCGCAGCACGGCAAGCGAGTATTTCAGCTTCGCACCTACGAAAGTCCAAGCAACCAGGACCACCAGCGCAAAGTGGAGATGTTTCACAGCGGTGAATTTGAGATCTTCCAGCGTGCCGGCTTTTGGCAGGTGTTCTATGGGGACACCTTGATCGGCCCTCGTTTGCCCCAGTTGACGTATATGGTAAGTTTTCCGGACCTGTCGGAGATCGATGTCAAGTGGACGGCGTTCCGCTCCGATCCGCAATGGATAAAGCTGTCGGGTCAGCCGAGATACAGCTCCGAAGCGATCGTCGGCAATATTTCCAACCTGGTTCTCAATCCGGCGTCCTTTTCTCAGATCTAGGATCTAGGGATCCAGCCCGAGCTCTTCGAGGCCTTTGCCGCCGTGTTTTTTCAGGTCCGCGATCAGTCCTTCATCCGTCAGGTCGAGCGTGTGGGAGTGCTTCCAGTCGTGGCGCACGATGTCATGCAAACGATCGACGATGTGTTGGTCACATACTTCGATTGCAAGCTCGCGCCGGCTGTCGAAACTGCCGGGCGCCAGGTTGATGGAGCCGATAATGGCCCGTTCTCCATCAGCCAGCAGCATTTTTGCGTGAAGTTTAAGACCCTTCAGTTTGCGCACCTGAACGCCCACATCGTTCAGAATACGTAGTCCTCCGACGCCTTCGAGCAATTTTTCCTTCTTGAGCGTGTGCGGAGCCCGCGCCATGACGTGAATCTTGACACCACGCTCCTTGGCTCGAACCAGGTGCTCAATGATCATCTGATCCTGGTAGCGTTCATTTTGTAACCACAGCGAGTGCCTGGACGAGTCGATGAACTCGGTAATCCGCTGGCGGCCATTTCCCCGGCACCAAATCAGCTGAGCGCTCTTACCCGAAGCAAAATCCTGGCGGCTCCAGTCTGCTTCGAAACAGTCGATCACCTCCGCCACCTCGTGCGGATCCGAAGTGATGATTGCGTAGTCGCGGGTCTCGGTCAGGTTTTCGCTTTCCCAATTCAGCGATTTCACAAAGGCGGTTCTGTCATCCACGACCATTGATTTTTCATGGGTAAGGTCGAACGCGGGATTGCTATCCAGCACGTCGATGCCGGCGGCCTGTAACATACTGCGGCTTTGATCGTTCTCGGACACTCCACTGCGGCGCCTGGGATTCAACATGATTCGTACCACGACACCCCGCCGGTGCGCTTCCACCACGGCCGCCATTAACGAGGGATCAGTGAAGACGAACATTTTTATGCGCAGTGATTTGGTCGCATGATTGATTGCATCCAGAATCGGCTTCGCGGAGTCGTCAGGCAAAACCACCAGGCTACGGGACATCTGCGCCTCTACGGAGCGGCCTTTGCCGCTGTTGTATCGAACTGTACACTATAGAGCTCGAACGGAATAAAGCCGAGTAGCAAGGAGGCTCAAAGACCATCTAAAATACTTGTTAATACTGGCCCAATAGTAAAATAGAGTCAAGTGGAGACTCGCCAAAGCTCGGGTAAATTGAGTCTCCAGTGAGTCTCCATGCCCCTTACCTCCGCACAAGTTAAAGCTTTCAAGCCGGCCAAAAGACGTTATCTTAGGACCGATGGTCGCGGTCTTTCGCTCGATGTTCTCCCTAGCGGCGTGCGGTCATGGATCTTCCGTTATCGCCTGGATGGCAAGCAGGAGAAGGTTACCCTGGGCCAGTATCCGGACTTGGGCCTCGCGGACGCGCGGAAGGAACGCGATCGCCTGGCGCAGATAGTTGTCAAGGGGAAGTCGCCCGCCAAGGAGAAGATGCTCGCCCGTGGCGGACGGTCCACTGATCCCACGGTGCGCGCATTCTCTGACAGGTATTACAACGAACAGGTGAAGCCGAACCTGAAGGATCCCAGCGAGGTGCGGCGCTATCTGGATAATGAAATCTTTCCCTACCTCGGAGAGCGGTTGCTTAAAGACGTGGGCGTCCTCGACTGCCAACAACTCATTTACCGGAAGCGAGACAAGGGCCGCATTACAACTGCCCTCCATCTGCGCGCCACATTGAAACAGATCTTCGATTACGCGCTGGAGTTGCAATTGGTCACCTCCAACCCGGCGGCGCAGGTCGCGACAAAGTACATCGGCAAGAGCCGTAAGCGCACCAGGGCGTTATCACCGAGCGAGCTCCGAAGCTTCCTCCGCACGATCCACGCTTCGGAAATTCAGCGGCAGTTCAAGCTGGCGATGCACATCACCCTGTTGACGTTGACGAGAAAGTCGGAACTCCGCCTGGCTGAATGGAAGCATGTGAACTTCGAGGCCAGCGAGTGGCTCATCCCCGCGGAGAACACCAAGACGAATGCGGAGCACATTGTCTACCTCAGCACTCAGGCGGCTGAGATGTTCCGCGAGCTGCGACTATTGGCATGCGGATCCGGCTATGCGCTGCCGGGCAAGAGCAGCCTGCGAAAGCCGCTGCACGAAAGTTCGCTGAATGCTGCGCTCGAGAGGGTGACGTTCGACATACCAGATTTCACGATCCACGACCTGAGGCGCACGGCGAGCACGATTTTGCATGGCAATCACTTTCAGCCAGATGTCATCGAGATCGCATTGGGGCATAAGATTGCCGGGATCAGGGGCGTCTACAACGTTGCCGAATATGCGGCCGAGAGAAAGCACATGCTGCAATGGTTTAGCGATTACGTGGACGGCCTGGTCAACGGCTCGAACGTTGTTGTTGGCAACTTTGGTGCGTAAAGGCGATGGACTGCTCAAGCCTGTATTTGATTTGTCTTGACTAATTAAAAGGTGCTGACTTAAGGTGCAAAACAAGAGGTCTCGGCGACCTCGTTAAAATAAATACCACTGCACCACGGCAGCCCAACGTGGACCAACCACCCTAAGCTTGTAAAGCGCTCCAGGTCGAGTGCGCGCATAGGAATGGCACGCTTCCTCTTTGTGAAGCGTGGGTGCCTCAGGCCACCCACACCAACCCTGAAATCCGACAATCGCTTATTTAGCGAAGAGGGAAACCCTATGCCATTGGATACTGCCGCCAGTCTTACGGCCGCCGTTCCGCAGGCCACCCTGCGGACACAGAGACCAGCTAGCATCGCGCGCGCAACTAAGCCCCGCCGAAAAGACAAGCTCCTTCGCATGCCCAACGTGCAGGAGAGGGTGCCCTTTTCCAAGCAGCACATTTATAACCTGATCCGCGCTGGCGATTTTCCTGCGCCCATCGCCCTCTCTCGGAACACGGTTGTTTGGTTGGAGCGGGAAATCGATAAGTGGGTCGCGCAGCGCGTCAAGGAGAGGAAGAGAGTCACTGGCCGCGCCAGACTGCGTTCATCGGTGCAGGAGACTTGCGAAGACGCGCCGGCCTCTCGCGCTTCGTCACCGAGTCCGGACCAGGCCGCCTAGGGCGCCTCTTTTGCATTGCGTCACCCGCAGCAGGTCAACACAGAACTGCGCGGCAACCATCAACCCAAATGGCAAAGAAAAAGGCCCAGGTCTCGCGATCCAGGCCATGAGGAATCGGTGGCACATGGTAACACGGACATAACGGCGGGCACCACGGCGGCAGTAAGCTGCTTCACCGCGGCCAGGCTACATAGGCTCGAGGTCTCTTTAAGAACATCGGTGAAGCTTATCGACGACGAGGACACGATGGTGCACCTCGCCGACTTGGCGATAAGGGTCCAGCGACGGCGGCACGCCCACGAGGACAATTGCCTCGTCTGTCTTAGCCAGGGAAAGGAGCCGTGGTAAGTACGCGGGTCATCATTCCCAACCTCGCAGAGGAGGGCCTGGACAGCGAGAGGATCGTTCTTGGCTCTATCCTTCTTCGCCCGGAGCTTCTCCAGGGGCTTACGATTACCGGCTCAAATTTCACAAAGCGACATAGGCCCATCTTTGACGCCATGATCGGGTTGGCAGTGAATGGGCAGAAGTTCGACACGCTCATTCTGAGCGAGGAGTTACGTCGCCGCGGTCAACTAGAGGTCAACGGGGCAGCCTACATTTCCGACCTTACCAATGGGCCGCGGTACAAATCATTTGAGCCTCATTGCGCAAGAATAAGATCTGCATCCCTCCGTCGGGAACTCGCACGACTTTGCGACAGGGTTCTAGCCGGTTGCTATGACTTGACCAGCGATCCAGCCATTGCTCTTGCGCAACTGCGCGACCAGGCTGCCGACATAGACTCGCCGGCGCACGGTTCAGACCTCGGCCTCATTTCGGCGGACGACGTAGAGCCGGAGATGACCGACTATCTGATCGAAACGTACGTCCCAAAGAAGTCCTTATCTCTACTAGTAGGCGATCCCGGCGACGGTAAGACCTGGGCGGCGCTTTCATTCTCAGCCTGTCTTACTCGCGGCACAATTCCTTTCGTGGGCGGCTCCTGCCATCCGCAACGTGTGATCTATCTGTCGAACGAAGATGGCGTAGGCGTGCTTCGGGCCCGGTTCGATCGGCTTGGCGGTGACCCAAAACGTATGTGGTTTGAGTCAGCCGAACGTGCCATTAATCTCGGCCACGCAGGCGCAATCGAGGCAGCCGTTCAGAAGCATGAGGCCGCGCTGGTCGTGATCGACACGGTCACCAGTCATTTCGGCGCGAAGGTCGACTTTCATAAGGCGAGCGAGGTAGCCGCGGTGCTCGGGCCTCTCTCGGCAATGGCTCAAAAGACAGACACCGCAGTCCTCGGACTGATGCACCTGAGCAAATCCATGCAGGGGAAGAGTTTGTATCGGGTCCAGGGCTCCACTGCCTTCGCTGGCGCGGCGCGGTCCGTGCTGGGCGTGGGTCGTGATCCGTCTGATCCCACAAGACGGATCTTGGTCCACATGAAATCGAACGGAGGCGAACAGGGCTCCAGTCGTGAATTCGTCATCGACAACTGTGGGGTTACCTGGGGCAACCTCTCCGGCCTGGGCGCCGCTGATGTGCTCGGTCCCGAAACGCCCGCGGAAGAACGCGGAGCGCTGTCCATTGCAAAGAACTTTCTGCATGAGGTGCTTAGCCAAGGAAGCCGAAACGCGGAAGAGGTAGAGAGCGAGGCGAAGAGCCAGCGTATCTCGGACAGCACTCTCAGAAGGGCGAAAGCTGCACTGGGAGTCAAGTCGCGGAAGAAGTCAGTCCGGGAGGGCTGGATATGGTGGCTTCCCGAAGGTGATCACGAAGGGGCTCATGAAGATGCTCAACAAGGTCCTACCGTACAAACGATGAGCCCCTTGGGAAATGATGAGCCCCTTGGGAAAAGTAAAGGACTTATAGAAGATATTCTCCCGGTAAAACACGAAGGGGCTCAAACGCACATGTATAGAGCACCTTCGGAGTATCAGTGAAGGATTGGACGCGATGCAAATAACGGAACGGAAACATATCTCGAAGGTGTTGGCGCTTGTACGCATGTCCTGTGCAGGCGGTTGGTACGGCGTCGCGTGTGGAAACACCATGCTCCAGTGCCACCGCTGCCGGCGACACAGAAAAGCGTTGTGCTCACCACGGCCGCACATATCGCTTCTGTGCGCTGACTGTTTTCCGTTGGTTGAGCGCGAATTGGATCTGACTCAGAAGGCGGCAATCGCGGTCGAGATGCTGCCACTGCTCGAGCAGGAAGCCGCGAAACGTCGGGCTGTGGCGGGGCGCGAACAGGCTGCCCACGGCAAGAAGGGCGGACGGGGCAACCAGAAACCCCCTACCCAAAAAGTTGGGGAAGGGGTTTCGCACGAAGGCGAAGCCGCCGCTGTTGCCGCTAGCACCACCGGCACCAATCGCCAATATGTCGCGGAAGCACGCGCTCAGGAGTTGGCCCGATGAAACTGACCATACCCGTCCCCGCACGCATGTACTTCGACGGCCCACTTCGCATGTTCTCAACGGAGCGTTTTCTCGGCGCCGTTCCATACAGCGGTGGAGATCTTAAGGGCTATGCCGGACTCTACGTTTGTGGTGCGTGCCAGGCGCGGACACTTCAGGTTATTGCGCGCGGTCGTGAGTGGGTCTGCAAACCGTGCGCACATCGCTCGAAAGGATTCATGCAATGAGACCGTTCAGGATCGGCGACGTGGTCGTTTCAGTTCGTGACGTGGAAATGTCAAATCGGGCCACCGTGATCCGCGAAGAGGACGCGCGCGGGTTTATTTCAGTGCAGTTCGCCGATGGGATGCCGCGAGACATGCCCGTTCGATCCATGGAGCGCGCCGCGGACAGAAAAGATGGGCCGAGTCGCCCGATTGGACAGGGCACGATTTTTGCAGAATCCACAAACCTGGGCGACTACTTGCGCAGAATGGGCGAGGCAGACTCAATTTCAAAAAAGGAGCAGCACAAATGAAGAAAGCAGAAGTCGGCAATCAACAGCTCACGCTGGAGGCAAGGGTCGCCGCGATCGAAGCAACGCAGGCCGCAATTTTGGCCCGTCTCGAAAAATTGGACCCAACGCCACCAATCGCGGTGCGAGAACCATATAGCGTTGGCTCGACGGTTTACAGTGTGGCCGATCTCGAGGCTCGCTACCCGTTCAAAGTGCTTGGCTACCGAAACGATCGAATCTTGCTCGTCGCTTCAAATGGCGAGCCTGAGCGCGAATTGCCAGTCGAATCCGTCGTCACGTTTGCGAAGTGCCGGAATGCCGAAACCAACTCCGAGCAGGCGTATGCGGAAATGTACGCGCGCATGGACCCCCATGCAGCTGCTTTCTTCGAGGGTAGGCGACGTGCGCAGATAGCAGCCGCTACTAAGCCGTCTGGCCCATTCATACCGACGCAGCGCCGATACGTCGACGGGCATTAGACTCACGCCGACGAATGAGCGGTGAAAGGAGGACAAATTTTGCCATCACTCGCCAGTCGCGCCTGCTCTACACCGGGTTGCCGGAACACTTGCAGCGGTTCGCAATGCGATGCCTGCATTAAAGCAGCACCGCAACGCCCGACCGCTGCTCAGCGCGGATACGGATGGCAATGGCAGAAGTTCGCAAAGGCGTATCTCAGGACGCATCCGTTTGCGGTCGATATCTTCGACTGCTTTGAGGGACGCGTATATCGAGCAGAGGTCGTGGATCACATCGTTCCGCACAAGGGCGACATGGCACTGTTCTGGGACGTGAACAATCTGCAATCACTTCGAAAGGTCGACCACGACCGCAAGACTGCACTTGAAGACGGCGGATTCGGAAACACTGCGGTGCCGAAGCCAAGTGGGTAGCCGTTCTCAGGTGATTTGAGCGGCCGCGGGACCTGGGGGGGGGGATATGGGTCATTTTCTCTGCAGCCCCGGCCGACCAAGACCGTGGCCAAGTCGATCGCAAAGTTGTTTGGTTTGAAAAAAGGGTGAAACGAAAATGGGACCAAAGATGCCGGCTGATCTCGATCTGGTAGCGCGCAAAAAGTGGCGTGAGCTCATCGATGCCGTGGATCCCGGCACAGACGGCGAGCTGGCCGGCAACTATTGCAGGATGTACAGCGGTCTCATGGCGATTCGGTCGGAAAAGGCTCGCCAGTTAAAGGCCGGCAAGTATGAGTCTTTGGTTCCGGGCCGAGATGGGGCGCTGCAATTGAATCCGCTGCAGACGGCCGAAAATCGCATGGTTGCCAGCCTGAACAGGATGCTCAGGACGCTCGGGTTGGCGCCCACGCGCGAGGAACAGAGTTTCAGGGGCAAACTGCCGACTGAACCGCCAACCGGCATGGATGGCCCAGAGCCGGCTTGCGGTTGGGCGATCGAAATCGCGTTGTGCCGCGGCCTTCCGAATCCGACGCCAGAGGATCTGCGACGGGAAAAGCAGTGGGACGAGTGGCTAGCCGCTCATGGCACGCCCACGTCATTCTCCGCATACGAGAAAGGAAAACATGGCTGACGGTTGGAATGTGTGCGGACGGTGGGCACCATCCATCGGGACCGGGGTACCAAAATCACTGCCAGTTCGCGGTCCCACGACCGGGCTGCAGTCGCGTTTACGCCGCCAAAAAATGAAAGTTTCGGGGATGGGCAAGAAAGGTTGAAGTCTTGTGGTGTGACCAAGTGATTGATTTGAAAAGCAAGGCGATTCGGGGATCAACCCTCGTATCTGGACAAAAACATACTCGTTTCGTGCGCAAAAGGGCTCTAACCAGGGGGATTGATGGACAAAACAGGCGAAACAGGCACCCGGAAACCAAGCACTAATCGAGCGCGACGATATCGATCCGCTGCGCGAGAGCGTGAGCTGAGTCTGATGCGAAATAAAAACGCTGCTCGCAAGAAGATCAACAAAGCGGCAAGAACTCTGGGGGCAGCATAATGGGCGGCAACGTCACCGTACGTCTCAATCTTAACTCGGCCGGCTACAGCGCTTCATTGGCTCAGGCGCAGCGGTCGATGCAGTCGTTCACGAATGCCACTCGGCAAATGGGCCATGGCACCGTGAGCGAAATGCAGGCAGCAAGTGCCGCCATCCGCACTCTCGAAGGCGGCATGACGAACAGCATCAGGGCAGCCGAGCGATTCGTTAGCACGATTCCCGGCGTGGGCAAGGCGCTGCAGGCGGCGTTCCCCGTGATAGGCGGAATTGCTTTCGCTGGCGTAATCGCGCGAATCGGCGAGGAGGCGTACAAGACGGCGCACCAGCTCGGCCAAATTCGCAACGTCGCAAACGAAAGCTTTTCCGCACTCACAGACGGCGCACGGAAGAATGCCGACAGCCTTCGCGTGACCAACGACAAACTCGAGCAACAGATTGCTCAGTTGGAGCACAAGCCGGTAAATAATCTGGCCCTCGCATTGGACGAGGCCAGGCTCCGGGCCGACGATCTGGCCATTTCGCTCGACAGGGACTACCAGCAGTTCAAGAAAATCATCGAGGAGACGCAGAAGGGGGCTTTATCGACCTTACTCAATAAGGGGGTCGATGCCACACTCGGCAACAACATGGAGGATCAGCTGGCCAACATCCGCACGCTGGCCAGGCAGCAACGGGATGAACTGAAAGCTGGCAATCAGGCGGCTGCGGATGACCTCGGTACCAAGCTACGGGCTGCCCAGGAGCAAGCGCTGAACTTTGCCAACAGCGAGACGGTCAAGCGAAACGGCATCGCCAACGCGGGGACCGTCAGGCAGGCTCCATATGCCACGGTATATGGCAACCAGGGCCAGAATTTTGACGCCATCAACGCCTTCAAGGATCTTATCTCGGGTCAGGTAGACACGGCCGATGAGCAGAAGAGAAATACGGCCGACACGGCCAAATCTCGGGCGCTCGAGGCCGCCAACAAGGCGCAGGCTCTGCTACTGCAGCAGATGCAGGAAGGCATGGCCAAGCAAAAGGCTCTATATGGGGTCAGCGTGGCCGACGAGTTGGCTTATTGGTCGGCGCGCATCAATGCCTTCTCCAGGGGCGGCGAGCAGTACCATACCGTGCAGATGGAACAGTACAGACTGCAGGCCGAGCTTTATCAGAAGTTGATGGAAGGTAAGAAGAAGTACCTCGAGGACGCCAGGTCCACGGTTGAGGGCAATGACCTGTTGAGCAATGGGCAAAGGGCTCTGATAACGGGCCCGGCCATCGAAGCGGCAGAACGCGCAACCAAGGCGAATGAGAAATACAACCAGATCGCGGCCGCGATGGCGGAAATTCAGGCAAAGAACACCGCAGCGTTTCGCGAATCGTCGATCGCGATCGGGCTCCAAGAGGGCACGATATCGAAGCTCGCTGCAGCCCAGGAACTGGGAAAGATTCATGCCGATGAACACGCAGCGGCCCTTGCTAGGGTCAATGAGGAATTGCGAACTCAGATCGATTTGATAAAGAGCGACCCGAGCCTTAAGGGCGAGAGCGGAGAACTCGCGATCCGGAACGCGCAAGCGGGAGCGGCCAATCAAACGGCCGATATAAACGGCGCCTATGCGGTGACCCAGCAACGCGATGCGGCGAACATTTACCAAAGCACTGGCTCCGGAGAGGCTGCCGATATGTATCGGACAATGTTGCAGAATTGGTCGGACATGACCGCAAATATCGCCCAGGCGATGGTCCGGGCCGCGGATTCGCTGAACGATGATTTGGCCAAGCTGATCACCGGCCAAGGCAAGAAGGGCGACTTCGGGAAAACGTTGACGCAAGCCGGCGAGAGTCTGGTAAAGACCGGGCTTGCAGGGCACCGAAGGGCGCGCCCTCAAGGCGCTCGGGCTGGGAGGCAAGGGCGTCAAGCCGGATGGTACGAAGGACAATCGGATTTACACGTCAACCATCATAGAGGGCGGCACTACTCCTGGAGGTGCCCCGGCACCGTCAAACGGCGCCGAACTGCAGGGTTTGTTGGGAAAGGGGGCGAACGGCCTTTTCGCCGGATCGGGCGGGGACACCGGGGGTGCAGGTCTCAGTGCCGTTTTTGCCTCGCTCGGCTTGAGCCAGACGGGCGCAGTTGCCGGCGGCGACGCCAGCGGTCCTCCGCATGGGGCTTGGGCGGCCTGGGTGGCGCCTTAGGGCCGGGGCTGTCGGAGGGGTCTCCTCCTTACTCGGCCTTTCGGGAGCGAGATGCAGCCGGGGCGGCGCTGCGGACGCTGTGCTCGCTCTTTTGCCCTTGCTAGCGTTTGCCGGCGGCGGCGACGTCCTGGCGAACCGTCCGGCCCTTGTCGGTGAGCAAGGTCCGGAGCTCTTCATGCCCCGCACGGCCGGCCGCATTACCCCAAATCAATAGCTCGGCGGCGGTGTCATCATCACCATTTCAACATCGATGCGCGCGGTCAACTGACCCGGCGGCGATTCACGCGGCGGTCATGAGGGCAGCGCCAGCCATCATCTCGGCTGCCGTACATGCAACCCACCAGGGCGACAGGCGGACGCCGTCGGGGAGGTAGGAAAACCGAAAGATTTGGGAAGGAAACGATGGCAAAGAAAAAGAAGATCGAAGCATCAACCACTGTTGCAGATAAACCGTCGCGCTAGACGTCTCGAATATCCCGGTCGAGATGAGGCAGCAAGACGTACCACCTCTGTTTCGAATTCATCGAATTGGGGAAGGCTGAGACTTGGTTCCGGCAGCCAGGGTCATCGGTTCAACCTCCTTTTCGCGTTGCCGGACCTCACCCTCGAAAACATAAGGATTGTCTTCCCATGCGCGGCGCATAAGCATCATCCAGAGTTGACCTGGGAGGAGGCACAGGCGCTGGTCACGATGGAGAGCGCTACACGATCGCAACGGCGATAGTGCAGGCGTGGGACCGATCAGGCGCTAAGCCAACCGTGCCGGCGCCGGTTGGCGCGGAGTCATGATGGATAAAAGCGCTTTGTCGCCGGCTGCTGAGATCGCTATCGAGGGTGCAACCTATCGCTTGTCCGGGAATGTCTCAGCCCTGGCTGAGGCCGAGTCGTGGTTAAACTCGCATGGTCAGACGCTCGATTTATTTGCCATGTTCCTCGGGGAGCACAGTATGGAATCTGTAGTGAAGGCGACGAGGCAACTGTTTCCGTGCATGCTCCATGCGTTCACCCGGCGATTGATTATGCGGCCGCGCAGTCGCTCATCGATCGAGCAATCGCATCTGACGATCGCGTCATCTTCGACGCCGTGCGGCAACTGTCCATGTCTGCGTCGGGCGAGAAAGACGCTGTGAATAGCAACCTTCTGTTCGACCTGGACGGCCTCGCGGCCGCGAACGAGCATTTCGAGGGCAAGTCGGGAATAAGCTGGATTTGCTGGGTGGACGGCCTGACCGCACTGAATCGCGCATGGCGAGTTTTCCCGTGCGCGGTGCATAGATTCCAGCCTGAACTTGGGCTTGCCGAAGCGCGCTCGCTGATGACCTGGCAATCCGTAGCTCTTACGATCGCGTCCATGCAGGAGCTGGAACGGCTTTCCGCGCCCGAAAGCTTGCAGAAGTTTGCTGCCAGGCTTTGGGCGACTGCTTCCGATGAAGAAAGGGAAAACTTCACTCTTCAGGTACTGGCAAAGGACATGGCATCAGGTGCGGCGCAGGCGTGACGTGAATCCATGAAACTATCAACGAAACGGGGGGCAAGAATGAAAAGTTACTCGGACATTCGGCGGGCACTGGCTGGAAAGCTCTGGTTCATCCATGAGGCGAAACTGAACGAGATGCTGGCCCTCTTGGAGGTGAAGCTGGCGAGCGGGGTGATGCCTGAAGTGCGCGCATCATCCAGCCAAGCGGCTATCAGAACAGCGAAGACGACAGGCGCGATCGCGTGCATACCTATCTACGGCCTGATCACCCACCGCGCCAGCATGTGGTCCTATCTGTTTGGGGGCGCCTCGACGCAGAATCTTTCAGCAGCCCTTCGCCAGGCAGTCGCCGATCCATACGTAAGCGCCATCGTGCTCGATGTGGACTCACCGGGCGGCGACGTTGACGGCGTTGATGAGTTGGCCTCTGAGATCTACCAGGCGCGCAAACAGAAGCCGATCACCGCCGTCTCCAATTGCCTGTGCGCCTCGGCCGCCTATTACTTGGCGTCGCAGGCCTCCGAGATCATCGCCAGTCCGTCATCGCTCACCGGATCGGTTGGGGTCTATCACCTGCATGCGGACAGGTCCGCCGCGCTCGACAATGCCGGAGTGAAGATGTCGATGATCAAGTATGGCGACAACAAATGCGAGGGCAACCCTTACGAGCCCTTGAGCGACCCGGCGCGCGAGCAACTGCAGAACTTGGTGAACACCTACGGCCGAGCGTTCGAAGCCGCAGTAGCACGGGGTCGCGGGATCAAGCAGTCCGACGTACACAACAAGTTCGGCCAGGGTCGCGTGTTCGACGCCAAGACCGCAGTCCGGCTGGGCATGGCCGATCGGGTGGGCACGCTGGCGGATGCGCTCCAGACGTCCCAGACGTCGGCACGCGGGCGCGCCCAGGCCCAACTTGCAGCGCGCCGTCAGCCGCGTTCGCTCGAGTTTGCCAGAATGCGCCATCAACTGGCGATGGCAGCGGCCGGCGATCCATTGATGCTTACCGCTGGCACGAAGAAGAAGACCAAGCGCGTCGACGGTGAGGACCTGGAGAAAGAGGCGTTTGCTTACCGGCCGACGGACGAACTATCCGACTGGAAGCTGCCGATTAAGTTCTCCACCGACGAGAAAACCAAGTCGCACATCCGCAATGCGATCTCACGCTGGAGTTCGACCGACATGCCGGATGCGGACGAGAAGAGCAAGGCCCGCACCCGGATCAAGGCCGCAGCCAAAAAGTACGGCATCGATGTGGATGACGACAGTCTCTCTGGTCGGGCACAACCCCCAAAGCGTGCCGGTGACGGTGATGATGATGATTGCCTATGCGACTGTGTTCCCTGTGACGGGGGCGATTGCGAAGGGTGCGATTGCGATGCCTGCGAGTGCGAGGGCTGCGATTGCGAATCGGCCGTCGCGGCTGCGAAGCGGAAGGCAGAACACGCGAGAATGCGGCATCAGCTGGCGGTCGCGGGGGCATAAACTGCCCGGGTACGCATTCGGGCCGAACGGAGAGCTCTGTCACTTATTGAAGGAGGCAAAGAAGAACCGGACGCGGCAAGATCGATCGCAGCCGAGAAAACTTAATATCGTCTCGCACGATATTAAACCGAAGACCCTCAGCGAGATGGGTATAACGCCAGACCAGTCTTCCAAATGGCAGAAACTTGCGGCCATACCAAAGGAACATCCTATTAGCCCTGTGGCGTCGCGCGCTGCATGGGCGCCCTGCTCGTTTCTCCTGTTCTGGGAGGGAATCATACCCCGGATCACTCTGAGGGGCTCAGGGGGCATCCTGGCGCGAAATTGACGCTAAGCGGCTGGACCATAGTACGGTCGCCGGACGATGCGCTTGGGCAGTGCTTGGAAACATCCCTGCTCTATCCGGCGGCGAAACCATCGCTGGTTGACCCCCGAGACCTGGAGCGTTAACTGCAGATGTTCGCGAAATCGTTCATCTCGCGGGTTCAGGAATAGAAGCGCATCTCTGCGGACGTGCGGATCGGTGACGCGGGAGTCTAGAACGGCGCGCAAGAGCACGGCGGCCGCCAGGCGACGCACCGCATAGTTCGGATCAGGAGGCGGAGGCGGGCCCGGGGATGCCTTCCCATTCATCCTCAAGCCACTGAAGTGATTCGCTGGCCATGCAATAAGAACGATACCAAAGCGGGCGGGGGAGTGGACCACTTGTTCCGCTATGTTCCGCGAATGACATACCGGTCGAGTTCTGTCTCGATATAGTTGACCAACTCGATCAGTTCGGCCTTAATCACGGCTTCCATGTTCCAGTTGCGGGCCGCACGCTTCGCCCCGGCCGCCTTTCTTCTGCGATCAATCTCCTTACGCAGGGCAGCAAGATGCTGGCGCATGGACTCCACATCTACTTGAGTTGCCCGGTGCTCCCTGTGGCGGCTCAGTGCACCTAAGAGACGTTCCGTATTGTTCCACTATCTGCCTAAGCGGAACGGAGCCGCTGAGCATCTTGTCGATGGCCGCCCGGTCGGAGCGCTGGCAAATTGAGCATGTCCTCATAAGATCCCCTGTTCCACATTGTTCCACTAAACGGGGGAAGAATCCGAAGACCTTCCCCGTTTCGGTCAGTGCTTTGTTGGGCAGTCCTGATTGAGCACTGCCAAGAGTCACGGTAGTAGTGGCCGCCCCCGATGAATCCGGAAGGAGTTATCGTCGATGGCTTTACGCTCGCAAAGTGTCGTGACCCGCAGACACGGCATTGCATCTTTCCGCTGTACGGATCGATCAACTTCATAGGTTTGCGGAGCGTGGATTTAGAGACAGGTGTGTCTGAGGCATGACTTGGCATAGGAACTCCTTTTCTCAAATGGAGATTGAGCCGCGGGACCAGAGAAGGTGGGATCTTGTTTCCGGGGTAGCTCCGGCAGGATGATCGTTCCTGTTGGCTGCTTAAATCTGCAGCCCCACGCCAAGCCAAGCCATGTTGGTCCCACGGCTGCGAAAAGCATAGCAGGTTTCCACGCTAGAATCATGCCCGGACGATTCCGAAATGTCGGCCGGTTGTTCTGTGGAAGGATCGAGGCGGCCGCTTTGGGGCAGGTGGCAATATCGGATCATCCGAGATTGGCGGATCCCAGGAAAAGGCGAGCTGCGCCAAAGCGGCAACCAGGCGAATCTGTGCGTCGCGAATGCTGAGTCGACCACGTTTCGGAATCGTGTCGGTCGATTCCGTTTTTCGGTTGTTTCCTCGACCACCCTTCGCCCTTGGCCTGGTTAATGACGCCTGACGCACGGGCACAAAAAGGTCGTCCAGGGCTACCTTTTCTGGCCTCGGCATTATGCCCAGCTGACGACGGTAGATGGCAGCCTTTTCTCGGCGACACTGGCTACAGTTCGCGCCGCGGAACTCGGAACCGCATTTGCTGCAGGAGCGGATTCCGGACGGGACAGCAGTTCGTTCGCGGGCCTCTAAGAGGTGCGCCCGCAGCCAGTCAGGATCGATCGCGGCAACCTCGACCGTCCAGCGGAAATGCTCCTGAATCCCGGGATCTTCGGGAAACAGGAAACGCCTCGCATCCATCCAGACGCGGGGGTCCTTGGTTTCGGTGAAATCGACAGCGGCCTGGAGAATGACCGCAGCAGCCAGTCTGCGCATGCCGAAAAGCGGTTCGGGTTTGCTTTCTTCGAGTGGGTTATCGAACATGGGGGCCCTCCTGTTCCGCGTCGGCGATGGCCTTCCGCGCGGCCGCTAGAGCCTTGTTGAACCTCTTTACGTCTCGCTTCCAGTCACCAGGAAGGGTTGCCAGGTCGTATTTGCCATCTGCTCCCTGGGCGCAGTTGCATTCGATAATGGCCGTGAGCCAACCCTCAACTATGCTTGCGGTTTCCTTGAGCGCGGCGAGCAGGTCTGGTGCGGCATCGGTGAGAGTAGTCACGATTGGCTCCTTTCGACGTAGCTGCCGACGTAGTGCTCGACGGCATCAATCCAGTTCGAGAGCTCTGTCGTGGTGCTGAAGACGAGGTCCGGATTCTCCCCGCAGGCATCAGTCGTCGAAGGAGCGGCCGACGGGGGAACCGGCCGCGCGCGCTCCAGAGCTTCATGGGCGCGCAGGAAAGCCCGGGCGCAGCTGATCGGGAATTTCACTTTCAGCATCTGGCCATCAGGCACGCCGCGGGCGAAATTAAGTTCAAGATCGAGTTCCCGAAGGATCTCGAGAAGGTCGATGAATTGTTGGGGTGAAAGGACGCGGGGAAAAATGGGGGATGGAATAGACTGCGGAATAGCCACGGTTGCCCTCCTAACAGGCGACTTGGGT
>CAWCKO010000029.1:0-75832 GCA_963796145.1 uncultured Acidobacteriaceae bacterium | reverse complement strand
AGGCGTAATGCACGTCCTGCAAGAAGCTATCAGGGCTTAACGCGCGATCCAGACCGGCCACTTTCTCCTCCCTATACCTCTCCCTTGGTATACCGCAAAGTTGTGTGATTTTGGGCGGCTGAAGAGGCTGCGGAAAAAATCCTGGAGGGGGCGAGGGTCGTTCCCTCAGCGGCTAAAGCCGCACGTGTTTGCAATGGTTTACGTACGACCTAATGCTCGCTGCGGCGAGGTAGGTCGTACCCTTCAAAAACATTGGGTTTTCCGCGGCCTGTAAAGCCCGTACAGCACAGCCCTAGCATTGCCACCGCTAAAGCGCAGGATCGAGTCGAAACTGTTTCTCGGAGCGCTGAAGCACTCCTTCCCCCGCATAAATGCGGGGGCTCCCACCACGAATCCTGAAGTTGGCAGTTCTCACGCACACTCTAAAGCCCGGACCTACCCGAGAGCGACCCTCCCGTCCGTCCGGGGGCTCAGCGATAGTAGGCTTGCCTGGTGCGCACCGTCAGCTTACGGAGAGCGGGACGCGTCTTGAGCGCGTCAGGGCTAAGTTGAAGCTGGAGTTTGCAGAAGGTTCCCTCGGGCTTTGATGTAGATGGCTTGTATCCGATGGTGTAACGTAATCGGATCTGGTCGACCAACTCGGCCAGGCGAGCGGCAACCTCCTTCTTGCTGGTATCGAGAACCGGTCCGCCCGTCAGTTCAGCATATTTCGAATGTCTCCTGTGCGTCCGCCAAACATCATCGCCAGAGGATTGGCGTTGGCGGCGAGGATGGTGAGATCCGTCGCAGCCGTGCGATCAATAAGCGCGGAAACCACCACGCCGGAGTGGAGTAATTCCGCGGTAGCCTCCTCTTTCGTATGCAAGCGAGCGGGGGCTTCTTTACCAATGGTTTTCCGGGTCATTGAGTTCTCAAAGTTTGCGGTGCCATCGGTTAGCCAGATCGTTACCCGGCGGCTACGCGGCGTGGTGGCCTGCATCGCCTGCTGCACCGCTTCATACATGCTTTCGTGAATGAAGGTGCCATCCTTGCTCTCCATGGCGGAGGCTTTTGCGATGGCGTCGGAGGCGAGTATGCGGTCGATGGTGAAGTTCTGCAGCAGCTCGGTATGCGAGGAGAAGACCATGATGGCCACCTCGTCCTCGGGTTTCAGGTGGCCCAGAATCTCGCGCGCACCCTCAGCCAGAGGTTTCAATGCAGACCGGACCGTGTCCGTCAGATCGAAGAGGAAGACCACCGAAAGCGGCAGCCTGTCCTGGCTGAAGTAAGTAATGCTCTGCGGAACCCCATCCTCGGATAGCCGGAAATCGCTGCGCTGCAGATCGCCGACTAAGCTACCCGTTTTCTTGTTTTCGACCAGGGCATCCAGAATTACGAACTGGGACGACACGTGAATCGTAGAGGTGGTCTCAGCCGAAGAAGGCAACGAACTTTGCGCATAGCCGGAACCGTGCAACAAGAAAAACATTGAATAGAAGATGGCATATAAGTGAACGGGGGCTGCACGGAAAGTAGACCAGGACTGCACCGATAAGTACCTCCACCGCGAAGGCAGTTCCTTCGGATAGCTCAGCGCACTTATTCGTCGCGAAGGACCTCGAGGGGATCAACACGAGTGGCGCGGAGTGCGGGAATCAAGCTGGCCGCAAACGAGACAAGGATGAGCAGCATGGTAACGGCCAGAAATGTTGTGAGGTCACGGGAACGCACTCCATAGATCATACTGGTGACGATGCGTCCGAGGGCAAAGGCGGCGATGAGTCCGATGCCGATGCCGGCCAGCGTGGGCTTCATGCCTTGCACGATTATCAGGCGAGCTACGTCGCGCAACGTTGCCCCAAAAGCGATGCGAAGGCCAATCTCCCTCATGCGGCGCTTCACGGAATAAGCAAGAACGCTGTAGATGCCAATCGCGCACAGAACAAGAGCGAGCAAACCGAAGATCGCGAGCAGCTGCATGTTGAAGCTGTGTTGGGTCAGGGTCTCACTTACAAAATCTTCCAGCGTCATCACATTGTCTACCGGTACGTCTTTGTTCACGTCGTGGACGGCGCCCGTCACCGCGCCGGCGAGAGCTTGAGGTGGAACAGTGGTGCGAACGGTAAGGAAAAGAGGGAATGAGCGCCACGGAGCCATGGAGGGGCGGGTGATCTGCGCAAGAGGCCAATAGAGTGTGGCAATGCCGGCGGAGCTGTTCACGCCCTGCTGCTTCACATCCCCTACGACTCCGACGATCTGGCGATCTTTGTCGGGGAAGAAAGAGAGCTTCAGGTGATGTCCGATCGGGCTTTCGTCAGGCCAGAACTGCTTCCCCATGGATTGGCTGATGACGACCACGGCCGCGGAATCAGCCGTATCGTTGGCGCTGATGTCCCGACCTTGCAGCAGTGGGATGTGCATGCTGCGGACGTATCCGGGTGTCGCGACCCGGACAGACACCTCAGGTTGTTCTGACAACGCGACCACGGGATGCCCTTCGACTGCGACAGGCTGGCTCGAGCCCCCGGTCAGAGGGAGATCGTCTATCGCTCCCGCAGACTCGACACCGGGCAGCGAGCGTACGCGCTGAAGCACGGCATCGAAGAACCTCGATTCCTGTCTTGGGTCGGTGAATTGCTGCTTGTTCACCAGCAGAGCAAGGGTAAGGACATTGTGCTGATCAAAGCCGGGGTCGATGGTTTGTAGTTTCCAAAGGCTGCGGAGCATGAGTCCAGCTCCAATGAGCAATACGACGGAGAGCGCAACCTCGACAATCACCAGAGCGGAGCGGGTCTTGCTGGTTCCACTATCGGCATCGGTGCGGCCGAGACCTTGTTTGAGGGCCTCGTTCACGTCCCCTTTCGTCATGTTCCAGGCGGGTAGGAGGCCGGAGAGAATACCGGTTGCGATGGAGAGCGCGAAGGTGAAGGCGAGCACCGGGCCGTTGAGCCCGATGTCTCCCATGCGCGGCAATTTGTCGGCAAAGAACTTGATCAATAGTTCTATGCCGAAGTGCGCGGCCAAGAGACCGAGCACACCTCCGCAGACCGAGATAAGCAAGGATTCGCCGAGTAGCTGCTGGACAATGCGAGAGCGGCTTGCGCCTATCGCGGAACGGATGGCGATCTCTTTGCGACGCGCAAAGGTGCGCGCGAGGATGAGGTTGGCGACATTTGCGCAGGCGATCAGAAGCACGAAAGCCACAGCTCCAAGCATCATGAGCAGAGCGGGACGAACCTCGCCGACTGTCTCTTCGCGCAAGGAGTGAACAGATGCGCCCCAACCTTGATCGTCTTCAGGGTAAGTCTGGGCAAGACGTCGTGAGATGGTGTTCATCTCCGCCTGGGCTTGCGAAAGATTGGCATCGGGTTTGAGACGGGCAATGGAAAGGAAGTGGTGTTCGCCACGTACCGATGCCTCCTGGGCCGTAAGGCCGAGGGGGGTCCACACCTGGGCGAAATCGGGCTTGGTCATCCTGGGTCCCATGACGCCGACAATGGCGTATGGCTCTCCATCAAAGTTGATGGACTTACCCACCACGTTGGGATCTGAGGCGTAATGAGTCTGCCAGAACTTATAGCTGAGCACGACCTCGTGATTTTTGCCGGGGTTATCTTCTTCGGGCAGGAAGGTCCGTCCGTGAACGGGCTGAACACCAAGAACCGAAAAGAAGTCGGAGCTTACCGGGCTCGCCACGACAGCCTCAGGCTTTCCGGCCCCCGTAATGTCATACCGTGCACCAGTGAAGAGTGCCATTTGCTGGAAGACGTGGTTCTGCTTTTGCCAATCGAGGAAGTTCGCTGCCGAGACGGCAAAGCTTGTCATTCCGGGGAAGCTCTTCTGGGGAGGGACGTGCCAAACCTGCACCAGGCGATCGGCATCAGGAAAGGGCAGGGGTTCTAACAGAACGGCATGAACGACGCTGAAGATGGCGGTGTTCGCTCCGATACCCAGCGCCATGATGACGACGGCCACAAAGGCGAAGCCTGGGGCTTTGCGCAAGAGCCTGAGTGAAAATTTCAGATTCTGCGTCAACACTGTCACGTTCGCGCCTCCATCCGGAAAGGAAATGAGCAATTGCCCCACCACTCGCGCTAAGCCGGAATGCGCACGTTATCAATACGTTCGTGGAGTCGGCGGAAGAGGGTGGCGTCCGCTACCGGGAACGGGTGTCCGGTACTGGACATCTATCGCGAAACGGTTGTCATTTCCTCCGCTGGTAGAAGTAGTGCTCGAGTATGTCGTCCGCCGCGGGACCGCAAGGGAAAGCCAGGGTAGGCTAATGCGCAGCTGCCTCGCGCCGGGCCCTCAGAAGCGCTGCCAGCCGGAAGAGGGCTAGAACGAATATGCCGAGATCCGGGCTGTGTGTTTTAGCCTTCGACTTTCTACGCGAGGGGTGTGCCAGAAAGGCTACTCCTACGCCGAGCAGGTAGAGAACGATCAGGGGACATGCGAAGAGGCACATACCAAATGGATCAGGAAGTGGGCAAATTATGCCTGCGATGATGAAAATGATGATGATGCCGTATTTAAAGTTGCGGAGGAGAAATTTGCTGTCAACCATACCGAACAGGGGCCAGAAAGAACATCAGGATTGGGAGCTCAAACGCAATGCCGAGGCCAAGAATGATGGCCAGGAAGAAGCCGGTATAGTCCTCAATGGTGAGGATCGGGTGGAAGCGACGGCCGAAATCGAGTACCAGAACCTTAATGGCGCCGGGCAGAACCCAGTGGTAGCCGAAGTAAGCACCGGCAAGAAATAGGCCGATAGTGGCGGCCATAAAGGGCCACACGTGGCGTTTCTCGTGGGCATAGAGGCCAGGCGAGATGAAAAGCCAAATTTGAAAGAGTATGAACGGACTGGCCAATATCGCGCCACCGAGGAACGCAGTCTTCAGGTATAAAGTCAGACCGTCTGTGGGGTGGGTGAAATTCAAGGGGATGTGAAGTTGATCAAGGGGAGCTTGAATTACGCCATATAGGCGCTCCCTGAAGATATATGCGACGACAAAGCCGATCAGAAGGTAAATGCCCGAGTGAATAAGACGCTTGCGGAGTTCCTCCAGATGTTCTATGAGGCTCATACCGGGTAATTCGGCACGAGTGCTGACAGAGCGGGCGCGCTTGACGAGATCATCCATAAGAAGTGAACCTCGATCAAAGCACCATATTACATCCGAAGTATGGGAGAACCACCTCAGACTATTTTGCGTGGTAGGGTAGCGTCGAGATCTGCGGTTTGTTTTTTTCTCACGCAGCTCTCCGCGGTTTCCAGCCGGTCCTAATCCTGCTCGCCGAGCGTTTGAGCATAGGTCTTGCCGTAGGGATAAAAGAGTTCTTTGCGGCCTTCTTTCCATGCGGCCTTCATTTCCGGGGTGGTGATATCCCAATCCGGGCGGCACTTTTTGGTGACCGCACGCAGGTCCTGACGGAGATCCTCGAGCGTCGGGCGGCCGAAGAACCAATAGCCGTTGTAGACCTTGTGGATGATGAGTCCCGGTTCCAGAACGATGACATGGGGAATCATCGGATTGTTGGTTGGATCGGTGTATTCGGCAATGTCGAGATCCTTTTGAACCATTCGTCCCGCATCGGAGAGAAACGGCCAATGAGCACCGACACCTGTGCGGTACTCATTCGTGAGAGTGATATTGTCGGTGCTGATCGTCACCAGACGGCAATATCCAACTTCCATCTCACGATGCAGTTGGAGAAGCAATTCGGCCTGCCGGCGGTCCTTGGGGCAAAAGCCTCCGCGGCTGAGTACCAAAACCATGGGATGGGGACCCTGCAGTTCCGAGAGCTTGCGTCGCTTCGCATTTTGGTCAGTGAGTTCGTAATCGGGGAAGAGCGCGCCGGGCACAATATCGGATCGCATGTTTTCTAAAGCTCCTTTGGCAGTGTTGCTCGGATTGAATTCGCAAGCTTTATCAGCTTGGATGATAAATCGACCGCAAACCTCTTGGACTATGTGCATTATGGAACTGGCCTGAAGTTGACTTTTCCAGAGGCGCAACGTGACTTTTTACGAACCCGTAAAGTCTTTTCAGGAATCTTGAGCTGTAGCGTTAGGTATGGACGTTCAGTGGCACTGAATTAAACACCCAAGGGGGCTGGATTCTCTGGGTGCTCTCTCGAGAAAACAACCGGAGGGTTGGTATGGCAAGCAAAAAGACAGTCATCGTAACCGGCGCCTCGCAAGGCATCGGGGCGGCCGTTGTCCACGCCTTTCTGGATCGCGGCTATAACGTGGTTGCAACTTCACGCAACGTTTCCAATGCCGGCTTCGCGCCGTCTCCGAACCTCGCACTCGTCGATGGAGACATCGGTCAGGTAGCGACGGCTGAGAAAGTCGCACAAACGGCGACCGAGAAGTTCGGCTCCATCGACCATCTCGTCAACAATGCGGGCATCTTCATAGCTAAACCGTTCACGGACTACACCGCCGACGACTTTCGTGCTTTGGTCTCCACCAATCTGGAAGGGTTCATCTTCATCACCCAGCTGGCAGTCAAGCAGATGCTGTCGCAGGGCACCGGCGGCAGTGTAACCAGCATCACGGCAGCGTTGGTCGATAACCCTATGAGGGGTGCTCCGGCGTCGATCGCGATGATCACCAAGGGCGGACTAGATGCCGTTACCCTCAGCCTCGCGAGCGAATACGCGACCCAAAACATCCGCTTTAACGCGGTCGCGCCTGGCACTGTCGACACCCCTATGCATAAGAACGCCCCCAAGGACTCTCTGAAGAGCCGTTCCCCTATGGGCACGATTACCGACCCGAAAGACATCGCGGAAGCTGTAATTTACTTGACGGAAGCTGGTCACGTCACGGGGGAGGTGCTGCACGTGGACGACGGTGCGCACGTGGGCCGGTGGTAAGCCCTGTGGGTTCCCAGCTAGGCGGCGCCGAACGCCGGTTGCAGGATCTTGGCATTCAGCTCCCTGCCGCCCCCACTCCGTTCGGCACCTACGTGGAGACGCTACAGACGGGCAATCTGCTCTTCTTTAGCGGGATGCTCCCGGTTGTAGACCACAAGCCGAAGTATATTGGCCGGCTGGGGAAGGAACTCGATACCGAGGCTGGACGAGATGCCGCCTACACCGCGGCTTTGAGCGTGCTCGCTGCGGCCAAAAAGCATTTAGGCTCACTCGATCGAGTGACTCGTGTCGTCCGGCTGGGAGTATTCATTGCGACCCACGGGGACTTCTTCGATCAGCCCAAGGTCGCGGACGCTGTCTCGGACCTCTTTCGAGATGTCTTTGGCGCCGAGAAAACGCCGGTTCGGCTGGTGATTGGCGTTGCCAGCCTTCCTCTCGGGATGCCGATAGAACTCGAAGTCATCTTCGAAGTCGCAGAGTAGCAAACGCAGGCAGAGCCAAACGGTCTGTGCCTGTGCATATCCAGCGTAATTATGAAACAGACCTTGCAGACTTCCGTCGCGAGCGCCATCGCCGACGCTCATTCTGGGCTATACTCCCGCCCATCCCGAATTCCGCAAAGGAGCCGCTTATGTCCCCCGACCCCCAGCAATCCACTGACATTCATGCCAAAGCCCTGGCCATCAATCTTGAGGCTTCCTACTACGGGACGTTTGCCGAGATTGGAGCCGGTCAGGAAGTGGCCCGCTGGTTTCTGAGCGTTGGCGCGGCTTCAGGGACGGTCGCGCAAGCCATCTCGGCCTATGACAAGACCGTCAGCGACGACACCTACGGTGCGGGCACGCGCTACGTCTCCAAGGAGCGCCTTGTGGCCATGCTCGACCACGAATATCAGCTCCTCCTCGCCCGGCTCGCGAAAGTTCGGGGCGACCATACCCGATTTTTTGTTTTTGCGGACACCGTCGCCACCCGGAATTACCAGGGAACCAACGAGCAGCACGGCTGGCTCGGTTTCCGCTTCCAGGCCGAACCTGGTGGCCAGGCCAATCAGATTCTTCTGCACATCAATCTCGGGGATCCCACTGCGCCACTCCAGCAGCAAGCCATTGGCACGCTGGGTGTGAATCTGATCTATGCCGCCTATCACCAGCGGTCTTCCCCAGGGGCCTTTCTGGCCGGCCTGTTCGACGATTTATCCATTGAACGGCTCGAAATCGACGTTCTCGAACTAACTGGCCCGATTTTCGCCGGCGTAGATTCCCGCCTCTGGTGCCTGGACTTGCTCCGCAGCGGCATGTCCCATGGCGTGGTCTTCGATTCCAACGCCCAAGTGGTCGAGCCGTCCACTCTCCTTCACAAGCGTCCACTGATCGGACAGCGTACCTTGCACGGGCATCCCGGTCCTTCTGCCGCCGAAACCCTTCAGGCCGTGCGACAGAAGTTCGTGACTGAAGGGATTCCCTCCGACCGCGAACCTTTAGTCATCCTCGAGGTCAACACTCACAATCTCCAAGGCTCGGCTGCCTCGGATAACGCGGAACTGCTGGCCATGATTGAGCAGCTTGCCCGTCTCGGCACGGTTGTCGTCACCGATTACCCGGAGGGCTACCAATTCCTTTATTACCTTCGTCGCTACACCCCTGCGCACATCGCGGTGATTATCTGGATCTCTATGTTTCTTCAGCTCATGGAAGAAAGAGTGTTTGCTTCCTCGCCCGGCGCCGTGTTGGAAGGCTTCGGCCGATTGCTCTCCACCGACGTGACCATCTATGTCGCTCCCATGCGAATGGAACCGTTGGTGGCCGAGGTCGGCGGCCTGCCGGAAGGTCTGTTGCGGGAATCCCCCGGCCGCGATCTCGTGACCCTCGACGATCTCCTTCCCAGGCCGCCCCTGGAGCACCTCTTCCGTTATCTTCGCGAGTCGGGCCGCATCGTTCCTGTGGAGGAAACGCAGGCCAAACCCTGACAAAGATTGGCTGCAATGCAATGGTCACAGCAGGTTGGTGTGGCGCTCCCGCATCTGTCGAGGTGTCTGGCTCGTCTTCTCACGCAAGAGAATTGAGATCAAGTCGAAAAAAATCAGTTGGGCCGCTTCATACAAGCTGCCCATCGGAAGAAGACTCGTGCGTTCCCCAAGATCATTCGCCATGGTCTGGGCGGGCAAGTCTATTGCCACGTCGGCTATTCGAGCCGCCGCGCCGCTCGGTTGCGCAGTGACGACCAATGTGCGTGCTCCCGCATCTCGCGCCGCCTCCAATAGAGCCATCACTGTCGAAAACGAGCCCGGCCCTGCACTGGTAAGCAAGAGGTCGCCTGGACCGAGAGGAGGGACCGTCATATCGCCGACGGCGTGGGAATCCAGGCCGAGGTGCATGAGACGCATGCAGAATGCTTTCATCATCAAGCCTTCCCGTCCCACCCCGTAACATGCGATATGATGCGCCTTCAGGATCTCCGCGCACATGAGGTCCACCGCGGCGATGCGCACTTGAGGAAAGACTGAGCCAACCTCAGAAATCGCCTGTTGAGCCATCTGGTGAAACATGCGACTGTCATTCTCCATGGCTTCTCCTGCCTCCGCGACCAGGTGGTCACGCGCTGTGGCCATCGATTGGAACCGTGAACAGTGGGGTAACCTGCCAGACTCCAAGCCTGCCTCATGGCCGATCCAATCAAAACTCCACGCGGAAGGTTGCCTGCCCCTGACGGTTGCTGATTTGTGAGCTTAGATTGGTAATCTGCCCAAATGTTGGATCGAGGGAATTTGCATCGGGAGCCTCTAGTTGCGTTCGATTAAACGCATTGAAATAGTCAAGGCGTAGGATGGCTCGCACTCGCTCTCCAATAGGAAACGTCTTTATAGCATCAAAATTCTCTATCCTCAAAGGAGGAGTTCGCAAGGCTGCATAGGAACGCACCGCATTGCCGAGCTCCCAGGGTCCGGTGTTGACGAAGGCGTTCGTCGCGAATTGTGCTGGAGGTGCCGACAATTTCCCTTCGAAGTAACTCTTCGACAAATTGTAGTTATATGTTTTTATTTTGACACCTGGAACCACATCTGGCCGGTTGCCGAAGTTAGCGTAGAGCGGATTGTAGTTATTGTAAGCCCCGAAAGGCAGTCCGCCCGCATAGGTCAGGATTCCGCTGAACTGCCACCCCCCCGCCAACTGGTTCACTATACCCTTAGAATTCAGATATTTCTTTCCAGAGCCGAACGGGAGCGCATATGTCGCGACAAAGTTGGCAATGTACTTCTGGTCAGTCGCAGATGGCGTAAATTCAGGCGGCATATCAAATGAATTTATGGGGTTTGGTTGAAAAAGCGTAGACCCGACCGACTCATTTGCAATGTTTCTTGCCAGCGTAAAATCAGCCAGATAACTTAAGCCGTTAGAAAACCGCTTTTCTCCCTGCGCTTGAAGCCCGTTGTAGAATGCCGTCCCCTCGGTTTCGTAAGTGTTATAAATGTCCGAGTATTGCGGGAATGGAAGCAGCGTCTGGATTACAGTCCCGTTACCCCCAAACAGTTGGACCCAACCAGGAAAGGGAATTGTGATGCCGGCGTTTATGGCATCCTGAGAAGTCGCAAGTTCGCCCAAGAGGCTTCCATAGGACAGGATGGACGGGTGAGGCTGCTCGGGTTGATGCAAAGAAGAGGGAATGTGTATCGCACGGTTGCCAACATACGCCACGGTTATGAACATGTTCCAAGGAAGTTCCCTTTGGACACCAATATTCCACGCCGAATCGTAGGGAGCCCTGCCGAACGTTTTCGGATTGAACCCAAGAATGGTAGCTCCGTTTCCAATCGATGGGCTAAAAGGAGTCGGCGGCGGCGAGGGCATCGTGTTTGCATCCCAACTGCCATAGGCCGGTATATTGCTACCGTTTGACTGCCGAGCGAATTCACCCCCCAATAGGGACGGAAAGTAAAAGGCAGTCTGCGTGGTCCCATATTCATAAGCGCCACCATTGAGGTAGGTCATGAAGAAACCCGCCTGGATTACGGTCTTGGAATCTACCTTGTAGGACACGCCCACCCTGGGTTGAAAGTTCTTCCAGTGGATATCCGCGCGGGTGACACCCGCACACCCGTTGCAGTTCCCAAACATGGTGGCGCCGCCCGGAATGTTGCCTGCCTCCGGATCAAGCACAGTAGGGTTCTGAAAATTCACATAGACGACATTGTTGCCAATTGCGGTAAACGGCACCATTATGTCCCAGCGAAGGCCTAGATTTAGAGTTAACCGCGGATTGACCTTCATATCGTCTTGAATATAGAAAGCAAACTCCTTGTTACGCAAACGGGTCACATTGGAGTTAAGACGTACGCCGGCGTCCACCTCGCCGAGAAGAAAGCTGGCAAACGAGCTGCCATAGCTGCCGAAGTTCGGATCGTTGGTATTCGGTGTGGAGGTAGTCCGTTGACTGAAAGAAAACGTAGCTCCGCAGAACTGGCACGCAAAAAGATCCTGGTAAGTGCGCCTGAACTGCCCACCTATATTGAAATTGTGGCGTCCTTTGTTCCATAGCCAGTTGTTGGCGATCACGATACCTAGTTGGCGGTTATTGTCGTCAACAAATCCACCGAACTGGCCTGCCACATTCGTGAAGCCATTGCTGGCGCCAAACGGTGTTATCGCATTTGGACCATCGAATTGAATGTAGGGGAATGTGGAACCACTCACAACTCCGGGAAAGTTGACGCCAGTTTTGGCATTCGATTCGCTGCTTATTTCACCAATCCAATCCACACCTGCCGTCAGTACCAAGCTTGGACTCAAAGTGTTCACATAATTCAGCAAAAATCCTGAACCGAGCTCGGTGTCATTAATCTGACTTTGCAGCTCGTTCGCGGAAGGAACGATTGGAGCAAAAGTGAAAAATGGAGATGAGACGGAATCCCGCCATTGGCTAAAGTGAATACTTTGAGACGAGCTCAGATGATGGTCGAGAGTGTAGCCCCATAAGTTCTGGGTAATTGCCAGCGAAGGAACAGCCGGAGACTTATTGCTTTGCAGCCCGGAAACCACGCCGGCACGGTCCGGATTCGGAATGAAGGGCAAAATAGATTGTGCAAGAGGACTGATGCGCGATTGTGGAATGATATTGCCAGGAAACGGCTGCCCAGTCAGGGGATCATAGATTGGGATCTGTGTGCCGGTGGAATCTACAAAACCACTAAAGTCGCCATTTTTCATGGCAGCTGTGGGCACGGTACCAATACCCTTCTGCGCCTGGTTCTGCCTGAACCAGTCCGAGGTAAAAAGGAAAAATGTGCGATTTTTTCCATTATAGAGTTTTGGTAGGATGACCGGGCCACTCACTGTAAACCCGTAATCGTGCTGCTGGTCGACAGGTGGAGCGGGATTTCCATCCGGCCGGAAATACGTCGGGAAAAAGCCGTCGGAGTCGAACAATTGATTGCGCAGAATATAGAAGCCATCTCCATGAAGCAGGTTGGTGCCGGATGCCATGTTGAAGGTGACCGCGCCTTGCCCCAACCCATAGGTCGCATCGAACGTGGAACTATTCACACGGAACTCGTTCACCATTTCATAGGGCGGATTGATATAGGTTTGGTTTCCCTGGTACTGCACGAAGGCCACTGGAACGCCGTTGAATTGAACTTCATTCTCAAAAGTGAGACCACCATTGATGTTGTGACTGCTGGCATTCCCCTGTACCCCCGGTGCCAGATACATAAACGAGTCGATCTGCCGCGCCAAACTATTGATCTCAATGGGGGCCGTCTTAACCAACTCAGGTTCAAAGGTCGTGCCTACTACGGGGGCAGTGGTATTCAGCGAGATTGCACTTGCCGTTACGTTTACAACCGCGCTGGTGGCGCCAGGCACCATCCGAAAATCAACGGTAGAAGTCTTGGCGACTTCAACCGTCACATCAGTCTGAACCAATCTCTTGAATCCCGTTGTTTCCACCGCAACGGAATACACTCCAGGCGTCAAGCCGACGACCTTAAAGGTGCCTACTGACGAGGTTTTGGTAGTCGCTAGGATGCCGGTAGAAATATTTTGCACGGTGACATCTGCTCCCGCCATGAGAGCCCCAGTTGAATCCACCACCGTACCGCTGATGCCGTTTTGCACTTGTGCGTTCAACCGGCCGCTGGCGAATAGCACGGCAATGGAAGATATCAGGAGCGGCAGGAGTGCCAAACCACACCACTTAAGGCCGGTTCTATGGAAATCACTTGAGCTGTGAGTCATTGTCCCCTCCTCCAGAAGTTTCCAGGTCCGAAGTCATGAGTCCCAATGAACGGTTATTTCTCTAAGGCCAGCACCCAGTAAATGTCTCGATCGTGATTGATTCCATTCGGTCAGAATTCATGTCATGAAGCGATCGCATCATCGCGCTCATGAAAAGCGGACGCAGGTTCATGCTGGCCCCTAACTTAAGTCAAACCCAAAGCGGAGTTATAGGAAGTTTCATACCCGCCTTTGTTGCCAGGCTACGATTGACCCTGGGCGGTTGCGTAGCGGTGAGCAAATGGATGGGGCTGCCGCGGGTCAAGCGGCTTTGATACTCCGGCAAGAGAGACGAGCGTCACAGAAGAAAGCCGGGAGCGTTGGACTGGAATAGGGAGCGAGGGTTGGGCGCATATTTGCGGCTACCGCCGGCCCGACCGCTCAATCGGTCGCTGGGGCCCGCAAAGTCAGGCCGAATGTGCGTCGGCGGTAGTCCTAGGCCGGCGATGATGACGGCGACGGTACACCGCCGGAGTCATTCCGGCCAGGTGGTGAAAAACCGCGCCGAAATAGCTTTGGTCGCAAAAACCCATTTCCTGGGCAATATCCGAGACAGGCCGGTTTGTGCTTGTCAGGAGCACCTGCGCGCGCTCCACGCGGCAGTGATTGAGATAGCTCCTGAACGACCGGCCAGTCACTTGCCTGAAGAAATACATGAAATCAGATTCTGTCAATCCGCACAGTCGCGCCGCGTCCGACACCTGGATCGCTTCTCCGATATGCTTACGGAAAAACTCGAAGAAAGCGTGAAGGCGATGCAGAGCGTGCTGCTGGCGGCGAAAAACTTCCACCGTCCCAGCGTATGACGAATATTGGTTGACTAATAGCATCAGTATCATTTTGAGATACGTTTTGATCGCCAGACACCCGCGCATGGAAGAGCCCGGGAGTTCCGCCCGAATCCTTTGCATGAGGTCGAATACCTCTCTGGGCACCCCTGTGTTCGCTGGCAAAATGTGCGGAAATTCGGAGTCCTGCTCAAGAAATGGCGTCAGGTATTCAACGCTGTTTGAGCTTCCATCACTACGGATGAGATCGGGATCGAAATAAAGGGTGCCAATGACCGACGTCGAGTCGGGGGGCTGTTCCATGGAATGGTAGAGGGTGCTGCCGACGATAGCCATATCGCCTACGTTCATGGGCAAGAGACGGTCCTGGACCAGGAAAGTAGCTTCGCCGCTGCACAAAACAAGAATCTCAAAATAGTCGTGACGGTTTTTCCGCACGGTATTCTGGCCGTCGCTGGTCAGAAAGCGCAGGTCCACTGGCACTACAGAGTCAAAAGGCCAGACGTGAATGTCTTCCGCATTGATCTGTGGCTGAATAAGAGAGTATTGATCATTTGTAGGCCATCCGGAGACGCGATCGACCGGCTCTGTCATCCCCATTCGAATCGTGGCGTCGGAGCCACTGCGAGATGGTCGCCCTACCATTCGGCGCCAGTCCTTTCTGCCTTTGATCCGAGGAACACGTATCCAAAGCCTGGGTCCACGCCGATTCCGCTATACTGTAGCGAAATTTAGAGAATGGTATATCACAGATCAAGTGATTTGCCTATGGAGCATCTTCGACCAATGGGGCTAGCCCACTGCGCCAGCTCGTTTTTCATCCTGGGTGGAGAAATTCACCGGTGGCAGCGCTCGTCTGAATGTAATTTTCAACAGTTTTTTGGGGTTTTCTTACAGCTATCCGGCAAGGTTACCAGCACTCTTGATGAAAGGATTCGACTTAGGGGTTGACGGTCCGGCATTGTGGCGCCGGCTAGCGTCCCGCACTGCGGCCATCTGATGCCTGTTCTAGCCGGCGAACTCGATAGCAGCGGCGTCCCGCGGTTGAGGCGCGTTCTATCCGTTTGGGATTTGGCTTTTTACGGAGTCGTGGCGGTCACGCCGAGCGCACCTGCGACCGTTTTTGGGCTGGCACAACTTAAGTCTCATGGGCATGCCGTCGACACGCTTCTGGTGGCCATGGTGGCCATGGTGCTCACCGCCATCAGTTACGGCAGGATGGCGGCTCTTTATCCCTCGGCTGGTTCTGCCTACACTTACGTGGGCCGCGGCCTGCATCCGTATTTGGGCTTCGTAGCAGGCTGGGCGATGTTGCTCGACTACGTAGTCAGCCCGGTTTTTTGCGTGATGTTCGGTACCTTCTCACTCATGCGCTCTGTGCCGGCCTTGCCATTTCCGCTAGGCGCAGCGGTGTTCGCAGGGGGGATCACTTACCTCAACTTGCGTGGCATTCGCTCGACCGTCCGCACCAACCAGATATTGATTGGCTTCATGTTCGTTGTGCTGCTGAGCTATGTAGCCCTTGCGATTCGGTTCCTGGTCGTGCATCAGGGGGTCGGCGGGTTGTTCTCGATCAAGCCGTTTTACAACGCCGCTACCTTCAATGTGCGGGATATTGCCAGCGCCACCTCGTTTGCCGCCCTGGCCTACCTCGGCTTCGACGCGGTCACCACGCTGGCTGAAGACGTAAAGAATCCTCGCCGCAACGTGATGCTGGCTGCGGTTGGGGTTTGCGTCTTTGTCGGTTTATTGGGCGGACTCCTTGTCTATCTGGCCCAGTTGGTCTGGCCGGATTACAACACTTTTTCGAACGTGGAGACGGCATTCATCGAGGTCACGGGGCGGGTCGGTGGAATTGTGTTGTTTCGCGCCATGGCGATCCTGCTGCTGGTGGCCATGATCGGCGCCGGGCTGACCACCCAGGTTGGGGCAGCGCGCCTTTTGTTCGGCATGGGCCGGGATAATTTGATCCCGCGCCGGTTCTTCGCTCATCTGCACCCCGTGCGCAACACGCCGAACTTCGACATCTGGCTCATCGGGCTACTCGCGTATGGGGGCGCCCTGGTGATGAGTTACGAGGTTACTGCCGAGATCCTTAACTTTGGCGCCTTCCTGGGATTTATGGGGGTGAATCTTGCGGTTATCTGGCAGTTCTGCGTGCGACGCACGGAAGGCTATCGCCCCAAGCTCTTTGCCGATGTGCTGCTGCCGGCGGGTGGATTCCTTTTCTGCACCGCAATCTGGTGGGGACTGGCAGCGCCGGCCAAGATCGCTGGAGGCATCTGGTTCGTCGTTGGCCTGATCGTCCTGGGAGTCCGCACCCGGGGCTTCCGGCAGGAACTCGCGTTACCAGATCCCGCCACCTACGAGTGACCGGGAAGAGCGCAAAGCAGGCATGAAGAAACACCGGCGGAAGGTCCCCGATGGTGTGCCGTTCCCAAAGGGTCGATCGTAGCCTTGCAACAAAAACTGCGGTGAGGTTTCCTATACGGCCCGAGCTGGGGTCTCCTAGATTTAGGAGGGCCAAAGCCACAGAGGCATAGTCAAGTACGCACCGTCTCGGAGAGTGAGACAGACCAATTCCACTTTTCTATAACTCGGAGAAGGGCATGATGACTCCTCGAACCACACGCAGGTATTTCCCCATGAGTTTCAAACCAATGGCATTGAACGGGAACTTTCTGGCGCTGGCTCTGGCAGCCGCTTTCGCCGCCTCTGGCTGCTCGAACACTCCCAAGGAGCCCGCCGCCGCCCCGGCGGTTCCGGCTGCGGCACCGGTCGCCGCCCCTGTCCATACCTACACCACGAAATTCCCTCTCAAAGAAGACACCCTTTCCGAGGGCGGCCGTTGGATGGATGGCAAAACGGTCGGGCTCGATTGGGGCAATATTTCTACGACGCCAGGTCTTGCCATCGGCCACGCCGGGCCGAAACGTTTTGCCGATGCAACAGCCCTGTTGACGGGAACCTGGGGGCCGACTCAGACGGCAGAGGTAGTCGTCTCTTCTAAAGCAGTTTTCCGTTATCCAGAAGTTTCTTTGCGTTTACGATCTGATTTGTCGCCGCATAACTGTTCCGGCTACGAAATCTCCGATTCACTCAAGAGTGATGAATCGGCGTACCTCATCATCGTCAGGTGGAACGGCCCTCTGGCGGACTTCACCTATCTGGCAAACCTTCACGGCAAACAATATGGAGTTACAACCGGTGACGTCATGAAGGCGACTATCGTCGGCAACGTTATCACGGCCTACAAGAACGGCGTGCAGATAGGACAGGTTACCGACAACACCTATATCACAGGGAACCCGGGTATAGGGTTTAACGAGGGCAAGAACGGCGATTATGGAATCACCAGCTTCACAGCTACGGACGCTCCGATCAGTACCCCTCCCAAGACGGGGCAGGGCGGCCAGTGAAGAGTGGTTTAGCACGATCGCAAATCATCTGGAGCTGCTGAGCCGGAGCCCGAATTGTTTTCAGATATCCTAACCACATTAAAGGTACTCGCGTCCTCTTGGAGCGGACGGTGGGTCAGTGAGCGAGGGGCCAGCGAAGATTTTTTCCACCCGCGAAAACGTTGTTGGGATCATAGCCAACCCAGCATCGGGCCGTGATATCCGGCGCCTGGTCGCGCAAGGGGGAGTTTTCACCATCGCGGAAAAGTGCAGCATCATTACCCGGCTCATCAGTGCCCTCGCAGTGACTGGAGTTGGCGTCATTCTGATGATTCCGGACCGAGGTGGCATCGCCGAACGAGTTCGACGTGCACTCGCGGCCCGCAGTCCAGATGACCAGAGACCGGAAGTTGTGTTTCTTGACATGCCGGTGGAAGATGGCCCGGCGGACACGGTGCGGGGCGCAGCACAAATGGCGGCTGCCGGGGCGAGGGCGATCGTGGTGCTTGGCGGTGATGGGACGCAGCGGTTAGTGGCTGGCGCGTGCGGAGAGGTTCCCATCATGCCTCTCTCCACCGGCACCAACAATGTCTTTCCGGAATCGCGTGAGGCGACCATCGCCGGATTAGCCGTGGGCCTGGTGGCATCGGGCAAGATCCCGGCAGCAGAGGCGACCGTGCGCAACAAAATTCTTCGCCTGGAGATGGACGGCGTTCCCAGGGACTTAGCGGTGGTGGACATTTCGGTGGCTGGCAACCGCTGGGTGGGATCGAAGGCGCTATGGCGCCCGGAGGCTCTGGACCAGATATTTGTCACCTTTGCCGAACCCGATGCCATCGGCCTATCATCCGTGGCCGGCCTCATGCAGCCTGTCTCCCGGCGTGCATCTCATGGCCTGCGCATCGATCTGGCGCCGCCTCATCGGGCCAAAATCACATTGATGTGCCCCATTGCACCCGGGTTGATATTGCCTGTCGGCATTGAGAACGTGCAAGAGATACACGGGGGAGAAATCCATCATCCACGGCTTGCGCAAGGCACCATCGCTCTTGACGGAGAACGGGAATTTGAATATAGTTCGCGCCGGTGTCCGGCTGTACGGTTGGATGGTCAGGGGCCTTACACCATTGACATCGACAAAGTGATGCAGCGAGCCGCCCAGGAGAGACTGCTCGCAATCGGTTAGTTCAGCGGCACAGGGGGCAACTTATGGATCTAACGCGGGCCAATTTACTGGAGGCTTATCGGGTCATGGCTTTGATCCGTGCGTTCGAGGAACGTCTTCACGTGGAATTCGCGACCGGCGAGATTCCCGGCTTCGTCCACCTTTACGCGGGCGAAGAAGCCATCGCCGCCGGCTTCTGCCTGCTGCTCGACGAGCGCGACAAAATTACCAGTACACACCGCGGACATGGGCACTGCCTGGCGAAAGGCTGCGATGTTTACGGAATGATGGCGGAGATTTATGGGCGGAAGAACGGCCTGTGTGCCGGCAAGGGTGGGTCGATGCATATCGCAGACCTCAGCAAGGGGATGCTAGGGGCGAATGGAATCGTGGGTGGGGGCCCTCCTCTTGCGTGTGGGGCAGCCTTGGCGGCCAAGAGGTTCGGCACGGGTGGCGTGGCGGTCAGTTTTGTGGGTGACGGCGGCGCCAATCAGGGTACGTTCCTGGAAAGCCTCAACCTGGCATCCATTTGGCGGCTTCCCTGCATTTTTGTGGTGGAGAACAACGGATATGCGGAGGCTACCTCAGTCAAGTATGCGGGCGCCTGCCACGATTTTGCCGATCGGGCCAATGGCTTTGGGATGCCAGGCGTGACGGTGGACGGGCACGACTTCTTCGCTGTCTACGAAACAGCCAGCGAAGCGATCAAGCGGGCTCGCAAGGGTGGCGGACCAGCGCTGATCGAATGCAAGGTCAATCGCTACTACGGCCATTACGAAGGCGACACGCAATCTTATCGGGCTCCGAATGAGGTGGAGAAAATTCGCGAATCCAGGGACTGCATTCGTCACTTCGCTTCCAAAGTGACCTCTGCAGAACTGGTGAGTCAGGCTGAACTCGAGAATATAGACCGGGAGGTGGCCGGGTTGGTAGAGGACTCCGTCCACAAAGCTAAATCCGCGGCGAAGCCGCCCCTGGCCGATCTGCTGACCGATGTTTATATCTCGTATTAGGACCGAAGGGCGCAAACATGGACAGGAAAATTACCTTCAAGCAGGCGATCAACGAAGCGCTGTCGCAGGAGATGGCACGGGACAAGACCGTCATCCTCATGGGTGAGGACGTTGCCGGGGGAAGCGGAACCAGCGGTGAAATGGACGCGTGGGGCGGCGTCCTTGGGGTCACGAAGGGCCTGTGGGAATTGTATGGCGACCGTGTCATGGATACTCCCATCACGGAATCCGCTTTTGTTGGGGCCGCGATCGGCGCCGCGACCGCCGGACTGCGTCCAGTGGTGGAATTGATGTTTGTCGATTTCATGGGTGTGTGTTTCGATCAGATCTATAACCAGGCCGCCAAATTTCGTTACATGTTCGGCGGCAAGGCGGTTACGCCGCTGGTGGTTCGCACCATGATGGGCGCGGGCTTCCGCGCTGCCGCGCAGCATTCGCAGGCGCTTTACCCCATCTTCACTCACATCCCCGGGTTGAAGTGTGTTGTTCCGTCCACGCCCTATGATGCCAAGGGGTTGTTGATCCAGGCGATCCGTGACGACGACCCGGTTATTTTCTTTGAGCATAAGATGCTGTACTCGCTCCAGGGGCTGGTGCCCGAAGAACCGTATGCGATTCCTTTTTCTGAGGCCAATTATGTTCGCGAAGGCAAGGACGTCACCATTGTGACCCTCGGGCGCATGGTTCACGTGGCTGTAGAGGCTGCGAGTCTTTCTGCGAAGCAGGGAATTGAGTGCGAGATTCTCGACCTGCGGACAACCTCGCCGATGGATGAGGACAGCATACTCGAGAGTGTGGAGAAGACGGGCAGGCTGGTTGTTTTGGATGAAGCGTCGCCTCGTTGCAACATTGCAACCGACGTGTCTGCTCTCGCCGCCCAGAAGGCCTTTGGGTCGTTGAAGGCGCCGATTCGGATGGTGACTCCTCCGCATACGCCCGTACCTTTCAGCGACGTGCTGGAGGATGAGTATCTCCCAAATCCCGGAAAGGTTGTTGCCGCTGTGTCAGATGTCATGAGGTATAAGGTGTGACGGATGCCGGCATACATCTGTTGACCATGCCCAAGTGGGGCCTCGCCATGAAGAAAGGTGAGGTGGTCGGGTGGCTTATCGAGGAGGGCGCAGAGGTCCGGCCTGGGCTGGAGTTGGTGGAGATTGAAACCGAGAAGGTCCTTAGCGCGATCGAGGCTGCGACGTCGGGCGTGCTCCGCCGAAAAGTGGCGCGGCAGGGTGACGTCGTCCATGTTGGCGGCTTGTTGGGGGTAATTGCGGACGCCTCCGCTTCCGAGTCGCAGATCGACCATGATGTTGAAGACTTTCAGGCCCACTATATCCCCGAAGAAGACGATGAAGAAGTTGCGGGTCCCATACTTCAGAATGCGGATGTTCAGGGATCCCGAATCAATTACCTCCGGCGTGGCGATGGAGCCGAATCTGTAATGCTGCTTCATGGCTTTGGCGGAGATCTCAATTCCTGGATGTTCAACCACGAGGGCCTGGCCTCTGGACATTCTGTTTATGCTTTGGATTTGCCTGGGCATGGGAGTTCGTCGAAAAAGTTGGAAGATGGATCCCTGATGGGTTTGGCCAGGGTGCTGGAAGGCTTCATGGACGCAATTGGGGTGAGCAAGGCTCACCTGGTTGGCCATTCGATGGGCGGAGCGGTTGCGGCCCTGTTTGCCCTGAGCCATCCGGAACGTTGTTTGTCCCTCACGTTGATTGCGAGCGCCGGCCTGGGTCCCGAGATCGACGGCGAATATATCCGAGGTTTCGTTTCTGCCACACGTCGCAATGAACTCAAGCCTCAATTGGAGAAGCTATTTGCAGACTCGAGATTGATAACCCGGCAGCTGGTGGACGATACCCTGAAGTACAAACGCCTTGACGGCGTGGAGCCGGCGTTGCGTGCGATTGCAACTCAGTTCTGTCCCTCGGATCGACAGTCTGTAATTTTGCGTGAAGAGATGAGCGAACTGAAGATGCCTGTCCTGGTCCTCTGGGGATCGGAAGACCGCATCATCCCTGCATCCGAGGCGCTCAATCTGCCCCAGCAAGTACGAACGGAAATCTTGCCGGGCTACGGTCATATGGTGCACATGGAGGCCGCGTCGAAGGTTAACTCGGCCATTCTGTCGTTCTGGCAATCTCGGGCGTATGAGGCATGCTCGCTCTGGAGTCAGCTCATCGTGTCTGCCTGACTTTTATCCACTCGATTTCACAAGAATGTAGGGGGCAGCTCATGGTTCTGCGGCGCTTGCAAAACTCTTGCCGGGTGCGGCGCTGCGTAGATCATGCCCGAGGGTGGGGGCGCATAAATTATGGCCGGGCGCGGCGCGCAGTTGTCTGTGCATGCCCAAACCAACGCCATCACCCAACCAAAGAAGGTCCATCCCAGGAATAGATTCAGCACCAAGATAGCGCCGCTGTTACGATGCCCACGATGGGTCGCGACTATCCACGGGAGTAAGTACAGGCCAATTCCCAGAACGGCCAGCATCAGTAAGAATGCCATTTGCGTTCCCTCGAACCAGATAACCGATATGATAACCCGGTTTCCTTTGAGGTGGCCATAGAGCGAGCATTTTAGGGCGCAAAAGCGGAGCCGGCTCGACTACTCACGCAGACTCCGCCTTTGCTCCAGGTTGAAAAAACGCCGACGCTTCGGGACGGAAGAGAGCATAGGCGAACAGCAGAAAGAACAAAGCGTGCACCGCCACCTGCTGCCATGAATGGAAGAAGCTGAGGATCACGTGGAAACCGATCCAGGCCATGGCAAGCCAACGTCCCCAGTTACTGCCCCGGAACATGGCGACACTAGAGAGAATGGCGATGAGACTGACCAGGGAGATCCAGATGATGTCAGATTGAAACGGTTGCTGTGGCTTGAATTGAGCCAGGTGAAAAGCGAGGCCGATAACCCCCGTTGCCGCGTATACGCAACTCACAATCGTGACCGGCAGCGGGCGTTTGTTTTTAACCTGTAATCCAGGCAAAGAGACCCTCCTCAGACCACGCACTATTCTAGGATCTTACCGATCAGCCACATGTGCCCGAAGGGATCCACCACGCCCCCTTGCAGCATTCGCCGGATAGGGCGCGGGCCGGCCATACAATAACTGTGCTCGATCACCGGACTTCTTTCCTCAGCTCCCGCTGCCAAAGCCAGTCGTTGCACGACCACAGGGTCGTCGACGAAGAGTTCGATGCGGATGGTCGTGAAGCCCGCGGCACCTGGGCTCCGAGTGCCGTAAGGCGGCGCTTCTTTCGCAAGAAAGAATTTGGCTCCGTGCACCGAGAGTCCGGCAACCAGGTCTGCGCCCTCTCCCAGTTGCCAAAGGACCGTTGCGCCGAAAGCGGCCTGATAAAACCCGATCGCGGCGCTTCCGTCGCTCACAGCCAACATGGGAGAAATTTGTGGCGTGAGGACTGCGGCTTGGCTTACCGTCGCGCCCCACTGGTCAGGACTCAGGTCGCGAGCATGCCGGGAAAAGAGCCAATGATGCCCATCAAGATCCTCGGCGGCATACTGCAGTTCGCCGTAGACAGTTTCGTGCAGATCTTCCAGCAGCCTGACCCCAGCAGATTTTGCCTGTTGGAAATGCGCATCGATCTCTTCCACAAAGACCGTGAGGCTCTGCGTCCCGTAGCCAAGTTGTTTCGGGGTTGCGCTTCCGGGCTCCGCCTTTTTCAGCATGATCCAGGCGTTGCCCAAACTCATTTGCGCGCCGCTGACCGGGTCGCCATAGCGGTAGTGCTCCCTGAAACCAAAGGCTGTTCTAAGCCAGACGATGGCTTCTTCTACGTCCCGATACATCAGGTGAGGAAGCAAAACGTCGGTAGGTACGGAGCGATTTGAAATCACGGATCTTTTCTCCCGGATACAAGGATCTACGATAGGGAACTCGCCGCTCGCTTGTATTGTAAAAAAAGGTCAATGGGTGGGAATCGGGATGTGGTTGTTCCGCTTGGATGACTGCGGCTTGTAGGCGGAAGGGGTGATGTCCGCTAATTCGCGAAACTCATGAACGAGGTGCGCTTGATCGGTATAGCCGTGTTTCGCCGCCAGTGCGCACCACTCGGTTTCAACCCCAGTGCGCAGCGAGCGTAAAACCCTCTGCAGCCTGCGGACACGAGCAAAGCGCTTGGGTGTAATGCCCACCTGATTGGCAAAACGGCGCACAAAGGTCTTGGGCAGCAGACCGAGCCGGGACGCAACTTCCGCAACCGGCACACCGTACTGGAGCGCGGTGACTGCGTATCCAATCGCTGGATCATGGCTTGGTGCAAGATGCTGCAGGAGCGTTTCTTCAAAAACGGCAAGTTTCGCTTGTGGCGTGGGCGCCTCCAGCAGCCTTTCTCGCAGCAGGCTTCCGTCGGCGTTCCAGAGGTGGGGCAAATGGACCACCTGATCGCACGCTTCGGTCATGGGTACGGAAAAGAATTGTCCCGCTCCGCCGGGGCGAAACTCTACTGCCGCCAGCCAGTGCTGTTGCCTGGTGTCAATCACCACCGCCTGTGCATGCGGTCCCGCCAGCACCGCGCCACCCTGCCGGTTGACCCGTTCGCACCGCGCACCTTCATAAACTCTGAACTCGTCTTGGGCAAGGTTCACCATCAGGTGCGCTTGCCCGTTGGGCACGATTCGCTCCAGCCCGAAGGGAAAATCCGTCTCGTGATAGTGAAGCGATTTTACGAACCGCCTCAGAACCGGAGATCGGGGCTTCGCCGCAAGGGTATACATGGCGGTCAGCTTAGCACGAAGTTGCATGGATAACAGGCTTGGCTGCATAGTGGTTCCCGCTGCCAAGTCCTACCGGAGGCAGCGAGCAGAAAGGAAATCCGGGAATGATGATCCGCAGCAATGTCACGGCCACGCTGGCGACGATGTTATTAACCCTCGGCAGTCTGGCCATGGCCGCCGATAGCGATAAAAATCTGCTCAAGAACGATGGATCGCTTGACCGCCTCTTCAAGCAGTCCGGCGTGTACAACGCATCGAGCACGGGCAAAACGCCGGGTTTCGTCGTAGATCCCGCCTGGCCGCAGCCGTTGCCAAACAACTGGCGTCTGGGCCAGATAGGCGGGCTCTATGTCGACCAGCATGACCATATCTGGGTCTACAATCGGCCGCGCACCATGACCAATGAAGAGGCCGGCCTGGAAGGGCCGGTCCCGGGCGCCGTCGATCAGAAGGGTCAACCGGTCAATGGACTGGGCCAGGTGCGCGCGTATGGCTCCATCGCAGATTGCTGCAAAGCCGCTCCTTCCGTTCTGGAGTTTGATACCGATGGAAAGCTGCTGCGCGCCTGGGGAGGCCCTGCCGACCCTGGTTTTATCGGTGGCAAATGCAAGCCGGAAGCAGGGTGCATTTGGCCCAGCAGTGAGCACGGTATTTATATCGACCGGAACGACAATGTCTGGCTCTCTGGAAATTCCGCGGCGGCAGACCGGGGAGGCTCGCCTTGGGCGACCAACAAGGAAGGTGGCGACGGCTTTGTACTGAAGTTCGACATGGACGGCAATTTCAAAATGAGAATCGGTGGAACTCCGACTGGACCTGACAGCAACGATACGCATGGCGGTGTGAATGGCACGCCGCTGCTCTATCAAGCGGCGGACATGGTCGTCGATCCTGCAACCAACCGCCTGTATATTGCGGACGGCTACGGAAATCGGCGCGTGCTGATCGTGGACGCCGATACCGGCAAATACATCGGCCACTTCGGCGCCTATGGAAACAATCCTGTTGACGACTCGGCTGCCAAGGCCGCCGGCTCATGGATCGAGGACTCCACCAAAGGCAATAGGAAGCCCGCATTTTTCCGCAACCCGGTGCACTGCGTGAAGATCGCCAATGACGGCAAGATGTACGTCTGCGACCGGGGAAACGATCGCATTCAAGTGTTTGACTCCCGCGACCCCGCGCTGGGCAAACCCTGCAGTAATCCCGATGGCGCGGCCGGCAAATGTGGTTTCGTCGCCGAGCAATTTGTCAGCGCGCACACCAACATTATTGGAACGGCTGTTTCCATGAACTTCTCCACCGACAAGGCGCAGAGTTGCCTCTATATCGGAGATAACGCCAACATGACCATCTATGTTCTGAACCGCAGCAACCTGCAGGAGTTGGGCCGGCTGGGGAGCAGCGGCCGGATGGCGGGAGAATTCCATTGGCTGCACCAGGTGAGCCCGGACAGCAAGGGCAACATCTATACCGGGGAAGTCGACACCGGCAAACGGATCCAGAAGTTTCTCCGCTATGGCGATAGCGGGTGCAGTGGAACCGGATCGCCTGTCGTGGGCGGACCACTGGGTGCGAAGTAGTACTCGCGCTTAAGGGCCTTCAGTCGGATGATCCGATGATACTGAATCGCTTCGGCTCGCGGATTTCCACTGCCGGAATAGATAGCAGATATACCCGAGCTGAACAGCCCACACGGCATAATACGCAAGGATCAGATGCCTATGGCCCAGCCCTGAATCGATCGTGGGGTCGAACGGAAAGAGTGGATCAAGAAGAATCATTTCATCGCACCACCTCTCCAATCGACTCTAGAGCCCGTGCTGCCTCAGCCTGTGCATTCGACTGCCGGCGACGCTCGGTTGCGAATCGAATACCGACCAGGAGCGCTCCCCAGGCGAGCCATGCATAGATATTCCAGGTGACCGCGGGCTGCATGTTGGGGTCAACGCCGGCATTCGGTCCACCGAAGAAGACCGGGGCAGGATGCTGGGTACGCCACCACCGCGTAGACATATAAACAATGGGAACGTCGCAGTAGGCGAAGATAGCCAGGACCGCAGCAATCGTCCTGCCCTGGCTGCCAATCGAGACCTTCCGAAGAACGATATACGAAAGATAAATGAGCCAGAGAACGAGCGTTGCCGTCAGACGTGCGTCCCAGGTCCACCAAATGCCCCACACGGCTCTGCCCCATATGGATCCGGTGATGAGTCCCAGCGAGCAGAAGACCAGGCCCACTTCAGCAGTGGAAACAGCAATGGCGTCGGCCTTCAGGGCAATGCCTGGACTTCGGTTTCGACTCGCAAGATATATGACCGAAGCTCCCAGGTTCGCGAGGAAACAAAAGGACATCGCAATCCAATTCGGCAGGTGGTAGTAGAAAATGCGTCCTACATTGCCTTGGTTAGCATCCGGAGGAACGACGCCCAGAGCAATGTGTGTGGCGATTGCGATCAGGACGACCGTGAAGCACAGCCACGCAAATGCAAGGGGTTTTATGAGCGTTGACACGGGTATTCTCAGAAGTCTCTGTTGGCCAGTGTCTCATTTTCGGCGTTAAAGCCTTGCCCACTCAAGCCAAAGCAAGGCTTGAATGGGGCACCCACCCGCTTTTGTGGCGGAACTTGCTTAGTAAGTTGGCGGAGAGAGAGAGGGGCTTTTTCTATTCGAATCCCGTAACGGGATGCAGATCAATGCCGGGCTAGAGCATTTTCACTTCTGGTGTATACAGAGCAACCACTCCCGACGTGGCTTTTCCTCAAGAAAAGCCGCACCTCGCGGCGCTTGACTGTGCAGAGTAGAAGTGAAAATGCTCTAGTGGGACATGCTCGGCCCCGATAGGTGCCAACCTCATCCTGGCTGCACTGAGGTGATCCTACTGAGGCCGTTTGCGGTCCTGCAGAGTGTACCCCGCAGGCGGTTGAAACAGCGCGGGATCAGGTTCACCGCGATCAAGGTCAGTGACCTCGTTTGTGTAGTGTCCTCTTCTGGGATCATCCCGAGAAGTGGAAAGCGTGATACCCAGGTCAGGCGACCTCCAGTCCTCAGTCACTACAGTCAACGGCCTATCGTTCCCCTCATATCCCACAGGAACCACCATTGTGTTGCGAGTACCCTCGGCATATACGCCCAAGATCGTCCTACTTCCCAGTTTCTCTCTTTGTACGCTGGGCCGCTCAGCAGGCTCCGGTCGGGCTTGTTGCTTTGAAGGGGACGCAGCCGCTTGCCGGGGATCTCTGAACCGGGTCGGGCAGGTGGTCAACCGAAGCCACCGTCGATGTATTCGACCAATTCATCGCTGTACGGTCGTTTGGATCATTGACAAATGTTTGTATCGTTTCCCGCCCATCTGGCAGCGTTCTCGTGACCTGGTGAAGGGTTCGTCCCTGGGAATCGCGAGCTTCCTTAGTTTTGGAAGCGGTCGTAATCGGTTGTGCCATCAGCTAACGTCTGCACGGTCTTGGACTCAAATGTGGCTGAAAAGGGGAGATTGGTCCGTGGACCTGCGGAATACGAGTATGAGTAGGAACCAACAGAGCGCTCTGGGCTGGCACCACAAGAGGACAGGACAGAAGGGAAAGCAAAACGTAAGCACGCACAGGCACGGGTCAAATCCTCCTCAACCAACCTGAACACGTCTGGCGCTTAGACGTGACGGAGCGCTAAAAGGTGTCAGCGGTCAAACCCTCTCTGAGAGGTCGGCCCACGAGCCCAACCCTTCTTAGGAAGTGCAGCGGCTTCCTACCTCGCATCCCGTCGAATTCTCCACCGCATTTCGGGCACTTTATGATCTGCGATGCCACTCGCAGCAGCTCGCTCGGCTGAATCTTGTAGCCGCATGAAGGGCAGGGAATTGAAAGATCGAAATTGGGCTTCCCGTTGATTACAAAGGTATGGCGGAGAGAGAGGGATTTGAACCCCCGATACCCGTGAAGGTATGCCTGATTTCGAGTCAGGTGCATTCAACCGCTCTGCCATCTCTCCGTATCTGCTTGGGACACTCTCAGCATCACCATCATAAATGAGCCGTCCATCCATCCTGCAACCCCAGGGGGTTACCCCCATACCAAGGTAGTATGGCCGGCCTCGTATGGGCGTGGCATTCTCTCCCTACGATGCGAGTCAACATCAAAGCCCGTATCCCCATGCATCTGTATCAGGAGTTTCACAGTCTGCCCCTTGTGCTCACGATTGAAACCGCGCACGGCCTGGCTGCTCGTTGTGAACATCGCACCACTGCCGCTCAACTGATGTGGACCCTGGACCAGAAGACCGACATCAATTCCGGCCTTCTGGACCGGTTCCGTCAAAAATTAAGGCTCATTGAAGAAGCCAACCTGAGCGACGTTGAGATCAGTGACGAAGTCCTGAATATGTTCGGCTTCTTTCTCTAGACTCACGATTTCGCAGAGCCCCCCAACTCCTCATTCAGCACCTGTGCCAAGCGCAGGCCGGCCAGCGCAAGTTGCCGGTCGACCACCGGCCGCTCCCGCTGGTAATAAGCCTCGTCAATCTCGGCCTGCGGCTGGACCCACGCCTGCTTCGCCAATTGCAGCGATTCGTTGGCCCATGCAACCGGGTCAATAGGACCGGCCTGCAGATGATCGGCGGCAATCATCTCCTCCAGTTCGCGCGCATAGCGATGTTCGCGTTGTCCGGTATGCCGGATCAGCTCGGTATCCCAGACGCTATGCAAGTTGCACGCATAGTCTCCACACTGAGTTGAGCCGAAAACTGTGACCGGAATGTCGTTTCCTCCACGCGCGTCGGCCATGGCGTGGAAGGGCTGGCTCAGGTCGCCGACAAAATGAACCAGGAACTTGAGCGCCTCACTCCGAGCCGCAAAGGGCTGCTCCGGATCGCCCAGGATTTTCGCAAACTTATCGATCTGCGCCACCACGCAGTTATCGTCCGGGCAATCTTTCGGCTCGTACCCGCCTGACTCCGGAGGGATATCGACGTAATGCCAGGGACCGGTCTCCGGATGTCCGCTGCGGATGTCGTCCGCCCAGGTGGAGATGGACGCCAGATCGTTGTCACCCAGGAATGGCCGCAGCTTGGCTAGCGTGCCATCGTTCAGGTGGTCCCAGGCGATGTCAGCAATGATCCGGTGGCCCTCGTTTCCCCAGGCCCACGCCTCAGGGCGGGGAAATAAGAGCAGGAAAGCGGCCATTGCAACCAGGAAGCGGGAACGCATGGGTTTGATGATAGCTTGGCGCTGACCGATTTAGTCCCGGAGGGACGGCTGAGAGTAGCCCAGGACGCAGTCCTGGGAAGAGATTCGAGAGACGGCACCAGTCCCGCAGGGACGGCTGAAAATTACCCAGGATGCAGTCCTGGGTACAACCTGGTTAACTTTCAGCCGTCCCTTGCGGGACTTTTCGTTGCTATGTGCATGGTTCCCAGGACTGCATCCTGGGCTACTTTCAGCCGTCCCCTCCGGGACTAAATCGGTGAATGGTGGGTTCTCATACACGCTCTCCAACCGAGCCGTATCCCACCCTTCGCAAAAGACGCGAAGGGTGGGTACCCGGGTTACAGAAACAACGGCGCCAGCACCAGCGTAACCGTGGCCAGCAGCTTGATCAGTACGTGCAGCGAAGGGCCGGCAGTGTCTTTGAAAGGATCGCCGACGGTGTCGCCGACCACCGCTGCCTTGTGCGCCTCCGAACGCTTGCCACCGTGGGCGCCGGTCTCAATGTATTTCTTGGCGTTGTCCCACGCGCCCCCGCTGTTGTTCATCAGCATGGCCATCAGGATGCCGGTGATGGTCCCGACCATGAGCAGGGCAGCGACCGCTTCCGCTCCGGCAAGATCGATGGAACGGCCGTTAAGGATGGGCGAGTACTCTCCCGGAATGTGGATGTGAAAGCTGCCGCTCAAATTCTTGAAGATGAGCCCCACCGCCAGAGGCGTGAGCACGGCAAGCGCGCCGGGCAGAACCATCTGCTTGAGCGCGGCGCCGGTAACGATGCGCACGCAACGGCCATAGTCCGGTTTCGAAGTGCCTGCCATGATGCCGGGGTTCTCGCGGAACTGCGCGCGCACATCTTCAATGATGTATTGCGCGGTGCGTCCCACAGCTTTAATGGCGAATGAGGAGAAGAGAAAAATCAGCATCGCGCCCAGCAGCGCCCCGACAAAAACCGGCACGCTGGCCAGGTTGATGTTGGTAAAGCTCCAGTTCGGGTCGAGCACCTGGCCAGCATCGGAGAAGCGTTGCGCCACGATGCCGTGAACCGTTTCCAGGTAAGCGGAAAAAAGCAGAAAGGCGGCCAGCGCGGCGGAGCCGATGGCATAGCCCTTGGTCAGGCCTTGGTGGTGTTGCCGGCCGCGTCCAGCTTGTCGGTCTTTTCGCGCACCGAATCTGGCTGATCCGACATCTCGATAATTCCGCCGGCGTTGTCAGTGATGGGGCCAAAGGTGTCCATGGCCAGGATGTAGGCGGCAGAGGACAGCATGCCCATGGTGGCGATGGCGGTACCGTAGATGCCCTTGGCGTAGTCGGAGATGGTGGCGTCGGCCAGCCCGCGCACGCCGAAGTAGTAACTGAGCAGCAGGGCGGCGCTGATCACGACCACCGGCATGGCAGGCGTCTCCATGCCCACGGCGAGGCCGCTAATGATATTGGTTGCGGGGCCGGTGAGCGAGGCATTGGCGATCGATTGCACCGGCCGGTAGCGGGTCTCGGTGTAGTACTCGGTGATGCGGACAAAGAGAAACGAGGTCACCATGCCGACAACGCCGCAGCCGAGCAGCCACCAGCGGCCTTGCAGCATGTAGTACACCGCTCCGGCAAAGCCGGCCAGCGCCAGCAGGGTGGTGACGTAATAGCCGCGGTTCAACGCATCCATCGGATCCTGGTCTTCGCGGCTATGCACCACCAGCACGCCGATAAAGCTGGCCACCAGGTTGATGGCGTGAACGATCAGGGGGAAGAGGATGCCCTTGATGCCGAAGACGGGATACAGGGCGGTCCCCAGGATCATGGCGCCGACGTTTTCCGCCGCCGTGGATTCAAAGATGTCCGCTCCGCGGCCGGCGCAGTCGCCCACGTTGTCGCCCACCAGGTCGGCAATGACGGCGGGATTGCGAGGATCGTCTTCGGGAATGCCCGCCTCCACTTTGCCCACCAGGTCGGCGCCCACATCGGCAGCCTTGGTATAGATGCCTCCGCCCAGCTGGGCAAAGAGCGCGACCAGCGAAGCGCCAAAGCCAAAGCCGACCAGCTGATAAGGAACGTGCTGCGGATCGTGCAATCCGCCGAACAGAAAAAACAGGCTGCCCACACCGAGCAGGGAGAGGCTGATGACCACCATGCCGGTGACCGCGCCCCCGTGCAGTGCAATTTTCAAGGCTTTGCCGAGGCTCGCACGGGCGGCGCTGGCGGCGCGGATGTTGGTGCGGATGGAGACGAACATGCCGGTGTAGCCGGCGAAACCCGGAGCAGATGGCGCCGATCAGGAAGCTGATGACCACTTTGCCCGCCAGCGGCGCGGTAAAGTCGGAAAACTTGTAGCCCACAAAAAGGGCAATGGCAAGCACCACGGCCAGCGCGGCGATGGTGGTGTATTGGCGCGACATGAAAGCTTCCGCGCCCTCGCGAATGGCGTTCGAGATGAGCCGCATTTCCGGCGTCCCGGTATCGTAGGCGAGCACCGACCGGGCGAGAAAGAGGGCAAAAACCAGGCCGAGCAGACCGGCGAGAAGAGCGATCCAGAGAAAAGTGCTGCCACTGGTATCGACGGCAGCGGTCGAGCCCTGTTGTAGGACCAGGGCCGATAGTGAGAAGAAAACCATTCAAACGCCTCCAGAGAGTACTTGCAACTGGGGTTGCGAGCGCGAAAAACCTGCAAACCGGCTGATTAGAGCACGCAGAGAAAAAGTTGGTCAACGCCGCTCCGTCATCATACCGGCAGGGGAGGTCAACCACGACCACCATAGGATGCAATTGCCTCCGGAACGTTAACCGGCCCCCGAGCAGGAGTGGGAACAACTGATTACAATTTGCCTGATGGTAACAAGAGGTGCCCATGGCCAAGACAGCCAGTACTGAGCAAGCCACCGCCGCGTCTTACGCTGGCTTGGAACCGGAGCAACTGATCCGGATGTATCGGCTGATGTATCTGTCGCGCCGCACCGACGATCGTGAGGTGCTGCTCAAGCGCCAGCAAAAGATCTTTTTCCAGATCTCCGGCGCCGGCCACGAGGCGTTCCTGGTAGCCGCAGGCATGGCTCTCAAGCCTGGCTACGATTGGTTCTATCCCTACTATCGTGACCGAGCCCTGTGCCTGACGCTGGGCCAGACGGTGGAGGAGCAACTGCTGCAATCCGTGGGCGCGGCCGCGGACCCGTCCAGCGGCGGACGGCAGATGCCATCGCATTGGAGCATTCGCGCGGCTGAACATCGTCAGCCAGTCTTCTTCGGTCACCACCCAGTGTCTGCAGGCGGTGGGCTGCGCTGAGGCGGGCCGGTATCTTGCCACCCATCCGGCTGCGGCAGAGCAGCGCGCAGGGGGACTACAGCGCGTTCAAGCCCACCCATTTTCATGGGGACGAGGTGGTCTACGTCTCGCTCGGCGAAGGCGCGACCAGCGAAGGCGAGTTTTGGGAGGCGATCAGTTCGGCCTCCACCCTGCGGCTGCCGGTCGTGTTTGTTGTGGAAGACAACGGCTACGCCATCTCCGTGCCCGTGGACGTGAACACGCCGGGGGGAAATATCTCGCGCCTGGTGGCTAATTTCCCGAACTTCTATTTTGCCGAGGTGGATGGCACCGATCCGGTCGAAAGCTATGCCGCCTTCACCCGGGCGGTCAAGCACTGCCGTTCCGGCAAGGGGCCGGCCTTTGTCCACGGCCACGTCATCCGCCTGTATGCCCATTCTTTTTCCGATGACGAACTGCTCTACCGGTCGGAAGCGGAGCGTAAGAGGGATGCTGCTCTCGACCCTCTGCCCAAGCTGCAGATGCGCCTGCTGCGCGAAGGCATTCTCGATCCTGCGGCGATCAACCGTCTGGAACAGGAGGTGGACGAGGAGGTGCGCAGCGCGGCCGAACGGGTTCTGCGCGCAGCACTGCCGGAGATAAGTTCCATCAAGCGGCATGTGTATTCCGAAGACCTGGACCCCACCAGCGGAGACCTGGCCCGGCCGGCGGTGCAGACCCCGGATGCGCAGGAGCGGACCATGGCCGACCTGATCAATCTCTGCCTCAAAGACGAGATGCAGCGTGATCCGCGCATCGTGGTTTTTGGTCAGGATGTGGCCGACACCAGCCACGACCAGGAGCTGCGAGAGGGTCTGGTAAAGGGCAAGGGCGGCGTCTTCAAGTTAACGGGAGGGTTGCAGCGGGAGTTCGGTCCCGACCGCGTCTACAACGCCCGGTTGGCGGAAGCCGATATTGTTGGCCGGGCTGTGGGCATGGCCACACGCGGGCTCAAGCCCGTGGTCGAGATGCAGTTCTTCGACTACATCTGGCCGGCAATGCATCAGTTGCGCAACGAGGTCAGCCTGCTGCGCTGGCGCTCCAATGGCACCTATTCGGCGCCTGTGGTTATCCGCGTGGCCATCGGAGGATACCTAACCGGCGGCTCCGTCTACCACTCGCAGTGCGGCGAGAGCATCTTCACCCATACCCCTGGGATCCGGGTGGTGTTTCCCTCCAATGCGCTCGATGCCAACGGCTTGCTGCGGACCGCGATCCGCTGCGATGATCCGGTTCTTTTCTTCGAGCACAAGCGCCTGTACCGCGAGACGTTCGGCCGGGCGGTGTATCCCGGCCCCGATTTCGCGATTCCTTTTGGTAAGGCCAATGTGTTGCGCCAGGGCAAAGACATCACGCTGATTACCTACGGCGCCGTGGTGCCGCGTGCGCTGCGCGCCGCGCAGCAGGCGAGCAGGAACTGGGGTTGGAGGTCGAGCTGATCGATCTGCGCACGCTCAGTCCTTACGACTGGGAGGCGATTGCCACTTCGGTGCAGAAGACCGGCCGGGTGATCATCGCCCATGAAGATATGTTGAGCTGGGGATATGGCGCTGAAATCGCGGCGCGTATCGCAGACGAGCTTTTCGAGTACCTGGATGCCCCCGTCAAGCGGGTAGCCGCCATGGACACGTTCGTGGCTTACCAGCCGATTCTTGAAGACGCCATTCTGCCCCAGCCGGAAGACCTGTTCCGAGCCATGGCCGAACTGGGCAAGTACTGAAATAACGGTCCTTTCTGCCGAACTGCAATTCAGCTCTGCACTGAGTCCCGAAGGGACGGCTGAAAGTAGCCCAGGACGGTAGTCCTGGGTAAACATAAGCCATTCGACCAGTCCCGCACTGGACGGCTGAACATGGGGGCTAAAATTTCAGCCGTCCCTGCGGGACTGGTCCGTCTCTCCAATCTCTTCAGGACTGCGTCCTGGGCTACTTCAGCCGTCCCTGCGGGACTCAGCACAGAGTCGAATACATAAATCCGCCTGCAAAAACGTAGAAACTCGGTAAATCGCCAGTCCGCACTCATTCTAGGTCGTCTCTGGACGGCCTGTAGGCCGTCCCAGTCCGCATCGCGTCAGCTGAAAACTCCCTCTCCGGCCACAACTTTCTTGGGCTTCGCGCGTTCGAATGGGTGTGCCCGCAAGCGCGGGCCGGGTTTGGAGCAATCGATGGCGACGCGTCGGGCATTTATGAAGGGTGGAGCGATGGCCCTGGTTGGCACTTCGGTGATTCCAACCTTTCTCAGGCGGTCCGTTCTGGCCCAGACGACCAGCGCCCAAGCTCAGGGTAAAAAGCTCGTAGTCATCTTCCAACGCGGGGCTGCCGATGGACTCAATATCGTGGTGCCTCATGCGGAAACCAACTACTACCAGCTTCGGCCAACCATCGCCATCCCGCAGAACCAGCTCATCGACCTGGATGGATTCTTCGGACTGCACCCGGCCATGCAATCGTTCAAACCCCTGTTCGATCAGGGGCACCTGGCAATGATCCAGGCAGCCGGCTCCCCGGACACCACCCGCTCCCACTTCGACGCCCAGGATTTTATGGAAAGCGGCACCCCCGGCGTCAAGGCTACGCCTGACGGCTGGTTGAACCGCGCTCTGCAGGCGGAAGATCTTCGCCGGCCCGCACCCCATACCGCCTTTCGCGCGGTCGCCCTTGGGTCACAGGTGCCCCGTACCCTGGATGGAAAAATTCCCGCGGTCGCGGTCAACCGGGTACAGGATTTCGCGGTCGCGGGCAAGAATCCGAATGCCGCCCCCATCAGCTCGGCCTTTGAGGCCATGTATGCCGATTCTGTCGATTCGGTGCTGCACGGCACCGGCCAGGAAACCTTCGAAGCGGTCAAGATGCTCAAGGCGACTGACCCCGCGCACTACAAGCCGGGGCCTGGCGCCAACTACCCCAACGGCGCTTTCGGCGACAATATGAAGCAGATTGCCCAGCTGCTTAAGGCGAACCTGGGTGTGGAAGCGGCATTCACCGATATCGGCGGATGGGACACGCACCAGAATCAGGGCAGCGTCAACGGACAGCTGGCCAACTGCCTGCGCGATTTCAGCCAGGGTATCTCCGCTTTCTGGACCGACATGGGCAGCGACGCAGAGAATGTGGTCCTGGTGACCATGTCAGAGTTCGGGCGGACGGCGCAACAAAACGGTACCGGCGGAACCGACCACGGGCACGCCAATGTGATGTTTGTGTTGGGCGGCACCGTCAAGGGTGGGAAGGTCTACGGCAAGTGGCCGGGGATGGCGACCGAGCAGTTGTACCAGAACCGCGACCTGGCGATTACCACAGACTTCCGACAGGTTTTGGGTGAAGCTGCTTATAAGACTGTGGGAGCGCGCAACCTGGAATTGGTGTTCCCCGGATCGGAACTGAAGACGACGCAGTTTTTGAACTTGATTTCGAGCTGACCGGGGAAGCTCCCGGCGCGGCTCCGGCCCCGCAGTAAGACAGATGCCCTCGATCCGACACGTTCGCTGTGTCAGATGGGGAAACCGCGATTTTCAGGCTCTTGAACCTTACAGGCCGAATCGGGAGTCGGGGGGCTTGCGACGATGCCGAAGGTCTCTGGGTTGGTGGTCGTGGATTCCTTTATCTGGCACAGCGAACGTGTCAATTGGGTGCGCTTAGCGGGTCGCCACCCTGGCTCGCGTGCCTCTCCCTCTGCCTACAAAATCATCTAGTCCCAGCCAACCGCAGCCGGTAAAGACCAGCATCAGGCAGATGGCAAACAATGCCAGCGGAAGGGCGAAGGAGTTCGGCCCCATCAGGCCGCCGTGGAGATGAACTTTGATGATGGCCACCGCCATATCAATGGCCGTCATGAACGCAGCCACCCGGGTCAACAAGCCAACGATGAGCAGCATGCCGCCGAAGAATTCCGTAAACGCCGAAACATAACCAAGCCAGACCGGCAGGTGCATGCGCCCCACCATGTGGCTGAAGTTATAGAGCGCGCCGGTGGGAATGATCTTGGTGTATCCGTGAGCGACCATGATGACGCCCACTACCAGCCGCATGACCAAGGCGCCTAAACCCTGAAAGCGATCGAGCCAGCTAAACAATCAGAAACTCCTATTGTTGTCAGTGTCGTAGGCAAGCTTAACAGGGAACAGTTCATCTGCCGGATAGATATTTACCCAGAAAGCTCTGTAGGCTCTTCAGATAATTCTCATCCGCATAGCCGGTGACGGTCGCTCTCTGCTTGGGGTCTGCCGCCCAGTAGCGACCATTCTCATCGTTTGAGAAGTACAGCAGCAGCTTGGGCGTGGGTAGATGGGCCAGCGTCTTCGTCATGTCGAAGCGATCATGGAAGAGCAAACGGATAGGCAACAGGCGTGTGCGCGGATCAAACTTCAACAGATCCAGAATCGGGGGTGAAGGATCTTCGAGGATCAGCGCCGGCGCCTGGGGATGACGCCGGGCGGTTTCAACCGCGATCGCTGCTCCCAGTCCGACTCCATCGAGAACAATCGACGACGGTGACAAATGGCGCGTATCGGTGAGGTAAGCCCAGGCGGCGTCCGCGTCCTGATACGTGCTCGCTTCCGAGGGATGGATGTTTGCGCTCTTTCCAAAGCCACGATAATCGAAGGCAAAAATATTGATGCCTAGCTTGTGCAAGGCTTCCACTTGCGGCAGTGTGTCCGAGAGTGATCCAGAGCCGTTATGCAGCAAGAGCAGGGTATCGGCGGCGTAAGGCGCATTGGGATTGGCGGGAATCCACCAACCGTTGAGCTGCAGAATCCCGGTTTCGGTGGCGTTAAAGGAGATCTCGTCATACTTCAGGCCGAGGGCGGCCGGGGTGGCGGTGATGGCGCGTGATGGTTTAAAGACCAGTTGCCACTGCCCCTGCCAGAAAAGCAGGCAAAAGGTGATGTAAACGCAGACCAGGGCAAGACCGAGAGTCGCCGCCACGCCCCCGAGGATCCAGCGAGCGCTGGCCAGCGGTTGCTGGGGCGCCAACGGGTTTTTCCATCCGGGTGGAGGCGTGTGCTTCTGAAGCTTCGCCATAGCCTAACCGAAGGCGAGTTCGTCGGCGGATTCGAGCGGGGTTCCACAGATGCGGCAAAGGACGGCGGAGCAGTCGCCGCAAACCAGCGGATCATGAACGGCTCGGGCGCATGTAGGACACCACAGGTCTGTCGTGGGTGGTGTCTCAAGTTGAGTCGGGGGTGGTTTGCTGGCCATTCCAATCCGAGGATAGCGTATGCTCGGCTGTATGAGCGACAAAACTCAGCAGAGTCCCACCGTACCGATCTACAACAAAGCCCTTCGCAAATGGACGTTCTACATCTTTCCTGAAGGAGTTGAGCAGGAGGCGGGCGATTTTGCAGACGAAGAGGCAGCCAGGGCGGCATCCTGGAAGACCTATCGCGCCTGGCAAGCCAATGGCTGCAAATATTAATATTCATGAGTTCATTGGTGAAGATCTGCGTTAAGAGTGACCTGCCGCGCCCCGGAGAGGCCCGGGAGTTCAGTGCCGGTTCGAGAACACTGTGTATTGCCAACGTCGACGGGGTCATCCGGGCCCTGGACAGCGAATGCCCCCACCGGGGAGGCCCGCTGGCCGAGGGCCTGATTGAAGACGGCAAACTGATTTGCCCCTGGCATGGCTGGTCGTTCGATCCCGCAACCGGGGCTACCGATAACTCTCAGGAAAGGGTTGCGGTTTATCCCGTAAGTGTTGAAGGGGAAGAAGTTTTCGTAAAGATTTAATCCATCGAGAAGCGCGCGTCGCCCTCCAGCAAAGAAGCTTCTATTCGGGGTGATTCGCTGGGATTCCAAAGCTTCGAACGGCAACGTACACGGTATCGGAGCGGCCCGCCATTGGCGCTGGTGCTGCGTTCCAGTGGCCGGGGAATACAGACAAACTCAGTTTCGAAGTGGGCACTGGTGGCGCGCACCACGGAGTAACCGTGTCCTCCCATGTCTACAAAGGAGAGGTGAGGTGAAAGCAGCGGGTTGGCAGCGGCATTGGCCTTCTTGATGTCGCCCGTCTTTGCATATTCGAGGCAGGAACCCACGCCATGTCTCAGCATCAGGTTGAGGGTGGGCTGAGGGGTATTGTCGGTGGATGCCTGACCAAGAAAGAGTGGCCGTAAGGGGTGCTCTTTGGGAAATACGTGTTCAATGGCTTCGATCTCGCCCGGAGCTGAAATGGAACTGGTAACAAACGCAATCCCAACTGGTTCGAAAGGTCTCGGTGGCAAGGCCTTGGCCGCCAGCCCGGCCCAGAAGCTGTGCCGATCGCCGGCGATGGTTGCAAATCCGGTAATCCCATGGTCACGAACGAAATCGTAGATTTCTGCGCGCTCGACGTAGGCGTTGCTGTGATCGCCGTTGGCGAAGCCCGCGTAGGCAGCTACCGGCCAGGGCCTGGTGAGGTTCGGGGGAAGGTTCTGCGGATCCGCTCGCATTTCGAGGGTGGCGGTGGTGTTGCCCCAGACCTTCCAGGTAGCGTTCGAACTCTTCAGTCTTTCCAGAAACCACTGTTTTTGTTCAAAGCCCAGAATGGCTTGCGGGGGCGCTTCTTTTTGGAAGTTAGGAATTTCCCTGGCGCCATAGCGGATGGTCGCAGGCGGCTGGCCACCGTTATAGGTCCGGCCTGCGTCGAGGATCTCGATCGCTTCTTCGGGAACAAATTCCGGAAAGTCTGAACTGTTGAAAGCATCTGCTTCCGAACGTCCCAAGGGATCCTCAGACCGGTAGCTGCGCTGGTCGGTGACGATCAGCTCCACGTTGCGGCCCCAGCGGAGGGCCCGATATCCTTTGAGGCTATTGATCGCGAGCAGGTTATTGCGTTCTTCCCCAAGACCGTGCCGGTCGAATGCTAATACCGGTGTGTCGACCACCTGCGGGGGATGGAAGCTGTCGAGCGAGTCGCCGCCTGGCCTCGCCATACGAGCAGGCTGATATTCGAAGAACGCCTGATTGGCAGCGACCTTGCGAGTTTGTGCCGGCCGGGTGACTCCATCGAACACCTGCAGCGCCTGCCAACCCAGCCAGCTGAACTCGTGATTGTCCCACATGTTCACGAATGGCCAGCGAGCGCGCGCGTCCTGCAGGTCCGGATCGTGCAGGTAAGCGCGATAAATCGCCCGGTAGTCATCCACTGTCGTCGGGATATGAAAATCGTGGATCTTTTCACCCGTCTTGTAGCGCACGATGTCGCGCAAACGGCGATCGTACATGCCCTGCGGGCGATCCTCCGGATACCAGACAATCTCATAAATGAAGTCGCCCAGATGGAGCACGAACTCTAATTGGTCGTGCTTTGGTGCTCGCTCATCTTCGAAGATCATTCGCCGGTACGCATTTTGCGCACCCTGGTTTGCGTTCTGGCAGGAGACGAAAGCAAAACGGACGGCTCTGGTGTCGTGCTCGTCTGGAGCTGTGATGGTTCGGCCGATGCGGCTGCCGTGCCCCTCTGGATCCGTAAAGCGATACCAATAAACAGTGGAAGGTCGCAGCCCGCCGGCGAGCACGCGGCAGGTCCAGTCTGAATCGGCAGAGACGGAAGCGTGCGCAATCGCGACAACCTTTTGGAAAGCCGGATCTTCCGCCACTTCTGTAGTGACGTGTTGTACACCGGGTGAGCAGCGCGTCCACAGTAAGACGCTGGAGGGATCGGGATCGCCGGAAGCGACGCCCTCGGGGAAGAATTCTCGCTGTTCCTTCCAGTGAGTCTTTGTTGCCGCAGGGTTGGCAGAACTCCACGCGGCGGTTGCGCCGATCGCGATTGCGCTCTCTATGAACGAGCGCCGGGTGATCTTCGCCATCGGCTCCCCTCCTCAGGCTGTTTCTCCAGCTTTGACGATCGGGTGAGCGAAAGGATTTAGACCGTTCACTACCGGAGTGAAATGCCTACGGGTTTAGCTTCTGAGGGCACGATTCCTAAATAGCTCATCTCGAGATGCTGTTCAGCATTTTCAGACCAAAAACTGCGCTACAGGGGCTGAAAGCCCAAATCATTTATGCGGCCTGAACGGCCCGACTCAAGTGCCCGGTCATACCCTTCAATCGCAGACTCCTCCGCAGCCTACGAAAGCCCGCCTTAACCAGCCGTTCCAGCTTTGACGATTGCTGCGAAGGAATGGGGGTCGAGGCTGGCGCCGCCAACCAGCGCGCCATCAATTTCCGGCTGGTTGAGAAGCGCTTCGGCATTCTCCGGCTTGACGCTGCCACCGTATAGGATGCGCATCTCATCGGCTATCCGCCTCCCAACCAGGCGCGCCACTTCACTGCGGATCACGAGATGGGCTTCGCCGGCGCTGCCTGGCGTGGCCGTCTTTCCCGTCCCGATCGCCCAGATCGGTTCATAGGCGATGACCATCCGATGCAACTCGCCGGCATCAATCCCGTGGATCGCGCGGCTTATCTGCTGGCAGACGACCTCTTGCGTCATGCCGCCTTCTCTCTGCTGCTCGTGCTCCCCAATGCAAACAATCGGCACCATGTGGTGCTTGAGTGCAGTGATCAGCTTCTTGTTCACATCCTCGTCGGTCTCGCCAAAGTACTGGCGGCGCTCAGAGTGGCCCAGGATCACGTGGGTGACACCCAGGGCAAGCAGCATCGATGCGGAGGTTTCGCCGGTAAAGGCACCCTCCTCCGCAAAATGCATGTTCTGCGCGCCCACCATGACCTCAGAGCCCTTCGCAGAGTGCAGCGCGGTTGCCAGATCAACGGCGGGAGGGCAAATCAAGATCTCCCTTTGGTTAACGTCTTTGACCAGCGGTAAAAAGGTGTGCAGGAAGCTTTGTGCCTCCGCGGGTGTTTTGTACATTTTCCAATTGCCGGCGATCAGGAGCTTACGCATGCGTGGGGTTTCTCAATTGTTGTCGCGATTCTTTTGTTCCTTGACCAGATTGTAGAGCACAGAAAGGGTATGTTTCCGATCCATCCGGCCGCCAATGCGCACTGCGGTCCAGCAGCCGAGAAAGCCGAAGACGATGTACCCCAGGAGGCCAAGTGTCAATACGAAAGACATCGGCTTGCCCGCGAGCCAGTCGCCGAATGCGCTGATGGCGTTGAGCGTGGAAACGAAGCCCATCAGACCACTGAGAGGGAAAGCGATCAGGCCCAGGCTGACGCGATACCGGTAACCACGAAGAAACTGCGTGAAGGTCGCCAGAAGCCACGCGGCCAACGCCAGAACCATCCCCGCGATGAGGATCAGCAGCGGCAGTTCGAGGTTAACGACGGCCATGTTCTATGATCGGGGAGCTTCGGAGAGAGCCTCGACGCCGGGAAGGCGCTTGCCTTCGAGAAATTCAAGCGACGCGCCGCCGCCGGTAGAAATGTGTTTGATCTTGTCCGCCACCCCGGCCTGCTTGACGGCAGAGACGGAATCGCCGCCGCCGACAATCGTGATGGCGCCGGCATTCTCTGCCAGCGCCTCCGCGATGCCGGTGGTACCGCGGGCGAAGGCCGGCATTTCAAATACCCCCATGGGGCCGTTCCATACGATGGTGCGGGCTTTGGCGATCTCTGTGGTAAACAACTCCACCGTGGCCGGGCCTATGTCCAGCGCCATCCAACCGGCAGGGAAGGGTCCGTCACCCTCGAAGACGCGAGTGTTGGCGTCGGGCGCGAATTTGTCCGCCAGCACGTGATCGATGGGCAAGAGAAAGCGCACACCTTTCTTTTCGGCTTCCCTGAGCGCTTCACGAGCCACATCCAGCTTGTCGGCTTCCACCAGCGATTTGCCCACGTCCTGGCCCAGGGCCTTGAGGAAGGTGTATGCCATGCCGCCACCGATGAGCAGTGCGTCCACCTTGCTCAAGAGGTTGTGGATGACCTCGATCTTGTCCGATACCTTTGCCCCGCCGAGAATCGCGACAAAAGGCTTCTCCGGATGCTGTAGAGCTTTGCCCAGGTAGTTCAGCTCCTTTTCGAGCAGCAGCCCGGCTGCCGACTGGGTGACGAAATGAGTGATGCCCTCGGTCGAAGCGTGCGCCCGGTGAGCGCTTCCGAAGGCGTCATTTACATAGACGTTGCAAAGGCTGGCGAGTTGTCGCGCGAAGTGGACGTCGTTGGCTTCTTCTCCGGCGTGGAAGCGCAGGTTCTCCAGCAGCAGCACCTGCCGCGATTCCAGCTGGCGTGCCATCTCGGTAGCCACGTCGCCCACGCAATCAGGGGAAAAGGCAACGTTGACCGACTCACCCAGCGCGTGATCCAACAGCGTCCGCAGCCGGTCTACCACCGGCCTCAGGCTGTATTTGGGATTGGGTTTTCCTTTGGGACGACCCAGGTGCGAAGCCACGATCACTTTAGCGTGATGGCGCAGCGCGTATTCGAGCGTGGGCAGGGTCTCTCTAATCCGCGTATCGTCGAAAATCTGCAGACCGCTGTCGGAGAGCGGTACGTTGAAATCGACGCGCACGAAGAGATATTTGTTGTTCAGCTCCAGGTCGCGTATGGATAGTTTTGCCATGGTAGCCCCTCACGTCGAGACCGCTTGCAGCATTTTCACTTCTGGTATGTACAAAGCAACCGCTCCCCGCCGCGGCTTTTCCTCAAGAAAAGACGCACCTCGCTGAACCTACCACGCAGCGTAGAAGTGAAAATGCTCTAGAGCCCCGCCTTGCCGAGAAACGACACCAGGTCCACCACCCGGTTGGAGTAGCCCCACTCATTGTCATACCAACTGATCACCTTGGCCATGTTGCTCCCGACGGTTTTGGTCAGAGGGCTGTCGACGATGGAGGAAAGCGGATTGCCCTTGAAATCGCTCGAGACCAGCTCATTGGTCTCGTAGCCCAGGATGCCCTTCATGGGTCCGTCGGCTGCGGCCTTGAGAGCCGCATTGATCGATTCCTTGGTCACCGGCTTTTCCGAGGTGAAGGTCAGGTCAACGACGGAGACGTTGGGCGTGGGCACGCGGATGGCGAACCCGTCCAGCTTCCCCTTGAGCTCGGGCACCACCAGGTGCAGAGCCTTGGCGGCGCCGGTCGAGGTGGGAATCATGGATAGGGCGGCAGCCCGTCCGCGGCGCAGATCCTTGTGCGGGAAATCCAGAATCACCTGATCGTTGGTGTAGCTGTGAATCGTGGTCATGATGCCCGAGGCGATCCCAAAGGTGTCATTGAGCACCTTGGCCAGGGGCGCGAGGCAATTGGTGGTGCAGGACGCATTGGAGATGACGTGATGGACCTTGGGGTCATACTTGTCCCCGTTCACCCCCAGCACAATGGTCAGATCTTCGTTGCTCGCGGGTGCGGAGATGATGACCTTCTTGACTGTCCCCTGCAGGTGAGCCTTGGCCTTGGTGGCGTCGGTGAAATGGCCGGTAGATTCGATCACCACCTGGGCGCCGGGAGAGGACCAGTCAAGCTTGGCCGGATCGCGCTCGGCGTAAACCTTAAGCTTCTTGCCATCGACCGAGATGTAGTCTTCGCCGGCAACGATGGTGTTGGGCAGGTTCCCCAGGATGGAGTCATACTTGAGCAGATGAGCCAGGGTTGCCGGACTGGTCAGGTCATTGACCGCTACAAATTCAATTTCAGGATTGCCGAGCGCGGCCCGGAACACGTTGCGGCCTATACGGCCAAAGCCATTGATGCCAACCTTTACAGCCATATACTTTGGGATCTCCTTGAAGGTGGGTGAACGTTCTTACTGGGTGGAAATAGACATATTTGGCGAGTCAGGGCGACAGCGGTTTCGCAATTGGTGTAATCCGAAGTGAAAGACCTTTTCGTGGTTTTCTCCCAAGGAAAACCACTCCTCGCGATCTTTGTCAGGCCACAGTAATTGTGAAACCGCATGCATGAGCACGAAACTTGAGTGTACCAAAGAGAGGCGGCGGGAAATGGGGCAGGGCATTTGCTGCGGTGGCAGAACTTGTGTTACATCCTCATCATGCGCCTATGGATGCGCGCCCGAATGAGACGACGTGGCAAGCGCGGAGCGAATGACTCGGAATCGACAGGCAAAATCGGACAGGAGATTCCAGCCAACCAGCCGACGCCTTTGCAGCCCATGTACCCGGAAGACCAACGAAGAAAGGCAGAGCACGATGGAGCAGTGGACCTGGTCAAGAAGCCGGCCCGGGCGCCCGAGCCTTCTGAGCCTCCCGACCTCAGCCCTGCCGCTATGAAAGAAGAGGAAGCTATGCCTCCTGGGGACACTATGGTGCCGGAAGAGCAGTCGGCGGAAACCACTCCGGCAGAAGGAAAGCTGGTGGTAGAGACCCAGCCGGAATCGCCATCCGTGCCTCCTCCCGAGGCGCCTTCGGCCAGTCAGAAAGATCTCAAAGGTTACGTGGTGTTGGCCATTGGCTTGCCCGGGTCGGGTAAGACCACATGGTTCAAGCGCCGCGGAGTCACCCCGCTTTCCAGCGACATGCTGCGCAGTATCCTGTTCGATGACATTACGGAACAGCGCTACCAGGGACTGGTATTTTCCACCCTGCGTTCGCTGCTGCGGGCGCGGCTGATCGCCAAGATGCCGTGGAATTACGTCGACGCGACCAATCTGTCCGCTCACGAGCGGCGCCAGTGGATCAAGATGGCCAAGAGCTTTGGCTACGAGGCGCAAGCCGTCTTCTTCGACGTTCCATTGGAGGTATGCATGGAGCGGAATAGCCGGCGGGAGCGCACGGTGAGCGATGAGGTGATGCGCAAGATGGCCGAGCGCCTGCGTCCGCCCAGCTTCAAAGAGGGTTTTAGCAAGATCACTATGGTGCGGGTCAAGGGCGCCCCGCCGCTCAAACTGGATGGGGTCGAAGTGGAGCCGCCCAGCTCTTGAAGGATGCGGCCATTGCTTTCGAGCAAGTCGGGCTGACCACGCCTGACGGCCGCGTAATCCTCGACCAGATCAACCTCCAGGTCGCGACTGGTTCCACGACTGCACTGCTGGGGCGTAGCGGTTCGGGAAAGACCACCCTGCTGCGCATGGTGAACCGCCTGATTGAACCGACCGCGGGGCGCGTGATGGTCGGAGCCAAAGCCACTGCCGATTGGGATCCGATCGCATTGCGGCGGTCGATCGGGTATGTGATCCAGGAGACGGGCCTTTTCCCTCACTTTGACGCCGAACGCAACATTGGCGCGGTACTCGAAATCGAGGGCCGGCCGAAGCACGAGATTGCCGGGCGCGCGCGGCAACTGTTTACCCAGGTGGGTTTGGACCACGCGACCTTCGCCCGTCGCTTGCCCTACCAGCTTTCCGGTGGACAACGGCAGCGTGTCGGCCTGGCGCGGGCGCTCGCGGCCGAACCCAAGCTGCTGTTGATGGATGAGCCGTTCGGAGCGCTGGATCCGTTGACCCGCGCCGAAATGCAGGACATGCTGCGCGACTTGCTGCAGCGCCTCAACAAGACGGTGTTGCTGGTGACCCACGACCTGGACGAAGCGCTCTACCTCGCCTCCCACATCGTATTGCTGGAAGGCGGCAAGATCGTGGCCAATCTTCCGGCGAACGAATTTCTCGGCTCGCAAATCCCGGCGGTGCAGAGCTACGTGCGCGCCGTGCATCGAGGCAATTGATGTCGGGCTTCCTGGCACAGCACGGTTCGGAGATCGCTGAGCTGACTCTCGAACATCTGTGGCTGACCGGGTCGGCCATGTTGCTGGCCGCAGCTATCGGCGTGCCCACGGGTATTTGGCTGACCCGGCATCCGCGATGGGCCAAGCCGGTGCTGGGGGTGGTGAATATTATTCAGACCATTCCCAGCCTGGCGCTGTTCGGTTTCCTGTTGCCCTTGCCGTGGATCGGCGATCGCGCGGCGCGTATTGCGATTGCTGCGCTGACCGCGTATGCGCTGCTGCCCATCGTGCGCAATACCTACGCCGGTATTGAGGGAGTGGATCCGACGGTGCTGGAGGTGGCCAAGGCCCTGGGCATGACCAGTGGACAGAGGCTGCGCAAGGTCGAGCTTCCGCTGGCGGCGGGCTTTATTCTGGCCGGGTTGCGCACGGCGACGGTGCTGGCTGTGGGCATCGCAACCATTGCCGCAGCGGTAGGCGCCGGGGGATTGGGCGAATTCATTTTTCGCGGCGTGGCTTCGGTCGACAACCGGCTGGTCCTGGCTGGAGCCATCCCGGCGGCCTTGCTGGCGATTGCAGCCGACGCCGGGCTGGGATGGGTAGAGAGCCGGCTGCGCGTGCCTGCCCCGGGACGAACGTGATCATTCGCTTGGCCGCCAGTCTGTTGCTGCTGGTGATTGCTGCGTGTGCTCCGCCGCGTCCGGATTACCCGGTGATCGGAGCCAAGAATTTTACCGAGCAGGTAGTTCTGGGTGAGTTGCTGGCCCAGCACATCGAAGCTGTGACCGGCATGAAGGTGGAGCGCCGCTTCTATCTCGCCGGCAGCTACATCTGCAATCAGGCGTTGATCGCAGGCCGCATCGATTCTTATGTCGAGTACACGGGGACGGCGCTGACCGCCATTCTGAAGCAGCCGGTGGATAAAGACCCGCAGCAGGTGCTGGAAACGGTGCGGCGGCTTTACCAGCAGCGCTACCAGGTGGCGGTCACGGAGCCGCTGGGATTTGAGAACACCTTCGCTATGGTGATCCGCGGCCAGGATGCCCAGGACCTTCACCTCACTACGCTGAGCCAGGCGGCGCGTTACAGTCCGCAGTGGAAACTTGGCGTGGGCTACGAATTTGAGCAGCGGCCGGACGGTTTACCCGGGCTGCAGCAGGCCTACGGCTTGAAGTTCGATGGATCGCCCAGACTCATGGATTTAGGATTGCTCTACCGGGCACTGAATGGCCGCCAGGTAGACATCATCGCCGGCAACTCGACCGATGGTCCCATCAAAGCTTTTCATCTGGCCGTGCTTCAGGACGATAAGCATTACTTTCCTCCTTACGAGGCGGTTCCCCTGGTACGGCAGGAGGCGTTCGATCGCTGGCCAAAGCTGAGGGCGGCCTTTGCCGGCTTGGCCGGCAAGGTCACCGCGGAGGAGATGCAGACCATGAACGAGGCGGTAGACGGGCAGCATCGCGACCCGGCGCAGGTGGTAAAAGAATTCCGCCAAGCCCACGGCCTTTAAGGGTGCGTGGAATGAAAAGACGAGCGAGACCACCGTTGCATTTGTGGCTGCGTCCGGCGAAAAGCAATGGAGACAAATCGTTTTCGGCCCAGGTACGCTCTGGCGAACCTGGGGCACCCGTCGAGAGTTTAGTGAGCGAGGTTTCCGTGGCGGAGGCAAAAAAATAACGAACCCTGGCTGCGAGGCAAGCTGGCCAGCAAGGGCACCGCGAGCGAGATGCAGACCATGAGCGAGGCGATAGACGGGCAGCATCGCGACCCGGCGCAGTTTGTGAGAGTTCGCCAAGTCACGACCTCGAGGGCAGATCGAAACCGGACGGGTGCCCCACGTTCGCCAAAGCGTACGTGGGATGAAATGGGGCGAAGCCCACCATGCTTTGTGCTAGCGAGCTTGCAGAGAACAGCATGGAAACAGTTCTAGTGATTCATGGCAGAGGCAAACCGAACCCTGGCTGCGGGGCACGCTCTCCGATCTGCCGGTGGTGCAGCGAGCACTGCTTCATTCGCTTGAGATGGCGCAGGAAGATACGGCCAGGTGGTGCGGCGCTCTTGATGACCGCGAAGTGCACGCGCGGCCCTTTCAGCTGCCCTCGGTTGGTTTTCAGTTGCGGCATATTGCCCGCAGCCTGGATCGGTTTTGCTGCTATGCGGAGGGCACTCCGCTGAGTCAGGAGCAATTGACCGCACTGGCCAGCGAGATGGAAGGAACCGGAACCCGGGAGTCCATCCTCAGCGAATTGCGTGAAAGTCTGGAAAAGACACGCCGGCGTTTACCTGCCATCGTTCGCCAACCGCTCGATTTGCCGGTGGCAATCGGTCGCAAACGGCTGCCCACAACCCTGGCGGGACTGCTGGTTCACGCCGCCGAGCATACCCAGCGTCATGTTGGCCAAGCCATTACAACGGCGAAGGTGATTCTGGCACAGCGCGATCCACAATGTGGCCCATCTTCTCCTGCTTGACCTGGACGTAGCGCTCGAAGGAGTCAAGCGGCTCGACCTCGGCAGAAATGCGTTCTACGACCCGAATACCGATCGATTCCAGCGCCTCCACCTTCTCCGGATTGTTGGTGATCAGGCGGACAGAGGTTACATTGAGCAGCTTCAGAATCTCCGCCGGCAGTTCAAATTCACGGCAATCAGGCTTGTAACCCAGTCGGAGATTCGCTTCGACCGTATCCAGACCCTGGTCCTGCAGTTCGTAGGCGCGCAACTTGGCCATCAGCCCGATGCCCCGGCCTTCCTGCTGTTCATAGAGCAGGATGCCGGCGCCGGCCTGTGCAATCGTCCGCAGCGCCAGTTCCAATTGCAGCCGGCAGTCGCAGCGCAGCGAGCCGAAGACATCGCCCGTCAGGCACTGGGAGTGAATGCGAACCACCGGCGGCCCACTGTGGATATCGCCCAGCACCAGCGCGACCGCGCCCTCGATCTTCCTGCTTACCGCAGCGGTTCCCGGGCTGCAGGGTTCCGGATCAATCCGCGTACCTTCAAAGCCCAGAATGCGGAAATGACCCCAACGGGTAGGGAAATCCGCATCCGCGACCTTCTTTACACCTTCCAATGACATATATATCAATTAGAGCCTCTATCCCTGCCTCATGTCCAGCCGGCGTAAAGTAAGAGTGTGAATGAGCCTAAGCTCGTCCTCATCTCACTGCTGATCAAGCTGGGCGTGGCCGCCGCGGTTTCGGCGGTTACTGCCAGGGCGCTTACTTTCCAGCGTCTGTTGTTCGCCGAGCGGCGCAACACCAGTCAGACCATTGGCCTGCTGGCGTTTCTCTGTATCCCGCTGACACTGGGGGTGTGGATTCGCTTTATCGTGCCTAACTTTTACGCGGCGGATATCGGATTCGAAACCGTCATCATCCTCGGCATCCTGTTGGGTCCGTTCTCCGCGATGCTGGGCGGCGCCGTGCTCTCGCTGCCGGCCATGTTGCACCACGAGTACCTGACCTTGCCTTTCTTCCTTGCCGTGGCCACCGTTTCCGGTTTTTACGGGCGGGCGGTGGAGCCGGAAGAGGTGTGGTCGTTTTCTCCCTTCGTCGACCTCAGCATCTACCGCTGGGTGCGGCGGAACCTGCGCAAGCCACGCTTCGATCGCCAGGTCCTGCTGCTGATGCTGATCGTCGGGATGCAGATGGTCCGCATGTGGGTGGCGCGGCTTTACCCGGGGTGGCTGTTTTCTTTGGATTCCTCCAGCTTCGCGGTAAGAGCCTGCATCTGGGTCAGCCCGGCTGTGGTGGTGGCCATCCCACTGAAAATCTGGAACGCCAGCCGTATTGAGATCAAGCTGAAGGAGCAGAAGCGGCTGGTTCTGGAAGCGCGCTTCGACGCCCTGCAGCGGCAAATCAACCCCCACTTCCTTTTCAATACCCTCAATTCCATTGCCTCGCTGGTCCGCTTCCGGCCGGAGATGGCACGGGAGATGATCGTGCAGCTGGGCAACATTCTGCGCGCGCTGCTCAAGGATCACGATTCGTATGTGCCCTTCCGCGAAGAGCTGACTTTTACCGACGACTACCTGGGCATCGAGGTGGTGCGATTTGGGGCGGAAAAGCTGCGGGTGGTGAAGGAGATCGATTCCCGTACGCTGGAACTGCTGGTGCCCTGCATGCTGCTGCAGCCCCTGATCGAAAACAGCATCAAGCATGGCCTGGAGCCCCGGCTGCAGGGAGGAACCATCACCCTGCGCAGCCGCATCCAGGGGGCCAAGATGGTGGTGGAGGTGGAAGACGACGGGGTCGGAATGGCGGAGGGCCGGGCGCGGGAGGTAGGCTTTGTGAGCCGGGGAGCCGGCATTGGCATGCGCAATGTGCGCGAGCGGCTGGAAGTGCTCTACGGCAACAGTGCCCGCTTCGAAGTGTTCAGCCGCCCCGGGCGGGGAACCCGCGTCACCCTGGAAATTCCGATGGCGCCGAATGTATTGGTGCTTGCCGATCAGACCTCGGCGCGCGCCAGCACCCTCTCGTAGTACTGCTCATATACAGGAATGATGCGCGAGGCGCAGTAGCGATCCTGGGCGGCTCGTCTGCCGGCCTCCCCCATGGCGGTAAGGCGGGCATCGTCGCTGAGCAGCTCGATGGCCGCGATGGCCATGGCGGCGACATCGCCGACGGCGAAGAGACGGCCGGTCACTCCGTCTTCGATTAACTCCGATACGCCGCCGACCCGGGTGGCGATGGTAGGAACCTTGCAGGCCATGGCTTCGAGCGCCGCCAGGCCGAACGACTCCAGCTCACTGGGCATGAGCATCAGGTCAGCTACCGGCAACAGCTCATGGACCCGCTCCTGTTTGCCCAGGAATTGCACCCGGCTCTGGATGCCTTTGCTATTGACCAGCCACTCCGCCGAGGAACGATCCGGCCCGTCGCCTACCATTAACAAACGTGCGGGCATCTCCTGCGCGACCCTGGAGAAGACCTCGATCACATCGAGGATGCGCTTGACCGGGCGGAAGTTCGAAAGGTGGAGCAGGATCTTTTCCCCTGGATCGGCATAACGTGCCCGGGCGTCGGCGCGCCGCTCTCCCAGGGGCTTATATTCGTCGCAGTTAACGAAGTTGGAAATGACCTCGATGGGACGCAGAATGCCGAAGTCATGTACGGTTTTCTCGCGCAGGTAGCTTGATATCGAGGTGACACCATCGCTCTCTTCGATGGCGAAGCGGGTAATGGGCAGATACGAGCGGTCGAGCCCGACCAGGGTGATGTCCGTTCCGTGCAGCGTGGTGACAAAGGGCAGATACCTGCGTTTCGCCAGCATCTGGCGCGCCAGCAGTGCGCACACCGAGTGGGGAATGGCGTAGTGGACGTGAAGCAGGTCGAGCTCATAATATTCGGCCACTTCAGACATGCGGGTGGCGAGCGCGAGATCGTAGGGCGGGTACTCGAAGAGGGGGTAATTGGAGACCGGCACCTCGTGATAAAAAATACCTTCTTCCCGCCCAGTGAGCCGGAACGGTTGCGAATAGGTGATGAAGTGCACCTGGTGGCCGCGCGTGGCAAGCTCAATGCCGAGTTCCGTCGCGACCACGCCACTGCCGCCATAGGTCGGATAACACGTGATGCCGATTTTCATTCTTGAAGCCCCTTGAGACGCCTTGTACGTTTTATCAACCGGCGGGAACCCACCAATCACCGATTTCAGTCCCGGAGGGACGGCTAGAGTAGCCCAGGACGCAGTCCTGGGAAGAGATTCGAGAGACGGACTAGTCCCGCAGGGACGGCTGAGAATTACCCGGATGTAGTCCTGGATACAACCTGGTGAACTTTCAGACGTCCCTTGCGGGACTAGTCCGTCGTTATGTGCATGGTTCCCAGGACTGCGTCCTGGGCTACTCTGCCGTCCCTCCGGGACTAAATCGGTGAATGGTGTTCTCTCAACGCTGCATCTAATCCCGACCGACGAAGTGCCCCTCCTTATGTCGCGCCAGCTGGTGATAGTCGATCAGCGCCAACTCTGAATCGGTCTTAACTGCCTCGGGAATAACCTCGAGCAGAGCGCTGCGTTCGGTCTCCCGCGAGGCCCGCAGCCGAGTACGTGCCTGATCCAAAGCCTGGTCGCTATAGCCCGGATGGCAAACCAGCTCCCATGTACCCGGAGGCATGGCTTGAAGCAGAGAACGCAGCACGGAGTCATCGAGGATTCCGGTAGCCAGCAGCCCGATCGAACCGTCGGCGGTGGTCATACCGTGCTCCATGGTCAGCCTGGAGAACGCTCGCCGCTGGGTGCGCATGGCATGCACTTGCATTCGGCGCCAGGTGCCGGCAGGCCGGGTGGCTCGCAGGCTCCACCACGGTTCGAACGGATTGCGGACGCAGTAAACCCCACAGTGGCGGGCAGCACGGAGCAGGGGAGCCAGCACCCGGGGAAACGCATGTACGTGTTTATGGGAGTCGATGTGGCTGACGGTGAGGCCGCTCGATTGAATGCGCCGTATCTGGGCGATGGCCTCGGCCTCAATCTCCTGTTCGCGGATGCGGCCGCGCAGCAGATCAGCAAAAAAGCTACCCACCGTGGCTCGGAAGGATGAAGCAGCCAGAGGGTCGAGCAGCGAAGGCACTTCGCCTGGGTGCAGGCAGGGCGAGCCGTCGACCAGGACCACGTGGCAGCCGACGGCCAGTCGCGGTTGCGCAAAGGCCATGTGCACTGCGGGAGAGAAATAGGGAGCAGTCGCCATCAGCGTGGTGGAGCTGAGGGCGCCTGCCTGCCCCAGCTCAACGATGGCCCGGTTGACGCCTGGCGCGAGACCAAAATCGTCCGCGTTGATGATCAGGCGTTTCATTTCCGCCAGTGTACCAAGACACCTTTTTTCTTTTCGCGCATCGAAAGCGCAGTTGGCAATGTGTCTGAAGTTGGAGCTGAATGCGAGCGAAGCCTGCCGGTGAATTATTCATACGGTCATGCCAAACGGACAGCGCTACAATAGGTTTTCTTTGCGCGGGGGAGGATCCGCAACAATGTCCGGACGATGGCTGCAGCGCCAAGGGCCCCGGCTAGCCGCGTATGCGTTGCTGCTGCTATTGAGCAGCGCCGGTCATGCAGCCTGGGGTGTGCCCACCGACACCATCGTCCACCAGACGCCGAGCATCTTCGATCCCCACTCCGGCCCGGCGCAGATGATCCAGCATTTGTCACTTTTTGTGATGCAAATAACGGGCGCGATTTTTATCGTGGTCGCCTCGCTTTGGTGTACGTCGTGGTCCGCTTCCGGCAGCGTGATCCCAACGATGACAGCGAGCCGCCCCAGATCTACGGCAGCACCCAGATCGAGTTGGCCTGGACCGTGATACCCGTCCTGATTGTCGTCGTCCTCTTCCTCACCACGGCACGCATTCTTTTTGCCATCGAGGATCAGAAGATGCCGCCGACGGCCCTCGATGTCGATGTCGTAGGCCATCAATTCTGGTGGGAGTTTCACTACAATAAATTGGGTTTCACGACGGCCAATGAGCTGCACGTACCGCTCAGCACCGGGCAGGTTCCCACGACCACTTCGCTCAACTTGCTCTCCGCCGATGTGGTTCACAGCTTCTGGGTCCCTGCGTTGTTCGGTAAGATCGACATGTTTCCAAACCAGGTCAACCACATGTGGTTCAATCCGGATAAACCCGGCATGTACGTGGGCCAATGTGCCCAGTTCTGCGGCGTGGAACACGCCAAGATGCTGCTGCGCGTCTACGTGCAGACCCCGGAAGATTTCGCCGCCTGGGTGAAAAATCAGCAGCAGCCGGCGGTGCAGGATCCGGCAGTTGCCGAGGGCAGGCAGCTGTTCGAGTCGCAGTCCTGCATCAGTTGCCACGTGGTGCGCGGCACCGCCGCCCAGGGAAAGTTTGGGCCAGACCTTACTCACTTTATGAGCCGCGATACGCTTGCTTCCGGAGCGGCCGACAATACCCCGGCGAATCTCAAGCTCTGGATCAAGGATCCGGACTACGTCAAGCCAGGAAGCCTGATGCCGGCGATGCAATTGAGCGATGACCAGATCGACAAGATCGTCGCTTACCTCGATACCTTGAAGTAACCGGGACACGGGCCACTACAGACAGGAGTTTTCGGTTATGGCTGATTCGACTCTACCTATTGGGAGCGCCATCGACCTCACCCCGCCGAGTGAGTCGTACGGGACGTGGCTCGAACAGGTGCACAGTTGGGTGGTCACCGTCGACCACAAAAAGATTGGCTTGATGTACATCGCCTACGCCGTGATCTTTTTGCTGGTCGGGGGCTTCGAGGCGATCCTACTGCGCATTCAGCTGGCCGTACCCCATAACAATTTTCTCTCCCCTGAGGTCTTCAACCGCATCTTCACCATGCATGGCACCACCATGGTCTTCCTCATGGGGATGCCGTTGATCATTGGATTTGCCAATTACCTGGTTCCCCTGATGATCGGCGCCAGGGATATGGCCTTCCCCCGGATGAATGCCTTCAGCTTCTGGATGACCGCGCTGGGCGGCTTGATGCTGTACTACAGCTTCATCGGCGGCGTCGGCCTGCAGGGAGCGGGCAGCGCGCCCGACGTTACCTGGTGGGCTTATGCACCGCTGACCGAGCGCGCATTCTCGCGCGGGCACAGCACGGACTACTGGGCGTTGTCGCTGATCGTCTCCGGATTCGGCACCATCGGCGCCGCGGTCAACATCATTGCCACTACCGTCTGCATGCGTTGCAAGGGCATGACGATGTTTCGCATGCCGCTGCTGGCATGGCTGTACCTGGTGGTCTCGGGAATGATCCTGGTGACCATCAGCCCGTTGACCGCGGCGCAGATCATGCTGTGCATCGACCGCTATCTCGGCGGACACTTCTTCGACTCTCAGGCTGGGGGCGCGCCCGTTGTCTGGGCGCACTTTTTCTGGATCTTTGGCCACCCCGAGGTCTACGTGCTGGTGTTGCCGGCGTTCGCCATTGCTAACGAAGTCATTCCTGTCTTCTCCCGCAAGGCGATCTTTGGCTACCCGGCGATGGTGGCCGCATCAGCCGGCATTGGCTTGATCAGCCTGAGCGTGTGGGCGCACCACATGTTCACCGTGGGCATGACCTCGGCGCAGAATGCGTTCTTCGTGCTCTCGACCGGACTGGTTGGGGTTCCCACCGGCATCAAGATCTTTAACTGGATCGCCACCATGTGGGGAGGCAAAATACGCTTTGCCACGGCCTATGCTTTTCTGCACTGCCTTCCTGGTTCAGTTCCTGTTCGCGGGCCTGACCGGAATCATGCTCTCCATCGCCCCCTGGAACTGGCAACTGCACAACTCCTATTTCGTCATCGCCCATTTCCACTATGTTCTGGTGGGAGCCATCGTCTTCTGCTTCTTCGGAGGGTTCTACTACTGGTTCCCGAAAATGACCGGCAAGATGCTCGACGAGCGGCTGGGCAAGTGGCATTTCTGGCTGTTTGTGATCGGCTTCCACCTGTGTTTCGACCTCATGCACATCCCCGGGCTGCTGGGCATGCCGAGGAGTATCTACACCTATGAACCTGGCCGCGGCTGGGACAACTGGAACATGATCGTTTCCATCGGAGGCTTGATTCAGGGAGTGGCCACGCTGATCTTTGCCTACAACATGGTGTACTCGTACTTCAAAGGCCCAGAGGCGGGCCCGGACCCCTGGGATGCCTGGACGCTCGAGTGGGCAACCTCATCGCCGCCGCCCGAGTACAACTTTGCCAGCGCGCCGGTGGTGAGCAGCCGCCGGCCGCTGTGGGACCTGAAGCACCCCGAAGACCCGGATTCACGGTATGAATGATTTTCATCTCGCAGACAAGGCAGTTCTGATGAATAGAACGGGGCACAAACGATGAGCACCAGCACCATTCCCCTGGCGCACGGTCACGAAGATTGGGTGCTGCCCTATCACGGCACGGTTGCCATGCTGGCGCTGATCGTTGCCGAGATTGCGATCTTCGGTATCTTTGTGGTCGCCTATATCTACTACATAGGCAGGAGCCTCTCCGGACCATATCCGCGCCAGGTCCTGGAGCTTCCCATCTTCAATACGGTATGCCTGCTGTCCAGCAGCTTCACCATCTGGATAGCGGAACGCAGCTCTGAAAAGGGGCGCGATGGGGGCTTTCAGCTTGTGGTGGGCGCTCACCGTGGTTTTGGGCGCGATCTTTCTCGGTCGGCACCGGGCTCGAATGGAAGAAGTTGATTTATCACGACGGGCTGACCATCAGCACCAACCTCTTTGGCACCACGTACTATTCGCTGGTCGGTTTGCATGCGAGCCACGTCATCGTCGGCCTGACCATGCTTTCGATCGTGCTGATCTTTTGCCCTCACCGGGAAGTTGAAGAGTGAGCACTCGAGACAGCTCGAGGTGCTCTCGCTCTATTGGCACTTTGTCGACGGGGTCTGGGTAGTGGTGTTTACTGTCGTCTACATCATTGGCCGCTGACGAGAAAGAGAAGAGAAGCAATGGAAGACCAACAGGGACACAACGGCGTATCCGATGAAGTGGTGCAACTGCCGGCCCCGACCGCGTGGCCGCTGGTATTGGCCCTGGGCCTGACCTTTGCCTTTGCAGGGCTGGTGACGAACGCTGGGGATAAGCATCCTCGGGGCGGTGCTTATCGTTTCCGGCTGCGTGGGATGGTTCCGTCAAGTGTGGCCGCATGCGCATCACGTTGCCGTGCCGGTCAAAGTCCAGAAGTTCAAATACACCATCGGTGCGCACCAAGGTCGCTCGTATCGAGGTCGACGAAAGCCATCGCGCACGCCTGCCGGTGCACACACCCTCGGTGATGGCCGGGGTAAAGGGTGGCATCGCAGGCGGCGCCGCGATGATCGTGCCCGCGCTCCTCTACGGCCTGATCGCTTACCACAGCATCTGGTACCCGATAAATCTGTTGGGAGGAGCTGGCGTCGCCGGCTGGTCCAATCCCACCCTCGCGAGATCACCCACTTCCGCCTGAGCGCTCTGATCTTCGCCACCATCATCCATGCCGTAGGCTCGCTGCTCGTCGGCCTGCTCTATGGGGCCATGTTGCCCATGATGCCGAAGCGTCCCATCCTCCTGGGGGGCATCATCGCCCCGATGTTGTGGACCGGCGTGCTTCATTCGGCGCTCCCCCTGATCAATCCCTATCTCGCCGATCGAATCGATTGGTGGTGGTTTGTCGCCTCCCAGGTGACCTTCGGGCTAGTGGCCGGCTGGGTCGTGGGGAAGCAAGTCCACATCCGCACCGAGCAATATCTGCCCTTTGCCGCACGCATAGGATTGGAAACGCCGGGAATGATGGAAGAGCACCACCGGGAGGATGGACCGAAGTGACGGCGCGCCTGCTGATGCTGGTTTCCTGTATGACTGTGCTTGGCTGCGGACCGCTTCCCGGCCATCCCAAGCCTGGACCGGAGGTGCCGCGTCCCGATTCAGTGCTGGACTTTGCTACGCTCTACGTCCAGAACTGCTCCGGCTGCCACGGCGCCCAGGGAATGAACGGCCCGTCCTATCCGCTGGCTAATCCCACTTATCAGGCGCTGGTGGATGAGCAGATCCTCCGTCAGACGATTGCCAACGGCGAACCGGGCACGCACATGCCCCCCTTTGCCGTCAGTGCCGGGGGCATGTTGACCGACCAGCAGGTAGACGCGCTGGTGAACGGCATGCGCGCCGCCTGGTTTAAGGCCGGGACTCTCGATGGTGCGAACCCACCGCCCTACAAGGCCGCCAAGCCGGCTGATGCGGCTCACGGCCAGCAGGTTTACACCACCTACTGCGCATCGTGCCACGGCGCTGCCGGAGCATCTGGCAAGAGCAAAGCGGGCTCAATTACCGAGCCGGCTTTCCTGGCGCTGGTGAGTGACCAGGTCCTGCGCACCGTGGTGATTGCCGGGCGGCCGGACATCGGCCAGCCAGACTGGAGAAACGATTTGCCTGGGCACCCGATGAGCGATCAGGAAGTAACCGATGTGGTGGGCTGGCTCTCCAGCCAGCGCCCCGGCGGACAGCAAAAAAAGGCCGGAGGAGGCTCGCAATGAGCGACGAGAAGGCAGTAAGCAGGCGGTGGGTATTGGTGTCGATCGGCGCTCTGCTCAATGGCGCGGTCGCCCTGTTAGTCGCCATCCCTGTCGTGGGCTACCTGCTGGGACCCATTCGCAAGAATGGCGGTTACAATTCCTGGATCGATCTGGGTGACGTTTCTCAATTTGCCCTGGGAGAGACCCGGCTGGCCAGCTTCGTAAGTCCGCAGAGTATGCCGTGGGATGGCGCCACCGGCAAGGCTGCCTGTTGGGTCCGCCGGACCCAGGAGCAGAAGTTTCAAGTATTCGCTATCAACTGCGCCCACCTCGGCTGCCCGGTGCGCTGGTTTCCCCAGTCGGAGCTGTTTATGTGCCCGTGCCATGGCGGGGTCTATTACGCCGATGGTTCGCGGGCTGCAGGACCGCCGCCGCGAGGTCTTTTTGAATACGCCTACAAAGTGCAAAACGGCAAATTGCTGATCGATGGCGGCCAGATGCCTACGTTGGCAACCAGCGCGTCGGTACGGAAAGAGAGCTCCGCATGCACTGGCTGAAGCGTACTTACGACTGGTTAGAGTTCCGATTGAAGTTGGAAGGGCCGATCAAGGACACGGTTCTTCACCCGGTGCCGACGAACACGGCCAGCTGGTGGTATGTCTTCGGCAGCGCCAGTTTCGTTCTGTTACTGCTACAGATTGTCACCGGTATCCTGTTGGCCATCGTTTATGTTCCCTCGGCGGGCGAGGCCTGGAACAGTCTGCAGGTGCTGAACCAGCAGCTCCCGCTGGGCTGGTTCCTGCGCGCGATGCATGGCTGGGGCTCGAACTTCATGGTCGCCGTGGTGCTGATCCACATGTGCCAGGTCTTCCTCTTCGGCGCTTATAAGTTTCCTCGCGAACTCACCTGGATCCTGGGCGTCTTTCTGCTGCTGATGACGCTGGGCATGGCCTTCACCGGGCAGGTGATGCGCTTCGACCAGGATGCCTATTGGGGTCTGGGTATTGGCGCCTCGATCGTATCTCGCGTGCCTTTCATTGGCGGAGCGCTGGTCGACCTGATGTTAGGCGGCCCTATTATCGCGGGTCCAACGTTGACCCGCTTTTTTGCCCTGCATGTCTTTGTCATTCCCGGAATGATGCTGGCTTTCGCCGCGCTGCACATCTGGATGGTGGTGGGACTGGGTATCAACGATTGGCCCATGCCGGGGCGGATCGTCAGGCGCAGCACTTATATTCAGGAGTACCACGAGCTTACGCAAAAGGACGGTATTCCTTTCGTACCTGGGGCGGTGTGGAAAGACATGATCTTTTCCGCAGCAATCCTGTTTGCGGTGGCGCTTTGCGCGGTGTTTTTTGGGCCATTTGGGCCGACCGGCTTTCCCGATCCAACCATCATCCAGACCGTGCCCAAGCCGGACTTCTACTTCTTGTGGATTTACACCATCCTCTCTTTTCTCCCCGAGAACCTGGAAACGCCGTTCATAATGATTGCCCCCATAATAGGGATCGGCTTCCTGCTGGCATTGCCATTCTTTGCCGGTGAGGGAGAGAAAAGCTGGCACCGCCGGCCGATCGCGGTGCTGTCGATCACTGTGCTCGCGGTGGGCTTTGCGGTGTGCGAACACCTGGGAACTTACACTCCCTGGAGTCCGGAGATGCAGGCCTGGAGCGGGGATACCGTTCCCGTGAAATATGTGCACGGGGCCACGCCGTTGGGGAGGCAGGGCCAGATTGTCTTTCAGGAAAAGCAGTGCCGCAATTGTCACATGATCGGTGGCGTGGGTGGCCAGCGCGGCCCAGCGCTCGATGGAGTGGCTACGCGGCTTACGTATGATCAACTGGTGCGCCAGGTGCTGCAGGGGGGTGGAAACATGCCTGCTTACGGAAAGAATCTATCTCCGCCAGAGGTGACGGCGCTGGTCAGCTTTCTCGAAACTCTGCACCCCGAGGGCCAACGCCCCGCGCAGGATGCGTCGCGGCAATACGTGAGCACCGGCGAACTCGATCCTCCGCAAAGTAGAGAAACCGCAGGTCCCTCCACTACGCTCCCCCGGATTTCCTGTGGAACTTAGTGGCGTTGTCGAACTTCAGTCCCGGAGGGACGGCTGAGAGTAGCCCAGGACGCAGTCCTGGGAAGAGATTCGAGAGACGGACCAGTCCCGCAAGGGACGGCTGAAATTACCCGGGATGCAGTCCTGGGTACAACCTGATAACTTTCAGCCGTCCCTTGCGGGACTGTTCCGTCGTTATGTGCATGGTTCCCAGGACTGCGTCCTGGGCTACTCTCAGCCGTCCCTCCGGGACTAAATCATAGTGAGAATCATGGCAGAAGGGGTATCACAGGCCGCATGGGGTTCCTGGACCCTTCCCTTTTGGGCCACATCGGGATTGCTCGCGACTGCTTTGCTCTACCTCAGAGGCTGGAGCAGAATTCGCCGTACCCGGCCGCTCATCTTCCCTCCCTGGCGCGCATGTTGCTTCCTCGGCGGCCTCCTGGCGCTGTGGATCGCGATCGCTTCTCCACTCGACACCCTGGACAGCCTGCTGCTCATCGCCCATATGACACAGCACCTGATACTGATGTCGGTGGTGCCGCCGCTGCTGCTTCTGGGCGCGCCGGCCGTTCCACTGCTGCGAGGGCTGCCGCAATCTGCACTGCGCGACGGCCTGGGCCCGTTCTTCCGCACGCCGGCCCTGCACCGGGTGGTTCACGCTGCTGACCCATCCCGTATTCGCATGGCTGGCGATGAATATTGCCTACCTCGCCTGGCATGTGCCCCCGGCCTATGAACTGGCGCTGCGTTCGCCCGGCTGGCATGAGGTGGAGCACGCTTGCTTCCTGGTCACGTCCTTGCTCTTCTGGTTTCCTGTGATCCAGCCCTGGCCCAGCGAGAGCCGCGGGTCTCGCTGGGCCATGTTGCCCTATCTGGTCGGCGCGGACCTGGTGAATACGGCGCTGGCTGCGTTCCTGACCTTCGCCGGCAGGGTGATCTATCCCAGCTATGCCAATGGACCCAGGATCTTCGGTTTATCCGCACTGGGCGACCAGGTGGCAGCCGGCGCGCTGATGTGGGTGATCGGCTCCATCTTCTACCTGGTGCCGCTGGCGGGGATCGCGATCCATCTGCTTTCTCCGCAATCTCATCGCGGCGTCCCTGCCAGTTCGCAAGTCACCCGAGGGAGCATCGCAGCCCCGCCCCCAAGGCGCTTCGACGTACTACAGCTGCCCCTGATCGGCACGTTTTTGCGCTGGCGCTATGGACGCATGGCGCTGCAGGGCGTTGCCTTCGTGGCCGCGGTGCTGGTAGTTGCGGACGGTTTTCTGGGCCACCCCATGGGCGCGATGAACTTGGCCGGCGTCTTGCCATGGACCTACGTCCGCGCTTTCGGCGTGATCGCTCTGCTGGTGCTGGGGAATATCTTTTGCCTGTCGTGCCCCTTCATGCTGCCCCGGGAGCTGGGCCACCGGCTGGGTCTAGCCCGCTTCAAGTGGCCGCGCTGGCTGCGCAGCAAGTGGATTGCGATTGTGCTGATGATCCTGTTCTTCTGGTCGTATGAGGCCTTTGCTATCTGGGACCATCCCCAGCGCACCGCGTGGCTCCTGATCGCGTACTTTGCGGCGGCCTTTGTGGTCGACACCTTCTTTCGTGGAGCTAATTTTTGTAAATACGTTTGCCCGCTGGGGCAGTTCAACTTTGCCGGGTCGCTGCTTTCGCCCTTCACTCTCCAGGCGCGCAGCCAGGCTGTTTGTGAGCGCTGCACTACCCATGACTGCATCGCCGGAAACGTTCAACAGCGTGGCTGCGAGCTGCAGCTCTATATGCCGCAAAAGGCCGGAAACATGGACTGCACGCTTTGCATGGATTGCGTCAAAGCCTGCCCGCATGACAACATCGGCCTTTTCGCTGTTCCTCCCGTGCGCGATTTGCTGCGCGATCCGGTGCGGTCGTCGATGGGCAGATTCTCGTCGCGCATTGACATCGCTGCCCTGGTCCTGGTGGTCGTGCTCGCGGCCTATGCGAATGCCTGGTTGATGGTGGCTCCAGTAGGGAAGTACATCGCGCTGCTGGTCCTTTTCGCAGTCGTGGCAGCAGTCGTGCTGGGGTTGGCGGTCAAGCGCATCCACCCAAAGAAAAGGGAACTCTTCTGCCGCTTTTCGCAGGCACTTCTGCCTTTGGGATTGGCCATGTGGGCAGCCCATCTGCTCTTTCACCTCTTCACCGGCTGGGCAACCCTGGGACCTGCTCTCCACCAGGCCGGAGCAGACTTTGGCTGGCATCTTCTCGCGCCGGCTCATTGGGGGATGGAGCAGCCACTGCTGGCCGCCGATACGACGCTATCGCTACAGCTACTGGTGCTTGATGCGGGCCTGCTCCTGACGCTGTACCTGGGCTGGAGACTGGCGCAGCAGTGGGCTGCGAGCGCCGGCCGCGCCGTGCTGCTGCTGCTGCCGTGGGCAACTACCGTTGCCGTAGCCTACGCGGCGGGTGTCTGGATCCTGCTCCAGCCTATGCAGATGCGCGGCATGATAATGAATCCATGAAGGCTCTCCGTCCGCTGGTAGCGGTTCTGATGCTGGGGATGTGGGCAACGGCGGCTTATGGCGATGGCGGGACGATGCTGCTCCACCAGGACGCGGGCGCATTTACGGTGACCCTCTTCGCTGCTCCACGACCGCTGCAGGTGGGAGCGGCAGATCTCAGCGTGATGGTGCAGGATCGAGCCAGCGGGGACATACTGCTGGATCCGATGATTGATCTGACCATTGTTTCGGAAACTGGGAACGCAATGCAGCAGACTGTCCGGCTGGCGAAAGGGCAGGCCAGCAACCATCTTTTGCAGGCAGCGACAGTACACTTTTCCAGTGCCGGCAAGTGGCGCGTGATGCTGCTGATCCAACGAGGCGACGTCCAACGCAGCAACGACCAGCGCGGCAACGACGTGGCCCACCTGAGCACGGAATGCGCCGTGGAGCCCGATCGTTCCCGCGCCACTCTGGTGTGGTTTTATGTTTTGTTGCCGGTGGGCATCATTCTGCTGTTTGTCATCCACCAGGGATTGAAGCTTCGCTCAGAGGTGAAAGCTAAATGATCCATGCGCCAAATCCGCTGATTGCGGTGGGAGTGGTAGCGTCGACCGCCGCCACGGACGCGGTCTACGTAATGTTCACCGCGGCGGTTGCCGCACGCCGCAGGAGCATCGCGGCAAGCTGGAGCAGCGTCTGGTACCTGCTTTCTGCATTTGCAGTGATCAGCTACACCGGCAATCCTATCTACGTCGTATTTGCAGCGATCGGCTCCTGGTTAGGGGCCTTCGGTGCGGTGACCTGGTTGGGGACGACCGATGTCAAGGGTGCCTCCGCCAAGTCACACTCCTAGTCTGGATGTGGTAACTTTTCGAGACATGACAGAAACCAGCGCCAAGCACTTCAAGTGGAACAACATCGAAGTAGAAAGTCTGAGCCCGCTGATCGGTCGTCAAATGATCGTCGGCACCAACTTGATGGCCGCGCGTGTCCTGCTTAAGAAGGGCGCCAGGGTGCCTCTGCACAGCCATCACAATGAGCAGGTCACGTACATCCTTGAAGGCGCGTTACATTTCTTTATCGACAACCGGGAGATTACTGTCTTTGCCGGCGAAGTGCTCTGCATTCCGCCCAATATGCCGCACGAGGCGGTCGCGCTCGAGGATACGGTAGACCTGGACATCTTCCATCCGCCGCGTCAGGATTGGATCGATAAAGACGATGCCTACCTGCGACAGGGTACAACCAAGTAGACGAGAGGAGCCGGAGTGGATCTGGGATTGAAGAACCGCAATGTCATTGTTGCTGCTTCGAGCGATGGTATCGCGCGCGCGGCAGCCGAGAAGTTCGCTGCGGAAGGAGCGAAAGTGGCGATGTGCTCGCGCGATGCCACGAAACTGAATCCGGCAGCAGCACTGATCCGCGAACGCTATGGCGCGCGGGTGCTCGCTGAGCCGCTGGACGTGACCGATGCGAATGCAGTCGAAGCGTTCGTGCAGCATGTGGCGCAAGAGTTCGGCGGCGTTGACGTTTGTGTGACCAACGCTGGCGGTCCCCCGGCCAAGATGTTTTTTGCCACCACCACAGACGAGTGGCATCGCGCGGTGGAGCTGAACTTCATGAGCATCATCCACTTCGCGCGCGCGGTACTGCCTTGGATGCAGAAGAATCATTGGGGCAGGCTGGTGACGATTACATCCATCACGGTGCGCCAGCCGGTCTCTGACCTTATCTACTCCAATGCGGTGCGGGCCGGGGTTCTTGGTCTGATCAAGAGCCTCTCCAACGAGTTTGGCAAAGACGGCATTACGGTTAACAATGTGGGACCGGGCTACACCGCAACCGAGCGCCTGAAGCAACTTATCGCCAAGCGCTCGCAGGAGATGGGCATAAGCGCCGCAGAGTTTGAAGCACGCCTGGGAGTCGAGGCGCCACTGAAGCGCGTGGGACTGCCGGAAGAGGTAGCCGACGCGATCGTCTGGCTGGCTTCGGAACGCGCATCGTTTATTACGGGCCAGACATTGCTGGTTGACGGGGGATTGTTTAAAGGACTCTAGCAGGGAGCGGAAAACCCCAATGATTTTGAAGGGTACGACCTATCTCGCCGCAGCGAGCATTAGGTCGTACTTAAACTCTTGCAAACAGGTGCGGCTTCAGCCGCTGAGGGAACGACACTCGCCCCCTCTAGGATTTTTCCGCAGCCTCCTCGAGATCTGTGTTCTTCTAATTGTCACGCCAATTCCGGTAAGGTAGTCTCTTCGGCCACCGTCGTTTCCTTGACCTTCGCACTGGTCACAAGAATCACCGAAAGCACGACGACTGCGCTCCCGGCCAGAATAAATCCGCTCACCCGTTCATGCAGGACCAGCCATCCCAGGAAGACGGCCACGACTGGATTCACATAGGCATAGGTCGATACCTTCGACGTCGGCACATGCTCCAGCAACCAGATGTACGCCGTGTAGCCGATCCACGATCCGCAGACGATCAGGTAGCAGACCGCGCCGATGCCACGCGCGGTCCACACCACACGATGAAAATCTTCCGCCAATAACGCAAAAATAAAGTTCGCTATTCCCGCTGCGGTCACCTGCCATCCGGTGGCGCTGAATGCATTCATGCCCGACTGCCACCGCTTCGACAGCACCGATCCAAGGGCCCAACTAAAGGAACCGCCCAGCAGGCTCAGGGAGGCCCATAGTTCCTTCCGACCCATCGCCGTACCGGACGTGAGCTCAGGGTAGAAGAGGATGAGCAGTCCCAGTACGCCGAGTGCGAGTCCGGCTTTCCCGCGCGGCGCGATGCGATGATGGCCGAGCAACATCGAGTCCAGAACCAGGAACCACAACGGGGTGATGGCAATAATGAGGGCCGCGAGGCCGGTAGAGAGAGAAAGCTCCGCGTAGGAGAGGGTGAGATTGCCGCCCATCAACAACAAGACGCCCACCACGCTGGCCAGCGCGATCTGCCGCGGCGAATACCAGATCTTACGCCCAGTCATTGCGCAGACAGCCAGCATGACGACGCCTGCGATCGAAAAGCGGATCGCGCACATCAGCCCTGGCGGAATCGACTGCACCGCGATGTCAATCCCGAGATAGGTCGAACCCCAGAATAGGTAGACCAGCCCGAACGCAAGAATAATCTTCCATCGGCTTGGGTGCCTGTCTTGGTGCATGATTTTAGCGAAACGTGGGTAGTTACCTTTCCAGCCTACCGCGGTAAACTTGCGCCGTGGCAGAAATCGAGGATAACGCCGAAGCCGAACCTTTGGAGATGGGGCCGGGTTATCGGCTCGAAGGTCGAGGGCGCCAGAAGGCCGAAGACAATAGGCTGGGTCTCCTGGAACGTATCTTCGATCCCATCTCTCGCGGGAGCCGGGCACTGGTCCAGCCAGGCTGGCGATGCCTTGAGGTGGGCGCCGGCCGAGGATCCATGGCCGTATGGCTGGCTGAGCAGGTCGGCGAGAACGGCCAAGTCGTGGCGACAGATATCGATGTCACTTACTTAGAGCGACTCAATCTTCCCAACCTTGAGATTCGCCGGCATAACATCCTCGACGATCCTCTGGACGCCCTGGATCCAGGTTCGTTCGACCTGGTTTGCTCACGTTTGATGCTGTTCTGGCTCGCCGGGAGGCAGGAGGCGGCTATTCAGCGGATGGTGGAGTGTTTGCGGCCCGGGGGATGGCTGGTTGACGAGGACGGTGACTGGGGCACGATTGCTCCCGTGGATCCGTCTCATCCGTACTCGGCCCCGTATAGCAACGCGTCACAGAGCGGCGGCTGGTGGGTCTCGCGTGGGTACGACCCGTTCTTTGGCCGCAAGCTCCCATTGCTATTTGAGCGTTGCGGTTTGGAAAACATCCGCCACGCAGCAAGTGCTGAAGTAGTGCGCGGGGGGAGCCCGTGGGCGCAGTGGTGGGAGCAGACGCTGGAGGCCATCCGCGCGTGGGAGCAAGCCGGCGATCGTATGACCGAGGCGCGGCAAGAGGAGTACAAGGCGCTTACAGCCCCCTGGAGCGACTCATCCTTCTGGTTTCTTACCGCGCTCCTCCACGCATGCTGGGGCCAACGTCCCGCTACGGCGTTGTGAGAATGGATAGATTGCAACAACGCCAAAGCGATCGCTAACAAACACCAACTGCCTTGGTCACTCAGGCTCTAGTTTGGGATGCCTGCGGCGAACCAAGGATGCGTTCCCCCTGTGGTCCTGATAAGGAGTACAGGGGTGTCGCACGGATTGGCCGGCACCGGCGACAGGACGTCGTCAATGGTGAAGTTTCCGTCAGCCTCGAGGGGCACGCCAGTCTCGGTCGTACTGGAGGCGGTGGCGCTGGCGGCTGGCCCGCAGAAGAGCGTGGCGAAGACACTTTGCCCGCCGTTGGTTCCGATGCCATTGCCGCCGCCCAGAAGCAGTCCTTGTCCACGGACCTTGATGTGCCCATCGGTACTGACATCCGCGTCGAGGTTGGCGATCACCCAAATCTGGCCGGGTGGCGCAATACCCCGGACGGTATTCGCAGTAACGGTTGTGACTGGCGGCGTTGCGGTGCTGACGACGACATTGGAGACAGGATCCACACCGATGCCGCCCTTGAATTTAACCAGAGAGTCTTCCCCTGCTCCGGCCCCCAAGGTCGACAGCGGGACGAGGACAACGAACAACAGCACGAGACCCGACATATATCTCATGACACACTCCTCAGAGGACCTCACGACTGCCACTCGGCAAATCAGTTTTGGTTCTCTAAGTTGGCCATCGTACGCCTCTTGCGCACCGACAAAATGAAATCTGCCCAGCCGGGTTCAAACGCTGGAAGTGTCATGGAAAATTTGCTGAAACGAAAACCTGGTTTCCCCTCAGACAACTCCGTCGCAAACGACGCGGAAGCCATAGTCGGCGTATTTGAATTCCGGCGGGATGCTGGAACGGGTCGAACATCGTGACATCTTGATGTGGTGACGCCAGGAGCCGCCGCGCGATGCTTTTCTGTTACCCTCTTCCGGTCCCTGTGGATTCCGGTCCGTTGAAATGCGGTAATAGTCGGCTCCAAACCAATCGCTACACCACTCATGCACGTTCTCGCACATCTCGAATAAACCGTAGGCATTCGGCTCTGATTGGCCAACCGGTTCCGGTCCGGTCTTCCAGCGAGCCTGGTAGTCAGGACGAGTCATCGGCGGATCATCGCCCCAGGGGAACATCATGCCTTCGGCGCCGCCGCGCGCAGCCCGTTCCCACTCCGCTTCTGTCGGTAGCCGATAGTGCAAGCCGGTCATCGCGGAAAGCCATGCACAATAGGCGACGGCGTCGAACCACGAAACCGCCACCACAGGCTGCTGCGGGTGAGAGAAGTTGACATCGCCCCAATACGGGGGTGGCATGGTTCCGGTGGCGTCCAGAAACCGCGCGTACTTCGCGACCGTGACCTGGGTGGCTGCCATGGCGAAGGAATCTACCCAGACGCGATGAACAGGTGCTTCCACCGCCTGACCCGCGTCGGACCCCATGGAAAACCAGCCGGCAGCGATTTGAATGAAATGAGGTTCAGTCACAACAGTTCCTACAATGTTAGCGTGGTCGCAGCAACATTCGTTACGCAGAAGAACTGTACGGGCGGAGTCGGATGAATTTCGATTGGACCCAGGGCGCACTTGCGCAAGGCCTGCAGCAATATCATGCGGGTGACTTCTTTGCTGCTCATGAATCGTGGGAAAGCCTTTGGATGGTGGCGCAGGAGCCGGACAAGATGTTCCTGCAGGGGTTGATTCAGGTGACTGCGGCGTTCCATCACCTGCAACGCAATAATCCCCTGGGAACCAGGCGGCTATTGCAGCGCGCTTTGGGGCGTCTCGAGCGTTATCCTGCCAGCTTCGGATCCATCTCGGTTACCTCGCTCTGCGATGACGTGCGCGAATGGTTAAGGGCGCTCGAGACGGGTGCACCGGCACCCCAATTCGGTTGTCCGCGAATACGTCCTTAAGGCGAGGGCAACAACCGAGTCCGCGGCGCTCCAAGGTTAGACTCAATAGAGATTTCGGGAGGGGTGGACGGAAGATGATGCGCTATAGGCATTGGAGTGTTGCGGGAGTCTTCTTAGCGGCGAGCGCTCTGGGCGCTCACGCCGGAGGCCAGAATCCGGAGCAGCAGGCGACCGGTGGACTTGCGCTCCGCGCGGATGCAGTTGCGTTCACTGTCCCTGGATACAGAGCCGGGCGAAATGGAGCGCCCGCGGCTGGTTTGATGCTGCACGATATCACGTTCGAAGGCCAACCTTTCCCCGCAAACAGACTGCACACGCAGCAGTTAAGCGACGGCGTATATGAACTGACCGGGGCCGCGGATAGGATAGGGAACTGGCGTTTTGAACTGAATGACTCGGCGGATGGCTACTATGGCCTGGGCGAGCGGTTCAACGAACTCAATCACACCCACCAGATCATCAAGAACAGCTCTCAGGACAACGGTTCGGCCAAAGGTTCGAGCAGTTACAAGCCGATCCCGTTCTACATGAGCACCACCGGATACGGCCTGTGGGTGGATACCACGGCCGAGGCCGTCTTTGATATGAATGCCAGCTCACGTGACGATGTTTCCATCACCGTGCCGGCGCAGAAGCTGCGGGTGATCTTGATCCAGGGGCCGGAGTTTCCCCGCATCCTCGATCGGTTCACGGCCATGGCTGGTCGTTCGATGCTGCCTCCGTACTGGAGTTTCGCTCCGTGGATAGGCCGCGATTACCACCGCAACGATGCGGATGTGCGCGAGGACATGGAGAAGAGCCGGAGTCTCGGTTTGCCGACAAGCGTGATCCTTATCGACTCGCCCTGGGCCACTGGATATAACAGCTACCACTTCAACCCAAAGCAGTTCAGCGACGCGCCGGGCCTGGCGAAGGACTTGCACGGGGCGGGATTCAAGCTGGTGCTCTGGCACACGTCGTGGATTAACGACAAGACCAGCCCGCCGCACGAGGCAGGTTTCGCGGACAAGATCGATGTGAAGTCGTCTAATTATGACGAGGCGGCTGCACACGGATATTTCGTTAAGGACAAGGATGGCCGGCCTTACGAGGGCACATGGTGGAAGGGCCAGGGTTCGCTCATCGACTTTACCAACCCGGCTGCGAAAGCATGGTGGCAAGGGCAGGTCGCCTTGGCCGTGAAGGCGGGAGCCGACGGCTTCAAAGATGACGATGCTGAAGGGAACTTCCAGGGTGATGCGCGGTTCGCCGACGGCACCGATCCGCGGCTGATGCGGAACCGCTATGCTGTTTTGTACAACCGGGCGATGGAAGAGGTCATTCAGAATGAGCTCCATGGCAACGGGATCCTGTTCATCCGCTCGGCCACGGTTGGCAATCAGAATCTGGCCATGCTTTGGGGCGGAGATAACGAGTCCAATTTCTCACCGGAGAATGGCCTGCCGACGGTGGTGACAGCGGGGCTGGGCGCCGGCATCAGTGGGATGGCTTTATGGACTGCCGATCTCGGCGGGTATCTCACCCCAAAATCTGCGCCCGACTCGAGGCTTTTCATGCGCTGGACCGAGTACAGCGCCTTTTCGCCCACCATGGAGCTGCTGAGCACTTCCAATCGTGGGCCGTGGGATTACGGTGAAGAGGCCTGCAACAATTACCGCAAGTATGCGGTGCTCAATATGAGTCTTTTTCCGTATCGCTATGCCGCGGCGCAGGAGGCAGCGAAGACCGGGATGCCCATCATGCGGGCCCTGGTGCTGGAGTATCAAAACGACCGGAGCGCCCGCGAGGCGAAGGAGGAGTACCTCTTCGGCCCCGACCTGCTGGCCGCTCCGGTGATTGATGAGAATATTTCGCGAGCAGTCTATCTGCCCGCCGGAGAGTGGATCGACTATTGGTCCGGCAAGCACTTTACGGGAGGCAACGTGGTGATCGCCGATGCGCCGCTAGACGTGCTCCCGCTGTATGCGCGCGCGGGCGCAATCATCCCCAAGATTCCTGACGATGTGATGACGCTGGTGCCGGCCAAGGAGAGCGGCAATGCGTCTGTTAAGTCCTTGGATGACCGGCGGGTCTATGAGCTGTTGCCAACTGGAAACGATTTCCAACCAGTTACTATTACGGATTTCGAGGGTAGAACTCTAAGCCGCACAGCGCACTCGCTTGCGATCGACGGCAATGCCGCGCGGGTCACGGTGCGATGGCGGTTTGATTCCGTGACCTCGGTCGCGTTAGGGAACGCTCCGCTTGAGCTGCACAGCGATGCAGACGGTCACTATGTCGAATTCAATCATGCCGGCCACAGCACTGTGAACTGGAAGTAGGAGTTTCGATGGATCGTCTGCGCTCGACTTTGCCCTTGATCCTTGTCTCGGTTTGTTGCGCGACCTTCGCGCCGCTCGCTACAGTCATGGCCGCTTCTTGCCCAGCAGCCGTCGTCTTCTACTTCCCACCGCGATTATGCGGTCGCGGGCAGTCCCATTGCGGTATCCCCAATCGATGGGCAGATCGCGGCTGCGCTGAGGGAGGTTTCCGCGGACAAGATCAAGACCAATATTGAGGCGCTGGTTGCGTTCAAGAATCGGAGCACGGTTTCCAGCACGGAGACTGATCTTCCTGCTGGAACCGGTGTGCTTGCCGCATCCGACTGGTTGAAATCGCAGTTTGAAGGCTATAGCCAGGCGTGCGGCGGCTGTCTGGAAGTAAAGGAAGATTCTTTCGTAGAACAGCCACTCGAGGGGTTGCCTGCTTACCGGGCACGCGTCGTCAAACCAACGCCGATGCGCAATGTGTATGCCATCCTTCGTGGAACTGACCCGGTTGCAGCCAAGCGAATGTATCTGGTCACCGGGCACTATGACACCCGGGAGACAAACGTGATGGATACCCACGATCCTGCACCTGGCGCGAACGATGACGCAAGCGGGACCGCGGTAAGCCTGGAAGCGGCGCGGGTATTGAGCCGGCTCAAATTTCCGGCAACGCTTGTCTTTGTATGCGTCGCAGGAGAAGAGCAAGGTTTGAATGGGAGCCGGCATCTGGCGAAGTTCGCCAAGGAGCAAGGCTGGCAGCTTGAAGGTGTGTTGAACAATGACATCGTGGGTGGAGATACAACGCCTGGAGATTCGCTGCAGGATAAATCGGTTGTCCGTGTATTTTCGGAGGGAATCCTTCCTTCGGCTCCCATCGACAAGATCCAGCAAATGCTCGAACTTGGTATGGATAACGACACTCCATCGCGGCAACTGGCTCGAGAAGTACTGGCGGTGGACCGCACATATTTTCCCGGGCACACCAAGCCGTTTGCAGCGGTGATGGAACTTCGACTCGACCGGTTTCTTCGCGGCGGAGATCACAGTTCCTTCAGCGCTGAAGATTTTCCCGCGATTCGTTTTACCGAGTGGCGTGAGAACTACAATCACCAGCATCAGCACGTGAGGATGGAAAACGGGATTGAATACGGCGACCTGCTGAAGTTTGATGACTTCAGCTATATTGCCCAGGTCGCTCGTTTGAACATCGCGACACTGGCGACGTTGGCGTCATCGCCGGGCATTCCCCAGAACGTGCGCGTGGTGACGACTAACCTGGATAACAACACCACGTTAAAGTGGGATCCTCCCTCAGCACCAGGCGGCGTTATTCATTATCAAATTGTGTGGCGCGAGACTACTGCCAATGACTGGCAGTGGGCGACCGATGCCCAGAAATATGGGGCGACTCCCGAAAACAACGCTGCTACACTCCCGGTTTCGAAAGACAATGTCTTTTTCGGAGTCCGCGCGTGCGATAGGTCTGGCCACTGCAGCCAGGCGGTTGCACCCATACCAGAGCCCAGGTAGCACTTCCATAAGCGCTAACTTGTATGGCAGACAATAGAAATCCGCGAAGACGCTGTTTTTTTTTCTCCTCACCCAATCATCCTGAGGCGCTTCCAACTCACCCCAAAAACGTCAACCTGGGCGGAGCGCTTCCAACTCACCACAAAACCGTCATCCTGAGCGGAGCGCCTCACAGATTTATCGCGTGACACAGCGCTTGATGGCGCGGAGTCGAAGGCCTGTCCCGAGCGTAGCCGAGGGAACCCCGAGGGTGCTTATCTTACCCATGCCGCTCGGAGCTTTTCAACCACCGAAGCCCGCACCTGGCGGACCCGCCACGGTCTTTCTCTAGGCGGATTTTTTCTTTTTGGCGCCGGTTGCGTTCGTAGTCTTCGTTTTGGAAGCACTCGATGCGCTCGCACTCTTCGAGGCTTCGCCTGCGGGTTGTGCGACGCCTGGCGATGGGCCGGCCTGAGCAAGGCTTCTACGCAACGCTTCCATCAAATCGACGACCTTGGGTGGCTTCTTTTCGATCTCCGGCTCGGGCACGGGGAGGTTTCTGATCTTGGCTTCGACCAGCTCGCGTAGCGCCTCTTCATAATGGTCCTTGAATTTGCTGACTTCAAAGGGCTGGGTGTAAGCCGCGATCAGTTGCTTGGCTAAGCCAAGTTGGGCAGCGTCGGCCTTGCTGGCCTCGACTCCGTTCGAGTAATCGCGGGCATCGCGCAGCTCGGCGGCGAAGCGCAGAGTGTAGAGCATCATTCCCGGTTGATTCGGGTCGTGCGGGGGAGCAAGGGTCATCAGGTGTTGCCGCCCGCTGAACACGATCTCACCCACGCCGACCATACCGCTTTCCGCCATGCTCTGCCGCACCACGGAGAAGGCCACTGCCTGGGGACCGGCCTTCGGCATAACAAAGTAAGGCTTTTCATAAAGGGCGGGATCGATCTCGGCCGCCGGAGAAAACTGGGCAATCTCGATGGTCTTTTTGCCGGCGAGACGGAGGTTTTTCAGTTCCGCGGGCTCGACGACGGCGTACTTGCCTTTCTCGTACTCATACCCTTTAACGATGTCTGCCTTGTCGACGGTGTGCTGAAGAGGGGTTTGCTGGATTTCGGTCTCTTTGGCCTGGGGAGCAAGGTGCAGGGACGAGCTATTTTTGGTGGAAGCGGGTTCAACTTCTTCGGGCGCGTCCGCAGCCTCTGACTCTGGCGCGGGACCCGCTGACACGTTTTCCCGGCGCACCCGGGCAAGCGTGTTGCGGTCGATTTCATGGAAAGAGATAGGGCGAGTGGTAGTGGTTGCGGGGTAGATTTCGACCGCAAACCCGACCAGCGAAATCTGAATGGTTCCTGACCACAAGGGACGTGCCATCAAAGCTCCTTTGCGCAGCAAAAAGCGAAGCGGACCCAGACGCTGTGGCAATTATGATGCCGGGACCCGAAGGAAGATGAAGATATTCGCCCGCCGGGCGGGAATTTTCGTATCCCTCTCCGGAAAATTGTGGATTATATTCGCTTTTTATTCTCCTATACTCGTGGCATGTCCAGGTACACGAAAGCGAACCACACCGTCTACCTGTATTTTATGAGCAGCCAAAACGGCTGGCACTGCCAGTTTCTTGAAGCGGACCTGAAAACTTCGCTGCCCCGCACCTTTACGTTCGCCCACGCGGACAAGATTAGAGAATTGGCGCGCCGCGGGGAAGCGTGGGGAACATTGGAGAGCAAGCAAGCGCTGGAGCAAGCCATTGAAATGGGACGCGGGGGTCTGTATCGAAGATTGACCCCGGAACAGTACGCTCAACTGAAGCGGCTCTGAGTCGTCGACTATCCGTCGCTAATCTAAATCCAGCGCCTTTTCCGCTGAGGCGATCGCAGTCTGGACTTCCTCCAGGATCTCTGTGGCGGTAGCAGGGGGTACTCCGGCCAAATAGAAATCTCGCAATTTAACCAGAGCACCTGTCAAGAGCGTGTTGCTCTCGAATAATCTTTCCACTCTTGCCTGGAGTAGACCTTCGATCGCAGATTGGGGATGTCCGAAGGCAATCGCCTTGCGCGGAGGCTTTCGCGGCGGATTCATGGTCGTAGGATGCAATCCGCGCGTTGAATGAAGAGCCGAAGTCTTGAACGCGGGTAACTTTAGTTTGCTAATCTTCTCGGGGAGGACGACAGGTTTCCCAATCGCGGAGCGGCCAAACGTAACTGCAACTTTTGCGTGAGGGCGCAATTTGCTCGATTGAAAAGTTTATGGGGGCAAAGGACTTAGACTTCCGACGGGTGGACGTCTCTGCCGCCTGCAGCAGAACATCGGTTGTGCGACCGGCGCATTGAGCGGCCCCACCCCATCGTCACAGGCTACCTGCAGCCATGAGTTAACTATGATTTTTATCAGCTTGACGCGCCTGAGAATCCGGTCGATCCGTTTCGTTCCGCTGTTTTTGATGCATGCGGTTCGCTCAGTGGGGCAGGCCAAAAAAGCACCTGGATTTCAAAGTGGCGCACTGCTGGCTGACCGAAGCTGGACTTTCTGGACGATGACAGCCTGGGACAGTCAAGAGAGTATGCGCGCATACATGACTACGGGCTCACACAAGAGGGCAATGCCCCATCTGCTGGATTGGTGTGATGAGGCGTCCGTTGCGCATTGGACGCAGTTGGAGACTGCCCTCCCCTCATGGACTGAGGCTGACAGGAAAATGCGCGAAGTCGGTCGCGTATCGAAAGTGCGATACCCGAGTCCCCAGCAGGCAAGCCTGAGCTATAGAACTCCGCGCACTACGGCGACGGCAACGATCCGGCGGTCTTGACCCGAGGAAGCTAACGATGTCACAAGGTGATATTGCACGCCGCGCCGCCGCCCTTGAGTCGCTCATTCCCCTGCCGCCTGGAGACATTGCGCCGATACGAATATCGTTTGCAAGCATGGTATCGAAGCAATGGCAGATGTACGTCCCAGGCGTACTTGCCGGCCGCGCTCAAGGCCTCACGGATTCTAAACTTACCAAGATCCGTTTTATTGCAGAGATGTACGCACGGGCTTGCTATTCGATGTTGTTGGTCAGCGCCGGAGGCCCGACCATGCTACGTTTGCCGATTCGAGCTGCAGCGCTATTGCCGCGATCGCGACGATTGACCATAGGGCTCGGCGGGATGTTGCTCGCTGAGTTGGAACGACTACTGCCACGGAGCGTTCATCGTCAACTAGCTGTGACCTCAACGCTCATGGGTATGTTGGACGTGGTGCTGGATGAAACGGCGTATTTGGGTGAGGCCGCGGTCCTCCGCGTTTCTTCATTGATCATGC
>CAWCKO010000028.1:0-76683 GCA_963796145.1 uncultured Acidobacteriaceae bacterium | reverse complement strand
GCCCAGTGGCCATTCCATATGACCAGGAAACCGCGTTCCGTATTTTCAGTTGACGCTAAATCGCCACTGTTCATTAGGACCGAAGCGCAGTTGAGGCACCTGCTGTTTCTTTTTCGCTGGAAAATGCAATTACCTGATCCCGGTGCCTTTACCTGCATCGGGAAGAATTGCCGTTGGATATAGGTCCGGCAGCGGCATGTTCTGTTGTTCGAGCCGCTCAGGGTGGGGCAATGGCTTGCGCGGAATCATCTGATCCCGCATCGCGGCGTTGTAGACGAAGATTGCCTCAACAACCGCGATCTGCTTCAGATCCGCGGATTGCAAATGCTCATAGGTATCCATGTTGGAGTGATGGGTGCGGGTCGCGTAGTCCATGTGATCCTGGATGAACTGGAAGCCCGGGATCCCGACAGCATCAAACGACAGATGGTCGGTGCCGCCCGTGTTGCGATTGCTTATGGTGGTGACGCCGAGATCCCTTAGCGGAGCAATCCATTGCTCGAAGATGTGGTCCACAGCAGCATTCCCCTGGGTGTAGATCCCGCGAATTTTGCCCGTCCCATTGTCGACGTTGAAATACGCGGAAATGAGTTTCTGCTCGGGTTTGAGGGTAAGCGGGCCGGCCGGCTTCCTCATATGTTCGAACCGGTCCATCTGATCGGGGGCGGTGGAGCGCGGGAAGCTACCGAAATGTTGATCCACGTATCGCATGCTGCCGAACAGTCCTTCTTCTTCGCCAGACCATAGGGCAATGCGTATGGTCCGCCGTGGTTTGACCCCCAGCGCGTTCAGAATGCGCATAACCTCCAGAGCAATCACCGAGCCTGCCCCGTTATCCGTAGCGCCGGTACCCGCGATCCAGCTATCCAGGTGGCCGCCCACCATCACCACCTCGTCTTTCAGCGTGGGATCGGTTCCCGGAATTTCAGCAACCGTGTCGAAGCCATGTTCATGATCTCCCGTAAACCTGGTTTCAACGTCCATCTCAATGGACACCGGAACGTGGTTCTCGAGTAATCGATATACCCGGCCGTAGTTCTCAATCTGCGTTACCACGCTGGGAACTCGGAGAGCCGCATCCCGGCGATAAGGAGTGCCGGCGGCGTCGTCGAAGATAATCCCCGTACCACCGCCATTCTCGCCATCGCGGCTGGGAAGAATAACCCCGGCGGCCTTTTCCTCAGCCAGGAACGAAAAGATCATCTTGTTAAGCTTGGCATGTTTGAAATAGCGTTCGATGAACGCCTCCCTCTCCGAGTCGCCCGCCAAAGGAAGCGACTCGAGGTCCTTAAGATCCTTGTCGGTATAGCGCTCAAAGAAGGGCTTGTCGGGCGCCGGCACATCGCGCATTGCGCCCAGCAGAACAATCTTGCCGGAAAGTTTGCCCTTGTATTTGGCCATGTCTTTCTCGTCCTCAATCACCACCGAGATGGCCTGCGCCGTCAACGGCCCGTTGGTGGAGGGCGACCACGGCGTAGCCTGGGCCAGGAACACGGATGTATCTGGTTCCGTCATACGAACCCAGGTGTTGAGCTGCTGCCACCCCATGCCGAACTCACCCCAATCTTCCAGATGCGCGTTCACGCAACCCATTTTGGTGAGCTGGTCGCGCGTCCATGCGTTAGCCTTCGCCATGTTGGGCGAACCGGTCAGTCGAGGCCCGATTCCGTCGATGAGACCACCGGCGTAGTCCATCACATGCGAGTGCTGCAAACCCTCTTCCCGGATAGCGTTGTACGCATTCAGGTCGAGCACCTCGGTGGCGGGCTGCTGCATCTGCGCATCGTCCCAGCCAGCCTGCGTCTTCTTATCGGCGGCGTACGATCCAGCTGCGGCGAGTATGAATGCCGCAGCAAAGGCCACGCTGAGTCTTTGACCCATGAAAATTGCCTCCTGGAACTCAAATAAATGTGGGAGAAATCACTCTTCCGGCAACAGTTCGTAACTCACAAAGGCAAGCTTCTTGCTGTCGGGCGACCAGGAGGGAACATTGATGGTCCCCTGACCGCCAAAGAGCTTGGCCAGCACATGAACCTTCTTATCGTCCATCGACATCAGGTTCAGCACCACGTCCTTTTCCCCCGGATGGCCGCTCACGCTTTTATCGTAGGAGAGAAAGACCATCCATTTTCCATCGGGAGAGATGTGCGGGAACCAGTCGTTGGTCTCATCGGAAAGTACCTGCTCCTGCCCGCTCCCATCTGCCTTCATGCGCCATATTTGCATCCACCCCGAGCGCTCTGAGTTGAAGTAGATGTACTCACCGTCGGGTGAGTATTCCGGACCATCGTCCAGGCCCTTGGCTGTTGTCAGCCGGGTCTCCTGCCCGCCGGTAACGGGAATGGTGTAGATATCGAACTCGCCATCGCGTTGGCCGGCGTAGGCGAGCGTTTTTCCGTCGGGAGACCATCCATGCCAGTAGGAGGGCGAATACTGCGTCACCTGCCGAGGGGTTCCACCGCCGATCGGCACAATATAAATGGAGGACTTCTGATTGCTTCCCGACGAGTCGCTGATGGCCAGCCACTGGCCGTCGGGTGAGATGCCGTGATCGTTGTTGCACCGGTTCTGCGGATCGGTGGCAATTGTCGTAGGTTCCGTTCCATTCACGTCCAGACGGCGTATTTTACCGTCGCCATTAAAGAGCAGGAACCCACCGTCGCGAGACCAATTCGGTGCTTCAAAGTGGACCGGCGCAACGTAGGCCACACGGCGGTCAGTCGAGGCAACCGCGATGGTCTCCAGTGTGCTGTACAGGACCGGCTTCCCAGTTGCCGGCGGAAGCGACGCCAGCTTTACGTTGGAAAAAACCGCCTTCTCGACAACGTCCTTGTCGTGGGCGCAGACCCCGATACCGATATAAAACGGTCCGGTCAGGGCAAGCTTGGTAGACGCCCCGGCAACCTGCAGCTTTCCGTCACTACCGGAGACGAAAGCGTAGAAATAGTCGCCACGCTTTTCAATGCGCACCGTTCGCGGTGCGGAGATATTGGACTCGACTTCGTGGGTATTGGCCCCGGTTGCATCCCGGTATTGCAGCGAAGTAAGGCCATCTCCGTGCCGGGCGACATCCACGGCTGCCGAATTGGCATCCAGGCTCTGCCGGATCATCAGCACGGCCTTGCGATGATTATTCCCGGTCGCGCCGACAAAGGCGATATCCGCCGTGAGCGAAACATCCCCGGAGACTTTCGTCCACACGTAGTGGAAGTCATCCTCCCCGAACCACATGTTCGCGCCGCTGCCGCTGATGGTGTAAGTCTGCTGGGCCGGGTTGTACTCGACCGATCCCGGGTGCAACACCGTGCCGATGTCCTGGTGATCCTGAAAGATACCCAGCGACGGAGTAGCGGCCCTCGCCGCCAACGCAAGCGTCAGGCAAAATGCCGCGGATATCCGCCAAAAAGAAAGAAGCTGCATTTCGTGGCCTCAATGGGAACGATACAAAGTTCGGTCGGAGAACGTTATCATGAAAACGAAGGGCAATTGGAGACCAGCATGATGAACGAGAAGAAACAACGGCAGGGGATTCGAAATGCCTCGGCGGTGCGCGTCAGCCGCCGCTCCTTCCTTTCGTCGCTCGGCGCGGCCGGCGTGGTCGCGACCGCAGGCCCCGTAGTCGCCGCGGCGCAGTCAGCACCGCCTTTGGTGACTACAGCGTCCGCCACCGCCGCGGAGACCATAGAAGGTGCAATCCCGGTCAGCCTCCGTGTCAACGGAAAGCAGCTTGATCTTCAACTTGATCCGCGCACCACGCTCCTCGACTGCCTGCGCGAGACCATCAGCCTGACCGGCACCAAGAAAGGCTGCGACCACGGCCAGTGCGGAGCCTGCACCGTGCACGTGAACGGCCGCCGCATCAACTCCTGCCTCACGCTGGCAGCCATGCATGAAGGCGACGAGATCACCACCATTGAAGGACTAGGCCAGCCCGGCAACCTGCACCCGATGCAGGCATCCTTCGTCAAGCACGACGGCTATCAATGCGGCTACTGCACCTCGGGCCAGATCATGTCCGCCGTCGCTCTTCTCAAGGAGAAGTGCGGCCCCTCCAACGCCGACGTCAAGGAGCTCATGAGCGGCAACATTTGCCGCTGCGGAGCCTACTCCAACATCGTCGCCGCCATACAGGACGTTCGCCAGCAGGCATAGGAGTTGCATCATGGAGATGTTCACGTACACCAAGGCTACCGGCGGTGCCGCAGGCTATCGAAGCCCAGTCGCAACAGGGTGCCCGCTTCATCGCCGGCGGAACAACCCTGCTCGACCTGATGAAGCTGAACGTCGAGCGCCCCAGCCAGGTCATCGACATCAATCTTCTACCCCTCAACCAGGTCGAAAAACTTCCCGATGGCCGGCTGCGCATCGGCGCGTTGGTCCGCAACTCCGATCTGGCTCATCATCCCGCGGTCGTGAGCGACTACTCCGTCCTTTCCCAGGCGTTGCTCGCAGGGGCTTCCGCGCAACTTCGCAACATGGCCACCACCGGCGGCAATCTTCTGCAACGCACCCGCTGCATGTACTTCCGCAACGATGCCATGGCCTGCAACAAGCGCACGCCCGGTTCCGGCTGTTCCGCCATCGAGGGCGACAACCGCACCCTTGCCATCCTGGGCACCAGCAAAGACTGCATCGCGACCAACCCCTCCGACATGAACGTCGCCCTTACCGCGCTTGAGGCTGTCGTTCACATTCAGGGCGCGAAAGGCGAGCGCGACGTGGCCATCGGCGATTTCTTCCTGGTTCCCGGAAGCACGCCGCAGCGCGAAACCGTTCTGGAGCCGGGCGATCTCATCACCTACGTCACTCTTCCCGCGCCGCGGGCCGGCAGCAAGCAGGTTTATCTAAAACTTCGCGATCGCGCCTCCTATGAATTCGCCCTCTCCTCGGCGGCCATTGTGGCCGTGGTCAACGGCGGCAAGCTGGAATTCGTTCGCGTTGCCCTGGGAGGCGTAGGCACCAAGCCCTGGCGCTCGCTCGAGGCAGAGAGGGTCCTGCACGGCAAAACGCCGGACGAAAAGCTATATCGTCAGGCGGCCGAGGCGGCTCTGCATGGCGCCCAGCCGCAAAGCGATAACGCCTTTAAGATTCCACTGGCTAAGCGCTGCATCACCCACGCTCTCACGCTTGCAACCGTATAACAGGAGACAGACCCATGGCATCGATACTCAACCTTCCTCCCAGAACGAATGCCGGCCTGCCCCGCGTCGATGGCCCGCTCAAAGTCAGCGGCGCCGCCATGTATACGTCGGACCACAATCTGCCCGGCATGCTCTACGCGGTCCCGGTGTGCGCCACCATCGCCAGCGGCACCATCACCTCGATCGATAGCAGCCGCGCCCAGGCGATGCCCGGAGTCAAGGCCGTCTATACCCGCCAGAACCTGGGCAAGCTCTTTAGAACTGCTCCCGCTCCGGACTTCTACCGGGTATCCTCGATGAGCGCCGCCCTCCCTTCGAGGACGACACCATCCGCTACTACGGACAATACGTCGCCGCCGTTGTGGCGAATACGTTGGAGCAGGCAGTGGCCGCAGCCAATGCAGTCAAGGTGAGCTATCGCACGCGAAAAGCCTGACGTTCGCGAGCACCTCGAAAGCGATGAGAAGCCCAAGGTCGACAGCCAGCGCGGCGATCCCGAGCCGGCCTTTCACTCCGCTCCCGTCAAGATAGACGAGACCTATGTGACGCCCGACCGAGACCCACAACCCGATCGAGCTGCACGCCAGCGTCGCGGTCTGGGATGGACAAAATTTCACCCTCTACGAGACCTCGCAGGCGGTGATGCAACCATCGCGACGTGATGGCCCAGATGCTCGGAGTTCCACAGGAGAACGTCCGCGTCATCTCTCGCTTTCTGGGTTCCGGCTTCGGGGGCAAGCTTTGGCCCTGGACGCACTGCATGATCGCCGCCTCCGCTGCGCGTAACCTCAATCGGCCGGTCAAGCTGGTGTTGACCCGCGACATGATGTTCCAGAACGTCGGCCATCGCCCGCGCACCCAGCAGCGCAGTCCGCCTCGGCGCCGACGCCCGACGGCAAACTTGTCTCGCTGATGCATGACTCGCTCAATCACACCTCGATCCTCGACGACTACTGCCGAGGGTTGCAGTGAGGCCACTGCGTACAGCTACAGCACGCCTAATCTCCGCGCCACCTCAGGTCTTGTCCGCCGCAACGTTGGCACCCCGACTTCCATGCGCGGCCCGGGTGCTGTCCCTGGCCTCTTTGCGCTTGAGTCAGCCATGGATGAGCTGGCCATTAAGCTCAACATGGATCCGCTCAAGCTACGCCTGCTGAACGAGCCACAGAAAGACGAGGGTCTCAACCTGCCCTTCTCTTCCCGCCATATGGTGGAGTGTCTGAACGTGGGTGCAGAAAAATTCGGCTGGTCCCGGCGCACGCCGCAAGTGGGGTCGATGAAGAAAGATGGCTTGATTCTGGGCTGGGGGGTTGCCGGCTGTTCCTGGATCGCCGAGCGCATGGGCAGCGAAGCGAGCGTCGACCTGCATGATGATGGCACCGCCCGCGTCTCCTGCGCCACGCAGGATATTGGCACCGGGACCTACACTGTCCTTTCGCAAATTGTTTCCGAAAAGACCGGCATTCCCCACGACAAGATAGAAGTCGTACTCGGGGACACGGATCTCCCTCCGGGGCCCATCTCGGGTGGCTCCTGGGCTACCGCATCGGTCATCCCGCCCGTGATCGAAGCCATCGAAAAAGCGCAACAGATCTCTTTTCGATCGCCGGCCAAAGCAAGGACCCGCGCTTTGCGGGACAGAAGCCCGAGCCATGGCTTTTACCGACGGCTGCGTTCACCTTAAAGACAAGTCCCCTGAAACCGGTGTGCGCTTCGAGCAGATCCTTACCGCGGGCAACATCCGCGCCGCTTCCGGCAGCGGAAAATCCGAGGGCACGTTTGGTAATCCGAAGCGCAAACACTCCACGCATTCTTTTGGAGCGCAGTTTGCTGAGGTGACCTGGCAGCCTGAGACCGCCCGCCTGCGCGTCTCTCGGGTTGTCACGGTGATCGATGCCGGCCACATCCTCAACCCCAAGCCGGCCCGCAACCAGATTGAGGGTGCGGTGGTCATGGGTGTCGGCATGGCCCTCTTCGAAGAGACGGTATATGACCCGCGCTTCGGCGCTCCGATCAACAACAACCTTGCTGACTACATTGTCGCCACCAACGCAGACGCCCCGGAGATCGACGTCACTTTCCTCGATTACCCCGACAAGGTGCTGAACCCTCTGGGCGCCCGTGGCGTAGGCGAAATTGGCCTGGCCGGTATCGCACGCGGCTATTACCTCCGCCGTGTACCACGCCACCGGCGTTCGCGTGCGCGAACTTCCGGTTCGCATCGAAAACCTACTGAAGGCCTAGCTAGTGGACTGTAACAGCCGATTCAGTAGTGCCGCAGGGGCTTAAAGCCCAATTCTCTCTCAGGCCTTTGCGGCCCGACTAAAAGTCGGGCCCTGATACAAAGCACCAGAGCCGCGATCCTTACAAGAGTCGCGCATTTTCGCAGATTTGGTTCTACTACTGAATCAACTGTTACAGTCCACTAGTTTGCGAAAAGACGAGAGCGCGCCTATTACAGTCATCGCGCTTTCACGACCTGTGCCGTTTCATCTCTTGGGAAAGTGAAGAGCTCGACGAGCGCCCTCACGCGCTCTTTCCGACGGCTGGGCGGAAATCGCTTGGTTCTTGATAGCTCGGCGATACCATGGAGGCTCGCCCAAAACAGTTCCGATAGAACTTCTGCCTTCGAGCTCTGCCCCTGAAACAACTCCAGGAGTTGGGAAAACGCGAATCGCAGCTCTGGAGGAGTAGCCGCTTCACCGAATGGTACGCTCAGGCTGAGCAAAAACATCACTTCATACAGTGCGGGTGAAGACGCGGCGAACTCCAGATATGCGGCCGCGACCGATTCGACCGCATTTCCACGCTTAACCCGTTTCCGTGCCTTCTCCAAAGCCAGGCCCATCTCCTGGAAACCCTCGATAGCAACCGCGGCGAGAATTCCTTCGCGGCTTCCAAAATGAGCGTACAAGACGGGTTGGCTGTATGAAATTTCGTCGGATAGCCGCCGAACGGTTACGTTGGACCACCCTTCAAGCTCCGCGATTTGTCGTGCGGCACTGATAATCTGTGCCCGGCGGGCCTGCTTGTCACGCAGTTTTCGTTCCGCAATTCGGTTAGCTGCCAGCGTCGTTGCCATTGATAGGAATTATAGCGCCGCTATGATCAACGCTTGGCGGACGGTGAAACTTTTTCCGAATGCTTCGCATCAAATATAGCGTTGCTAGATTTTATAATAAGGAAACATTCTATGCACAACGGTATCCAGCCTTCTCTCGGTGATGATGACGCTGCCGTGTTTCTTCTTCGGAGGAAGAAACCTTAAATCATTCCAAGGGGTTGTTTATGGAGGAATTCATGATGGAAGTTCTAAATGTCGTTGCAATTATCGTCGCTGGATTGATGGTTGGATGTGAACTGGCCATCGCCGCGTTTGTTCATCCAACGCTCGATAAACTTCCGGATGATGTTCATCTGCCAGCCGCAAGCGCCCTTGCTCGTGTGCTGGGGAGCTTCATGCCGTTTTGGTACATTCTTGTATTTTTGCTTACTTTAGCCGAGGTTGTAATCCAATGGCACCAATCTGGCCGCTTACCGATCTGGATCGCTACATCGGCCGTTTTGTGGATGTTGGCGAGTTTGTATTCGGTCACCGCCCTCGTGCCGATCAACAACCGTATTAAGTCCAATCCGCCTCCCGATTGGAAGACGTACCGGCGTAGATGGGATCTGCTTCACCGCTGGCGTGTTGTACTCCTCACGATAGCTTTCGCGTTTCTAATCGTGGGATTCGTTAGCAAGTAGTCATCTTTGGCCTCTTCCCCAAGGCAGCTATCGCCGGAGATCGGGAGCCGTGGCAGTCTTCGCAGGCGGTCGGTAGATATAGCTCTACTCGTCTTGGCCATCATCCCTTTTGGCGATATGTCGATCATTCTGGGGTCGGGCGGGTCGAAGTCGCGAGCGTTCTCAATTCATGGCCTAACCTGCGCGGTGATGCTTGTCGTCGGCCTCTTGTTGATCCATGCCATTTGAGAGAAATGCGTCTGACCGTTCTTGTCGACCGTGAGGGTCGGATCGCGATCAGCCATGCTGGAGTTGTCGATCCATTTGGTCTTCGAAGCCGGCATCAACGCGCTCCTCGCCGAATAGGTGAGCGTTCAGCTTATTTTGCCCACAGGTGTGAATTCGTCCCGATAAGTCTTCTCGGAAGTTGGGGTGATGAGGCGACCGGAAGGCAGTCTTTTCGGATTGCGGAAACGAAGGTTATTTGCAACGATCCTCCACTTGCGGGAAAGCCCGTATTTTGCGTTGCATAAAGTATTGCGATTGGCTTCCTAGAGCATTTTCACTTCTACTCTGCACAGTCAAGCGCCGCGAAGTGTGGCTTTTCTTGAGGAAAAGCCACGTCGGGAGTGGTTGCTCTGTATGCACCTGAAGTGAAAATGCTCTAACGGCGATAGTTTTCGCAACAAGCCTAAACGTACGATTTTTTTGCTTTTGGTGTGGTGACCCTTGGATGGACAACGAAGTGGCTCAGATTTAAATCTGGACAGCCCTGGTTCCGGATGGCCTCGGTTTCCGGAAAGTTCGATAAAATTCGACCTTTTTGGGTCATTTGGGGCATTGGCCGTGAGTGCGTGGGTTTCAGCTTTCTTTTAGAAGCTCAGCGAACGCCGGGCAAGGGGCTCTTTTTTATAGAGAAGGGGACTCTGGTGTCTGGAGCAAAAGCGAACACGGGGGCATAAGGCTCCGATGGCGTCGTTTCCGAGGGGCTGAAGCGATTGGCGAAGGCGGACTCGCTGGGGTGAAGGGTAGGGCCGGGGGGCGGAGGGGCGTGTCCCGCCGAGCCGGGTTCGTGCTCGGGCTCGGCGACGCCAGGCTCATCTTGTTCTTGGGCAAGGGCAGGGCCTGGCTGGGGGCCGGTGGTTTTCTCCTGCTGCTCGCGACGCCAAGCGGCGGCATAGATTTCCGGACGGGTGGGAGGAGGGGCGGATATCTTCTCCGAGGAGCGGGCGAGACGGTCAGGGATCAGGCCTTGTATAGCCACGATCATGGAGAGGGCCTTGACTTGGCCGGTAATGCTGCCTCGGGTCATTTCGGGGCTCAGGTTGGCGATTTCCCAGAGGCGGGCCAGGACTTGTTCGCGACCCAGGTTCAGCCTGCGCAGTCCCTCGGTTTCTTGCTCGACGACCTGTTGCTGCACGGCGGCACGGTGCTCGACCATGTAGGCGCGGACACGGGGCTTGGATTTGGTGTAGGCGGCGGTGTCGGGGTTGAGGCCCACTGCTTCGGCGGCACGACGGTCAGTCATGGTTCCAGAGAGGACCAGGCGGGCAAAGGCTATTTCCTGATCGGTGATGGGGTCGCTAACTTTATTTTTGGGCATAGGTGGCTCCGTTTCTGGGAGTTGGGAAGTTGAGAGAGAAAAGCTATGGACACAGGTTTCCAGAGCGCAGGGAAGAGCTGTGGGAACCGATAAAAAATCCCGCCGCGGCGGGTTGCTGGTGATTGCTTGATTTGTGACAGGGATCGGGTGGGACACCGGACAGCGGTAACACTGTCCTTCGCTCGCGTGTAGGCCGAAAATTACCGGCACCTGCCGGCCAGGGAGCGGTGACGCGAGAATCCGCAGCCTGCCGAAATCTTCTCCTTGCAGGATATACCGCTCTGGAATCTCATCTACGCGCCGGGGCGATTTCGGAGCCGGGGAGTACCCCTTCGGAGGTTACATTTGGTTTAGCCGGGATTGGGCGAGCAACCCGGATTTCCTGCTTCGTTTGCACCGGATGCTGTCACGTGTGCGGCTTTCAATAAGGAAAGCCGGGTAGTGGGTCAGTTTGAATCCGCAGGGTCAATCGCAGAAGGTTTGCGTTCGCTTATCTTCTGTCGCAGATACTGGAAAGTGATCCATGCGACGTAGCCGTCGCACACAAGCATCACAATCCCCTTTGAGTTCAGGTGTCTGTGAGATATCCCGGCATAGACGATGAGGATCGTCCAGCCTCCAAAGATAAAGAGGGCAGTCGAAAGGCCGACAATCCACAAGATGCGAGTCATCACTATTGAGATGATATTAAGCAGTCTTCGTAAGACCGTCCAAAATCGACTTCTGCTCTAGCAACGCCACGAGCTCTTCGACCTTCCAGACGTGATTCGCGATGCCAGCTTCCATCGCCGGGGTTATGCGCAACGTCTGAGGCACCCTACAAAAGTTGTAATTACGGGGACGGCTGAAAATTACCCAGGATCAGTCCTGGGTACAACCTGGTTAACTTTCAGCCGTCCCTTGCGGGACTTTTCGTCGTTATGCGCATGGTTCCCAGGACTGCGTCCTGGGCTACTCTCAGTCGTCCCTGCGGGACTAAATCGGTGAATGGTGGGTTCTCACTTACGGGCTAAAGCCTGGACCTGCCCGAGAGCGACTTGTTCCGCAGCCTGTAAAGCCCAGATCTTTGATGGCCTCAACGGCCCGACTAAAGTCGTGCCCCTGGAGTTTCTACATAATCAGGGCGAAGCGGTTGATATTTCGACCAGGGAAGGTCCTTTGGATGCTGTGTTTTGGCTTTGTATCAGGGCACGACTTTAGTCGGGCCGTAAAGGACAGAAAGAGAATTGGGCTCCAGCCCCTGCCATGGCGCATCCTGCACGAAATGCTTGTGCGAAGACGATTCTGAGCAAAGAAAGAGCGCAGGGGCTTCTATGAGACGGCCCGACTAAAGTCGTGCCCTGATACCTGGATCCGGCGTGAATAACGATGTTTCAGAGTATCAGAGGCCGGAGTTTGGTCAGGCAGGTCGATGAACTTCTGCAGCAGTCGATCATGAACACGATGAAGCCGATCCGGAACCGGAGTGGTGCTTGAAGCAGGAAGCAGCGCAAAGTTTGTGGGCGGGGAAGCTAGGCAAACCGGTCAGGTACGGGAAAGTGCCGTTGGAACGCAAGAATGACGCGGTCTCCAAGTGACCCAGGCCACGCACAATGGGCAGACCAGAGCGAGCATCATTCGGGGAACTTGTATCGGCAATTATGTCGGGATAAGCAAGATGGCGACCAAGAAAATCGCGGACTGCAGCAGTCGGAGAAATTCCTGAAAGAAATGGGCGCCCCCAAAGTGCGTCAGCCCCGCATGATTGCAGGCGATTTTGAGGTTTCTAGGCGATCTTCGCGCCCTGAGCCTTACCTAACCAAAAGTGAGGTAAGGCTCAGAGTAGCAAAAACCGAGGGGAACAATGATAAACAGAGCCTTCGGCGCATCCCGGAGGCACGAGAATGCGCCGGATCCAGGTGATACAAAGCATCAGAGCGGTGACCACCAGAAAACTCGCGCATTTCGCAAATTGGATCTATACACTCTCTCTGAAATGTAAACTCAAGCGGCACGACTAAAGTCGTGCCCTGATAGAAAGCATGAGAGCGGCGACCATCAGAAAACTCGCGCATTTCGCAAATTTGGATCTATCCACTCTCTCTGAAATGTAGAAACTCCAGATCTCGCACGTTGTTCGTGCGAGATGTGGGAAAAGCAAATGTCCCCCCTTCGGACCCGGCATCGGTTGCAACATAGCCCTCGTGGCTGCGATCATGGCTGCGATCCGAAAGGTTCCTCTATCGATGCGCTTTCGCCTGCTGATCTCCGGCGCCCTCTTAGCGGCTTCCACTTGTCTGTTCGCACAAACGCCCGCCTGGCCACCCAGTCCCGATCATCTGACCTTGCCCCTATGGCCGAACGGAGCGCCCGGTGCGCAACCAGCGCCCGGGCCTGAGGGCAACATGACAACCGATAAGGACAATCGACCCGGCGGTAGACTGGTGATCCGTATCGGTAACGTTTCCAACCCCACGCTAACGGTCTACACGCCTAAGGGCAACAACACCGGAGCCGCAGTCGTGGTCTTTCCAGGGGGCGGTTACCGCATCCTGGCCATTGATCTTGAGGGCACCGAAGTATGCGACTGGCTGACCTCCAAGGGCATCACCTGCATTTTGGTGAAATACCGCGTACCCGAACCCGGTCCCTATCCCCAGTCTTCCGCCCCGCTCCAGGATGCTCAACGCGCTTTTGGAATGGTTCGCGCCCACGCTGCCGAGTGGCACATTGATCCCAATCGCGTCGGAGTCCTGGGTTTCTCCGCCGGAGCGCACTTGGCCGCTGCCCTCAGCACCCACTTCGATCAAAGGCTTTACGATCCGATCGACGCGGCCGACAAACTCAGTTGCCGTCCCGACTTTGCCGTCATCGTCTATCCGGGTTACCTTGCGCTCGCAGACCAGAACTATGCCCCCAACCCCGACATTCATCCCACCGATCAGACTCCGCCTACCTTCCTGGTGCAGGCAGAGGACGATACAGTCCATGTAGAGAACGCTGTGGTTTACTTTCTCGCTCTGAAGAATGCCAAGGTACCGGCCGAATTACACATCTATGCCCAGGGTGGACATGGGTACGGCTTGCGCCGGACTGAACTGCCCGTTACAACGTGGCCGCAGAGCGTCGAGATATGGCTGCACACCATTCATGTGTTACCGGATGCCAAGTGAGCTGATGAGGATGATGACGAGAATCTTATTTTTGCCGTTGTTGGCGGCGGCCGTGTGTGCCGCGCAAAACACGCTCCCCGCACTTCCTGCTCCTCAGGGAGTGCCCGCGCCAGGACCATCGACCGACGCGCCCTATGCTCCGTTACCGATCTTGCCCGGTGGCGTGGTCATCACTCTCTACCCGCCGGGCTCACCTTTTCTGAACGTGGAGAAGGTTCGCCAGGCTGAGCAATACAACATGAGCCAGGCCGTGCCAGGGCGAATCAACAGCATCGTCAACATACACAATCCGTCGATCGAAGTGCACACCGTCGACCGCGGACTCAACACCGGTGCTGCCGTAATCCTGGTGCCGGGGGGCGGCCACAACACGCTGAACGTAGGTTCTGAAGGCGCGGACTTCGTTCCCTTTTTCTACAATTACGGCGTCAATACCATCATCCTGCGCAGCCGCCTGCGCCGGGACGGATACGACCCCCGGACGGACGAAGTATATGACGCGCAGCAGGCCATCCGGTTGGTGCGCGCGCATGCCAAGGACTTCAACATCGATCCCAACAAGATCGGCATCATGGGCTTTTCGGCGGGCGCCGAATTAGCCACCGCGGCGGCTGTCCTATACGACGACTTTGACAAGAAGAACAGTGGTCCCGGTGATCCTCTGGCGGGCATCTCTTCGCGTCCGGACTTTGTCGGCGTCATCTATCCCGGTCCCACACCCTTCGCCCGCGATCGTGTTGCCCCGCCATCCCGCGCAACGTTCCGCCCTCGTTCATCGCCTCCGCCGGCTCGGATGACCAGATTCATGCGATCTGGGCTGACGAATACTTCTCGGCTATGTTGGCGCTCCGGGTGCCCAACCTCGAAATGCACATTTATGCCAATGGGCGCCATCCCGGCGACCCACTGCGCGACGGCAGCCATATGACGGGCGGCCTGACGGCTCGCAACGGAATCCCGTTTGGCACCTGGCAGTTTCGTTTCATCGACTGGTTCCGCGATCTCGGGTTTCTCGAACCGCCTGGTGTAGAAACGAAAGCAGCCAAAGATATCGCCTTTTATCTGAGCCAACCGGTAACTCTTTCGGTCGAACCCCCCGCTAACACAGCCTTGCTTCTCACGGCCAAGGGAGACGGCGCACAGGTCTACTCCTGCACCGATGGCCACTGGACCCTTAAGGCTCCCGATGCCCGGCTGCTGGACGAACATGGCGAGGTGATCGGCACCCATTTTGCAGGACCGACATGGCGGCTGAAAGATGGAAGCGAGGTAAAGGGTAAAGTGATTGCCAGCCGGCCTGCGTCAGATGGTTCCTCTGTGCCATCGTTGCTGTTGCAAGCCGTCCCCGCGAGCGGGACTGGCAAGCTGGCCAACGTGGCATACATCGGGCGGACGGACACCCATGGGGGAGCAGCGGACAGCAAGCCGTGTACCACCGGCGAAGAGCGGGTTCCGTACACAGCAACGTACAGCTTCTACACAGCGAAATGACGAATATTCATCACATTGCGGCGGAAGGTTTTTCAGCAGGTGCGGCTACTTATGTTGAGGGGCGTCCCGATTATCCGCCTGAAATAGAAACATGGCTGGCTCACGATCTTGGGTTAAGCACCGGCAAAACGGCACTGGACCTCGCCGCAGGAACAGGAAAGTTTTCTCCCCGGCTGCTGGCTACGGGGGCCACCGTGATTGCCGTGGAGCCGGTACAGGCGATGTTAGATCAACTGACCCGGCAATATCCCGAGATCGATTCCAGGAGTGGCTCTGCCCAACGTATACCGCTGGAAGAGGCGTCAGTGGATGCGGTCGTTTGCGCGCAGGCGTTTCACTGGTTTGCTACGCGCGAGGCGCTTCATGAAATTCATCGTGTCTTAAAGCCGGGTGGTGCCTTTGGTTTGATCTGGAACGTCCGCGACGACTCCGTGCCCTGGGTCGCAGCCCTGGGCCGGATCATGAAGCCATTTGAGGGCGATACTCCCCGGTTCCATTCCCAAAAATGGCGAGGTGTTTTTCCCGCGGACGGGTTTAGTCCTCTCCGCGAAAAGCACTTTTCCAACCCCCAGACAGGCCCGCCGGAGAAAGTGATTATCGACCGCATTTTATCGGTAAGCTTCATGGCGGCGCTCCCGCCTGACCAGCGAGAGCAGGTTACATCTCAGTTAAGGCAAGTAATCGCCGCGTATCCGGAGCTCGCGGGCAAGACCCAGGTGACCTTTCCCTACGAGACCCTGGCCTGCGTCTGCACTAAGCTGCCCTATACATCTGCAGGAGAAATACTCTAAGCTTCTCCCCACATTGGAGGGCACATATGTCCGAGGCGAACAAACTTCTCCTGAGGCGCTGGTTCGAGCAGGTCTGGAATCAGAAAAGCGAAGCGGCAATCGACGAAATGTTCCATAAAGACGGCAAGTCCCACGGCTTTCCTGATGCGGACTCGGTTCTCCTCGGGCCCGAAGCTTTCAAGGCCGTCCATCGCACCTTCTGCGGAGCTTTCCCCGACCTTCACGTTGACATCGAGGACGTGCTCGCCGAGGGTGACCGTGTTGCGGTTCGCTGGCGTGTCTCCATGACGCATCTTGGCGATCACCTCGGCTTTTCTGCCAGCGGCAAAAAGGAAACACTGGACGGCTCATCCTTTTTGATCGTCAAGGACAACCAGGTCATGGAAGGTTGGAACCAGATGGACCTTCAGGCCCTCATGCAGAAACTCCAGGCAAATTGAGAGAACCTGCAGATCTCTCCACTCGGTTGAAAAACATTTCCACGAAAGGTCCGCTGAACTGCAGATCCCTCGGCTGCCCCGGATTTCCTGTAAAACTTGGTGGCGTTGGCGAACTTCATGCGTCTTTCCTTACTGAAAGGCGCACACGCGACCGTGTCCGGCGCAGCGTGGCAGGAAATCCGGTACGCTCGGGATGACAAAGGGGAAGGCCGGGGAAAATTTATTTTCGCGAACTGTCGATTCTGCCTCACCCAAACGTCGTACTCGCAGGAGGAAGAAGATTATGCAATATCTGGTCCTGATCTACGAAGCCGAGTCGCGTTTTGTCAATGGATACCCCGAAGCCGAGTTTGCCGAGTACGGCGCTTTCGGCAAAAAGCACGCCAGCGCCATCAAGGGGGGCAACGCTCTGCAGCCCACTGGAACTGCCAAAACAGTACGTGTACGTGACGCCAAGGTTCTTACCACCGATGGTCCTTTCGCGGAGACGAAAGAGCAGCTTGGCGGCTACTACCTCGTCGAAGCGGCAAGCATCGACGAAGCAGCTTCGATCGCATCCGGCATACCGGCAGCCCGTTACGGCTCCATCGAAGTCCGGCCCATCATGGTCTTCTCATAGCTCGTCTTCTCATACCTTTGGAGCGACGCCGGAACGCCTCCGGCGTTGCCGCACTCAACCCTGCAACTGGTTCCAAGGAGGGGCACCGTGAACAATACTTCGTCCACGCTCATTTCAGACACGGGACTGACGACAGAAGAGATCACCAGGGCAGCGCGCCACCTCTCCGTCACGCGCGGTTATCTGGTTGAAACCGTGAGCGGGCTTTCTACCGCGCAGTGGGATTTCAAACCCGATGATGACACCTGGTCAATCGCAGAGAACCTGGAACACCTGGTCCTCATTGAAGGCCGGGTCCATGCCATCATTGCAAAAATGAGTAATGCGCCCGAAGCAGCATCGAGCGAAGAGCAAATCGAAATGGATACGATCATCCTGAACGAAGTGCCAAAACGCTCGATAAAAGTGAAAGCCCCTACGCCGCTCTGCCCGGCAAGCCGCTGGTGTGGAGTGGAAGCGCTGCAGTCGTTCATCGCCGTCCGCGACCAAACCATGCAACTCCTGGCCGCACCCCTGCTCCGCGGACGGGTCTTGCCTCATCCCCTCTTCGGTCCATGGGATGGCTATCAATGGCTGTTGGCGGTCGGATCGCACACGCGCGAGACACACCGAACAGATCCGGGAGGTGAAGGCCGACCGGAATTTTCCCCAACAATGAGGCTGAAATGCGCTACATGATGTTGATTTACTCGCGGCGAAGATGATGCAGCCACGCCCGAGGACATGCGCGCAGTCGCCGGGGCCCACAAGGCCGTCATGGACGAGGCGCGCCATCGCGGAGTTTTCCGCGCGGCCGATCCTCTCGAAGCCAGCTCGACGGCCACCACCGTTCGCGTAAAGGATGGCAAGGCGCTGGTCACCGACGGCCCATTCGCCGAAACCAAAGAGCAGTTAGCCGGATACTACATCCTCGACTGTCAGGATCTGGACGAAGCTCTTGCCTGGGCCGCCAAAATTCCCACTGCCTGCGCGGGTGTGGCTGGATGCATCGAGGTTCGGCCCATCCGCGAATTTCCCCGGAATGGATGACCATCGCACCACCGTCGAATCGGTTTTCCGCAACGAGTCTGGGCGTATCATAGCCGGCCTCATCCGCGTGACGCATTCCTTCGACCTGGCCGAAGAAGCGATGCAAGACGCGTTTGCTGCCGCCGTCATGTGCTGGCAAGCCGAGGGGATCCCAGATAACCCCGCCGCCTGGATCACGGCCACGGCTCGCCGCAAGCTCATCGACTATGCACGCCGGGAGCAGACGCGCCGCAACAACGAGGACCAACTACTTTATGAGTACGAATCGCGCAGCAGCGCGATCGACGACGAAATGAACTGCCCTTTTGAAGACGATCGCTTGAGTCTCATCTTTACCTGTTGCCACCCCGCCATCAACATGCAAGCGCAGATTGCGCTCACGCTTCGCACCCTCGGCGGGCTCACCACCAGCGAAATCGCTCATGCGTTTCTGGTTCCCGAGGCGACGCTTGCGCAACGGCTGGTGCGTGCCCAGCGCAAGATCCAGCAGGCGCGCATTCCTTATCAGGTGCCCGATCCTGGTTCCTTGCCCGAACGCCTTTCCGCGGTGCAAGCTGTTCTCTATCTCATCTTCAACGAAGGCTACTCGGCCAGCTCTGGCGACAGCCTCATGCGCCGGGAACTCTGTGCCGAAGCCATTCGCATGGCACGCACCCTGGTCGAACTCATGCCCCAAAACCCTGAAAATATGGCGCTCCTGGCGCTCATGCTCCTGCATGATTCTCGCCGCGACGCTCGCTCCACGAAGGACGGGCAACTGGTGCTCCTCGAGGAACAGGATCGGTCACTTTGGCATCAGGATCAGATCGCGGAAGGTATCCGCCTGGTGGAGCGTGCGTTGGGCCGCCGTAATGTGGGTCCGTATCAGCTACAGGCCGCCATCGCCGCAGTCCACGCCGAAGCCAGGACCGCCGGAGAAACTGACTGGAAACAGATTGCCGCTCTCTATGCCATTCTCAGTGCAAGCCACGGCTCACCCATCGTCGCACTCAACCACGCGGTTGCCATTGCGATGAGTGAAAGCCTGGAGCGGGGTTTAGCGATGATCGACGGTCTGGGAGCTTGCGGCGAACTCGATTCCTATCATCTTTATCATGCAGCCCGCGCCGACCTCCTCCGGCGCATGGGACGGGCGCGGGAAGCACTTGAGAGTTATCGGCGAGGGCTGGCCCTGACCACCAATGCCGTCGAAATTCGTTATCTCCGGCGTCGTATATCCGAACTCGACGCGCTCGCGCAATAGCAGGTGGACCCACGAATGGGTGGGCGGATGTTGACCTTAGGCTGTCGATTTGAACTGAAGACTTGCAGGTTATGACCTCTGGCCGGGAACCATGACCCCCGCTTCGCCGTAAGTGAGTGATGGAGGCGGCACCATGGCGGCACTGCGGCAAAATTTGACCTACAGCTTCCGGCGTCTCTCGAGAGCGCCCGGATTTGTATTCGCTGTCATCCTTTCCATCGGACTGGGCATCGCTGCCAACTCCACCATCTTTTCCATGGTCAGCCGCTTCGTGCTCCGGCCCGCACCGGTCGGCGATCCCGGCACTCTGATGGCGCTGCATACGACACACGATGGCGATCGCTGCTGCAATAACTTTCCCTGGCCCGTCTACACTGACGTGCGCGACCAAACCCGCTCTTTTGCCGGTGTCGCAGCCTATTATGAGCTGTTGCCTGCGTCGATTGGCGGCTCAGGTGAGCCGGAGCGGGTCTGGGGACAATCGGCCACTTCCAACTTTTTCGATGTATCGCAGATTCGCATGCACCTTGGCCGCGGCTTCCTGCCAAGCGAAGAACGCCTCCCCGTGATTGTCCTCAGCCACCGTCTCTGGCAGCGGCGCTTCGCCTCCGACCCTGCCATTTTGGGCAAAGCCATCCCGCTCTCTGGCCATACCTTTACTGTCGTCGGCGTGGCGCCCCCGGGCTTTCGAGGTCTGGACCTGATACTCGATCCTGAATTCTGGGTGCCGCTCGGCAACGTGGAGCAGCTCGCCCCCAGTGTTCCCAGCCGAGACGCGCGCGACGCGCACTGGCTGGCAGTTGTCGGGCGCCTCAAACCTGGCGTCACGCAGTCCCAGGCGACTGCCGAACTCGCCACTCTCGCTCAACGATTCGCCAAAGCATATCCCGGACACAGACAAAGGCGGAGGCTTCCGTCTGGAACAGGCCGGCTCGCTTCCCCCCAGGGACAGGTCGACGGTGCTCCTCTTTATAGCCGCGTTGTCCGTTGTCGTGCTACTGGTGCTGGGCATTGCCTGCGCCAACGTTGCCAATTTGCTACTCGCCCAATCGGCCAGCCGCCAGCGTGAAATGGCGGTCCGCATTGCCCTGGGGGCAACGCGCGGTCAGCTTCTGCGCCAGATGATGGTGGAAAGCCTGCTGCTCGCCCTGGGGGGTGGACTCTTCGGCACACTCTTGACCCTGTGGGCCACATCCGCACTTTCCGCATTCCGCATTCCCGCGCCTGTGCCGCTGGATACGACCATCAGCATCGATTGGCGGGTCCTGCTCTACACCTTCGCCCTCAGCGTGGGAACCGGTCTGCTCTTTGGCTTGGGCCCAGCCTGGATCGCGGCGTCGTCCCATCTTAGCCAGCGCCCTGAAAGGCGAGGATGGATTCGCCCGCCCCGGCCGTCTGAGCTTGCGCAATATTCTCGTGGTGGCGCAGATTGTCATGTCGCTGGTTCTGCTCTGTGCCACCGGGCTTTTCCTGCGCAGCCTCGAGAATGCGGTTAGCATCGACATCGGTTTCCGTTCACATGATGTCCTGATGTTGTCTGTTGATCCGCGGGTCCATGGCTACACCCCTGAGCGCACCACCCAATTTCTCGAACAATTACGCCAGCGTGTCGCAGCGATTCCCGGTGTTGTTTCGGTTGCCGCGACCGACAGCGCTCCGCTCTCCGGGGGAAATCGCAGCGATGGCTTCCATGCGGAAGGGGAGTCGAACTCCAACGGCCCCGATCCGTCGGTGGAGCTCTATATGGCAACGCCAGGTTATTTCGAAACCATGGGAATCCCCCGGTTAGCGGGCCGCGACTTCGCCCATGAAGCAGTGAATGCCCCCAAAGTCGCTATCGTCAACCGGGCCTTTGCTGAGCATTTCTTCGCCCGGGAGAATCCCATCGGCCAACGCGTCGTCGGAGCAGGAGTCACCTACGAGATCATTGGGGTGGTCGAAAACATCAAGTCGCGCACCCTCGGTGAGGATACTCGATACGTCCTCTTCCGATCTCTTGCACAAAGCACGGGAACTGACCCTTCATTTCTGGGATACGAATTGGTCGTCCACTTCCGGGGCAATTCCGCAACCATCGCCGGCGCCGTGCGCGGGCAGATCCACAATCTTGATTCGACCATGGCCGTATACAACACCCAAACTATGGAGGAGCATCTGCGGCAGGCGCTCTTTCTGCCCCGCCTGGCGGGCACGCTCTTCGGCATCTTCGGATTTGTCGGACTGGTGCTGGCGGCCGTCGGCCTTTACGGCGTCATGAGCTATTCTGTCAGCCGCCGCACGCGGGAGATTGGTATCCGCATTGCTTTGGGGGCGCAGCTCAGCGCGGTCCATCAACTCATTCTTCGCCAAGGTATCGTGCTTACCCTCGTTGCCATGGCGATCGGTCTGCCCGCCGCCTTTGCTTTGGCGGGAATATTGAGTAGCTTCCTTTACGGCATCCGACCCCACGACGTCATCACCTTCACTATCGTGCCGCTATTTCTAACTGTCGGTTGCCCTGATTGCATGCTGGATTCCAGCCCACCGCGCGACCCGGATTGATCCGCAAACCGCGTTGCGATACGAGTGATTGCTCTAGTTGGTGGTCCGCCACGCGAGAACGGTGTTCTTCACTGCGCTGCCGTTCATATTGTTCGTGCCTAAAACCACCTCGAAGTGCGGAACGGTGTTGTCTGCGCGCCGTATTCGGTTCAGGAATGGTAGTAGTTGCGAATCGTCAGAGACAAAGTCCCAGGCACTTTCGGTGCCCGCCATCGATGTGCCCTCAAGAATGAGCGCGTTTCCGTTTCCCCCAAGATTGGGCAGATACGCCACCACCGCATAAACCCGATGCTTCGCATCGTTGTAACCAGAATCCCATTGCCGGGGTTCCGTCCCCCGCGGTTCGCGGTTGAATACGGAAAAAACGTGACGCACCCGGTCATTGAAGAAAACGAAGTTCATGTTGTGCTCGAAAAGCTCAACCCATGGATTGGCTTCGGCGGCGCCAACAAAAACAACGTTGCCTTGCTTTAGGTTGTTGGGTCTCACATCCCGTGCATAGCGAACGTCGAGTTTGCTGTGGTACGACTCCGAGAGCTGCGAGAGGCCTTTAGCGACTTCAAGGTCGACGATGGAGGTGTATCTCCGGCTACCCAGATCGACCACCGTATTTTGCGCGAGCGTAGCCGGCCCAGTAAGATTTGTCCGGTAGCCACCGCTGAGGTATTCGTCCAGATCCAGGTTCCGTCCCACCAGTCCCTGCCACATCACCATCCCGCTGTCACCGGGGACTTCCAGGGTCGACTGCCCGGCAACAAATATCTGGCTCCACAGGGGGTGAACCGGCGCGTGAGCCATTTGTCCCCTGGTGAAAACGCCCCGGTTGGCGAGCAACATCGTCAGCGCCACTGCGAGGATAGCAACCAGAGACCACGCAAGGGCAGCGCCCCCCCAGCCTCGTATATGGACGCCTCGTGCCTCTGCCTTACTCGCTATTTCAGCCTGCACGGTAGGCGCTGGGACGACCGGCGATGAATGAGCCGAAGTCGCCTGTGGCGCCGGACGTGGTTCGAAGTAAGGTACATAACCGCCACGCGGAATGACGATCCGGATCGGCTCATTGAGCCCCTCTTCATTGAAGTACAACTCGAGCCTCTGACGAAGACGGCTTGCCTGCGTTCGAACGATCCCGTCTATCGAGGAGTCGTAGTTCTGCGACCGCCCAAAAACCGCTTCACCGATATTTTGTTCGTTGAGCTCCTTCGCTCGTCCACTCAGGGTGAGGTCGCAGACGTAGGCAAGAAGACTCGAGAGGCGCTCACATTTTGCAAACGTGGACGACATGATTACGCGATCCACCAACGCACGACGAGGGTCGCTCGCTGAAGATCTCGAAGGACCCGCCTCTTTGTCAGCGGAGATCATGTCAGGAACTTCAGTTGACCAGATCGATGTGAACCTGGCGTAAATCAAATTGAAACCTTGCTTTCACTGTATCGGTTACAGTCACAACTCGATAAATTACTGCTCCGGCTGAGGTTACGGCGTGTATCGGTTGCGTGTCGGTGAATTGCCTTGGTGGCCCCGAATCCGGGTGTTAGTTCTGACTCAGTTAATCCAGCCCGATTTGAAAAAAGCCAACACCACAACTACAGGAGCCAGAGCCATGATCACCCATGCCACGTTCCCCAGGCAGTTTCGCAATTACTGTGGTCTGATAAAGATCGCGAGGAGTGGTTTTCCTTGAGAAAAACCACAAAAGGCCTGTCGCTTCGGTCTACACCAATTGCGAAACTGCTCCAGTCGGCGAGTATTCCACCTCTTCCTTCTCCCGCTTCTCGCGATCTTTACCCTCCTGCCCGCTTGGGGGCAGTTCGACTCCGCAAGTGTGCTGGGGACGATCAAGGACCCGAGTGGCGCCGCCGTCCCCGGCGCCACCGTTGAACTGTTGAACATCGCTAAGGGCGTCACCGTAACCCGGCAGTCAGATGGCAACGGCGACTACGAGTTCCCCAACGTCCAGCCTGGTGACTACTCCATCACCGTGACCGCGCCGGGCTTTCAAAAGGCGCAGACAGACCGATTCACCGTGACCGTTGGGGCCAGGCAACGGGTGGCCCTCACGCTCAACGTCGGCGCCGAGGCCCAGAGCGTGGAGGTTTCCGGAGTTGCCAGCCAGCTCGAAACGGATACCAGTGACCGGGGCGAGACTGTGCAGACCCGGGAGGCAGTCAACCTGCCGCTGAACGGCCGCGCTTACGCCGATCTTTCCACCCTCGTTCCGGGCGTACGCGAGTCGTTGCTGGAAGTGCTCTCTCTTCCCAGCCGTGACGCCTCCTATAACATCAACGGCCTGAATTCGATGGTCAACAACTTCCAACTCGACGGAATCGATAACAACGCGTACCAGAGCGCAAACCAAGGCTACTCGAATGAGGCGATCATTCCTTCGCCGGATGCCATACAGGAGTTCAAGGTTGAGACCGACAACTATAGCGCCGAATATGGCCGGGCCGGCGGTGCGATCATCAACGCGACCATCCGCACCGGAACCAACCAGTATCATGGCGTTGCCTACGACTATCTGCGAAACACGGTGCTGAACGCATATGGCCCGTTTATCGGCACCGGTGTGAAACCGACTCTAGTGCAGAACCAGTTTGGCGGCACCTTCGGCGGTCCAATCAGGCGGGACAAGCTCTTCTTTTTTGGCGACTACGAAGGTCTGCGTCATGTCGATCGCTCGATTCAGAGTGCGGTAGTCCCAACCGCTGCGGAGGCGCAGGGAATCTTTACCGATGCACAAGGGAACCCGATTCAGCTTCAGAATCCGATTACAGGCGCGCAGTACCCGAACGGCGTGATCCCGCAATCCGACCAGAGTCCGTTCGCGGCCAACGTGCTGAGCATCCTGCAGGCGGACGCCACCCCCAACACCAAGGTTGCGGCAGGCGGCAGCAACTTCGTCTCCGCCCCGGCCAATACCGTGACGGTGAACAAAGGGGATGGCCGCATGGATGCCTACCTCAGCCCGCGGTCGACGGCTTTTGGGCGCTATAGCCAGGCCTCGTGGGTCTACTTCCTGGCGCCGAACATTCCCGGCTTGGCTGGAGGCAACAGCAACGGCACGCTGTATGCGTACACCAAGCAGGTCGCCCTCGGTTACAACTTTACCCCCAAGGCGAATCAAATCCTGCAGCTTCGGCTCGGCCTCACCTGGACCAGAAGCGGCAAAGCGCCGGTCAATATCGGCGCCACCAACCTGCTCGCGGAGTACAACATTCCCAACATCCCCACCAATCCGACCATTACCGGGGGCCTGAACAGCCAGGCGGTCACCGGGTTTTCGCAGTTTGGACGGCAGACGACGAATCCCCAGTTCACCAACCCCTACGATGCAAATCCCAAGGTCAACTACAGCATTTTGAAAGGCCGCAACAGCTTCAAGATGGGCGGAGAATACGGCTATTTCAACATGGCTATCTCGGACTTCCATCCGCAATTCGGCGAGGATTTTTATGGCGGACAGTTTAGCCGCACCGCCAAGCCGCTGGCGACGGATGCCGTACACATCCAGGCCTATAACCTTGCCGATTTTCTGGTTGGGGCACGCAACAGCTATCAGCTGAACAACCTGGCAACCATCCAATACGAGCGCCGCTGGTACATGGGCTACTTTCAGGATGACTACAAATTCAGCGACAGGCTCACCTTCAACCTGGGAGTGCGCTACGAGCTGGTAACGCCGAACTGGGAGCAGAACAACCACCTGGCGAACTTCGATCCCACCACCGATACGCTCCTGCAGGCTTCCGGTGGATCGCTCTACAACCGGTCGCTGGTCAATCTGGACAAGAAGGATCTGGCGCCCCGTGTCGGCTTTGCCTTCCAGCTGGACCCGAAGACTGTTTTTCGCGGCGGTTATGGAATCGGGTATATGCACTACTTCCGTTTCGGCGGCGAGAGCACCCTTGGCTACAACGGGCCCTACATCGTGGATGCAACCATCAACCAGACCCCGCCTTATCAGGTGAGTGGGGCCACCCAGCAACCCTGCACGTCGCTGACCGAAAACCCGGCCACCTGTTTCCGCACCACGCAGTCGGGGTATCAGACAAACTTCGCCACGGCGCAGAACTTTTCTACCCTGGCTGCGCAGACGCGGTATATCCCGCGCGACTTTCCCGCCGCCTACGTGCAGGCATTTCACTTGACGGTGCAGCGGGAGCTGATGAAGAACACCACGTTAGAAGTCTCCTACGTCGGTAACCACGGGGTACGCATACCTGTGCTCACCGATTTCAACCAGGCCGCGACCGAGCCGGTAAGTTGCAACGCGGGCATTGGTTGTCTGACCCAGCAACAGCGGCGGCCTATTTCCACCTTCACCAACATCCTGACCGTTTACCCTAAGGGTTTCCTCATTTACAACTCCTTGCAGACCAAGCTGGAACGGCGATACAGCAACGGGCTTTTCCTGATTAATTCGTTCACCTGGTCGAAGGCGATCAACAATGCTTCGGCGGACCTGGAGACCTACGGTGGTGACTCGGCACTGGTCAACTTCTACAATTCGGAGGGAGATCGCGGCGTGTCCAGTTACAACCAGCCATTCAACGACACGCTGTCCATCATTGCGGATCTGCCGTTCGGGAAAGACCGAATGTTTGGTCAGAATGCGCCGGCCTGGCAGCAGGCAACACTGGGGGGCTGGCAGCTTACGGCGATCAATTCGGTCACCAGCGGCTTGCCCATCAACCTGACCTACGCTCCCGCTGCTCAAATTGTGGTTTCGAGTACCAGCGCGGCTTACGCTGTACGGCCCAACCTGAAAAGCACGGCGCAAGCGGTGTATGCGCCTAAGTCAAATTATGTGAAGAGCAAGAGTGCTCTGAGCGGTACCCTGCTCGCGAACGAGCTGAGTGTTCCCACGCCCAGCCAGTACTTTGGCACCGCGGGACGCAACGCTTTGCATGGGCCGGCATTTGGGGCGCTGACTCTCGCCTTACACAAGTCTGTCCCGCTGGGGTGGGAAGATAGTAACCTTGAGTTCCGCATCGAGGCCTTCAACGTCTTGAATTCGACCAACTTCCAATATCCGGATACCGCACTCACCGATGGCGCAAGCTTTGGTACTTATACCGCGTCTAACGTCTACCCTTCGCGTCAGGTGCAGGGCGCACTCCGTCTGACCTTTTAAGTAACGGATGTTAACCAAGAGTTTGGGGCGCCGGCAGAAAATGCCCGTCGCCCCAACATTTTTGATCGGGGTTGTTTGGCTGCCGTTGGCTTAGAGCATTTTCACTTCTACTCTGCACAGTCCAGCGGCGCGAAGTGCGGCTTTTCTTGAGGAAAAGCCACGTCCGGAGTGGTTGCTCTGTATACACCTGAAGTGAAATGCTCTACGGCCAACTGTTCACCAGGTTGGTGACGTTCACACTGCCTAGTCCGGTGGCAAAGTCCCAACCGGTTGTAGTGGGATACGCCGGAATCAGGGTCGTATCCGATGTGGACATAAGACCATACCCGGCCGGTGAAGGATTGTAACAGTTATTGGTACCGTAACAGGGCTCGTTAATGTTGCCCGCCGTGACGTCGTTGAAGACGCACGAGGCCCCAATCTTATTGCCCTGCGATGCATTGCAAGATGAGAGGTTACTCTTGTTCGGGTCGGAAGCGGTTCCGTATTCGCTTCTTGCCAGGCTGTAAATAATTGGAGCGGGATTGCCCTGGGGGGCGCCGGCCTTCTGGTTGATCAGAGCCTGGATACTGGCAAATTGCGGTGTGGTAAAAGATGTGCCCCCGGCGCTGTTGAACAAGGCGTCGGTGGGATTCGAGTAGTCGCAGGGAGCTCCTCCCTGGGCTGTGTCTGACATGCAGAAAAGCACCGCATGCAACCAGAAGGCGTTCGAAGCGAATAGGGAAATATCCGGCAAATCACGCACGCCGTCGTTGGGGATCCCAGGTATATTCGTCTGCCAGTAGGGCTTGGAGTATACGATGCTGGGAGCGCCGCTGCCTGCACCGAGGTCAACATAATTCGAGCCAATAGGGCTGTTACAGAACGACAGACCGTCCGTGTACCCGTAATAGTCGTAGAGAATGTTGCTACCGCAGGTATCATTCCACGTCATCTCTGGTACGTACGACTTCGCGGACTTGCCGCTCGCGGTGTTGGTTAGGCTCCAGTAGGTGCTGTTCGTGCCCTCAGCGGTATCAATAAAATCCGTGCCGCCGGTAGCAATGTTATAGGGGGTTGAGGCAAAACCGCTTGCCGCAATGCCGGTCATCGCCCAGTTGGGAACGGGCAAATCGAAGTTGTCGCAACCTGCCGGGCCGCCATCTCCGGCAGAAACGAACACCGAAACGCCCTCGCTCGCCGCTTGCTGCCAAAGACCGAAGATGTAAGCGTTGCCACTTGGTCCTAAAGCGGTCTCGCAATTACCATAGCTGACACTGATGATAGGTGGAGGCGTCTGCAGGTCAAGAAGACCCTGGGCTGCGATAAAGCCGCCGAAGGTGGTGGCAGTATCGGCGCAGGAAGCAAGCTCGACCGCCGCGTCGGGCGCCACCGCCCCAGCCCACTCAGCGTCCAGAGCGGCTTCGATCTCGTTAGCATTCAGCCCAGGATCCGTGCAACCGGTTCCAGGATGGATTTGTTCGAAAGTCCCGGAATAGGAACTAAGCCCGAACGCCTTGCGGAAAGTAACTACATCCGCCGGCAGGATATCCGTGTCCTCGATAACCACGACAGTCTGTCCTTTGCCCGTGATCGGTTTGCTCGCCTTATAGAGGGGGGTAACGTTGTAGATGGTGGCCAGATCCGCTGGAGCTTCGTCGTAGAATTGAATACCGTTAAAGCCGTCCGGACATCCGGTGCAAGGAAAAGAAAAATTTGCCTTCGGTTTCTGCACTTGAGACTTTGGCATAAAGTCATTCAAAGAAGTGAAACCCACCACTACCGACGAGAGTGCCGCGGGGATTTGAGGATCGCTCGCATTGGCAATATGTTGTTTGCCGTTTACCAGGTAATTGTGGATCTCGGTATGAAAGGCCTCCCGCACCTGGCCGGCCGTGCCCGAGACATCGATGGTCAATCCATTCTTGTAGACTTGCATTCACCTGCAGTCCATTCGAGCTTAGCCATGCGACGACAGTATCGATATCCTGCTGCGATGGGCCGTAGTCCCTCCCCAGTTCCTCGGCTGTGAGCCATTGATGATATTTGCTGGAGTGCGGATCCTGGAGTTCTTGAATCGCCTGCTCCAACGCCGTTTCCTGCTCCGTGCTGCGTTTCAGTTCAAGATACATGTGCTCCATGGGGAGGCTATCTGCCACCGGCCCCCGATCGTACTTCGGAGCCGCGAGCGGGTGGGTGTGGCCGGCTAGTGTGACCAACTTTGTCTCGTCAACTGCATCTACGATACGTGGAGCGGCGGTCGGCGATCCTGCACGGTTGGCGGCAAGGGCGGAGCCCGAGTAAACGCCAAGGGCCAGTATCGTCATCAGACCGAGAAGAGGCGCGTTTTGGGGAAGACGGCGTAAAGCCATGGACGACTCCTTTGAAGTTTTTGAATTGAACCGGGGATTTGGAAAACTGGCCCTGACTAAGTGGGGGGAGTATACATGGAGCGCGGAGCCCTGCTGCAGTTCCAAGCTAGATTCATTTGCATCGCGTCAAGTTTCCGGCAGGTCGGGGGGCGAGGAGAAGACACACCCATGAACGAATTAGCGCAGACCCTTATTGGCGACAGTGCAGCAGCGCCCCCGGCCCACATCCTTGAGGGTGTCGCGGAGGATCTCGCTCACCACGCTGTACAATTTGCTCCCCACACCATCTATGAGGAGCTGTGGCATATCACATTCTGGCAGCAGGTCACGCTGGACTGGGTTAACGGCGTTGAGACGCCCTTCCCTGTCCACGCCTCAGCCGGCTTTCCGGGAAAGGGCGATGCCGACCTCGAGCCCTGGGGCCAGTTACGCCTACGATTCTTTCACGGCCTTGAGCAGGCCGCTGTTGTGGCGGGTGATGACACCAGACTCGCGCAACGGGTTCGTTGCCCCTCACGGCCCGGCAATCCCGTTCGCATCATGACCGTCCGGGAGCAGCTGGAGAGCCTGGCAGCTCACAACGCTTATCATTTCGGGCGCATTGTCCTGCTTCGCCAGCTCTGCCGCGCATGGCCGCCGGCCTCAGGAGGCTTCAGCTGGTGAGACTCTTCTCGGGAAAGTATATCCACCCGGGAAGTCTGTGGGTATGCTGAGAGAACCCTCGGGATACTCTGTTTAGCCAGGAGTTTCGAATCGATGCGCTTCGACCGTCTGCTGATGGCCGTTTCCGTTTTCTTGTTGGGCCCGGTTGCATGGTCCCAGGCGTCACCGGCGGCAGCCCCTGCCGCAGCAGCACCTGCCGCAGCAGCATATGACCCGCGGTTGACTTTTGCGCCCCTCACGCTGCCCGATCCGGTGAACACCTATCGCTCGAGCGATGGGGCTCCTGGCCCTGCTTACTGGCAGAACGAACCGGATTACGAGATGCACGCAGCGCTCGACACCGCCGCGAAGGTATTGCGCAACGACGAGGTAATCACCTACACCAACAACAGTCCTGATTCGTTGACCAGCCTTTGGATTCAAATGGAACAGAACATCTATCGCCCTGATTCGCGCGGGCGCATGGTCAACGGAGTGCTGCGGCACAAGACCCCGGTGGCGGACAGCGAGGAGAACCCCAACGGCCGCACCAGCGAAGGGTTTGTGCTGGAGTCGGTCGAGCTCGAGCGCGGCAAGGAGCTGCAGAAGGCCGACTACCTGGTAGAGGATACGCGGATGCAGATCCGGCTGCCTCAGCCGATGGCGCCCAAAGGCAGCACATTGAAGATCCACATCAAGTATCACTACCAGATCCCCGGCGTGTGGGGCGGCCGCACCTCATGGGGAGCGTCGAAGACGGGGGATATCTACGACATTGCGCAGTGGTATCCGCGGATGTGCGTCTATGACGACCTGCGCGGGTGGGACACGCTTCCGTACCTTGGGAGCGAGTTCTACCTCGAATATGGACACTTTGACTATTACGTTACCGTGCCCAGCGAGATGATCGTGGCCGGATCGGGTGAGCTGGTCAATGCGAAAGATGTGCTGACCAAAACCCAGATTGCTCGTCTGGAGCAGGCAAGCAATAGCGACAAGACCGTCATGATCCGGTCCGCCGATGAGGTGAACGACCCTGCCAGCAGGCCGAAGGTGGGAGGCACGCTAACCTGGCACTTTCGCATGGACCAAACGCGAGACGTGGTCTGGAGCGCGAGCCCCGTATTTGTCTGGGATGCGGCGCGGATCAATCTGCCGGATGGCAAGAAGAGCCTGGCGGAAAGCGTCTACCCGCCGGAGAGTGGGGGCGACGGCGCATGGGGGCGATCGACGGAGTACCTGAAGGATACGGTGGAGCGATTTTCCAGGGACTGGTTTCCCTACCCGTATCCGGCAGCTATTAACGTGGCCGGCTTTTCTGAAGGCATGGAGTATCCGGGGATCATCTTCGACGGCATCGACGACAAGGGCAAGACGCTGTTCTGGATTTCAGCCCACGAGATCGGGCATACCTGGTTCCCCATGATCGTGGGATCCAACGAGCGGCGGAATGCTTTCATGGATGAAGGATTTAACACTTTCATTGACATCGATGAGTCGGCCGCGTTTCAGGGCGGCGTCTATGGGCCCAAGCGAGATTCGGAATACTCCGCCGGGGGTGAGCCGCCCGACACCATCCTTAAAGTGCTGGACGACCCGGCCGCACCTGTCCTGCTGATGCCGGCGGACGCCTATACCTGGCCGATTACCCATCCGGTGAGCTACTTCAAGGGAGCCTATGGAATGGTGCTGTTGCGGGAGCAGATCCTGGGCAAGGAGCGTTTTGATTGGGCATTTCGTAAGTACATTCGGGACTGGGCGTTCAAGCACCCGGCGCCTTCTGATTTCTTTCGCGAGATGAGCAGCGAAGGTGGCGAGGACCTGGATTGGTTCTGGCGCGGCTGGTACATGCATAATTGGCGCTTTGATCTAGCGATTAGCAAGATCGACGGCGACCAGGTGACGATCGTGAACAAGGGACAGCTGGTGCTGCCGGCAACCGTGGAAGTGCAGTACACCGACGGTACGACGACGCGGTTCCGACTGCCGGTCGAGACCTGGGAAGCCAGGGGGGAGACTGTCTGGCAGGGCGATAAGCCGATAGCCGCCGTGAAAGTCGATCCCGATCACGTGCTGCCCGATGATAACCGTGCGGATAATTCACTGGCCGTGAAGTAGGGTTTCCTTACGGATTCAGGATTCGATGCATATCCAGAGAGGGTGGTTTCACATCAGTTTGGCTGAGCATTACATGCACCTGCCCTCGATGGTGGGTCTGGTGGTTAAAAAAATGGAGAACGGCTACGGGTGCCGTTTCTACGTAGTCTTTACCCCGGCTATTTGTGTAAGCGATTGATCGAGTAAGGAAATCGCCATCCGCCTTTTCGAAAAACGCTTCTATACTCGCGTCTTGTTCGATTCGCGCTGAGCAAAGTTGGGCAAAAGTCTCGAACAGGATTGAATTCAGTGGTGGTGTCGTATTGCCTCCTCCGGCAAACCTCGACATCCAGATTCGATCGCTCAGCAAGATGTGGTTCAGCAGGCCGTGGATGCTGCCGAATGAGCCGCGGCGTTCGCGTCGATATTCTTCCAGGTCCAGCTTGCCGCATTGCTCGTAGAGCCGCGCATTTGCGATTCTGTTGTAGCGAGCAAGTATCCTGAAAGCATCAAGCATAGCCTAAAGCTTTTCCCTGCCCATCCTCAATCAATCGATGCGTAGGCAACAGAGGTTAGAAATTCGGGAAGTTCCTTCGCCGCGGTCATCTGTTCGAAGAGCTTACCCGCCGCGGTAAACTTGCTGGCGGCAAACCGTTCTTCCCCCAGTTCCTGCTTGATTCGGTCCAGAACATCGGGAATCGTCGCCAACACGATTGGAACGTCCAGCGTAATGCCATCGGTTGTGCGGCCTGCATGATGCGCCCATTGCCAGAGTTGCGCGCGCGAGATCTCAGCCGTCGCCGCATCCTCCATGAGGTCGTAGATCGGCACGCATCCCAGTCCGTCGAGCCATGCGGCCAGATAACGCAAGCCGATATCGATGTTCATTTCCAATCCCTTGCGCGTGATATCGCCCTCAGGCACGGCGAGCAGGTCAGACGCCTGTATATGAATCCCTGGCTTGCGGCGCGAAATCTGGTTGGGGGTTGGCATGTATTCGTCAAAGACGGCCTTGGCCACCGGCACCAATCCGGGATGAGCCACCCAGGTTCCGTCGTGCCCGGCCTTTACCTCGCGCAGCTTGTCCTGGCGCACGCGTTCCATGGCGGCATCGTTAGCAACCGGGTCGCGCTTGATGGGAATCTGTGCCGCCATGCCGCCCATCGCGTGGATGCCACGCCGGTGACAAGTCTCGATCAGCAGCTCGACATAGGACTTGAGGAAGTGCCGGTCCATGGTGATGGTGGAGCGGTCGGGAAGCGCCAGATCCTCGCGATAACTGAACTTCTTGATGAAGCTGAAGATGTAATCCCACCGGCCGCAGTTCAATCCGGCTGAGTGGTCCTTCAGCTCATAGAGAATCTCGTCCATTTCAAACGCGCCTGGCAGTGTTTCGATAAGCACTGTAGCGCGAATCGTGCCCCGGGGAATTCCGAGCGCATCCTGCGCGAAGTTGAAAACGCTGTTCCACAGGCGCGCTTCGCGATGGCTCTCCATCTTGGGAAGATAAAAGTAAGGGCCTGTCCCACGTGCCTTGAGTGCCGCGGCGTTGTGAAAGAAGTACAAACCAAAATCGAAGAGCGACCCCGAAATAGGCTTGCCTTGGACCAGGAGGTGTTTCTCCGGCAAGTGCCAGCCGCGTGGCCGCACGAAAAGCGTGGCCGTCTTCTCATTGAGCCGGTATTGCTTGCCATCAGGACTGACGAAGCCAATCTCGCGTCGCACTGCATCGCGCAGGTTCACCTGGCCGTCGATCACGTTGCGCCAGGTCGGTGCAGTCGAATCCTCAAAATCAGCCATGAAAACATTCGCGCCCGAATTGAGCGCGTTGATGACCATTTTGCGGTCCACCGGGCCGGTGATCTCCGTCCGGCGATCCTCGAGATCCGCCGGAATTGGAGCGACGCGCCACTCGCTCTGGCGAACGGAAGCCGTTTCCGGCAGAAAATCGTAGAGTTGTCCCTGCCGCAACGCTTCTCCCCGGGCCACGCGCGCCGCCAGCAATCGCTGGCGCTCGGCCTCAAAGTTGGTGGCTAACGCAGCGAGAAATTCGAGCGCTTGCGGGGTAAGGATCTCGGCTTCCGCCGCTCCCTGTGGTGCTTCGAGGGTGACTGTGGGAACTGTTGCCGTTGGGTTGGTCATCATATCTCCGCAAGCTGTATTTTACTCTCTGGCCAGAGGAACGTTACGGATGGACGCGTCCAGCAGCTCAACCATGTGGTAGGCGGGCATCGCGTGGAGCCCGCGGCGGCGCAGCCCGCTCATCAGTTGCAGCAGGCAACCCGGGTTGGCAGAGATGACGGCTTCTGCCTTGGTGGCGAGCAGGTTTTCTACCTTGCGATCGCCCAGCTGGTTCGCGGGTTCGGGGTTGAGCAGGTTATAGACCCCAGCCGAGCCGCAGCACAGCGTGGCCTCCTCGATTTCCGCGACTTCGAGGCCTGGAATGGTAGCCAGCAGGCGTCGCGGCTCGGCGTGGATGCCTTGCGCGTGGCGCAGGTGGCACGCGTCATGGTACGCCACTCGCATAGGCAGAGCGTGGCGCGGCGAGCGCGGGGGCAGTTCGCACAAAATCTCTGAGATGTCTTTGCACCTGGCGCTGAAGGCAGCGGCGCGCGCGGCCCACGCGGGGTCGTCGCGCAGCAGATGACCATACTCCTTCATGGTAGATCCGCAGCCTGCGGCATTGATCACGATCGTGTCCACGTTGGCAGCCTCGAAGGCGGCGATCATCGTTCGCGCCAGGGCGGCGGCCTGGTCGTCGAGACCGGAGTGGAGCATGAGTGCCCCACAGCACTGTTGTGCCTGGGGAATGACCACCTCGAAGCCCTCTGCGGCCAGCACCCGCGCCGTGGCCTGATTTACGTGCTGGAAGAAAACCTGTTGCACGCAGCCTGAGAGCATCCCCACGCGCCGCCGCGGCTCCGTGGCGGGTGAGACCCCGGCAGGCAGACCCTGCAGAAAACCTGTGGGCACGCGGGGCAACAGGGACTCCATTTGTGCCAGCCGTTTCGGCAGAAGCCGCAGCAAACCCGTAGCGCGCAGCAGCTTCTGCAGGCCGGAGCGCTGGTAGATCAGCATGGGGAGCGCCAGCAGGCGCAGGCGCTTCACGTATGGGAAGGTGGCGAAGAGTAGCTTGCGGAAGAGGCTGTCAGAGGTGGTGCGTGGGATGTTGCGTTCCACCTGGGCCCGCGTATCCTCGATGAGCTTGTTGTATTGCACTCCGGAGGGGCAGGCGGTCATGCAGGCCATGCAACCCAGGCAATTGTCCATGTGCAGGCGGAAGCGCTGGTCGAGCGGAGCCTCCCCCTGGGCTGATTTCTTCATCATGTAAATGCGGCCGCGGGGCGAATCCATCTCCTCACCCCAGAGCACGTACGTGGGGCATGCGGGGAGGCAGAAGCCGCAGTGCACGCAGTCCTCGATCAGCGCAATTTCCGGTGGCTTGTGAGCGTCGAAGTTTGAAGGTTTTGCTGGTTGGAGCTGCGTAAGTTGAGCCATAGCGCGCTTCAGTAGATTACATCCTGGGAAGGACAAGCAGCAGGTCCACTGTGCGCTTTGCTTTGTATCAGGACACGACTTTAAGTCGGGCCATAAAAGCCTGCGTGAGAGCTCTGCACTGAGTCCCGAAGGGACGGGCTGAAAATAGCCTCAGGACGATAGTCCTGGGTAAACATAAGCCTTCGATCAGTGCCCGCCAGGGACGGCTGAACGTGGAGGTAAAAATTCAGCACGTCCCTGGCGGGACTAGTCCAGATTCGTGGCAGTTTACCCAGGACTATCGTCCTGGGCTATTTTCAGCCCGTCCCTTCGGGACTCAGTGCAGAGCTCTCACGCAGACTCATAAAAGCCCGCCAAAGTACATCCTCTCAAATCCGTCCGAGAAAGCGGCCGGGATTGAGGATCCCTTCAGGGTCGAAGCGGCGCTTGATCTCGCGCATCAGGGGAAGGCTATCCGGTGGAGTGCCCCAGCAATCAACCTTCGCCTCGGCGGGCTGTTTGAGGACCATCAGCGATCCACGTGCGTCTTCCATGTCCCGTCGCAACTGCGGCAGGCGCTCCACGGCCGCAGCAGGAAAGCCCGCAACCATGATGCCCGTGGCCTGCGTCACCGACTCCCCACCCATGCCACGAACGCGCTCGGCAAAACGCGCGACCTCCGAAGGAAGCATCGTGCCCTTGCAGGCAAAATCCTTATCCAGCAGCTGCTGCCGTTCACTCCACACCTCATCCGTGGCGCTTCGTGAGCTAAGCCCTTCGCTCTGCGCCATCGCCTCCAGTGCAGCGGCCTGTGTATGCAGCACCTCGGCAAGAGACGCGAGCTGGATATCAAGCTCGAATCCCTCCGCCGTGCCCCGGAGTTGTATCGCCACCGTGCACAGCTGCGCATGGAGCAGCTTGAGCATCAGCTTGCCCAGGGGTTCGGCATCCGGCGCGGACACGCTAAAACTCCGCGTGCACTGCGGCACAGCGTGCAAGCGGAAGTTGACCGAGGTAACGACCCCGAGCGTGCCAAAGGCTCCGATCATCAGCTTGTGCAGGTCATAGCCGGCGACATTTTTCACTACCTTGCCGCCAGTGTGAGCAACGGTCCCGTCGGCCAGCACAATCGTCATCCCGATGATCAGGTCGCGCAGGCCTCCATACCGCAGCCGGAGCGCGCCCGAGTCGTTGGTAGCGACGATCCCGCCCACCGTGGCCTGCTCAGGCCAAAGGGGATCAAGTGCGACGTACTGGCCATGTTGCGCCAGGCCAGATTGCATGGACGACCAGGTGCAGCCGGCTTCGACGCTGCAGGTCATATCCTGCCAGGTATGTTCCCGGAGCAGGTTCAGGCGATGCATCTCGAGCACCACCTTAGCCTCCACCGGGTACCCCCAGCCTTGCTTAGTACCGCCGCCATAGCCCACCACGGCGCAACGATTTTCATGCGCGACACGAAGAACAGCCGCAACCTCTTCGCTGTTACCCGGAGCGACGGCGAGGGCGGTCCCCTGCGTGCGCAGGTGTTCCGGACCGGTAATGGCCGCCAGCGGAGCGGTAATGTCCTGCATAGGAAACCGTCTCGGAGACAAATCAAAAAAACTCTGCGACGCCTGCTGTCTCCAGTGGGTGAGGGGTATACTTCCCGGTCTTTTCCCCGCAAAGCCTGGGTCGAGGGAAAAGCTTATCGGGGTTGGAGATATTTTCCGGGTCGAAGCCACAGCGAACCCGTTGCATGGTATCAAGATCCGGCTCGGAGTACATGTACCCCAGGGCCTGCTGCTTCTCTCTGCCCACTCCGTGTTCCCCGGTGATTGACCCCCCCTGATCGACGCAGAGGTACAGTATGCGCATCGAGAGGTCGACGGCAATCTCCTCCTGGCCGGGGATCGAGCGGTCATATAGCACCAGGGGGTGCAGGTTGCCGTCCCCCGCGTGGAACACATTCGAAACCCGCAAGCCGGCCGCTGCCGCCATTTCTGCAACCTTTTCCAGCACGATGGGAAGCTTGGTGCGCGGGATCACTCCATCCTGCACGATGTAGTCAGGCGAAAGCCGGCCGGTGGCGGCAAACGCTGCCTTGCGGCCCTTCCACACCAGCATTCGCTCCTGCTCACTCTGAGCCAGCCGATCCTCCCATGCGCCATTCGCTCTGCACAGCTTACGGACTTCCAGCATATGCAGATCGACCTCGGCTGCAGGACCATCCAGTTCCACCAACAGCAGAGCCTCGCATTCGGGGTAGTGGGGGTGCACGGCCGCTTCGGCGGCCTGGATGGCGAGGCGGTCCATGATCTCCATAGCCGCAGGCAGAATCGACGCGGCGATGATGTCCGAGACCGTCTGCCCGGCAGCTGAGATGGAGTCGAATGCGGCAAGCAACACCTGCACCGTCTCGGGGCGCCGTACGATGCGCAGGGTCATGGAACTGGCGACACCCAGTGTTCCCTCAGAACCGACAAACACTCCAGCCAGATCGTAACCGGGAGCATCGAGGCGTGGGCGAGCCGAGGTGGACCAGCTCGCCGGTAGGCAGAACCACTTCGAGCGCGAGCACGTGGTTGGTGGTAAAGCCATACTTGAGGCAGTGTGCGCCGCCTGAGTTTTCCGCGACATTGCCTCCGATCGTGCACACTGTCTGCGACGAGGGGTCCGGCGCATAAAAGTGACCGGATGCAGTCACCCGCTGGGTAACCTGGGCATTGGTCACCCCCGCTTCCACGGTGATGCGCTGGTTGGGTATGTCGATGTCCAGAATGCGGGTCATGCGGGCAAAGCTGATCACAATGCCCTGGTCATCGGGCAGTGCTCCCCCGGAAAGGCCGGTGCCGGCGCCGCGGCCAACGAACGGTATATGGTGCCGGGCGCAAATGCCTATGACGGCTGCGACCTGGGCAGTGGAGCGAGGCAGAACCACCGCCGCCGGCAGGCTTCGCAGCATGGCGAGGGCATCGCACTCGTAGGTCTGCAGCTGGTTGCGCTCGATGATGAGGCCGTCGGCGCCCACGGCATCCCGTAACTCCGCGAGGATAGCGGCAGAGAGCATTGCTATTATCCTAATTCAGTCTCGCCGTCGTAGAATTCGTACTGCTAAATCCGAGAGAGAGCCGCCCCAAATGAGCCCAGTTTGGTCCCAAAGCTACACCCTCTTCGGGCGTGGCCTCGCCGTCTCCGCGGTAATTGCCTCTTTACCCATTCTTACCTTGCTCTTTCTGCTGGGTGTCCGGCGCAAGCCGGCATGGATCGCCTCCCTATTCGCCCTGTTAGTAGCTCTCGTAGTTGCGCTTTTTGCCTACAGGTTACCCCCCACTCTTACTTTCAGCTCCGCGGCCTATGGTGCCGGGTTTGGCCTGTTTCCCATCTGCTGGATTGTGTTCTGGGCGATAGCCCTCTATCAAGTTACGGTGGAAACGGGAAAATTCGAAATTATCAAGTCATCGATGGGCAACCTGACCAGCGATGCCCGTCTACAGGCCCTCTTGATCGCCTTTGCCTTCGGGGCATTTGTCGAAGGCGCAGCCGGTTTTGGAACCCCCGTCGCGGTTGCGGCAGCCATGCTGGTCGGCCTCGGCTTCTCTCCTTTTTACGCCTCGGCGCTTTGCCTGGTGGCCAATACCGCCCCGGTAGCCTTTGGCTCGATAGGGATTCCGGTGATCACCCTGGCCGGGATCACCGGCCTGCCGCTGGATAAACTGAGCGGCATGGTTGGGCGGCTGTGCGCTCCGCTTTCCTTGTTTGTTCCCTGTTACCTGGTCTGCATCATGGTAGGCTGGCGCGGCATGCTGGAGGTGTGGCCCGCCGTGGTGGTGGTGGGCGGAGTTTTTGCTTCGGTACAGTTCTCCATGTCGAATTTCGTGGGCCCCCAGCTTACCGATATTGCGGCTTCACTTTCCGCCATGTGCGCAGTGCTGCTGCTGCTGCGTTTTTGGCGCCCCGCCAATGTGTGGGACAGGGAGTTGGAGCCGGTAGTCCCGGTTGGGAAGGAGAAAAAATTCACCGCGCTCGCCCCCGGTTCTGGCGATCGGAAGCATACGGCGGGACAGATGTTTGGCGCCTGGATGCCTTACGGTCTGCTCGTGATCCTGGTGTTGTTTTGGGGCTTCAGACCTTTTCAGGCTCTGCTGAATTTAGCCACCATCAGCGTCGGCTGGCCTCTGTTGCACAATCACGTTCTGATGATGCCGCCTGTGGTCGCCAAGCCCACCCTCTACAAGGCGATTTATCAGCTGAATTTTCTATCCGCCGCCGGTACCGCATGCATGTTCGCGACCCTGCTGGCCGCTCTGTTGCTGCGCATGTCTCCGCTGGCCTTTGGCCGCCTTCTGCTCGCTGTATGCCGGCAACTTTTCTTGCCCGTCGTCACCGTCACTGCCGTTCTCGCCATGGCCTTCATCATGAATTATTGCGGAGCCACCGCTACCCTGGGGCTCGCGTTTGCCGCCTCCGGCCGTCTCTTTCCTTTCTTTAGCCCATTGCTTGGCTGGCTGGGCGTCTTCCTGACCGGCTCCGACACCTCAGCCAACGCCCTCTTCGGCAACCTGCAGGTGGTGACCGCCGGCCGTTTGGGATTTGAGCCCACGCTCATGGCAGCGGCCAACTCCGCCGGCGGCGTGGTGGGCAAGATGATCAGCGTGCAGAACATCGCGGTCGCGGCGGCCGCCACTGCGATGACCGTCGCCGACCAGGCCAAACTCTTTCGCTTTACCCTGCGGCACAGCATCGTGATGGCGACAGCCATCGGCATCGAAGTCATGCTGTATGCCTACCTCTTCCACGTTCGTTAGCAAACTCTATTAGGAGCGACATCTCGTGGCAAAGCTAGGATTCTTAGGACTCGGCATCATGGGTGGTCCGATGGCCCGTCATTTAGTTATGGGCGGCCACAACGTGGCCGTGTGGTCGCATAACCAAAAGAAGGCAAAGGAACTTGCCGATTCCGCGGGCGCACTGTTCTGTGCCACCCCCGCGGAAGTTGCTCAGAACAGTGAATGTGCTTTTCTCTGCGTGGGAGATACGGCCATGTCCCGGGGGGTAATCCTGGGCGAAAAAGGCCTGGTCAAAGGCGCAAAGAAGGGATTCGTCATCGCCGACTGCAGTACAGTTTCTCCCTTGGAGAGCACCCAAATCGCGGAGGAACTGCAGGGGCTGGGCATCGAGTTTCTGGATGCTCCCTGCACCGGCTCCAAGGCCGGCGCGGAAGGGGGAACACTGACCTTCATGATTGGCGGCAAGAAGGAGGTCTTTGAGCACGTAAAGCCGTTCTTCGAGGCGATGGGCAAGGTTCTCTATTACTGCGGCAAGTCCGGCATGGGTCTGCGCGCCAAGCTTACGCAAAATCTGATCCTGGGCAATTTGCTGCAAGCTTTCAACGAAGGCTTGGTGTTGAGCACCAAGGCAGGAGTTGCTCCCGAGCTCATGCTTGACATCCTGAACAACAGCGCAGCACGTTCGGGATTGATCTCCGCCAAGGCGCCCATGGTGTTCAAACGCGATTTCTCCACCAACTTCTCCGTCAAATGGCTGGAGAAGGATATAGGTTTGGCCTTGGACCTCGGTTCCGAGATCGGTGTTCCGCTGCTTCTTACCGGTCTGACGCAGCAGCTCTATCAATCCGCGATGGCCAAGGGTTACGGCGAAGACGATATCTGCGGCTCTATCCGTGTGCTGGAAGAGCTGGCAGGCTGCGAAGTCAAGGCCTAGCTAACTGTCTAGGCAGTCGCCACCCTATCAAAGTCGCTTGCTGCAGTGTTGACCAGCTTGCGAGCACTCCGTTCCACAAGTTCTGCTTCTTCCTGGAGGTGGTCGATCACCTCCTTGGAGTAGAGGACGAAGTGATGTGCGGAGAGCAACATGGTGAAGCCCAGCCAGATCTTTGCCGGCGACCGCCAGTACGAAGAAGCCATCCTATAAAGGAATTTCCAGTAGCTGCGGCGGTAGCTCGAGCGCATACCCTGGCGCCACATAGAAGAAAAAAGTACACGCAAGTTGTAGGTCATCCCCAGGTTCGGCGGCTTCTGCGTCGGTTTAGGGTTCCAGACTTTCAAGGAGTTATACGAGCGCTCAAAAAAGGCATCTGGCTCGTACAAGCCTTCGAGCAAAGTGCATAGGCCGCGCAGCAGGATGGGCAACGGCAAAACAGTGCGGAAATTCGGGAGGCCAAACTGGGTGGTGGATGGGCTGTCCTCAATCAGGCGCCCTTCCCGTTTCATGCGATCGAAGAGAGCGGTCGTGGGCGGAGCCATGAGGATGCCAGCCATAGCCCAGGGGATCGCTGTCAGTTCGATAAACGCCTGTTGCCGGGCAAAGATGGTTTCGTCGTCGGAGTCGAAGCCGACAATGAACCCGGCGAGCACCCACAGACCTTTTTCCTGGATGATGCGCACCTGCTCGACGTTGTTTTTGCGCAGGTTTTGAAATTTACGCGACTCCTTCAGTGCCTCGGCCGAGGGTGTCTCGATGCCAATGAACACGTACATGAAGTTGGCCTCGACCATGGCATCCATGAGTTCCGGACGGGAGGCCAGATCGATCGAAGCTTCGGTATAGAACGAAAACGGCTGCTTATGCAGCTTCTGCCATTCGATCAGCTCACGCGAAAGTTGTAGCGCCTGGTGATGATTGCCGATGAAGTTGTCGTCGACGATGAATACCTCGTTGCGCCAGCCCAACTTGCGCAGTACATCGAGCTCACGAATAACCTGCTTGGGCGTCTTCGCCCGCGGCCGGCGACCGTAAATGGTAATGATGTCGCAGAATTCACACTGAAAAGGGCATCCGCGGGAAAACTGAATCGGCATCGAAGTATATTTGTCGCGGTGCAACAGGTCGAAGCGAGGTACCGGGCTGCGCGTCATGTCGGGTTTGTCGACAATGCGGTACAACGCCCGTGCGGTCCCGTTCTCAAGTGCTGTGGCAATTCCAGGGAAAGCCTCCTCTGCTTCGCCTACCATCACGTGGTCGGCCACCTGAAGCACGGCCTCCGGGTCTGTGCTTGACCAGGGCCCGCCCACGAAGGTACGCCGGCCAAAGGCGCGGGCGCGGCCGAGGACGTGCAGTGCGTCAGCCCGCTGGGCGTGCATGGCGCTCACCATCACCAGGTCAGCCCACCGGAGATCCTCATCGCGCAACTCCTCGAAGGCGTGGTCGATCAGCCGGATCTGCCAGGTCGCCGGACAAAGCGCTGCTACGGTGATCAGTCCCAGCGGCGGCGTCATCGCGCGCTCCGGGATCATCTCCAATACACCCTCGAACCCCCAGAACGACGGCGGAAAACTCGGCCAAACCATGAGGACTTTAATATTCGAGCCAAGGGGCGGCAGGGGAGTGTAGGGGAGATCGTCGGACGCGGGTTCAGGCTCGGGCACGAGTACTGGAACAGAGGATATCGATAGCGGTGCGCTGGGCAGTACGTTAAGTCGTGGATCTTGCATCGAGGGCATGGTGCCCCTTTCTCATTGGTAGAGGGCCCGTCGCACAGCTGGCCGGAACACTAACCCGGGAGGTTAGCCGCGATGCCCGGCGCATCGACAAGACTTTGGCTATGGCACATTATGGCGCAGTGGGCTTGAGTCTACGCCAAAGCCTCGGTCCTGTCATCTTCAAGATTGGGAGGGAAAGGGTTGAGGATTGGTTGCTCAAGGTGGGATGGGGTGCTGGTTGGGTGGACAGCAGGGACCTGCTGTGCGCCTCGCCTGCTCTCAAATTTCTACCAGAAGACAGGTGGCCATTCCTGGCGGAACGGCCACCTGTCTCGAGTTTAGCGAACCGCTGCGTTGTGCTTGTCGCGATAGATGCGGCGGGATTCCTGGTTCTGCTGCGCGTGGATGACGCTGCGATCCTGTTTCGTCAGGTGCCCGTTATCCTGCGCGCGCATACCGCGCTCTTCCCGATTGATACCAGCTTCCTGGTGTTCCAGGCGCCCAGTCTCGCCCGCGGTCAGCTGGCCGCTCTTGACGCCGTTGGCAATGCGATCCTGTTGATCGACCTTGCGCTGGTTGATGTTATAGTCGTGTGCGCCAGGCGTCGGTGTCTGGGCAAACATTGCCGCAGGCGCGATGAATAGAGCGGATGCAAGAACAGCCGTGAAAACTTTCATGGAACTCTCCTTTTTTCTGGCGGCTGGTTTCAGATCCTTGCCGCTCGCTCCAGATAGACACCATGCAGGAGAGGGAGTTGCCGCATCTTTGGTAACTCAACGTGCGACAGAACTTACGCAACTTATTTGAGAGAGATGAACAGATGCAACAGCCACCGTCCCAAGCGCATCAACTACCGCCGTCGCAGCCAGCACCTGCAACCTGTCAGGTAGCGCTGCTCCTTTGACCGAAACCAGGGAACTTTTCATCTTCGGCATACATCTACAGTGAAGCCGCTTTAACAGGCGGCCCTTACAATCAGCAATCGATGCTGGAGGCTTTATGGCGAAGATGCGAGCAGTGCAAGTTGGTAAGGCGGGAGGGCCCTTCGAAATTGTGGAGCGCGAGATCCCGGAGCCCGAGTCCGGGATGGTGCGCATCAAAGTGCAGGCTTGCGGCGTTTGTCACAGCGATTCGGTGACCAAGGACGGACTCTTTCCCGGGATCCAGTATCCCCGGATTCCGGGCCATGAAATTGTGGGACTGATTGACTCGGTTGGAGCCAACGTGCCCCCGCGATGGACGGTGGGCGAGCGCGTGGGGGTCGGCTGGAACGGGGGCTACTGTGGCTATTGCGACAGTTGCCGCCGGGGGAACTTCTTTGCCTGCGAGACCAGTACCCAGGTCACCGGGGTGACACGCGACGGCGGTTATGCCGACTACGTGGTGGCGCCTTTCTCGGCCCTCGCCATGGTGCCCGAAGAGTTGTCGGCCGAAGAGGCGGCTCCGCTCATGTGTGCCGGAGTCACTACCTTCAACTGCCTGCGCAACAGCGGTGCGCGGCCGCCCGACGTGGTGGCCGTGATCGGTCTGGGCGGGCTGGGGCATCTCGGTATTCAGTTTGCGGCCAAATGCGGATTCAACACCGTCGCCATCGGTCGTGGAAAAGACAAAGAAGATCTGGGAAAAAAGCTGGGTGCTTCGCACTATATCGATAGCGCCACGCAGGATCCGGCAGCGGAGCTGCTCAAGCTTGGCGGAGCTAAGGTGATTCTCGCCACGGTGACCAGCGCCGACGCAATGAAGGCAGTCATCGGCGGTCTTGCCCCGACCGGGACGCTCATGATCATCGGCGCCGTACCCTTGTTGGAGGTCCCTTCGCTGCAGCTGCTGTTGAAGTCACAGCAGGTCAAAGGCTGGTATTCAGGAACGTCGCTCGATTCGCAGGAGACCCTCGCGTTTAGCGTCCTCTCTGGTGTGCGGCCGATGAACGAAAGCTTCCCGCTGGAGCAGGTGAACGAGGCTTACGAACGGATGATGCAGGGAAAAGCGAGATTCCGGGCGGTTCTCAAGATAGAAAAGTAGTTGGGCGACACCTGGTTATTCCGATGGGATGACAAAGTTGTCATCCCATCGCTCGAGTTTCTACTTTTCAGAGAGGGTGGATAGATCCAAGTTTGCGAAGTGCGCGAGTTTTCTGGTGGTCACCGCTCTGACGCTTTGTATCAGGGCACGACTTTAGTCGGGCCGTTGAGGGACATCAAAGATCTGGGCTTTAGCCCCTGTTCTCTTTCTTGGCTCAGAATTGCCTCGCACAAGCATTTCCAGCAGGATGCGCCATAGCAGGGGCTGAAGCCCTAACCAATTCTCTTTCTGGCCTTTACGGCCCGACTAGAGTCGTGCCCTGATACAAAGCCAAAAACACAGCATCTAAGGAAGCTTCCCTGGTTGAAATATCAACCGCTTCCCCTGATTACGTAGAAACTTGAGCGATGGGATGACAAAGTTGTCATCCCATCGGAAAGTCTTCTTACATACCATTCCACTGTTCCCAATGGATTCGGCGGATGGCATCGTCCACCGTTCCGTGGGCCTGGTCGATATGGTATACAGCTCGATCCCGCATCCCTCGGGCCTGAGGTACGTCTTCTGCCCGCGCGGTATCGTTGTGCGCCTTATCCAGCAACTCCAAAGCCTTGCGGAAGCGGCCGTCGGGACGCATGCGTACATCAATGGGAGGGTGATCTGCGAGATCCTTGCCGTCATCGATCGAGGCCCGCTTGATCTCATTGATGGCAGCATCGATCTCACGAATCGCATGTTCCTCATCCCGCTCGACGGGAGGCCATGCGATTTCGTCCAGATAAGCGCGCGCCAGACGTAAGTCGGACAGCGCGTGGAGGTATGCAGGGTGTGGTCCTGGAACTTGTTGGGCGGAAGCTGCCTTGGGATTAATGACTAAGATTCCCAGAAGCGCTGCAAGCATAGTGATAGCTGGCATTCGTAAGCGCACGATATCGTACCTTCTTTCTGGTTAGGGGAGTTAGTAACCTCTAAGTACATAAGTACAGCCACGGCAAGATCCGCAGCCGACCGAGTAGACCCTAACAAACCAGTGAAAGTTGCGATATTTGTTTCCTGGTGCAATCGTTACCACGATAGTTGTACTTATGAGCAGCGAGCGCAACCCTTAAACGTATCCACCATCCCGGTAAGTGCTAACTGCCGCAGTTTCAGTGTTGATCTTCCAGTCTTCTAGTTGTGGCCCCTTAAGTTTCGCTGCTCGTTCGCGGATCAGGTCAAGCTTCGCCTCGTCCAGGGGCTTGAATTCCTGTGCGATGCGAACGTCATCCTCAATCTGTCCGATGGTTGTACAGCCGAGCGCAACACAGTGTACAGGCAGACTTAGCACATAGGAGAGGCAATCCTTCAACGCAATTGCCTGCAGCAGCTTGGCATTGGCGGTGCTCTTCATCCCCTGAATGCCCATGCCGCGGGCGACAGCAACTGGCAGTACGTTTTTCTCGAAGCTCTGGTAGGCGGGATCGGCTGCGTGCAACGGCATCAGGATGGTGTCGTATTTGTCGTACTTCTTCAGCATCGCAAGGTGAACCTGGGGGTCATGGTGGCCGGTGAATCCAATGAAGCGGCACTTACCCGCTTTCTTCGCGGATTCAAAAGCCTCGATGGCGCCGCCGGGCGCAAAAATCTGCTCAACTTCGTCCATCGTGCTTACCTGGTGCATCTGCCATAGATCCACGTGGTCGGTCTTCAGCGTGCGCAGGGACATCTCCAGATCCGCTTCGGCGCCTTTGCGGGTTCGTTGCGGAGACTTGGTCGTCAGGAAAATATTCTTGCGGAATGGCGGCAGCACCGCCCCATAAACTTCTTCCGATTTTCCGTCCCAGTAAATGCGCGCGGTGTCGAAATAGTTGATGCCCAGTTCGTAGGCGCGCAGAGTAACGGCTTTTGCTTCTTCGAAGGTACACAAAGGGAACCGTCCGCCGGCCTGGCCAACGATGGTTAGCTGCTCACCCGTTTTCCCGAAAGTACGTTTCGGTATGTCTCCCGCCTTGGCCTTTAGGGTGCCGGCGCCCCAGGTAAAAGCACCCAGCCCGGCCACTGCAGAAGTGGAGAGAAAAGTCCTGCGTCGCATAGTCGATCCTCGTGCACCAGTATGCTCCCGCTGCCGGTGGCCTTCAAGGCGGAACAGGTTCTATGCTCAGAGGGTGAAAATCAACTCCCTGGTCATTTTCGTTCTGCTGCTTTTGTGTGCTCCGGTGGGAAACGCCCAGAAAATAAGCTGGTCCCCGCTGCGGCTAGAAAGCGGCTCTCCAGTGCTCTTCAGAGTCGAGCTGGACCAGTCAGCCAGCGAAGTACATGGCGTCTGGCTTAATCACGCAATCGTGTTTACCAAGGCCCAGAACGGGAAAACGTGGTACGCGCTTGCCGGCATCGACGTCGAGCAGGCGCCGGGAACCTATGCCCTGGAGCTAACCGCCAGCGCAACCGATGGCCGGGCACTGCACGCCAAGCAGGAAGTGGCCGTGCTTCCCGGGCAATACAAGACCACTACCCTCCACGTGGCGGAAAAATACGTGCAGCCCGATGCTGCCACCCTGGAGCGCATCGCCGCGGATAAAGCGGTGAAGGACGCGGCGTTCGCGCACCAGATCAGCCAGCCCTTGTGGAGGGGCAGCTTTCGCTCTCCTGTGCCCTTCGCGGCGACCGATTCCTTCGGGACCCGGCGCATGTTCAACGGCGAGCTAGCGAGCATTCATCGTGGAACCGACTTTCATGCGCCTTCGGGAACGCCGGTGGTGGCCGCGAATGACGGAGAGGTGATGATCGCCCAGGGAATGTTCTATGAAGGCAACCTGGTGGTGATCGATCACGGGCAGCAGTTCAGCACCCTGTACATGCACCTGTCCAAAATAGAGGTGAAGGTGGGAGAGCGGGTTAAGAAAGGCCAACGCCTCGGTCTCAGTGGGGCGACCGGCCGGGTGACCGGTCCGCACCTGCACCTGGCAGCGCGATGGCAAGGCGAGTACGTTGATCCTGTTGTGCTGCTCAAATTGCCGCTGCCCGCTATTTATTAATATCTTCAAACGCGAACCTTCCCAGTTCGAATGGACGGGAAGTTGGCGGCTTGTTCTGCAATCCATTGCTGGGGTAGGACTGCGGTGCAAGTGTCGGGAAGCCCCATATTTTCCCCGAACGCATGTCCACAACCACCTTTCCGTAGACCTGGCTGCTGCCATCGGGTGCCCGCAGCAATTCAGAACCAGGCTCAATGTAGAACGGATAGATCGTGGATTGTGCCTCTGCGGCGCGTGGCGTAAGAATCGGTTGCACGGCAATGGCAACCAATGCAATCGCAATGATCAACAGCAAGACAAGGGTCAGATTTTCTCTCCGCATGATTCTCCTCCCGGTGAGCAGACCCAGTGTATTGCTTTCTGCGGGATTGGATACTTGTTGAGAACAGCAGGTCCGCTACGCGTAATGGACCCGCTGTTTCAGCACCCTATTGCGCCTTAGGTTGAATGGAGAGCAACTCCACCTCGAAGATGAGAGTGGCGTTGGGCCCGATGGGGTCCCGGCCGCGCTCCCCGTAGGCAAGATCCGCCGGAATAAACAGTTGCCATTTCGATCCCGCCGGCATCAGTTGCAGAGCCTCCGTCCATCCTTTGATGACTCCGCCGACACCGAAAGTCGCCGGCTGGCCGCGCTTGTAGGAGTTGTCAAACTCGGTGTTGTCGAGCAGCGTTCCCTTGTAGTTGCAAACCACGGAGTCGGTGGCGGCGGGTTTGGGACCCGTCCCCGCCACCAGGACCTTATACTGAAGCCCGCTGGGCAGCGTGACGACGCCCTCTTTGGTAGCGTTCGCAGCCAGGAATGCTGCGCCATCCTTCTTGTTACTCTCAGCCAGTGCTTGCTTCTTCTCTTCCTGCTTTTGCCGCACTTGATTCTGCAGGTCAGTCATTACGGTCGTAATCTGATCGTCGGTCAACAGGACCTTGCCACCGGCCACGGCATCTTGTAAACCCTGGAGCACGATCTTGGGATCGACATCGATGTCGTCCCGGTGCAAGCGCTTTCCCAGGTTAAGACCGATGGCATAACTTTGCTTGTCTTTCTCTGTCTCGAGTACGAGAGGTTTTGTCGCAGTGCTGGTGTGCCGGGTCGACGTCGCTGTGCTCTGCCGCGTTTTTGTGGTTGGTGTGGTATTCGTGGCCGGCGTCTGCTGGGCCGTAGCGCTCCCCAGGAGAAAAATACCGACAGCCAAAATGCTTGTTGCCGTTTGACATGATGTTTGCATGCTGTCATTTTCGCATTGTCTACTGGTTACTTGTAGGCAACGACGCCTGGGCAGTCGATCTCACCGCCCTCGACAACTCCAAATCGATCAGCGATGCAGCCTGGGACCAGACGCGCGGATCATTCTCGATTTCGATATGCGGTTTCGTGAACACGCGGGCAAACCAGGGGAATTGGTCACAATTGATGGGATGATCCTTATACGTCATCTCAAAGTTGCCGATGATATTGGTACGCACCGGATCTTCAGCGAGAATTTCTGCACGTCCATGAAGCAAACCAGCTGACTGATAAAAATTCACCGCATTTTCAACGTTCGTAGGGATGGTGAAGTTTTCCTGGCCGGGTTTCGCAATGCTGTCTATCTGGATGGTGAGCAGCACGGGGATACCTTTCCGCTCCAACTCGCGAGCGAGCCTCACGGTCTCCGTTCCACCCCAGCTGTGGCCGAAGATGATGATTTTTGCGGGCGCCCTGTAAGTGGCCGTCAGCTGCAGCACGTAGCGAAGAGCCTGGCCTCCAGAATGATTGCCAAACACCTCTACATCCATTGCAGAGCGATAACGCTCGCGGAGACGCGCCGCAAATTGCACTTCAGCATGCCTCGCGTCATCGTGCTTGACGAAGCCGCCAACAAACCCAACCACGATAATTTTCTCCTGGGCGCGTGCGGAATCCAGCGGCATGAGGCAACTCGCGGCCAGGAGAAACCATATCGCTCTTCTCATGCCAGCAGCATGGGCGTCGTCGCAGCCCTATGTCAAGCAACCGGCTGCTGGAATAATGGAGAGAATGCGGCACGCGCAAGAGCAGCTCCCTGCAATCGGTATCGACTTTGGCACGACCAATAGCACGGTTGCGTGCGCCTGGGGCAAATCGCAAGTTGAACTGGTCGCTTTCCCCACCCGAACTGGCGAGACGTTTTCCTTTCGATCCGTCCTCTATCTGCAGCAGATGAAACACGCCGGACGGGCACAAACGCACACCTGGACGGGCCCGGCTGCTATCGAGCACTATCTGGGGGCGGAGAACAAGGGACGTCTCATTCAATCGCTCAAATCGTATCTCTCGGATCGCACGCTGACGGGAACGGCGGTATTCGGCCGTCATTGCACTCTCGAGGATCTGATCTCCCGCATGCTCGCCGATCTACGCCGCCACGCTGAACGGCAGTTCGACACCCCGGTCGGCTATGCCATGGTGGGCCGGCCGGTGCGTTTTGTGGGAGCGGAGAGCGAAGGGGATGATGCTTTTGCCCTTTCCCGCCTGCGCCAGGCCTTCGCGGAAGCTGGCTTTGACCGGGTGGAGTTTGAAATGGAGCCAGTGGCGGCAGCTTACGCCTACGAATCCACCCTCGATCACGACGAGCTCATTCTCATCGGTGACTTCGGGGGCGGCACCAGTGACTTCTCTCTGCTTCACGTTGGCCCCGGGGTGCGTAAGCGGGGCCGCAAGCCGCAAGATCTATTGGGTAACAGCGGTGTCGGCCTGGCCGGTGACGCCTTCGACGCCAGGATTGTGCGCAAGCTCGTCTCGCCCGCACTCGGGTCGGAGTCGTTCGCCCGTTCGCTCAACAAGCTTTTGCCTGCCGTGCCCGCATGGATCTATGCCAACCTCGAGCGCTGGCATTACCTGTCGTTTTTGCGGACGGCGAACGTGATGGAAATTTTGAAGACCGCTCGTCTTCGCGCGTTGGAGCCGGAAAAGATCGAAGCCCTGATCACGCTGATCGACGAAGATCTCGGCTACCACCTTCACCAGGCCGTTCAGCGAGTGAAGTTCGAGCTCTCGCATGCCGAGGTGGCGGAGTTCCATTTTCGCGACGGCAGCATGGACATCAGCATTGCCGTCACCCGAGCCGCCTTTGAAGGTTGGATTGCCGAAGAATTGCTTGCCATTGAGCAGTGTGTCGATTCGCTCCTCGAAACCTCGGGCGTAAGCCGTCGCCAGGTGGATCGAGTCTTCCTCACCGGAGGCAGCTCGCTAGTGCCCGCTGTCCGTCGTATCTTCCAGCTGCGCTTTGGCGAACAACGTATTCGAACCGGCGACGAGTTCATTTCGGTAGCCCGCGGCCTGGCACTGCGCGCGGAAGAAGTATTGGCCCTGACGCGTTAGCAGCCGCTCAATCCCCTGATCCGCTCTCTCAGTCGGCGGAATGAGCGCAACAGCTAGCCGCGTTTTTCATCGGCGGCAGATCGATAACCGGGTTCTGATCGAAGAACCCAGACGGCGCCAGCGTAAAGCCGCAAACGACGCACGACTGCACCGGATGATCTTCCGGCCGCGGCAGATGATGCACTCCGAAGCTATGCCACAGGACTACGTCGCTGTTCTCGATCGGCCTGTCCTTGGCGGTCCACGCCGGCAGACCGTCATCGCCGGTAGATTGGTTCACGAACTCGCCCGCGGGGTAGCGTTCATTCGCATCATAGGGCGTCACCCATAGCTGATGCTGCAGGAACCGTCCCCGCCTGCCCGATGGGCTGTCCGGATGAGTAAAAGGCTTCACGGCGGAGCGCGCCTCGAGCTTGTACGCCGTCGGCTTGCCAACCCAGTTGGTCGTATTGGGATTGGTGATTCTCCAGTAGCGCATCTTTGAAAATTCGAAGTCGCGCTGCGCCTGAAGTTCCGTTTTCAGCGCCGTCTCCTGCACATAGTAGGCGTTGCCGTACGGGTTCTCCGGCCCCATCAGGCAGCCCAATAGTGTCGCATTCTGTAACCGTATTATTCGGTCCGTCCACCTCCATATCCAGCCGGGCAGAAAAGATATGCTGATGGATGTGGCCGACGATCCCCGGCGCCACCTCGGTGCCGAATTTGCCCGGTTCCCCTGGGCGGCAGGCCGCGGTATTGATAATCCCGGTTGCTTTCATCTCATATTCAATGCGTCCATCCTGGTGCAGATACCAATACGACGCATATTCGTAATTGCCGATGGTCGAAATCGACGAGATCACCAGCTTCCTCGCCCGCCGCACCTCCGTACGGCCGGTACGCATATCGAAATGTTTCCACGACATGCCGGCATCTTCCTCGTGCAGGCAGATGCATCTCTCGATGGTGTACGGCTGGCCGAAAAGATCGGCGACCACCGCATCGAAATAGTGGATGACGCCCAGGCAATCGCAGCCCAGAGTCAGGGAATTCGCCATGCGGCCGAAACCCAGTTCGCCGCTGTCGAAAACATTCTTGCGATAGTGGCTGCGTTCCGGAGTGCCGTAAGGCACCACCATCTCCGCAATCGACGCGCGATAAACGATCGGACGCCGCTTGCCGTTTTGGGTATAGCCGATGGTATAAAGCACCAGTCCTTCGCGGCCATTGAAGCCCACACGAAAGTCCCAGTTTTCCCAGACCACATGGTTGCCCTTCACCACGAAGCCGGCGCCATCCGGCTGTACGATATCGAGTCGCGAAGACGGCTTGCGAAACGCAGTAAGCAGGTCTGCGTCGTAATTCAAGAGCGTACGCGGAACCGGAATGTAATCTCCCTTGGCCTCGAAGTGATCCAGGACTTGCATCACCTCCAGCGTGCTCACGTCGATAAAAGGATGCAGACCCTCGACCGGATGGGCATAAAAATTGTCCAGCGGGAACGTCCTCATAAAGACGAAGCAGATGAGAACCCGGCGCCCTTGCTCCATCGGGATGTTGAAGTCGCCCACGGTCCAGGGATCGACGCACATATTCTCCAGGTCTCCGAGCAGGCCACGGCGGCGCAGTGCTTCCTGAAAACGAGCATCGGCTTTGACCGTCTCTTCGATCTGCAGGATCTCTTTGATGGCGATCATCGGGCGCGCCTTTTCCTTGAAAACCGCTGAGATCACCTTGGCCCGGCCCAGATCCACCAGGCCATCCCAAACGCCCATCACCCCTCGCCGGTAAACATGAAAGCGGGCGACCCGCGCCGGCGCCGCTTCGGAGGCATAGTGGCGCACCACATCTTTCGCGGGCTCGTGGATATCGATGGTCTCCACCCGCAAGTCCTGCCCCCACTGGAAGTGGTCCTGGAGGATCCGGGTGACCTCGGTGATTTCAGCGGCGGTTAGCGGATCAAGCGGATGGCTGACGGTGAGACCGGCTCCGTTCAAGGAGACATCTTCTGTCTTCAAAGTCATCTGGTCATTCCTCTCGAGGCGGCCCGAGGGTAAGAGAGCTTTTTTAAACCATACATTAATGCAGCGATGACCGGCCGTGCAACGGCCCAGCTCAGCAGGACAGGAGGAAATGAACCGTGCGGCGCCCGTCCATTTCCTCTAGAAATGAAACCCGAGTTCCGCCGTCAGCGACCGCGGTGTCACGTAGTGTGTACCGCTGAAAGTCGAGAGGAAGTTGTAAAGGGTATAGTTGTTCGCCATATTCACCCCCGTCACCTGCAGACTCCACTTATACCGATCGCCTTTGAATAAATTGTCATCTCCAATCGAAGCGTCGAAGAGATTCCGCGGTTGAATCCGGGGAGGATTTTTGTCATTGGAGCCGGTCCCCGGGGCTGGAATCTTCACCAGGGTTGAGGAATACTCCGATGCCGGGCAGGGTGTCGGCAGCGGCGTGGTAGGCGTTGCCCGGATGCCCGCGCAGGTCAACCCAGCTTCGAACTGCTCATCGGCAGTCAGGCCGCTCAGATCGACTGCCGGTTGGCCGTCGAGTGTGGTCGAGGTATTGGCGCATGCCGAGTTTGGATTATTCGAAAGCGGGTTGTAGCACGGTACCGATCCGGCGACCAGGCCGCTATCATAGCGCCAATTGAAGCCAATCCAGGGGCTGCGGGGTAAGGGCAGCTGATATTGCAGGTGTGTGGTCTGGTTGAACCGCTCATCATGATCAATCCGAAACGGCAATCCAGGCTGGCCCACGGTCGCGCCTGCCCCCGCCACCTGCGGAGGAAAGAAACGCGCGGCGACCGATGACATCACCGCGAAAGCTGTTAAGCGGTGATAGTTGGGTACATCGACGCGCAATGCGAAACCCGGCACCTTCGAATTATGCCAATCAATCGGAAACGTAATCGGAGTATTGCCCAGAACACTGAAGTCAAAGGCATTGTGGGTGTATTTCCAGATGTATTCGCCGCTAAAGACGATATTTTTGCCAAAAGCCTGTTGCAAGCCAGCGTGGAATTCGTTGCGAAAGCCGGGCTGAAGCGTGCCCTGCACTCCGGCTGTGCAGCTGAGCAACGGAGAAAGCACCTCATTGGCACACCCCTGGCTTGAGAGCACGAGATTCTCATTGAACGGCGTCTCCAGCGTACGAGCATAGGAGAGGCGCAGCACGCTGTTTGTACGCTTGATATTGTAAGAGAGACCCACGCGAGGCTCCGCCTGTGACGCACTGGCCAGCCCGTTGTACAGGTCGCCGCGTATGCCTAAGTTCAACAGCCAATTGCCGGCCTTGATCGAGTCCTCGATATAGAGGGCCAATTCCTTGACATCCGCATGTCCCAAATAGCTGTAATCGCCGCCTGCACGAGTGAGGTCATAGGGCAACAGGACGGCCTTAAAGGCGGAGTTGGGTTGGAATCCCGCCGCGGCGCATTGCGCGGGGCTGGTGAATCCACTCACCGCCCCACCCTCGCCGTCCACGCAGGGTGCATTGAAGGTTGGGCTTACGATGCCGAGGCTGTCACGTTCCCGAAGAAAAGTTTGGGAGTAAAAAACGCCGCCCTTAATGCTCTGATTCCCCTTGGTATACGTGAGATCGGAATGGACTCCGGCATTGGTGAGCGTTCGATACTGCGCGATCGTTTGGTTCTGCAGGTTCGGAGGACCAAGATCCGCGAGCGGGTTCTCGCTGGGAAAGTACTGATAGCTATCTTTGCGAATGTAAGGTCCGAAGTTGAATACCGAGTCCTTCCCCAGGATCCGGGTATAGGTGGGTGCTATATCGAACGTCTCGATCTTCGAGTGCTGATCGGCATTGCCCACGTCATTGCCAAATTGATCTTGTACGTTCAGGTTGTCATAACTGTTCGGGGTTTGAAACCAGGACCGGCTGTAGTTCAGGTTCAGGTGCAGTGCATCGACCGCCGTAAATTGGTAATCCACCCGATCAAAGACGTTCTGTTCGTTGCCCTTGTCGTGAAAAACCACAAATTCTGGAGTGTCTAGAAAGCGACCGGTATTCAGGCCATCGAGTTCGAAGAAGTTTCCCCAGGTTTGAGAGCCGTAGCCAATATCGAATCCTCCCGTTGCCGAGCCAAATGTCCCGTAGGAAGAGGTAAGACTCCCGGTGGGTTTGGTAAGACCCTGCCCAGATCGCGTGGTTACTTGAATCACCAGGCTTGTCTTATCCCCGTACTCCGCCGGTGGCGCGCCGGCAATGACTTGAATCGACTGAATGGAATTGGAGGGGATCTGGTTGGAGAAAACCTTGCTTTGCTGGTCGGTGATCGGCTGGCCGTCTACGGAAAACGAGTTGGAGGCATGATCGCCAAGTCCATGGAAAAGTCCGTTGGAATCCGCTGCGACCCCGGGAGTCGACAGGGTCACCAGGGAACTGACGGAGGAAGAGGAGCTTTCCAGCGGCAGCTTCTCGATCAGGTTGCGGTCGATATCGGAGTGGAGCGAGGTGTCATTTTCCAGCAGGTCGTCTCCCGTGACCGTAACGGTGGTGGAGGCTCCGCCCACCTGCAATTTGATCGACGGTGTCACGGCGACCGCGGATCGCACCGGCACGTCTGTCGTAAACGCAGCAAACCCCGGCGCTCTGGCAACGAGGTGATAAGAATTGAACGGCAGATTGGTAAATCGATATTGACCCGCAGCATCCGTTTTCGCAGTCCGTGAAAGCCCGCTGACCGGATTTTCAATGCTGACGGTGGCGCCGGGAATTACCGCCCCCGAAGCATCCGTCACGCTTCCTGTGATCGTACCCGCGGCGGATTGGGCATGCAGATTGGCGGCTGGCCAGAGCAGCAGAAATGAAAAGAAAAGAAAGACGGAACGTCTGGGAAACGAGCACATACACTGACCCCCGGGAATCTGGTTGCTGAAACTGCTTAGGAGAAAGCAATGTCAACGGGCGGGGGTCGCGTATAGAGAGAAAAATCCAGGAACCCGCGTGCAAAGGCAGGTTGCAGATCGACGACCGGCGTCGCCGTTTGTCTCGCAGCGAGAGGCGCCGCAACCGGAGCTGCCGGAGAAATAACTACGTGCGCAGTTGCACAAAGAGCGCATCCGGCGTGAGATACCTCCGCCGAAGTGTGTATGTGCGCCACTTGAATCGTGGCCCCGAAAAGCAGCAGGAGAGCGCAGCAAAGAGCAAGGGCGACCCGCCATGGGTGTCGAGCGTGCTCTTTGGCTTGCTTATCGTGCATCACTTTAACTATAACGTACCCTTTTTCAGAGGTAGGACGGTCGCTTGGGTACGGTCAAAAAGGAACCCTATTCGGCATGCTTCCATGACTTAGACGACCTACCTTGGGAATAGGTTTGACCCCCGAAGGAATTAGGCCAGTGCTTTGGGAACCGCCTCTTCCCATCTTCCCTGGGCCTTCAGGATGAGCTCCACCACCTCCCGTGCTGCGCCGCCACCCGGGGAATTGGTTACGTAGTGGCAGATAGCCTTGAGTTCCGGGGCAGCGTTGCTGACGGCAACGGCAAGTCCGGCGCGTTTGGCCACCGGCATATCGGGCAGATCGTCGCCCATGTAGGCCACCTCGTCCTCGCTCACTGCGGCTTTCTGGAGGCACTCGTTAAATGCGGCCATCTTCGTTTCCTGGCCCAGGTAGACGAACTCTACTTTCAACTCCTGGGCCCGTTGCGTCACCGCGGGAGATTTTCTTCCAGTAATGAAGCCGGTGCGGATCCCCATGATGTGCGCGAGCTTCAACCCCGCTCCATCCTGAGAGTTGAAGACCTTCATCTCGGCCACGCCGCCGTTATCCGGCAGGGAAATCAGGTTGACGCTACCGTCGGTAAGGGTGCCGTCGACGTCCATCAGGAACAGTTTGATCTTGCGCGCGCGGTCGAGAATCTCGGGAGTCGGTGACATGCGAACCATCATAACTGCGAGGTTGCTGGGTTCTGTGAATAGAAAAGCAACAGCAGGCGGGTGGCTCATTCAAGCCTTGTTTTGGCTTGAACGGGGCAGTTCCATCCCAATCGCGCATGTAAGCTATAGGAACTCCGATCTATGGCAATTCACATTGCGCTGAATCACAAGACTCACTATCGTTACGACCGGCCGGTGATGCTCGGACCGCAAACCGTCCGCCTGCGCCCCGCGCCCCATTGCCGTACGCCGATCCTCGCCTACTCGCTGAAAGTGGTTCCCAAAAATCACTTCATCAACTGGCAACAGGATCCGCAGGCCAACTACCTCGCCCGCCTGGTATTTCCTGAAAAGACTACGGAGTTCTCAGTCGAGGTCGATCTGGTTGCCGAAATGGCAATCTTCAATCCCTTCGATTTCTTTCTCGAGCCGTACGCGGAGCAAATCCCATTCACCTACGAAAGCTCCCTGGCCAGGGAACTGCGCCCCTATCTTGAAGCTGAGGTGCCCAGTCCCAGGCTGGCTGATTTCCTGGCTCAGGTATCGCGAGTCAGCACCCCCACGCTGAATTTCCTGGTCAGTCTCAATCAACGGGTCCAGCGCGACGTCGGCTATGTCATCCGCCTGGAGCAGGGAGTACAGTCCTGCGAGCAGACACTTGCCCTGGGCACCGGCTCCTGCCGCGACTCCGCCTGGCTCCTGGTGCAGATCCTGCGCAACCTGGGCCTTGCCGCCCGTTTCGTTTCCGGCTATCTGATCCAGCTCACCGCGGACGTGAAGCCGCTGGAGGGCCCCGCCGGCGCATCCAGCGACTTTACCGACCTGCACGCATGGGCGGAGGTCTTTCTCCCTGGCGCCGGCTGGGTGGGCTTCGATCCCACTTCCGGGCTGCTGGCCGGAGAGGGACATATTCCTCTCGCCTGCACACCCGATGTTGGCAGCGCCGCTCCTATCTCCGGACCCCTGGAATTCTGCAAGACGGATTTCAGCTTCTCGATGACCGTGCAGCGGATCTTCGAATCCCCTCGAGTCACCAAGCCCTACACCGACCAGCAATGGGAGCAGATCGAGGCCCTGGGCCACCAGGTGGATGTGGATCTGCAGGTGGGAGATGTGCGGCTCACCATGGGCGGTGAGCCGACCTTCATTTCGCTGGATGACCGCAACGGCAGCGAATGGTCGACCACCGCGATGAGCCCCGCCAAGCGCCGCCTGGCGGTGGACCTGCTGCTCAGGATGCGCGATCGCTTTTCTACCGGCGCGCTGCTGCACTTCGGCCAAGGCAAGTGGTACCCCGGCGAGGAACTGCCTCGTTGGGCCCTGGGCTGCTACTGGCGCAAGGATGGGGTGCCCATCTGGGAGAACCAAAGCCTGTTTGCCGAGGACGGCAAAGACTATGGCTACGGCGCGACGGATGCGCGCAAGTTTCTCGAAGCCCTCTCGCGCCGCCTCCAAGTGAGTTTCTCTTTCGCCATCACCGCTTACGAAGACATCTTCTTTCACCTGTGGAAGGAGCGGCGGCTACCCGACCTCGTCGATCCGCTCGACCCTAAACTCAAAGAATTTGGCGAACGTGCCCGTCTGGCCCAGATTTTTGAACAGGCCGCGGAGCAGCCAATCGGGTTTGTTCTTCCCTTGCGCAGGATTCCGACCCGCTCCGGGACGCCGCGATGGACCAGCCAGCCTTGGTTTCCGCTGACAGAACGCATGTTTCTCACTCCCGGTGACTCGCCCATGGGCTACCGTCTATCGCTCGAATCGCTGCCCTGGACCAAGCCGGAAGATGTCACCTACGCCTTCGATACCGATCCTTTCCGGCGCCGGGACAAGCTGCCACTCCGGCCGGAGCGGCGGATGATCCTGTTCTCCATGCCCCCCATGTCGGATAAGCCGGTACCCGACGCTGATAAAGCCAAGCCCAAACCCGAGGACGCGCAAGCGCTCACCCTTACCCGGCCAGCCCTCTGTGTGCAGGCGCGCGGGGGCAAGCTCTGCATTTTTATGCCGCCCGTCGACTACCTCACCGACTACCTCGACCTGGTCGCCGCCATTGAAGATACGGCAGCGCATCTCTCCATGCCGGTGTTGATCGAAGGCTACACCCCGCCCAACGACACCCGTATCTCGGTCTTCAAAGTCACTCCCGATCCGGGGGTGATTGAAGTCAATATCCAGCCCGCGGCCAGCTGGGACGAACTGGTCCAAAACACCACCGCGGTGTACGAGCTGGCTCGCCAGACCCGCCTGGGAACGGAGAAGTTCATGCTCGATGGGCAGCACACCGGAACCGGTGGCGGCAATCACCTGGTGATCGGCGGCCCCACCGCGGATGACAGCGCGTTTCTGCGCCGGCCCGACCTGCTCCGGAGCATGGTCAATTACTGGCAAAACCATCCTTCGCTTTCCTATCTGCTCTCCGGGCTGTTCATTGGTCCCACCAGCCAGCATCCCCGGGTCGACGAAGGCCGGGTCGAATCGCTCTATGAGCTGGAGATTGCCTTCGACCAGATACCCGAAAGAAGTTCGGCCCCGCTGAAGTCACGCATGGCGGATCGCCTCTTCCGCCATCTGCTGACCGATGTGACGGGGAGCACCCACCGGGCCGAATTCTGTATCGACAAACTCGATCCGCCGGAAGGCGCCGGGACCCGCCTCGGCCTGCTCGAGCTGCGCGCCTTCGAAATGCCGCCCCATGCGCGCATGAGCCTGACCCAGCAACTGCTGGTACGAGCACTGATCGCCCAATTCTGGCGTAAGCCATACCGGCAAAAAATGATCCCCTGGGGAACCAGCCTGCACGACCGCTTCATGCTGCCGCATTTCGTGCAGCTGGATTGGGAAGACGTGGTGAGCGACCTCAACCGGGCTGGATACGCTTTTCGCAGCGACTGGTTCGCTCCCCACTTCGAGTTTCGTTTTCCCCCCATCGGCTCGGTGACCGCGCGCGGCATCCAACTGGAACTGCGCCACGCCCTCGAACCCTGGAACGTTCTCGGTGAGGAAGCCTCCAGCGGAGGAACCGCCCGCAGTGTCGATTCCTCCGTGGAGCGATTGCAGGTCAAGGTGACCGGGATGGTAGATCACCGCTTTGCCGTGCTTTGCAATGGCCGGCCAGTGCCGCTGCACTCCACTGGGGCAGCGGGCGAGTTCGTCGCCGGTGTCCGCTACCGGGCTTGGCAGCCCACCTCATGCCTGCATCCCGACATTCCCATTCACAGCCCGCTGGTCTTTGACATCGTAGATACCTGGTCGGGGCACGCCATCGGGGGCTGCACCTACCACGTGGTGCATCCCGGCGGACGCGCCAACGAGCAATACCCGGTCAACGCGTATGAAGCCGAAAGCCGCCGCTTAGCCAGGTTCAGCAGCTTTGGCCACACGCCCGGCCCTATTTCCGTTCCCAATGAGAGGGCGAACGTGGAGTTTCCTTTGACCCTGGATTTGCGCCGGAACCCATAAAAAACTGCGTCAAACTGTCATGAGCATGGCCGAGATACTGGATGACCCGTTACTGACCGCCGACTATCGCCAGGCCCCTGGCGTTTACGACGAGATGTGCGTGGAGCCCGGTGTTCTTCGTCCCCACTGGGATCGGTATATCGCGTCCTTGTCCTCGCTGGGCAGCAAGGAGCTGGCCCACCGCTGGCAGATAGCGCGGGAGCGTATTCGGGAAAACGGCGTCAGCTACAACGTCTACGGCGATCCGCTGGGAACCGACCGCCCCTGGAGCCTGGATGCGATTCCGCTGCTGATCCCGCCTGCGGAATGGAGCTACCTGGAAGCCGGCCTGATCCAGCGCGCGCGCCTGCTTAACACCATCCTCGCCGATCTTTACGGTCCCCAGAAGCTGCTCCTGAATGGCGATCTTCCCGCCGCCCTGGTGTTCGGCAATCCCGCCTTCTGGCGCGCCTGCCATGACGTTCCTGTCCCTGGTTCGAACTACCTTCACCTGCTGGCCGTCGACCTGGCGCGCTCGCCCGATGGGCAATGGTGGGTGATCTCCGACCGCACCCAGGCCCCCTCCGGCGCCGGCTATGCGCTGGAAAACCGCATCGTCATGGCGGAGACCTTTCCCGACCTCTTTCGCGAGGCCCAGGTGCACCGGCTAGCCGCCTTTTTCCGCGACTTTCGCGAGAGCCTGCTCCGCCTCTCGCCCTCGGCGCGCACCCATCCGCGGGTCGTACTGCTCACTCCCGGACCGCTGAACGAGACCTACTTCGAGCACTCCTACCTGGCCCGCTATCTCGGTTTCACCCTGGTCCAGGGGGGAGACCTGACGGTGCGGGAGAATCGGGTGTTCCTCAAGTCGCTCGAAGGGCTCAGGCCGGTAGACGTGGTTTTGCGCCGCATGGACGACGGTTTCTGCGATCCGCTGGAGTTGCGCTCCGACTCCTACCTTGGGAGTGCCTGGCCTGGTTGAGGCCGTCCGCAGCGGGAACGTAGCCGTAGCCAACGCTCTGGGCAGCGGATTGCTGGAAACTTCGGCTTTCATTCCCTTTCTCCCCGGTCTCAGCCGCAGTTTGCTGGGCGAGCGCCTGGCGTTGCCATCGGTCGCGACCTGGTGGTGTGGCCAGCCGCGTGCTCTTGGCTATGTGCGCCAGAATCTGGACTTTCTGGTCATCAAGCCGGCGTACCCCGCCAAGGGCATGGAGCCCGTTTTCGGGGGCAGGCTCGGCCCAGCCGAACGCTCGCGTCTGCTGGGCCAACTGGAGCAGCAGCCAAACGAATTTGTTGGACAGGAGCTGCTCAATCTATCCAGCGTCCCGGTATGGTCTGACGGCAACCTGATGCCGCGGCGGGTGGTATTGCGCGTCTATCTCGCGGCCGCAGGCGACAGCTGGATCGTGATGCCGGGGGGATTGACCCGCGTTTCCCCATCTCCCGACACCCCGGTCGTCTCCATGCAGCACGGCGGAGGCAGCAAGGACACCTGGGTTCTTTCCTCTGAGCCGGTGGACAATTTCACCCTGCGCCGCCCTCGCGATTTGCCGGTGGAGCTGCATCGCGGGGTAAGCAGTGATCTGCCCAGCCGTGCCGCCGAGCATCTCTTCTGGCTGGGCCGTTATGCGGAAAGGTGCGAGCACCTGGCCCGCGTGCTGCGTTGCATCCTGGGGCGCATGACGGGCGAATCCTGGGGGCCGGAGACGGTAGGATGGCAATCGTTGATGAAGTTGTACGAGTGCCTGGAGTCTCCCTATTCCCGCCTGGCGAAAGACGATCCGCAGGGGCATCTTGATCAGCAGGGTGACCTGGAAAAGGAAATACTCTCGCTCATTTTTGAAGAACAGCGCAGCGACAGTCTCAACGCCAACCTCAGCCGGGCCACGCGTGCCGTGGCCCAGGTACGGGATCGCCTTTCGGCCGATCTGCTGCGCATTGTGAGCCAGCTGGGCAGTCTTGCCCGCGCCTCGGACCGCGTCGCGTGGGGCTATGTGTCGGCAGCCGACGCGCTGGCGGTATTGAACAGCTGTATCCTGACCCTTGCCGCCTTGCGCGGTATTGAAGAGGGCGACATCACCCGCGGCCCGGGCTGGCACTTCCTCAACATTGGCAGACGTATCGAGCGTTCGGTTCAGTTAGTGGAGTTGCTGCGCTCGATTGTGGTTCCCATCGACCCCGAGAACTGGCCTTCGCTGGAGATGCTGCTTGAGGTCGCTGACAGTTCCATCACCTATCGTTCGCGTTATTTCGATGTTTTGCAGGCTGCGCCGGTGGTCGATTTGCTGATGGGTGACGAAGCCAATCCGCGCTCTCTTGCCTTCCAGCTGAAAGACCTGGCTCGCCACTGCGCTGCGCTTTCCGGCATGCCCTCCGGATCAGGCTGGCCGGTTTTGAAGCAGAGACAGATGGAAGCCGCTGCAGCCAGGCTGCTCCATGCAGATGTCGAATTGCTTTGCGAAGCACCGATGGGGAGCAACCGCACCCGCCTGGATAGCCTGCTCGAGGACCTTGAGGCAGCTTTGCCCGCCTTCAGCGAAGCCATCGCCAACACCTATTTCAGTCACGCAGAAATGGAGCGCGCGACGTGAGAGTGAACCGCAGGTCGCTCAAAACATTTCACGAAAGGTCCAGCTGAACTGCAGATCCTCGGCTTCGCTCGGGATGACAAATCTGTCGCAGAACCGGGCTTCGCCAGGAAGCATCGCCCTCTCCTTTGTCATCCCGACCGCAAGCGCAGCGGGAGTGGAGGGATCTGCTGTTCCCCTTTCCTTCACGCAGTGCGTCAAATGAAAGGCCAGAACAAATGCTTTACCGTGTGCGGCACCAAACCATCTACGACTACGTCCAACCAGTTTCGGTATCGCATCACGTCGTTCGTCTGACGCCGCGCGATCTTCGCGGGCAGAGGCGCCGGACAATGGAATTATCGGTTTGGCCCGTACCGCCTTATCATGCGACCACGCACATCGACTACTTCGGCAACACCGTCACCTCATTCACGCTGCCTGAGTCGCACAGCCGAATGAGCGTGGAAGCGAGCAGCGAATTGGAAGTAGATGCCGTGGCGCACCCGGTATTCTCTGAATCTCCAGCCTGGGAAACGGTTCGTGAGACAGTGCCCTCCGACCACAGCCACGAGGGATTGGAGGCTTATCAGTTCATCTTCGATTCGATCCGTGTCTCCGCCAAGCCGGAGCTGGCCGCTTACGCCCGCGAGTCATTTTCCCCCGGGCGTCCGGTGCTGGAGGCGGTGTTCGATCTTACCGCCCGCATCCATCATGACTTCCGCTTTGACCCCAAGGCCACCGAGGTGACCACCCCGGTCGAAACCTTCTTCGAGAAGCGGCGCGGAGTATGCCAGGACTTCTCCCACCTGCAAATCGCCTGCATGCGCTCGCTGGGGCTTCCGGCGCGTTACGTCAGCGGCTATTTGCGGACCCTTCCCCCTCCCGGCCGCGCACGTTCGGTTGGAGCCGACGCCTCCCACGCCTGGTGCTCCGCCTGGTGCCCCGGCTTTGGCTGGGTGGACTTCGACCCCACCAACAACTGCGTGCCCTCCGATGGCCACATCACCCTGGCGTGGGGCAGGGATTACAGCGACGTCAGCCCCATCCGCGGAGTTTTGCTCGGGGGCGCCAAACACAGCCTGAAAGTGGGAGTGGATGTCATGCCGCTGGAATGAGAGGCCACGGCATGCAAAACTGGAGTCACCTGCGAGAATTCGCCTTGGAGAAATCGAATTGAAGTTAAAAGTTCTGCTGTCGTTGCTGTTCCTGCTTACCGCTTGCGCATCGCGCTTGAACGCCGCTGACCCCAGTAACGTCACGCGCGCCACCCTCTCCAACGGTTTGCAGGTGGTCATCGTGCGCAGTACGCTGGCGCCCGTGGTCACAGTCGAGCTTAACTTCAAGGTCGGCGGGGATGAAACGCCGCCCGGCTTTCCAGGATCGGCCCACGCTGAGGAACACATGGCATTTCGCGGCTGCACCGGCATGACCGCGGATCAAACAGCCGCAATTTACGCCCAGCTCGGCGGCCAGGACAATGCCGATACGCAGCAAAATATCACCCAGTATTTCACCACCGTTCCCGCCGCCGATCTGGATGTGGCGCTGCAGGCGCAGGCCGCCTGCCTCCGCGGCGTAGACGATTCTGAAGAAGAGTGGGCGCACGAACGAGGCGCGATCGAGCAGGAGGTATCGCGCGACCTCTCCAACCCCACCTACAAATTTGTCGATCGTCTGAATGGAGACATGTTTGCCGGCACTCCGTACGCCCACGATCCTCTGGGCACTAGGGCCTCCTTCGATGCCACCACCGGCGCCATGCTCAAGGACTTTTACAAGAAGTGGTACACCCCCGGAAACGCCATCCTGGTAATCGTGGGCGACGTGGATCCGGCGGCCACCCTGGCCAAGGTCAAGCAGCTGTACGGTGACATTGCCAACCACCCGCTGCCCGAGCACCCGGCGATCAACCTTACCCCGGTTAAGCCGGAGACGTTCACCCTCGACAGCAATCTGCCTTACGTGCTGGGCTTCATCGCCTATCGCATGCCGGGCACCGATTCTCCCGATTATGCGGCGTCGCAAATCATGGCGGACATACTGGCCAGCCAGCGTGCTGACGTCTACGGCATGGTGCCCGCAGGCAAAGCCCTCTATGCCACCTTCGGCATTGCCGAGAGCTATCCCAAGGCCAGCGTGGGTTATGGGGAGATTGCTCTCCCTGCGGGCGCCGATGCCGCTGGTCCCATCAACGAAATGCGGCAGATCGTTGAGGGCTATGCGCAGAAGGGTTTGCCCCAGGACCTTTTCGACGCTGCCAAGCGGGCCGAGATTGCTTCCGCCGAGTTTCAGCGTAACTCCATTCCCGGGTTGGCCTCGGTGTGGTCGGAGGCTCTCGCAGGGGAAGGCCGCAACTCCCCGGATGACGACATTGAGGCCATCAGGGCGGTCACGCTGGCGGATGTGAACCGGGTGGCAAAACAGTATCTGGTGAGCTCCAACTCCATCACTGCCACGTTGAAACCGTCACCTTCCGGCGAGGCCGTCGCTGCCAAGGGCTTTGGTGGAGGAGAGAAGATGACGTCCGCTCCCACCAAGCCTGTTGTTTTGCCCGCCTGGGCGATGGGCGCGCTCTCTCAGCTTAAGGTGCCTGCCGATTACATCGTCGCCTCCGACTCGATGCTTCCCAACGGTCTTCGCCTGATCGTGAAAACCGACCACACCAGCCCCACCGTAACCGTAGTGGGTACGGTTAAAAACAACGCGGATCTGCAGACGCCCAAGGGCCAGGAGGGGGTTTCCGATGTGCTCGACGGCCTCTACTCTTACGGTACCCAGACGCTCGACCGCCTGGCCTTTCAAAAGGCGTTGGATGACATCGCTGCCAACGAGACCGCGGGCTTCGACTTTTCTGTGCAGGTGTTGAAGGAAAACTTTTCCCGCGGAGTCGAATTGCTGGCCGACAACGAACTGCATCCCGCCATGCCGGCAGAAGCCTTTTCCGTGGTCAAGGACCAGACCATCCAGTTTGTTGCCGGCAATCTAAAGAGCCCCGGCTACCACACCTCGCGCGCCCTTGATATCGCCTTGTTGCCGCCAGGCGATCCAGTGCTGCGGGAGGCGACCCCAGCCACACTGGGCACCGTCACCCTGGACGACGTGAAGCACTACCATGCCGCCACCGTGCGTCCCGATCTGACGACTATCGTGGTGATCGGTGACACCACTCCGGAGGAAGCCAAGACGGTGATCACCAAGTGGTTTGGTGATTGGAAGGCCGAGGGCCCGAAGCCGGAAACGACCCTGCCCGCGATTCCCGTAAACAAGGCCTCAGCTGCGAACGTACCCGATCCGCAGGCCGTACAGGATTCAGTAATTTTGGCGCAGCAGTTGAATCTAAACCGTTTCGATCCTGACTACTATCCTCTGCAGCTCGGCAATCACGTGCTTGGCGGCGGCTTCTACGCCACCCGGCTCTACCATGATCTTCGCCAGGTCTCCGGGTACGTCTACAACGTCGACGTGAGCATGGAGGCGTCGAAGACCCGGGCCAGCTATACCGTAACCTACGGTTGCGACCCGGATAAGGTCTCCAAGGCCAGGGCTTTGGTCCAGCGCGACCTTGACCAAATGCGCACCCAGGACGTTACGCCCGACGAATTGCACCTGGCCAAGGCCATGCTTCTGCGGTCGATTCCTCTGGGCGAGTCGAGCGAGGAGGGAGTAGCGCAGGGTCTGTTGCGCCGGGCAGTGATTGGCCTGCCGTTGGACGAGCCCATCGTGGCTGCGAAGAAGTACTTTGAGCTCAACGCCGACCAGGTGAAGGCAGCGTTTGCCCGGCAGCTCCGGCTGGACGATTTCGTCCAGGTGGTACGGGGTCCCGCTCCCCAGTAGAGCTGTCGGATAGGTCCGGGCTTCAGCCCGGACATACCGCAAATGCGTGGTCTTCCGGCCCTAGTCACGCTTTTCATCGAATTTCCGCATAAGCGATGAAGCGAAAACCGTACCTCAGGACCTATAGCCAGTGGCTTTGAGTATGGGTGTCGGGGCTGAAGCCCGGTCCTACCCAACAGCGACTTTTTCCCATATCTCGCGTACTTCGCGAGATGTGGGAATACCACGCGTTCGACCCGCACCTCCGCCCCTCACCGAGGCGGGCTGTTAAACTATAGGAAAGGCATTGCCCGGTTGTCCTGCCTGTCATTTCCAGCCAGCTCGTCAAAGCAAGGCTAGTCAATCTCAATCAACGCCTCTCCGCGACCCGGAAGAATAGGAATCCTGCGCCCGTGAGCACGCCCATTCGAAATATCGCCATCATCGCCCACGTCGACCATGGCAAAACGACTCTCGTGGACGCAATGTTGCGCCAGGCCGGCACCTTCCGTGCCAACGAAGCCCTTACCGAACGGGTCATGGACTCGAACGAACTGGAGAAGGAGCGCGGCATTACCATTCTGGCCAAAAACACGGCTATCCAGTTCCACGACACCAAGATCAACATCGTCGATACCCCGGGTCACGCCGACTTCGGCGGCGAGGTCGAGCGCGCTCTCAAGATGGTCGACGGGGTCATGCTCCTGGTGGACGCCTCGGAAGGCCCCCTGCCGCAGACACGCTACGTTCTCTCCAAGGCCCTCGAAGCCAAGCTGCTGCCTATCCTGGTGATCAACAAGATCGATCGCCCGGACGCGCGCCCTAAAGAGGTTCTCGACGAGGTATACGACCTGTTCATCGATCTGGACGCGGCGGAAGACCAGTTGGATTTTCCCGTGCTCTATACCAACGCCAAGCTAGGTACCGCCAGCACCTCCCTGGACACGCCGGGAGAAAACCTGCAACCGCTCTTTGAAACCATCATCTCCACCATCCCGCCGGCCAGCGGCGACCCTGACGGGCCGCTGCAGATCCTGGTCACCAACCTCGACTACTCCGACTACCTGGGGCGTCTGGCCATTGCGCGCGTGTTTAACGGAACCCTGCACAACGGGGAAGAGGTGAACATCTCCCGACGCGACGGTTCGCTGACCAAGACCAAGATCACCAAGCTGTTTACGTTTAATGGATTGAAGCGCACCGACACTGAAGTGACCCAGCTCGGCGACATCGTCGCCATCGCCGGGGTCACCGGGCATCACCATCGGCGAGACCATCACCGGAATCGAAAATCCCACCCCTTTGCCGCTGATTGTGATCGACGAGCCGACCATCGCCATGCAGTTTTCCGTCAACAACTCGCCCATGGCGGGACGGGAAGGACAATTTGTCACCTCCCGCAATCTGCGCGAGCGCCTGGATAGGGAACTGCTTACCAACGTCTCCATTCGGGTGGAAGAAACGGGGAGTCCCGACAGCTTCAAGGTTCTCGGCCGCGGAGAGCTGCAGCTGGCCATCCTGATCGAGATGATGCGTCGTGAAGGCTTTGAGTTGATGGTGGGCCGGCCGGAGATTGTTACCAAAACGGTCGATGGCAAACTGCTGGAACCAGTGGAGCATCTCACCATTGACGTACCCGACAATTTTGTCGGGACCGTGATTGAGCGCCTCGGTCCTCGACGCGGGGAGATGCTGAAGATGCACAATCACGGTTACGGTCGTGTACGTCTGGAGTTTCGTGTGCCCAGCCGTGGCCTCATCGGCCTGCGCAGTGAGATGCTGACCGAGACCCGCGGCACCATCGTAATGAATTCCCTCTTTGACGGTTACATGCCGTACCAGGGAGAGATACCGCAGCGGCCCAGCGGTGCGCTTATCTCCGATCGCAACGGCCTCACTACGGCTTATGCGCTGAACGGGCTGCAGGATCGTGGAGTGCTTTTCGTGACTGCCGGCGTTGACGTCTATGAAGGCATGGTGATCGGCGAGCACTCACGAGACAACGATCTGGACGTGAATGTGGTGCGCGAGAAGAAGCTCACCAACATGCGCGCCTCGAGCGCCGACGACGCCATTCGCCTGGTGCCATTCAAGCCCATGAACCTGGAGCAGGCGATTGAGTTTATTGCGGAAGACGAGATGGTGGAGGTTACGCCCAAGTCCTTGCGCCTGCGCAAGAAAATTCTGCAGGCCAATCGCCGTCCCCGCCGAAATGCTACGCCGGCGTGAAGCGTTCTTACCTGATGCTCGGCGGTGCGATCGCGGTCCTGATACTGGTGGCCTGCATAGCATGGTACGCGGGAGTCAAACATAGCCAGCCGGCGCCCCCGGCTACGGCCGTTTCCAACCAGACCACTGGTGGAGCAGGCGAGTCTTCTCCTACCCGGATGTATGCGCACAACCTGATGCTCAGAAAGGGACCAGACTTCCGCATCTACGTGCGCTGGCTCAGCGGGCAGATGGTGCCGGCGAAGAAGAACGTCGATCCCTCCTTCGACGATCCGGACTCGTTCGTGCTTGAGGTGCAACACGGTATTATCCACGCCAATATCGGCGACATCAACCACTTCTTCAATGCCGGCACGATACCGGGCTCTCCGCTCCAGAACATTTCGATCACCGGGAATAGAAACAAGGTATCCCTGCACGGCACCATTCACAAGCTGCACATTCCTCTTCCCATCGGGCTGGATGGAACGATTTCCCCCGCACCGGGTGGGCGGATCCACTTGCATGTGGATCGGCTGTCAGTCTTGAAACTTCCGGTCAAAGGTCTACTGGGCGACATTCATGTCAGCATTGCGGACCTGATGGGGAAGACCAGCGTTGCCGGCGTCGAAGTCTCGCAAAACGATATTTACCTTGATACACAGCAGCTTCTTCCGGCGCCGCATATCCATGGGCAGCTGACCAGTGTGCGCGTCGCGAACCCGGACATTGAGGTCATGTACGGCGATGCGCAGAATGACGCTGCCCGCACCGAACAATGGCACAACTTTCTGGCGTTGAAGGATGGTACGCTGGATTTTGGCAAGTTGACCATGCACCATGTCGATATCATCATGATCGACGCGTCGAAAGATGCCTGGTTCGATCTTGACCTGGTGAACTACCAGGCGCAGCTGGTCAATGGATACACCCGTATGACCCCTCAGGCTGGCCTGGAAATCTTCATGCCGGATCTTGACCAACTTCCGCCGCAGCATACTCCCCAAAGCATCAGCGCCCAGTGGCTGAAGAACCGCAATCTTCCGCCCCCGGCTGACGTTCCCATCAAGTGATGGAAGCGTGAAACGAGATAGGAGGGACCTGCGGTTTATAGTTTCTCTGCGATCGACTTTGCCTGGGTAAACAACAACAGATAATCCGGGCCGCCGGCCTTGGAGTCCGTTCCGGACATATTGAATCCCCCAAAGGGATGCGCTCCCACCATGGCGCCGGTGCATTTGCGGTTAAAGTACAGATTGCCCACATGGAATGCCCGCCGCGCGTGGTCCAGCTTTTCATGCGAACTGGAATACACCGCCCCGGTAAGCCCATACTCCGTATTGTTTGCAATTTCCAGCGCATGGTCGTAATCCCGGGCCCGGATCAACGCCAGTACCGGTCCGAAAATCTCTTCCCGGGCGATGCGCGCCGTAGGCGCCACATCCGCAATCACCGTTGGTTCCAGGTAGTAGCCGCCCTCTGCATTCGTGACCGCGTGTCCGCCTGTGAGTAGCCGTCCCTCACCCTTGCCGATTTCGATGTAAGAGAGAATCGTATCCATCGCTGAGCGGTTTACCACCGGCCCCATGCTCGCGTTTTTGGAAGGATCGCCTACCTGCAACGCCTGCACCCGGTCGCGGACACGCTCGACAAAAACATCGTAGACCGCATCTTCGACAATAGCCCGGGAGCATGCGGAGCACTTCTGGCCGTTGAAACCGAAAGCCGATGCCACCACGCCCTGAACCGCGGCGTCAAGATCGCAATCCGTGCTCACGATGATCGAATCCTTGCCCCCCATCTCGAGGATGGTGCGCTTGATCCAGATCTGCCCCGGCCTTGTCTGGGCTGCGCGGGCGTGGATATCCAGGCCCACTTCCTTCGACCCGGTAAAGGCGATCAGGCGCGTCTTGGGATGCTCAACGATCGCGTTGCCGAAAGTGCTGCCCGAGCCGGGGCAGAAGTTCACCACGCCGGGGGGTATACCTGCTTCTTCGAGCACATCGAGAAATCGAGCCGCGATGGTCGGAGAATCGCTCGAAGGCTTGAGGATCACAGTATTGCCAGTCACAATCGCCGCCGCAGTCATGCCGGCCATAATGGCAAAAGGAAAATTCCACGGCGGAATCACCGCGCAAACCCCCATCGGGATGTACACCAGCTGATTGCGTTCCCCGGGGTACTGGATGGGCGTCGTCGCAGCAGCTAGCCGCAGCGCCTCGCGCGCGTAGAACTCCAGGAAATCGATAGTTTCGGCGACGTCCGCATCCGCCTCAACCCAATTCTTGCCCACCTCGTAGGTCAGCCACGCGCAGAACTCAAATTTGCGCTTGCGAATCAGCTCTGCCGTTTGCAGCAGCAACGCCGCGCGCTCCTCAACCGCTACAAACTGCCAGCTGGCGAACGCCTCCAGGGCCGCCCGCATGGCCCGTTCGGCGTGTTCCAGGCCAGCCTTCTGGTGCACCCCCACAACCTGCGCCGGCCGCGCCGGATTCAGCGACTGGATCTTATCCGCGGTGCGCGTCCGCTCCCCGCCAATGACCAGTTCATACTCGTGGCCGAGCATATCCCCCACCCGCGTCAGCGCGGCCTGCATAGCATGCACGTTTTGCGGGTCGTGAAAATCAATAAAGGGTTCGTTGTGGAAGAGTCCGCGAGGCGCAACAGGCTGAATGACGGTGCTGATCTGGGCAGTTGGCATAACAACCCAATTTTACTCTCTATCGGGTAGCGGTGAGTCGCTCTGTCTGGGCCGAAAGTTTGGCCGTGCGTTCCAGCTTGTCCCAGTTGAAAGGCCGTCCATCGATCGCCCGCTTCACGGTCTTGAACAGCACCAGCGAAAACAGTTGGCGATAAGCAAAGCGTTGCAGCCAGATGTGGAACAGCAGCCAGCCATCGCCCTTGTTGGCGGCATGCTTTCGCTCCAGGCTGAAGGCCAGGGCAGACGTAACGAAGTCGATAATCAAAAAGGCGAGGAAGAAGGTCAGCAATTTCTCGAAGTTGGAAGCGTTGGCGGCCTCGGGATGGAAGTGGCGGTCCAGCAGGTAGTGGAAGACGCCGGCCACAAACATCAGGTCGATGAAGGGAGAAACCAGAGGCAGCAGGATCTGGAACACCAGGATGTTGGGCAGCGCAAACAGCCCCATCGCCTTGTTCTTGAGGAAGGCGGCCTGGTGCTTGTATACCGCCTGCAGAGTACCGAAGGACCAGCGGAAGCGCTGCCGCATCAGGCCGCGAGCGGTAGCCGGGGCCTCGGTAAATGCCAGGGCGCGATCTTCGTAGATCACCTTGTAGCCCTGCTCCAGCAGATTCATCGTCAGGTCGGCATCCTCGGCAACCGTATTGACCGGGTAGCATCCGCCGTGGCGCACGGCCTCGGTACGCCAGGCGCCAATCGCGCCCGGAACCACAGTGACCACACCAAATAGATCTAATGCCCGGCGCTCGAAGTTCTGGCTCGTGATGTATTCGAGCGCCTGCCAACGGGTCCACAGGTTGATCCGATTACCCACCTTGGCGTTGCCCGCCACGGCGCCGATCTCCGGGTCGGCGAAATGGCAAACCAGTTTGGACACCGCATCCGCCGCGATCACCGTGTCGGCGTCGATGCCCACGTAAAACTCTTCTTCCAGGTCGGCGACCGCGAAGTTGAGTGCCTCTGCCTTGCCGCCATTTGGCTTGCGCAGCACGGTGATCATGCCGGCAGCGATCTCCTCCGGATAGGCGGCGCGAGCCACCTCGGAGGTTCGATCCGGAGACCCGTCGTCGATCACGATGATGCGCAGATGAGGATAGTCCGAATTCAACACCGAGCGAATGGTGCGCACGATGACTTTCTCTTCGTTATAGGCGGGGATCAATACCGCCACCCGAGGCAGAAATCCACCCGCCACCTCCGGAATATGGCGTTGGCGCAACCGGTCGATCAGGGCAAAGATGCCCACCAGGAGGAGCCGTGCGCTCATCAGAATATCGCCCAGAAAGAACAGGCTGACGACAAAGTGGTTGAAGAAGGCCCAGGCGAAGAAGGCAACTGAATCCACCCGCGCCTGCCACCTTTCTTTGGAGTTCAACGGCGGCATCACTTCCGCTCGCGTTTTCCCCATCAGGTCGGAAACCTGCTCGATGGTATAGCCATGCGCGCGCAGCCCGTCGATCAGCACCGGCAGCGCCGCCACCGTTACCTCGCGGTTGCCGCCTCCATCGTGCATCAGGATGATGCTGCCACGGAACTGCGGCTTGGCCTTCATGAGCTGCAATTGGTCGAGCACGTCCTGCAGAATGCCTTGCGGAGTCTTACGCTGCCGCTCGTCCCAATCCCCGGTGTCGATCTTGTTGCCGATGATGGTGTAGCCCATCTTTTGGATCAGATAGGCGGGGGCTGCCTGGTCGTTGGTATCCGGTTCCTGGTCGATCGAGTAGGGAGGGCGGAAGTAGAGCGGCTTGACGCCGAGCTTGCTGCCGAACAGCCGCTCGGTAAGGTTCAGCTGCAAGCGTACTTGTTCGGGTGATATCTCGCTGATGTCGGGATGGGTCCAGGTGTGATTTCCGATCTCGTGTCCCTCGGCCATCACCCGCTTCATCAGGCTCACATTGTCCTGAGCCTGCTCGCCAATCATCATGAAAGTCCCATGCACACCCTTTTCCTTAAGGATGTCCAGGATCTTAGGGGTCCAGGTCGGATCAGGCCCGTCATCGAAGCTGATCGCCACCGCCCCCGGCTTATACCCGTAATACTCGATGGTGTAGGGCGAGGGATAGGTCAGCATGTGCTCATCGGTCACGGTCCAGTTGTAGGAGTCCATGTCGATGGTTCGTGAGCCTGGATGCGGTTCGCCGGTGATGTGCAGGATGTCTCCATCCCCGTCGGTAACCACATCGTTGCCCGGCGGTATCTGTTTGAGTGACTGCGGGGCAGTCAAGACACTGGGATGGTCCCAGATCGACCACACCGAAGGATCCTCCTCGCCCAGGCACCACAGCGCAAACGTCTGCAGCCCCATTTGCCGCGCGGCGCGGAGTTCGTTCAATGAGGTCACCGCATCCAGCATCCACACCTGGTGGCGCACGTGGGCATCTTCATCGTCGTAGGTAAAGTGTGGGTTCAGCTCATCGCCCGCCAGGCGTAGGTCCGCATTGGCTTCGGAGGCTGCCTGCCATCCGTCCTGCACTGAGATGTCTTCGGTTTCCAGGACCTTCGCCGGATGGTGCCTGCTTGCCAGCGACATCGACCAGTTGTACGCGTAATTGCCGATGGCGCAAATCAGCTTCTCTTTGGGCACGATCTTGAGCACGTGCTTGAGATTGTTTTCAAACCAGTCCTGGGAGGCGATCGGTCCGGGCCCGCTGGTTTCCTCGTGTTCGTCATAGTTCATCAACACGATGCCGTCGGTGTTCTTTGCCAGTTCTGCAAACTCGCTGTCGTCCGTGCCTATGGCCTGGTTGATGAAGAGGCGCAGATTCTTAGGGTGCATCTGGCGGTACAACTCCTCGATCAGGGAGTTGTAGTCGGCCTGCGCATCGTCGGGAAGATCCTCGAGGTCAAGACTTATTCCGCGGTAGTTGGGATTCGCGGCCAGAAGAATACCCAACTGGCGCTCCAGGTTTTTCCGCGCTGCCGGATCCTTGAGCATCGCGGCCACACCCTGGTCCCATTGCTGCGTAAGCACGTCGTAGTTCTTGAGCAGGGGAAAGATCTCCGTATCCTCGTGGGCGGCGGCGATCAGGTCATGAATTTTATTCTGCGGGTCGACGCTGTGCACCCCATGCGCGTCGACGACGTCGTAGACGTGTAATGGCGCTTGGGCGATGGAGGCGCCTTGCAGCGTGCCGTCTGGTTTGGTCACGTAGAGCCAGACCGGAAAGAGGATATCGATCTGGTGGATGTGACTCCTGAGCGAGGCGTAGCTGCCGGCGTCATCGTCGACGTAGTAGGCAGCGCGCAGGCCTTCACCGGAGTTGAACGGAATCTCCGAAGGCTTCCGGCTGGTCTTACGCCGCGTCGGCTTCAGATACTTGGCTTTGATAGCGGCGGCCTGTTCCTGGATGGCCCGGTAGTTCCGCTTCGGTGTGGGCAGCAAAAGTTCCGGTAGGTGCTGATTTTTCACCACGTTGAGAAAAAACAGCACCAGAATCACCGTGGAGAACACGGCCACCACGTCCAGAATGCGCCGAAGGCGTTTCCAGCGTTTCCGCTGCGGATCGAAGAAGATCTGGCGATTCATGCCTGCAGAAAGCTTACAGGAACTCTCCCTTTGTGTTGTCTCGGCCCGATCTCTCAACGGCTGAAGGAGTTTCCACTTGAGGTCTCACGCAGACTCCTCAGGCGGCCGCTCGCCTATGGGATGCTGGTGCATGCCCTCTCTGTTTACCCTGGTTGTGCTCGCCGCCGGAGTCGCTCTGCGCCTGTGGTTTATCCACGCGCATCCACAAGTCCAGGGCGATTCGCTGCTCTACGGAGACATTGCCACCAACTGGCTCGCCCATGGTATCTACGGCCACTCCGTAGGCCACCCGTCTGGCCTCACGACCATTCAGCCGACGCTAGTCCGCCTGCCCGGCTATCCGGCCTTTCTGGCGCTCTGCTTTGCGCTCTTCGGCGTGGCAAATTATCGCCCGGTGGTGTATCTGCAGGCGCTCATCGACCTCGGCACCTGCCTGCTCATTGCCGGCCTGGCGAGGAAGATCTGCGGTCCCCGCGCCGGCCGGATCGCATTGCTGCTGGCCGCCCTCTGTCCCTTCACCGCAAATTACGTCGCTTTCCCACTCACAGAAACGCTTTCCATCTTCTGCGTCGCCCTGGGCTTCCGCGCCCTCTTAGAAGTCGTGGAAAACCCCCGCTTGCTGTGGACGGCCTTGCTCGTCTTCTCCTGGAGCTATTCCACTCTGTTGCGTCCCGATGGCGCCTTGCTGGCAGTGGTGCTGTGGGTCGCGCTGCTTGTGTACGGTCGCCACTCGTTAGGCCTCGCATCCGCCTTTCGCCTTGCTGTAATAGCCGGCCTGCTCTCGGTGCTGCCCTTTGTGGCGTGGACGGGACGCAACTGGCGCACCTTCCATGTCTTTCAGCCACTCGCGCCGCGTTACGCCAACGATCCCGGCGAATTCAGCGCTCCCGGCTTTGTCCGCTGGGTAAAAAGCTTTGCTGCCGACTTCACCACCACCAGCGAGATCTACTGGAACGGCAACAGCGACCGAATCGATCCCGGGAGTCTGCCTGCGCGCGCTATGGACGATGCCAGCCAATACGGCGAGACCCAGAGCCTCCTGCAGGATTACAACGCCACCACCACCCTAACCCCGGATCTCGATGCCCGCTTCGCCCAGCTGGCTCAGGAGCGCGTCCGCGCCCATCCCTTTCGCTATTACATAACTCTGCCCTTGCTGCGCCTTGCCGATATGTGGCTTCGCCCGCGGGTGGAAACGGGGAACGCTCCCCTGCGCTGGTGGCAGTACGGCCAGCATCCTGCGGCAACCTGGGCCGCTCTCCTCTACGGCGCGCTG
>CAWCKO010000027.1:0-11871 GCA_963796145.1 uncultured Acidobacteriaceae bacterium | reverse complement strand
ACGGAACAAAGAGCATTTTCGGCCTTAGGCAGTTGTCCATCTTCGGACAGATGGGTCCAATTTCGGTCAGAGATTCTCCCTTCAAGAAGATCGATCCATGCGCTAACTACCCGATGGAACTTGGTGTTCTCGCTAACCGTATCTGGTAATGTAATTGCTCTTACCCTGCTCCCTCGTTGTGCGAGGAAACTAAATGCCGTCTCTCTTCCGTGACCTGAGGATCGCCGCTCGCGAACTGTGAAGTCTCCCGGATTTGTGGCCACGTCTGTCCTGATGCTGGCAGTAGGAATCGGCGCGACGACCGCGATCTTTTCGATTGTCGAAGGCGTACTACTTCGACCGCTGCCCTTCCCTAACTCCGGCCGGCTGATGGTGCTGGCAGATGTTCTTCAGGGCGCCGAGTTCGGAGGGAATGGGGAGGCGGGCGTCACCATTCCCGACATTCGAAACTACACCCGTGACACACACAGCTTTACCAGTCTGGGCGGCTACCAGGGAACGGGATTTGAGCTTTCCGGTCTGGGCGATCCGGCGGCTGTGAATGCCACGCGGATGAGCCCCGGGATTTTCCAGGCACTCGAGGTGCCACCGCTCCTCGGACGCTTCTTCACCCAACAGGAAGACCGCCAGCACCAGCAGGTGGTGGTGCTGACTCCGGCACATGGCAGAGCCGCTTCCATGGCGACCAGCATGTGCTGGGGAAAGGAGATTCTCCTTGATCGCAAGCCTTACGTGGTTATCGGCGTGATGCCACGAAATTTTAAGTTTCCCTGGTGCCCGGCCACCTGAACCAAAGTGAACTTTGGGTTCCCGTCAGCTTTAACGCACAGGAACTATCGCCCACCGCCGCAGGCAGCTGGAACTTCAGTATGGTGGGTCGCCTGAGCCCGGGCATGAGTGCGGCACAGGCAGTCAGCGATGCGGAGCAAGCTGCCCGGGAAACCATGCGCAGCTACCCGCCGTTTATGGCCGGCCTCGCCGTTCGTCCCGTGGTCCGGCCACTCAGTGAGGAAACAGTGGAGCAGGCGCGTCCGCTGATCCGCACCCTGTTTCTCGCCGTGGCCGTGGTGTTGTTGATCGTCTGTGCCAACCTGGCCGGGCTGTTGCTGGTGCGGGCTATTCGCCGGCAGCGGGAGATGGCGGTTCGCCTTGCGCTCGGAGCGAGGTCGGCGACGCTCCTCTGGCAGGCGATTATGCAGAGCTTGGTGTTGAGCGTGGCGGGAGGCATGGTGGGCCTGATGCTCGCAGCGGGTGCGCTCCGCTTTGGCGTAAGCCTGTTACCGGAGACGCTGCCGCGCATCGGCGAGATCGGCCTGGATTGGCAGGTTGTGGGTTTTGCGCTGGCGCTCGCTCTGCTGACCGGAGTGATCTGCGGGCTGGCCCCGGCCTTTGCGGCCATCCGCACCAACGTGAACGACGCGCTCAAGGAAGGCGGCCGCACCGGCACCTCAGGTGGAGGCCACGCCCGGTTGCGTTCGGCGTTGGTGATTACAGAGATCGCGGTTGCCCTGGTGTTGCTGGCAGCCTCGGGACTGCTGTTGCGCAGTTTCGAGAAGATGCGCCAGGTGGATCTTGGGTTTCAGCCCGACCATACACTGGCCGCCTCTTACGGTCTGCCGCGGAAGCAATATCAGACCCAGGCTTCCGTCGACGAATTCAACCGCGAACTTCTGCGCCGCCTGCAGCAACTACCCGGAGTAAAAACGGTAGGGTTGACTTCCTTTCTGCCGGCCTCGGGTGGCAACAACAACAGCGTGTTTGTGGCGGAGGGCTATGTTGCGCCAAAGGGTGCAGGAATGGATCTGAGCACCATCATTCAGGTCGATGGCGACTACTTTCGCGCGATGGGCATTCCTCTTCTCCACGGCCGATTTTTCACACCGGAGGACAGAGCGGGGGCGCAGCTGGTGGTCATCGTGAACCGGAAGCTGGCGGAGCAATCCTGGCCGGGACAGAACCCGATCGGCAAGCGGCTTCGGCTGGGCACGGAATCGACGCAGACCCCGTGGGCGACAGTGGTGGGCGAGGTGGCGGATGTAAAGGAGGGCTCGCCCGACTTGCCAATCAAGCAGCAGTATTACACCACCGTTGACCAGGCGGAGACGATGGTGGGCTCTCTCGGATCGCCGACCGATCTGAATGGCAACGGCGGATACATTGCGCTGCGTACGGCCATGCCTCCGGAGCAAATGGAAAATACGCTCCGCGCAACGGTGCGCTCCATCGACCCGCAATTGCCCTTGAATCAGGTGCAGACTATGGAGCACGCCATCTCGGACAGCGAGGCTCCGCGGCGATTCAATACGGCGCTGATCGCCTCCTTTGCCGCAATCGCGGTGCTGCTGGCAGTTCTGGGGATCTACAGCGTCATCGCGTTCTCGGTTGCGCAGCGGATGCAGGAGATGGCGATTCGCATGGCTCTGGGCTCGCAGCGCTCGGGTATCGTCCGCTTGGTTGTTATTTCCGGAGCGAAGCTGGCGGCGGTGGGCTGTGCGATTGGGCTAGCTGGAGCCTTCGCAGCTTCGCATCTGTTGAGCTCGTTCCTGTTCGGAGTGAGCGGCGTGGATCCGCTGGTTCTGACGTTGGCTGCGGCGTCATTGCTGCTGCTTACTCTGGCCGCGTCCTTACTGCCGGCCCGCCGCGCTGCAACCGTCGACCTTACGCAAACCTTACGGGCAGAGTGACCGGTTCAGTTTCGCAACCGACTCGACCGCTCCTCGTCCCTCACTTGCCGCTGCTCATTTGCTGTGTCTGCTCCCCGATTGCCGCCGAGTACAGAATATATTTGAACGGATCAGTGTTTTGGTTCTTCTCCATGAGCTTGAGATAGACGAGCCGTTTGGCCCTGGCAACAGACTCGCTGTGCTTGAACCTGCCCTCGGATGATTCGAGCAGCGAGGCCGCGAGTTCGTATTTGCCGTCCGCAGCCAGCCGGCCTACGGTCTTCGTAAGCTGACTTTCCGACAAACCAAGGTAGTCAACCAGCAGTTCCGCGCGGTCGGCACGGCTGATATGGTCGAGCCCCTGGAGGTCGGCTTGCCAGTAGCCGACGTTCTGGTCATACAGACGATCAATGACATGTTCCCGCATGATGAAATACGGCAGATACGCGTCAGGATTCCCCCTGAGCAGATCGGGTGGAATCAAATTTGCCTGTTGAATCACAGCTCGCTCTTTGCCGCTGCTGATAGAACTCAACACCTGCTCCCGCAACCAGCTGAGATCCAATTTGAGCTGCGACAACATGGCCGGCGAGGCGAAATTCCGCGTGAGCGGCTCGTGGCCATGCAGTAGATACTTCGGATTCTCTCGCACCACAATATCAATCGCATCCAGCAGCCCCGGCAGATCGCCTTCCTGAACAAAGGGCGCTCCGAGATAAGGCATGATGAAATCGCCCACGAACATGACTCCCTGATGCGGCAGATTGACGAACATTCCATCATGGGTCTCTCCGCCTTGCACAGGGATCAACTCAATCGTCGTTCCCCCGATCTTCAACTCCGTCGGGCTGTCGATGGTGACGTCGGGCTTGAAGGTGCGTACATCGTCTAAGCTGAATCGTTCGCCGAAGAAGGGCTTAGCGCCAATCGCAGGCCCGCTGAAGTCGTGGGCAATCTCTTCCTGATAATTGCTCCTGGCATAGAAGCGCAGCTGGGGATTCAGGGAACGGAAATAGCTGTGGCCGCCAACGTGATCCCAGTGGGAATGGGTTATGAAGATGGTCGTCAGTTGGGGGAGATTGGGTGCATATGCTCGCAGCGCTTCGTAGGCTGCCCGGGCGGAGTCCGGTCGGGTTCCGGCGTCGATGCCGATCAGCTCTCGCCCATCGTCCGACACCACGAAATAATATTCGGTGAACTCGAAACCCGTGAGCACGTACACCCGCCCGGGCACGATCTCGGCAATGCGCCGCGGCGCGAAGGTATGCCCGGACATTATGTCCTCTGAAAAAGGAGTGATCAGCGTGATCGGGCTGTTGAAGTCCTGGTAGCCGCTTCGCTTCAAATAGTCTTGCGCTTTGGCTTGTTCTCCCCGAGCGAGAGCGAGCTTTCCAAGACGATAGTAAACCTCACGCAACCAGCCGGCATGGGGCGCCTGGTCCCCATTCTTGACGCACCACATCAGCTCGTCCTGCGCCGCCTGCCCTTGATGGAAGAAGCCCGGAAGCTGGGAGTAGACGATGCCCGCAATCCAGTTCACAACGAAGACGTGCCCTTCGGAAAGCTGCCTGGCCTGCTCCAGGATGGTAATGGTCTCTTTCACGTAACCCACGCGATGCAACAACGGGACCGAAGGTGCATGCTGCGCTCGCAACAAACCGATCGCGCTTAGATACAAGGCCTTCTGGACGTCAGTAAGGTGTGGCCCGAACTCTCTCAGCCGCGCGGAGAAGAACTCCACGCCGTCACTTTGCAGATTGGCATTCGCATACTGCCCCATGAGCAGAAAGAGCAACTGCGGATCTTTCGGTGACGCAATGCTGTTGACGGCTTTGAAATACTCGAGATCCGGGCGGGGGGAGCCGGTTTCGGAGGAATTTCTGGAAACCGAGGGAGCCTGCTGTTTTCGTAGACTGACGAAAACGACTCCGACCAGCAGCAGCGCGGCCGACAGATACATAGAGGTTTTCATAAGAGTTCCCTTTCCCGAGGTTTGGGTTTTCCTGATGTACTAGATGTATATACATGTTTTGCGTCGCAAAGAATTCACGCCGCCATTGCGGCTTTTGTCATTTGCGATACAGTCAGTTTCATCTGCTTCCAGCCTGCGGGTCCGAATTCTCGTCGTAGCCGTTGTTCCGCCAGCTCCCAATGGGGTTGAGCGTCAACGAGTTGCCGCTCGCCTGCTCGGGTCAGGCTGAATAAACGCTCCCGGCGGTCTTTTCCCCGCGTGACCATAATCCAACCCTTCCTCCGCAGTGGGGCCAGAGTGCGTGTAAGGGTCGTACTGTCCATGGCAAACCCTACACTCAGCCGCTTCTGATTTATCTCCCCGGTCTTAGCCAGTGCGGTGAGCAGGCCAAATTGCGTGATCTCGAGTCCTGCCTTTTTCAGTTCCTGGTCATAGATCCGGGTTGTGATCCGAGTGACGCGGCGCAGGTTCTGACACGCACACGGCAGCTCAAAGAGTTCATCTGCGGGATCTCCAGTAAAAGCTTTTGCGGTCATAGTATATGTATACACATATATTTGGATTTTCTTGTCAAACTAGCGGGGGACCTCGGGTTTAGCAGGTGGATAAAGAAACTGGACGGCCGCTGCGAAGCGCTCTCCCCAGAATTGTGGCGTGTGGTGACCTCCCGGCTGGATGGTTAATTGAACTTCGGGATGACTAAAAAGAGCAGCTCTGAAGTTATCGGCGAGGATTTGATTTAGTTTGACAAACCCGGAGTTGAATTCTGGCACTCCGAGCATTTTGGTTACGTCCGGCTCAAGTTCTTCGGTGCCGACTCCTATGGCAACGCGAACTGGCGCTCTGAGGATCGGCGACGTGTCCCGAATAAGTTCGCCGTTGCCGAGCTGAAGAGATGTGCTCTCGAGGAGACCCAAGCCGAAAAGGTCCGGGCGATGAAGCAGAGCGTAGAGCGCTGCGGCAGCGCCTAATGAGGAGCCGCCAATCCCAGTATGTTCGCGGCCCTCGGCAATGCGATAGTGAGCTGCAACGAAGGGCAGAACATCTATCGCAAGAAAATCGGGAACCCTATCCCCAGCGAGCGGCTCGGCCTCGGGGGGCAGGAGTGGGTTTGAATAGGGAGCAAATTCATGGGTCCGGTTTTTGCCTGTGTTGTCGATACCCACTACGATGATGGGATCGATGACGTGCCTGGTTATAAGATCCGTGAGCGTTTCGTCCACACGCCATTCGAAAATTTGGCCTGGCCCCGTGCAGCGATCGAAAAGCATCTGGCCATCGAAAAGATAAAGTACGGGATATGTTCTTTTGGCATTGGCCGCATCGTCGTAACCGGGTGGAAGCCACACCCGTAGATTACGGGTATTCGCGTAAACCTTGCTGGTGAGCGGTACGATTTGCAGTACTCCTTCAACCGTGGACTTGCATGTGGATGCCGCGGATGGAGTCTGGGAGATACCTGCCCTGGTCAGCAAGGGGAAAATCAAGAGGGCAACGGCACGATAGCAAATCCATCTAATTCTGCTTTTACCCATGTTGAAAGCCTCTATGAAGGTGCGGCCTGGTGGCAGCGGCATGGACAGAAGGGGGACAATGCCACTCGTCTCTTCTGCGCTTTATACAATCGCCACCTATGTAGCATACAACATAATGGAAATGGAAACGGTCCGGGTTTCCGTGCCCGGGTTTCCCTTCTCACGTTTGGACAAGGATGGAACGTAGTGTTAGGAGATTTCAGGAGCCGGCAGTCGTGGAATCCCACATCTCGCAAAAAACGAGCGAGATGTGGGGCACCCGAGGCCTAGTTACGCTTCCTGCTTCCCAGAACCCGTCGGGTCACGCCCCCCAAATTTACCGCGAAATGGCTGGCGGGTTCAGCCGGATCCCGGCTAAGCTGGCAACACAATGTCCGGCGACGGTTCCCCATTATGATGAATCACCTGGCCCACTTACATAGAGCGCATGATTCTCCATGCGCGCGGCAACCCAGGACGGGCGCGCGCGCACGCCGTAGCCGTCCATTGCAGGGCTTTATTTCCCTATTCATCTGCGGGTTGCTCGGGGTCGCCCATTCGACGCGGGCATTGGCCAAACAGCGAGCGGATCTGACCGTGGTCCACGGCACTTTGGTTACGATGGACGGAGAGCGCCGTGTTTTGGAAGATGGCGCGGTGGCGATTCAGGGCGATACCATCGTCGCCGTCGACTCAAGCGCGAAGATCGACTCAATGTACGAATCGGGTAAGGTGATCGACGCCCACGGCGCGCTTATTCTGCCAGGACTGATTAATGCTCATACACATATGAGCATGAGCTTGTTTCGCGGCCTGGCAGATGATCTTTCACTGGACGATTGGCTGCACAAGTATATCTTCCCGGCTGAGAGCCGCTACGTTACCCGCGATTTCGTTACGTGGTCGACACGGCTTAGCCTGCTGGAAATGCTGCGCGGCGGCACAACCACCGTCGCCGATATGTATTACTTTGAAGAAGAGGTGGCTGAGACTACCAAAGCCGCGGGCATGCGGGGCGTGCTGGGAGAAACTCTGATCGGCTTTCCTTCGCCCGACAGCAAGACTCCTGCGGCAGCACTCGCATATACCGAATCCTTTCTGAAACGTTGGAAGGGTGACCCGCTGATCACGCCCGCCGTTGCGCCGCACGCTATTTATACGTGCCCTGAGGGCCTGCTCAAGGATGCTGCGGCGCTCGCCCGGAGCAACCAGGCACCGCTGCTGATCCACGTGGCCGAAGCTCCTTTCGAGATTGAGAAGAGCCGGCAGGATCATGGCATGACACCGGTGCAGTATCTGGCGCGGATCGGCCTGTTGGGACCGAACGTCCTGGGCGCGCATTGCATCTGGTTAGATCAGGCGGACGTCCAGACGCTGGCTCACTTTGGCGTAGGCTGCTCCTACAACCCTTCCAGCAACATGAAGACTGCTGCTGGTTCGATGCCGGCGGTAGAGTTGCTCTCGGCAGGAGTCGCCGTTGGCATCGGAACGGACGGCGCTGCCAGCAATAACAATCAGGACATGTTCGAAGAAATGAACCTGGCGGCGAAGGAACAGAAGTTCGCGCGCATGGATCCCAAGGCCTTGTCTGCGTTGCAGGTGGTCGAGATGGCTACCATCACCGGCGCACGGGCCCTCCATCTTGAGCCGCAGATCGGCTCGCTGGAAGTGGGCAAGAAAGCAGATCTCATCGTGGTAGACACCACCGCGCCGCATGCCACGCCGATGTACACCGTCTATTCGGCGATTGTCTACGCGCTCAAGTCCGACGATGTGCGAACGACAGTGGTGGGCGGCAGACCGGTGATGGAGGATCGACACGTGCTCACGCTCGATGAGCCCGCTATTCTGGCAAAAGCTGCGCAATACGCCGCGCAGATCAACGCTTCTTTTGGGGCGAGAACGAACTAAGACGTGCAGGCGTCTGGCCGCGGATTTAGCCTTGGGGCCTGCGGATGATTTGGCCGTCCTTCATGACGAAGTTAGCAGCTCATAGGCATCCGTCGTCCACGCCCATAACAGCAGCAGCAGGCTCTCACCCTATTTCGTCGTCCAGGCCTCGAACCCCATGCGCGAGAGATCGATTCGAGGCTGGGCCCAACCCGCCTCGATCGCCATGCGGCGAAACTCCTCCAGCGGATAGGCTCGCTTGATCAACATGAACCGAAAGGTAAACACCATGAACCAGCGGTTCAGCCGGCTTACACCTAAGCCATTCACATACTGCTTCACCTCGGCCATCGACGCGTCCCGCCGCATGTCAATCAGCAGCGCCTTGCCGCCCGGGCGCAAAACACGGCGCATCTCCCCTAAAGCCTTCAGCGGCTCAGAGAAGTTCTTGAAGGCCGCTCGGCAGACCACGAAATCCACGCTTGCGTCCTCCAGCGGCAGAGCCGCGGCGTTGCCCAGTTCGAAGCGGACGTCTACCCCTTCCGCCGCGGCGTTGCGTTGGGCAATTTCAACAAAGGTCCGGCTGATATCCACCGCACGCACGCGCAACCCTCGCCTGGCCAGCTCGATCGAGAGAAAGCCGGGCCCCGGCGCTACCTCGAGCACCTGTGCCTCCGGCGAGATCGCCGCGGCTATTCTTACCGCCAACGCCTGGATCTCCGGCATGTCTTTGCGAGTGGTGCGGTCGTACCAGCGCGCCGTGCTCCCTTCCATTCCCATTCCCTTGTAAGCTTTGAGGGTGGCAGCCATTTATTTTATCCTCCATGTATCTTATAAAATAAGATACATGGATAGTAAAGCATAAGAGGTCGGTTCGTCTATGCCTGTCAAAGAAACATTGCGCCGTGGCCCGTCCGGCAAAGCAGACCCCACCCACTTGCCGGCGCCGGTCACGACCGCCGATCGCATCGTGCTGGAGATTCGCAAGTTCCTCGCCGCAGGCATCTTCTTCAATGCTCAGGCCGCGGAAAAGGCCGGCCTGGGGCTTACCGATATGCAGATGCTCCACATGCTGCAGCTTTATGGGCCCTCCACGCCGAGCCTTCTGGCTAAATGGACAGGGCTCAGCAGTGGAGGGGTCACGGTGGCGTTGGATCGCTTGGAGAAGGGGGGGTACCTGCGGCGTGGGCCTAATCCTGAGGACCGGCGGAGTCTGCTCATCACGCTTATCCCGGCGCGATTACGCAAAATTGCCGCTATGTATGAAGGAGTGGAAGCGGAGACCCGCCTCATGCTTGCGTCGCTGCCACAGAGCGATCTGGAAGCGGTGGTCCGTTTCTTTGAGGCGATGCGGGAGGTGAGGACGGATAGCCGACAGACATCGATTCCCCCTACATCCACAGAAGGCTCGTAGGTCCGGTGGGCCAGACGTCAGCCCAGCCCCCCGAGGAAGGGCTGGGAGGTCCGTACGCAACATTGCAGAGCGCCGGAGGCGCGGCGCTCCGTCCACTCCTCGGATCACCGGTACGCAATCACCAGGCGATCGAGTCCAATCTCCTGTGGCGCGAGCTCTACCCGCGCAAAGCCTGCGTCCTTCGAAACCTGCTCGAGCTCTGCGAACGTGTAGGCATCGCCCGTGGGCGTAGTGGCCAGCATCATCATGCTAAAGGCAGCGGCGGCGGGCGGCGTAACCCGATCAGGATTGGGAACCAGCTCAGCAATGGCGGCGCGGCCACCTGGCTCTAACGCGGCGTACACTTTGCGCATAAACGTCGTGCAGGTGGGGATATCGAAATGGTGCAGGAAATTGGGAACTAACACCAGGTCGTACCCACCGCCAAAATCGGTTTCGAAGGCACTGCCAGGGAGCAGGTGGTAGCGATCGCCAACGCCCATGGCCAGCGCATTCTTGCTAGCCACTTCCAGCACATTCTTCCAGTCGGCGGCATAGATGTGCGCCCCGGGATTCTCTTTTGCCACCGCAATTCCAAAGATGCCGTGAGACGCGGCGATATCGAGAACTTTGTGTGCCTCGCCCCCCTTGCGCAGTTCGGTCGCCATCATCTCGGCAGGCCAGTGCATCAGCGGCATCATGGCCTGCGCAAACTTCACCCAGTCGGGATTTTCCGGCGTCAGCGTTCCTTCACCCAGGGCGGTGCCTCCCCGGCGCACGGCCTCGGTCAGCCGCGCGTTACATTCGCGCACGTGCTCTGTGAGCAAAAAATCAATGGCGTCGCCGATATATGCCGGCGAATGGCAGTCTAGAAATAAAGCTGACTCCGGTGCCAGAGCGTACGCGGTGCCTTCTTTGGTCAAAAAGCCATGAATGGTCAAGAAATCGCAAAGCGTGCGCACTCCCCGTTCCGCAGCGGCACATCGCTTGGCAATCGTGCCCACGGTACGGTTGCCTTCGGCGATAGCGGTGAAGATTCCCAGCTCCACCGCGGTCTTGATTGCCTCGGTCTGCTGGTAGGCGTTGATAGCGTTGAAAATACGCTCCGGAGTGGGCGGCTGAGTGACTGTTGTGGTCATGCATTCTCCCGTCGTTCCGATGGGTTGCTGATAGTGTTCAGTTTCGTAGACATCGCTTGCTTGATCCACAAGACCTGCAAAGGTCGAAGACGCAGCATGAAGGGTTCTCCTTGAATTGTTGGGGAAGCGTGTGGGAGGAAGCTTACTCCTGCAATGCCTTTGCGTAAAGGAACCGGGACCGGGCACCCACCCTGTTTCTATTTGACCGCGTTGTGGCCGCTGCTTTAGCGCAGCAGCGCGGAGGCTGCCCATAGGACGGGAGCCTGCCCGTGAAAATCGCCGGTGATCCGCTTTCGCTCCATGTAGTACTCGTAGTCGTTTTTCTTGCCGGTTCCCTGGCAGACGCTGGTTATGTTCTGGTTCTGATCGATGTAGCCGGCGACGGCGATCCAGGCCCTTCGCGCCGCGGGGCCGTAGGTCGCGGCGTCGAGCCAGCCGTTCTTAACACCGGTGATCAGGGCAAACGTAAACATGGCTGAACTTGAACTTTCGGGCCAGGCCTCGTCGTGATCGATCAGTTGACGCCACATGCCGTCCTTCCCCTGATACTTGAGCAGCGCACTCATCATCTTCTGATAGCCGTCGAGGATCCGCTTCCGTTGGGGGTGGTCCTCGGGCAGATCACGGAGCATCTCCGCCATGCCGACTGCCACCCATCCGTCACCGCGGCCCCAGTAAAAGGGCACGTCGGGCGCGTGATAAAAAAGCCCGTTCGGTTGCTGCAGCTTATCCAGATACGCAGTCATCTCCAGCGCATCACGATCAAGATACTTCCTGTCTCCCGTGGCGCGGTACGCTTCCAGCTGCAGGATGGTGAGCATATACATGTCGTCGATCCAGAAGCGGGTTTCTGCCGACAGCCCGTCCGGCCCGGGATTTTCCCATTGACGATCTGCCCATGCCTTCCCCATGGCGAGATACTTTGATCCTTGGTCTCAATCGCGATCTCCAGCGGCACAACGCCGAAAATTGAGTCGTCCACATGGTGGCGCACAGGAATGCGTGCCGCTTCCGCGCCGCCGGGCGTAAGCGGTTCGAACTGATGGATCAGCCCGGTGCGCAGAGCGATGTCATGCGTGAGCGAGGCAAAGGTGAGCGCGCCGTACCAGGTGGCCACTTCACAGTAATGGATCGTTGCCCGGACTGGTGAGGACTGGTGACGAAGTGCTCGGCAGGGCTTTGCCAACTTCCTGAGGAGAAAGTCCCGCAGGCCAGACGCTGAAATAGGTGTTCTGTTGCGCGCACACCCCGAGAGGTAACGCCAGGAAAAGCACTCCGGATTGGAAGAGACTCTTGAACG
>CAWCKO010000026.1:0-186928 GCA_963796145.1 uncultured Acidobacteriaceae bacterium | reverse complement strand
CACGATACTTCAGAGAAACAAGGCCTTGAACGGGATATCGCGATGCCCTGGCAGACAGCTTAGTGCCAATGTGCTCTCAACTGGCGGCCCACGGGTACTCACATGCTGGCATGGTAGATTCCGCGGCTTTCCCTGAACTCGGCTATGTGGCTGCAGGCTCAGCCATTGCGAAGGCAAATGGTGCTTCGCAGGGTATTGGCTCTCTGATTGCTTTTAAGTCACGCAGGGAACGATCTCATGGACGTGATCGCGTTCAAGAGCGCCGCCCTCAAGAGGGTCAGCTAAGTCATGAATGTCCTGGTTGTGGATGTGGGTGGCACTCACGTCAAAGTTCTCGTCAGCGGGCAAAGCGACCCGCGCAAGTTTGAGTCCGGGGCAACGCTGGTTCCCAAGCACATGGTCTCGGCGATCCAGACGATAACCGCGGATTGGAGCTATGACGTTGTATCGATCGGCTATCCGGGACCAGTTCTCAGAAATCGGCCGGTCGCCGAGCCGCACAACTTAGGGCGCGGTTGGGTCGGGTTCAACTTTGAAGCTGCCTTCGCCCGTCCGGTAAAGCTGATCAATGATGCGGCTATGCAGGCCCTGGGGAGCTACAAAGGCGGGAAGATGCTCTTCTTAGGTCTAGGGACCGGCCTGGGATCCACACTGATCGTGGATGGCATTATTGAGCCGATGGAGCTCAGTCATTTGCCTTATAAAAAGCACACATACGAGGACTACGTTGGGCAGCGAGGACTGGAACGCTGGGGCAAAGACGCCTGGCGGCACTATGTTGCAGATGTCGTAACCCGCTTGACCGCCGCGCTTGAACCTGAGGACGTGGTCCTGGGTGGCGGGAACGTAAAAGAACTCGAGAAGCTTCCTCCAGGCTGCCGAGCGGGCAATAACGCTAACGCTTTTGCAGGAGGATTTCGCCTGTGGGAGAACGCCCCAGAGGAGCGCGGCATTCCCAGTGCTGTCACAACCAGACAAGAGGAGCAGAGGCACGAGAATGGCTGATAACGGCCGCCGGAGTTCCGGGGTTCATCGGCTTCACTGTGGGCCGGACGGATTTCAAGGCAAGCTACTGTCAGCGATCCGCTACGGCTTCGGCGGACACCTGGAAAAAGCGGCCGGCAAATAAGCCGCCCGAGAAAAGGAGATTTGCAATGAGCGATTCCCATTCCGACGCCCTGGTCTTTTTTGGCGCCACAGGCGATCTGGCCTACAAAAAGATCTTTCCCGCGCTGCAGGCGATGATAAAACGCGGCCACCTCAACGTGCCGGTGATCGGTGTAGCGAAAGCCGGTTGGAACCTCGAACAGCTTCGCGCGCGGGCACACGACAGCCTCGATAAACACGGCGGAGTCGACACTGCAGCCCTCAACAAGTTGATCGGCTTGTTGCGGTATGTAGACGGCGACTACGCGGACCCTGCCACTTTTCAGGCGATCCGCAAAGAACTCAACGGAGCGCAACGGCCGGCGCATTACCTGGCCATTCCGCCCCTTCTGTTCGGAACAGTGGTGGAGCAATTAACGAAATCGGGTTCCGCCGAGGGCGCTCGTGTCATTGTTGAGAAGCCTTTCGGCAACGACCTTACCTCAGCGCAGGAGCTCAACCGGATTCTTCATACAGCCTTCCCCGAATCCGGAATCTTTCGCATTGACCACTATCTGGGCAAGCGTCCTGTGAACAACGTGGTAGTTTTCCGGTTCGTCAATGCGTTCATGGAGCCGTTCTGGAATCGTAACTACATCGAAAGCGTGCAGATCACCATGGCAGAAGATTTCGGTGTGCAAGGACGCGGCTCTTTCTACGATCAAACCGGCACCATTCGCGACGTGATCCAAAACCATATGTTCCAAATCCTTTGCAACCTCACGATGGAGCCTCCGGTCCGCATTGACAGTGAAACCATTCGAGATGAGAAGGTGAAGGTACTGAAGGCGATTCCGCCGCTGGAGGCGGATAATCTCGTCCGAGGGCAGTTTCGCGGTTACCGCCAGGAAGGAGGAGTCCGCGCCGATTCGAAGGTGGAAACCTTTGCGGCGCTGCGGCTGGAGATTGATTCCTGGCGTTGGAAAAACGTGCCATTCTACATCCGCGCAGGAAAGAATTTACCCGTGACCTGCACCGAGGTCCTCGCCCGGTTTCGAAAGCCTCCGACGGTTATCAAGGAGAACGCTCTGTCTCAGAACCATCTGCGATTCCGGATCAGTCCCGAGATGACGATAGCCGTAGGCACGACTGTCATGGCTCCCGGCGAGGCATTGAAAGGCGAGGACATCGAGATGGTGGCGAGCCGTCATCCCCGTCCAGACGAAATGGAAGCGTACGAGCGCCTGTTGGGCGACGCGATGGCGGGGGATGCCACTCTGTTTGCCCGGCAGGATTATGTGGAAGAGGCCTGGCGAATCGTCGATCCCGTACTGAAAGCCGGCACTCCCATCTACGAATACGAGAAAGGCGCCTGGGGTCCGAGTGAGGTCGAGCAGAGAGTTTCACCCGACGGAGGCTGGCATAACCCGATCACATCAGACCAGGAAGATTTCCGCTTGGTCGCCAAAGCCGGCTGACAATGCGGATCGTGAATGGACCACATCACCAGTTTGTGTTGTGAGACCGGTCTTATTTTTGGAGAAAGCTCATAAAGTTCGACGTGCCTATGAAGCTTGAGGTCTTTGACCAGGCCGATTGTATTGCAGTTCATTAAGGCTTTGACGGAGTGGGGATCGCGTTATGCATCATCGCTGAAGCTGTTGGCAGCTTGTCAAGGACTTAGGAAGCCATTGGGGTCTTGTAAGTTGTTTTAAATCATAACTTTGGGTCTATGGTATGAAAGAGGTTCGTCGGATTCGATCCCGATCAGGTCCACCAATCAAACCAACAACTTACCGGCTTTGCTCCCCGAGCGGGGCAGCATGGAGCTCGTCGCGGTCACAGATATCGAAAAAGGAAGTACGCCGGAACACCAATCAGAACAATCACCACGCCGGGGATGGTGGTTGCCGGGCGGTAAGCGAACAAAATCACTAGAATGACACTCGCGCACACAAGATAGAGCGCGGGAACCAGCGGATAACCGAACGCGCGGTAGGGCCGCTCGGCGTTCGGCCGAAGCTGGCGCAAGCGAAATACGCCGGCAATGGTAAGGATGTAGAAGATCAGCGCCGCGGAGATGATGTAGTCGAGCAGGTTGCTGTAGAGATTGCCGTAGGTTCCGGTCGCGGGCTGGTAGGTTCGGATCAATACCAGTACGGCTGCCCAGATGCCCTGCATGACCAAAGCCGCGCCGGGCACGTTGGCGCGATTGAGGGCCGCGGCTTTCTTGAAGAAGAGCCCATCGAGCGCCATCGCATAGTAAGCGCGAGCTCCGGACAGGATCAGAGAATTCATACAGCCAAATGCTGAAATCATGATGGCCACTGCGATCAGCACCGCCCCGGCGGTGGGGAAGATGGCCTGCATCATGGTCGCGGCCACGCGATCCGAGGGTGCGCGCTGCACCGCGCTGAAGGGCAGCACGACGATATAGGCGAAGTTGGCCGCAAGGTACAGACCAATGACAATGAAGGTTCCGAGAGCCAGGGACAGGGGCACGTTCCGGCTGGGGTTCCTGACCTCTCCGGCACTGAAGGTTATGTTGTTCCAGGCATCGGCCGCGAACAGAGAACCTATTTGTGCGCTGCAAAGGGCTACCAGCATGCCGAAGGCGGTCAACGGGGAGGGCGCATAGCCGCTCACCGTGAATCCGCGCGGTGTCCACGCATCGCCGAAATTCGCTTTGACCACGGAGGCTTTCCAGCCGATCAGGATCCCGATGCCGATCACCGCCAGCAGGGAGCCGAGCTTCATCGACGTGAAAACGTTCTGCACCCCCTTGCCATATTTGAGGCCGTTGGTATTCGTCCAGGTGAGAAAAGAGATCACCACCAGCGCGACCACCTGCGCCGTAGAAAGGGAAAGAGCGTAAGTGGGCAAAATATGAATCGGCGGGATGATGTAGTTGTTCTCTGCAATGTGCGGCCACAACACGCCCAGATACCGCGAGAACCCGACAGACGAGGCAGCGATCGTTCCGGTTTGAATCACCAGAAAGAGTGTCCAGCCGTAGAGAAATCCCCACAGCGGAGAATAGGCTTCCCGCAGGTAGACGTATTGGCCGCCGGCGTGCGGCATCATCGCTGCCAATTCTCCGTAGGAGAGTGCGGCAGCGAGCGTGAGGACGCCGGCGATGACCCAGGCCACCAGCAGCCAGCCGGAGCTTCCCACCTCACGCGCCATTTCCCCGGCAACAATGAAGATCCCCGAGCCGATCATCGACCCGGCAACAATCATCGTCGAATCGAAGAGCCCGAGGCTCCGATTCAATTGCCGAGGTACTTCGATTTCCCTGGTCGCGGAAGGTTGATCGAGAATAAGACTCCTCAAATAAATGCAGCGGTCAATTGATTGAACTCCGCTGCATATTTTGCATGGATCCGGTGCTTGCCTTCCGGAAAAACATGGAGCAAGGAGCCGGCAATGCCCTCACAAATGGTTCTGGGATGAAACGATGGTACCAGCGGATCCTTCTCCCCGTGCAGCACCATCGTCGGGCATTTCACTTCGCTGAGCCGCGAGCGATAAATGTCGCCGCCGGCGGAGTAGAGGTCTTCTAATCCCACCACGTAGCGCTCCCACAAGTCATCGAGCGAATCACCGTAGATTTGCCGCATCGCATCCGCCTCCCGTTGCGACCACGATGAGAGAGAACGCATGGCCTGGAAGGCGGCGATCTCTTCCGCGGAGAGATAGGAGTTTCCTCCCCATACCACGAGCCGCCGAATTCGCTGCGGAGCGTTCACGGCCATAAGCGTGCCGATATTGGCTCCATCGCTCCACCCGAAGACAGCAAATTCATGGTGGCCCAGCGCCGTCATCAGGGCCAGTACATCTTCTGCATCGTGCTGATAGAAGTTGACCGGATACTCACGCTCCGGTGGCCTCGATTCGCCGTAACCTCGAGGATCAGGAGCTATGACCTGGTAGCTTTGGCTAAACCATGGGACCTGGTACTCAAAGTCCGTTCTTCCCGTGCCTAATGCGCCGGGGATAAAAACGATGGGTTGACCGGACCCATAAGTCTCGTAATACATCGAAAAGCCGTTCACAGCGACCTTCGGCATAAGTCGTGCCCCGACCCCTGTATTTCAATTGGATTAGTACTTACTGGGTTGGCACTTTAGCCCCAGGATAGAACGGGCCTGTGCCGGGGTCGCAACCGGCCGGTTAAGTTCATGCGCGATGCGAACGGTTCGCTGGACCAGTTGTGCGTTACTCACGGCCTTCTGTCCCCGGGCATAGTACACATTGTCCTCCAGGCCGACGCGCACGTGGCCGCCCATCAGAGTGGCGAGCGTGGTCAGCGGGAGTTGGTACGGGCCAATGGCAGAGCATAGCCATAAAGCACCCTGGGGAAAATCCTTCAACATATGGAGCACATTCTCTACCGTCGGGTAGCTTCCGGTTTGGTAGCCCATTACGGTCTGGATCCAATACGGCCGCTTCACCAGATCATTTTCAATCAGGTATTGCACCACCCATGCACACCCCGGATGGTACATCTCCAATTCCGGTTTGATCTCGCGCAGCTTCATCATAGCCGCGAACTGGTGAATTTGACCGTACGTAAACGGTACACATTCATCGATGTCCAGGGCTGGGCGCGGATTGGGCAAGGGCGGGAGCCGCTCCTTTAAGCGAAAGCGGCTCATGTCCGGAGCCAGGTTCAGCGATGCAACTTCCGGACCCGCTTCGAGCGAGGAGGCGCGCTCCTCCATGGTCATGTTGGGACCGCCCCCGGTGGTTGCGTTGATGATGATGTCGGGGCACCGCGCACGTACTTTACGCAGAACTTCCCGCCATAGTTCAGCATCGCCCGCGCATCGCGTCAGATCCTGTGGATCGCGCGCATGGATGTGAACCATCGCCGCGCCGGCCTCATACGCGCCTCCGACGGATTCGGCAATTTCGTCGGCTGTTTCCGGGATGACCTCGTTGGCTTCCTTCCCCTGGATGCCACCATTGCAAGCCACGCAAATGACGAGGGGCGGCATTCCCGTGCGCACCCTCTCCATGAATGCATAGCTATCGGTGTAATCGAACGAGGGCGGCAGCGGCGAAAGCTCTGAAGATTGGTCCTGGGGCACGAAATTCCCTTTTCTGTTCCGGCAGTGCAGCACGCCCAATCCGGTCTAGGTGATCATGGCTGCAAAGTTCGTATAGGAAAACAAGTTTTTCCAGGACCAACAAGCGAAATAGTGCGAAACATTGAGGTTGCCTCCACACAGCAACGAAACTCACACATCAAATCCCCTCCACGGGCACTTTGTAATGAAAGTTCTTGCGGCAAAGCTTCATCGCGGTGTAATCTCCCGGTAACAGCTTCATGGCATTCAGCGCTTGCCTTCAGATCCCCACCGGCTGCTGTACGTTGCCATGGATTGTTCGGCCCGATTGATTGCCGCCTCCTGAAAAAACTCTAGGCTTTTACGTTCGATTAGAGATTCCGCTGACCCTGATGATTAAAGAGTTGGTGTCGACATTATCGAACTCACACCAATCCAATGGATTGAGGCTCGATTCTGATCGTCTGGACTCCTGGAAGGAAATTGCGAGCTACTTTCGGCGAGAAGTTCGCACCGTCCAACTCTGGGAAAAACGGGAAGGCCTTCCCGTACATCGGCACTTTCACAAGCAACTTGGGAGCGTGTTCGCCTTCCGCTCGGAGCTGGCCGTATGGAATGACCAGGTATCCCACAAGGGCGGCCAGCCCGAGGTGGCGAAACAGGCCAGGACACCAGCATCTGCACCGAGCCACATCACCATTCGTGTTGAGCCACTCCAAAACGAGACTCTTGCCGATCAGTCCCTTTGCGATGCAATCGCGGCCAAGACGATTGCGGTTCTGGGTCAGCTGAACCCGGGCAAGTTGAGCGTTGAGGTAGACAGTGTTTCGCAGGATTCCCCGGCCGCCTACGTGCTGAAGTGGGGCGTTCAGGATTACTGTGCCGGCTTGCAGGTGAGTGCGGAGCTTTTGTCGGTCGAGAGTGAGACTGTAGTTTGGTCGCAGGTCTATTGCTGCCGTCGCTGCGATATCGATGCACTGCCGGGTTATTTGGCGGACCAGATGGTGTTATGCGTCTGGTTGAAGGTCATTTCGTCGCCGCCGTCGTGTCGCTTCACCCGGCGCACCGAAAAGCCCGGTGCCCGCGAAGCGTACCTGAAGGGCCGGTACTTTTGGAAACAACGAAACGAGGAAGGCCTGCGCAAGGCCATGCAGTGTTTCGAAGCAGCGGTCCAGGAAGATCCGCATTTCGCCCTGCCTTACTCCGGCCTTGCCGATTCCCTCACCCTTCTCTCGTTCTATGAAATTGTGCCCCCCTCTCAGGCCATGCCGGCGGCCCGCCGGGCGGCGCTCAAGGCAATCGAACTCGATCCTGACCTGGCCGAAGCTCACGCCTCGCTGGCCGATATCCGTTTTCACTTCGATCGCGACTGGCAAGGGGCGGACCTGGAGTATCGGCGAGCCATTCAGTGCAATCCGGGCTACGCCCTCAGCTATCACTGGTATGCAAATCTCTTAGCTGCCAAGGGACAGCACGAGGCTGCACACATCGCCATCATGCACGCGCTCGAAATCGATCCTGTCTCCCTCATTACTCTGGTCTGGGCCGGCGTCACCTCGCACCTCGCCCACCGCTTCGATGAGGCCGTCAAGTACTACCAGAGCGCCCTCGAACTGGATCCTGACTTTGTCTGGGCCCACATGTACCTGGCCCAGGCGCTGGAACAAAAGGGCGACTACAAGGGAGCGGTGCGGGAGTTTGAAAACACCATCAAGCTTGCCGGGGGCAGTAACTGCGTGCTCGCCATGAAAGCGCATGCCCACGCCGCAGCAGGGGACGCGACCTCCGCCAGGCGCATCCTGCGCGGGCTGAAGAGCGCGACCAATCACAAATGCATGCCCTCCTATGACATCGCTGCGACCCACGCCGCGCTGGGTGAATCCAAACAAATGGGCTTCTGGCTCAATCGCGCCTGCAACGAGCGAAACATGAAAGTCTTCACCCTGATGCAAGATCCGCGCTTCGATTCCCTACGCCATCTTTCCGAGTTCAAGCAAATCGTCGATCACGTCGGGCTGCCACGCTACAATCCCGGTCGCGCCACCCTCCCCTCCTAGCAAAAACACCGGATCTGTCCCAACCAGCGACCAAGGGTGGCCCATATCAGTGGATACCTGGAAATAGGAGCGGAATAAGTCTATCTTTCCTTAGATAAGGTAAAGGCAACATAGGCGCCTGGGATGGGCGCCCGCGATGCCGGGTGCCCAGGAAGATCGTGGGTATAAGTCGTGGCTTGAGCCGCCGCACAGAACACAACGTACTCGCGCCCCTTCACTTCATAGACCGCCGGCATCCCTTCCAGGGCAGCGTCGAGCGTCGTCTCCCAAAGCACCTTCCCCGTTTGCGAGTCAATCGCCCGCACCTTGCGATCACGCGTGCCGGTGAAAATCAACCCTCCGGCCGTGACCACTGGGCCGACCTTGGGAAAATGCGAACCCGTATCCTTGAAGCCCTGGGCCGCTAACTCCGGCACTTCGCCTAAAGGGATTTTCCACTGAATGGTTCCTGCGTTCAGGTCGTAAGCCGTAAGCGTGGTCCAGGGCGGTGCAATCGCAGGCAGCCCGCTACTGGTAAACATGAAGCCAAAGCCGCTTCTGTACCGGGCATTCGCGGAGGCCTTCTCTGCGGTACTGTTCTCAGGACCAGCCGGTGCCGGTGCGCGCGTGGGGTTTAAAAGATAGGCCAGCAAGGAATCCAGATCTGTATCCGAGAGCTTTCCAAATGCAGGCATAGGACCGTCTCCCTGGGTCACGATTGCGCGGATATCCTTTTGAGCGAGTCTCGATCCGATATCGACCAACGATGGAACAGCGGGCGGTTGCCCTCTCAGGTCCGCGCCGTGACACAGCCGGCAATTTGTAGCAAAGACTGCGCGGCCACGCTGTTCGGGAGAACTCGTTGCCGAGACCTCCTCCTCCCCATCCAATTCCAGCTTGAGCATGGCGGGAAGATCCTTGGACACGACGTATAACAATCCGCGAACGGGGTCCGAAGCCACCCCGCCAAAGTTAGCTCCGCCATTATTTCCCGGCATTTCGACCGTATTCTGCGTACTCGGGGGCGTGAACAGTCCCTGGTTGCGCGCGCCTTGCATCTCTTCGCGCAAGTGCTCCCGCTCTTCGGCGGGCATGAACGGGTTCAGGTCGTTGACCGTGAAGCTCTGGCGGCCGAACGGAGGCGGCATCGTCGGAAACGGCTGGGTTGGCCACGTTTCCTCTCCGGGCATGTCGGAACGCGGCACGGAGCGCTCTTCAATCGGCCACAGGGGCTCTCCGGTTTCTCGGTTGAAGACCCAAACAAAACCCTCTTTGTTCGCTTCCGCCACCACGTCGACCATCTTGCCGTTGTGACGAACCGTTAAGAGCTGCGGTGCAGTCGAGTTGTCGTAATCCCAGATATCGTGATGCACCATCTGGAAATGCCAGATAAGTTTTCCCGTCCGGGCGTTGATGGCGAGCAGGCAATCACCAAACAGATTGGCGCCCGCTCGATCTGCGCCATAGAAGTTATATTTCGGGCTGGCTGTGGGAACGAAGACGATGCCGCGCTTTTCGTCGAGCGACAAACCGCTCCAGGCGTTCGCCCCTCCCACTGTCTTCCATGCATCCTTAGGCCAGGTTTCGTACCCAAACTCGCCCGGATGGGGAACAGTATGGAATGTCCAGACCAACCGCCCGGTAAGAACGTCGTAGGCGCGAATGTCACCCGGACCCGACGCATATTCTTCATTGGTTGCCGACCCCAGGATGATCAGGTTTTCAAAAACGCGCCCAGGCGTGCCCGACTGAACCAGCCTGAGACTCTGCGGGTCGCGCCCAAGGTCCGTCCGTAGGTCCACCAGACCATTGCTGCCGAACTGCAAGATCGGCTTACCCGTCCGCGCGTCGAGTTCTTGCAGGTAGTTGTTGAGGGAAAATAGCAACCGCCGATCCGATCGGTCGGCACTTTCCCAGTAGTTGATTCCCCGGGACGTGATCAGTCTGGTTTGCGGATCGGTCTGATGAACCCACAGCTCTCTGCCAGTTGTGGCGTCGAGCGCGATAACCGAATTCTGCCTGGCCAGAACATACATCACGCCATCGACGACAATCGGATTGAATAGATACTTGTTCCCATCGCCGGTAGGGTATTTCCACGCGATCTGGAGCCGGCTCACATTGGATCGGTTGATCTGACCAAGCGCGGAAAACTGCGCGGCGTCGGGAGCGCCGCCGTATTCGCTCCAGGTGGTATGAGCGCGTTGGGCCCCGGCGGCCGCACAAATCAACCACGCCAGGACAAATGCGACAAATCCAACAAATCCAATTGCTGTCGCGCCCGGGTTCGATTTAGATTTCACTGAGGAAGCTGCCGAGTCATTGTAAATTGAATCTCTTCGGCCTACGGTCCCCGGCCCCGCTGTTTCGCACTAATTCGCATCCCCGAATCCCAGCAGCGCATTACAATCTCACCACCGCCGCTTCAGTTGAATGCCTTTTGAGGAGCCCCAGGATGGCAATTTCTCTATCCCGCTTTCTAACCTGCTTACCGCCACTCTCTCTTGCCCTCTCCGTTCCCCTTGCGGCTCAATCCCCGACGCCGCAGCATCCCCTGGACGGGCTCACCAGCTCGGAGTATTGGGCGGTGCATGACATTCTGCACAAGAGCGGACACATGACGCCGGACACGGGTGTCTCCACTCTCTTGCTGCATGAACCGGACAAGAGCACGGTGCTGGCCTGGAAGCCGGGCGACCCGATTGAACGCGAAGCCGACGTGATTCTGGAGGACAAGGGCCAGACGATCGAGGCCCGGGTGGATATCACCGGCGCAAAGCTGGAGTCATGGAACGTGATTCCTGGTGTACAGGCTCCGTTTACCACCACGGAATTGCATGCCTTCAGCGACCTGATCAAGAACGACCCGCGCGTACAAGCGGCCTTCAAGAAGCGCGGCTTGACGGACATGACCACCATCCACTGCGGCAACGGCCCGCTGGCCTTGAGGGTCTTTCCCGAACAGGAGACCATGCGCATCGGCTATGGCGGCTGCACCGACGCCGACGGCCAATACCATACCTGGGGCCGAAACATAGAGGGCCTCTGGGTGGTCGTGGATATAACCGGCAAGAAGATTCTCCAGGTAATCGACACCGGCGTGATCCCAACCGCGAAGTATGTGGGTGATTTTGAGGAATCGGCAGCGATACCGCGGGAAGGGACAAAGCCTCTCCTGGTGATGCAGCCGATGGGCCCCTCCTTCAAGATGGATAAGGGCGAAATCGTCTGGCAGAACTGGCACTTCCGGCTCCGGCTCGATTCGCGCGTGGGTCCGGTCTTGAATCTGGTTCGCTACCAGGATGGTTCGCGGCTGCGCTCCGTGCTTTATGAAGGTTCTTTCTCCGAGATGTACGTGCCCTACATGGATACGGACGAGGGATGGAATTCCCGTTCCTTCCTCGATGCCGGGGAATTCACGCGCGACGGCCTGCTGCGGGAGGTCGATGAGAACGATTGCCCCTCCAACGCGGTATACATTTCGGGGTTGTCTACGACCGACAGCGGAACGCCGTTGCTGAGGACGAAGGAGGCGTGCCTGTTTGAGCGGTTCACCGGCGACCCGGCATGGCGCCACAATGAAAACAGCATCATGGCCGGCCGTCCCAGCCGCGAACTCGTACTGCGCGCCGCTGCGGCCATCGGCAACTACGACTACATGATGGACTGGACCTTTCAGCAGGACGGGACCATCCGCGTTCGTGTAGGCGCCACCGGGATCGTGGAGGTAAAAGGCAGCAAAGATGTCGTCGTTCCCGAGCAGACAATGACCGGCGGCATGCCCACCCCGCAGCATGGAACGTTGGTTGCTCCCAACACCGTCGCCGTATACCACGACCATTATCTCTGCTTCCGGCTGGACCTCGACGTCGACGGCCAGAACAACACGTTTATGGTCGATCGAATGGTGCCCGAGAAGATTAGTGCCCGTACCCGTACCAGCATCTGGGGTATTCAATCGACGCCTGCGAAAAGTGAGAGCGACGCCATCATGGATATCGATCCGCGTAAACCCGCCATGTGGCACTTCATAAGCGGTACGGAGCGCGGTCCTCTGGGCTACCCGACGGGGGTCGAGATCATGCCCGAGGCAACAGCAGTGGATTTCCTTTCCCCGGATGACCCCTCTTTGAAGGTGGGTGCCTTCGCAGAACATCAGCTTTGGGTTACCCCGTACAAGCCGGATGAGCGCTACGCGGCCGGCGTTTACGTCACCAACAGCAAGGGTGGTGAGGGCCTGCCGAAATGGACCAAGGCTGACCGGAACATCGAGAATACGGACATTGTGGCCTGGTACACCCTTGGCTTCCACCACGTGGTGCGCATCGAGGACTGGCCGGTGATGCCGACCTTGTGGCATGAATTCATGATCCGTCCTATAAACTTCTTCTCTGAAAACCCGGTCATGACTCTGCCTCACGAACCCTGATAAGCGGCGCGGGTTCGTTTATCCTAGCCAGATGGCTAACGAAAATCGGACCCGCCGCCAATTCCTGCAACAATCCCTCGCCTTTGCGGCGTCTTATGGTGTGCTTAGAACAGCTCGAGGCCAGAGTCGAAGAACCTTGGCCTACGTGGGGACCTACACCGGCAACGGAGGCAATGGAAAGGGCATCAATCTCTTCGAGATGAACCCCGAAACGGGGGAACTGAATCTGCTCAAGTTGGCTGCCGAGACCAGCAATCCTTCATGGATCTCCCTTGACCCATCCGGGAAGTACCTCTATGCCGTGAATGAAGATCAACGTGGCTCCGTAAGCGCCTTCTCGGTCAACCGCGCGAATGGAGATCTTCAACTGCTGAACGCGGTGAGCTCAGAAGGAGCCGGCCCGGCTCACTTGAGTGTTGACGGGTCAGGTAAGTACGTTTTTGTTGCCAATTACGGTGACGGGAGCATAGCCGTGCTGCCTGTATCAGCGACAGGTGCGCTTGGGACTCCGACGTACGCCCGCCAGGATAAGGACTCCGTAGGACCCAAGACTGCAACCGATGCTCCCGCGGGGAGCTTCGCCTTTGACGGTCATATGAAACCGGATGCGCACATGATCCATGCCGATCCTGCAAACCGGTTCGTGGTGCAGACAGATCTGGGACAGGATCGAATCTATATTTTCAGTCTGGATCAGGCCACGGGCAAACTCTCGCCGCTTCCGTTCGTTTCCCTGCCTCCTGGGGATGGACCGCGTCACTTCACATTCCACCCTAATGGGCGTTGGCTGTATTCGGTGCAGGAAGAATCGTCTACGGTAGCTTTTTTTCTCTTCGATCCGGCGACGGGATCGGTTCACCACGAGCAAACGATTTCGACTCTACCACCGGGCTTCAAAGGATCGAATTTCACGTCGGAGATTTTGCTATCGCCTGACGGACAATTTCTCTACGTAGCCAACCGCCTCAAAAATACGGTTGCGATTTTCTCTCTCAACAGCGAAGGCCGGCTGCAATATCTTGGCGAGACCTCGACTATGGGCGACTACCCAAGAAACATAGCCATCGATCCCAGCGGACTGTTTCTCTATGCCTGCAACCACCGCAGTGACGACATTACTTCCTTCAGGGTGGACAAGAAGACCGGCCTGTTAACCTTCACCGGCCAATACACGTCCGTCGGCAGCCCAGCATGCATCACCTTTCTGGCAGCCTGAAGGAAACCGCAGATCTCTCCACTGCGCTTCCACGGCGTCGCCGGGACAGATCGCTTTATCGAAAGACATTTCCAGGAAGGGTCCGCCGAACTGCAGATCCCTCCACTTCGCTACGCTACGGTCGGGATGACAAAGGGGAGAGCAACGCCTCCATGAAGACCGGTTGCTGAAGAAGCCCCATTTTTCGTCTCCTTGGGTGGGTTGACCCAGCTACTCTCTATGGGAGCCGCCCTTCCCTTTGTCATCCCGACCGTAGCGTACCCACGGATAAGGCAAATTTCCTGCCACGCATCACCGGACAATGCAGCGTATGCGTCTTTCCGTGAAGAAAGGCGCATGAAGTTCGCCAACGCCACCAACTGCGCCCCGCTAGAAACGGTCAACCAGCTGACCGGCGGCACGCTGGCCCTCGGCGATCGCGGTCGCATGGCCGGGATCGCCAGACAGATCCGTATTGGCGAAGGCAATCCGGCCGAAGGGCGCGCGTCGCAGGATCTCCCGCGGTGCCGGTTGGCCGTCCTTGCCGAAAAAGAACCCCGGCTGCGGACTGCAATAGGCGTGTCCCCAGCGATTCAGAACGATACCCGCAATGTCCCGCTTGGCGTCAAAACCAGTAGAGGCGAACATTTCGGTAAGCTGTTCCCGCACCCGTCGCTCGTAGTCGCGGAAAGAACTGGAAAGCAGTTCTGCGCGCCCTGCGTTCTGCTGCTCCACCATGGGTAGTCCTGGGCGGCAGTAGAGCACCTTGATTGTCATCACCACCGGAGAATCCGGCCCCATGGTCTTGTTCCTGGTAGAGAAGGTCGGAGACTTGCGCACCGAGCCATACTCCCCAAAGCCGTCATACCAAAACGCTCCCGATATGCCACGCTTATAAAGAAATCTCCAGTTCCGCAAGGCGACATTCACCAGCATGCAAGGCGAGCGGAAGAACTGCGCGTAGGCCTCGCGCTGCTGCGAAGGCAGATCAATCACGATGTGTTTCGTTGTCCAGCTGCCGCCGGCCATGACCACCGCCCGCGCCTTCAGGCGATAGACCTTAGCGTTGCGCGTGTACGCGATACGCACGAACTCACTCTGGTCGGCCACACCCTCATGTTCGACCCGCACCACCGTAGACCCAAGACGAATGCGCGAGCGCTCGCCGGCATGGTCAAGTGCATCGAAGTTCACCCGGCCGCGGCAAACAGCCTCGAGCGAGCGTGGGCCCGGGATCGCCGCCGGAAGCAGCGTCTTCACCATGTGGCGCGCGAAACCCCCATTTCCCCCGGGAAACGATTGCAGTTCGGTGTCCTCACCGTAATTCATCGGATCGCCGTCGAAGCCGAAGGCATAGGCGGAAAGCGCATCCGCGCCGATGCCGAAGCCGTCCCCCGGGCCGGGCATGAGGAATTTGCGGATGGTCTCCTGGCTCAGGCCGAACCGCTGCATCATGTACTCTTCCATGCTGATGGCATCGAGCTCGTGCGGGTGCTCGTACCCATCCGGCCCCCGCTTTGCACCCAGCTCGCGATACTTAAGGATCTCCGCTCGCATCGCCGCCGGCATCGGTGCACCCTCCAGCTTCTTATCCCACGGGTCCACCACCCACGTCCCTGGCTGTTGGCCGAAGTTAGCGCCGAAATAGATACCGTACGGCGGCCGGATGTGCTCGAAGCTGCGGCCCACGGGGATCTCCGGCAAGGAACTCTGCCACGACTGGTATTCGAATTTCGCGGCGTCCACACCGATGGAGGCATAGAAATCAGCTAGCGGACTGCCCGCAAGCGGCGTCGCAAAATGATCGGAGCCCTGCGGCGCTATCAACCGATGACCGTCCACAATGAATTCGTTCCGCTTTGCCTCGCCGCCGAAGATGGGATGGTTTTCGAGCACCAGGCACGTCGCCCGCGGCGCGTGCTGCTGCAAGTAGAGCGCGGTTGCCAAGCCACTGAGGCCGCCGCCGACAATCACGAAATCGAAGACCTCGCCGGTATCCTCAGCCTGGTGGGGAGGATCGGCGAAGACATGGTCACGGATCTGATGACCCGCCGTCATCACCTCGAAAGTATTGCCGTGCGACTCTGCGTAATCGCCGACCCCACCGTAGCCGGTCCAGTTGTCTTTGCCCATCTGGGCCATTAACTGGTGCGGCGTCAGCCCGTTCAGCAACGCACCGCCAGAAGCCAGCAGCGTGGCATTCATGAAATCACGGCGAGAGATCTCACGATTCATCCCCAGGGTGGAATCGTAGGTTTGCCTTCCTGGCGTCTTCCGTCATGGTGTAGCGGGCCTTTCTGTTTGCTTAAATATTTGCTTAACAAGATGCGCGAATTCCCTGCCGCGTCACCGTAACTCACCATACAAGTATATCTCGCCCTCCCCTTGGGGAGCTGCCACGGCGCGGGTACCAAAACAAGACCGGCACAGGGCCTTTTCGCACTATTTCGCTTGTGGGTTTGTTAAATATCCGTATCGTCGTACAAACAGCGGAATTGCAGCATTTTTGGGGAGGCTTGTCACCATGAACTTTCGTCGTTATCGCTATGTTTATCTCTGTTTGGCGGTGCTTTTCGGTACCCTGCAGCTGAGGGCCGATGTAACCGGATCGATACGCGGTTATATCCGTGACAAATCCGGCGCCGTCCTTCCGAACGCGACCGTGACTGCCCTTCAGACGACCACCGGTTATACCCGTACCGCCACCAGTGATGGGTCAGGCGAGTACAGTCTGCTGGCTTTGCCCCCCGGAACCTACAAATTGACCGCGTCGAATGCCGGATTCCAGCAGGGAGTCATCGACAATGTCATTCTCAACGTCAACGATGCGCTCAACTTTGATTTCACGTTGCAAGTCGGGAACGTGAGCCAGACGGTTTCGATCGATGCGACCGCCGTGCAGGTCGAGACCACAAGCACCTCCCAGGGCACGACGATTACGTCTTCGCAGATTCTGGCCATGCCGCTCAACGGCCGTTCGTACCTTGATCTGCTCTCCCTTCAGCCAGGGGTTAATCCCCAGAATACGAACAGCGGCTACAACGATCGTGCGCCCGCTTCCGGCCTCTACACCTCGTCGGGGAATGTGTCCACCGACGGTATGCCTGAGTTTGCCAACGCCTTCCTGGTAAACGGGGCTGAGGTCAATGAAACCAAGAATATGGGCGCCGGTCTGATTCCAGACGCCGACTCGGTGGCTGAGTTTCGCCTGATCACCAACAGCTTCGACGCGCAGTACGGCAAGTTTACCGGTTCCGTCATGAACACCGTGACTAAATCTGGAACCAACAGCTTCCATGGCACTCTGTTCGAGTTCTATCGCAATCAGAAACTGGACGCTATCAACTACTTTGACACTACCAGGGCGGAGTTGAAGCGTCATCAGTACGGTGGTGTGCTTGGCGGTCCCATCTGGAAGGACCGGCTTTTCACCTTCACCGACTATCAGCAAACACGTCAGAATGCCGGAGCCAGCACTGGACTGGTTCAGGTCCTCAGCAACGACGAACGGAACGGTATCTTTTCCGATGCCATTCTGAATACCCCGGTTGAGGGTGACGCCTGGGCGGCAACCCTCCAGAGCCGCGGCGGCGGGGTAATTAACGGCGCGGGAGGGGTGTGCCAACCTCCTGCTTGCACCCCCACGCTGTATAACCAACTCGGGACGCCGGTGATGACCACCGACAGCAACGGCAATTCAGTGCCCGGCCGCAATATATCCGCCTATATCGACCCCGTCAGTCAATTGACATTGCCACTTATTCCGATGTCCAATCAGCCCGGCGGCTTCAACTTTGATGACTCAAGCCATGTGGGAACCATCATCGACACCAACATGGCCGAGCGGATCGACTTCGTTAATCACAAGACTGGGGATTGGTCGTTCTACTATCACTACGACGATGCGACCGCGGTCAATCAGGTCTACAACCAGCAATACTTTGGCCAGGAAAATCTGCCCGGCTTTGCAAACAGTGAGCCGTCGCGCAACCAGCTGTTCATGGCGAGCAACACCAAAACCATCGGTGCTACCACGGTCAATGTTGCGCGCATCTCGTTTTTCCGTACCGCCGTTCACACCGCGCAGCCCTCTACCAGTTCCTCGATCTCCTCCTACTCCAAGTACGGCTTCAATACCAACCCCGCCACAGGTGGTCTGATCAACACCGGGCCAACTGGATATCCATCGTCGGTGCCGGCCCTGATCTTCAACACCTTTTCGATCGGCAACAACTGGTTGAATCTCTATCAGCCTGACACGAACTACACAGCAGGCGACTCGGTGAGCAAGACGGTGGGCAATCATTCCATCAGCTTCGGGGGGGAGTTCCGGTACTACCAGCTGAATGCTCGAAACACTTGCGGGCCCAACGGATATTTCCAGTTCAGCGGCATCGAGACAGGTGCGGACGTTTCGGATTACTTTATCGGCGCTCCGGGAAGTTTCGTCCAATGCTCTATCCAGCTTCTCGACAACCGTAGCCGGTACGGTGGGTTCTTTGGCCAGGACTCCTGGAAGGCGACTCCCAGCTTGACCCTTAACTATGGCCTCCGTTGGGACATCGCCAGGCCTTGGAGCGATGTCTATGGCCGTTTGACCACACCTGTTCCGGGAGTGCAGTCCGTCAAGTTCCCCAACTCTCCTGAGGGCAATCTCGTTCCGGGAGATCCGACAGTTCCAAGCACCATCTCTCCCACCCGGTATGGGAACTTCGGACCTCGTTTCGGGATCGCCTGGGCGCCCTCCGGCGGCCTATGGGGCGCGGCCGGCAAGACCAGTGTTCGTGCCGCTTACGGTATCTACTACCTGGGCGTCGCGGATAACGGTAACTTCGGTATTCTTGGTGATGCTCCCTGGGGTCTCTACTGGGCATCACCCCAACCGACGGAGTTCGGCAGCCCCTACATCACTCGCGCAAACGGAGTCAGCCAGGGACAGCACTTCCCGTTCACCTACCCATCGGGCCCCGGACCGTTTCCGAATTTCCAGTTCGGATCGCTCCTGCCTCTTTACGTGCCGGGCTACTATAACGGAAATAAGACCTTTGGGGCCCAGCACTATAACTTCTCCCTCCAGCGGCAACTCGACAAGTCAACTGTCCTGACCATGTCGTACGTAGGAACTCTGGGACGTCATATCCAACGTGGCGTAAACGTCCTCGTTGGGAGTGCCCCGCTCTGCCAATCGCTTCCCGGTTGCGGGCCCTTTGGTGAGGCTGGCGTCTACCAGCTGAACGGCCAAAACATCTATGGCTCCATGGTTGGGGCGATTGACAACCAGACCATCAGCCCGAATTACACAAACTCCAATGGAGGTCCCGTTACCGCCTTCGCCCAGGCCACCTGGCTGCAGAACTCAGGAATCTCTAACTACAATTCACTGCAGATTTCGGCGGAACGCCGCGCTCGCGACCTCACCTACCTGCTCTCCTACACCTATGGCAAGTCCATGGACAGCTACTCCGCCGCGTATGACCCTCGCGATCCGACGCGTGCCTACGGCCTCTCGGGGTTCGACCTGCGGCATAACTTCGTGGCCAGCTACAACTGGAATGTTCCGTTTTATCGCTTTATGGGCGCGCACCGGTATAGCGAGGGATGGCAAATTACGGGCATCAGCCGCTTTAACACTGGCACCCCGGTAAGCCTGCAAGGCAACGGCGCCGACTTTGCTCTGACCAACATCGGACTCGAATACCCCAATCAAATAGCTCCCATCAAGAAGCTCAATCCGCGTGCTCCTGGACATTTGTACTTCGATACATCCTCCTTCGCCAGCGATTTGAGCTGTGGTTGGGAAGTCTGTGGCGTGACCGGCAGCGCGAGGCAGTTCCTCTTCCACGGGCCGGGAACGATCAACACCGATGCGGGGGTGGAGAAGGATACGAAAATCAACGAGAGGATGCAGCTCAACTTCCGCATTGAGATGTTCAACGTCTTTAACCATGCAAACTTCCTCACCAGCGCTACGGTAGGCAGTCCGAACAGCGGCCAGTTCGGTCAGGTCACCAACACCGCTCCGGCTCGGGTCGGCCAGGTTAGCGGCAAGTTCATCTTCTAACCGAACCCAAACTCAACTTCGAGGGATGCGAGCAATCGCATCCCTTTCTGTTTTAAGCTTTCAGATAAGCGTTAAAGAGAGCACCAAATTGGCGATTTTAATCACTCGCGATGATCCGCGATTCAACAATCTGAAGCGAGCCAGGAATGGGCGCTGGCCAGCAAGCCCTGCGGATGGAATCAGTCGTGTCGCCTTGTGTCTGAATCCTGAGGACACAGCAGACGCGCTGCAGCGCATGGTCAACGCGGGGCAGCGGCCGACCATTCGTTCCGGCGGCCATTGCTATGAAGATTTTTACGCCAACAACCCCAACGGCACGCTGATCGACATGTCCATGATGAACCGCGTTGATAAGGATGCGAACTATCGTGTGGGCGCGGGAGCCACGCTCGGCCAGGCGTATCAGGAACTCTACAAGCTTTACAACGTGACCTTGCCTGGCGGCACCTGCGGTTCCGTGGGCGCGGGTGGCCACATCACCGGCGGCGGTTACGGGTTCGTGTCCCGGCTGTATGGAACCACAGCCGACTGGGTGACCGGGGTCGACATCCTCACCGTTGACTCGAAGGGGAAGGTTGCGCTTCGTACCTGTACCGCCAAACAGGATGTCGACCTGCTCCGCGCCTGCCGTGGCGCGGGCGGCGGGAACTTTGGCGTGATCGTCGACTACCACTTCGACCAACTGCCCCCGGCGCCTCAGGAGGTCATGATCTCAAACATGATCTTTCCCTGGGCGGGGATGACCGAAGCGAAGTTTGCGAAAATCTTTGACGCCTTCGGCAACTACTTTGCCACCCGGGGTCAGGATCCTGAGACGTGGGGATTGTTTTCCATCCTTGAGGTCAACCATCAGGCCAGAGGCTATCTGCGCATTGAAACGCAATTCTGCAACCCTGACGGCACGTGTAAAGACACCAAGGTACTGGATGAGTTCCTGGCTTTGTTCGACGGCTGCAAACCCTCGAGCGTAACCCCGGCCGCGCCCGCTGCCGCCGAGAGCTTCGGGCCGCACAGGATGACGCGCGACCTGTGGGCCGACACGCCAGCGGCAGGAGGCATGCGCCGCGGATCCACACGGGCCAAGTACAAGTCCACCTACATGAAGAAGAACTATACGGCACGCGAGATCGGTGTCTTCTATGAGCATTTAACGCGAATGATGCCAGGGGTCGACCTGACGCATTCGGTGGTTGAGATCGACTCCTATGGCGGCGCGATGAATCGCAAAGAGATGCTGGAAGAGACGTAGCTTTCCAGCGGTCGAGCATCATGAAGTTGCAATTTCAGACCTACTGGGCGAATGCGGCGGAAGACGAGGGACATCTCACCTGGATACGGGAGCTTTACCATGAACTGTACTCGAGTCCTGAAGTCGATGCATCCCACCAGGGAACGCCCTTCCCCGGCGATAATTATCAGGGGTGCTATATCAACTATCCTGACGTGGATATGCTCGAATATGCGTACTGGCCCCAGCTTTACTACGGACCGAATTACGAATTCCTGCAGCAGGTAAAGAAGAAGTATGATCCCAACAACGTGTTCCACCACGCCATGTCGATTCGAGCGTAGAGGAAAGCGGAGATGATCGAGTTGGATCGCAGACGTTTTTTACAGATAGCGGGTAGCGCCTCGTTATTGAGCGCTGTCGGCGGCCGGCTAGGCTGGGCGAGCACGGCTAAGTTTGCCTACATCGGAGCCGAGAACGCGATTCATGTCTACTCGATCTCCACAGGCGAGCGTTTCCTCAAGCGGCAGACGATTTCGAGCGCGCAGCCAGTGGGTCTGGCGATCAGCCGAGGAAAATTATATGTAGCCAACGGCGTGACTCAGTACGGCAATCTACCCCGCGGAAGCGTGGAAGCATACGCGATAGACGCGACGACCGGCCGGCTGGAGTTGCTGAACCGCGTGCCATTATCGCTCTCCGGCATCTCCCCGTGGGAACTCGCGGTTGCCCGGAATGGGCGCAGCGTTGTGGTCGCGGTGCATGGTGGTGGTGCCTACAACGTGCTGCCCCTCGGTGAGGACGGTCGGCTGGGGAGAGTATCGGGGATTCTGAAGGAGACCGGCTCGGGACCCCATCCGCTGCAGACTACGGCGCATCCTTCAGCGGTGATGTTTGACCGCGAGGGGCGCGTGCTGACGGCAGACCAGGGCAGCGACAAGTTGACCGTGCTTGCACTCAGCAACGGCGAGCTTACCGTGTCCAGCCGCTGTGAGGTACCTGCCGGCAGTGGACCCAGCAGCATGGTCCTGCACCCCGATGGCCGGCGAGTGTATGTAGCCCACGCGCTGAATGGCTCGATATCGAGCTTCGCCTACGAAGCGACGGGGATTCTGGACTGGAAACAGACCGTCTGCGCTTCGGCGATGGGTGATGTGGCAGCACTGGCGATCCACCCTTCGGGCGAGGTGTTATACAGCTCGCACGGGCGCGAACTACAGACCTGGAAGATTGCACGTGACGGCGGCTTGGAGCCCTTGCCTGGAGTAGACGGAATTCAGGCAAATAAGCTGCATCTAATCGCAGATGGCGAGAGCCTATTAGCTTTGAGCAGCGATGCAGTGCTAAGGATGAAAATCGATGCAGCGACTCGTCTTCCTTCAGCACCGGTAAAAGTAGCATCACTCTCCAGTCCACTAAGCATTGCCGTTGCTTAAGATAAGAGGAACAGCAGGTCCCTCCACTACGCTACGCTCCGGTCGGGATGACAATTTTGTTGTGGCATGTAACGCCACATCTCTGGCCAGAAATGAGGCGTACTCCTTACAACAAAACTGTCATCCCGACCGGAGCGTAGCGTAGTGGAGGGACCTGCTGTTCCTCTTGTCGGACTCTCTCGATCTTTTGGGATTGATGTCTGAAGGGGCGCGGCTTCAGCCGCGCCATACGCGCAATGGAATTACCGCGGCTTTAGCCGCTGAGGGAATATTGGTAAAAAAACGGTAGTGAATGCTCCACCGCTGAGTCTCGCCCGGCGCGACATGAATCCCGATAAAACCCTCCGGGCAAACCGTCTTCGGTGTCGACCAAAAGAAAAGCTTCGCAATCGGCGAATCCGAAGTCTCTTCAACCCCAAGGCCATGCTCCGTATCTTCAAAGGTGAAGTCGAAATCCGAAACCTTGTCGGAAAAGCCCGTCATGTCGCCGCTCGGATAATGGTGAGGTTGCGACTGTGCCACCCACTTGATCGTTGTCCCTTCAATCTGCACCGACTCGGGAAAAGGCTTGGCCGGCACCGGAACAAAGGGGAAGTGTACCTGCATACCCGGCGCGGTCGGGTTGTTATCGAGCATGAAGAAATCGTGGTCGTACACCGTCGTATGGAGCGGCTTGGTCCCGACATTCTTCAAGCTATGAGTCAGTTGCAAACCATTCGTCTTCTTATCCAGCGATAGCACCTTTTCATACACGTACGCATAGCCGATGGTGGAGTGAAGCTCCTGGCGGAAGGTAATCGAGTTCTTATGGACCTTGACCGTCCACTTCCCGTGGTCCAGAATCGGGAACGCGCCGCCGATCGTATAGGGCTGATCGTTCACCCGCTTCACCACCCCAACGCCGAGCTTCACAAACGGATCTCCGGGTTTGGCATCCTCGTAGCCGATCGGCTCGCGAAATTCCTCGGCCGGCCCTGTCACCGCATCATTGGTCATCGGATCATAGCGGTTGAACCACTCACCGAAGAAGGTGTGCCCGTCGAGCGAAACACAAGCCACAAGCCCGGACCAGTCGAACCGGGCCGCACGGTAATAGCCCTGCTCGGTGTCAGGAAGAAATACAACCGCGTTCATTCTACCGTTGGTGATCCGCGCGTGCGGATGGTCCGAGTGGGGCACATTTTCGCAGGTCGGCGAAGCGGGTGGCGGCAACGGAGTCGGCGCTGCAGCCTCCGTTTGAGCAGCCGCGACCTGGCTGATGAGAGCAATCGCAAGGGCAAGCGCAGAGCGCACCATCTTTCAACTCCTGAAGAACTTATCCGCGTGGAGTATAGCTCATCATTCCTTGCCCTACGCACGCTTTTAGCAGAAGCTAATTGAGGTGAATGTCTGCCAGTTTTTTGGGAGGGTCGTGCGTGAGGCTAGCGCTTCGTTTGATTGCGATTGGACTTCTGCTGCCATCGATGGTTACAGCCTTTGCCCAGATCGCGCTGCCAACGTTTACCCGCACCTATACCGACGCCGGACAGGACTACTCCTACACCGTAATTGGCAGTGACCCGGCAAAGGGCGGCACGACGACCATCCCGACCGTGCTGGTCCCGATTACGCTGACCATCGAAGCGCCCATGAACGCGGCCGGTAAGAAGGCAGTGCTGGATGCGAGCCCGGATGTGGCCAACGTGATGCGTTCACCGATCTTCGCCATATACCCCTTCCCTTCTGGGCACAACCCAGTACACCGATGCCTTGATGCGCGCCGATTTCTCCCAGGAGGCGGCGAAGGACTGGCATACCCTCCTGGGCAAGCCTAAGGTGGTTACGCTGAAGATCGACGTGCCTGTAGGCAAGGGGTATGTGCTGACCTCGAAGAAAACCGGAAGAATGCTGGCCATGGTGGATGTGCTCTTTATGCAGCAGGAGATCTTCAAGCAGCTGCCAAAGGAAGAGATGGGCGCCGGCAAGCTGGTAATCGCGATGACGAAGAACGTGACCTACTACACCAGCGAGGACGCGACGGAGTGCTGTTCGTGGGGAACGCACGGAATCGACACCACACAGGGTCTGCCGCAGCCGTTTGTGCTGGGAAGCTATCTCGATCCACATACGGTGGAGGATGACAGCGATGTGCAGCCGCTGACCCAACAGCTGGCACAGTGGTTTCGCGATCCGCTGCACCAACCGGCGCTGCACCTGCACCACGGCATGATTCCGCCAGGAAACATTTTCCCCTCCTGGATGCGGTAACGCCGCGCGTTCCACCCGCCAGCTCAACCGAGCTGCCCACGGACAATAGCGACTGCGGTGGAACCGCACTGGCCGTAGACCTATTCCTGAATGACCCGACCGACATCAACTGGAAGAACAGGACCCCGGCCTCGAAGGCGTATATCTCCAGGCTACGCGGAATCTCGTATCACTTGCAGAACGTGGCCCTGCTCTCGTGGTACACAGGTGCCCCAGCGAAAGCGTACACCTTCCCGGATGCAAACGCGCTGAGCGGCCCGGCAAAGCCCTGCCCGGCGCACATTCATGAAGGGATGTTTGGAGCTGTGAGGGATGCCCCTCCAGCGACAGTGCCGCCCATCGCCCGACCAGATTGACCGGCGCTCCGAACGGACACCACCTGATCGGCTACTGGGCCGGGCTGGGAAGGATCAGCGATGTCTCGCCTCAGTGGGACGTGATCATCGTCGCCTTCGCCACCCCCGTGCGGGGCGCTCCTGAAGGGACCATGCAGTACCAGGTGCGGGGCGACATCACTCCCGAGCAGTTCAAGGACGACATCAAACTGAAACAAAGCCAGGGCAAGAAGGTGATGATCTCGCTCGGCGGAGGCGGCGAGCACTTCGCGCTCATGACAGAGGAAGGAAAACAGAACTTCATCCGCACGGTAGAAGACATCTGTGCACAATTTGGCTTCAATGGCATCGACATCGACTTCGAGACGTCCTCGCTCGAGCTCGATCCGGGAGATACAGACTTCAAGCACCCGACGACGCCTTCAACCGTCAACCTGATTGCCGCGCTGCGAGAGATTCACGATCACTTCGGCAAAGACTTCATGTTGAGCCTGGTGCCGGAAGGAACCCAAATTCCGGCGGCATATCCGGGCTACGGTGGCCAATTCGGCTCCTATCTTCCCATCGTCGAAGGTATCCGAGACATTCTGGCGTTTGTGGATACGCAGGACTACAACTGTCCGCCGATCGAAGGTCTGGATGGCGAGTTCTACATGCCGGGCTCGGTCGATTACCATGCTGCGGCCACAGAGCTCGTTTTGCACGGCTTCGACGTGGGCCGTGATCCGAAGCATCACTTCGACCCGCTGCCGCCGGATAAAGTAGCCATCGGCTATCTGAACAGCGATACCACGCCCACCATCGTCGTGGAGACGATGCGGTACATGATTACTGGTAAGTCCAAAATGCCGACAAACTACAAGCTGCGGCAGCCAAACGGTTATCCCACCTTCGATGGGGCGATGTTCTGGACCATCGATGACGATCGCCGGGAAAATTACCGTTACTCAAACACCGTAGGACCATTGCTGCACAGCTATCCCCCTGTGCAGCACGTCACGCCTTTGACCTTTATGGGTAAAGACGGAAAGCAATACGTCGTGATTGTAGACACGGGAGGCAGTTTCTTCGACCGGACCTATGGCGATTCGATCCTCGCCTTCGCGCTCCCCTCGAAATAGATTGGAGAATGAACTTGGAAAAGCGTGCCATCCTTCTGCTTCTATCTCTGTTGAGCTTCGTCTCCGCATCGCGGGCAGAGAAACTCGTCCTTAAGGATGGGTGGTACATCCAGCCATCGCAGGACGTGCCTGATAAGGGGAGTGTGATCTCCACCGTCGGCTTTCAACCAAAGCAGTGGTACCGCGCCACCATGCCATCCACCGTGTTGGCGGCATTGGCAGCCGACCGTGTGTATGCCGATCCCTACTTCGGCATGAATCTCCGAGCGATTCCCGGTACGAGCTACACCATCGGAATCAATTCTTCTGATATTCCCATGCCACCGGAGAGTCCGTTCCGTTCGTCCTGGTGGTATCGAACCCAGTTCACCGTTCCCGCCGGCTATCGTGGCAAAAGAGTCCAGCTGCACTTCGATGGCATTAATTTCCGGGCAAACGTATGGCTGAACGGGCGCCTGGTCGCCGACTCCAAGCGAATGGCCGGCATGTGGAGGCTGTTCGAATTTGATGTGACCGACCTGGTCGCTCCAGGAGGCGTCAACGCCCTCGCCGTCGAGGTGTTTCCGCAAACACCCGACGACCTTGGCATAACCTTCGTAGACTGGAATCCATTGCCACCCGACAAGGATATGGGCATCTGGCGCCCGGTTTACCTCACCACCAGCGGCGCCGTGACCATCCGTTTTCCCCAGGTAATCACCAGGCTGGATCTTCCCGCAGTAGACAAAGCACACCTGACGGTCACCGCTGAAGTAAGCAACACAACCGGCCACGTGGTCAAAGGCGTCTTGAAGGGGCAGATCGAAGATATCCAGTTCTCCCAACCAGTCACGCTCGACGGCAAGCAAACGAAAGTCGTGACCTTTTCGCCGGATCAGTTTGCCCAATTAAATTTGGCAAGCCCACGGCTCTGGTGGCCCGTCCAGGTGGGGCCGCAGAATCTGTACACATTAAAGTTGCAGTTTGAGACTGGCGGATCCAATTCCGACGAGAGCGACACCCGTTTTGGCATTCGCCAGGTCACCAGTGAAGTCGTAAAGCCTCCCCAGCCTGCGCTCGTGTTCAGTGGTCATGATGAGGGTTACACCGAAACTCATCGTATTTTCAGCATTAACGGGAAGAGAATTCTCATCCGCGGCGCGGGTTACACGCCCGACATGATGCTTCGCGAGTCGCCGGAGAGAGAAGAATCGGAACTGAAGTATGTCAAAGACTTGAACCTGAACACTGTGCGGCTGGAAGGCAAGATCGTCGATGACCACTTCCTTGAGCTTGCCGACCAGTACGGCATCCTCGTCATGGCTGGCTGGTGCTGCTGCAGCCACTGGGAGCAGTGGAAAAACTGGGACGACGAGGATCACGTCATCGCCGCGGAGTCGCTCAAAGATCAGATACGCCGGCTAAGAAGCCATCCAGCGGTCTTCAATTGGATGAATGGAAGCGATGGTCCCCCTCCCGCAGATGTTGAACAGAGTTACGTCGACATTTTGAAGCAGCTGAACTGGCCCAATCCTTATCAATCTTCTGCCATGGCCAAGCCAACTACCGTGACCGGCGATACCGGCGTCAAGATGACCGGGCCCTACGAATACGTCGCTCCCTCCTATTGGCTGTCGGATAAGCAGTACGGCGGCGCGCACGGCTTCAACACCGAGACCAGCCCCGGCCCCGCCGTACCCCCGGTCGACAGCCTGATCAGAATGCTGCCTTCCGACCATCGCTGGCCGATCGACTCCTGGTGGGACTACCATGCCGGCGGCAGCGCCTTCAGAAACCTCAACGTCTTTACCGAAGCAATGAATGTCCGCTACGGGGCGGCAACCAACCTGGCCGACTATGCAATGAAGGCACAGGTTATGGCCTACGAGGGCGAACGGGCGATGTTCGAGGCTTTCGGACGCAACAAGTACACCTCCACCGGAGTGATTCAGTGGATGCTCAACAATGCCTGGCCTTCCACCATCTGGCACCTGTACGACTACTATCTGCGCCCCGGCGGCGGGTATTTCGGGGCCAAGAAGGCCTGCGAGCCGCTGCACATTCAGTACTCCTATGACGATCGGTCGATCGTGGTGGTGAACTCCTTCTACGCCGGCTTCCAGGGCCTCAAGGCGGCGGTCAAGGTATACAACCTGGACATGGCCGTAAAGTACTCCCAGGAGGCGGCGCTTGATATTCCCGCCGATGGGGTGCAAAAGGTCTTTACCATTCCAGAAATCAGCGGCCTCACCTCCACTTATTTCGTAGACCTGGCTTTGCAGGATCCCGGTGGTAAACCGGTTAGTTCGAATTTCTACTGGCTCTCTACTAAGCCGGATGTGCTCGACTGGGATAAGTCGACCTGGTACTTTACTCCCACAAAATCCTTTTCCGACCTGACCGCGCTCAATACACTACTCAAAGTCAAGCTGAACATTACCAGTGAATCTCAGATCGACGGCGATTACGGCACTACGCGAGTCACGGTTGAGAATCCCAGTCAGGTTCTGGCGTTTGCCGTCCATCTGAAGGTGATGAAGCCCTCTCGATACCGCGACCCTGAATCAGAGAACAACGAGCTTGAGGTCCTTCCCGTCATCTGGCAGGACAATTACTTCCCACTCAGGCCGGGCGAAAAGAGAGAGATCACAGCGACTTATCGGACGGTGGACCTGCAGCTGGAAAGCAGATCTTCCGATACCCCAAACTGGGCCAGCAAGCTGGGCAAGCCGGCGGTCGATGTGGACGGCTGGAACGTGCTTCCAGCTTCCACACAATAAGTGAATTTCGCACTACTTCGCTTGTCCGAAGTCAGGGAAAGCCGTTAAATGTTGTGGACCCAAGGAGAATTTATGACCGGCAAAATGATCGCGGTGGTTTTACTCGCGACCGCGCTTTCGTCTCTCGCGCACGCGCAAGAGCTGCAAGTGGGCAGCAATGCCTATGTCGACATGTATTTTGCCGACTGGCACGCGTCTAAGGCCCAAACCATGGGCCCGGTTACGGAGTATACCGTCTTCACCAAAGGCGACCCGATGAAGCCCACCACAAAGGGCGCGATTCTCCGCTACGTCGATTCGTATGTCTATGCGACATTGGCTCCGGGCTCTTCCTCACCGTCGGTCACTCTCTCCGGCAAGCAGCGGGTATATTACTTCACGTCCGGCACAGGCACTATCTCGGCGGCCGGCGACTCGGTTCCGGTGTCCGTCAATATCGCGGTGCTGGTCCCGGCCAACCTTGCCTTCACCATTAAGAACACGGGGTCAGTCCCGCTCGGCGCGTATGTCATTGCCGAGCCGACTCCCAGCGGCTTTCAGCCGGGTGCAAAACTAGTGGTCAAGGACGAAACATCCACGGCCGTCAGCACTGCCGATCAGGAGTGGTCGCGGATCGTCAGGCCGCTCTTCGGCTCGAGCGACGGTTTGGCGACGATCTCCAGCGTCGAGACCGTCACGCTCGATGACCTGACCATCACCCGTCCTTTCCTGGGTACGAAGCCAAATACCGAGCACCTTTGGATGGAGCTCTCCGGAACCAGCATCGCCTTCATCGGTCCATACCTTCGCCGTCAGACCCCTGGCATGGCCTACGAGCATCCGCCCGACAATCTTGCCCCCACCTCCAACGTGAACTACTCCGAAGATAGCCAGATCAAGCTCCTGCTCGTATCAACCGAAGGGCAATAAACCTCCACTACGCTACGCGCGGTCGAAAAACATCTCCAGGAGAGGTCCGCTGAACTTCAGATCCCTCCGCTACGCTGCGCTTCGGTCGGGATGACAAAGGAGAGGGGGGCGCACCCAAGGGGATGAAAAACGGCTTCTGTTCCCTTCTTCAGCAACTGCTCTCAATGGAAGCGCCGTCCTCCCCTTTGTCATCCCGACCGAAGCGCAGCGTAGCGGAGGGATCTGAAGTTCAGCGGACCTCTCCTGGAGATGTTTTTCGACCGCGCGTAGCGTAGTGGAGGGACCTGCCGTTTCCTTCTCGGACTTCATCGTTAGTGGGGCGTAGTAGAAACCTTTGTGCTGGTACTGAACCACAGGAACTTGATTGGTGGCTCCCCGGGTTCTTCAAAGTTGATATTGGAGTGCGTCCAGAGGTTATCGGGACGCAGCATATACGCCTCGCCCGGGTGTTGCATGCGCAGCTGAGATCCAACAAAGGCGAGGCTCTTGCCCTCAACCTCGCACCAGATCTCTTCATGACCAGGAAAGTGTGGGTGCGGCTCGCCCAGTTGCAGAGGAAGTATTTGCACGGTGATGATGGCCCCCACCGAGGCCAGACCATTGTTTCTGTTGAAGAAGCCGTGAGTAATGTGAGCCCAGTGACCCCCTGCCCCCGGATTAGTAAAGGGTGACTCCTCCGCCGGCTTGCTATGGGGGAGCTTATCCTCGTCTTTGACCACGACAGAAGTAAGCGGCACGAATCCCGGAAAAGTGGGATCCCCAACCATGTAGGCAGCAAGTTGGGTATCTCCCGTATTGTGCAGAGTAAACTCCAGGCCCTCGGGCACGAGCAGCGCGCTCCCTTTATGGATAGCCTCCGTCTTACCGGCCGCTGACACCTCACCGTGACCCTCGCTCACATAGAAAAAGATTTGCAAGCCCTTCAGCGTTGAAGGAACGGTCCGCGCTCCTGGCTCGAGCTTGCCAAATGAAAGGAACTTCGCATGCTCCAGTACAGCGCCGGGATAGGGCGGGCTGAAGTTATCACCTCCAGTGAGAATGTCACGGACGATCAACGCGCCGAACATGACGCGTGGCTCAGAGTTACGCCAGTCGCCGAAGTACATATTCAGCAGGGTATCTTCCCGGGGACGGGTCGGAAGATAAACCACATCTTTGGGCCCTTCAAAGCTGTTACCCCCAATATGGGGAGCCTTTCCCGGTGGAACTACGGCGCCGGGATTCGCTGCTGGGGTTTGTGCGGAGACTACAACTGAGAACAATGCGATCGCAGCTGCACCAACGGCCGAAAGCTTCTTTTTGCTCAAAGTAATCCCTCCGATTCGAATTAGTGCGCAGAAATCCCCGGGAGCTGAAGATACTCAGGATGAACGGTAACATGCTCGTTCTTCTCGTTCTCGAGGATTTCCGCAAACATAGCGTCTGTGTCCTTCTGCGGCGGCCGCAGTGCGTTCTTGTCGCTGATAGCCCGATCGTCACGCGGCTCATGAGCGAAGAGGATGATCTTCCGCCAATCGGCAGGAGAAGCGAAGGTATAGGGTCCAGGCGAATCACCCGCCATCTTCTTGTAAGGCCAAATCATCCAGCCGATGTTGTATTTCTCCGCCAGGTTCACGTGGGCGGTCGACCATTCCGGCGCCCTCTCGGCGTAAATCTCAGAATAAAAAACAGGAACCTGGTACTTAGTCCGGAAATCCAGATATTGCTGAAGAAACTCAGGCCGTGGGGTCGCGCCATAGCTATGGAAACTATAGGCCGTGTTGCTGTCGAAAGGCTTGCCAAACGCGCTAAAGCGTCCCAGAGGCGGCTGCAAAATGAGCATATGATGGGTATCGACTTGGCGGATGGCCTCGGTCACACGTCGATACTCCGGTTCAATCAGATCTTCCATATCGAGATATCCGGACCATAGCAACGGCTCATTCATAAGGTCGTAGCCCAGGATCACAGGATCGTCTTTGTAGTGGTTGGCAATCCTCTGCCACACTTCCGATACATACTTTTGCATACCGGCATCCTTCAGCAGCCACGGATAATCAGGACCGTCGTCACTCGCCTCGCCGGTGAAACCGCCGATGCCGGATTCCAGCATCAGGATGACGTAAATGTGCTCCTGGTGGCACCACTTAGAAAGCTGATCGATGAGTTGGAAGCCCTCATCGTCGTCTGTCTTGAAGTATTTGGCGTGCAGCGGGATGCGGATGGTATTAAATCCGTCCTCCTTAATACGATGAACGTCCGCCTCCGACATGAAGTTCTGACGCCAGTTGTAGAGAAACTCCTGCGCATGCGTGGGTCCCAGCAGATCCGTAAACACCAGCTCAAGGTCTGTTTGCGACTGGGTCAGACCGCCGAACCGCCAGAAATAGCCTTCCAGTACAAACCAATTGCCAATGCTGATTCCGCGGATCTGAAGCGGCTTGCCGGAACCATCCACGATCTCTGTTCCTTGCGTGTGCACGAACTGCGAATGGGCTGCCGGAGTTGCCAGCAGCACCAGCACGCCACCAAGGACAGTCAGACATCGAAGAAACACGTGCGTCTCCTCTCTTACGGTTTCACAGCAAAGACTGCATCCAGTGGAGTACCAGTCACGCATCCGCGCACTTCGGTGAACCCGGCAGACTCCAGCAGGGCACGAAATTCGCTTAGAGTCCGCTCCCTGCCCTCGGTACAGACCAGCATATTCAGCGACTGCAGTTGGGCTGCGAGCGGGCCGCCTTTGTCTTCATGCAACAACTTCTCGGCAAGAAGAATTCCACCCCCGGGGGATAGGTGTTGGTGGATCGCCCGCAGCAGTCCCCTTGCCTTCTCATCCGGCCAGTCGTGCAGGATTTTTCCCAAACCAAACAGGTCCGCCTCCGGCAGCTCTTCCGGACAAAAAAAGTCACCTGTCCTACATTCGATACGCGATCCCACGGGGCTAAGAGAAATTCGTTGCTGGACCGCATCAATCACGCGCGGTAGATCAAACAGGATCGCCTTCAGTCCGGGATATCGCTCGCAGGCGGCAATCGCCAAATGGCCGGTTGCGCCGCCAAGATCCACAAACGTCTTAAAACGCGAGAGATCAAAAGCAGACACCACCTGGGGCGAACTCAGTAGTCCAAAACCGTGCATCCCCTGGAGAAAATTTTGCGTGTCTTCGTCGGTGCGGAAGAAGTGATCGAAAATACCCCCTTCCTGGTGGAAAGCTTGTGTCCATTGCGGTTCGCCTTGTCGAACCGCATTTTCCAGGTGGCCCCAGAGCTGAAACAGAACTTTGTCGGAATAGAGAATGTAACCGGCAAGGGTATTTGGCGTACCTCGACAGAGGTACGTGCTGGCTACCGGCTCGTTCTTATAAGTGCCATCCTGCTTGCGCAGAAGTCCGAGGCCGGCACACGCATCCAATAGCCGTTCCAGCGGCTCACAGTGCACTCGAAGCTCGGCAGCAAGTCGATCCGCGGACTCAGGCTCCCGCTCCAAAAGATCGAATACCCTCAAGGAAACGGCCACGAACATGACCTTCGACGAACGAAATGCGTCGAGCAGTGAGAGCACCGGAGCGGGATCGGGTATCGCGTGGCTGTTCATGAAGCCAAAACCCCACGGGATGGATCAACCCCGAAGCAGAAGAAGATAGCCACGATGCAAAGGATGGCGGAGATAGTAAACGGGACGTTCCAGCCGTACCCTCCCAGAAGATAACCCAGTAAGACGGGTGAGATGGCGCCCCCTAAATTTCCGAAGGTATTCATGATCGATGCAATCGAACCCGCAAAGTCGCCGCCGATATCGAGCGGAATCGCCCATGAGACGCCCACGGTCAACTCCAGGCCGAACACCGCGAGACACGAAAAAAGAACGGAAGCCGTGGTGTGGCTGGTAAAGGTGGCAGGCAGGATCGATCCCGCCGCAATCACAAACCCGATCACCGCAATGACCCGGCGCGCTGTCCTGAGATTGCCGGTGCGCGCCGCCCACAGGTCTGAAATCCAACCGCCCAACAGATTACCTGCGGCGCCGGCGACAAATGGCATGCTGGCATACAGACCCATCTGTTTAAGATTCACTCCACGCGCATCGTAGAGGTACTTGGGAAACCAATCCAGATAAACATCGATGCTGTAGCCGTAGCAAAAATACATCATGGCCAGCATCCAAACCGTGCGGTTCCTCAGGATCGTCCGCCAGGGTACGGAACGCACCGCGTTTGAGACTGGGCTTTCGGGCTGATGAATAACTTCGAGTTCCGCGGCGTTGACGCTTCGATGATCGGCCGGCCGGTCTCGATAGTACCAATACCACGTAGCCGCCCAGGCAAGGCCAAGTAATCCAAAAAGGAAGAAAGACATCCGCCAGCCGAAATGAATCATGATGAAAACAACCAGCGGCGGGGTAAGTGCGGCCCCCAATCGCGACGCTGCGTGGGGTAAGCCCTGCGAAAAGCCTCGTTCTTCCGGCGGCATCCAACGCGAAAGAGAACGCGTGGCAATCGGAAAAGCTCCAGCTTCCCCCACGCCAAACAGAAATCTGCACAGACTAAGCGAAGTGGCGTTCCAACAAAGTGCGGTGAATGAAGTAAAGAGCGACCACCAGCACACGATGCAGGCAAGAGCCCGCCGTGGTCCAACTTTGTCGCCGAACCAACCGCCTGGTATTTGAAACAGAGCGTATCCCCAGCGAAACGAGCTGAAGATCCACCCCACCGCGATGGCGGAAAGCCCAAGATCGCGCTGGATGACCGGCATGGCCGAAGAGATGTTGACGCGGTCCATGTAGGTAATGATGTACGCGGCAACAATGAGCGCGAGAACAACGTGGCGGGCTCGCGTCGGTCTTTGAGCGATAGCCCCCCGGTTTGCACTCTCATTGAGCATTGGATAAGAGAAAACGCGATCTAACTCTCCCGGTCAAGCGAAAACAAGCGTAACCGGAGGCAAATTGAGAGTGCCTTTACTGGAAGGTGATCCGCTTCTGCATTCCCTCTATCTCGGCCGCAGAAACCCCGGGAACGGCGGCAACATCGTGCCAGGTTTTGAAATTGCCGTTCTTCTCCCGATACTTGACGATGGCTTCCGCCTCTGCCTTGGCCAGCCCAAGGGACGACTCCAGATCCTGCGCGCTCGCCTTGTTCACATTCACCGGTGTGGAGCTGGAGTCGGCGGCCGGCGCAGCCGCTGCATCGGCACCAGCGGGCTGGTCCCCGCTGCTTGTCGATGGCGCCGCCTTTTGATCGAGGGGTCCGTAGTTTTTCGAGAGATACTCGATCACCGTGTCGATCTCTTCGTCAGAAAGGTCCGCGCCCCGCGAAACCATCTGGTTCACCACCTGATCCCACTCACTATGAGAAGAGTGTTTCGACGTAACCACCGTAAGCGCGTGGCACATGACACATTTTTCCTGAACGATTGCTTTGCCCGCGCCGGCCGGCATGGCGGATGGGCTCGCCGGCGGTGGAGTTGTCTGAGCACACGCGCTACCCAACGCCAAGGCAAAGAAGATTCCAAACAACCTCATCATCGACCCACGCCTTCCCAGCCCACAGCTCTGGACCTCACGATGTCTACGGTAACGCAAAGCCGAACACAGAGTCGCCGGCCGTCGTGTCAAAAAAACTACCGCCGGTAGCGACCAGGACCACATACTGCTTTCCGTTCTTGCCCTCATACGTCACGGGTGTCGTATAAGACCCTGACTCGAACTTCGTCTGCCACAGCAGTTTGCCGGTTTTGGCATCGAACGCATGGAAGAGATGATCGTTGGTCGCGGCAATAAACACCAATCCTCCCGCAGTTGCGATCGAGCCACCAAAATTCAAGGCTCCCGTCCCGTGCACGCCTTTTGCGTCGAGCTCAGGGATGGTTCCAAAAGGAATCTTCCAGGCGACTTCTCCGGTATTGGCATTGATTGCCCAAAGTTGTCCCCAGGGCGGTTGCTGGCAGGGCCAGAACTTGTCATTGTTCCAAAAACGGGCATAGTCGCCCCAGGGACTCTTCCGCTCATAAAGAGGATCCGACCCCTCAGGATGCTTCACCAGCTTTCCCACGTCGCCCAGATTATTGGTGTTAACGAACAAGTACCCCAGCTTCGGATCGAAGGACATTCCAGGCCAGTTTGCCGCCCCAATGGTGCCCGGGAATTCAATCGTCAACTTCAATCCGAATGGAGTATAGGCCCCACTATTCTCCATTCCACCTTCAGTGGCGAACAGGTCTTCGCAATACTTCTTCTGTTCCGGGGTAACAGTCGCAATCTCATCGGGACTGAAGCTCATTCGCCCCAGCGGCTCCGGTTTCATAGGAAAGGGCTGGGTCGGCCACGCCTCCTCGTCAGGCGCCTTGCTCTTAGGCACTGGCCGCTCCTCTACCCCGAACACAGGGGTGCCATCGCGACGATCGAGAATAAAAAGGAGTCCGTTCTTGCCCAGCACTGCGACCGCAGGAATCTTCGCTGATCCTTTCTTTATGTCCATTAGAACCGGAGCCGATTCCAGGTCATAGTCAAAAAGATCGTGGTGGACGGTCTGGTAATACCACACCAGTTTGCCGGTGTCGGCGTTGACCGCGACGATGGCGTTCCCGAACAGATTCTTACCTTTCCTATCCGGCGCATAGAAATCGTAGCTGGGCGAGCCGAAGGGGAGAAATACCAGTCCCTGTTTGAGATCCACACTCATTAAACCCCAAACGTTGGTTCCCGAGCGATTCTTCCAGCTGTCGTCTGCCCAGGTATCGTGGCCTACTTCTCCGGGCCGGGCCACGGAGTGGAACCGCCAGACTAACTTGCCGGTGTGCACGTCCCATGCGCGAATGTCACCCGAAGCCCCGGGCCCGGGCAATTCCTGAACCGCAGCCCCGGTAATCGCCAGATCTTTGTAGATACTTGGCGGCGAGTTCATATTGTATTGGGCATGCGGGAAACCATTATCAATGCCGGCTCGCAAGTCGATGGATCCGTCCGTGCCAAAGCCGGCCGTAGGTTGCCCCGTTCTAGCATCGAGAGACACCAGCCGTCCGTCGCTCGTTCCACACAAGATAGACGCAGGCGTGATCTTATCTCCTGGCCAGTAAGCAACGCCTCGGGCAGTGGGCCGTCCTCTTTCGAACTTATAGGTCCATATCTCTTCCCCCGTTTCCGGCCGAAGCGCAACGATGGTGCCGTACGGAGTCGGCATATACAAAGTATCGTTCACCACGACCGGCGTCGCCTCAGACAAGCGCCTGCCGCCGCCTCTGCCGGCTGGTCCGGCTGTCTGCGGTCGGGGTCCGGTTCTCTTCAGGTGGTAGCTCCACGCGAGGGTCAGATTTTGAACATTGCTGGTGTTCACCTGCTTGAGAGGTGAATAGCGAGTGCTTGCATCATCGTGGCCGTACATCGGCCAATCTGACTGGCACCACGCCGGTGTTATGGTAAGGAGAACTACACCGAAGACTGCGGAAAGGTTCCGAGGTTTCAAAATCCAGTTCCCCTCATACGTAGGCCGATCATATTATGCCGGTAGGCACACCGACAATTTCTCTTAACGCGCCGATCTGGTTACTTGTACTCATTCCGCAAAATTTCGCGTCATGTCAAAACTGTGCCAGGTGAAGGAGACCACCGTCATTTCACAATCGGAACGGATCGCGATTCTTCTGGCTGTGTTGCTGGGTTTCTGCTGCCCAAGCCCGGCTCAAACCCACGACCTGCAAATCAGCAACGGCATCATTCTGGCAACGATTCATCCTCCCGACCCCATAAGTGGCTTCTATCGTGGAACGCGCTTTGATTGGTCCGGGGTCATCGGGAGCCTCAAATACGCCGGTCATAACTACTACGGCCCCTGGTTCACGAGAACGGATCCGGCCGTCGTGGACTATATCTATAAGGGCGACGATATTGTTGCCGGCCCCTGCAGCGCTGTCACCGGGCCCGCGGAAGAATTCTCCACGAATGAGGAGGGGCTGGGTTTCAGTGAAACTCGGCCGGGTGGAACCTTTCTCAAGATTGGAGTCGGTGTTCTGCGCAAGCCCGACGATGCGAAATACAGCATGTTCCGCCTCTATAACATTGTCGATCACGGCACGTGGTCGGTTCAGGTAAAACCGCAATCGGTCGTTTTCACGCAGAGAGTCAGGGATCCCTCCTCAGGTTACGGTTACCTCTATCAAAAAACCGTTCGCCTCGTTGCCGGCAAGCCGCAGATGGTGATCGAGCATCGACTGACGAATATTGGCAAGCGTCCGATAGTGACCAGCGTCTACGACCACAACTTCCTGGTTCTCGACCATCAGGGCGTCGGGCCCGATTTCACCATTACCCTCCCCTTCACGATTCACCCCGCCAAACCGGTGAATGCTGCGCTCGGGGCGGTCAACGGCAAAACCATTTCTTACTTGAAAAAGCTACAAGGCCACGACCTGTTCGGAGTGGCCATCGAAGGATTCGGAAAGACCGCTGACGACTACAAGATCACCATCGAGAACAGGCACGTCGGCGCAGGAATGACGATCACCGGCGATCAGCCTCTCGAAAGCGAAGAACTTTGGTCCATTCGATCCATCCTTGCCATGGAGCCCTTTATTCATATGTCCATCGAGCCCGGAAAAGACTTCACCTGGAAGTACACTTACGACTACTACACCACCGGTAAGTGAGTTTGCGTCTTTACTGCGCTTTTGCCCACGCCATGCCATCCGCGCCCGGCCCCACGTCAATTTGGTCCTTGACCGTCCAATCGGAAAGGCTGATAACCGCAACCTTTCGGCTTTTGTCACATGAAGCGTAGGCTACCTGGTTGTTGGGATTCACCAGGATCGCCTGCGGCCTGACCGGCACATCGATCACGTGCTCCACCTTCATGGTGCTCAGGTTCAGTGCGGAAACTTTGTGTATCAATGGGTTGGCGATAATCAACCACTTGCCGTCAGGCGTGGTCGCTGTTCCGTAGCCAAGATCGGGAAGCGGTACCCACTTTACTACCTTATTCGTGGCGGTATCGATTACCGCCAGTTGGGGTTTCGTCTGGTCAGATGTGAATACCTTGCTGCCATCCACGGAAAGTGCGATCCGTTGAATCTGCCCCGAGACCGGGATAACGGCGATCGTCTTACGCGCATCGAGGTCGAGGACAGACACCGTTCCCGGACCAACATTTGCCGTGTATCCACGGTGCCCGTCGCGTGAAATGACCAGCATGTGGGACTGGTCCTGATCGGTCGGAATAGAGCCGACAATGTGCAGCGTGGCAGGATCGATGATGCTGACCGAACGATTCAGCTCCGTGGTGACATAGAGCAGACCGTTCTTAGGACCGAAGACAGGATCGTGTGGCCGCACGCCCTTACCGAAATCGACATTGCCCACGACTTTGCGGGAGGCCAGATCGATCACCACCATGTTGCGTCCGTCCGTTCCCGGTTCACCGACGCCGGAATTCCCGTAGATCGGCACGTAGGCGGTTCGGCCATCGGGCGAGGCCGTGAGTTCGTGCCCAGTCACACCACCCTCCGGCACCTCCGCGATCTTCTGGTTGGTTGTGGAGTCGACAATGCCAACGCTCGATTCCCCTTTGACCGCCACCAGCAGAAATCCAGTCCGCACAGGACTCCGAGCCCACATGTAACCGGAGAGAATCAATAAGGCCGACAGCGTCAGAACAGCTTGTAAGCGTCGCATGTTCATAAGATGAGCTACTAAGTTACCAGGTCCTATCATCGCGTAGTTATAACTTATAGAAACGGCAGATCTCGCCTCATCAGTGCCCTTGCACAATGCCAGGAAACGCATCCACAGCTGCTTGGGCTGCTTTCCCATCTTCCTGCGGAGTGCCGCCGCTTACCCCAATCGCGCCAAGGATGTGGCCGTCGACCACAAGAGGAATACCCCCCTCAATCGGCATCGCCCCTGGGACCTTGAGCACCGGAGTGAAGCCGTTCTTCACCACTGCGTCCTCAAACATCTTGGTCGGCCTCTTGAAGAAGACCGCGCTGCGTGCTTTCGCCATGGCTACGTCAAAGCTGCCCAGCTGCGCCTCATCCATGCCTTTTTATCTGCAAGCTGGGCCTGCGAAAAACCAACTGCCACCAAAGCCAACCCGGCCAAACAGGCCGCTCGTTTTAATAGATTCATCTTGCCTCCTGCCTATTTCCCGGTGTAAGTAATACGCCAAATCGAGCCCGAGCCGTCGTCGCTGATCAGCAACGAACCATCCGTCGCAGTCGCCACACCTACCGGCCGTCCCCAAACGCTTTTGTCATCCACCACGAAGCCGGTCAGAAAATCTTCATACTCGCCCGTTGCATGACCCGTCTGATGGAGCGGCACACGAATCACCTCATACCCCGTCCTCGGTGATCGGTTCCAGGAGCCATGCTCGGCAGCGAAAATATCGCCTGCATACTCTGCCGGAAATTGCGTTCCATCATAAAACGTCATCTCGAGCGACGCGTTGTGCGGTTGCAGAATCACATCGGGCGTAATGACTTTGTCCTTCAGATCAGGCCGTTGCCCGGCGAGCCGGGGATCTTGATGTGGGCCCATGTACCACCACGGCCAGCCGTAGAAACCACCAGGTTGCACGTGGGTGATGTAGTCGGGAACGAGGTTGTTGCCCAATTCGTCGCGCTCGTTGACGGAGCACCAAAGCTCGCCCGTCTTGGGACTAATTGCAATACCGACCGGATTCCGGATCCCATAGGCGTAGATGCGCTTGTCGGAACCGTCAGGGTTGAACGCCAGGATGTCGGCCCGATCCTTCTCCGCGGGTGTGTCATCGACGTTTTCCTGCGAGCCCACGGAGACCAGCATCGTCTTGCCGTCCGGCGAAAACTGAATGTCCCGCGAGCGATGGTGGCCGCCGCTGGGTAGATCGTCAAGATGCTCCGCGGGCCCGGTGGCCGCGAGGTCGCCGCTGTGATACGGAAAGCGCACCACCGAGTTCATATTTGCCACATAGACCCACTGCGGGTTGGGACCCAGCGGGTAGAACGCGATGCCGAAGGGTGTATTCAGGCCGGTGGCGAAAACGTGCACCTCTTCAGGCTTACCGTCCTTCGTCATTCCGCGGAAAACCTTGATGTCGCCGGCGGTGGTTTCGGCCAGGAACATATCGCCGTTGGGCGCTCTGCGAAGGATCCGCGGATTGGTAAGTCCCGTGGCATACAGGCCAACTGTGAAGCCTTCCGGCGCCTTGGGCCACGCACCTTCCGGCCGCGGCACAATGGTTGGGCCTCCCATCGCAGACTTAGAGGCGTACGGCTGAGGAAGGTCCTTGAGCGTAATGTGGCGAACAGTTCCCGGCTTCTCAAAGCGATAATCAGTGAACGGCGGTTCCGGTGGCGGGGCATTCGAAATTTCAGGCGCGACTGGTGCGGTGGCGGCTGGCGCGCTGACCGTAGCCGAAGCGCTCATGGACTTGATATAGGTGACCAACTGCCACCGCTCTTCCTCCGGCAGGGCCGCCCACGACGGCATTCCATTTTCCAGTCCACCTTGGGTGATGTACCAGAAGATGGACTCCATCCGGCACGCCCTGCAGTGCTCCACGGGCGAGCGGTGGCACATTGCCCATCCCTTCCCCGCTAGCCCCGTGGCAGGCGGCGCAGTGGCTGGCATAACTGGTTTTGCCTGCTGCGATCGCGGAAGCCCGCCCGTCGTAGGGATTTTTCTCCGTCGCGGCCGACGCCGGCGCATTGTGAAACCCAGTGCCCTGGGCCCCCAGTGAGCCCGCCGGGAAGGCCATGAAGGAAAGGGAAAGTAACAGCATGGTCCTACGCATGACCGTCGCCATAAAAGCGGCTTTCTCGCCGCTCTTCTACCTAAACAAGTATTTCCTGTCCCAACAAGCGAAATAGTACGAAATGGGTTTGTCGCCGGCCGCGAAGCGGCGGAGAATGAACGTGTTATGAAGACGAGGCAAAGGGTTCTCATCGTTCTGGCCGTGTGCGCCGCCTGCTCGCAGGTGCAAGCGCAGACTACCGGGGACCGTATCGGTTTCTACTTTGGCGATTGGCACACCGCGGCGTCGCACACCATCCGCGGATCGCTGGAGGAGAGAGAGATTCTTACCCGCGGAGATGGCCTTAATCCGCCCCATCCCGGCGCTGTTTTCCGCTTTATCAACTCCTATGTGTATGCCACGTTGGCGACGGGCGCCTCCACTCAGCCGACCCGCCTCGACGGGCAGCAGGAGATCTATTTCGTCGCGTCCGGCAAGGGCGCGGTGACCGCAGGCGGAGAGACCGCCGACCTGTACCGGAATGTAGCCGTCTTGATGCCGGCCAATTTGGAATTCACGGTCAAGAGCACTGGCGATGAGCCGCTCGCCATGTACGTCATCAACGAGCCGATCCCTGCCGGGTTCCGGCCCAATGCCCACATGCTCGTGCGGGATGAGAACGCGATCGCTATTTCTTCAAGCAATGGCTTTTGGGCGCATATTGCGAAGCCGCTCTTTTCCACTGCGGACGGTCTGGGCACGCTGGAGAGTGTGGTAACGGTTACGCTCGATCCGCTCACCATCGGCAAGCCACATCCCGCGCCCAACGAAGACACCGGCGATATCGAAGAAGTATGGACGTCGTTGTACGGCGACAGCCTTGCTCTTGTCGGGAACCAACTGCATGAGCAGACGCCCGGGATGGCCTACCTGCATATTCCGGATAATCTGACTCCGCATACCAACATCAACCCGAGCAACAAATCCCAGGCCAAGTTTCTCTATTTTGCCCGTTACCGGCCCCATGAAACCAGAAAGTAGCCGATGAGTCACCGCCACCCCTTGTCATCAGTTAAGCGCATGGGATGAACGTTGCCCTGGGACCCGTTTCGCACTATTTCGCTTGTTCGCCGGGGAAAAACTTGTTTACGTAGCAAGATCGAGGAATAGGGAGACCATCTGATGATAGGGAGGATTGTCGCATCCCTGGGAATATGCGCCTTGCTGACGCCTGTTGCCTTGGCGCAGATAACCGGGGACAAGATCGATTCTTACTTCGGAGACTGGCACAACGCGACTCCGCGCACGGTGCGGGGATCGCTGGAAGAACGCGACATTTTCACCCGCGGCGATGCCGCCGATCCCCCACAAAAGGGCGCAGTTCTCCGCTACATCAACTCCTACACCTACGACACCCTGGCGCCCCAGACCTCAACCAAGCCGACGCGGCTTGATGGCCAGCAGGAAATCTACTTTGTCGAGTCAGGCCAGGGCACGGTGACAGCCGGCGGAGAGACCGCCGATCTATATCGCAACATTGCTGTCCTCATGCCGGCAAACCTGGAGTTCACCCTCAAGAGCACAGGCGGCCAGCCGCTCGCGATGTATGTAATCAACGAGCCGACGCCTCCCGGATTCCGGCCAAATACCGCCATGCTGGTCAGGGACGAGAACAAGCTCCCGGTAACCTCGACCACTGGTTTGTGGTGCCACATTGTCAAGACGCTTTTCGTCACCGCCGACGGACTGGGCACTCTGCAAAGCGTGCTAACCGTGACCCTCGATCCGCTGACCATCGGCAAGCCGCACGTGGTAGACCATACCGACATCGAAGAGGTGTGGACGGCGCTCTACGGAACAAGCCTGGCATTTGTCAGCAATTCGCTGCGTAAGCAAACTCCGGGCATGGCTTTCTATCACGTCCCGGATAACCTGACGCCCCATACCAACGTGAACCAGAACGAGGATTCACAAGTAAAATTTCTCTACTTTGGCCGCTATCATCCGCATGAAACCAGAAAGTAGAATGCGAAGGGAGACCGTGACCATGCGGCGTATACAAACGGCTCTTGCAATTGCCCTCGCGTGGGGCGCGCTCGCCGTAGCCCAGACGGCGCCGCCAAGCAGCGGGACGCAGAATGCTATTAACGGCATCAACTCGTACCCGGGACCCGGTCTGGTCAAATATCAAAACGCTCCCGATCCGATGAACCGCCGCATCGACATGTTCATCAGCGATTGGCATTTGTCCATGCCACGCGTGGAGCACGGCTCCCTCATTCTGCGCGACATCCTCACCAAAGGCGATAACTTCGATCCGCCGGAGAAGGGCGCAGTCCTGCACTACACCAATTTCTTCGCCTACGGCAGACTCGCTCCGGGCGCCTGGACAACGCCCTCCAAGCTCGAGGGCCAGCAGGAAATTTATTACATTCTGGGCGGCGAGGGCGAAATCACCGCCGCAGGCGACACGGCCAAGCTGCACAAGGGTATTGCCGTCCTGATGCCCGTCGGACTTGAATTTGTCATGAGGTCGATGGGCGACGACCCGCTGACCATGTACGTCATCAATGAGCCGCTGCCCGACGATAACGGAATCGTCGGAAACCCCGGCCGCATTGCTTTTCATCCCAAGACCAAAATGGTGGTGAAAGATGAGGGAGCCGCGCGGCAAAGAACTCCCGCGGTTGCCGATCCCTTTATTGTCGGCGGCGCCTCAGGCCACTGGGCCCACATCGTCAGAGAGATATTTTCCCCGGCCGACGGGCTGGCCATGGAACAGAGCGTGATCACGGTCGAGATCAACCCCAAGACCATGGGCGAGCCACACCCGCATCGGGCTGGCCAGGAAGAAGTCTGGGCAGCCATTGACGGCAGTAGCCTGGTGCTCTTAGGTACGGAGCTGCGCGTGCAGCGCCCCGGGATGGCTTACATGCTGCGGCCAGATGCAATCACCATCCACTCCAACATTAACGATGGCGACAAGCCGGTGAAGTTTCTGTACTTCGCCCGCTTCCCTCAAGGTGACAACTGGACACACGCGGTGGTTCCTGCCAAAAAATGAAATGGATCTTTCTCGCCTTTGCTCTTGCCGCGTCGGCTTGTCAGGCCCAGGCCGGCGACTTTCTTATGTACTTCGGCACCTACACAGGCTTTAAGTTCGTAAGCCACAGCGCCACCATCGGAGTTGGAGAAAGCCACAGCAAAGGGATCTATGTCAGCCGGTTCCACGCCGCAACCGGGGAAATGAGCGAGCCGGAGCTGGCCGCTGAAATCGCGAATCCCTCTTTTCTTACGGTTGATCCCAGTCATCGATTTCTGTATGCGGTCTCGGAAGATCCTCTCTCCCTGGGGCCTCCACTCGACCACGCATCGTACGTGAGTGCTTTTGCCATCGATCACGCGACGGGTAAGCTGCGCCTCGTCAATACCGTTCCGACCGGCGGAACGAGCACTTGCTATCTTTCCATGGATAAGACGGGTAAGTTCGTGCTGCTGGCCAATTTCGGAAGCGGCAGCATCTCGGTCGTACGGGTGAAGGACGATGGCGCCTTGGGGCAGCAGACCGCCTTCGTGCAGCATCTGGGCCATGGCAGCCCGAGTGTGCCCGTCCAGTCAGGCCCGCACCCGCATACCATCCTGGTTTCCCCAGACAACCGATATGTAATCGTCTCCGATCTTGGGGTCGATAAGGTGTTCATTTATCACTTCGACGCCAACACCGGAATGCTTTCGCCCCTCGACCCTCCGTTCGCTCCGGTTGAGGCAGGTGGCGGCCCACGCCGTTTCATCTTCGACCCCGCGGGCAGATTCGGCTATCAGCTCAACGAGATGGGAAGCACGGTCATCGCCTTTGCGTGGGACCCGGCGCAAGGTAGCTTGACCCGGCTACAGGAGATCTCGATTGCTCCGGCCAGCTTGAGAAATGCCGGTGCCGAGATGCAGATAAGCGCGGATGGAAAATTCCTCTACGCATCGAACCGCCTCAGCCGCATCAATGATAAGGATCCCAGCAAAATCGACCGGCTGCCGGGCACCATCGCTGTGTTTGCCATCGACCCGCAGAAGCACACGCTGACGGAAATCCGGCAGTTCCCGTCGGGCGGAGTTATGCCGCGCAACTTTGGCATTGACCCCACCGGCCAATACCTGTTCGCCCTGAACCAGATATCCAACAATGTGGTCCAATTCAAAATTGATCCGGCGACGGGGATGCTCACCAATACGGGCCGCGAAATCAAGGTCGACACGCCCGTCTGTCTGCAGTTTGTACCGGTGGTATAACTTGATCCTGACCGCCAGGGAGGCAATAAGCCCAGTGCTACAAGCCCGGTATTCGCTCTGCTTTGTGTTCATCTGTCTGCTGGCGCTGCTTGCCGGCCGCACAGCCTCGGCGCAAGACAAGGATTACTTTGTCTACTTTGGCACCTACACCGGGTTCCGTTTCGTGCGTCACAGCAAGACGCAGGGAGTGGGAGAGAGCCACAGCAAGGGAATCTATATGAGCCGGTTCAACGCTGCGACCGGCACTCTGAGTGAGCCGGAGCTTGCCGCGGAAATCATCAATCCTTCCTTTATTACGATTTCTCCAGATCATCATTTTCTCTACGCCGTCACCGAAGATCCGCTTTCGGTGGGCCCGCCGCTCGATCACGTCTCCTACGTCAGCTCGTATGCCATCGATCCCGCCACCGGCAAGTTGCGCCTGCTGAACACTCTGCCTACAGGCGGAACCAGCACCTGCTTTATCTCCACAGATAAGACCGGAAAATACGTGCTGATGGCCAATTTCGGCAGCGGCAGCATCTCGGTCATCAGGCTTAAGGAGGACGGCTCCCTCGGAGAGCTCACCTCGTTTATCCAGAACATCGGGCACAGCGTTAATCCTGCCATTCAGACCTCTCCCCACCCCCATTCCATCCTGGTCTCGGCGGACAATCGCTACGTCATCGTTTCCGACCTTGGATTGGACAAGGTGCTCATCTTTCATTTCGATGAAAAGACCGGCGAGCTGTCTCCCCCCGATCCGCCCTTCGCGACCGTGAAGCCGGGCGGTGGACCACGCCACTTCGCTTTTAGTCCATCTGGCAACTTCGGCTACCAGTTGAGCGAAATGAGCGGCAACGTAGATGCTTTCGCCTGGGATCCCACGCGCGGAACCTTGACTACCCTGCAGACCTCTGAGACGAAGCCGCACGACTTCACCGGAGAGAACCACAGTGCGGAGATCGCGGTCTCCCCGGATGGCAAATTCCTCTATGAATCTAATCGTCGAAACACGGGCGATACCGGATGGGGTCCCGACACCATCGGCATATTTGCCATCGACCCGGAGAAGGGCACTCTTACCTTGGTCGAGCAGACGCCCAGCGGGGCAATCATGCCTCGCAACTTCGCCATCGATCCCACCGGTTCCTATTTGCTGGTGGCTCACCAATATTCGAACAACGTGATTGTGTTCAAGATCGATCGCGCCACCGGCCGCCTATCGAAGACTGGCAACGAGATCAAGCTGGACGTCCCCGTCTGCATCCAGTTTGTTCCCATTCACCCGTAGGCGTTTCGTACTATTTCGCTTGTTCCGCCTGGGGCAACAGGCTTAACGTTTGGCTCTAGCACACTGCGCGATGGGGAAGACTGAGTCCCGAAGGGACGGCTAGTACAAGGTTCCTGGTAACATAAGCCATCCGATCAGTCCCGCCAGGGACGGCGAAGATGGGGGCTAAAATTTCAGCCGTCCCTGGCGGGACTAGTTCAGATTCGTGGCGGTTACCCAGGACCATCGTCCTGGGCTACTTTCAACCGTCCCTTCGGGACTCAGTGCAGAGCTCTCACGCGGGCTTTAGCCCCTGAGGGATGGTTTTCTCGCAATTCTAGGCTCAAAATGGGGAACAGGAGTCAATGATCTCGGCATCCGGAAAGCGTTTCAGTTCGCTGGCGTTGTCGTTCTTCGGCATGGCGCTGCTTTCCGGCTATGCGCAAACCGTTGCCAAGCCTCCGGTAAAAACTCCGGCCAGCGGGGGAAACAGCTTCCCCGGACCGAACGCCATACGCTATGAGGATGGCGCCGACCTACAGGACAGGCTGATCGACAGGTTCATGGGAGACTGGCACGACTCGATGCCACGCCATGAACATGGCTCCTTGGTGCTCCGCGACATTCTGACCCACGGAAACAACCTGACTCCACCGCAACCCGGAGCCGTACTGCAAGCGACGAACTTCGTAGCCTATGGGCGTCTTCAACCGCGCGATGTGACCACGTCTGAGAAGCTCGACGGCGAACAAGAGGTCTACTACATCGACGGCGGCACGGGAGAGATCTCCGCCGGGGGAAAGACCGCCGCTCTCCATAAAGACATTGCTGTCTTCATGCCCGAAGGCATCGAATTCACCATGAAGAACACCGGCGACGATGACCTTACGATGTACGTGGTCAACGAACCTGTCCCCAAAAACTTTACTCCTCGCAAAGACATGCTGGTGACGGATGAGAGGACCGTGCCCCCAAGAACGCCGATGGAAGCGTCACCTTACACACTTCCCGGCGCTTCGGGGCACTGGGCGCACATCGTCAGGGACCTCTTCTCGAGGACAGACGGCCTGGCCACGCTTGGCGACCTGATTACCGTGACCATCAATCCCATGCAGATGGGCGAGCCGCACCCTCACAATCCGGGGCAGGAAGAGATTTGGATCGCCATCGATGGAACCAGCCTGGCGTTCATCGGAACGCAGTTGCGGGTTCAGCCGCCAGGCATGGGCTATATGATCAGGCCGGACAATACCATGACCCATTCCAACATTAATTCCGGCGACACTCCGGTCAAGTTCCTTTGGTTTGCCGGCTCTTCCCTCCCAAAATGAAGTCGCTGGACAGGAACGCCTGGTCCAGGGTCCCGCTCGCAGCCCTGTTCATCCTGGTTTTGTTTGAGACCGGCTGCAGCCAAAAGTCACAGCCACTGACGATCAGGCTGGCCGGCGATGAATGGTTCCTGAAGAGTCTTACCAAAACCGGGATGATCGCGGCTTATGAACAGAAAACCGGCACGCGGGTGGAAGTACTGGATCGGAATGACCGCACCATCATGAACGATCTGAACCGCGGAGCCACGGCGGAGAACGCTGGATATGACGTAGTCGTCATGCGGCACCGGCTGCTGGGCGCGCTCATCCAGAAGCACCAGGTCCAACCTATTGACCCTTCTTTGGCTGATCCGGGTGTCCACGATGCCAGCTTCCAACCCCAACAGCAGCTCTTTCCCAACTGGTGGCGGGAGCTTAGCTGGTATGGAGACAAAATTTATGGCTATCCGTATACCGGGCTGACGGCGTACCTATGCTACCGCAAAGATCTTCTGGACGATCCCGCAAACAAGCGCAAGTTCAAAGCACGCTATCACCGTGAAATTGCGGTTCCCTCCAATTGGAAAGAGTATATGCAGTTAGCCGAGTTCTTCACTCGTCCTGACCAGCACTTCTATGGAACTTATATTTCCGGCAAGCAGGGCCTGGCGCTTTGGTACGAGTGGCTGAATTTCGTCTACTCCTTCGGAGGAGATATCCTCGACACCCAACACGGTTGGGAATACAGTGACATCGTTGTCAATTCTCCGAAGAATGTCGCGGCTACCGAACAGTACGTCAAACTGATCGCCCTCAGTCCGCCGGACACTCTGACTTACGGTTGGAACGAAGCGCAGGCAGCGCTGCAGCAGGGGCACGCATTCATGGGCCTGTTGTGGAGCGACCAGGCTTTCCTGCTGGAAGACCCGGCGACCTCCAGGGTCGCGGGCAAAATCGGTTACGGCCTTATTCCCTCAGACAGCGCCCAGCGATTCAGTCAACTGGAAGGTCTCACTTACCTGATCCCCACGGAGTCCCAGCACCCCAGGGAGGCTTATCGGTTCCTAGAATGGGCAATGTCTGACCAGGTTCAGATTCCGCAAACCCTCGACGGGAGTTCCTCGATCAGAAAATCGGTATACGAGGATTCGAGAGTAAAGGAGAAGCCCTACACACCAGCCTTTCTGGCCAGTATCGCTATCGCCAAAGAAAAACCGACTGTCCCAGAGTCGTCACAAATGACGGAGGCGGCGGAACGCCGTCTTTCGGACATCGTGACCGGAAAGGAATCTCCGCAGAGCGGCCTGGACAAGCTCGCCCTCGATCTCCAGGAGATTCTAGGCAACAAAGCGAAGTTACGTTACCCGATTCACGGGACATCTTGATGCAAAGCACGCAGTTCCCGGAGGAACAGAGAATATGAAATCCCGTTCGATAAAACTACGCTACATGGCCGCTTCCCTGCTTCTCTGCGCGGCCCCACTCATTGCATTCGCACAGGACATGCCTGCGGGCGCCTGGGCTGGTACCTGGGTAGCGAATGATGCAAAATCCAGGTTTCCCGGGCCCCCACCCAAGCTGGATCAGGTCATCATCCAGCCGGATGGATCAGTTGCGGTCCATGTAGTGAGTGCAGACGGAAAGACGTCTGACTGGTCTTACAAACCGCAGGTTGGGAAGGCCGTACCGATCCAGGGGAGAGACAACACCACGGTAGAAGTCATCAAAGTGAACGACTACCTGAACAACCACGTTTGGAACCATGAGGGAAAGGTCACCCATACCCATTCCACATTGTCGAAGGATGGAAAGGTGCAGACCTTCTACGGGGCTCCAGGAACCTACCGGGCTCCAGGAGCAACCGAGGCTAAACCGTTTAGTGAAGTCGTTGTCTACGAGAAGCAATAGAGCACAGCATGCCATACCACGCACGAGGGGCATCGGTACCCAACATTGTTCGAACGCCGAACCCGTCAGCACGCCTACGATCAAAAATATGTGTTACGAGGTTTAGACAAATGATTCCAAGGAGTAGACCACAAATGAAATCGAGTCTAGCGTTTTCACTCCTGGCCACGCCGGTCTTGTTGCTGGCGATCCCGTATCAGGTGAGCGCACAAGACATCGCCGCGGGCGCCTGGGCCGGCACCTGGAAGTTCAATCTGGAAAAGTCGAAGTTTCCCGGAAATCCTCCCCAGGCCGATCAGGTCACGATCGATCCGGATTTCACAATTTCCGTCCAGGAAACAAGCTCCACTGGCAAGCAGAGCAGCTGGTCCTACAAGCCCCAGCAAGGCAAGGCCGTCCCGGTCGTGGGCCGCGGTGACAATGTAACGGTCATTGCGACCAAAGTAAATCCCTACAAGACGACACAAGTCTGGAACTACAACGGAAGAGCTGCCACGAGCTATGCCATCCTTTCCAAGGACGGCAAGACCCAAACCTTCCATATGTCGGGAACGGACAAGGACGGCAAACCCTTCGAGGAAGTGGTGGTCTTCGAGAAACAATAGCAGGCATAAGCAGAGTCGGGCTTTACAGGCTGCGGAAAAAGTCGCTCTCGGGTAGGTCCGGGCCTTAGCCCCTGTGGTGAAGTCGTGCCCTGATACAAAGCCAAAACATCAGGCCCGGCAGCACTCGTGGTTGAACGCTATCAGCTGGTCGATCCGTTCTGCGATCCGTTCCTGGATCGAGCCAGCACCGCGGAAATGTTCTGACACATGGCCAGCGGACCATCCAGCTTGCTCATGAAGAGATCCGCATTGTCTGCGCCCGCGGGTATCTCATTTACGGCGGAAATCAGGATGACCGGCAGATCAGGGTTGCGCGCTTTAATTTGCCGCGCCAGCTCTGTCCCGGTCAGCCCAGGCATCAGATGGTCCGATAAGACAAGATCAATCTGGTTGTCGGCGAGCAGATTCAATGCCTGCTGACCCGAGTTTGCCGCCAACACCGAGTAGCCCGCGTTTTCAAGCACTAGCTTCCGGACGGCCAACTGATTCTCTTCGTCGTCTACACACAAGATGAGATCTCTTTTGCACATCCAGGCTCCTTGAACCTCTGTAGCTGTATCTAGCTTAATGACGCGCTGGATACCAGGCCCGGCTCAGACATCTGCGCCGATGCAGACTTGGGAATAAAAACGGAGAACGCCGTGATGTGACCCCGGAATAGTCGCATACTCCGAAATCGAATGATGCCCTGGTACTTCTGAACGATACCCTTGCTGATCCAAAGGCCTAAGCCAGTACCCTTGGTCGATTTCGTGGTAAAGAATGGCTCGAACAGCTGCTTTGCGTCTTCGGGGCGAATCCCCGAACCCGTGTCGCAAATCAAAACCCGAACCCCCTCCCGCTGCTGACCTTTCTCAATAGCCTCGCTCACTCGAATGCGGAGCCGGCCGCCTTCAGGCATAGCCTGGATCGCATTGCCAATAAGGTTGAGAAATACTTGCTTCAATTCTCCCGGGAACCCCAGAACCGGGCCGTCGCTGCTATACGCTTTCTCGAGCACAATCCCGTTGCGCTCCAACAGGCGTGACTGAAGCGAGAGAATGTCATTGAGGATCTCCGAGATCAAAACCGGAACCGCCTCCTTCGATTCGCGATAGAAGCTCAGTGTCTGCCGCGTGATGTGCGCAACTCTCGTCAACTCCTCGTCGGCAATCCTGGTATAAGTCCGGGCAGCATCGTCCAGGGATGGGTGGGATTGCAATAGGTAAAAGGCGTTTCTGATCGCCTCCAGGGGATTGTTGATTTCGTGCGCGATAATCCCGGCGACCCTCCCCATCGCGGCGAGTTTTTCGGCCCTGCGCAGGGCTTCCTCGGCTTGCAATTGTGCCGTTATATCCCGGCTGATTTCCAAAATGGCAGGACGAGCCCGGCCGCTGTCACGCTGTAGAACCTGGCGGCTGGCCACCACCACTTCGCGGCCGTCCTTCGTAAACTGAACCAGGTTTCCTTCCCATCTTCCCCCTTGCACGATCACGGACTCTATTTCTTCAGCCGGGCGGGGAAGTTTGGTACGCAATATCTGATGAACGTTTTTGCCCAGAACCTCTGTCCGGTTCCAACCATAGAATGCTTCCGCCCCGGAGTTCCAGAACTGAAGAACGCCATCCAGGTCGCGCACCATGATGGCCTCGGTGGCGAGATCGAGTAGATCCGCGCGCTGGCGCAATTGACTCTCTCGCTCTCTCAATTCCGCCGTTCTTTCGAGCACTCGCTGTTCCAGTTCACGATTCAACGCTTCCAGCTCCCGCGCTTTTCGGTGCAGCTCGGCGAACACACTGACTTTGGCCCGCAACAGTTCGGGAACCACAGGAACAGAAATATAGTCCATTGCTCCGCGCTGATATCCCTTGAGTCGGTCCAGGTCGGTCAGGTGAACTGCAGAGATGAAGATGATCGCGATTTTCTGAAAACGTGGATGTTGCCGGATCATATCCGCAAGCTGAAACCCATCCAGCTCAGGCATGCTTACATCCATCAGCACGACCGCGACGTCCATCTTCAGCAGGAACTCCAGCGCTTCTCTCCCGGAAGATGCCTTGATCAGATTTTCTCCAAGTTCGCCCAGGATAGCTTCATAGGTCAACAGCTTTCCTGGCTGATCGTCCACCATCAGGATGTTAACTTTCGGTTCCATCGTCGTGTTCTCCTACGGAACACCTCAACGTAAACAACTCTGACGTTGCCTCAGTGGCCGCTATCTGTGCAGCCAGATGCGCAACGCGGACAAAAGTTGCTCGGTATTGACAGGCTTTGCCAGATACTCGGAAGCGCCTGCCTCAAGACACTTTTCGCGGTCTCCCTTCATTGCCTTCGCCGTCAACGCAATAATAGGGAGCCGCCGAAACAATCCGTTCTGCCGCATCACCTGCATGGTCTCGTATCCATCCATCTCCGGCATCATGATGTCCATCAATACAATTGCCATGTCAGGAGTGGCCTCAAGGATGGCGATTGCTTCCCGGCCGGTTCCGGCAGTCAATACCGTCATCCCACGGCGTTCAAGCACGCTGCTGAGCGCAAAGATGTTGCGCACGTCATCGTCGACAACCAGCACCTTCTTGCCGATAAGCGCCTCATCGGAGCGATGCAGCCGTTCAAGCATATTCTGCTTTTCCGGGGGCAGGTCAGCGATTACGCGATGCAGGAACAAAGCCGTTTCATCCAGCAGCCGTTCGGGCGACTCGACCCCCTTGACCACGACACTACGAGCTAGAGTGCGTAGACGGGCATCTTCGCTTGGAGACAACTCCTTTCCGGTGAATACAACGACCGGCACGTCGCCGAGCGATGGGGTTTCGCGAAGGCGCTCCAAGACCTCGAAGCCGGACATATCCGGGAGACGAAGGTCAAGCACAACACAGTCGAACGGTTGTTCGCCCAGCACACTTAACGCCTCACCACCGGTGGTCACTACGGTGACATCGATATCGTCATAGCCGAGCAGCTCCCGAATGCTGAGCTGCTCCGCGGGGTTGTCCTCCACGATCAACAATCGCTTGCGTCGCAGCGCCGCATATTCCTTGATCCTGATAAACGCCGCATCTATCTCTTCGGCGGTGGCTGGTTTCATCACCGAGGCGAAGGCTCCGCGCGCCAACCCGTGCCGGCGGTCCTCATCGACTGTGAGTATCTGTACCGGAATATGACGCGTTTCCGGATCCTGCTTCAAGTGGTTGAGCACCGTCCAGCCCAGCATGTCAGGGAGAAAGACATCCAAGGATATGGCAGTCGGATGAAATTCGCGGGCCAGTGCAAGCCCCTCCGTGCCCCGCATCGCCAGAAGCACTTTGAAGCCGCTGTCGCGGGACAGATCGCACAACAGCCGCGCGTAGTGGGGGTCATCTTCGATAATAAGCAGAACCGCATCCCCCGGCTGCAGAATCTCGCGATCGTCGGCGACCCGTTCGATTGGCATCTCCAGCACGCTCGTGCTCAACAATTGCGTGCTTGATCCAGAGGGTGAGGCTTTGGCCTCCAACGTGGCAACGCTTGAGGCAGACGGGCCCATATATGTTTGCGGCAGGTAGAGTGTGAACACACTCCCCTTCCCAGGTATGCTTCGCAGTCGAATCTCGCCCCCCAGCAGGCTGGCCAGCTCACGGCTGATGGCTAACCCAAGACCAGTGCCTCCGTACTTGCGGCTTGTCCCGGCATCCGCCTGCTGAAATGCCTCGAAGATAATCCGCTGTTTCTCGAACGGAATACCAATCCCCGTGTCGGCGACCTCGAAGGAAACAACCGAAGCGGCCCGGCTCAGAACCGGGTGGTCCTCGCTCCATCCTCCCTCGGATATCGAAACCGAAAGACGTACACTGCCTTGCTCGGTGAATTTGAATGCATTGGACAGTAGATTCTTGAGCACCTGCTGCAGGCGTTTGGAGTCGGTCACAAAACTGCGGGGCAGATGCGCACCGGTATTTACCTCGAAGCCAAGCCGCCGGTTCTCGGCCTCGTGACGGAAGGGCCGTCCGATCGTCTCCAGCAGGCCGGTGAAAACTACTTCCTCTGCTTCCACCGAGACGGTGCCGGATTCGATCTTGGAAAGGTCCAGGATGTCGCTGATCAGATTGAGCAGATCCGTTCCCGCCCCGTGGATGGTGCGGGCAAATTCCACCTGCTTCGAGGTGAGATTGCCTCCCGGATTGTCGCTGAGCTGTTGCCCCAAAACCAGGATGCTGTTCAGCGGGGTGCGCAGTTCGTGCGACATGTTCGCCAGAAACTCCGACTTATACTTGGAGGTCAGGGCCAACTCCTTGGCCTTGCCCTCAAGCGCGCCGCGCGCCTGCTCAATCTCCTGGTTCTTGCGTTCCACCTCCACATTTTGCTCAGCCAACTGCTGCGCCTTTTGCGCCAGCTGTTCGTTCGTCTGTTGCAACTCCTTCTGTTGGGTCTGCAACTCCGTGGCCAATTGCTGCGATTGTTTCAACAGCCCTTCGGTCTGCATCGTCGCCTCGATGCTGTTGAGCACAATGCCGATGCTGGTGGTCAATTGTTCAAGAAACGCGAGTTGCGAAGCGGTGAAGGAACTGAGCGAGGCCAATTCAATGACCGCCTTCACGCGGTCCTCAAAGAGGACGGGAAGAACGATTACATTACGCGGGGTCGCTTCGAACAAGCCAGACCGGATGGTGAAGGTATTGGGCGGCACATCGGTGATCACCATCCTTCGTTTTTCCGCGGCGCACTGCCCCACCAGTCCTTCGCCGATCCTCAGCTTTCGCAGATGGACATCATCTCCGTCATCGGCAAAGGCGGAAAGCGGCACCATGGCCGCCTCTTCCTCATTGTGCATCTGGTAGATAACGCCCTGCTGAGCATTGACCAACAGTGCCAATTCGGATAGCAGCGTCCTTCCGACGGTCGACAAATCGCGCTGGCCTTGCAACATACCCGTGAAACGCGCCAGGTTCGTCTTGAGCCAGTCTTGCTCGGTGTTCCGCTCCGTGGTGAGACGCAGGTTGTTGATCATGGTGTTGATGTTGTCTTTCAACTCCGCGACCTCACCGCTGGCCTCCACCTGGATAGAGCGGGTCAGGTCGCCCTTCGTCACAGCGGTCGCGACCTCGGCAATGGCGCGAACCTGATTCGTCAGATTGTCGGCCAGAAGATTCACATTGCCCGTGAGATCTTTCCACGTGCCGGCGGCGCCCGGCACATTCGCCTGCCCTCCAAGCCGGCCTTCTACGCCGACTTCCCGGGCCACGGTAGTTACCTGGTCGGCAAAAGTCGCCAGCGTATCGGTCATATTGTTAATGGTCTCGGCCAATGCGGCGACCTCGCCCTTGGCATTCACCGTCAACTTCTGCGTCAGCACTCCATTTGCAACCGCGGTAACTACCTTAACGATGCCGCGCACCTGCTCGGTAAGGTTGGCAGCCATTACATTCACATTGTCGGTCAGGTCCTTCCACGTTCCAGCCACTCCGGGAACTTCCGCCTGCCCGCCCAGCTTGCCGTCCGTACCTACTTCGCGCGCCACACGCGTCACTTCCGCAGCGAACGCATTGAGCTGATCAACCATGGTGTTGATCGTGTTCTTCAGCTCCAGGATTTCGCCTTTGACGTCTACGGTGATCTTGCGCGACAAATCGCCGCGGGCCACAGCGGTGGTGACCTCCGCGATATTGCGTACCTGACCGGTCAGATTGCCGGCCATGGCATTGACGGAATCGGTAAGGTCTTTCCAGGTGCCGGCCACGCCCTGCACGTTGGCTTGACCGCCCAGCCGTCCCTCGCTCCCCACTTCGCGTGCCACGCGTGTTACTTCCGCGGCAAACGAGCGCAGCTGTTCAACCATGGTGTTGAGGGTTTCTTTGAGCTGCAGGATCTCGCCCCGCACATCCACGGTGATCTTCTTGGAAAGGTCGCCGTTGGCAATAGCAGTCGCCACTTCGGCAATGTTGCGGACCTGGCCAGTCAGGTTGCTGGCCATGAAATTTACGTTGTCGGTGAGATCTTTCCAGGTGCCGCCCACGCCCGGTACCTGCGCCTGCCCGCCTAACTTGCCTTCTGTACCAACCTCGCGGGCCACGCGCGTTACTTCCCCGGCAAACGCATTGAGCTGATCGACCATCGTGTTGATGGTGTTTTTCAGCTCCAGGATTTCACCTCTCACGTCCACCGTGATCTTGCGCGACAGATCGCCGCGTGCCACCGCAGTCGTCACCTCGGCGATGTTGCGCACCTGACCGGTCAAATTGCCGGCCATCGAATTCACAGAATCCGTAAGATCCTTCCAGGTCCCGGCAACGCCGGGAACGTTGGCTTGCCCGCCCAGGCGCCCTTCGCTACCCACTTCGCGCGCTACGCGGGTTACTTCTCCGGCGAATGCGTTGAGCTGATCGACCATCGTGTTGATGGTCTCTTTGAGGAGAAGAATCTCTCCGCTCACGTTCACGGTAATCTTCTTGGAAAGATCGCCGCTGGCGATGGCGGTGGATACTTCCGCGATATTACGCACTTGCCCGGTCAAGTTACTCGCCATCGAGTTGACGGAATCGGTGAGGTCCTTCCACGTGCCGCCCACGCCGGGTACCTGGGCCTGGCCTCCGAGCTTTCCGTCCGTGCCCACTTCGCGCGCTACACGCGTGACTTCGGAAGCGAATGCCCGCAACTGGTCCACCATCGTATTGATGGTGTCTTTCAGTTCCAGGATTTCGCCCTTCACATCCACGGTGATCTTGCGCGACAGATCGCCGCGCGCTACGGCGGTAGCAACTTCCGCGATGTTACGCACCTGGCCGGTCAGGTTGCTGGCCATGAAGTTCACGTTGTCGGTGAGATCTTTCCATGTACCGGCGACCCCGAGCACCTGCGCCTGCCCGCCCAGCTTACCTTCCGTGCCCACTTCACGGGCCACGCGTGTAACCTCGCCGGCGAAGCCGTTGAGCTGGTCGACCATGGTGTTGATCGTGTTCTTCAGCTCCAGGATTTCGCCTTTGACGTCTACAGTAATCTTGCGCGACAAATCGCCGCGGGCCACAGCGGTGGTCACTTCCGCGATATTGCGCACTTGTCCGGTCAAGTTGCCGGCCATCGAGTTGACGGAATCGGTAAGGTCTTTCCAGGTGCCGGCGACGCCGGGAACGTTCGCCTGCCCACCTAACCGGCCTTCACTGCCCACCTCGCGCGCCACGCGTGTCACCTCGCCGGCGAACCGGTTCAGCTGATCCACCATGGTGTTGAGGGTTTCCTTGAGCTGCAGGATCTCGCCCCGCACATCTACGGTGATCTTGCTGGAAAGGTCGCCACTGGCAATGGCAGTAGCCACTTCGGCGATGTTGCGTACTTGTCCAGTCAGGTTGCTGGCCATGAAATTTACATTGTCGGTGAGATCTTTCCAGGTGCCGCCCACACCCGGTACTTGCGCCTGCCCGCCTAACTTGCCTTCGGTGCCCACCTCGCGGGCCACGCGCGTCACTTCCCCGGCAAACGCGTTCAACTGGTCCACCATTGTGTTAATGGTGTCCTTCAGTTCGAGAATCTCGCCCTTAACGTCGACTGTGATCTTGCGCGACAAATCGCCGCGCGCCACCGCGGTCGTTACTTCGGCGATATTGCGGACCTGGGCTGTCAGGTTACCGGCCATTGCGTTGACCGAATCGGTGAGATCTTTCCAGGTGCCTGCCACGCCCGGTACTACGGCTTGACCGCCGAGTTTGCCATCCGTACCCACTTCGCGCGCCACACGCGTCACCTCCGACGCAAAGGAGCGCAACTGGTCCACCATTGTGTTGATCGCTTCTTTGAGCTGCAGGATCTCTCCGCGGACGTCGACCGTAATTTTGCGCGAGAGATCGCCGCTGGCAACAGCGGTAGCAACTTCGGCAATATTGCGTACCTGCCCAGTCAAGTTGCTGGCCATCGAATTCACTGAGTCCGTGAGGTCCTTCCAGGTTCCGGCGACTCCGGGCACTTGCGCCTGGCCGCCGAGTTTGCCGTCCGTACCCACCTCCCGTGCTACGCGAGTCACCTCCGAGGTAAACACGCTGAGCTGCTGGATCATGGTGTTCACGATCTCCGCAGAACGAAAGAATTCCCCTTCGAGCGGCCGGCCGTCCACGTCCAGTCGCACGGTTTGAGCCAGGTTGCCCTGGGCCACCGCTGCGATGGCGCGGGTTACCTCTGTGGTCGGCCGGAGGAGATCCTCCACCAACGTGTTCACTGAAACTTCCATTTCCCCCCACGCGCCTCTCGACTCGTGGAACCGCGTGCGTTCCCTTGTTCTACCCTCCTTGCCTACAACCTGGCCGACACGCCTGAGTTCTTTGGCCATCTGCTGGTTGGCTGCGACGATCTCATTAAACGTATCTGCGATCTTTCCCGGCAATCCAATCCAGGCGCCGGGCAGCCGCACCGAGAAGTTTCCGTCTCGAACCGCTTGCAGCTTAGCCAGGATCACATCGAGGTGAGCATTCGGAGGCTCAGCAACTGCAGCGATATTGCCATTTTTTTCGCTGCTCTTCAGGTTTTTTGGGGGGCTCCCATTAGCGCTCGCGACCGCGTTGCGCTCCTCGCTTTTCTTCATGATCTCTCCTGAACCAGCGACGGCTTGAGTCATCCCGAACTCTCGATTGCCATTCAATCGGGCCGCGGAATCGATACGCTTTCAGACCCTGGAGCCATAAACGTCCAGCTCACGGGGTTGGTTTCGAAGACGAACTGCCTGCTAGGAATAGTAAAAGAAAATCTGAAAGCGCTGACGAGAAGACTCGCTGCCACTATCCTTCGGCCACTCATTGATACACGAGACTGGCGGTCCAGGGAAACTCTATCTACAACTAAAGGGTTATCCGTCAATAAGGCCAAAGTCGAGAAGCCCACTTCTCCAGCAGGCCAACCGCATTCCCTAACCAATGAAAACTGCAGCGCTGTCAGATAAAATCGATCCATGGCGCTCGAATTCACCACCTCATATATAGAGGATTCGCTGGCCGTGTTCCGTCAGTACAAGAAGCTTGCCGAGCGGGCGATGGAGCAGGTCACGGACCAGCAACTCTTTGCAACCCTCGACCCGGAAACCAACTCCATCGCGATTATCGTCAAGCACCTGTCGGGCAACATGCGCTCTCGCTGGACTGATTTCCTCACCACGGATGGGGAGAAGCCAGATCGTGACCGCGACGGCGAATTTGTGGATCCACCGGCCACCCGCCAGTCCCTGCTGCATGCCTGGGAAGATGGCTGGGCGCGTCTCTTTGGTGCTCTGGAGCCGCTTTCGGAGTCGGACCTGGTGCGCACCATAACCATCCGCGGCGAACCCCACTCGGTGATGCAGGCTATCAACCGTCAGGTAGCCCATTACGGCGTTCACGTGGGGCAGATCGTGCTGCTGGCCAGACACTACGCAGGGCATCGCTGGAAGTCGCTGAGCGTGCCAAAGAATAAGTCTGTGGAGTTCAATCGCCAGGTGGCAGCAGGAGAGCGAAGCCAGAGGTAGAACGAGAATTCGCTGCTCCCACAAGGGCTAAAGAGCGTGCGTGAGAACTGGAAAACTTCGGGACGTGTGGTGGAAGCCCCCGCGCATTTATGCGGGGGGGCTTCAGCGCTCCGGGAAAGAGCCTCGACTCTGATCATGCGCTTTAGCGCCGGCAATGGCACGGCTTTCGCCCCTGCGGCGCATTTCTTCAACATGTAATGGGGCTTTAGCTGCCGGAATCGGAAAGGGTTACTAAAGTACTAACGGCAACTCTCCTCGTTCCATTTCATCGAGTCCCTCCCCCGAAAGAATCGATGAAAATGTTCCGCGGAGAATCGCCGCTTGTTGATGAGAATAGCTGGTTTCACAGAATAAGCTATGGTTCTTGAGTAACAGAAGAGCGAATTGTAGTAACCCATGCAGGTAATGTATCGATTGGGCAGTGGTACTGCATCGTTCAGTGGGTCATCGCGTAAACGACGTAATTCACCCCCAGGCGCATCCCGAGGTCGGAAAATTGCAGAGGATATTCCGGATTGTCTGACCATTCCCAGGAATCGCCGATGTCCGAATTCAGTGAGATGGCCACCATGATCCGGCCTTTGTCGTCGTAAATGCCTTCCCAGCGGGCGATCTTCCCATCCTTTTTGTAGCCCGTGCCAAGATGCTCCGCACCCGTGATGCGGTATCGATTGTCCAGATCGAAGACAGTGTGAAAGATAGGATCGTTATTCGGTATATCCACGATAGGCCGGTCGGGAAAGACCATCTTCATAGTCTTCTCGAAGTAGGCCTGTTCCTCCGATCCGTGGAAATCGTCGGCCATGAAGAAGCCTCCACGCAGCAGGTAGTCGCGCAGCTTCTTCGCCTGGGCCTCGGTCAGGCCCCACTCCCCAACCTGGACGGCGTAGAGCCAGGGCCAGTTGTAGACCTCATCGCCATCGTCCAGGTTCACCGCCTGCTCCACAGATCGGGCGTCGACCCGGGTCAAACGCCTGACCGCCTGCGCAAAGGCGCGATCGGCCTTAGGGTAATCCTGAGTCCAAAGCGAGAGCCCCTTCCGCCAGTCGCCAGTATCGTAACGGTAACCGTCCAACGGTCCCTGGGGATACATCAACCGCGCGAAGACCCACTCGGCCGGCCGGTGCCAGTCACGGGGCAAGGGCACGGATTCGCCATATTCGATGGAAGGGTATTCCCGGAAGGGACGTTGTGCATACAGCACGCCAAGCAGGGTTCCGGCGAAAGCAAGCGCGCAGCCCGATCGCCACAAAACCTGCTTGGCCGTCATTTGAAGCCGCCAACAATGGCGCCAAAGAAAAAGACTGACGCTACCAGCACCACGACCACGCCCCAAAAGCCAACCCGCAACGCTCCCTTGACCCAGGGCGTCGAGCCCTCGAAGAGTTCAGGGGATTCGAGGGAAATACGCCAGGTTTGCCCCCGAAGCCGCAACTGCTCCCACGCCCACGCCAACCGGCTACACTCCTGCTGCGCGAATATTGCATCGGGCTTCTCCTCGTCATCCGATGCGACGTCAGGGCTCCCCTGCTGACGCCGAACCTTCCGCAGCCTGCCGCTTCGCCCATTCCCGCTTGCCCAGCCGCCAGGCCAGCGCCACCTCCGCGGTGGGCGCGGGCCGCCGTGGGAACTTCCTCTCGTACTCGTCGATTGCCGATTGAATCTCCAGCATGTCACTCGGTCTGAGAGTCATACACACCATCCTTCAACGCAGGGGGGTTGCGTCTGCACATAAGCAACCGCCCCTCTCATCATGGTAATAGTCCTTCCTCGCTGAGGCGAGCATGCCTGCCGCCATTCCAATTAGACTTCAGCCGTTGTGTCTGGTAACTGTACAGAAAGTGAGGCAGAATGCGGCGCAGGATGCGGGCCGGGTGACAGAGGTTGTTTCCGCTGCTGTTCTGTCGGTCTATTTCCCGTGTACCCTCAGAGGGATTGAGCCGTCAGGAAGGAGAAGACCCATGACGCACGCCAGACCCGCCAACACTGCTGCGGCATTGTTGGTAGCAATCAGTCTCACCCTCATCGTGAAGAATGCCGTTGCCCAGTTTCCGCCCAACCAGCCGCAGTCGAATGCCTTTCTTGGCGCATGGTGTGCTCAGGGAGATCCCTCGAAGCACGCCTCGATCAGCAGTAATGGTGCCTTTCTCACATTAACCAATGAGAACGGCGATACTTCCCCAGGGCAATACCAGGGCCAAACCGGCATCCAGGCGCCAGGATGGCAATTCGTGACCGGCACCCTGAGCCCGGACGGCAGCCAAATCAACTGGTCGAACGGTACCTTCTGGGCAAGGTGCAATTCCGGCGGAGGCGGAGGTGGCCACCATCGCCTGAACCTGACCGGGACCTGGTATGCCCAGGGAAATCGCTCCCAATCCTGCTCCATCCGCCAGAGTGGCAGCAATCTTCAGTTGAGCAACGAATCCGGTGGCAATGCAAGCGGCCAGATCAACGGAAAGCGCACACTGACGACCAACTGGAATGGGACCACCATTGGGGGAACCGTCAGCACAGACGGCAACCGCATCAACTGGGATAACGGAACCTACTGGATACGTTTTCGGGTCTACGCATCGCAAAACAATTAAGCAGGGGGAAACTTGCGTCATTTTTTCGTGGGAGTGCTGACCTGGTTTGCTGTAGTCATGGTTGCAAATGCGGCAGACGTTCCAGTCGCAACTTACGTGCACGCAGGAAAACTGCTGGACGTTCGCTCGGGAAAAATGCTCACGGATCAAGTGATTGTCATTCGCGGCGATCGCATCGAGCGCTTCGCTGCCGGCGGCGAAGTGCAGATCCCGGCCGGCGCCGCCACTGTGGATTTGACTCACGCCACTGTCCTGCCCGGTCTCATCGATTGCCACACCCACATCATGCTTACGGATACGGACGACTCGCACTATGACGAGATCCTGCTCAAGCAGTCCTGGCAATACAGGACGATTCTCGCCACTCTGAACGTGAAGCGCGATCTGGAAGCGGGTTTCACCGCCATGCGCGACGTCGAAACCGAAGGAGCCATGTACAGTGACGTCGACGTTCGCAACGCCATCAACCAGGGGCTCATTCCTGGGCCGCGCCTGAAGGTCGCCACTCGAGGAATTTCAACCACCGGCGGGTACGGTCTCGAAGGGTATTCGCCGGAAGTCACCGTTCCCATTGGCGTGCAAACAATAGATAGTCCTTCAGAAGCGCGCAAGGCGGTTCGCGAGCAGTTCAACTACGGTGCTGACCTGATCAAGATTTACGGAACGGATCGCTATAGCTTTCTGCCTGACGGCAAAATGGTGAGTGTTGCGGACTTCAGCCTGGAAGAGGTGCAGGCCATCGTGGATGAGGCCCGCCTGAAGGGCCTTAAGGTTGCGTGCCACGCCTACGACGGTCCGGGACTTCACTACTGCATCGATGCAGGTGTCGCCTCCATCGAGCATGGAATTCAACTCGACGACGACGCAATTCGCAAGATGGTGGCCAAAGGAATCTATCTCGTGCCCACGCTCTACGTTTACTGCTGCGCGCTGGAGAAGGGGGACCTTGCCATGTCTGGAGGAAAGACCAGCCGCCTTGCGATCCACGAAGTCAGTTTCAAGAAAGCCCTGGCTGCGGGGGTGAAGATTGCATTTGGCACGGACGCCGGGCCTTTTCCGCACGGCACCCAGGCGATCGAGTTCGAGTGGATGACGCGTTACGGCATGTCGCCTCTACAGGCGATTCAAGCCGCAACCATCAACGCTGCAGACCTGATGGGTTGGGCCGACCAGATCGGAGCAATCGAACCGGGCAAGTTTGCCGACCTGATCGCCGTAGACGAAAACCCATTGGCAGACATCAAGCAACTGGAACACGTGCGCTTCGTAATGAAAGGCGGAGCCGTAGTCCGAAACGACTACGCGAAGTAAGGAACCGCAGGTCTCTCCAAGTTCACAGCAGGAGCCGGTTGAAAGAGGACGGGTGCTCCACGTTCGCCCCAGCGTATCGTGGGACGAAATTGACGGGCGAAGCCCACAATTGCTCTTCTGCTTAAGTGCTTCATTGGTCGTTGAAGGGGACGGCCTGAAGGCCGTCCTCAAAACCTCACCATGCGCGCAGCTTCAGCCGCTGAGGGAAGGTTCACACTTTAAACCCGCACCAGCTTGGTCACGCGTCCTGATTGATTCCAATCCGACACGTAAATATTCGCCTCCTGATCGATGTGGCATCCATGCGCCGCGCTAAAGTTGGCAAGCGCGATATCCGCGGGAAGCAATTTGTAATTTGCCCACTGCTCCTTGTGCGGATTGTCCCCCAAAAACGCGACCGGCACGTTGTCTTTATCAAGCACGGTGACCCGCCCCTCCAACTCGGAAACCACGGCGTAGTCACCCCAAAAACTCACCTGGCAAGGTCGCCGCATATGGAAGGTGACATTTCCCACAAACCTGCCATCAAAATCGTAATGGCTCAGCCGCCGGTTTTCCCGGTCGCATACCAGCAGCAGTGGCTGATCGTAGCGCGTATCCACAGCCAGCCCATGGCTGCAATCGCACATCCCGTCTGCCTTTCCCTTCCCCGAATACGCCGCCTGGTAATTGCCGCCCTTATCAAACTTGAAGATGCGTGAGTCGCCATATCCATTGGCAATGTAGATGGAACCGTCCGGGCCCGGCACAGCAGCCGTCAGGCGCCATTCGTTCGGCGCATGGAATCCCGCTTCGCCCGGAGCAGTAATCTTCTGCACCACGGTTCCATCCGTCTTCATCTTGACAAAAAGCCAGTTCTCTTTCGGAGTCCCCTTCTGCACCGTGACGTAAAAGTACTCGTCATTGTTTTCGTTCGCGTACACCAGCGAATGGACCTCCGGATATTCGTTCGCAATGGTCTTCACCAGCCTTCCCTCCCGGTCATAAACCAGCACGCCGGTCACGCTCTGTGTGCTCACATACAAAAGCCCGGCTTTGTCAGTAGCAATACCGCCGTGAGTTCCGCCGAACGCCTTTCCTTCCGGCAAATGCCCCCAGTTCGAAACCACCTGGTAAGTCCATTCGCCATTGCCAGTCTGCAACTGTGGTAAGTCCAAGGAACGCTCCTCCGATCTTGCATCCGCGTGTACGGGTCCCAGCAGGCTACCCAACGCCGCGACTCCTGTTATGGCACAAAATTCCCGACGGTTCATGGCGCTTGCCTCGAAGCCGATGCAGGCTGGGCTGGTGTGTCGTAGAGATAGAGATGACGCAGGTTCTTCATCGAGGTGAGTGGCGCAATCGCCGCCTGCGTTACCTGTGTCCCGCTCAAGTTCAGGTAACTCAACTGCGCCAGCTGCGTCAGGTTAGCCAAACCTGCTCCGGTAATGGCCGTTCCTTCCAGATGGAGAGCGCGCAGATGACTGAACTTCGCCAGCGTGGCCAGGCAGCCATCGGTGACCGAAGTGCGTCCCAGTTCCGCCTCTACGATATACGGCGCAAACCGCACCAGGCCCGCGAGTTGCGCATCGCCAAATTTAGGCCCGGCATCGACGGTGTTCAAGATAAGCCCATCTCCCAGGTTCCTGGATACCGGCACAAGTGTAACCCCTTCAGACTTCGCCGTCTTCGTGATCTCCGCCATCATTCCGCTGTAGTCTCCCACCTGCGGCAGAGGTTCCTCGTCGGGCAGATTGATTCCGGCGAGCGACCTTACCTCCTCAGACGCTCCCTGCTGGATCCAGGCCCGGATCCACGCAATTTCCTCCGGCTTCAAAGCGGGCCTGCCTTCGGACGGCATGAATTTCTTGTCGTCGGGTGGGAGCGTGATGCGCTGCAGCAGAATACTCCTCTCCGTCTTCCCCGGAATAACGACAGCCCCATCCGACCCGCCCCGCATCAAGTGGTCGTAGCTGTCGAGTCGAAGATGTCCCTTGACCTTTTGCTCCCCATGGCAAACCACGCAGTTAGCATCCAGGATGGGATAAATGTGCCGCGCATAAAACGAGTTGGGAAACTCAAACGCCTTCGCCTGCACGGTTCCCATACCACTCAAACGCTTCAGCGGTCCCGGCAGATACGCCGTCAGATAGTTATCACCGTGGGTAAGCGAGCCGCCCTGGTGAGCTGTCCACGCCAGTAGACACAGCACGCAACCCAGCAGGTACGGATACAACCCACGCAACCCTCCGGATGCCCCACGGACCAAAGCGCAACCCAGAACACCAATGGTAAGCGCAATGCCGCCCCACATATGGCGCGCCATACCCGCCCCTGCATCTCCGCTCCCGTACGCCAGCAAATAGCCCAGAGTCAATGCCAGCAGGCAACTGAATACGCTCAACGACAGCACGAACATCGCCCCCTCGAGCAATGCAGGTCGGTATCTGCCTGCGATTTCCAGCACAGGCACCAACAGGATCAAGCCAATCGGAAGATGCACCACCAGGGGATGAAACCGCCCCAGGAACTGCTGCCAGTCTGCATGCGTCTTCCCGTCCAGCTTGAAGACGAATGGCAGAAGCAGCAACGTCACACTCACCAGGAAAGATCCAACCCAGAGAACCTTGCTGACTCCCGGCGCCAGGGCGTTTGACTTGAACATCACGCAAGCAGATTGGTGACCACGCTTGCAGGCGTGGTACCGGTCAATTTCTGATCCAATCCCTGAAATTTGAAAGTGAGCTTGTTGTGGTCGATACCCAGGCAATGCAGTACGGTTGCATTAAAGTCCCGCACCGGCACCGGGTCCTTGACTACGTTGTAGCTGTAATCATCGGTCTCGCCAAAGGTAATTCCCGGCCTCACGCCGCCGCCTGCCATCCAGGTGGTAAAGCAGCGAGGATGATGGTCACGGCCGTAGTTATCCGGAGACAGCCCGCCCTGGCTATACACGGTGCGCCCAAACTCCCCTCCCCAGATGACCAGCGTGTCATCCAGCAAACCACGCTGCTTCAGATCGGTGACCAGCGCATAGGTCCCGCGGTCCGTTTCCTGGCACAGAACAGGCAATATGCCGGTGACGTTGGTGTGGACATCCCACCCCCGCTTATACACCTGGATAAACCGCACCCCACGCTCCGCCATGCGCCGCGCCATGAGGCAGTTGTAGGCATACGTTCCTGGTTCCCTGGCGTCCGGGCCGTAGAGGTCCCAGGTGGACTGAGGCTCACGGCTCATATCAATTAACTCGGGCACGGAGGTTTGCATTCTATAGGCCATCTCGTACTGGGAAATACGCGAATTGGTCTCAGGATCGCCCATCTCCTCATACGTCTGGCGATTGATCTCATTTACCGCATCGAGCATCTTGCGACGCACCTCCCGATCGACCCCCTTGGGGTCGCTCAGGAACAGAACAGGATCACCCGAGGAACGCAATCCCACTCCCGCATACTCCGAAGAAAGATAACCACTGCTCCAAAGCCGTGAAGAAACCGGCTGATTATTTTCCTTCGGGTTCAACTTGCTCAGCATCACCATGAACGTGGGCAGGTTATCGTTCATGCTGCCCAGGCCATAAGAAAGCCACGCGCCGAGACACGGTTTTCCCGCATTCATATTGCCTGTATTCAGCAGCATGATTGCCGGCTCGTGATTGATGGCGTCGGTGTTGGTCGACTTGATAATGGTGAGGTCATCGACCATGCGCGCCGTGTAAGGCAGCAGGTCGCTTACCCAGGTGCCGGTCTTGCCATACTGCTTGAATGCCCAATGGGAAGGCGCAATCGGGAAACGCGCCTGGCCCGCAGTCATCCCGGTAAGCTGCTGCGCCCCGCGAACTGAGTCGGGAAGGTCTTTGTCGTAGAGCTGCGCAAGGTTCGGCTTGTAGTCCAGCAGGTCCATCTGCGGTGGGGCGCCCGACATAAATAAGTAGATCGCCCGTTTTGCTTTTGGAGCAAAGTTAGGCAGCCGAAGGGCCTGCGGAGAAGGCACAACATTGGCCGCATGCGCATCGCCGAGTAAGCATCCGGTCGCCGCCCAGGCTCGCCAGCGCCGCCCAGCCCAAGCACCTTCCCCGCTTTGCCTAAGAAGTGCCGGCGCGTTTGGAGCCCGGCCCATTCCGTCTTCATGCCCTCCGCGATGGGAAGGTCCATGATCGTCGGACCGCAATCAGGATCGGTACACAGCGGATGTTGCTTCAAGCCATTTCTCCTTACCGCGAATTACTTGTTCAACGTCTCATCCAGGTTCAGCACCTCGCTCACCACCATCGTCCAGGCGGCGAGTTCCGGCGGCGGGATTGCGGCATCGCGCGGCTTTTCCCCCACCCCAATCAGGTCGCGGGCTGCAGCAGGATCGGCCGCGTAGTGCTCCTGCATCTGGTTCAGCGATCGCTCCAGCACAGATGCCATTTTGGGCGATGGGTCATGAGAAAGAACCAGCTCGCTGAGATACTGGATTCGTTGTTCTGGCTGCTTTCCACCCTGCGTTATCAGCCGTTCCGCCAGCGCGCGCGATGCTTCCACCCATTGAGGATCATTCATGGTTACCAACGCCTGCAGCGGCGTGTTGGTTCGTTGCCGCCGTGTACAGGCCGTGTCGCGTGTAGGAGCGTCGAAGGCATCCATATTTGGCTGCATCGCCATGCGTTTCCAATAAGTGTAGAGGCTGCGCCGGTAAAGCGCGTCCCCATGATCCTGCGTGTACTTCGTGGTGTCGCTGGTTGGGTAACCGACCTCCCAAACTTTGTCAGGTTGATACGGCTTCACGCTAGGGCCGCCAATCTTGTTTACCAGCAATCCGCTGGACTGGAGAGCAATGTCACGCAGCATCTCGGCATCCATACGGAAGCGCGGCCCGTGCGCCAGCAGCAGGTTCTTCGGATCCCGAGCCAGCTGTTCGGGGGTTGATTTCGCGCTCTGCCGGTAGGCCGCGGACATCACCATGAGCTTATACATATGCTTCATGTCCCAGCCACTCTCGCGAAATTCCACTGCCAGCCAGTCGAGCAGCTCAGGATGCGACGGGCGCTGTCCCATGATCCCGAAGTCCTCCGTGGTCTCTACCAGGCCGGCCCCGAACAGCTCGTTCCACATACGATTGACCGTCACTCGTGCCGTCAAAGGATTCTCCGGGCTGACCGTCCAGTCGGCGAGCGCCAGGCGATTGTGAGGACGTCCCGCCGGCAAGGGCGGAAGAAAATGCGGTGTATCCGCCTCGACTCTCTCCTTGCGAGCGGTGTAAATCCCGCGCGTCAGAATATCCGCGTACGCCACCGACGGTCTCTCTTCCGCCACCAGCGAAACTGGACCGCCCTCAGAAAGCTTATCGAGTTGGGCATTCATCTGTTCGATCTGGCTGTGGAGGGCCTTCGCCGATTCATCCACATTGGAGAAATAGAACAGGCTCACCGCATGCCATTGATCGCGGTCCCATTGCGCTGTCGGCCTGCGAGTAATTTCAGCCGCGTAGTCTTCCAACGGCAGTCGCTTCGCCTCTTCCGCCGTCAATGCCCGGGCATAGAGGCGCAGATCCTGATACCGCGTATCCCGGGCCGGCTGCTCATCGGGATATTCGCGCCCCAGTTGCAGCGGGGCCCCCGTGCGTATACTGCCGCGGATCGGGCCCCGCGCCAGCGTGTCGGAAAGGGTTTTTGTGGCCACCGGCGCTCCGTTTACATAGAGCTTGACGCCCGCTGCCCTGCCCGATCCGTCGTAGGTAAAGAAAAGGTGATCCCAGTGGCCATCCGTAGGCAGAGGCTTCACCGTCGCGACCTTGATAGCCCGCATGGGCGTCCGGTCTTTAGGTATCACTACTTTTGCTTTTGGTACCTCAGGCTTGGGGGCGCCCTTCTTGGGCTTGTCCGGAACCGGTACTTCCTTAGGCGCCTGGTCGGCCAGTTCGAGCAGAATGATGCCTTTCTCCGCGGCCAGGTCCCAGCCGCGATAATGCTGGGTCGAGTCCATCTTCGAAATCAAGGCGCCCGACACACTCGAGGAAGTGAAATTCGGCGCGGAGCGCAACATAAACCAGCCCCCGCCCGAAAACGGCTGGTTCCATTCAAAGTCGCCGATCTGTCCCAGCACCACCCGTGTGCTGGTGTCCATGCGGAAATCCGGCCACAACCAGGTGGTCTCGCCCCACTGCGGCTTGAACTTCCCAATGGGAAAGCTCTTCGGGTTTGCATCCGGCGCACTGTTGTTCAGCACCTCGCCCCCGCCTTCATCCAGCCGCAAACGAAGCTGCAGCTTATCGGTCGAGACTGGCTGCGGCCGGATTCTGTTTCGAATCCAGCCAATGCTGTATGAGCGTCTTCTCCTGTAGCCGCGATGCATCCAGTTGCTTCAGAAGCTCTGCTCGCTTAGCAAGGATCTGGTTATAGGCTTCCAGGTTCTGCGGCTTGGGAATCCGTGACCACCGGCGCCCAATTCGGCTTATCGCCGTTGAACGGCTGTTCTTCAATATTGTTGAAGAAGGCGCTGAGCTGATAGAAGTCTTTCTGCGTGGTGGGATCATATTTGTGGTCGTGGCAGACCGCGCAACCCACCGTAAGACCCAGGAAAGCGGCCCCATAGGCTTCCGTCCGCTCCCTCGCAATGTTCACCCGCAACTCTTCCGGAATCGTTCCGCCTTCATTGCTGCTCACCCCGGAGCGGACCCATCCGCTGGCGACGATCTGATCGAGGTTCTTCGGCGGCAGTAGATCGCCCGCAATTTGCTCCCTGGCAAACTGGTCGAATGGCTTGTTGGTATTGAACGCCTTGATCAGATAATCGCGATATGCCCAAATGTAACGGTTATTGTCGAAGTGCAATCCGTAGGTATCCGCATAGCGGGCATAATCGAGCCAGTAACGCGCCCGCTGTTCACCAAAAGCCGGACTGGCAAGCAGCCGATCGACCACATGCTCATATGCCTGGGGCGACGAGTCCTGGACAAAATTGTTCACTTCTTCAGGAGTAGGCAGTAATCCAGTCAGATCGAGGGTTACGCGGCGGATAAGGGTATGTTTGTCAGCCTCGGGCGAAGGCTGCAGGCCCTCCTTCGTGAGCCGCCGCAGAATAAAGGCGTCGATCGGTGTTTTCACCCAGCCTGCTGTTTGCACTTGAGGCACCGCGGCCCGCGCCGGCTTCTCAAACGCCCAATGAGGCCGATAATGCGCACCCTCTGCCACCCATCGCTTAAGAATTGCGATTTCCTCCGGCTTCATCGGCTTCGCTTCGTTTTGCGCCGACTGCGGCATCAGATAATGGGGATCTTTGGATTCAATCCGCCGGATCAATTCGCTCGCTTCCGGACGCCCGGGCACGATAGCATCCGGCTTCCCCGGACGCTTCTTGAAGGCAGACTCTTCCAGGTCAAGCCTCAGATTGGCCTTCCGCATCTCCGGATCGGGGCCGTGACAACTGAAGCAGTTGCTGGCCAGGATCGGCTGCACATCCTGGTTGAAGTCGAGATGTTCGCGTGCCTGCGTCCCACGGGAACGCTTGCCGTTGCAGCCCGCGGTTGTCGCCAACAGGGCCACCGCTATCACCGCGGATGGCAATATTTTCAGGGCCAAGGAGCAGGTCTCCGCACCAATCGGCGACCGAAAGAGGTCGGACCTTTAACGCTAGTCTCGCCTCCCAACAGCTGTCAACGCTCCCACATCGTCTCTCTTTGAAAAACAAAAACTACCCGACCCATTTTCCGTGCTAACCCATTGATAAAGAGCTACTTTTCGCCAGACGGGCCATGCGATCGAAGCCGCATCTTTGGCTAAGGCTCTGCGCATCCTACTAAGACGCGGGTATATTGTTGGGGTATCGAATAATAAGGGTGGACTATGGTCAATCGTCGTGAGTTTCTCGATGCGCTAGCGGTAGGAGCGGCGGGGCTGGCATATCCAGGCCAACGCCAAGAGCTATGGGCAGATTCTCGGCTCCAACAATCGCCTCAACTTTGCCGTGCTCGGACTCAACAGCCGCGGCTACGCGCACCTGTCAGCGCTCCAGGCGAATAAACAGAGCGCGTGTATCTCCTACGTGTGCGACGTAGACAGCAATACTATGGATAAATTCGCTGCCGAGACTAAGCAGGCGATGGGGGACGCGCCTGCGACGGAGAAGGATTTCCGCAAGATCCTGGAGCAGAAGAATGTGGATGCCATCAGCATCGCCAGTCCCGACCACTGGCATACTCCGATGGCCATCGCCGGGCTGCAGGCGGGTAAGCATGTGTATGTAGAGAAGCCCTGCAGCCACAACCCCGCCGAAGGAGCTCTACTGGTGGAGGCGCAAAAGAAGTACGGCAAGGTGGTGCAAATGGGCACCCAACAGCGCTCTTCGCCTCACACCATTGAGATCGTCGACAAGATTCACGGCGGCCTGATTGGCCGGGCCTACTATGCCAAAGCCTGGTACTCGAACACCCGCAAGTCGATTGGGTTCGGCAAGCCGGCGCCCGTGCCGCCCCAGCTTGATTGGGAACTGTGGCAGGGGCCGGCGCCGCGCAAGCCCTATACCGACAACGTGCAGCCCTATAACTGGCACTGGTTCAGAAACTGGGGCACTGGCGAGACGCTCAATAACGGAACCCACGAAGTCGATGTCTGCCGCTGGGCCTTCGACGTCGACTATCCCCAGCGGGTTACCGCAACCGGGGGAAGATACCAGTTCAAGGATGATTGGCAGTTCTATGACACCCTGGTGACCAGCTTCAACTACCCGGACAAGATGCTCTCCTGGGAGGGTAAGAGCTGCTCGGGAATGAAGTTTTACAACCGCGACCGCGGCTCGGCGATCATGGGCACCACGGGCACGGTGGTTGTAGATCGCGACGGCTACGAAATCTACGATCTCAAGGGAACCAAGACCAGCGAATTCAAGACCGGAAAGAATACCTCCTCTTCGGATCTCCGTGGTGCCGATTCGATGACCGATGCGCATTTCGCAAACTTCATCGCCGCCATCTGCAAGGGAGAAAAGCTGAACGCCCCCATTGCCGTCGGAAATGTCTCTGTGACCACGATGCAGCTTTCCAACATCGCCTGGGAAGTAAACCGCGAGTTACAGATCGACACCGCAGATGGAAAGATCAAGGGTGATTCCGAGGCCATGAAGATGTGGGGGCGGGAATACGAGAAGGGCTGGGCTCCGCACATCTAGCAACCTGCGGAGAAAATTGCGTGAGAACTGCAAACTTTAGGATTCGTGGTGGGAGCCCCCGCATTTATGCGGGGGAAGGAGCGCTTCAGCGCTCCAGGAGACAGTCTCGACTCGATCATGCGCTTTAGCGCTGGCTAACCAACTTGCGGAAAACTCGCTCTGTATCAGGGCACGACCGCAATGAATGGGCCACAGACATTAGCCTTTGTATCAGGGCACGACTTTAGTCGGGCCGTAACTGCTTGAAAATATTCCGGGCTTTAGCCCCTGAGGGATGACTTCTCACAATCTTTGATTTTCAGAAGTCCACTAGGCAAACTTATGAATACTAACCTGTCCCGTCGAAACTTCGTTCGCTCCGGCGCACTGGCCGCAGCCGCCTTCGCAACTTCCCGCACCGTGCAGGCGGCGGACGGTGAGACCCCGTCGCCGGTCCGGCTGGGCTTGGCCAGCTACACCTTTCGCAACTTCAACCGCGCGCAGTTGATCGGCTTCATGAAGCAGCTCAACGTGCTTACCCTCAATGCCAAGGACGTTAAAGATCATCTGCCCATGGATCCGGCGGAGGAAGCGAAAGCCCTTGACGACTACCATGCCGCCGGCATTCAGCTCCACGCCGCGGGAACGATCTATTTCGACAAAGACGAAGATGCGGACATCCGCAATAAGTTCGAGTACTGCAAGCGAGCCGGAATTGGGGTCATCGTTGCCGGAGACCCCGCGCCGGGCACTCTTCCCCGCATCGAGAAGTTCGTGAAGGAGTACGACATACGTATTGCAATTCACAACCACGGGCCGGAGGACAAGTTGTGGCATTCGCCGCTCGATGTTCTCAAAGCGGTCGGCAACATGGACCCGCGCATGGGCTGTTGCATCGATGTGGGCCACACGGTGCGTGCCGGCACCGACGTGGTGCAGGCCATTCAGCAAGTAGGTCCGAGGCTATTCAACATGCACATCAAGGACCTGACAAACTTCCAGTCCAAGGAAAGCCAGGTAGCTGTCGGCGACGGCCAAATGCCCATACGGCGCATCTTTGAAACCCTGATAGCGATGAAGTACAACGGCTTTGTCGACCTGGAATATGAAGTCCACGGCGACGACCCAATGCCCGGAGTCACCAGCAGTTTCGCCTACATGCGAGGCGTCCTGGCGGGCATGGGTTATTCAACTCACAGCTAAAAAGAAACAGCAGGTCCCTCCACTACACTCCCCCGGATTTACTGTAGAACTTGGTGGCGTTATCCGGCTTCATGCGCCTTTCTTTACGGAGAGGCGCACACGCGGCCTCCTAGCAGCCCGTGTCTAAAGTCGCTTTAATGCGGACCTGCACGGTTGTCGGTTCGATGAATATACTCAGACTCCTATGAGCCAGCCACCTTGCGGAAGCCTAAATTGGTCGACCCCGAGAGTGCGTCTTGACGGCTCTCTCCGGCCAGCCGCTGAAAAGACCAAACTGCCAGCACCGTAAATACGATCGCCTGCGTCACGTGTATCCAAAACCAATGGTCGGTTCCACTATCCAAGACCAGCCGTCGCGCAGCGTCATGCGGCCACACCAAGGTGAAAAATGTCAGGTCGCCGATCATGTGGGGCAGAATGGCCGGAAGCGTAGAGTTGGTGAGATACGCCGTCGTGCCAAACGCAACGCCCACAAGAAAGTACACCAGAAGCTTTGGCCACAAGATGCCGTGAGCGAAGTGCGCGAAGGCAAAGACGAGCGAGGAGACGGTGACCGCGACCCAACCGCGAACCTCCCGTTCGAGGGCGACCTGAAAATATCCGCGAAACCCAGCCTCCTCCATGAATGGCGCAACCAAGGACCCCATCAGAATCATGAGGGCTACAGTCATGCGGGGATAGCTCGACATATCTGGGAGTGCGTTGGGTGGCATCTTGACCAATCGGAACAGCACGATCCAGTATCCAGCCAACGCAACCACGGATAGAACACCAGCAGCGAATGACCACAGGTAGGTCCGAGCAGATCTTCTGTTGGCCCGCAAGTAGTGACGTCGCGCCTCGGATGTGCTCCGTGGCCATCCCTTTCCACCCAGATAGCTCCACATCAGCCACAGCAGAAGGGTCATCACGGGAACGGACCAAGGTACCGCAGGGCTGCTCCGAAGATTGGTGACGAGCAGGGCAGTCCAGATACCGCCGGCGAGACTGGTGATAGCAAATGCCAACAGACCAAAGCCGATGATGCTTAAAGTGCGAGTAGCAAAAGAACCGTCTTTCTCCATCCTCCGCCTCCGCTCGCTATGCAAGACTACGGCTGCAATTTAATCACTTTGCGCTGAGACGCTCTCCGGTTAATTTGGGGGAATGGCTATGGGATCACGCAGGCGGCGTCAGCGGCAAGAGAAGCTGTGGTATCGCGGGGATCTGGCGGAAACTCCGGGCCATCCTTTCTAGCGGCGTCTGAACGCCGTGTTGGATCACGCAGGGTTCGACGGGATTAGCAAATGTAGGCGAAACCGCTTAGACGACAGGAGCAACCCGAACCCAAACAACTCTAAACGATGCGCATAGTCATCCCGCCATCAATCACCATATTCTCACCAGTAATAAAATCATTCTCAACCAGGGTAGTAATCAGGTCCGCGACATCCTCCGGCTTACCCTCCCTATGCAGCGGGATTCGATTTTCGACATTATTCCTGGCCTGTTCCGGAGCAAGAGCATCATGAAAAGGAGTCCGAATAACCCCGGGAGACACGCAATTAACCCGGATCCCTTGCTCCGCAAGTTCCCGGCCGAGCACACGAGCGAACTGCGGCAACGCGCCCTTCACCACCCCATAAGCGAATGCGCCCAAACACCCCCGCAATCCAGCCGCTGATCCAAGCAGGATGATCGCTCCCCCGCCCTGTTTCGCCATGTGTGGCGCGGCCGCCCGGGTTATATAAAAAATCGAGTGCACATGAACCGCAAAAGCATTCATCCAGCTCTCATCGCTAACCGCATAAAACCCGCCTGGGACGGGCCCGCCCGCGGAGTGCACAAGAACATCGAGGCGGCCAAAATCTTTAACCACCTGTTCGACACACTTGCGGCACTCCCCAGGGTCGGCTACATCGGCTTCTAAGAAACGAGCGGTAGAGCCGTGCATCTGGACGGCAGCAATCAAGCTCTCCGGCATCGGAACGGCCTTTCTTGCCACAATAGCGACGTGAGCGCCCTTTCGTGCAAGGGTGAGAGCAGTAGCGGCCCCGATACCACTGGTACCCCCGGTGACTAAGCAGACTTTTCCCTTTAGATCCATTCGCCCCTTTTCCAATCGAAGTTACTGCGAAGCCGGCATCAGGAGCAGCTCCGGTATGGAAGCCCGCGGCGGTAATTTCGCAACATGCAAAATAGTCTCTGCAACATCCTCAGCTTGCAACGCCCTCGCTAATTCCTCGGGTGACGGTTTGACCGGCCTTTTTTCCAGCAACTCGGTATCCACCAGGCCGGGGCAGATCACAGAGGTTCGTATACCGTTCTTCTTCTCTTCCATGCGAATCGCGTGGGCCAGGCCGATAACACCGCGTTTGGACGCTTGATACGCCGCCCCGGATACATCCGCCATGACCCCGCTGACCGACGAAACATAAATCAGATGGCCCGAACCAGCGCTGCGCATGGAAGGCAGAATTGCATGCGTGGCATAAAACGCTCCATTGAGATTCACGTCGATCAGTGAGTCCCATATTTGCGGGGTCAGGCGTTCCATCGACCGATCAGGAGTATTGATTCCGCTGGCGACCACGAGAATATCGATCCTTCCAAATTGCTGCAGAGTCTCCTGCGCCAGCTGCTGCATATCCTCGACAACCGAAGCATCGGCACGTCGAATCGTGATCGTGCGTTGCTCTCTTGCCATCTCATCTTTGAGAGATTGCAGTCGATCCTCGCGGCGCGCAGCTGCCACGACTTTCGAGCCCTCTCGTGCGAAAAGCACTGCCGCCGCGCGGCCGATCCCGCTGGATGCGCCAACAATCACGGCCACCTGACCGCTTATCGAAACAGGCATCGTTTATACCGCTCCATCGTTATGTCTTTTGGATTCCAATAGTAGTCTACCTAAAGCCTCAAACCCACCGGCCTCCTTGTCAAAAGATGAACTTTGCCCCCAACTGAATCTCTCGCGAGCTATTCAGCGTGGCGCTCACCTGGGCGCCTGATCCCGTATTGAGTACTGCTTGACAACCGTTGATGCACTGATATATCAACAATCCGGCTGCAAATAACGGGGTTCTCTCCTTTTGCAGTGAAATAAACCAGGACCGGCCGCCGAACATGACGATGAACAGAAGAGACTTCCTGTTTTCTGCTGCTGCCCTGGCCTTGGCCCCCAAGTCGCATTTGCATGCGGATCCCACTTCCCTGGAGCACCGGTTCCCACCAGATATAATCAAAAATGAATGGTACGTGGAAGCGGAACCCATCCCGGAATACCATTGGGCCCCCGCCATGCCTACGAGGCGTTTCGGGACATGAAGTTTGGTATCCGCCTTCATTGGGGAATTTATTCCATCTGGCATCGAGGGCCAGAGTCGTGGCCCTTCCTGAATATGTCGCCGGAAGATCGACAACAGTACAACGAGCTTTATAAGACGTGGAACCCTGCCGGATTCGATGCTGATGAATGGATGAACCTATTTTCCGAAAGCGGCTTGAAGATGTTCGCATTCACCAGCAAGCATCACGAAGGCTTCTCCATGTGGGACACCAAGACCCGGGTGCGACAGCGAGTCAACTGGACAGCAGCGGGCGGGCCTAAAATTGAGCCTTGCGATCTTGCCTACAGCATCATGGAAACGCCCTTTCGCCGGGATGTGATCAAGGAGCTGTGCGACGCCGCCCACAAACGAGACATCAAAGTTGATCTATATTTCTCCCATCCCGATTGGTATGACGCAGATTTTCGGCCTTATGGCGAAGACCCGCTGCAGGTTCCAGACTCCCCCGAGCTTTATGGCTGGCGTCCCTCGGACGGTTCAGTTGAGGCATTTTGGGCCAAGCGAAAAGTCCGTCTCGGCAACAGGTATGTCATGGTGCCGGACCCGACACCACTCGAGGTCGACCGCATGGTTCGCCGCCATCGCCAGCAACTGACTGAATTATTGACTAACTATGGCACCATCGACATGCTGTGTCTGGACATTCACTGGGGACCGAAAGTATGGCCGCAAATGCGGGAGACGATTCTCAAGCTGCGGCAGATCCAGCCCAACGTGATGCTGCGCGACCGCGGCATAGGAAACTATGGTGATTACTATACCCCGGAGCGAGTCGTGCCTTCCGGGCATGTCACTTCTGATGTTCCGTGGTTGGTGATCTATCCGCTCGGCTCCGACTTCTCTTATGAACCCGACCCGGCCAAGCACAAAGGCACCAACTGGATTGTCCAGAATCTGGTCGACTCTGTGGCAAAGGGTGGTGGCTTTATGGTGGGTGTTGGTCCGAGTGCCCACGGCCAATTCAATCCAGAAGCAGCGCGGCAACTCAGGGCCACGGGAGATTGGCTTAAAGTCAATGGTGAAGGGATTTATGCAACCCGTGCGCGCGACGGCTCCCTTTGGTCGGAAGGCGACAACATTCGCTACACTCGAACCAAGGACAGGCGTATTGCCTATGCCCACACACTGGTGTGGCCGGGCAAGCAACTAACGCTAAGTTCAATCAAGCCGAAAACTGGATCGCATATCTACATGCTGGGCGCGGCCGACCCGCTGAAATGGAACTACGATTCAGCGCAAGGTCTGACGATCGCGATCCCTGAGCAACTCCAAAACGAAGCGGGCCGCCCTTGCCAGCATGCGTGGACCTTTAAAATTGAAAGTGTAAATGCGTGACCGATTTTGCCTTGCCGCGACCGGGTGAGGGTACGGTCTTCAGAGTCTGCGTGAGAACCCTTCTAACTCAGTCCTGCAGAGCCTGCCCTGAGCTTGTCGAACGGGGACGCCTGAGTGTAGTCCCAGGACTGATCCCTAGTCGGCTACTTGGTTGGGGGCATTTGAAATTCGAGAAGATGCTGTTTTTGCATCTCCAACTCACCACAAAAACGTCATCCTGAGCGGAGCGCGTCACCGATTTATCGCGTGACACAGCGCTTGATGGCGCGGAGTCGAAGAACCAGTCCCGAACGGAGCCGAAAATAACCCCGAGGGTCCTTAACTTTCAGCCGCTCGGAGCTTACCACCTACGCCTGAACCGGCAGACCCGCCCCGGTCTTCCCTGGCGTCCCGTGACAAGCTCAGGGCAGGCTCTGCGGGACTGAGTTTGGAAACCCAACCAGATAAACGACTCTATGAGTGACGTCACCACCTACTAGTTTCGGCCGCTCTTGAGGCGCCAGTTATTGCCATGTTCAGAGCTGGCCAGCCGCTCAAGCACCTGGTCAAGCCCGTTGCGAATATGCGCTCGCATGGGCACTTCGGCCACCAGCGGATCTTCGGAACACAATGCGTCCGCCAGATTCGAGTGAAACTTCGCGGTGTCTTGTTGTTATTCGCAGCGGTGTCGTAGAGCCAGTTGAATACCAATACCTGCGCCTTCTCGATCGCGCTGGTCAGACCTGGGCATTGCGCCAATTCCGCAATCCGCATATGGAATTGCATGTGATAGGTGTGTACAGAAAATAAGAACCTTGAATCTTCAGCCTCTGGTCCTGACACTTTATGAAGGTTGTCAAGATGCCTGGCACTGGTGAGAAGCTGCTTCTTTTCTGCAGCAGTGATATGTTCCGCGCAAAGTCGAGCCGCCTGTGATTCGAGAGCCTCGCGGATAACGTAACTATTGCGAATGTCTTGCTCTGTAGGTATACGGACCCGGGTCCCGATTCGCGGCCGACTCTCGACCAGACCCTCTACCTCCAGGCGCTGCATGGCTTCCGTGATGGGCAGGAAGCTCATGTTAAGCCGATCGGCCAGCTTCCTCCGTGACAGCACATCCCCGATTGCCAGGTCACCTCGCAAAATTTCATCCCGGATCTGCTGGTACGCCCTTCCGGCGAGCGACTCGCCCGGACGTCTAAGCCGGTTAGATACTAGCGTAGGTTTTTTCAAGCCAGCCTCGCTGTTTGAACTGGGTCAGAAAACGTAATGATACATATGTGGGAACGTCCCGATGTTACCATCGATTTCTTCTTCTGCAAGAATACAAGGAGTGTGATATATCAAAACATACTCAGGAAAGGCTTTGAGGGCCCGCAACAGGTGGTATGGTTCGCGGCAGCCACCAGATAAGCGAGGCGGCGATGATGGGAGTCAGCCCGAATAGCACGAACGCTGGCTTGAACGAATAATGATCGACAAGCCATCCAGTAACCAGGCCGAAGAACATCCCGCCAAAGCCCGAACCCATACTTGCCAGACCCCAGATCGAAGCCACTGCATTTTTCGGGAACAAGTCTCGTGGGATCGCAAGAACGTTTGCCAGGGCGCCGCAATAACCGAACGTCGCTGTAGATATGAGCCCAATGGCAAGCGCTGAACTATGGACCAGAGCCGCCGGCACAGCCGCTACCATCAGAGCCGAGAAGAAGAGAACCCCAACCCGCCGGGCAATCTGGGGGGACAATCCAAACCGCAACAGCCCGCTGCATAGAAATCCCCCGGCTAAGTTTCCGATGCCTCCGGTAAAAAATGGTATCCAGGCCGTCTCGCCAATCTCTTTCATGGTGAACCCGTGACCGACCTTCAAGTACTGCGGAAACCAGAACGTGTAGAAATACCAAACCGGATCAGCGAAGACTTTGGACAACGTGAACTGCCAGACAAAGCGCGTCTTCGCCAGAGCCCAAACGGCAGGCGGAGGAGATTCTACTTCTCCGGGTTGGTTGGAGGGGTGCGATAGAAGACCAACCACGCTGCCAACCAGACGAACCCCAAAGCGCCCACGATGACGAAAGACGCCTGCCATCCCATTTCCAGAGCCGTCCACGCCAACAAGGGAGGCGCCAGCATGGCTCCCACCGCCGCGCCGCTATTGAAGATTCCCGATGCCAGGGATCGCTCGTGGGGTGGAAACCACTCCCCGATGACCTTGACGCCTGCAGGGTAGTTCCCTGCCTCTCCGACGCCGAGAAGAAATCGGAATACTCCCAGGCTGATCGCACCACCGGAAAACGCGTGAAGAATCTCGGCCGCTGACCACCACGCGATGGTCAAAGCATATCCGACTTTGCTTCCAAGCCGATCGAGCAGCGGGCCTGACACCCCATTCATCACCGTATAGGCCAGCATGAAAGCAAAAATAATGTGGCTGTACGTAGTGGCTGAAATCTTGAAGCGCTCGAGCATCACGGGCGCAAGCACAGAGAGCGTTTGCCGGTCGAGATAATTGATGACTGTGGCTAGAAAGGCGAAGCCCAGCATCAACCAGCGGCTTTCCGACACCACCGGGCTGTTCAGCAAACCGCCCAGGGAACCTCTCTCCTGCCCAGCGCCATCGTCATACGGACTGCGTTCCGCCTGGGATATACGGCTCATAGCTTCCATTCTTTATTGCACGATCTGTAGCAACTGATATATCATCGCTTCCGTTCTCGTCAACTGCTTTCGCCTTGGGCCCCCGAACGATCGAGCGTGTGTGAGAATCCACCATTCACCGATTTAGTCCCGGAGGGACGGCTGAGAGTAGCCCAGGACGCAGTCCTGGGAAGAGATTCGAGAGACCAGTCCCGCAGGGACGGCTGAAAATTACCCAGGATGCAGCCCTGGGTACAATCTGGTTAACCTTCAGCCGTCCCTCCGAGACTAAATCGGTGAATGGTGGGTTCTCACACACGCTCGATAACCCCGAAGCGTTAGCTTGCTTGCATTGGGCCGTCGACATAGGCAACTGTTGCAGTCACGAGTGTCGGAAAAGCGATAAGAGCGATGCGAAGGGAAAATGATTGGGATAAGGTTCAAACATCGTCAAATTTCGCGTCAGCCGCGCCTCTCTCTTTTATTACTGGCTCTCTTGCTGCCGGCGCTTTCGCTGTGCCAAAATCACATCCCCACTGCCCGAATTAATCCAGGATGGCAAGACCGTGTATGCGAGCAACTGTTCCGGGTGCCATGGCGCCGATACCTTCGGCACCGATCATGCCCCGAAACTGACTGGCAATCCTGACGTGCGCAGGCGCACGCTGGAACAATTGCGCAATCTCATCGTATCCGGCATTCCCTCCGCGGGAATGCCTGCGTTTGGGGCGCTGCCTCCGCACCAGCTCGATGCCATCGCTGCTTTTATCCATTCGCTCAACTCTCCGGCATCGCAAGCCATCGTGCCCGGCGACGCCGCCCTGGGAAGCCAGTTCTTCTGGGGCCAGGGCAACTGCGGCTCCTGCCACATGGTTCACGGCCGGGGATCCTCCACTGGACCGGACCTTTCGGATGTAGGCAGCAGGATGACGCTGAATGAGATACACGCCGCCCTGTTGCATCCCGACCAAAACATTACCCCCGGCTACGACCTGATCACCGTAACCCTGCGCAACGGCAAAACCCTCCAGGGATTTGCCCGAGGGCGAACCAACTTCGAATTGCAATTGCAGGATCTGGATGGAGCCCTTCACCTGCTCCAGTCCCACGACATCGTTACCGTGGTCGACAACAACCGCTCGCTGATGAAACCCGTGAACGCGACCCCCGATCAAATCCAGAATCTCACTGCCTATCTCAGCATGCTAACGGGGATTGAGCCCGGACCTTTGCCGGCGGCTAACACCCAATATGCTTCCCCGGTCCAGGGCTTCGCCTTTTCCAGAATCCTGAACCCGCAACCGGGCGATTGGGCCACTTACAATGGCAGGCTGGATGGTAATCGTTTCAGCCCCCTGACGCAGATCAACCCATCCAACGTAAAAGACCTGGTCCTCAAGTGGATTTTCCCCATGCCGCATTTCGGGCTGGAGTCGACCCCGGTCGTGGTCGATGGCGTCATGTACGTATCCGGCAATAACCAGGCCTACGCGATCGACGCGCTCACCGGCGTCCAGATCTGGAAGTATTCCCGTCCACCGACCCCGGGCCTGGTTGGAGATGCATCGGTGGGCATCAATCGCGGAGTCGCGATACTCGACGACAAGATCTTCATGGTTACGGATAACGCCCATCTGCTGGCCTTGAATCGCCTCACCGGCAGCTTGGTCTGGGACGTCGTTATGCCCGAAGAGAAAGAGCATTATGGCTCGACCGTCTCGCCCCTGATTATCAATGACACCGTCATCGCGGGTGTCTCTGGGGGAGACTGGGGCATGCGCGGCTTTATTGCCTGCTACAAGGCCGCGACCGGCGAACTGATTTGGCGCCACTGGACACTCCCGGCAAAAGCAGGAGACCCCGGCATCGATACCTGGGGCAAAGAACCGCCATTGCTCGCCGGCGGTTCCACCTGGCTTACCGGGACTTACGACAAGGAAACGGATACCCTGTACTGGGCCACCGGCAATCCCTGGCCCGATCGCGATGATCGCAACCGTCCCGGTGACAATCTCTTTACCGATTGCATACTCGCGTTGGACCCCGGGACCGGCGCCTTGAAATGGTACTTTCAGTTCACGCCGCATGATACGGCAGACCGCGATGCGGCCGAACCTCCCGTCCTGGTCGATACCGAATATCGCGGAAAACCCAGGAAGCTGCTGCTGCATGCGGATCGGAACGGCTTCTTCTATGTCCTGGATCGCACCAACGGCGAGCTGCTGCTGGCGAAAACCTTCCTGCATCAGGTGAACTGGGCCACCGGCATCCGTCCCGATGGGCGCCCGCAACTCGCGGTGCAGCCTGCGACCGCGTCCAATCGGGAAAAAACCTGTCCCGACAACGCGGCGAACTGGAGTTCCACAGCTTTTAGCCAAACTACGCGCCTCTATTATTTGATGACCCTGGAGGATTGCCACCCGATTGCCGCCTCCCCCAAGGCATCTGAGGAGGCTGTCAAACCCGGCGAGCGGTACATGCGCGCCATCAATATCGATACCGGCGACGTAGCCTGGGAAATTGCACAAACCGGTCCGGTCATCTTGAAGACCTGGTCAGGAGTGCTGGCAACGGCCGGTGGAATTGTCTTCTATGGCGACCCGAATGGTTCCTTCGTAGCCGTCGATCAACCCCAGGGCAAAACCTTGTGGCATTTTGACACCAACGTCGGAATGAAGGCCTCTCCCATGACGTTTCTGGTCGATGGAAAGCAATTCGTGGCGGTAGCGGCCGGCTCAGTATTCTTATGTTTCGGCCTGCCATCTTCATAGATCAATGCCCCAGAATGGATAAACGAATATGATCAACGACTTCTCACAAAGTATGATGTCGCGTCGTACATTGTTGCTAGGTGCGGCCATGTCCGGTGCCTTGCATGCATTTGCCAAAGACACTCCCGAAAATGCAGGCGCAGCAGAGGACACGTCACGCAACCCAGGCAAGCTGAAGATTTGTATCTTCTCCAAGCACTTGCAATGGGCCAGCATCAGTGATGCAGCCTCGATTGCGAGAGATATCGGGTTCGACGGTGTTGATATTACCGTTCGTGCGGAAGGTCACGTCTTGCCTGAACGGGTAGAAACAGACCTTCCCGCAGCCGTGGAGGCGGTTCACCGCGCCGGCCTGCAGGTTCCGATGATCACCACCGAGATCATGAGCGTCACCACTCCTCATGCCGATGCCGTCTTGAAAACAGCCAACCAACTGGGCATTCGCAATTACCGCTGGGGATGGTTAACCTACCCGGCGGACAAAGGAATCGCGGAGAGGCTCAATGAATTGAGGCCGCAGGTGAAAGCGCTGGCTGAGCTGAACCAAAAGCATCAGATCTGCGGAATGTACCACACCCATTCCGGGCCCGGACTGGTGGGAGCCCCCATCTGGGACCTTTGGAATCTTTTTGAGGGGCTGGATCCACGCTGGGTCGGAGTCAACTACGACATTGGTCACGCAACCGTCGAAGGTGGCTATGGCGGCTGGATCGATAGCTCTCGCCTGGTCAAGCATCAAATGAGAGGGATTGCTCTTAAGGACTTCACCTGGCAGCAGAACAAAGGAAAGAACGTCCATGCCGATCCGTTTGACAAGTCTCTCGCTGTCCAGGACGCCTGGGTTCCGCATTGGTGTCCGATAGGCCAGGGCATGGTCAACTTCCCGGGCTTCTTTGCCATCGTGAAGCAGAATCCCGGTTTCTCCGGACCGGTGCAACTCCACTTTGAATACACCGGCCTGGGAGGGGCCGAGAACGGCAAGACGACGCTTACGATTCCCAAACAGGAAGTGATCGACGCCATGCGCAGAGACCTGACCGCTGTTCGCAAGGCGATGAGCGAACAATATCTAATCTAGAAAGACGGTAGCCAAAAGCAAGCAAATCCTGAATGGAGATCATCTTTGATTGAATTTAGATGTGATGCCATCCTGTTTGACATGGACGGCACGCTCGTTGATTCAACCCTATGTGTGGAGGGAATCATGGGGAGATGGGCCATGAAACACGGCATCGACCGCGACTTCGTCCTGCAAGCTTCTCATGGCAGAAGAACGATAGACTCGATTCGTGCGGCCGCCCCCCACCTCGATGCCGGGGAAGAAGCGAAAGAAATCGATGCCGAGGAGCTGGTCGCAAGAGAGGGCATTGTGGAAGTTCCCGGTGCTCTCCATCTGCTTAGCAAATTAAAACCGCATCAATGGGCCGTCGTTACGTCGGCAAGCAGAGCTTTGGCAACTTTTCGCATGGGATGTGCCAGACTTCCACTTCCAGAAGTGCTGATCTCGGGTGACGATGTGACCAATGGCAAACCCGACCCGGAAGGTTATCTTAAGGCGGCGAGTCATCTTGGGGTCTCCCCTGAGCGTTGTGTCGTCGTTGAAGATACGCCCGCGGGTATCCTCGCCGGGCGCCGGGCTGGTATGAACGTTGTCGCAGTAACGACAACCTTCGCGCCGGAAAAGCTTCTGGGGGCCCCAGTCGTCGCCAACCTTGATGTCGTTACGTTTCATTTGGAAACATGAAGACGCTGCAAACGGGTCGCCCTGGGCAGCGTCTTTAGTAACCGCTAAAGATATTTTGACTGCTACGAAACCCTCAAAAATAGTATCTAAATGGGTGGTAGCAGATGCATTCTAAATGCGCGGAGTGTCCGATGACAACTCAACCAGCTAGCCCCGGGCGCAAACCGCAACATGGCGGGGCGGCAAATAATGCAGAATTTGAGCACCTTGACGAAACAAAGGACTTAGCTGCTGCCGGGCAAACGGAGAATGGGCGATCTCAGGGCTTAATTCGCTTAGTTCGCTTAATTCGCTTAATTCGCTTAATTCGCACTTTTTCCAAAGGCCCTTTCTGGCCTCGAAACAATCCAGCAGGGCACCTGATCGACGCCTCTTTGAGAAAGAAACCGCCCATCACTCCACTACGCTACGCTCCAGTCGATGGAATGAACGCTGCGCCCCTGGGATCTTTCCCTGGCGTTTGCGAAACAGAATTAGTTGCCAAGCTCCTTGGCTATCTGCTCAATCCATGCAGCCTCGTCCTGGAGCGCGCGGGCAACCAGCACTGCCTGCTCTTCTGCTTCCGCGTAGCGGCCCTCTTCGATGGCTTCTCTTACCCCGGGCATTGTCTTGGCGCTGTAGCCGGTGTACCAACCCGGAGCGTAGAGCATATGCTGCATCCATGGCCGTCGCGGCAAACCTTGCCCGTTGGTCAGTTTTCTCTCTGCCAGCGCAAGCTGCTGATTGATTGCCTGCAAGCGATCCGGCGGCAGAGTCTTGCCCTGCAAACTGGCGAGTGCCTTCGTGTAATGCTCTGCAGCCTGATCCAGAGCGGCGGCGGCGTTGTCGAGCGGAGCGAAGTTCAGGTAGGGCGGAATCTCTTTGGCCGGCGGCGCGACGGTGGGGTTTCGCGGATCATTCACCGCCTCATATACACCCTGGTTCAAATTCTGCCGGATATCTTCAGCCTCCTTACGGCGGCTCTCGAGCAGCGCTTTCACCTCCTCGATGTATTGCGCCACCGTATGGGAGAGGCCCTCAAATTCGTAAGGCATGATATCGGCATCCGCCATGCGCAGCACGGTTAGGCCCGCAGTCTGCGCCAGCGCGCGGCCATAGACGAAATCGTAATCGGAGAAATGCGAATACCAGTAGAAGTCGTCATAGATCGAGTGGTAGTTGCCGGACGGGTCCTCTCCCGAAAATCCGAGATTGACGGTCGCGATCCCGACATGGTCGATAAACGAACTGAAGTCAGAACCGGAACCCAGCGCACCGATGCTCAGCTTGTCGCCGATCCGCGCTTCCGCTTGTTGTTGCGGAGTTCCATGCAGCAACCGGTAAGCCTGCTGACGTTTGAAGACGGAAACTTTGGATTCAGGATCTTCCACATCCTTGGCCACGCCGTTCATCAACGACTGCAGCGAATGCGAGCCCTCCACATCCAGATAGCCGCGCTCGTTGGCATCACTGTTGATGTAAACGGCGGCATGCTGGCGCAACTCCTCCGCGTGCTCTTCCACCCACTCGGTGGAACCGAGGAGCATGGGCTCCTCGCCGTCCCAGGAGGCATAGATGATGGTGCGTTTCGGCTTCCATCCCTGCTTTGCCAGTTCCCCCAATGCTCGCGCCTCCTCCAGTAACACCACCTGGCCGGAAACCGGATCGTCGGCGCCGTTGACCCAGCCATCGTGGTGGTTCCCACGCAGCACCCAGAGGTCGGGCTCCTCGGAGCCGCGCATGGTAGCAATCACGTCGTAAACGGGTTTGAGGTCCCAGTTGAAAGCGAGCTTCAGATGAACCTTAGCCGGCCCTGGCCCCAGGCGATACGTGATGGGCAGCGCTCCGCGCCAATTCGCAGGTGCCACCGGACCCTCCAGGGCAGCAAGCAGCGGCTGCGCGTCGGCGTACGAGATAGGAAGAACCGGAACCTTGGCAATGGATTGGGCATCCTCCAGCTTGAGCCGTTTGGCCTCTTTGGTTGCCCCTACTCCTGGCGTGAGCGGGTCGCCCGGGTACAGCGGAGCATCGAGGACACTGCCTCGTTGAGCTCCCTCGGGCGGACGCATGGGTCCTTTGGGAAATGGGACTTGCAGCCTGTAGCCGTCATCGGCGGGATCGGAATAAATGATGCACCCAATGGCTCCATGCTCGGCGGCAATCTTAGGCTTGATTCCCCGCCAGGATTCGCCGTAGCGGGCAATGACGATGGCTCCCTTGACGGAGACACCGTGACGGGCGAGCTCCTCGTAATCGGCAATCAGACCGTAGTTCACGTAGACCAGCGGGGCCGTCACGTCCCCGTCGGGTGAGTAGGCGTTATAGGTGGGTAGCTGCTCGTCCTTTTGATTCGAGGTGGGATCGACGGCTACCGCCGGCTCCTCGAGTTTGGCGGTGAACTTTGTCGGCGCGACCATCTCCAGCAGCCGCAATTTGGGCGTCGGAAACAGGACCTGAAATTCTTCGATGTGGGCATCCCATCCCCACTGCGTATACTGCGCCAGGATCCACTCGGCATTCTCTTTGTCGTACGGCGAACCGACGTGGTGGGGACGCGCGCTGAGCCGCTCCATGTTGGCCCGCATGCGCTGCGGATCAGGCAGCGACTTGAAGCGCTGCTCCCAGCCAGCCTCGTCTGGCGCAGCCTGCTGCGCCGTCAGAGCACCGGTGAGGATGAAGATGAGTAACGCAGCAACAGCTCGGGCCATGCTCGACTACTTTACCTTAAAAGGAGAGGCAGGAGAGCAGGGCTTAGCCCCTGTCAAAGCAGACATGTACGGGTGCCCCTCGATAAGGAAAAAGGCTTTGTCAAGGGCGAAGACATCCTGTGCGGTGCGGAGCACCGCTTTGTTTTGCCATCAGAGAGAGTCTGGGACCGAGACCTCTGGGATATCACCGCTGAATCAACTTTTCTGGTGGATCGCTCCACCGAACCATCGATACGACCGAAACTACTATCATGATTCTTCTATACGGACATCCAGCCGCCGAGTCTGTGCGGAAGTGGGAAACACCGGAGGTGTTTTCCAAGGCGCTTGCGCCGTCTTCTGCATAGACCGGTCTGGATGCGAGAGCACCCAATCAAAGTTACGGGCTAAACATCTCCCAGGGGCACCCGCGGGTTGCTCTCGATATGAGCGATCTCCGGATAGCTGACATTGCTACGTAGCATCCAGTAGAGTCGCACAGCCAGCTTGCGTGCCGCCGCCACCTTGGCTATTCCCTTAGGGCGACGACGGCAACGGTGTTGATACTCTTTGCGAAAACCCTCATCCTTGCGTACTGTGGTCTGCGCTGCTTCCACCAGCAGCTTGCGTAGAAAGCGGTTGCCTTGCTTGGTAATGGCTCCCAGCCAGCGCTTGCTGCCCGAGCTGTGCTCGCTCGGAACCAGGCCCAGATAGCTGGTGAGCTGCTTGCTACCGGCAAAGCGTGCCACATCCCCGATGGTCAGCACAAAAGCCAGCGCTGTCACCGGTCCCACTCCAGGCTGGGTCATCAGCAACTGGGCCTGGGGATGTTGTTCGGCGGCCTGCTTCACCGCCTGATCCAATGGCTCGATCTGGCGGTTCAACTCCTTGAGCAGCTGCAACAAGTCTTCCCGCCGCGTCCCCGCCCAGCCCGGCATCGCCAACTGTTGGAACTGCTCCATCCCCTGGCGCGTCCACAGCCGGCTCTTCTTCTGCATCCCCCGGTTCAGCGCCAGGTGCTGCAGGCTGTTCTTCACCTTGGTCCGGATCTCGACCAGCTTGTCCCGGTGGCGCAGCAACTGCCGTTGGTCCCGCACCGCCGCGCTCGGCGTCCACAACTGGGGAAACCGTTTCTCTAACAGCAGCTTCAAAATATGACCCGCGTCCCGCTTGTCGGTACTCTGCTTGCGCACATAGCTGGCGCGGATCTTGGCCCCATCCCCTACCCGTATCTCATGGCCCATCCGCTGCACCAGATCGAGGAACCACTGGCTATTTCCAGTCGCCTCGATCCCGATTAACGCCGGCTCGCCCAACTCCCGATAGAACCGCTCTGCCTGACCGTCGGCGTGACTCAACTTCCGCTCCTGGACTTCTCCCGTCTCCAGGTCGCAAATCGCTATCTGTTGAAAGCTAGGGTGAAAATCACATCCTATAATCTTCATAAGGCTTCTCCTGATCCCAGAGTCTCTCGGTCCCACCCTCAAGACTCTCTCTAGGATCGCTGAAGCCTTTTTCCTTATCCAATCAATGTTCGCACGAGCGTACATGGGCCGAAAATGATGGGCGAAGCCCTTCCATAGCAGACACCGTCCGACCCAGTGCAGAGCTCGCAGTTAGCCTCTTTAGCTGAGGGAAGCGTGGTCTGTGACAGCGTGGACGGATGCGGGATGGTTCCACGCTTCGGGTTTGATGCGCATACCGAAACCGCTTTCCTCCGGCACCTGAATGAAGCCCTCTTTGGGTGCGATGGGATTTTCCAGCATCAGCGGCCAGTCGTGTTCATAAAACCGCTGGCAGCTTTCCTGGATCCATACGTTGGGTGATGCTGTGGTGAGATGCGTAGAGGCATAGAACAGCAACGGACCACCTGCGGTATGGGGCGCAATCGGCAGCTCCTGGGCATCGGCAAGTGCGGCGATCTTGCGTGCCTCCGTCAGCCCGCCACACCAAGTCACATCGAACATCACATACTTTGGCGTCCGCGACTCCAGCAGCCGCTCGAACTGCATCTTGCCCGCCATGCGTTCACCAACTGTGAGCGGCAAAGACGTTGCCATCGCAAGCTGGTGATATTGGTCGAAGTTACCGGGCATCAGCATGTCTTCCAGCCACATCGGCTTATAGGGTTCCAGAGCATGGGCGATGCGGATGGCGGAAGTCAGATTCCACTGCGCGTGGAACTCAATGGCAATCTCGATCTCGTCGCCGAAGCCATCGCGCAGCTTCTTTACCGGAATGAGCGCCTCGTCGATATCATGCCAGGTAATGTACTCGTTCTTGTTGCGTAAAGCGGCGCCGTCGAAGGGCCAGATCTTGATGGCCTTGATACCCCGGGTGTCGATCAGCTCGCGCATGATCTTCTCCGGCTCGCGGTTGAAATCGTATTTGTAGTCAAAGCACGTGTTATACAACCGGACCTGGGGATTGGCTTTGCCGCCGATCAGCCGGTAAACCGGCGCATTCAGCGACTTCCCCAGCAAGTCCCACAAGGCGAGATCCAACGCGCTCAGCACCCGCATTTCGGCGCCACCGGCAATCTGGAAATCGAATGTCCGGTAAAGGTCGGCCCAGATGCGTTCGATATCGCGAGGATCGCGGCCGATGAGCGAAGGAGCCACGTTGTGGACCATGGCCGCCTCCACCGCGTTTCGCGGATAGGTTTCTCCGATCCCGTAGATGCCCGCGTCGGTGTCGATCTTCAACCATGTCCAATGAGGCCAGAAGGGGGCATCGTCACGCGACTTCCAATAGACGGTCTCGATCCGCGTGATCTTCATCGGGGGCAGGGTGCTGGCAAACGACGAATAGGCGGCCGCGAGCGGCGTGGCGAGCATTCCCGCAACAAAGTCTCTTCGCGTCAAAGGCATGGGCATGGTCCCTTAAACCACGTATAGGTCCACATACTCGTGCACCGGCATTTGTTCGAGTGCCTGCTGGTTGAGCGAAGTTTCCAGTATGGCCTGCTGCCGTGGCGGCGCAAATCGCCGCGCCAGGTTGGTGCGGAACTTCTCTTCGAGCAGCGGGATGCCCTCGCTTCTGCGACGGCGGTGGCCGAGAGGGTACTCGACGGTCTCAGTCAACGTGCTGCCATCGCGCAAAGTAAGGGTCAGCGAATTCGCAATCGAGCGCTTCTCCGGATCGTGGTAGTCGGCGGTGAAGGTCGGGCTCTTCACTGCACTGCATCTTCTCCCGCAGCGCATCAATGCGCGGGTCTGCGGCAAAGGAGTCCTCGTAGTCCGAAGCGGTCAGATGGCCAAAGATGAGGGGGACGGCCACCATGTACTGCACGCAGTGGTCGCGGTCGGCAGGATTGTTGAGCGGTCCCTTCTTGTCGATGATGCGCAGACAGGCTTCGTGGGTGCGCAGTTGAATCCCAGTAATATCCTCGGCGGACTTTCCGGCTGCGAGCAGCCTTGCACGCAGCGCCATGGCGGCCTCTACGGCGGTCTGTGCGTGGAACTCGGCCGGATAGCTGATCTTGAAGAGAACATTCTCCATCACGTAGGAGCCGTAAGGCCGCTGGAAGCTGAAGGGCCGGCCGCGAAAGAGGACATCGTAAAATCCCCAGGTCCTGGCGGTGAGCACCGAGGGATAACCCATCTCTCCGGCCCGGACCATGAGGGCGAGGCGAACTGCACGGCTGGTGGCATCGCCGGCGGCCCAGCTCTTGCGCGAACCGGTGTTGGGGGCGTGGCGGTAAGTCCGCAGGCTCTGCCCGTCGACCCATGCCAGCGATAGCGCATCGAGAATTTGACCGCGGTTCAGGCCCAGCATCTGCGCGACCACAGCGGTCGAGGCCACCTTGACCAGCACGACGTGGTCGAGACCCACCTTGTTGAACGAGTTCTCGAGCGCGAGGCAGCCCTGGATCTCGTGTGCCTTGATCATCGCCGTCAGCACGGCGCGCATGGTCAGCGGCGGCTGGCCACCGGCAACGGCGGTGCGGGAGAGCCAGTCGGCGACGGCGAGGATGCCGCCCAGGTTGTCAGAAGGGTGGCCCCACTCGGCCGCCAGCCAGGTGTCGTTGAAGTCGAGCCAGCGAATCATGGCGCCGATGTTGAAGGCGGCCTGAACCGGGTCAAGCTGAAAGGCCGTGCCCGGTACTCTGGCGCCATGGGGCACGATGGTTCCCGGAACCACCGGGCCTAGCAGCTTGGTGCAGGCTGGATACTCGAGCGCCTCCAGGCCACAGCCCAGAGTGTCGATCAGGCAGTTGCGCGCGGTTGAGTATGCCAGTTCGCTCTCGATGGTGTAGCTGCAAACGTAATCGGCAATGTCGATCAGAACCTGATCGTAGGGCGGGCGTTCCACACTTAAAGAGGAGGACATTCGTACCTAGGTTCTTTCGGCCAATGGCACAAACGCAAGATCTTCAGGTCCGGTGTAATTGGCTGCAGGGCGAATGATCTTGCCATCGGCTCGCTGCTCGAGGATGTGAGCGCTCCACCCGGAGGTACGGGCCAGAACAAAGAGCGGGGTAAACATGGCGGTCGGAACCCCCATCAGGTGATAGGAGACCGCGCTGAACCAGTCGAGGTTCGGGAACATGCGCTTGGCATCCCACATCACCGCTTCCAGCCGCTCGGCGATGCGGTACATGGTGAAGTCACCAGTGGATTCAGCCAGTTCGTGGGCGACTTTCTTGATGATTGCATTGCGCGGATCGCTGACGGTGTAGACCGGATGCCCGAAGCCGATGACTACCTCTTTCTTTTCCAAACGCGCGCGAATGTCGCGCTCGGCCTCGTCGGGTGAGGCGTAGCGCTGCTGAATCTCGAGCGCGACTTCATTGGCTCCGCCGTGCTTGGGTCCGCGCAGGGCGCCGATTGCGCCGGTAATGCAGGAGTGAATATCGGAGCCGGTGCCGGCGATCACGCGCGCGGTAAAGGTGGAAGCGTTGAACTCATGTTCGGCATACAGTACTAACGAGACCTGCATGGCGCGAATCCATTGCTTACTGGGGGGCTCTCCGTGAAGCAACGACAGAAAGTGCCCGGCCAGGGTATCCTCTCCCGAGTCCACGTCGATGCTTTGTCCGTTGCGGCTGTAGTGGTGCCAGTAAAGCAGCATCGACCCGATGGTGGCCAGCAGCACATCGGCGCACTCAATGGCTCCCGCGGGGTTATGGTCATCTTTTTCCGGCAGCGTGCAGCCTAGAGCGGAGACGCCGGTGCGCAGCACGTCCATGGGATGGGTGGCCGCGGGCAGCTGTTCCAACACCTCGTATACATTGGCCGGCAAGCCACGCAGGCGGGTGAGTTTTTGCTTGTAAGCAGCCAGCTCGGTGGCGTTCGGCAGCTTGCCGCGAAGCAATAAATACGCCACCTCTTCAAACTCACAATGGGCGGCCAGATCGGCGATGTCATAGCCGCGATAGTGCAGGTCGTTGCCGGTTCGACCCACGGTGCACAGGGCCGTATTGCCGGCCGGCGTGCCGGAGAGGGCAACGGATTTTTTTGGTTTAAAAGCTGTTGCTGGCTGCGGGTCAGTCGTGGTGGCCATGATCTCTCCCCATATTAACTATGCTTCTCGGCCGCGAAGAGTCGATCGAGCTTCTGCTCATAGGCGTAGTAGCCGAGAAATTCGTAAAGTTCGGCGCGGGTCTGCATCAGGTTGAGCACACTGCTCTGCGTACCCTCGCTCCGGATGGCATGGTACACCTTGAGGGCAGCGGCGTTCATGGCGCGGTAGGCGGCGCAGCAATACAGGACAATGTCGACCCCGGCGACGCCCAGCTCCTTCGCGGTGTAGAGCGGCGTTTGTCCAAACTCCGTGATGTTGGCCAGGATGGGCACGCCCACAACCTCCTTGAAGCGGGGGTATAGGGCCAGATCCGTGACCGCCTCGGCAAAGATCATGTCCGCGCCGGCAGCCACGTAGGCGGCACTGCGTTCGAGGGCGGCGGACAATCCTTCGCCGGCCAGGGCGTCGGTGCGAGCCATGATCACGAAGTCCGGGTCGGTGCGGGCGTCCACCGCAGCCTTGATGCGATCGACCATCTCTGCCGCCGGCACCAGTTCCTTACCGGGCCGGTGCCCGCAGCGTTTGCTGCTTACCTGGTCTTCAATGTGCACCGCGGCAGCCCCGGCGCGCTCCATGGAGCGGATGGTGCGGGCGATGTTGAAGGCGCCTCCCCAGCCGGTGTCGATATCCACCAGCAGCGGAAGCGTGGTGACCTCGGTGATGCGGCGCACGTCGACCAGCACATCTTCCATGCTGCTGATACCGAGATCGGGCATGCCGAGCGAGTTGGCGGCTACTCCTCCGCCGGATAAGTAGAGCGCACGAAACCCCGTGGCCTGTGCCATGCGCGCCGTGTACGCGTTGATGGCGCCGATTACCTGCAATGGGTGCTCCTGCTGGACGGCGGAGCGAAAGCTTTCCGTAGCCACGTTGTTCCCTTCTCAATTAAATCCTAAATGGGTAGACTCGGCTTGCTATGAATAAAGTCTTTTCCACCCCCGACGCAGCCGTTGCCGATATCCCTTCGGGCGCAACCGTGATGCTGGGAGGGTTCGGGCTTTGCGGCATTCCTGAAAACTCGATTGCCGCGCTGGTGCGCCGTGGGGTAACCGGCCTGCATACCATTTCCAACAACATGGGTGTGGATGGCTTCGGCCTGGGCCTGCTGCTGGAGGCGGGCATGATCGCTTCCCATACCGGCAGCTACGTGGGCGAAAACATGCTGCTGGAGAAGCTGGTAATTGCCGGCACGCTCAAGGTCTCGTTGGTTCCGCAGGGCACGCTGGCGGAGCGAATCCGCGCCGGCGGAGCCGGAATTCCTGCCTTCTACACCCCCACGGGCGTAGGCACTCTGGCCGCGGAGGGCAAAGAACAGCGCACCTTCGATGGCCGTGACTACGTGCTGGAGACGGCGCTCAAGGCAGACTTCGCGCTGGTGAAGGCGTGGAAGGGCGACCGGCAGGGCAACCTGATCTATCGCCGGACGGCGCGCAATTTCAACCCCATGATGGCCACCGCCGCGCGCATCACCATCGCCGAGGTGGAAGAGCTGGTAGAGCCCGGCGAACTGGATCCCGACGCGATTGTGACCCCGGGAATTTATGTCAAGCGCATTTTCAAATGCACCTCCTGCGAGAAGCGGATCGAACGCCGGACGGTGAGGAGAACGAATGCAGGAGCCAATGCAGGAAACTGACAAGCGCAATCGCATTGTCCGCAGGGTAGCCCAGGAACTGCGTGACGGCTATTACGTCAACCTCGGCATCGGCATGCCCACGCTGGTCGCCAACCATGTGCCCGCCGGCGTGGAGGTGGTGCTGCAATCGGAGAACGGGATGCTCGGGATCGGGCCCTATCCGCTGGAAGAAGAGGTGGACCCCGACCTGATCAACGCCGGCAAGGAGACGGTTTCGGTGCTGCCCGGGACGTCGTTCTTTTCGAGCGCCGACGCCTTTGCCATGATTCGCGGAGGCCACATCGACCTGAGCATCCTGGGAGCCATGGAGGTCGATGCCAAGGGGAGCCTGGCGAACTGGATCATTCCCGGCAAGATGGTCAAGGGCATGGGCGGCGCTATGGACCTGGTGGCGAGTGCGCAGCGCGTGATCGTTGCCATGGAGCACACCACGCGGGACGGCCGGCCGAAGATCCTCAACGCCTGCAGATTGCCTTTGACCGGGGTTGGCGTAGTCGATGCCATCGCAACTGAGTTGGCCTGGATCAACGTGACGCCGGAATGGCTCGTGCTCGAAGAGATCGCCCCTGGGGTTTCTGTTGCCGAGGTGCAAGCGGCGACCGAGGCTCCTTTGAAGATCAGCCCTACGCTGCGTTGGATGAGCTGAAGTTACACCAGGGTATTGCCGCCGTTCACCGAGATCCTTTGTCCGGTGATGTATCTTCCCGCGTCGCTGGCCAGGAAGGCGACGGTGTCCGCGACGTCTTCAGGAGTACCCATGTGCTTCATAGGAACCTTTTCCGTGTAGGAGTGTATCTCTGCCTGGGTGGAGTGCAAGTGGCGCTCGGTGGGAATCCAGCCCGGGGCGACCAGGTTCACGGTGATGCCGGTGGTGGCGAGTTCGCGAGCCCAGGATCGCGTTTGCCCCAACTGGGCGCCTTTGGCGGCTACGTAATGGGCGAACATCGGGTTGCCGAGTTCGAAGCTTTCGCTTCCGATCTGGATGATCCTGCCGAAGCCGCGACTCTTCATGCCGGCGACCACCTGCTTCAGAATGAGCAGCGGCGACTTCACAAAAAATTCCAGCTGGTCGAGGCATCGCTCCCAGGTCTGCTCTTCAATGGTCAGGAAGGGTTGCGGACCGGTGGCGTTGATCACGGCGATATCGATGTGGTGATAGGTCTCGTGAATGGCCTGGATCATTTTTGCAATGTCCGCTTCCAGGCGTACATCGGCGTAGTAGGGAGTCGCTTCCCCGCCCTGCTGCTTGATCTTTTCGCATAGCTGCTCGGCGCGCTCTTGCTTGGCAAAGTAATTGACAGCAACCTTGGCGCCCCTCGCGGCCAGCTCGAGTGCAATGGCTGCGCCCAATCCGCGCGAAGCTCCGGTAACCAGGGCAGTTCGCCCCTTCAACGTTTCCATGTCTACAAAACGCTATGCGACGAGTGGCGTCCTGTCAATTCTGTTAAGCGAGCCGGCGGAGAACTTCGCGGATACGCCACAGGGTAGCCGCCAACGCGGCGAGGGCAACTCCCCACACCGCGAAGGTAAGATTCACTGCCCAAGCGGGCGCCACGCCCACCCGGCGCAAAAGGAACGGCAGAAAATTCCAGGTGGTGATGTGGACGTAGTCCCAGGGATCCTCGGTCATGGCGTGGTTGTTCAAGCCCCAGGCGTCCATCTTTCCCAACGCGAAGGCAAGGATGTTCTTCATCCGCAAAGCAATCACGAACGTCGGATGACCAAGGGTCTCCATCTGGTAAATCTCGAGTGGTAACCAGAAGGCGAGCGATGCGACTTGAATCACCGTGCTGATTGCCAACAGCGCTAACCCTACCGTCCAAACCACGTTTCCCACCTGCTCGCGATGACGCAGCAGCAACGGAACAGCCAGCAGCGCCGCGAACTCGACGGCAGTCGAAACGTAGCGGTCGCCCCAGGCGAAGTCGCCGCTCCACACTGTATAGCGAGCGTAAAAACTCAGGTACGCCAACAGCAGAGGACAACTCATGACGGCGTATGCTTTAACCGCCGGACTGAATCGCTTCCAGGCGACGATGCACAGAAGGATCATGAGGACGAGCAGAGGATCGAAGAGAAAGATCGACTTCTCGGGAGTGAAGAGCGCCCCGAAAAATCCCGACGTGCCAGGGAGTCTCGAACGGATAGTTGGGAGGCAGCGAAGGATTGCGCATCCTGGTTTCGCGGCCGATGATCGTGATGTAGGTAACAAAGATTGATGCAAATCCGAAGCGGTAGACTTGGTAGAGGCGATCGAGCAATCCGAAAAACAAATAAACCGGCAGAGCGGTGGCGATGTAGCCTCGGCAGCGTTCCCAAAGCGGCCGGCCACGGATGCCTTCGAGCCACAGCACCAGCAGCAGAAACAGCGCCCCAGCCAAAAGATCCAAGCCCGTCGGGAGGCGGGTCAGCAGATTGAGGCCGAACGCAGCCGAGCCAATCAGCAGCGCGCGCCGGCTGCCGCTGCGCAACCACTCGTACTGATAGCGAGAAGCCTGTCATGCGTCAACAGGAAGATGTAGTTGTTCTCCATCATGTTCTGCGTGTAATGGAGATGGGTGGTCGCCAGCAGCAGAGCCAGAACACCCACCACCGACTGCGTGACGCCGAAGTTCAATTGCCGCAGAAAGCGGAAGCAAACCAGCGCAGTCAACACCGTCACCAGGATGTTGATGCTGTAGCTGACGATGATGTCGCGCACGCTGGGATCGGTGTCGTCATACTCGGCAAAGATTGGGAGACGTGCGATGTAGGTGCCAACCACATCCGGCGGCAACAGGATCAGGGACTGACCGAGGCTATACCAACTCTGCAGCTTTCCCCCGCGGCCATGTACACCGAATTCTGGGAACTCATTGGGAAACACCTCTGGTTCCCCCGTCCACCAAGCGTGAGCCGTCTGCAGGCGATGGGTTGTATCGGCAGAGCCCAGCTCTCCTGATTGCACCACGAATGCGATCAGACCAGCAGCCAGGGCCAGGAGAAAGAGCGGATCACGGAACCAGCGGCGAAGATTCACTACAGTCATTATGGCTTAATGCGGCTGCCTGCCCGTGAGATCGCTAGTGCGGTTGGCTCCCGGTGAGGTCCTTTATCAGGACAACGTCTGAGCTCTTGCGCAGCTGCAGCACTGCCAGGAGATTTCCCGAAGGTGACCACTGAAAGGCAGTCAGGTCCTCGGGCGTGGGGCCTATCAACAGACGCGTCTGCGATCCGTCGATTGGCTGGTACTGGAGCGCATTGCTACCGTTAGAGACGATCTTGCGAACAAGAGCTTTGCCGTCCGGGGAAAAGATAATCATCCCCAGCGCGCTCATATTCATCTTCAGCTGATGGACAACCTGCCGGGTGTCGATATCGAAAATCTGCGCAGTAATACTGTCAAGGTCCGCTACAGACCCGGTTCCAGCCAACCGTGCGTCGCGAGACAGAATGAAGCCATTGAGGCCGGCAAGTCCGTTCAGCTCACGCTGGGGCGCTCCCCCGGATAGGGGCACGGACCATAAGGCGTTGGGGGAAGATGCCTGCGGTTGCTCACGGATCGAAACGTAAGCTTTCTGGCTATCCGGTGAGCAAAAAGGCAAGCGAGCAATGCCCGTCGTGGTGAGCTGAGTAATTCCGCTTCCGTCGCCGTTCATGCGGAAAAGGCGCGTCTGCCCTCCGCCCTTGGGGACTCCGGTAAACAGCACAATACCGTTGGGGCAGGTGTCCAAATAAACACCGGTGTCTATATCGCCGGTGTCCATTGACTGCACGGTTCCGGCCGCGCGTTGAACTTTGCTGATGCCGGCGCCGCGAGTGATCAGGAGTAAGTGGTCCTCATCCAACCACGCCAGAGTTTGGGGAGTGATACGCAGCGGGGTGCTTGAGATCATGGCTCCGCCGTCTCCCTTGTAGTACGCAAGACTCGAATCCTGATTGGTCAGCACCGTCGCCATTGTCTTGCCGTCAGCCGACATAGCAAGCTGGCTATAGGCATTCACATCGTTGGTCACGGGATGAAAATCACCGGCCGGCAGGCCGACGATTCCAATCTGACCACGATCTGAGTGCGCCTTGTAGTAAAGAACTACCATGTGCTTGCCGTCAGGCAGCCATGCCAGGTCGGCGCCAGAACGAGCGGGGTCGAACAGACTGTCCTGGGGCTGAGCAATGGAGGATTTTGTTTTGGAGACCAGGTCGAAGACATTAATGACCGCGAGATTTTGTCCTGTGGATTCGATCCAGGCAATCTGGTTCGGCTGCGCCGACCAGGCGGGAGCCTCGGTTATGTTGAGAGTGGTGTAGACGACCTGGTCGTTGGCGCCGTCCTTGTCGGCGACGTGAATCTCTGAGTATCGGTCCTTTTGCCCCGGCGTCCAGCGCAGGTAGGTAAAGCGAGACCCATCCGGGGAAAGGCTCGCGGCGCTGTCGATATCGTGGACCAGCTGGCGCGGGGTTCCGCCAAAAACCGGCATCATGTAAAGCGAACGCACGGCTGTGTTGTCGGGCGTGCCGCGGGTGAAATAGAGATAGTTGGCGTCCGGGGAGAAGCTAAGCCCTACGTAATCGCTGGGGACCCCGGCCAGAATCTGGGTGTCCGTATTGGTCGCGATGTTACGGATCCAAAGCGTTCGCTGGCCGGCATCGTTCTTGACCTCGGCCAGAAATTTGCCATCCCCGGATAAGGCCACGTTTTCGAGCGTCCCGGTATTCGTGATCTGGCTCAGAGAAATCGAAGTAAAGGGCACGGGACGCGGCCACATCCGCCAGGCGACGAAGCCTGCGGCCGCAAGCAGTACGAGGGCTCCCAATCCGAGGGCGAGCGTCCGGGATTTCCTGGCTGGAGGCGGAGCAATGCCGGCAACACTGCCCGAGCCCGAAGACGAAAACCCGCTCGCGCTACCGCTGGGAGGAGCAAGGGGCGGTGGCGCGCTTCCGCTGCCCCCACTTGATCCAGCACCAGAGCTGCTCGCGCCAGAGCCGGCGGTAGCTTCCGTTGCCATGGCGGACGGTCTGGCTGAAGAGCCGCCGCTGCTTTTGCGCTGCAATCGCTTGAGGTCGGCGCGTAACTCGGCGGCCGATTGGCAGCGAAGTTCCCGGTCCTTCTCCAGCGTCTTGTTCAGCGTTTCCTCCAGTTCCTGCGGCAACTCGGGATTGAGCGAAATGGGTGCGGTTGGAGCGGAGTTGAGAATGCGATCAAAGGTGACCGCGGTGGTGGCGCCGCTAAAGGGGTGTTGTGCGGTAGCGAGCTCGTATAACACCACGCCCAGCGAGAAGACATCGCTGCGTGCATCCAGGGTTTCACCCCGCGCCTGTTCGGGAGACATGTAGGCGATGGTACCCACGGCCGATCCGGGACTGGTCAACGCCTCGGCCATGGTGGCGCCCGGCCTGTCTCCACCGGCGCCGTTTGAGCTCGAAGGGCCTGCTTCGAGCTTGGCCAGGCCAAAGTCCAGAATCTTCACCTGCCCGGACGGTGACAGGAAGATATTGCCCGGCTTGATGTCGCGGTGCAGAATGCCCTTTTTGTGGGCCGCATCCAGTGCGTCGGCCACCTGCACCCCGAAATCCAGCAACCTGGGGTATGGCATGGGGCGGCGGAAATGGCCTTTGTCCAGGCTTTGCCCTTGCAGCAGCTCCATTACGATGAAGGGTTGGTCCCCGCTTTCGTTCAGCTCGTAGATAGTGCAGATGCCGGCATGGTTCAGCGAGGAAGCGGTACGTGCTTCGCGCCAAAAACGCTCCAGCGCCGCCGGGTCCTGGCGTGTGGCTTCAGGGAGCAGCTTGATGGCAACAGACCGGCCCAACTTCTGGTCTTCGGCCTCGTAGACTACGCCCATTCCACCCTGGCCCAGGGGCCGGATGACCCTGTAGTGGCCGAGGAGTGTACCTGCGATCAGTTCTTGCACAGCAACCATCATGCAGCCCTGGGGGATACACGGCAAGCATGAAACCCGCCCCGCCTATTTTTCCAGGACAACAGGCCAGTGCAAGACCACCATCATGGGCTGCTTCTCGGTTGTTTCCATTTGGGTATTGATCAAGAACCGCTGCCCATCGCGAGTGACGTCGTACATCGCCAGCTCTGATCCGGCAACCTGTTCGCGGGCTCTGGCCGGAAACAATGGCTGCGGCGACGCCGCATCAAAATGTTCTCCCGTGGTCACCGGAGAAGCCATCATCTGTCCGTCTGACGCAATATAGAATAGCTCCTTGCCGTCTCCTCGCCAGCGGGGCTGGGTTCCTCCGTTATTGGAGACTTGCCATTTTCCGCGCAGATCGGGAAATGAAGTGACGTAGATCTCCCACTTCCCACTTTCGTTGGAGGTGTACGCCATCCATTTTCCATCGCGAGAGAATTGCGCGTTCTTCCTGGTTTCGGACCCGGCCGGCAATGCGCTGGTTCGCATTTCAGGCATCTCCCCCAGCCACAACCTGGTTAGTTCCGCATCCCGATCGTACAAAAAATGGCTGCCGTCAGGCGACCAACTGGTCGGATATTGATCAGCGTCGTCGGAGGGATCCAGCGGAAGTAGCTCTTCGTTTTCACTTCCATCTGCGTTCTTGACGTACAGGCGAAACATACCGGACCGGCTGGAGGCAAACATGATTCTCTTGCCATCCGGGCTCCAAACCGGCTCAGCATCGATGGCCCGATCGAACGTCAGGCGCTTCAAACTGGCTGGTTCGAAATTGTATGTCCAGACATCAGCGTTCTGGCTATCTAGGTTCGTCTTATCGAATGCGACCGCCTTCCCGTTCGGAGCAAGTGAGATATTGGCGTAAACATCGGGCTTGCCGACCGACCCGATCTCGTTCCCCTTCCGATCGCGCCACACCAACCTGGAGAGCGAAACATTGTTGCCAAGCTGCGCGACTAGGACGTCGGCATTCGAAGCCGCATAATCGTTGTGCAGAATGCGCGGCTGGTACGACACATTGGTCAGGAGGGGAACCGCTTCGCCCGATACGGCCAGTTTGCCGGCATCGAATTTTTGCGAATACAGCGTCTTCTCGCGGCAGAAGAGAAGGTAACCGGGGGCCGCATACGCTGGGTTGCCTGTCGCGCGGGCGAGAAACTTGCTTTCGGTGGAGTCCAGGCTGCCCACGAATATAGCGTCAGAATCCGCTTGGCCCGAAATGTTGCCAGCCAAATAAAGGAAATGCTTCCCGTCGGGCAAAAACACCGGCCAACGGTAGCTGTTCACTCCGTGGACCGCATCCGGGGCAATAACGCGGATGGCTGTACCTCCGGCAGCGGACACGCGGTACAACCCGCCGCTCAGGTGCCCGCTCGGGTTAAAGACGATGACTCCATCCCTGTTCCAGGTGCCGCCCCGGGCCGATGGCGCATCGCAAATCACCTCCACCGGGCCGCCGGATACGTCCAGCTTCTTCAACTTTCCGTCGGCGAAAAAACCGACAGACTTGCCGTCCGGCGACCAGAAGGGAAAGCTCGCGTCTTCTGTCTGCGCTACCTCTCTCGGCGCCTGGCTGCCAACATCGTATAGCCACAGGTCGTTGGTTCTCGCCCTTTCCGAGAAACCCACTGCGGCTACAATGTGCCCATTGGGTGCCAGCGCCATGTCGTGAACCGTGAACGGCACCGCCGCTAAAAAATAACTCTCTTGACGGATCGGGCTCTGGCTGCGCCAAGCCAGAACGGCGACCAGTCCTGCCCCGAGCAATACCCCGCATAGTATCCATAAGAGCCACGAGCTTCCTGAACTTGCCCTCGGCTGCGTTGCGGAAGAGGGTGGATCTGGCCGCTCACCGATCCATTGGAGTTCGCTGCCAACGTCTCGCGCCGTTTGCCATCTTTCCTCCGGATCCTTGGCGAGACACCGGTCGATCACATGGTCCAGTTCGGGTGGGGTGAGAGGTGCGATGGAAGTGATTGGTTCAGGTTCCTTCTCAAGTATGGCGGGCACAATACTCAACTGGCTTTTTCCGTCGAATGCCCGTCGCCCGGTAACCATCTCGTAGAGCACAGCGCCTAAGGAAAAGATGTCGCTGCGGGGGTCGAGGTCCATTCCTCTTACCTGCTCCGGCGACATATAGGGAAAGGTCCCCGCAATCTCTGGTTGCTCAAATAACGGCACGGCTGCGCTGACGGTACTCTCCATTGCGGTTGGGAGGCTCATCTTGGCCAGACCAAAATCCAGCAGCTTTATGCCGGACTTGGTGATCATGACATTTGCGGGTTTCAGATCGCGGTGCAGTATTCCTTTGCGGTGCGCCTTATCCAGTCCAAGGGCGATCTGTGAGCCATATTTGCAGACTTGCTCCAGCGGCAACGCCCCTTTGCGTAGCCGATCTTGCAGCGTCTCGCCTTCCAGGTATTCCAGGACAATGAAATCGACGCCATCCTGGTGGCCCACGTCGTAGAGGGTGCAGATATTTGGGTCGTTCAAGGCTGAGATAGCCTTGGCTTCCTGTTCAAAGCGCCGCGTTGCCTCGGGATCGGCGGAAAGATGCCCGGGCAGAATCTTGATGGCGACCTCTCTTCCCAGGCGCGAGTCCCTGGCTCGATAGACCTCGCCCATTCCTCCCGCGCCCAGGGGCGACTGAACTTCGTAACGACCAAGCTTCGTGCCGACTGGGAGCGCCATCCGTGCGCCATTATATTCTTACGGGGAACGGCGGCTGCAATGGCTGGCGACAAACCAATGGAGGCAGACCCGTAGGACGCTGCTTTCGCTTCCCGTTGCTGTACCGCTTCTGAACCTGGCAGCGCGGACTGCTGCGGGCGACGACCCCTACTTTCCGCCTCCCGACTCTGAGGGCGGCTGGCGAACGTTGAACCAGGCTTCTGAGATCCGTTCGACCGTCGGGATCGACAAGAGCAGACTCGCTGAAGCGTTCCAATATGTGCAGACCACAAGCCAGCATGGTGGTTTGGTTGTGCTCCGCCACGGATACCTGGTTTACGAGAAGTACTTCGGGAGGGCCAACCGGGAAGCCAATCCCAACATGTATTCCATCGGAAAGATGTTTACCAGCGTCTGCTGCGGCATCATGCTGGCGGAACATAGCGACCGCTTTCCCGACGGATTGGCGCAGAAGGTTTTCACGAAGGAGTATCTGCCGGCGGCGTTGCCATTGAGCTACCCGGAGATGGCGGACATCTGTCTCGGCCACCTGCTGACCATGACCTCCGGCATTCAGGACTCGCGAGTCGCTCCCCCGCCCGGGACGCCGGATGGCGGGCACCTGATCGGAATCGTCCACGGCGAAAACGTGAATTTGCCCTACTGGACTTCACCCAACCCGGTACTCGACCAGGACGGAAGCACGCTCCATGGAAAGATGTGGGCGCTACCTGGCGGGGGATATCTTTACGGACAGGATCCACACATTGCTTCGATCGTCCTTCGCGGCGTCGTGGGCATGGAGTTACAGGAATACATCCAACAGAAGCTGGCTGAGCCGATGGGTTGGGGGCGGTGGGGATATGCGCTGCATCACAATGGCATAACCTTGCCGCACACTCCTGGCGCGGCGGCTATCGCTCTCCATTCCACCGATGCGGTGCGCTTTGGATACCTGCTGCTCAAGCAAGGCAAATGGAAGAACCAACAACTGGTGCCGCGGGAGTATGTCGAACTGCTGAGCAGGCCTTCCCCCTTCAATCCCCATTCTCCCTTTAGCCTGCAACACGAAGTAAACGCGGACGGCCACGTAGCCGGTGCGCCGCGCGATAGCTTTTTCAAGTCGGGCGCGGGCGGTTTTGGACTCTACATCATTCCTTCGCTGGATATGGTGATTTACAAGATGGCCAGCCTGAATGCGGAGACCTATGATCCCGCAGCTACCGGGCTACCTCTGACCTATACGCCGGATACCTCGCGCGACGATTGGAAACCGCATCCGTTCAACCAGTTTGTTGATGGTCCGATTGAAGGAGATACGGGCGTCCGGAGAGCTCTGGAGATGGTTGTGGCGGCGGTGGTGGCTTGAAGGGTCCCTATTCGGATTTGAGAATGGTTTGCGATTCAATCTTCGCCGGATCGAGTTGAACGTTGAAACCAGGGCCTGTGGGTAGAGCGATGTGGGCCTTCTCCACAACCAGCGGATTACTCTCAAAGTGGTAGTAGTGCTTCATCTTGTTTACCAGGTACTCCCCAAGAGGGAAGGTCATGGGCGACTGGCTGGAGATGACGTGGATGGCCGCACGCAGGCTGTGCCCATGCGGAATGACGGGTACGTCGTGCAGCGAGGCGACGGTGCCTATGCGTACCAGCTCGGAGGCGCCACCACACCACTCCGGGTCGGCCTGGACTACGGAAAGAGCACCCGCCTGCAGATAGCGCTCCACTTCCCATCTTCCGTAGAAGTGTTCGCCGGAGGCGATGGGGATGCTGGTGCTGCGTCGCATGGCAGCAAAGCTCTCGATCTTTTCGGGATGAGTCGCCTCTTCCATCCAGTGTGGATGGTATTGTTCCACCTGGTGCGCCCACTCCAGGGCGTAGTCCTGATCCCATCCGCTGTAAGCGTCGAACATGAGCTCGGTGTCGTCGCCCAGCGTTTCGCGGAGAATGCGGACCAGTTCGACGTTCTTGTGCATCCCCTCAGGCCCGGAGCCCGGGCCGTAGCCCATAAACCATTTCTGATAGCGGAAACCCTCGCCTTTAAGCGCAAGAGCGCGGGTGCGAACGGCTTCCGGCTCCAGCGAAAAGCCGAGGCAACTGGCGTACATCTCGACCGATGAGCGAGTCGGTCCGCCAAGCAGGCGGTAGACGGGCACACCATAGTAACGGCCGCGCACATCCCACAATGTGTTGTCGACGGCACTGATCCCCATCATGAAGAATCCATCGCGTGAGTGCCGGTTGGAGCGGTACATCTGGTCCCACAGCGCTTCGCCTGCAAGCGCGTCTTTGCCGAGGAGAAAGGGGCGTAGCTCCTGCTGCACTACGATGGCGGCGCTCTTCTCGATGGGGCCGTAGAGACCCTCGATACCAGCTGCGGTTCGGATGCGCACATAGACTGCGCTGGTATGCACCCCCTTCGTGCCGGACGGATTGTCGGTATATGGCGCGGGGCGCAAGTCGTCGTAGACGTCCAACGGGTTCACCTGCGGCTGGCCGTTGACGCCTGCCTCAGCGGTATAGGTTCCGTGCAGCTCAATCAGCTCTACTGCTTCAATCTTGAGCGGACTGCCTGCATGGTCGCTGGGAGGCGTGGGTACAGCGGCAACCGTATTCTTGCCGGTTGCCGCAAAGGCTGTCGCAGCCGCGCCGAGCAGGAAGTGACGACGTCTCATGTTTTTCCTCTTGTGGAGCCCTGGTTCCACAACTTATACACTCTAACCCAGCGGATTGTGATCTCCACTCTTCAAACCGGCCGGCTCCTGCTGCAACCGCTCCAGCTTGCAGACGCGGAGCAGACGCAACGGCTCTTCCCGCAATGGGAGATGGTACAGTTCATGGCTACGCAGATTCCGTGGCCGTATCCTGCGGATGGAGCCTTGACCTTTTATCGGGATGTCGCGCTGCCTGCGATGGAACGAGGAGAGGCGTGGCACTGGACATTGCGGTTGAAAGGATCGCCGGAAGAACACATTGGATCGATCGGCCTGGTTTCCAAGGAGGGGTATGCCCATCGCGGATTCTGGTTGGGACTACCCTGGCAGGGCCAAGGGTTGATGACGGAAGCGGTGGTGGCGGTCAACGACTACTGCTTTGATGTTCTCGGTTTTGGCGCCCTGCGTGCTCCAAAGGCGGTCGCGAACATCTCGTCGAGGCGAATATCGGAGAAGACCGGGATGCGCGTGATCGGCACGGAGGAGCGCGATTACGTCTCCGGCAGATTCCTGAGCGAGATATGGGAGATTACCGCGGACGAGTGGCGAGAAAAGAGGCAGGCCCTGGGGTGGACGCGGTCGCGGAATATACTAGGCGGTGAGGAGCCGTCGTGAGATTGGATGCAACCAAACTGAGCGCAGCCTGGGCACTGTGCTTCTGCACGCTGACTGCCGGGCCGACTTATGCACAACAGGCTGCACAGCAGCAACAGTCACAGGTGCATCCTGAACTTCCTGCGGGGCCGGGAAAAGATACTCTGATTCGGGTCTGCAGCTCGTGCCATTCGCCTGACAACGTGATCGCGAATGGCCAAGACCGCGCCGGATGGGAAAATACCATTTCCAAGATGGCGGGATTTGGCGCGGTCGGCACGGACGAGGAGTTCACCGAGATACTCGATTACCTGGTAAAGAATTTTCCCGCAAACGCGCCGATCAATGTGAACAAGGCGACGGCTGCGCAGCTTGTGAGCGGATTGGGATTGACCACCGCAGAGGCAGAGGCGGTCATTGAGTATCGGAAAAAGAATGGGGACTTTAAGACCATCGATGACTTGAAGAAGGTTCCCGATGTGGATGCGAAGAAGCTGGATGCTAAGAAAGATCGGCTGGCGTTTTAGAGAAACAGCAGGTCCCTCCACTCCGGTGGAAATGACAATTCTGTGGGGAAGCCATTCGCCGCGATCCCAGCGAATGGTTCACCCGCTAAGGTAGTTCCTTTAGCCAGACGTTTCGGTGTGAGATCTTTACTACCCCTGGGCCTTCAATTTCAAAGCCGATCAGCCCTTTTGATTGGCTGAAGGTCGGGTCGTTGTCGACCAGGATCGCCATCACGTGGCCATTCACAATATGGATCAGCGTGTTTCCATCGGCAATTATCTCGTATTGATTCCAGTCGCCAATCTTGATGTAGGACTTGAGTTCGTCGGAACTTCCTAACGTCGCCAGCAGGCGCGGCTTCTTCCCTTGATCGGTCTCCACCATTTGGCCTCGCCAGGCGACAATGCCGCGAGTGGTGCTTTGTTCGTAGAGCTGGCCGGTGTATTTGTTGCCGTAATCGAAATCGGCCTGGTAGCCCTTCATGTTCCACTTGGGATACTTCACCGACTGGTTTGGAGATGGCGGAACGTTGAGGCTGCGGTATTGGATCCCGCCGTTGGCGCCGGCGCCCTCGAGCTTCATCTCCAATTTCAACTCGAAGTTGGCCGGCTGGCCACCACGCCAAATAATGTTCGTCGTACCCGAAGGATGCTCGGGGCTCGATTCGGCAACCAGGGAGCCATCTTCCACGTGCCATACTTCGGGGGACCCATCCCAGCCCTGCATCGTCTTTCCATCGAAAATTTGCGTCCACCCTGCGTGATCGTTGAAGTCAATAGGGTCAGGCTGAGTAAAGCCCGAGGAAGCATGATGGGCAGGGGCCTGATAGCCATGAGATGGATAGATCAGGAGCAGACAGATCATTGCGATGACGAAATGTCTTACAAAGTTGATTGTCATTCGACCTTCTCCCATTGCCTGGTTCTGGCGGATTTTAACACTGCGTCGGTTACATAATCCGTGGCCGCGCCGTCCGCGAACGTCGGCGATGCCTGTTCCTTCCTGCCGAGAGCCTGAAGAAAATCCGCTACCTGGTGAATGAACGTGTGCTCATAACCAATTTGCAGGCCAGGCACCCACCAGTTCTTCATGTAGGGATGATCGCCGTCGGTGATGTGAATGCTTTTCCAGCCGCGCAGGCGCCCTTCATCGCGGTGATCGAAATACTCCAGGCGGTGCAGATCATGCAGATCCCAGCCGGCAGACGCCTGCTCACCGTTCACCTCGAGGGTAAAGAGCGCCTTGTGGCCGCGGGCGTAGCGCGTCGCCTCAAAGGTGGCCATCGATCCATTGGCGAAGCGGCACAAGAAAGCACTCGCATCATCGATGCCCACGGGCTCAACTTTGCCGGTGAGATTGTGCTTACGTTCTTTCACGAATGTCTCGGTCATGGCCGTGACTTCCACGATGGGTCCGTTCAGCCACAGTGCCATATCGATGTTATGCGCGAGCAGGTCTCCGGTGACGCCGCTGCCGGCTACTGAGACATCCAAACGCCATAGACCCTCGCCGCCTTGAGGCAAGTCGCTGGAGATGGTCCAGTCCTGCAGGAATTGCGAGCGGTAGTGGAAGATGCGGCCGAAGCGTCCTTCGTCGAGTAGTTGCTTTAACAGGACGACCGCCGGCACCCGGCGGTAGTTGTACCAAACCATGTTGGGTACCTTGGCGGATTCAACCGCTTCCACCATCGCTTTCGCTTCCGCTCCGGTGCGCCCGAGCGGTTTTTCACAAAGCACCATTTTGCCGGCCCTGGCGGCGGCAATGGCGATCTCCGCATGGGTGTCGTTGGGGCTCGCGATATCGATGAGGTCGATATCCTTCCGCTGTACCAGGGCGCGCCAATCTGTCTCGATGGATTGATAGCCCCAGTTTTCGGCGAACCCTTTCACGCGCTCAGCACTGCGCGCGCAAACGGCCTTCAGCACCGGCTGGTAGGGGAGGTCGAAAAAACGCGGGGCCTGCAGGAACGCGTTGGAGTGAGTGCGCCCCATGAAACCGTATCCGACTAAGCCGACATTTAGTTTGGTGGAGATTTTAGGTACCTTCCCCTCAGGGGCTAAAGCCCTCGACTATTTCACGCCTTACGGCACGACTAAAGTCGTGCCCTGATACAAAACAGGTCCCTCCACTACTCTCAATCGAAGCGCCACCCTCCCCTTTGTCATCCCGACCGAAGCGCAACGTAGCGGAGGGATCTCCAGTTCAGCGGACCTCTCGTCGAAATGTGTATTCGTTAGAGTGCAGCGCATTGGACGAACCTACTGTTTCCTTTTTCACGTTCGCCATATTGGTCTAGTCCCAGCCGTGCGCGTTGCGCACGGCGATCAAGGTGCCGAGTACTTCGTTCCAGGTCTTTGGAGCCAGCATGGTGGCGTTGGGGAACATGCAGCCGTCCCAGCAAATGTGTTCGTAAGCGCGGGTCGGCGCCCCGGTTTCATCCCGCATCCAAAGACCAGCGACGGCGACAATATCCATTTTTCCATTTGGGTCGACGGCCACGCAGTGGCGCCCGGTCTTATCGTGCGAACCGGAGCCACTTACGGTTCCGTCGTTTTGGGCTACATGAAAGTCGATGGTCCATGGACGCAGAGCATGGGTCACTTTTCGCAGAGCTTCCATAAGGACAGCCTTCTGCGACCAATCGAAATCTTCCGGCAGCAGGCGGTCTTCAGGAGCGTTGTAGCCGAGCGTATAAAGAAGAGAATGGGCCATGTCCGCCTGAAAGCCCAGGGTCTTGGGCCGGTTCACCATCTCCAGCAACTCGACCATCCGCTTCCAGCTATGCATGCCTCCCCAGCAGATTTCTCCCTCAGCGGCGAGGCGCTCCCCATGATCTTCGGCGATGATGCTGGCTTCGCAGAATGTCTGTGCGATGCGCCGGGTATTGCCGGCCGGGTCTTTCGCCCATTCCGCTGGTGAGGCTGCAGAATCAATGCGCACCACCCCGTAGCGGCGAATGCCCAGGTCGCGCAGCTTTCTGCCGATGGCACAGGCCTTTTTTACCTGGGTCAGAAAACTTGCCCGCTCGGGCTCGGAACCCATGGCGGAGCCGCCGCCAGTGGGCGGCCATACGGGGGCGACCAGCGAGCCCACAACCAGCCCGCGCCTGGCTACGCTTTCGGCAAGATGCTTTAGATCATCCTCCGTTGAGTCGATGCTGGTGTGAGGCAACGACAAAAATAAATCCACGCCATCGAAGCGGACGCCGTTCACTTCGGCCTGCGCCGTCAGGTCCAGCATGGTTTCGAGCGGGATGAACGGTTCCGAATCCGGGCCCTTGCCTACCAGTCCAGGCCACATGGCGTTGTGGACTGCCGGGTGCTTATGTTGTTCGGCTTTGCTCACAGGCTTATTTCCGTAACAGTGGTTGTGCATCCGGATTACCAGGTCCGAAATGCTTCAGCATAACGAGCGGATCGGATGCGCTCGGATTCTCGATGCGCACCCCTTCTTTTGCAACGTCCGCAGTGACGAATATCTCGTCCTCCGTCATCTCGCCGAAGCGGATCATGGATGGAGTCGACACCGCTTGTTTGGCCAGCGTCCCGTAGCCCTGGGTCACGATCACGCCGTAGGCAGCGCTGTCCTTGATGGTCACGGCGCGCTTGGGCAGCACCGTAAGCTCCTTGGCCGAGTAGTAGGGCGTGCCGTAGGTAATCCATTTCTCGACGTAACCATCCGCCGCCGATTCCTCCACCGGGTTTGCCGGCCGGGGGAAGGTCTTGTTGCTTTCGGCGAAGCGCGGATTTACGTTGGCTTCCCAATCGAGCATGCTGATCAGGAAATCGAGGTCCTTGGTGTGTTCGGGGGGAACGTCCTTAGTCAGCAGTTCCCAACCAACGATGCGACCTTCCACCTCAGACTGAAACATGGCAAATACGTCGCTGTTCACCTGCGGCTCATAGGTCACGAGCGATCCGGGGGCGTGCAGAATACCGGGGTTGACCTGCCACCCAGCGCCGGGCTCCAGACGATAGGCGCGGGCGTGAAAGAGGATTCCGTTGTCGCCCTGGTTCCATTTTTCCAGGCAGCGGCGGATATCTTCTTGAGTCGTGCCCGGCTCCAGGCCCATGTAGGTGTGGGGAAAATTGTTCTGTATCTGGTTGTATTGCGGCGGGAAGTAATAGGCTTCCGGCTTGCCCTTCTGCCCCACCAGCTTGGCGAAGGCATCGCTCTGGTGCATGTGGTGGGGGATGGGGCCCATGTTGTCAAAAAACTTGCACAGCAGGTTCCATCCACCTTCGCGCGCCATCACGTCGGCGCCGAGCAACAGGTCTCCGGCAGCCTCGACCGCTTCTTTCAGCAGGAATTTGCCCCCACTCTTGGGCCGGACGTAACTGAGCCCCTCATCAGGCAATGTGTCTGGCCCATTGGACGCTTTGGTGGTCGACGAAAACCAGCGCTCGTTGATACCGCCGCGGTGGCCGCCAAAGGCGTAAAGATCGTCCGGATGGAGCTTTAGCCTGCGTCCGGGAATCATGAACGATCGCGGCACCCAGCAGGGTTCGAGTCTCAGAATGCCGTTGCCTGCGTCGATTACTTCTTTAACCTGCGATCTGCTGCGCATGCCTTCCCTTCCGGTGTAAAAAAGTCCATGCTTCGGCTAATGCTCCATCGGAATTCCGAAGGAGTAGAGCGCGTTGTCATGGGTGGTAAAGAACACATGTCCGTCACCGACGGACATGCCGGCCAGATGAGTATAGGTCTGGATTGCGTCCCCGCTTGAGTAGAGCTGTTTGCCGCTCGCGGCATCGAGAGCGTACAGAGTAGCGTGGGTGGAGGTGTTCCCTCCCTCGAGCGCAAAGACGACCCCGTTGGCAATAACCGGGGGCGCCGGATTCATGAGATCGCGGGAGATCCAAACCGGGGTCAGTTGCATATGCCCGTCTTGCTCTTCCACCTTGAACGCGACAATGCTGCCATGAGGCGCGGGGCCGTTGCTACCAGCGAATTTCGCTACCGGCCCGGCGATGGACGCCAGGATCCAGGGAACGCCCTGCTTTATCCTGCCAGGTTGCCAGGCCCTCCCAGGTGCCCCGCCTAGCGGCTTCGACATCACACGCGACTCGGCCAAGGGTGTGTGATGATCGGATCCTCCGAGAGATTGGCTGTCCAATAAAACGATGCCACCGTCGTTGCCCGGAGCAGCAATCAGTTCCTTCTCCTTGTAGGTAAACACCACAGGACCGGCATTCAGCGTCTTGCTTTTCGCGCCGACGGATGGTGTATACCAGTCCTTCACCTTCAGTTCTTTCGCGGTGAGGGCCACTACGCTATTGGCATACACGGGGGGAACCGCCTGCCCGCTGCCAGTTACGACATACGCGGTGCCATCCCTGTCCGATTGCCGGACCGGTCAAACCAGCCACGCTGAGCTTCTGAGTCTTATAGCTATTCACGGTGTAATCCGGAGTGTTGAGGTCGATCGACCAGACCGCATTGGCAACATTGTGGCAACCGGATCCCGCGAACTGTGTACACCACCTTGTCGTTCATGTTCAGCCCGAAGGAGCTTCCGCCCGGCGCGGGAAAAAACTTTACCGGCGGGGCGTAATCGAGGCCGGTGGCCATGATCTGCTCATGAATGTAACCATCGCTGGTCACAACGTAGACGCCCCTGATGCCATAACTTCCGCCGCCGGCAGCAGCACCTACGCGCCGCTGCGAGCGAGGGAGCGGTTCTTCACGAGGGCGTGGCGGTGGTGGAGGGGCAGCGGCGCCGGGTTTAGGAGCGGCGGGCCTGGGCGCGCCAAAATGAATGACCGCGGGGCGCCTCGAGAACAACCTGAATGTTGCCACATGCTTTGGGTGCGGACGAGGATTTGAAATCCTTTTGCCAGACCAGTTCTCCCAATTCGGAATCGACGGCGTACAAGGTGTTGGCGTCGGCCAAGAGGGCCAGATCTTTGAACCCCTTGCCGGTGATGAGGTTAGGATAGAGCAGGGGTTCGCTGAAAGACGGGGACTTCGAGGTCTCTTTGCCGAGCTTGAGGTTCCAGAGAAACTTGAAATCTTTGGCAACTGTTTCGGTGTTAATCTCGGTTTCAGCCTTCTGCCAGCTGTTGTGCGCCGCGTCCGCATCGGGTGCAGTCCAGAAACCGCGCTGGGTTCCCTGCGCATAGGCCAGGCTGGTAAACAGGAATGCGCCGGCGAGGCAAAGCGTCACGTTCGGGGCTACCAGGAGGCGGGCGTGAAATTTCCGGGTTCTCATCGAGGCTCTATTCCAGGCCAAAGCAGTAGATGGTGCCGTCGAAGGTGCCAAAGATCACGCGACCGCCGGCAAGGGCAATGCCGGCCTGGTGCAGAAAAGAACCAATCTGGTCTCCGCTGGAATAGAGCTCCTTCCCGGTCATCGCGTCGAGCGCATACAGCTTGGCGGGAATCGAATGTTTGATCCTGTCTTCCCAGCTGTACAGTCCGCCGTCCTCATCGTTTGCCTGGGCAGTGAATTCGCCGGCAGCGAGCACAAAGACCACGCCATTGGCCACCACGGGAGGCTCAGCGCTCATCATGTCGCGGGATAACCAGGCAGGAGTCAGCTCCATCTTTCCGCCGGCGTCGGTCAACTTGAGCGCGATCACGCCGCCATTGGGCGTTGGGCCGTAGCTGATGGGAAAGTCCACGGCCACCGGCCCGCCAATGGGCGCCAGCACCCAGCGGGTGCCGTCCTTACTTTCCCAACTGGCAAAACTACCCCAGGTGCCTTCGGTCTGGAAGTTCACGTTCTTATTCGACACCAGTGGGCTGCGATACAGTGGAGTCTGGTGGTCTGGTCCGCCCAGCGACTTGCTGTCCATCAGAAAATAGCGGCCTTCTTTGCCCGAGCCCACCAGCAGGTCCCGTCCTTTGTAGGGAAATACGACCGGGGTGGTGTTCATATCCAGATCGCGCTTGGTCAGCCACAGGTGGTTGCTGGGGGTGTAGTAGTCCTTGAGGGTCAGGGTATCGTCAGCGGAGGTGTAGGCCTGCACGCTAGTGGATAAGTTTCCCGCTGCGACATCGTAGACCCCATCTCCGGTTTCAAAATAGATGGTGCCATCGGCGCCGATGGCGGGCCCGGCGGTGCCGAAGATTCCTCCCTGCGGCGGGGTGGAAAAGGCTCTCTTGTTGGTCAGATCGACGGCGTACAACTCATTCGGAACCCCATGGCAACGCTGGCCGGTCGCGGTATATACGACGTTGTTCAGCAGGTTGAGACCGTACGCTTTGCCGTAGACTCTCGGGCACCATTTCTACGGCCGAGTCTTTTTCCTCGCCGGTGGCCGGGTCCATGGTGTGCAGGTAGCCGTCGCTGGAGAGCACATAGACGAACCGCTGCGCTGCTCCTGCCGGCGTAACCACGGGGGTTGCGGTCAACGCGTTGTTGCAAATGAAGCCGGTATCCCTCCCGCGGCTCCTGTGGCTTGTCTGAGGACCACTTCAGGTTCTTCTGCCAAACCAGCGAGCCGTTATCGACATCGATGGCGTAGACAGCATCGGAACTGCCGGCAAAGATTGCCAGGGTTTTGACGCCGCCAGCCGTATGCACGCCGGCAACGATGATGGGCTCGCGAAAGGATTGCATTCCCATCGACTTGTTATCAGTTTTTAACTTCCAGAGCAGCCGGATGTTCTTGGCGTTATCGACGGTGAGCCTGGTTTCGTTTCTTTGCCACCCGTCGCGCTGCTGGTCGAAGCTGCCGGTTGGCCACTCCGCCGCCCCAGTGGACTGGGCGTTGACCTGAGACTGGGCCGCGAGCAAGCCTAATGCGCCGAGGCAGACGGATACCACAACAGGTAACAGCTTCACGCTGGAAACATTACCAATATGGAAACCCGGTGTCAAAGCAGCCGCGTTCTGGCAGTCATTTATCATGACCTTGGTACTTGCAATGGAGGAAGCATGTCCACAGCCGCCGGTTACCCGGGCGTCTTCGCATCCCGCTCCCCCTCCCCGATCCCCTGGTACATCTGGGTAGGTGTCGTGGCCATTACCTCTTCTTCCATCGGTGGCGCTTGGGACGTCTCCTGGCACCGGTCGATCGGGCGGGATACGTTCTGGACCCCCGCGCACATGGCTATTTACGCCTGCGGCGTGCTCGCCGGCATCATCTGCGCCTGGCTGATCGCCAAGTGCACATTTGGCCACGACACTGAGCTCAGAGCTGCGTCGGTCAGTGTTTTTGGGCTTCGCGCCCCGCTGGGTATCTTTCTCGCCGGGTGGGGATGCGTGGCCGTGCTGACTTCGGCTCCCTTTGATAACTGGTGGCATAACGCTTACGGTCTTGACGTCAAGATCGTAAGCCCGCCCCATGCCTTGCTCATTCTCGGTCTCCGCGGCATTTCGTTCGGCGTCATGTTCCTCATCCTGGCCGCCATGAACCGTGCTGCCCAGAACGACGAAGGCACCTTCAAGCCGCTTCAGCTGCTTTTGCTCTACGTCGGGGGCCTGACGATCGTCGGCCAGATGTTCTTCGTGCAGGAGTACACGTGGGACGTCAAGCTCCACCAAGCCCTCGCTTACATGGCGATGGGGATTGGCCTGCCGTTCTTCTTCGCGGCCTTTTCCCAGGCATCCCGCGCGCGCTGGGCAGCGACGTTCATGGCTGCTGTGTATACGGTGTACGTGATTGCGGAAATCCTCATTCTTCCGCTTTTCCCGGCGCAGCCGAAGCTCGGCCCGGTTTTCAATCCGGTCACCCACATGGTCCCGGCAAAGTTTCCCATCCTCATCCTGGTTCCCGCTCTGGCTCTTGATCTGCTTTGGGGGCGGGTGAAGAACTGGAAACCGTGGCAGATCGCCCTGGTCTCGGGCATCCTGTTTATCGCTGTGCTTACGGCAGTTGAATGGCCTTTTGCCAACTTCCTGCTTTCTGACGCCAGCAAGAACCGTTTCTTCGGCACCATTTACTTCGACTATAATTCGCGCCCCAACGGCTTCGATCGGATGCGGCAGTATCTGCTTCCCGATAGTGGGGCTGCACTGTACACCGGGCTATTGAAAGCCACCGTCTACGCGACCATCTCCACGTGGCTCGGCCTGCTGTTCGGCCGCTGGATGCGCGGCGTGCGCCGATGAAGTGGCTGTTCGCGATTTTTATTTTCCTTGCGGTCACCGTCCCTGCTCACGCCCACATCGGCAGCAAGGATGTTTACGAGGAAGTGAATGCTGGAGCGTACAAGCTCTTCGTCACCATCCGCACGCCGAATGTCATTCCCGGCGTGGCCGCGATTGAGGTGCGGAGCTCCGGTGCTCCGGTAAGCTCCATTCGCATTACGCCCACTCCGCTGACGGGCGAGGCCTCGAAGCACCCGCCCAGCTCTGATGCCATGCAGCCCTCGGCAGCCGACCCGGCTTTCTTCACCGGGTCACTGTGGTTGATGGCCTCCGGTTCCTGGGAGGTCCACTTCGATGTAGATGGTGCGGCAGGCAAGGCGAGCAGCAGCGTTCCCGTCCCCGCCATGCCTCTTTCTATCCTGCCCATGCAGCGCTCGATGGGTATCACCCTCGGGTTGCTTGGCCTTCTGCTGGTAGTGGGGATCGCGGGGATCGTGTTTGCCGCAGTTGGCCAGTCGCGCCTCAATCCCGGTTTAGCACCCGACCCGGCCACGCGCCGCACGGGCGTTGATCGCCAGTGTTGTCACGCTCGCCTTCGCCCTGCTGCTGGTCTACGGCGGTTACAAATGGTGGAATGCGGAAGCGATTGGCTATGCCGCGGACATCTACCGTCCGCTCAGCCTTACTCCGGAGCTCTCCGGCAACACTCTGAATCTCAAGATCGGCCGCTACGACACGGACGGGATGCACACGTTCAAGGCGCGCTCCAATGACGATCTGCTGCCCGATCATGGCCACGTGATGCATCTCTACGCCATTCGGCAGCCGGGCATGGACGCCGCCTTCCACCTGCACCCTGCCCTGGCCTCCGACAAACGGCTGCGTATGACTTTGCCCTCCATGCCTCCGGGCACCTACCGGCTCTACGCGGACATTGTCCATGCCAACGGTTTCCCGGAAACGCTTACCGCCGATCTGGTGATTCCAGAGAATCTGCCGCCTGCTCCCCTGGCGGCTGAAGACGCTTCGGCCACGCCGCCGGCGTTGTCTCAGGGCGAGCTTGGGACTGCCTACAAGCTTCCCGATGGCTACACCATGGTTTGGGATCGGCCTCAGGATCTGACCGCCAATACCGCCTATGCCTTTCGTTTTCACCTGGTCGACGCCGCCGGCCAGCCTGCGGGCGATACGCGGCCCTACCTGGGCATGGCTGGACACGCCGCCTTCGTCAAGACCGATGGGACGGTGTTTGCCCACACCCACCCTGAGGGCTCTGCGGCCATGCAGGCCATGATGCTCGCCAACGGCAGTTCCGGGGAGATGGCTGACACCGGCTCGATGGCCGGCATGGACATGGCGAGTCCAGATGGCGCCAGCGCGGAACCCATCTCGCCTACGGTCGAGTTCCCTTACGGATTTCCCTCGCCTGGACGCTATCGCATTTTCATCCAGATGAAGCATGGGAACACGGTCGAGACGGGCGTCTTCGACGCTGACGTTCGCTGACTCGCTTTTTTGCAACAGATAGTTCGAATTGATCGGAGGAAAAAATGATACGGATTACCTGGCTTGGCCATGCTGCTTTTGAGATTCAATTTGATTCTGGGGAAGTCCTGATTTTGGACCCCTGGATTGAGGGGAACCCGGCTTACCCCAAAGGATACAAAATCCAAAAGGCCGATGCGATCGCGGTTTCCCACGGGCACGGCGACCATCTGGGGGACGTAGTCCCTCTGGCGAAACAGTTCGGAGCGAAAGTAGTTGCTATGGTGGAGGTCGCCGGCTGGGTCGCCTCCAAAGGCGTGAACAACACCGTCGGCTTCAATAAGGGCGGCACGGTGGATCTGGGTTTTGTGAAGCTCACGATGACGCACGCGCTGCACAGTTCTTCCATCGCCGACAACGGCAATTCGGTTTACGGGGGTGAAGCGGTAGGGTATATTTTGACTCTCAAGGATGGCCGGCGTGCGTACTTTGCCGGAGACACTGCTGTTTTCGCGGAAATGGGGCTGTACGCGGACATTTACCACCCAGACCTGGCTTTCCTGCCGATCGGTGACCACTATACGATGGGTCCTGAAGAAGCCGCCTATGCCGGACGCATGCTGAAGGTGAAAGAAATCATCCCTATGCACTATGGGACATTTCCCGTGCTTGCGGGCACGCCGGCGCAGCTCGAAGAGAAGCTTTCGGGAACAGGAATTCGCGTGCTGACTCTGAAGCAGGGGCAACCGGTGAGCTGGTAAGGCCGCAGCCGGATATTTTTGGTACCTGGCTCGCCGGCGACCCTGTCTGCGAGCCGGGGGTTATAGTTTTTGAGACGCCTCGCGCGCAAACGCACGGTTGGGAATGGAGATCTGTTTGGCCAGACCCAGCTTGCCCATCAACCAGATGCAGTAGTAGTTGAGATCCACCTCATACCATCTAAGCCCGTGGCGCGCGGATACGGGATAGGCATGGTGATTATTGTGCCAGCCCTCTCCTCCTGTCAGCAGCGCCACCCACCACAAATTGCGCGAATCGTCACGCGTGGCAAAGCGCCGCGAACCCCACATGTGAGTCGCCGAATTCACTAACCATGTCGAATGCAGGCCCAGCGTGACCCGGAAAAAAGTTCCCCATAGCATCCACGGCCAACCCCCGGCGGCGAACAGCAGGACCGTAAGCACGGTCAGCGGCACCCAGTGATATTTGCTGAGGCGGACCAGAAAAGCGTCCTTCATCACGTCCGGCGCGTATTTCAAGAAGAGTGCCGTTTGATTATCAACCCCGTTGCCGTGTAGAACCCAGCCCGCGTGCGACCACCATCCACCGTCCCGCGGTGTGTGAGGATCGCCATGTTGATCGGCCAGCTGGTGATGGATGCGGTGAGTGACTACCCAATGCAACGGGCCATGCTCCAGGGCAAGGGTTCCACACACGGCCAAACAATATTCCAGCGCCTTGGGAACCTTGTATCCACGATGGGTCAGCAAGCGGTGATAGCCCACGCCAATCCCAAGGCAGATGGAGATGAACCAAAGCGCGGCGGCAACTGCGAGAGCGCTCCAGGTAAAGAAGAAAAATGCCAGGATCGCGCCCGCGTGAAACAGGGCCATAAAAGAGATGGCGAACCAGTCGAACGAGTCTTCCTGGGCCTCACGGCTTAGTGGGTGCGGTTCTCGTTTGCCCTCCGTCTGGGCGGGTTCGTTAACCGGAGTGGCAGATAGGTGCGGGAGTTCCTCCGCAGTCAAAACTGAAGCCATTTGCCGATCCTCTGCGGCAATCTGACCAGAGACCACGCCTGGTTTGATCAGATTTTGGTAATAGTCTTGTAATTTTCGTTGGAGTACTACCAAATCGATACAAATGTTGATCCATGCGTCTGCTTGCTCAGACCGCCATGAAGAATATTCTGCGACCCGTTCCGCTCACGTGACCGCAATCCTTTACTCCACCCAGGTCGTGCTAGGGTGGAGTTTCGGTTCTGGAGACGTTTATGAGTTCACACCACCCATTTGATCTTGTGGCCGCCGCACGGCAGGCGCTGACGGAGCATGGATTCGAACCTGATTATCCGCCACAGGTGCTGCAGGAGCTCGCTGCACTTGAGACGCATCCGGCAAAGATGAATCCCGCTGCTGAGGATCTGCAGCATCTGCTTTGGTCTTCGATCGACAACGATACTTCACGGGATCTGGACCAGATTGAATATGCGGAGACACTGCCGGATGGGAGAACGCGAGTACTGATCGGCATTGCGGATGTCGACGCATATGTTCCCAAGGGCTCCGCGATCGATCAGTACGCGGCAAAGGAGACGGCCACCCTTTACACCGGGGTAAAGAATTTCCCCATGCTTCCGGAGGAACTATCGACCGGGCTCACCTCACTGCTTGAGGAAAAGGATCGCGCGTGCATGGTGACGGAGTTTGTGCTGGAGGCCAATCCCTGCGTGACCGAGAACTGTGTCTCTTCGAGCCGCGTCTATCCGGCGCTGGTGCGTAATAAGGCTCAATTGGCTTACAACAGCGTCGGAGCGTGGCTGGACGGCAAGGCGGAAGCTCCAGCGAAGGTTGCCGCGTCCGCCGAATTGCAGGCGCAGTTGAAGCTGCAGAACGAGGTTGCGCAGCGGCTGCGCGCGGAACGGTACAAGCGTGGCGCCCTCAATATCGAAACTCTTGAAGGAGAAGCCGTTGTGGAGGAAGACGGGATCAAGCTGCGGACGCAAGGGAAGAATTCTGCGACAGAATTGATTGAAGATCTGATGATCGCAGCCAATGGCGTGGTGGCGCGAACCCTGCTGGAGAAGAAGATCGCTTCCATCCGGAGGATTGTGAGGGTCCCGAAACGCTGGGACAGGATCGTCGAACTGGCAGCACGCCTGGGAACAACGTTGCCAGCGGTGCCGGATTCCAGGGCGTTGAACGATTTTCTGGGTAGGCAAAAGGACCAGGATCCGGATCATTTTCCCGATCTGTCGCTGGCTGTGGTGAAGTTGATGGGACCAGGAGAATACGTACTGGAGCGGCCTGGCGATCCACCCGAAGGACACTTTGGACTGGCGGTGGAAGACTATACGCATTCCACCGCTCCGAACCGCCGCTACGCGGATCTGGTGACACAAAGGTTGTTGAAAGCGATGATCGCGGGCCGGCCATCTCCTTATTCTGAGGATGAGTTGTCCGCAATCGCTGCGAACTGCACCGCAAAGGCTACGGCAGAGCGCAAGCTGGAGCGCGAGATGCAGAAGAGGATCGCAGCTGTTGCACTGGCCAAGCGGATCGGCGAGAAGTTCCGAGCGATTGTGACCGGAGTGAACGAACGGGGGACCTTTGTGCGGACACTGGCTCCCCATGTGGATGGCATGCTGGTGCAGGGCCAGCGTGGGCTCGACGTTGGCGATAGCCTGGAGGTAAAGCTGGTGCGCACCGATCCCAGCCACGGCTTTATTGACTTCGCCAGCGCATAGCGCGAGTTATGGCATCTGGGGTGAGCTCGTCCGCAGCATTCTTGCGGTCCATTCTGCGCCCGGCAGACCGCAGGAGGAGAGCGCCAACAGTTCCTTCTCAACGCTGTATTCGACCCTCCGGATCGACGGGGTACTGCCATCAAGAAGCAGATACGATGCACGGGGATCACCGTCGTAAGGCAGGCCAACACTTCCGCTGTTGATCAGGAGTTCAGGATGCCCGGTCAGGCGGCGAATGGAAGGAAGATGGGTGTGCCCGAAGACAACGATTGGCTGGCCCAGCGAACCATACATCGATTCCAGTTCTGCATCGGTTGCTTCTGCCGTAGGTGCTCGCCAGCAGTCCCCCGGGAGCGCATGGACGAGTGCGAAACCCGGCTTCGTTGCTACCAGAGGGAGTTGATGAAGGTACGCCAGTCTCTCCTCTCCAAGCATGGACCGAGTAGTCGACGCTATCCGGCGAATCGCCAACCAGAGTGCCGGTGGGGCGGAAGATTGACTCGCGAACTCCTCCAGCGAGCTCGGGCGAACGAGCATTTCATCGGTGTTGCCCATCACACCTTGCCAGCCCAGATCACGAATCCGATCGATCACTTCGATTGGATTCGATCCGGGGTCGGCCAAATCGCCTCCTTGCAGCACCAGATCTGGAGACACGCCACGGATATCTGCCAGCACTGCTTCCAATGCGGTGAGGTTCCCATGAATGTCGCAGACCACGGCAATGCGCATACATGCGCTCCCTAATCACCATAGTGGCACACGGACGCCGACCCGGGCAGTCAGGGCATTGCTTCCAGCTGCTTTCTATGCTGGGGGAGGGAACCGCAGATCGGATCCGCGGTATGCTCTGTTTCAGGAGGTGACATGGACGAATCAGCAGAAGCGTTCTATGACGAGCTGGCTGCGTCTTATCACCTCATCTTTGAGGATTGGAACCGGAGCATAGCCAGACAGGCTGCGGTTATCGGCCCGCTTCTGGAACGCTACACCGCCCGGGTCTCGCCCTATGTTCTGGATTGTGCCTGCGGGATTGGAACGCAGAGCATCGGATTAGCCCAACGCGGTCATATTGTGGTCGGTTCGGATTTGAGCGGATCGGCGATCGCTCGGGCGAAACGCGAAGCTCAAGTGCGCAATCTTGATGTCAAATTCCACGTCGCAGACATGCGAAAGCTGAGTGCCGTTCCAGAAACCGGCTTCGATGCAGTGCTGATCGCGGATAATGCGCTGCCTCATCTTTTGTCACAACAGGATCTTGAACGGGCGGCAGTCGAGATTGCGGCCAAATTGAAAGACTCTGGGATTCTGCTGGCGACGATCAGAGACTACGATCAACTGGTTTCTACGCGACCTACGATGGAGGCACCTAGGTTCTACGAGGAAGAAGGAAAAAGCCGGTTTGTTCATCAGGTCTGGCAATGGGATGGGGAACAATATGCAATTCATCTCTACCTGACCCTGCAGACAGAAAGCGAGTGGACGGTCAGTCATTTCGTTTCCAGGTATCGCGCTCTCCGGCGGACAGACTTGAACCAGGCGTTGCGTGGGGCAGGCTTCACTAACATCCTGTGGTTGGAGCCAGGCACCACGTCGTTCTATCAGCCCATCGTGGTGGCAACCAAGAGCCGCTCTTAATGTTGTGCCGGCGGAGTCGCCGGTATTTCGCGCAACTCAATCGAGGTGCTTGTTCCCGTATCTATCCGCCGCAGATTAGTTTGATCAATTTGTATTCGCCGCACCAGGTGCGGCGTCAGCAGGAATACTATTTCCCCGCGCTGGACCTCGTGCTGGTTGGTGCTAAACAGATACCGTAAAACAGGTATTTCCCCTAATCCCGGGGTGCCGCTTTTGGTGTGATTGTCTTGCTCCTGAAGCAGTCCACCGAGAATGTTGCTTTCTCCTTCTTTGAGACGAATCGCCTCTTCGACGCTTTGCTGGCCGATGATTGGTTCGGTCACCCCGCTGATAGTGGTCGAGCCAGTCTCGGAAGAGATTTCAACTTTCAACTTCAGGCTGACGTCGCCGTCGAAGTGAATGGTTGGCTGCATCTCAATGTTCACACCTACATCGATGTATTGGAACTGCGTGTTCACCAGCGGACTTGCAGACGCGGCTGAAGCGGTGGGGGAGGCAAAGGATCCAGTCGCGATCGGGATTCGCTCGCCGATTTTCAAGGTTGCCTTCTGACCATCGGTCGCCCGCAGGCGCGGGTTTTGCAGGATCCGCGTATCGCTGTCAGTCATCAGCATCTCCACAGCCGCGGTTCCGACGGTTAGGGAAAAGTTTTTGGCCGTCAGGTTGGCGAGATCGTTGAGGGTCAGGGTTGCACCTGACGCGGTACTGGTGGTTACAAGCGACGCACTGACGGTCTGCGGAAACTGCAGACCTATGTTGCGGATCTTATCCCGGTCCACTTGCAGCACGGCCACGTCAATCACCACTTCCGGTCTCGCCTTATCGAAGTCGTCTATGAGCTGTTCGGTCAATAGGAGTTGATCAGGAGTACCTCGTACCACGATCGCATTTTGACTGGGCAAACCGTACAGCTTAGCGTCAATGAGAACATTGCGCAGCGCCGTTTGAACATCGTTCAGGTCCGTTTGCTGGGTTGCGTTGCCTAAATAGAAGACCTGCACAGCTTCCCGTTCCAACTGCTGACGCTTGGCCCTGGTGTCTGCCGCGACAAAGATCGCATTTTTTGTGACCGGCTTCCAGAAGGTTCCGGAAACGGTGGCTACGATTCGGAGCGCATCCGGCCAGGTTGTGTTGTTCAAATCGATCGCGATGCGCCGGGATGTGTATTCCGGGTCAAACAGCACATTGATCCCTGCGGCCTTGCCTATGGTTCCATAGACAATCCTGCTGTCCTCAACCATGTGCAGCGTGATGGGTTCCTCCGAGATAGGTTTGAGATCGACAGGCCCGGCCAGGGAGACTAGCTTCTTCCCCTCGCCCAGCAACTGTGGCAGATCACCTGCCTGTTCGATGGGGTTCATATGCTCTTGCAGACTGGTGATCGCCTGGGCGGCAGCTACGTTCGACGGATCGATGGCCTTGGCGCGCAGGAACTCTGTCATTGCTTCCGCCGTCTTGCCACTCTTTCTTAGCTCAATGCCACGGCTCACGTGTTGTGCAGACGCAAGTAAGCGGATTCTTTCGCATGAAGTTTTGTATCGCAGGTCACCTGGCTGTTGGAGCATTGCATTTCGATAAGAATCGAAGGCTGCATCATAGTCCTGGCGCGCCTCTGCAGCTTGACCTTGTTTATAGAGTGAGCGAGCGGACTCGGTGGCAAACAGCTGAGAGGATCCCGCCGCAGTTATGACAATACTCATCAGTATCCTTAACCGCAGTGGCCTGGCCTTCACAGATAGATACCCCAAAGGTATTGTCGTGAGAACGATGAAGCTTCCAGAGAAGATATTCTTTTTTTAAGGTGGAGAGCGTACTTAGAAAAAGGATAGGGCGGTGCATTTTTTGAAGATTCGCGACGGGGATGATCAGGTCCCGGAAGCAGCTTCGCTCACACGACACACAATCCTGTCCTTACTCCCATTGCTAAGACGCGGCTCGTGCTGCGTCCGCTCAGAGAAAGTGTGCACTTGATTGGCTCGTGCGAGGCACTGCGACGGATGGTGGAGAACTACTGCGCAGGGATTTTTACGGGGGCGGGGGCTTTCTCGATCTTGTATCCGGGCGGCACCTGAAATAGCGACGCATCAGGCTCACTGCGCTGGATGCTTGTCAGCGAGTAGGTTGTCTGGCCGAAGCGCGGATCATCCTGAGTACTTAGCAGCACCAATTGGAGATCCGGCGAATACCATGTCTCGCGGGTGATCACGATGTCTTTATCGTTCCCGATCGTGCCTGTAGGAATCGTGCTTGTGGCGCGTGTGCCATCCACTGGAACGGCTTCGATTGTTTTGCTACCGATTGGTTCCGTGTTCGCCTCCATCCCGGTGCTTGCTTGAGAGGAGACTGCGTGACCTTGAACGGAAAATACGACCCCGCTGCCACCGCTGACCGCACCCGACGACACAGCAAATCCCCTGGCCATCACTGCTCCCGCTGGTAACGTTGGTATGGTCATCACATGTGCGACCTTGGTATCAGAGGTATAGTCGATGTGCGTGTTTGTAACCGGATCGAAGATGCTGGTCAGGGTCGGGCCGTCACCTTTCCAGGGGCCGATCGAACTCAGCTTCTGGATGCGGACAGTTCTGCCATCGCTGTCGCGGGCAACGGTAGCCGTGGTGGTTTGGACTATGTGCGAGCCGTCCGCAAGCGTCTGCTTGATTTCGGTACTAGCCTGCGCTTGATAGGGGCGGTTCTTCACCACCTCAGCGTTTACCGGTATTCCGAAGTCCGCCCCACCAGTCGTGACCAGCCCGAATTGTGCGGGTCCCAACGGCGGACCGATCTGGGTTGAGGGGCCTGCCTGACGATCGACGATAATCTGCGCCGCGGCTTTGCTTAGACTGCAAAATGGTACTGCTACGAGGCAACAGAATGCGCTTTGTCGAAACCATGGTCTCATTTCTTCTCCTTCATAACCTCAAGCGGCAGGGGCAGGCTGATCGCGCGTGGCAGGCCGTCATCTCCCAACGTCAGCTCGGCAACAATACGACCATCCTGAAGAGTTGCGTTGATTGGGAATCCCAGGGACAACAGATCAGATTGAGACATAGAAACACGAATGGTGGCCTGGGTTCCGTTTTCGATGGCGCCATTCGAGTAGGGGAGCCGCAAGGTCATTCGCTCTGGACCTGACTGCTTCCTTAGCTCCGCCGGCGCGTGATAGGCCGCCGGCGAACCAGCTTTCGATGGCCGAGTTATGATTGCAGCGGAGACCTCCGTCCCCGGTGATGCCGCAAAGGAATGAGCTTTGGCGCTATCCACCGGCGGGGATTCTCCTGATCTACGATAGGCTACATACAGTCCTGAGATTCCCAGAAAGATGAGCAATGCGCCGGATAAGATCGGCGTGAGCCGTCTGAGAGGCCGCGGGCTATGTTCCACCTTCCCTCTAAGACGCTGGAACGCCAGACCGCTCAGGCTCTCTCTGAGCGCTGGAGAGGGATCTCTCTTTGATAGATCCCGCAGCAGCGCCAGAAGAAGCTCCACGGGCGAGGCTTCTGCGCTCTCTATCGGCTTTGCCTGATGTTCTTTCGTACTTGTCCTGCTTTCCTGGTTAGGTTACAGACGCTTTCATCTTTACAGACGGCGATCGTCGCAGCTTGGCCGCGAGTAATGCCTTTGCGCGATTCATGCGGGAGGCGATCGTTCCTTCGGAGCATTGCAGCAGGGTCGCCGCTTCGTGGTAGCTCCTTTCCTGCAGACTACACAACACGACGACCTCGCGATAATGACTCGGCAATTCGAGGATTGCATGGTTCAGGGCCCGCAATTCAGAGCGGGCGGTTAGCAAATCAAGGGCGTCCAGGGCTTGGTTTTCCTGAAAAAGCGCGCGCAAGAGCCGCTCCCATTCCGGAGTCTCGACGACATTGTCCAAAGGCAGCATACGGTGGGCTCTCCGCCGCTCGGCCCGGGCGAGATTTCTAGCGATTCCAAGAAGATATCCCTCCAGAGTTCCCTTTGCAGGATCAAACTGCCCGATGCTCCCGGAGCACATCGCATTCAGGATGACGACGAACGCTTCTTGAGTGAGATCTTCAGCAATGGCGACTGAGCCGGTCATAAGCATGAGGAATCGATAGACAGATTGCCCATGGCGATCGTAAAGGCTTAAGAACGCGTGCTCATCTCGCTGTTTCAGGCACTCGAGGAGCTGAACATCGGAGTCTGAGTCGTTCCGCGCCGCGTTTTTCCGGTTGCCGATCCGTTGCCACAGCAATGAATGTTCCCTGCCTTGTATTGCATGTGCGACGTAAAAACTTCCTTTTCGCTCGAAGATTTTTGATAGTGCCTGGGCAGGTATGGTCAGGGAGGGGGTGACGGTTCAAGAGTTAAAGAGCCATCCAACTTTGAACGTTGCATGGCCCCTGGCCTGGAACCGGCTTTGTGGCAAGTGCTAGCGCTCGAAAAGCCAATGATACAAAGGAGAAAAGATCCGGTCCAGCGCATAGAAATAAAGCAGAAACAGCAATAGAAAAACGATGACTACGATCGTTGTTGAGCGAACTTCGTGCCAACCCGGACGCTGGACGAGTTTCATTTCCTGCTGCACACTTGCAAGAAATTCAGGGGCTTTTTTGATCGACTGGACTATTCCAGTCGCTGGCTTTGCAGGGACGACGTAGGTCTGATCGATATTTTCTTCACACAAGAGACACTCTTCCTTCCTGGATTTAACCAGTGGTGAACACACGCAACTGCAAGGCAGCGAATCGGTAAGAGTCTCTGCCCTGAAGGGATGTCTGAAAGAAGAGCTATGCGGGGGGTCCGCGAGTGAGAGCAGTGGAAAGCCGTGGCTTTGGCTCGAAGGAGAATTCCTCAATATCGAGCCAGTCGCCCAGCGATCTTGCCATGAAGCAGAAGACAAAGAAGATAGGCAACGCGAGCGTGATCTGATCAAGACCGTGACCCGCGCTCAGGGTCATGGCAGTCGACAGGATCAATACCAGAGCGATCGCGGACAGAACCACCATCGCCCAAGCGAATCGACGGACCCAACTCTGTTGTGCCGCCCTGTTCATGTGGCTCCATTCTACAGAAGCATCAGCTTCTGGGCATTTACTAATCGCACTACTGCGGCCGAAAAACAAAACAACCACGCTACACTGGATTCAAAGAATCCACCTACTTCGCCTGAATCCATTGAACCTTTCCACGCTACCGCGACTACGCATTCGGCTGCTGGCTCCCTCAATCGCCCTGATTGCCGCAGCCACCATGATTCCGACGGGGCTCAGACATCCTTCGCTGAGCTTCATCGACAACGCGTTCCACCCCTCCGACGTTCTTAACAATCTCATTCTCTACATGCCCTTGGGGATCGCCCTGGGCGGTACGTCTTTCACTGCGGGCATTGCTCTATGGCCTTGGTTTGTCAACCGGTGCTGAGTTGTTGCAGCTTGGTTACATTGACCGCACCCCGTCTTTCACCGATATCGCGAGTAACACGGCCGGAGCCGTAATCGGCTACCTGGCAGCAAGAGTTTTTCTTTCAACCCAAGCCAAGGGTCCAAGATCAGTTGGGCTTCCTCGACCGGTCGCAGCAGCGGCGATTCCCATTGCGATCCTCGGCACTTTAGCGCTCCTGCACAACCGGCCGCCGTCCGATTTTTCAAACTGGAATCCTGGGTTTCAGCTGGCGGTGGGGAACGAATTGAGCGGCGACCGGCCGTGGGCAGGAACCATCTCTGAATTGGCAATCTATCCGTTTGCCATGTCGCCATCGCAAATCAACGATTTCGTACACCAAAGCAGAGATTCCAATGCTGTCGAAGAGACCTCCGGGAGAAGCGCCCATCGTCGGGCCGTTGCAAGCCACGGACTTGAACACGCATTTCGGTCGTCCGCTACTTTCCCCACAGGACGAGCTTAGACTCTACGACACGCTGACCAGCAGAAATCAACTTACACTCCTGGTTTCGATACGCACCTCCAACCTGGAGCAGACCGGCCCGGCACGTATCGTCACCTATTCTCGAGATGTCTGGGGTAGTAACTTTACCCTGGGGCAAATCCGAAACACGCTCACGTTCCGGCTGCGGACACCTGCGTCTGGCGGAAACGGGGTGGACCCAGCTCTGTACTCCGGACCTGTACTCTCGTCAAACAGCACATCGCTGGTAGCGGCGGTTTACGATGGACGTTTCTCCAGCTTGTACGTGGATGGCAAGCGTGTCGCGCAAGCAGATCTGGGAACGAGAAGACCTCGCCTGCCCAAACGCATTTTGATCATGGCTTCCACACTCGATTGCCGGTACGTGAGGTAGAACTGGTGGGCGCTGAGATTCTGCTAAGCGGCCTGTTCGCGATCGGGATATTCGGGTTGGTTGGAGTCCCCCGCCGGCCTCTGGTTCGCTTTTTTGTGGGCGCAGCGGCAGGAGCTGCGATCGCGGCGATCATCTGGGTCTTCGCAGTAACCCAGCCAGGACTGGGAACCCGGATCCTGATGGAGTGCGTTGCAGCGGGTCTGGTTATCTCCGCGTCGGTTGAGACGGAGACGATGAACGCGTAAGCTCAGGTGGCAATCATTCGGATCTTCCCGAGAGGAGACCTGTAATGCGTTTCGCACCAGCAAGCGCTGCTGTGATCCTTACGCTTGGCTGCATTTGCAGCTACGCGGATACGGCTCCACAGAAGTTAGTCGTCACCGGTACGCTCAACCGGGTTATGGCGATCGGAGCAGAATCGACGGGCTGGGTGGTCCAACTCGACTCGGAAACTCCCATTGAGGGGAAACCTGTGAGTTCTATCCAGATTCGGGATTCGCGCCAGCCGGGAAGGCTGGAGCATCTGGAAAACAAGCACGTCACGGTGTTTGGCAAACTGAGCCACCGGCAGGGAGTGGAAACCGGAACGCAACCTTTTATCGAGGTTTCTTCCATCAAGGAAGCTCCGGCTCCAGCGCCAGAGCCCGCGACCCAAGCAACGGATCAATGGCTTGGGCGCTGGGACGGGCCGGAGGGAACCTATCTCCGGCTGGCAAAGAATGGCGGCAAGTATGTTGTCGTCATTCAGGATCTGGATGGACCGAAGACATTCGAAGGATTTGCGGACGGCAATCGTATTCGATTCACACGCGACGGCAAAACTGAATTCCTATCCGCGGGCGATGGGCAAGCGACCGGGATGAAGTGGCTCGCAGACAAAAAGAATTGCCTGCTGACCAAACCAGGCGAAGGATGGTGCCGGAATTGATGTTTGTTCGGCCGACGAAAAAGTGCAAACTGGTCTCATGAAGCAGATCACTCTCAAAGTGAACGGCAGTGACCACGCTGTAGAAGTCGATCCTGATACACCGTTGCTGTTCGTTTTAAACGACGAGCTTGGATTGCGCGGACCGCGGTTTGGTTGCGGCCTGGCGCAGTGCGGAGCCTGCACTGTGATCCTGCGCGAGCCAGGCGGTGCGGTCCTGCGTTAAGCCGGTGAGCGCAGTGGGCCAGGCCGAGGTCACAACCCTGGAAGGCCTGGGAACTCCGGAAAAGCCGCATCCAATTCAGCAGGCGTTCATCGAGGAAGGAGCCGCTCAGTGCGGATTTTGCCTAAGCGGTGTGATCCTTACCGCAAAGACTGTTCTCGATCGAAAGCCAGAGGCCTCCGACCAGGAGATCCGCGAAGCTCTCAGGGGAGTTTTGTGCCGCTGCTTTACCCACGTGCGCATGCTGCGCGCCATCCGCAAATACGCTGAGGTCAAACGGCATGATTCCGTCCCGTCGTGACTTCCTGAAGGGCTGCGGCGCCTTGATCGTCAGTTTCAACGGCGCGCCACTGAGTCCGTCTCCGGCGAGCGGGCAGGGAATTTTCGGAACACATTCTTCCCATATTGATCCGACGAAGCTTGACTCCTGGCTGGCGATCGGCGCTGATGGAACGATCACGGCCTACACGGGAAAATGCGATTTTGGTCAGGGCATCTTCACCGCTCAAACCCAGCTGGTTGCGGAGGAACTGTGCGTATCGATTACGCGCGTGAAGCTGATTGAGTGCGATACATCGGTCACTCCGGATCAAGGGACTACATCTGGCAGTCAGTCCACACCGACCAACTTTAACTCGGAGAATCTGGCTCTTGCAGCCGCAACTGCCCGAGAAGCTCTGGTGAGTATGGCGGCCAAAAGGCTGGGCGAAGCTGCCGAGGATCTCACGTTGGAAGACGGAGTCGTCACTGGCAGATCGGGGGGCCAGTTCAGGTATGAGGATCTCATCGGGAGCGGTCATTTCGATCTCCCGCTGAGCACCACGGCGCAGCGGCGATCTGCAGCGCAGTGGAAGGTGCTGGGGAAGCCAGTTCCCTCTCTGGACAGAGTCGCCCTGATGACCGGCAGGTTTGAATTCATCCACTACCACCGTGTGGAGGGTATGCTCCACGGCCGCGTGGTTCGGCCCTCAGAGATGGGTGCTACGGTGGCCCATGTGGACGAAAGCTCGGTTCGTGGAATTCCTGGGCTTACAAAAGTGGTGGTACGCAAGAATTTTGTCGGCGTGGTCGCCGAGACGCAATACCAGGCGGTGGTGGCCGCGCGTCAGCTGGTGGTGCGATGGAATCCAGGGCCTCCACTGCCGGCACAGGAGACCTTCTTCGAATATCTGCAGGGACAGCCCTCACACGACGTCCTGAGCGTCGACTCCAGAGACGTTGACACCCGACTTGCGGCGCCCGGCAGCGTGGTGCGGGCAAGATACACCTATCCATATCAAATGCACGGGTCGGTAGGCGCGTCGTGTGCGGTGGCTGACGTGAAGCCAGACCGTGCAACGGTATGGTCGGCAACGCAATCGGCTTATCCAACACGCAGCATCGTGGCGAAGCTGTTGGGTTTGCCCCTCGACAGGGTGCGCGTGATTTATAAGCGAGGATCGGGCTGCTATGGACTGAACGGCGCCGATGCCGTCTCGTTCGACGCCGCCCTGTTGTCTCAAGCGGTGGGAAGGCCAGTTCGGCTGCAGTTCTCCCGCAAGGACGAAATGATGTGGGAGAACCTCGGTTCCGCTTGCGTGGTCGAACACCGCGTCCGGCATCACGCCCGACGGGCGCATCTTTGCGTGGGACCGCGAGAATTGGGTAGCTTCGCTCGGCAATCGACCGGGCTATGATCAGCCGGGAAATGTTATCAGCGGCATGTTAGCTGGATACGGACCAGAACCGCTGGAGCCAGGGCCAGCAAAACCACCTACCGCTAAACTTCGTAATCAAAGCAACACGGTGCCGTCCTACTTCGCCGGGTGTGTCGGCGGCATCTGTGGTGGTGGAGGAACGATCCGAAGCGAACGTGTGCTCACACATACGGTGCGTTCACCGTTCTTTACCGGACCACTGCGCTCACCTTTGCGGATCCAGAATACGTTTGCAAATGAATGTTTTATGGACGAGCTCTGCGCGCACGCAAAGGCGGATCCGGTGGCCTTCAGGTTGCGGCATCTGCGCGACGCTCGAACCATTGGCGTTCTCAAAGCTGCTGCCAAGGCGTCGAACTGGGAAGTGGGCTCCTCGCCAACACCGACTATTGCCGGGATGGGAGTGGTCAGCGGGCGTGGCATTGCCTGCGTGGCCTATGAAGGAGAGAACGGCTATGCCGCGCTGGTGGCCGAAGTCAGCGTGAATCTGGAAACCGGCGTCGTTCATCCGCGGCGCTTTGTCGTGGCATTGGATTGTGGCCCAATCTCAAATCCTGACGGTCTTAGGAACCAGATCGAAGGCGGTATCCTGCAAGGTATGAGTCGTTCCCTGGTAGAGGAGATCACATGGGACAACCGGCGTATTACCTCGGTAGATTGGGAGACTTATAACAGCTTGCACCTCGACTATGAGATACCCACGATTGAGAGCGTCTTTGTGACGCCAAATGGTGTACCCGCAACCGGTGCGGGGGAAACTGCGATCACGGTCACTCCAGCCGCAATTGGAAACGCGATCTTTCATGCAACGAATGTCCGGCTGCGTGATTTGCCGTTTACTCCCGCGCGTGTCAAAGCCGCGTTACTAGGAGCCGCCCAGAGGGGCGAAAGAGCGTAGATCCCAGAAAGGACCGAGGCAAACTGTTCAGGCAGCCTCCCATATCGACGATTCAGGGTCATGTTGCGGAAGGCGAGGATACAGATCGCTGTGCTCGATACCCATGACACGGAATTGAGGGTTTTGGTCTGAAGCGGCACGTATCGCGCGATCAGCCGTGGGTGCGCCAACGTAAAAACGCTTGGTCCGCGGATAGCCGGTGGCTTCGACAAAAGGGCGGCGACAAAGAATCACACAGTAGGCGTTCATATTCTCTCCCACTGGTTTGAGATGCATGATCGCTGGGCGGCCAGCAATTACGAAAGTACCGTCTAAGAGCCTTATCTTGACGATGATTACTGTGGTGGGGGAGCCGTCGAAGAGGGCGACGGCTTGCCATCAATGGTGTTAGGTTCCATCAGTTCGGTTCGGGTTCCATCGGGATCAAAGAGATTCGCCTGGCGCTTTCGATTGATGCCTACGTGCATTTCGATGGGACGATCGTAGTTTTTGAAGTATGGCCTCGTCTTCAGAGACTCTACACTGGCAGCAACATCAGGAACCTGGAGACAAAGATGATGCGCGGAGCCCCTGTGGGTCGGGTCCGGCTCTTCTTTATAGAGCATGAGTTCGATGTAGTCATTGCCGTCCGGAAGCTTGAGATTGATCCAGGAAAGTACCTTTCCCGATGAGCTGCCTCGCCATGTTTCCTTGAAGCCTAGTATCTCGGTATAAAACTTGTACTCCGGATCAAGCTGGGTGACGATCACTCCAACGTGCGTCATGTGCGTGGAGATGCGCGTGTCACTCAGGTATTTGCCGTATGCGGCTACGGTTTTTCCGCCAGGCATGTACTGAACCATCTCCATCTGGTGACCGGCTGGATCGATGATGTTGAAGCTAAGATTTCCGATTCTTGCTTGTTGTGCGTGATCGGGTACTTTCACCCCCTTTGACGCGAGATAGAGTCGCAGGGCTTCGATGTCGTCCGTTTCGAGAGAGGTGTGGTTCAGCCGGTCGGTGTTCGCTTCGCGCTCGGGGAACAGCTCAATGTATTGATGGTCATTGATTTTGAAGAAGGTCATGGAGGCGGAGCCGTCTTTATTTTTCAGCGAATACGGCTCTTCGAAGCCGAGAAAGTCTCCATAGAAGGAGCGGGACTTCTCATAGTCATGAGCATAGATTGCGATGTGTGCGATGCCTACGATGTGCGGCCGCTGCGCCGTCTGTGCGCATAGGAGGCCTGCCGAAAGCAACCCCACTACGATGCACTTACTCGCGTTGCGCGCAAAGCTGATGGAGCAGCAAACGAACAATCCGCTTGGGCGTCGGTTCAATTGAACACCTCTTCGCTACTTAGGATCTCGTTTCATGGCTGCTTTGGCTTCAGGGCGAAGAGCTTCAGGTCGATGGCATCGCCCATCGCTTTGTAACCCGCATCGTTGGGATGAAGGTGGTCGCCAGGGTCGTCGCTGGGCAGGAAGGTGTCTGGATGATCGGGATCCCGCACCGCGGCCTCGAAGTCGACGAAGCCATCAAAGGCGCCCCCATTCCGAATCCAGTCGTTCACGGCCTTGCGGATCGCTTCTCCGTTTTCAGTGGAGTAGCCGGCGCCATGATACGGCGTCAGGGTGCAACCAATCACGGCAATGCCATGGGCATGCGCACGTACGATCATCTGATTGAGGCCCGAGATGAGGTCGGCTGCGGTAAGGCCGGAGTCGGGCTTGCTATGCAGGCTGCCAATGTCGTTGATGCCCTCGAGGATGAGGAGATACTTCGCTCCGCTCTGGGCAAGCACATCGCGATCAAAGCGCGCCAGAGCATTGGGGCCGAAACCATCGACAAGAATCTTGTTCCCGCCTATGCCCTCGTTCAATACCGAGAGGTTGCGATGCTTGGGGTCGGCCTGCAGGCGCCGCGCCAGCTCATCCGGCCATCGCTGGTTGGTATCGATGGTGGATTTGGCGCCATCAGTGATGGAATCGCCTAACGTAATGACAGCCCCCGCATCGGCAGCAGCAAGGGTGTCGATACCGTTGAGATATTCCCAGCTGGTCACAGCGGTGGGCGTATCCAGTGTGGCGCTCGAGACTACATTGCCCGAGGCGTGATAGCCGGTCGCGTCGGCAAAGGAGTGCTCCGTGATCGGACCCGATGGGCTGGGCAAGTAGAAGCTGACGGTCAGGTCGGACAGTGGAGCAAATTTGAACGGAACCGGATCGCTGACAGCGAGGGCGCCCGCAGGAATAGAGACCGTCGACTGGCCGTGAAAGGTGACGGGCTTACCACTGTTCGCAACGATCGATGCCCCCTTGAGGGTCTGAGCGATCTCCACGGCGCCAATTACCAGGGGGGCGGTTCCGAATAAATTGGAGAATCGTACCCGGACCGTCTCTCCACCGATGCTCACATGGACCACTTCGCGCAAAGTGGTCCCAGCTCCCTCAGCATTGTTGGCATGAGTCTCGAGGACTGGAGCGGATGCCCACGTGCCAACCCACTTTTTTGCTTCTGCTTTAGCTAGCAGCGGCTGCACCCATAAGGCAATAGTCAAGGTCACGATCAGGCTTCGACTGCGCGTATTGCTCATCTTTGTTCTCCTGCTAGAAACGGAGGTAGGCGCCGAGGCTCGGTTCGGAGGTTTGCCGCCTGGCATTGGTAGTCAGTGATGCCGAATTGAAATCCGGCGTCTTGTACACCAGCCCGCGATATTGGAACCGGAGCCCAAGGTGCGAGGTGAGGATGGGGTAGTTGACGCCAAGCTCATAAAGCAGTGGTACACGTGTCTGCTGGTTGTATTTTTGCCCACCGGTGGTGGTCGGCAGGAAGATGAGGGCGCCTACTCCTACGGCGCCAAAAGGCTGCAAGCCTAGAAAGGGAATCGTCGGCCCTTGCAGCAGATACGCCCCAGAAACCTCGTGCACGTTGTTTTGCACGGGAAAGGGGATGGTGGAGTATTTCTCCGAGAAGCGGGTATAGCTGTAATTGACCTCATAGCCTAACCAGGGATGGAACGACTGCCGGACCGTGGCTAGTACGCCTAAGGAGTCGGTTGGGGTGTCCTGGATGCCGTTGCCATTCGACGTCCCGGAGAATTGTCCGAAGACGTTTACCGCACCTTCCAGGTTCTTCAGTGTCTGGGCCATCGCCAAGTGCCAAGCGGATGAGGTGGAAAGGAAAATGAGGAAGAGAAAAGAGAGGGACCTGCGAATAAACATCAGTTTGCCCACGCTCCTGCGCATGAAAGGAATCAAAGGGATAGCATACGCCAGCGAGCGGTGCTCACTGCGCCCCCGAGGGGGCGTGATGCTCGTCGAGGTATTCCTCGATGCACTGATCAAGTATGCCGTGCGCCTGGAGGATGAAATCGATGGCGTCGCGTCCGGCTCCCTGGCCGCCGGCATTGGAAGTGATGTAGTGGGCGGCGGCCTTGACCTGGTCGCGGGCGTTGGCAACGGCAATGGCCAGCCCGCATACCCGCATTACGGGCAGGTCGATGATGTCGTCGCCTACGTAGGCGATCTGGTCGAGAGTGAACGACCCCCGCTGCATGATCTCGCGTACGGCACGTATCTTGTAGTCCTGGCCCATGTAGACGTATTCCATGCGCAGGGCGCGAGCGCGCTGGGCAACGGTTTCAGAGGTGCGCTTGGTAACAACGCCGGTGTGAATGCCGCCGAGGCGGGCAAGCGAAATGCCAATCCCGTCGTGGGCATGGAATCCCTTGGGTTCATACGTCTTCTCCCCCTGGCTGGGGAGCGTCCAAATCTTGCCATCGGTGAGGACTCCGTCTACATCGAAGAGTATGAGGCGGATGCGGCGGGCGCGCTCAGCAGCGGAAAAATCCATAGCCCCATTCTATGGACGCGAATGGGGCAGCGGCGTTGCCGGATACAACTTTCGTTTTCTCACTGCATCTTGCCTTCAACTCAGGCTAGCGCAATGATGGGAACGCTATGAGAACTACCAAACACTTTCATCTGCATTTAGCCGGCGCTGTCATCGTTACGTTAGCGCTGGTCGCAGCCCCCGTCCTCGCTTCCGTATCGAAATATGCCGGCACCTATAGCTCCGAAGCACCGGACCCGACCGACGCCAGCGGCCCGGCCGGCCCCGCTTTCAGCGTGAGCCTGGGCCCGGACGGTACGGCTACCGTCACTCAGGACTTTGGCAAAGGCGCGATTACTACCTTTGGCCATTGGACCGATGCCGGAAGCCAGATCACGGTCAAATTTGACGCTGTGGGCGACAAACCCGCCGATCCGCCGATGGTCTTTCAGCCCAGCCACGATGGGCTCCAGGCTGTGACCTGGAACCATGCGCTGTGGGGCAAAACGACCCCTCCTGCGCTCAAGAAGGAAGAGAGCAACTGGCACACCAACAAGAAACACGGGTTTCTGTGAGTTGCAAGATAGGGCGGTAGGACAGTCCGGGCGTGATCTGCTCTGCCCCCGCATCTGAGTAGTAACTACTGCCCTGCGGTGTTCCGGCCTTCTCTGTTCGACTCCCTTCCAATCGCATTCTGCTCGTATCCTGCCTGGCCAAAAAGCGACGGTGGGGCTTCGCCCCTTTTTCCGCTCTAAAATGGGGGATGCTTCCTCCTCAGTCTCAGTCCAGCGTGCTTGAAGTTGACACATGCGATGCGCTGGCTTGGGCGCATCCTGTGGTGCGGGAGTGGTTTACTGGCAAGTTTGGCACCCCCACTTCTCCCCAGGAACTCGGCTGGCCGCCGATCCTCGAGGGCAGACCTACTCTGATTTCAGCCCCAACCGGATCGGGCAAGACGCTGGCCGCGTTTCTGATCTGTATCGACAAGCTGATCCGCCAGGCAATCGATGGCAGCCTTGCGGCAGCCACCGCGGTGGTTTATGTCTCCCCGCTCAAAGCGCTCAGCAATGATGTGCAGAAGAACCTGGAGATGCCGCTGCGGGAGATTCAGGAATTGGCCCTCGCGCGCGGCTATTTGTGTCCCCCCATCCGCACCGCGGTGCGCACCGGCGATACCCTGCCCGCGGAGCGGCGGGCTATGCTCAAAAGGCCGCCGCATATTCTCGTCACCACGCCTGAGTCGCTCTACATTCTGCTGACAGCGGAGAAGAGCCGGCAAAATCTTTGCGCGGTCGAGACCGTGATCGTCGACGAAATCCACGCGGTTGCCGATGACAAGCGTGGTTCCCACCTCACCCTCACCCTGGAGCGGCTGGATGCGTTGGTGTGCGGAGAAAACAGACTGAGCCCGGGCACCCTCATTAGCGGAAGATCACACCCTCCACTGCGTATCGGGCTCTCCGCAACCCAGAATCCGATCGAGTTGGTCGCCAGTTTCTTAGGGGGACGGCGTGGCCCGGAGGTGGCCATTGTGCAGGTAGGCCAACATCGCACGCTCGACCTGGGCATCGAGGTACCGGGTGACGAGTTGGGATCCGTTGCCACCAATGCGATCTGGGATGACATCTACGAACGCCTGGCGGAGTTGGCCCTGCAACACCGGTCCACCCTGGTCTTCGTAAATACACGGGCCATGGTGGAACGGCTGGCTTTTTGCCTGGGCGAGAGGCTGGGCCAGGAAAATGTCGGCGCGCACCATGGCAGCCTTTCGCGGAAGCTTCGTCTGGAAGCGGAACGCAAGCTGAAGAACGGTGAAATCCGGTTGCTGGTCGCCACCGCCTCTCTGGAGCTGGGCATCGATATCGGCAGCATCGACCTGGTGTGCCAGGTGAGTTCCCCGCGGGCCATCGCGGCGGCCATGCAGCGCGTGGGCCGCGCCGGGCACTGGCGCGGGGCCATTCCCAAAGGGCGGTTCTTCGTCACCACTCGTGACGACCTGGTAGAGTCGGCGGCGCTGATCCGCGCCATGCGCGCAGGAGTGCTGGATCAGTTGGAGATTCCCCACTGCCCGATCGATGTGCTGATGCAGCAGATTGTCGCGGCATGCGCAGCGGAGCCGTGGGAGGAAGATGCGCTGTATGAGGTGTTGCGCCGCGCCCACCCCTATAGCGGCCTGACCCGAAAAGAATATGACGACATCCTCTGCCTGCTGGCAGAAGGGATCGAGGCCAGCCGAGGACGCTACGGGTCGTACCTGCTGCGGGACCGGGTGAATGGCCGGATGCAGTCGCGGCGCGGGGCGCGCACCATCGCGGTTTCAAATGGCGGTACCATTCCCGATACCGCACTCTACTCCGTGATTGTGCAGCCGGAAGGGGTGCAGATCGCCACCCTGGATGAAGACTTTGCCATCGATTCGTCAGCCGGGGATGTGATCCTGCTGGGCAATACCAGCTGGCGCATCCAGCGGGTGGAGAGCGCAGGGCGAGTGCTGGTGGAGGATGCGCATGGCCAACCGCCCAACGTGCCCTTCTGGCGCGGGGAGGCTCCGCAACGGACGCTCGAGCTCTCGAGCTTCGTTTCCACTTTGCGCCAGGAGATCAGCGCTCGGACCAGTGATGTGCTGCCGGGATACATCAGCCAGTCGCATCCGCAGGTTGCGGAGACCGTCGCCTGGCTGAAGCAGGAATGTTGCGTGGACGACGCGGGCGCAGAGCAAATGATCGGCTATATCGTCGCCGGCCGCGCGGTGCTGGGCGCCGTGCCCGCACTCGACACCATTATCGCGGAGCGCTTTTTCGATGAAGGCGGGGGGATGCAGTTGATTTTGCACGCGCCCTTCGGCGGCAGGATCAATAAGGCATGGGGGCTGGCTTTACGGAAGAGATTCTGCCGCGGTTTCAATTTTGAATTGCAGGCAACAGCGACCGACAACGGGCTGAATATTTCGCTGGCCGAACAGCACAGCTTTCCGCTCAGCGATGTATTTGATTTTCTTACCGAGCAGACGGTTACCGGGCTGCTTGAGCAAGCCTCGCTCGACTCCCCCATTTTCCGCGCCCGCTGGCGCTGGGATGCGGGGCGGAGTTTGCAACTGCTACGGTTTTATAACGGCAAGCGCATCGCTCCCCAGGTGCAGCGGACGCGGTCCGATGACCTGCTGGCCAGCGTCTTTCCCCAGGTGGCCGCGTGCCAGGAAAATATCGAAGGCGATATCCAGATCCCCGAGCACCCGCTCATTCAGGAAGTGATGAAGGATGTGCTGACGGAGGCGATGGATCTGGAAGGATTGATTCGGTTATTGGCCGGCATACGAACGGGCTCGATTCGCTGTCTCGCGGTGGATAGCACGACCCCTTCCGCTTTTGCCCATGAGCTGCTGAACGCTCATCCTTATGCCTTCCTCGACGATGCCCCGCTTGAAGAGCGCCGCGCTCGCGCCGTGAGTATGCGCGGCATGGTTCCGGACAAGCTGCTGGGCGAGGCGGGCCGGCTCGATCCTGCCGCGATCGCAGAGTTGCGCGAAGAGTGCTGGCCTGACGTGCGCGATGAGCACGAGCTGCATGACCTGCTCTGCTCGTTGATCGTGGTGCCGGTGGAGATTCAATCCCAGCACTGGGATTTGTTTTTTGAGCGGCTTCAGTTTCACTGCCGGGCCACAATGGCCGAACATGCCGGACGACAATACCTGGTGGCGGCGGAGCGGACGCAACACCTTCGCCTCTTGTGGCCGGCGCTGGTGGTCAAGCTCCCACTCGCCTGCCCCGCGGAAACGAAGGAACTGTTGTACGGCGACGTAGTCCGCAATACTGTGCAGGGATGGATGGCGCTGCTCGGCCCGGTGACTTCGCGGGCTTTGGGGGCGAGGCTGGGGATGGACCCGGCGGCGATCTGGGCCGCCATGCTGGTGCTGGAGATGCAGGGGACCGTCCTGCGCGGAGTGTTTGAAGGCGGCCATGCCGCGGGCGACGAGGATGTGGAATGGTGCGAGCGAAGGCTGCTGCAGCGCATCCATAAGAGAACGCTGGCCGGGCTGCGCAAGCAGATCGAGCCGGTCACTCCGGCAGTTTATATGCAGTGGTTGCTCCGCTGGCAAAGGGTTGCGCCGCGCTCGCAGCTGAGCGGAGAGGCGGGGGTGCTGGAGGCGCTACGCCTGCTCGAGGGCTTCGAGGCGCCGGCGATCGAATGGGAGCGGACGCTGCTGCCGCAACGGGTTGCCGGCTACGATCCGCGGTGGTTGGATACTTTGTGCCTGGAAGGGGTGGTGGGGTGGGGACGCATCTCCCCTCACCCGGCATTTGCCACCCACGGCAGTGACTTTTCCGCCCCCAAACGGGTGGTGCCTACCAGTATGGCCCCCGTCACCTTCTTCGTGCGCGAAGAGGCACTTTGGATGGATCGCTGCCTGGCCCAGCGCGCGATTCCGGAGCCTGCCTTACAGGCTTGCCTGAGCGAATTGGCCTGGCAGGTGCGCACCCACCTGGCGCAATATGGAGCAGTTTTTGCCGGCGACCTGGTGCGCGGGTTGGGTGCCCCTGCAGAGCAGGTGAACCGCGCTCTGTGGGAACTCGTGGCGGCCGGCCTGGTTACGGCCGATGGCTTCGACAGCCTGCGGGTGCTGATCGATCCCCGGCGTAAGGCGGTCTTCCAGGGGGGATTGAAGCGGACCCGCAATACGGTTGGGCGATGGAGCCTGCTCAACCCGTCCGCCGGACTGGTGGAAAGCGTGGGCGCCCAGGCGGAGCGGCGGGAGGCTGAGCTTGAATCCGCCTGCTGGATGCTTCTGCGGCGTTACGGCGTCGTGTTCCGTGACGTGCTGGAGCGGGAGACGACCATCCCCCACTGGCGCGAGCTGCTGGGCATGTTTCGCCGGCTCGAGGCTCGGGGAAACATACGCGGAGGCCGATTTGTCAACGGGTTTGGCGGGGAACAGTTCGCAGTGCCGGAAGCAGTGGCATCGCTGCGTGAAGCGCGCCTGCGCACGGTAGGTGAAGCGATTACCGTGGCTGCGGCCGATCCGCTCAATCTGGCGGGGGTGGTGGTCCCTGGCGAGCGGCCGGCTGCCGTCCCAGGAAAGACGGTCACCTTTCTTGGCGGGGCTGTGCGGCTGGAAGAACCCAGCCTGGCAGGTTCGGCGTTTTGAAACAGTCTGGAATCTTTGTCCAGGCTTGCTAATCTAACGTGTAGCAAGGGAGTCCTGGGATGAATCTGGCGCTGACTGTCGTTGCACTCGTCATTTGGGGCTGGTTGGCTGTGATTTGGATACGGCGAATCAAGGCTCGCCGCGAAATCGAACGGCTCAGCATCACTCCCGAAGCGCTTCATGAGCTCATCGTTGCCCACCATGACGTTCTGGTTCTGGACGCTCGGCAGCCCCTCGACTTGCTGGCTGACTCGGAAATCATTGCTGGGGCACAAAGGATTTCTCCCCAGGATGCAATTGAAAATCCGTCTCTTATTCCCACGGACAAAGAGCTGGTTGTCTATTGCACTTGCCCTAGCGACAAAACCAGCCGCGCCATCGCTCTTAAGGCGCAAGCGCTGGCACCGCACGTAGATATCAATCGAGTTAAATTTCTGAAGGGCGGCCTCGCTGCCTGGAAGGCAAAAGGGTATCCCGTGGTACCGTACGACAAGACTTTTCACCTTGACACGGGTACCTAGGCGTCCCTTGAGATCGGTTGCTGGTTGAGAGGACCGCAGGGGCTTTAGAGCGTGTGTGAGAACCCACCGTTCACCGATTTAGTCCCGCAGGGACGGCTGAGAGTAGCCCAGGACGTAGTCCTGGGAAGAGATTCGAGAGAGGACCAGTCCCGCAGGGACGGCTGAAAATTATCCAGGAGGCAGTCCTGGGTAACTTTCAGCCGTCCCTGCGGGACTTTTGGTCGTTATGTGCATGGTTCCCAGGACTGCGTCCTGGGCTAATCTCAGCCGTCCCTCCTGGACTAAATCGGTGAACGGTGGGTTCTCACACACGCTCTAAAGCCCGGGAATTTTCAAGCATGTGCGCGTGTACCGTTATCCGTATCCTTCATGGGTTAAATCCTCCGCGGATGGAAACCGGGCAACACGCGATTTATTCCAGGAATAAATCGGCGAATTGCCAGTTCTCATCGGTGGAGAGAAGCAGAAATAGTGGGCACCAGATGACGCTGTTGCCATGGAAGCGCGCGGCTCGTGAAACCGGCCCACAGACCAATGGGTTTGCGGACCTGGCACTGCCTTTGCTTCCTTCGCTCTACAATGTTGCCTTCTGGCTCTCTCGTAACCCCGCGGACGCGGAGGACCTGGTGCAGGAGACATTTCTGAAAGCATTGCGCGGATTCGCCACGTTCGAAGCGGGCAGCAACTTCAAGGCATGGATCTTCCGCATCCTGAGAAACACTTACCTTACTTCGCGCACCGGGCTGGCGGCGGTGCGCACGGTCGCGCTTGAAGATGAGTTGGACGATAGCGGTGCTCTGTATCCTGAGGGCGCAATCGACCGGGAAACTCCGGAGATAAACCTGATCCGGCTGAGCGACCGCGCCGCGCTCCAAGCCGCTATGGAGAAGCTGCCACCGCCGCTGCTGGAGGTAATTCTGCTGTGCGATGTGGAAGAGATGAAGTACCGGGAGATCGCCACCGTCCTCGAGATCCCGATGGGCACGGTCATGTCGCGCATTGCCCGCGCACGCGCTGCGCTGCGCGCCGCCCTCGAAGTTAAGACCACGGCGAAGGAGTGGGGCGCATGACCAATCATCTTTCTGCTTCCCTGCTCAACGCTCTTGCCGATGGTGAACTTTCCGCCGGCCAGCTTGCCGTGGTAAACGAGCACCTTTCCGGATGCCCCTCGTGCACCTCGAGTGCCCTCTATCAAAGCCTGCTCAAATCTGCCACCGCCAAGGCAGGGCAAAGGTACACGCCACCGCCGCAGTTGCAGCAACGGCTTGCGTTGCAAGCGAAATCTGGCCTGGAGGGGCACGGGGAGCAGGCCCTGAATAGGTCTCCATCGCAGTGGCGATTGGGATCGTTGGGCTGGGCCGCCGCCGCGGTGCTGCTTTTTGTCTCCGCCAGCATGATGCTGGTGCAACGCAGCATGCGGAAGGCGGAGATTGCCTCAGCCGAGCAAGGTGCGTTGGTTAGCGAAGTCTTTGATCAACACATTGCCACCTTGGCGGGGACCTTGCCGCCGCAGGTGGTTTCTACCGATAGACACACGGTGAAGCCGTGGTTCCAGGGCAAAATACCGTTCAGCTTCAACTTGCCCGAGAGCCTGCCCCGAGACACCACGCTCGATGGGGCCAACCTGACCTACCTGCACAACCAACCCGTGGCCCAGTTGCTTTACAGTATCGGCAAGCATCGTGTTTCTGTTTTCGTGCGGGAGAAACACGGTGCAACCGAGACGAGTGAGTTGGCGGTAGAACACGCAGGATTTCAGGTGATGGACTTCGGTACCCGTGATCTTGAAATGGTCGCGGTCAGCGACGTAGATCCAGCCCGTCTGAGCGAACTGGTAAGTGCGATCCGACAGGCTCAGGTCCAGTAGGCTGGACCCAATCTCGGGAGAACAATTCAGCCGTCCCAGGCGGGACCGTTGTTTAAGGCATAAACCCAGGACTACATCCCATAAGCGCTAACGTGTTTGGCATGTTTTTCGTCAAAACTCCCACAAAAACGTCATCCTGAGCGAAGCGCCTCACAGATTTATCGCGTGACACAGCCTGAAAAAGCTTGTGCAGGCACACAGCCTGCGCAAAATTCCAACCGGGTAAAGGAGAAAATTGTGAGTACGAGCGTAATCCATGAAGTTCTGGCAGAATCGCAGGCGGGCAAGCTGATCTTTCCTGAGGTAGTACGACGGCTGCTCGAAGTTGGCGTGGAGTCCTATTTCTGCGATCTCGCCGCGGGAAAAGAGACGTTCTACATGTCCGATGGCGGGATTCATACGGAGACGATGACTCTTGCCAAGAGACCCATCGCGGCGGATTTTTCGTCATCTGCGATCGTCGCGGCCATTCGAGGCGCACAGACGGACACGATACGGTATCCGGAGTTCATGCGACAGTCGGCACAGGCGGGGGTAATCGCGTATTGGGCGTTTCTCACCGGGAAAAAGGTCGTCTACTTTGGCCGTAAGGGTGAGATGCACGTTGAGGAGTTTCCACGAAATTAGTGGGGAGCGACCAAGCCTGCGAGAATAAAGGCATGGGGGATGAATCTGCCAAGCCACCGCTCGCACCAGCGGCACTTCAGCTGGGTGAGGATTACTACTATGACGGTCCTTACATGGTCTTCACCGCGCAATATCACTTGAAGCGAGGGACGTGCTGCAATTCGGGGTGCAGGCATTGCCCCTACCGAAGCTCCAGCGGAGAGGCCGCCTCCTCCACCTAGCGTTCATGGGGTCAGCAACACTTTTCCTCCGGCGCCTTTTTCCGCCAGCTCATGAGCCTGGCGGATTTCCGATAGCTTTAGCCTCTTGCCGATGGGGATGATGAATTCGCCTCGCGCTACTTCGAGGGCAAGCTGTCCAAGCCGATTCGGATCCGGGTGCGACCATACCTCATGCACCTGGAGCTCGCGTCCTTCCGCTGATTTCGGTTTGCCGATTACGGTCGCCAGGACTCCATTTTTTCTAATGTGGGGAATCAGCCGATCGATGACGGGAGGTCCGACGGTATCGGCGACCGCATCCAACTCATTCAGGCTCTGGAGCTGCTTTTCGTTGTCTACAGCGACCACCTCGTGCGCCCCCAGCTGCTCTGCCTCGGCAAGCTGACTCTCACGCACCCCGGCGATCACATACGCACCATGTTGCTTGGCAATATGGACCGCGGTGCGCCCTACACTCCCCAGCGCACCGGTAACCAGCAGCCTCTCGCCTGATCTGGGACCAACTCCCTGCTCGATCAATTGCGCGCCGGTCTGCAGGACCAGTGGCAAAGCGCCTGCTTCGCCAGGGTTGAGCGCATCCGGCATCAGCGCAAGGACTTCGGGTTTGCAGGCGACATACTCAGCGTAGGTGTGATCTGCCAGCCCCAGTACCAAAGCATTCACTTTTATGCCGGTGACACCCTCTCCGAGCGCTACGACCTGACCTGCAAGGTCGTACCCAAGAATGGCGGGGAGCTGGAGGGGTATGAATTCTTTCATCTCCCCTCGCCGAATCTTGTAATCGATAGGATTGATGCTGGTTGAGGTCAATTTCACCAGCACTTCGCCGGCGGCGACAACGGGAGTTGGCACATCCTGGTACACCAGCTGATCGACGCTTCCGTATCCGTGGAGCAGAACTGCTTTCATTGTCTTCACCATCCTGTTGGGCTAAAGAGGCTGCGGAAGAACCCAATGCGTTTGAAGGGTACGACCTTTAGGTCGTACGTAAACTATTACACACAGGTGCGGCTTTAGCCGCTGAGGGAGGACCCGCAGATCCCGCTAAGGGGAAGAGTGCCCGGCCGGCGGCACGGTGGAGGAGGGACTGGACGCTGGCGCCGGGGTGGCCGGCGGCGGGGCCGCCGCGGCGCGGACCAGCAATGCCTGACGGGGGAAGCTGAAGCTGCCGCCGGTGTCGTCGATGACGTTGACTTGGCAGATGTAGAGCCCGGCGGTGAGCCGGTCCAGCGGAATGTCGAAGGCAAAGGCGACCGCGTCGCGTCCGGGCACGTTCAGGGTATTGGCCTCGACCAGCGGGGTCTCGAAGACCTTTGTGGTCCCCTGCAAAAACTCGATGCTGGTCAGTACCTTCACGCCCGGCTTTGCGGCCGTAGTTGTTGGTGTCGCGCCCTTCGCCGCCGCAGAAGCTGGATCGTACACCTCGTAGAGCAAGTACATGTGCTGATCAGTGCGGAAAACGTGGGCCACATTCGGCACCCAAGTGAAGCCGCCGTTGGAAAGCGGATTATCCTCGTCCTTCTTGCCCGCAGCGGAGCGCTGGCTGGAAAGCACGACGGAGCTGAGCTTGAGCGGAAACTTCTTCAGGTCAGGCAAGTTGATGTCGGTCTCAAAGGAACCCATGCGGCCGGTTTGATTCTCGCGGACCACGAACTTGAGATGGTACTTGCCCAGCGGCAGAGTGAACCCGGTAGTGTACTGAATGTTCTTGCGCGAAACCTGCTGCGAGTCATCAATGGCGAGCTTGACCGTCTGGCGAATCTCGGCCATATCCTGCCCGGCAGTGTTCTTGAGTTGCCCAATGATGTCGAGGGTAGCCTTGCTGCGGTCCCCTCCCTTCACAAAGGGGATCTGGGAGCCGGGCACGATCAACGATACAGGCACGTAATAGCGGGGCGATGCGCTGCCCGCATCGCTGCGGAAATAATAGGCCTGTAGATAGACCTCGACATCGGTGGCGGCCAGGTCGCTGGCCAACTGCTCCTGCAGTTGACGCTCGCGCTCGTCCTTGTTGGCATGCTTGTAGTCGGCCGGAGCGTAGTAGCCGGGGCGATATTCCATCTTCACGTTGGGGCGATTGATCTTGATGGTGAGCCTGCGATAGCGGCCATCGCGCAGCGGGTTGGTGGAACGGAAACCGATCACGTAGTAGGCGGAAGTGTCCTGCTGAATGCGCTGGAAGGCAGGGGAGAAATCGTTGGAATCGAAGAAAGCTTTTCCACCGGTATCGGAGGAGAGCGTGGCCATCACTTCCTGGGTATTGAAGTTGGAATCCAGGTTGTTCTGCAGGGCCGCGCCGTTGTAGGCGGAGGTGCCGCGCAAACTGCCGGTGGAAGCATCGCCCAGAGGAGAGATCGCTTCGAGGCCTCGAGCGTCGACGGAATAGATGGACATATTGGCGCGCACGGAGGCATTAATGGCGGCGTGAAGCGAGGCCTGGTTCTCAATCCCGTCGCGCTGGATGCCGCCGGAGAAATACAGCAAGGACTTTTTCTCGTTGATGTAGGCGAGCGAGTGTGCGATGTCTTCGAATGCGAACAGCTCGCGGTCGGTATTGACGTCGTTGTACTCCTGCTCATCGGGAGTGAAGGCTGTGGTGTCTTCCGTCTGGTTGGTGGTGCTGGTGGCGCCCGATTGAAAGCCCGATCCCTGGGTTCCGGAGTAGGCGTTGACCGCGTTCAGCAGCAGTTGCTTATTGGCGGTGAAATCCTGATCGAGCGACAACGACTGATCAAGTGATACGACGGCGACCAGGTCTGCCGGGTGCATCTGCTTATTGACGTAAGTGCGGGCTGCATCCTGGGCGCGTTCCAGATCTTCTGGCTGCATCGAGGTGATATCGAAGAACATCACGATCAGGCGATGATTCCGCAATTGCTCCGAAGTGACGTTGCGGTTCATGCTGCCCATGATGGTGTTTGGAGCTTTGCCGTTCACCGTGGCTTCATTGAGGGGCGCAGCCTGGTCGACGCTTTGGAAGTCGAAGCTGATGATGGATTGCGGTTTGCCATTTTCAAGAACCTGGAAGTCGCTCGCCTTAAGGCCGCGGACGACTTCGCCCGTCTTTTTGTCGCGGACCACCACGTTGGTGAGAACCAGGTCGCTGTTCACCTTGAGGGTGTAGGCCGTTTGCGTATCCGGCTGCGGCTGGCTTTGGTCCTGCGCCGACAACCCACCTGTTACTCCTAAGGCGAGCAAGACCAGGGAGGTGAGCCTGCGCAAGTGACCGTGGACGTTCATCCGAAATCCTCTCTTCCTCTCTAGAACCGGAAACGGGCGAGGAAGGTAAATTGACGCATGCCGGCGGCGGACGTTACCTGGCCGTAGGTTCCCGATCCTAACGTCGTATCGACCCCTGAGTATTGGACGGTGTTAAAGACGTTGCTGGCAGTGGCGCGGGTCTCGAAGGTACGGGTTTCAGAGAAGCGAACCGTCTTCGAGAGCGATGCGTTCACTGAAACCGTGCCCGGCCCGGGAATCGAGTAACGGGAGGCGGTTCCATAGGTGTTTGCGGGCGCGGCGAACGCGCTCTTGTTGAACCAGTTGTCGAGCGAACCACCGCCGGCAGTAAGCGAAACCCCTGGAACACGGTCGGGCCGGAGCGATGCCGTGGTGCCGCGGGCAACTTCATCTACGGTCGCCTCATAGTGCGGGGTCAAAGGGCTTCCGCTGGCGAAGGTAAACGTACCGGAAGCGGAAATGCCGCTCAGCGAATGCCCCAGCCACCCGGAGGTGATGTAGTGTGCATCGGGACCGAACGGTAGCTCATAGAGAAAGTTGCCATTGACCTTGTTGCGTACGTCGAAGCTGGAATTGGACTCTTCCGCCAGCAGATCCTGCCAGTTTTGCGCCACCACCGTCCCCGTTCCTCCGTTGCCGCCGATCGAGCTGGCGTTGTCGATGGAGTGGCTATAGGTATAGGTCGCTTGCAGGGCGATCCCATCGTGCAGCCGATTGCGCACGCTGACCGTGAGCGCGTTGTAATTGGAGAAAGCAACCGAGTCCTCGTAGTCGTAAAAGACTCCGCTCACCGATGCGTTGGCGGTACGGCCGGGCGCGTCGACGATGTCCAGACGAGTGCCTTTGGAGCCGTTGTAGCCGATATTGACCACAATGCCAAGGGGCAGGGTGCGCTGCAAGTTCGCATTCCACACCTGCACGTAGGGAAGCCGGTAGTTCTTGTTGACGGCGTAGTTGCCGTCGTCCTGCCCGGTGGGTAGAAATCCGACGGCCAGGGTAGGAATAAATCCCACCGAGTTGGTGACTTCGTTGGTCTGCACGTTGGCGTAGGGCGGCTGGAAGGCGAAGTCCTGGATAAATTTCGCATATTGGCCGACAGCATAGTTGATGCCATACCCTGCGCGCACGACTGTGTCTTTCATCGCACGCACCGCAATGCCAATGCGGGGTGAAAAGTTGTTGTGCTCAGGGTAGACCAGATCGCGGGGATATTTTCCGGTATAGGGACCGACGCCTCCGGAAACAACCGTAGCTACAGAAGTGAAATCATTCCCTGTATCCAGAGTCGAGAGGCGATCGTACTTCTCGGAGTAAGGCGAAAAATACTCATAGCGCAGGCCGAACAGCAGAGTCAGGTTCGCCTTGGCTCGCCAGCTATCCTGGACAAAGGCATCCCAGGCATTCTGCCGCAGATAGGATTTCTGGTCCGGGGCCTGAAGCGAAGTCTGCTGCGGCAGACCGAGCAGCAGGTCGGCAAGCGAAGAACCGGTCGAAGAAGTGCCGCCGCCCGTGGTGCCGCTGGTGCCGGGCTTCTCGGTGAAGACGCCGGTGAAGGTGTAAGTACCGGTGATATTGCCCGTATTGCCAAAGAGGTCATTATGGACCCGACGAAAGTCTCCGCCAAAACGAACGTTGTGCTTCTTGTGTATCCACGAGGTCGACTCGGTAGCGGCAATCGTCTGGTTGATCTGGAAGTTTGGCTGCTGCTCGGTCACGCTGGTGAACTGGTTCAAAGTGAGGTTAGGCAGACCAAAGAACAATGGGTTGGTGGGTAGTCCGCTGAGACCTATCTGGCTGGCAATGTCTGTGGTGCTGGTGAAATTGTTCTTAAGCTGAGAATCGCTGCGGTTCCAGTTGAGACCGAGATTATTGGTAAGCCTGCCCTTGCCCAGCGAGTAACCAAGCGCCACCGAGTATTGGTGCGTCTGCTGCTTGCCGCCAAGATCGGGAAAGAGATCGAGTTCATCGGCCGCGTTGTGGCTGTAGTTGAAGTTCACATTCATGCTCTGCCGCAGACCAGGGCCGCCCTGTCCCAAATATTGGCGGATCAGTCCTCCAATAGGCGAGCCTCCAGAACTGGGACCGAAACTATGGATAAAGCGGACACCGATCCGGGTGGTGTTCGATTCTGAGGAGGCAAGCCGCTGGTAATTCTGGAACTGACCCGGAAGGTTGGGCTGGGGAAGGTAATTGAGCAGTGCCGTAGCCTGGGGCGCGATACGGACTTGAGGAATCTGGTTGTTGGGGAACGGTGCGCCGGTAAGCGGATCATAGAGGGTGATCGGCGTGCCTTCCTGAGTGGTGAGGGTTGAAAGGTCGCCACTGCGTTCCGCAGCGGTCGGGACGCTGCCGTACTGGCTGAACGGCGAAGAGGAACGTTGACCTGAAATATTGAAAAAGATGGTGTCTTTGGTGTCGTGCTCAATCAGGTGCGGGATGTACGGTGTGCCCAAAAAGGTAAGCCCGAACTGATTTTGCGCGTAGTCGGGCTGGGGCTCCTTTTGTGTCTTGATGGGGAAAGGAGTGGCATTGAGCGCGGAGTTGCCGCCGGTCCAGAAGAAGGCGCCATGGGGCTGGTTGGGCTTGAAGCCGCGGAAATTGCCGAAACCGCCTCCGCGACCGCCGCGTCCACCCCCTCCGAAGCCACCGCCGCCTCCAAATCCTCCTCCGCCACCAAAGCCTCCTCCACCTCCAGCTCCACCGCCTCCTCCAGCTCCACCGCCGCCTCCAGCTCCGCCGCCTCCTCCAGCTCCGCCGCCCTGTCCGCGTCCGCCTCCGGGTCCACCCTGGCCGCCGCCTCCGGAAAGCGACTGGTCCAGCTCCGCATTGTCGCGAAGCTGCTGCATGTCCACTCCGGCGAAGGGATTGGTCGTGCCTGCCTGTCCGGCGACAGCGACCGATTCGGTGGAGAAGTCCGAGTTATTGGCGAGTGAAGGCAGGGCGGCTCCGGTAGCGCCGCTGCTGATGCCTGCATCCTCGGCGGCCCCGGTAAGACCAGCAAGCAAGGCCAGATTTTGGGCTCCACCACCGGCGTTGCGGCGAACCGTTCCGGCCTGGCGGGGACCTGAAGCTGGAGCTCCGGCCACATTCTGCTGCGGAGTTTCCGGCGGGACCCGCGAAGCTAAGGTAAGCGCGAAATCTGCTTGTTGGTTAACCGGGGCTGTCCCTACGGGTTTGATGAGTGTGACCTTGGTTTCCGGGGCAAAAGCGGCGAGCTCGGTCCTGAGCACATACCGGCCATTGGCAGGGATGGTCATCGAATAATTGCCGTTGATGTCCGTGATGGTGGCGTAGCGTTGCCCGGTCAGTGTGTTGGTGGCGACGATGCTCACCCCGGGGAGGGGAACGTTGCCCGCTTTCACCGTGCCGTGCACCAGCCCACCAGCGGGAGCGCTGGAAGGGGTATTCGCCGCCGGCGCCGCGGCGGCGGTCGATTGCGCCTGCGCAGGCGCGACGATGAGAAGCCCGGCCAACAGGCATACGAGCGGCGATAGGCGTTGCGTCAAAGTGGATTTCGAGAGTTTCCACATAGCAATAGGCCCGGGTGCTCCCTCTCTCGCACTCCTTGCGAGATGGGGAAAATCACGCTTCGGTGTAAAGGGCGCCCCCCACAGTATGACGGCATCTTTCATTGTTTCCAGTCACTGAACCGGAGCAACCGGTTGCGCGGGCCCATTTGGGTGTCCGGCACCTGGGGGGCATGACGCGTAGAGTGGTGGCAAGAAAGGTGTTGGCACGCAGGGCTCCCTCGGCGCTGATCGTGTCTCCTACCTTTACATCGGCCAGGGTTACATCTTCCCTGCGTTTGCGAAAGGAGGTGTTTTCGTCCACCGCCACAATCTGCACCTGCTTGTCGCCGGCCCGCTCGATGGTGATTTTGAGCTCATGGATGGCAGTCACTTTTCCCACTACCCAGGTCTTGCCGAAGGCGGCCCGGGCCTTGCGCACTTCATTGGCGTCGATGTCGACGACAATGACCGCCCCTACCGTTTTGGCCTTGGCGTCGACCAATCCGCCGGCCATCAACATATCTCCCACATGTACATCGGCGGCCGCAATGGGTTGCCGATCCTTCACCAGGCGAGTGTTGGGGCTGTAGAGAACCTGATAGGTGTCGCCCTCATCGGTCCGGATGGTAAAGCTACTGGCTCCAGCAGCAGTGACCGTTCCACGCACTCCGTTGCCCCGGCCGAAGGCTTGACCCATGCCGTCGCCTCCATTGGGGGGACCCATGCCCTCGTCTTCCTGGGCGGGGCAAATTGGCACTGCCAGCAACGTTACTCCTAAGGCCATAATTGCCAATCTTGCCGTGCCTTTCATCGCACCCATTAGACGTTCGGCGCTAAGACTATGGACGCAGGCAGGTGCTTATCCGTTGTCGTGAAATGTCGTCGCATACGACTAAGGTAAACTGCCCAGATGCCGACGGACTCTCTACCCACGCCCGCGCCACCGGCTTCTCCGGCTCACGTGGAAAGGCATTTTGGGTCGACCGCGCTGGTGCGCGACGTGGTGATTGGAATGTCGGACGGTTTGACCGTTCCCTTTGCCCTGGCGGCGGGACTTTCCGGTGCAGTAAATTCCTCCCATGTGGTGGTGCTGGCCGGACTGGCGGAAATAGCCGCCGGATCGATCGCCATGGGCCTGGGCGGCTTTCTCGCCGCGCAGGGCGACGCCGAGCACTACGCCAGCGAGCGGCTGCGCGAAGAGCGCGAGATTGTGGAGCGGACCCGCGACGAGGAAGAAGAAATCTACGAGATCTTCGAGCAATATGGCGTGGAACGCAGCGAGAGCATGCCGGTGCTGGAAGCATTGAAGCGCAGGCCCCAGGCGTGGGTGGATTTCATGATGCGTTTTGAGCTGGGCCTGGAAGAGCCGCAGCAAAACCGGGCCGGCCGCAGCGCCATCACCATCGCTTTTTCTTATGTCGTCGGAGGCCTGGTGCCCCTGCTTCCCTACATGGTGGGGCAAAGCATGTCGTCGGCACTCACCACCTCAGTGGCCATCACGCTGGTGGCGTTGCTGGTTTTTGGTGGGGTCAAAGGCAGATTGACCGGGGCCGGTACGGTGCGCAGCGCGGTTCAGACCGTGGTCATCGGTGGTCTGGCTGCCGGCGCAGCCTATCTTCTGGCCCGGCTGCTCAGCGCTCATTGAAGGGGCGAACAAAAGAGAACAAAAAATATAGGCAACATCAGGCGGGTTCCTGTCTCTAAGTAGAGGGAGAAACTGTATCCTATGACGCCAGCCACTACAACGACGGAGACCACAGGCCGCCTGTTTGAGGAGTTTTCACAAGTTCGGCGCCAAAGCGAGCAGCTTTGTTGTCCCCTATCGCCGGAAGACATGATGGTGCAATCCTGCGCCGAGGCCAGCCCGGCCAAGTGGCACCTGGCGCATACAACCTGGTTCTTCGAGACATTTTTACTGCGCGAGTTCCTCGCCGGCTACCGCGAATTCAATCCCGACTTCCACTGGCTTTTTAACAGCTACTACAACTCCGTCTCCGACCAGCCGGAAAAGAAGCTGCGCGCCTCATTTTCCCGGCCCCCCGTGGAAACGATTCTTCGCTACCGGCAGCATGTGCAGGATGGTATCCAACGCTTGTTGGCTTCGACTCCGCCGGAGGAAGTGGCGCGCAGAATCGTACTTGGCATTCACCACGAGCAGCAGCACCAGGAACTGCTGGCTTACGACATCAAGCACGCTTTGTGGACCAACCCTCTTCGTCCCGCTTACCTCAACGAATCGGTCACCTTGACCGCACCTCCGCTTAGTAAACCGGAGTGGATTCCATACTTGGGCGGTGTATTGGATATCGGATTCGACGGGAGTGGGTTCGCCTTTGATAACGAGCTGCCCCGCCATCCTCAGTACCTGCGGGCCTTTGAGCTGGCCTCGAGGTTGGTTTCCTGCGCGGAGTATCTGGATTTCATCGAGGATGGCGGCTATCGGCGTCCTGAGCTTTGGCTGTCCGCCGGCTGGGATACCGTCAAAGCCGAGGGTTGGAAGGCCCCACTCTATTGGCGCCAGCAGGACGGTGCATGGCAGGTGTACACCATGTACGGCGAGCTGCCGCTTACGGGGTTACTGCAAACCCCGGTGTGCCACGTGAGCTACTTTGAAGCGGACGCTTTTGCCAACTGGTCCGGCAAGCGTCTCCCCACCGAAGCCGAGTGGGAGGTCGCGGCCCAGGGATTGCCGGCAACGGGAAACTTCCTGGAAGACGGAACACTGCATCCCTTGCCTCTGGGCCGGGGCCTGGCGAAGGGTCCAGCGCAGATGTTTGGCGACGTATGGGAGTGGACCGCGAGCCCTTACATCGGGTACCCAGGTTTTCGCGCTGTTCCCGGCGCGTTGGGCGAATACAACGGGAAATTCATGAGCGGCCAGATGGTTCTGCGTGGAGGGTCGGTGGTCACGCCGGCCTCCCATATTCGTGCTACCTACCGTAACTTTTTCTCTCCTGCGACGCGCTGGCAGTTTGCCGGCATTCGTTTGGCGAACATCTAATTCATTCCAAATTAACCGGAAGCCCGCGGAGAGATCATGTCTGCTATTTCGTTACCCAAGTTGCCGGCCATTGCGTCGAGTCCGGTCGCAGTTGAAGTTTTGAACGGGCTCACCGAGCGGCCCAAGACGCTGTCACCCTGGCTGTTTTATGACGAGGCGGGTTCTCGGCTTTTCGAAGAGATTACCGAGTTGCCGGAGTACTACGTTACCCGGACGGAGAGACAGATCCTGGCGATACACGCGGATGAGATTGTCTCGGCAGCTGCCGGAGGTCGTGATCTGTCGATCATTGAGCTGGGCGCGGGAACCGCCACCAAGACAGGCCTGCTGCTCGATGCTGCCGTCGGGCTCCAGGGAAGCGTCACCTATTACCCGATCGATGTGTCGGAAACTGCGTTGCAGGAAGCGCGTACCAGGCTGGAGGAGGAGCTGCCGGAGGTGACCGTTGAACCCATCGTGGCGGATTACACCGAGGGCATGCGGCAGAATGGCGCTTCCCGCGCAGGACGACGGCTGGTGTTGTATATCGGCTCGAGCATTGGGAATTTTTCGCCCGCGGATGCGGTCGAGGTGCTACGCGGCGTGCGGGCGCAGTTGTTGCCCGGGGACTGTTTGTTGCTGGGGACGGACATGGTGAAGGACACGCGGATGCTGCTCGCCGCCTACGACGATGCGGCAGGTGTTACCGCGCGGTTCAACCTGAATGTGCTGGTTCGCATTAATCGTGAGTTGGATGCAAGGTTTAATCCGCAGTTGTTTCGCCACCGGGCGCGGTGGAATGAGCAGCAGTCGCGGATCGAGATGCACCTGGAAAGCCTGCTGGCGCAAAGCGTCGCGATTCGCGCTCTTGATATGCAAGTGCATTTTAGCCGTGGGGAGACGATACACACCGAGAACAGTTATAAGTTCACTGACCAGCGCGTCGCGGCCTTGCTCTCGGGAGCGGGGTTCAGGTTGCGCCAGCAATGGAGCGACGCCAACAAGTGGTTCACGGTATACCTGGCGGCTGCGCAGTAGTCCGGGAGCATCGGATACAGGGGGCGCCGAAAACATTTCCACGAGAGGTCCGCTGAACTGCAGATCCCTCGTGGAAATGTTTTCCGACAAAGCGTGGCGCTAGGTCACTTCGTGAGGTGGAGCAATACGACGCCGTGACGCGGTACGGTTGCGGTGTAGCTGCCCTGAAGTTTTCCCAGGTCCTTTGCTCCCCATATGTCTCGCGCTTTTGCGCTGCCAGCGAAACCTACGTCGCTCAGCTTCAGCGTGACCGGCAGCGGGGTGTCGTCGCGGTTGAAGAGGGCCACGGCTTTGTCGCCGCCTTTGAGGGGCTTGGCCCAAATCTCTACCGGACCAACCGCAGAAACGCGGTCTCCCTGCTTGCCCAGCGGGTCCTGATCGATCGCAATCACTTCGCGATTGGTAAGGATGGCAGCGGTCTCAGGCTTCATCTGGGAGAGGTCGTTGCCCGCCAACAGCGGCGAGGCGAGCATGGCCCATAGACTCATGTGGGTCCGATTCTCATCCAGCGTGAGCTTGCCGTTTCCTACCTCCAACATGTCGGGATCATTCCAGTGCCCCGGAGCAGCGTATTTCGCCAAGCCGGCCTGGGAGAAGCCGATCAGCGTCATGCGATCCCAGGTGGGATTGATGTCACCCGTGGTGCGCCATGAGTTGGCGCCGACGGAAGGTCCCCATTCCCACACCGCGTCCCAACCGTATTGGCACAGGCTGTAGAAAATCGGACGTCCGGTCGCCAGCAGGGCCTGGTGCATCTTTTCATAGGCATCCTTCATCATCTGCGTGGCTTTTGCGGGATCGTTTGGCGCTTCGGCAGTCATGTTCTGGCGAAAGCTGCAGAGGTCATACTTGAGATAGTCGATGCCCCAGGCCGCATAGGTCTTGGCGTCCTGCGCTTCGTGTTGATAGCTCCCTTCGTACCGGGCACAGGTCTTGGGGCCCGGCGATGAGTAAATGCCGATCTTGAGGCCCTTGGAGTGAACGTAGTCAGCCAGCGCCTTCATGTCGGGAAATTTGCTGTTGGTCTGAATGTTGCCCTGGGCGTCGCGCTCTCCCTCCCAGGTGTCGTCAATGTTGACGTAGACGTAGCCGGCGTCCTTCATCCCCGAAGAGACCATGGCATCCGCAGCGGCGCGAACATCCTTATCGGTAACCCTGCCGGCAAAGAGATTCCAGCTGTTCCACCCCATAGGCGGAGTTGCAGCCAGAGTACTCGTCTGGGCCAGTAGGGCAGATGGCATAAGCAAAACAATCAGCAGCAGGGCACGAAACCCGTTGAGCATAGATCCTCCGATACGACCCGGATCTCCTGCTAGAGGATTCAAACAGTGCCGCGTATGCGACTTTTTTAAAGAAAAGTCGCATGTAGTTCGCGGTTCCGCCGAGCCGCACAGGAGATCCGGGGGACGATTTACTATAGGCCACTTCCCTTGCCTGCAGCCAGTGGCTTGATGATCTCGTCCAGCAGATCCGGTGTCCCCTGCACTCGCTCCAGCCGTGGATATTTTTCGCCGTCGTGGTAGTCCAGGCCTACGGTCCGGAATTCATTGTCATTGGAAACGATGAGCTCGATCGGGTCGGTCGTTCCTTTAGCCCCGCGAATCGCCTGTTTGAGCACGTCGGCCGTATAGCCGTGCCCGTTGACGGCAACCAGCTTCGTGCCCGGGCCAAGCCCAGCCTGGAAGGCTGGGGAGTCCATCCTGACATCATCAATGTTGCCGGTGTCGCTGACCATCAAGCCGGCCGAGAACCACGCATCGACCTCCTTCATCTTGTAGAGATAGGCCTCCTCGAACGATGTGGGCTCCGTACCATAGATCAGCCGATATCCCCCGTGATCGATTCCGCCGAGAGGTGCGTGGGCCGCGTGAGAATTAAGGCGCTCGGTCAGAAAAGTGCGCCAGTCGTAGGGGGCGACGGCATTGAGGTCGGCTACGATCTCGTCAAAATTGTAGGGCACCACTGTGGGCGGAGTGTTACCGCCCACAGCCAAAAACTTTACGCAAAAATCGTTCAGCGATTTTTGACCGTGGGTCAGCTGCCGGATGGTAGTATCCGCATCCAGCCAGATCAACTCGCCTTCCTGGTAGTAATCCTGGCTGCGCCTCCAGTTGCCCCAGTAGGCATGGTTTCCGCGGAGAATCTGGGAAGCGATCGCCGTGTCTTCAAGGTTGCGCCAGGTGCGCCCAGGCTTTGCGTCGAGCCGGGCCGCGCTCCAGGCCAGCGCTTCGCGATAGACTTCAGGGGTCCAAAAGGCGGAGCGAGCCGACAGCACGTTACCCCAGTATTGGGTCATGCCCTCATAGACCCAAAGCAGATCGCCCTTCTGCGGGGTGGCATAATCCGGTGTGGCCAATCCCACTGGCCGGCGGTATTTGCCGTTCCACGAGTGGGTAAACTCGTGCGGCAGCAAGTCTGCATTGAGCATGGCCAACTTGGCCTCGGAAACGCCATCCTTCTCGATGCCGTTGTCGCTCGATTGATGATGCTCCAGGCCTTCTTCACGAACAACGTCGCTCAGGCTGAGAAGAAAATGGTAGGTCTCGTAATGTCTGGATTGAAAAAGGGCGCCCGCTTCCCGCACCAGTTGGTTGACCGCCGCAAGATACTCCGGCTTCAAGTCGATATCGCTCGCGGCATCACCGGCTACATCCAGGTAGTGCTTCGGCGTGATCTCCGAGGCCAAGGGAATTTCGCGAAAATATTTTCCCGTGATCACCGGCGAATCTACTAACTGCTCTACGGAAACCTGGGCAAACGATGTTTCTGCGCCCTTTTGCCCGGTAATCGTCAGCGCGGTTCCAAGCTTCCAGTCTGGTGGTATGGTCAGCGAGGCCACGACGGGAATCTGCGCCACGGGCTTATGGGCGGGATACAGAACGACAGAATTCCACTCCAGCACCGTCATGTTGGCGCTGGTCCCCGCATCCTCATCCGAGCCGGTGTCGCCCGGGGTGGCGAGGAAGTCGAGCGAGACCTCCAGACGGCTCACGCCGGGCGGCACTTCGACGTGGAAGCCGTACATGTCCACGTCATCACGGCGCCAGGGGAGATCCTGACCGTTGGCGCGAACCCGTATCCCGGCGAGGTTGTCTATGGGCCCGGTGGGGCGGTGGTCGCCTGGAATCCATTGCGGATATTCAAGGGTCAGAGGACCCGCGCTCACGGGGATCTCCAAATGAGAATGCAGCAGGCGTCGGGGCGCATCGGTGAGATCCACGTGCAACATGATGGGGGAGGCAGGAGTCTGCGCAGTGCAACGTCCGGCAGACAAGAGGAGCAGACTGATGCAGGCAAGGCCCGTTAAGCTTTTGTTCATCTCTTAATCATTTCATAAAGTCCGGAACTGCTATCCCTCAACGAACTTCGTTTCCAGGGCGAGGTCTTATGATGGATTGGTTCTTGAAAGAGGCTTTCTCGATGGCAAACACCAAGCCGCAGTCCTACGCTAACCACGCGAAGCTGGACCCGCCTTTCCATTTTGTTCTGGTGCCGTTAGGCCTGGCCGCGATCATTTTGAGCATTATTCTTTTGGTCCGGCACTCTCGCATGGCTTCCGCACTATGGGTCGTGCTGGCTATTGGATTTTTCCTGATCACGTTTAGAACGCGGATCTATTCCCTGAAGGTGCAGGACCGTATCATCCGGCTCGAGGAGCGGCTGCGCCTGGCGATGCTGCTGCCCGAAGCGGCCAGACCGCGGATCGCGGAGCTGACCGAGTCTCAGTTGATCGCGCTTCGTTTCGCCTCGGATGCAGAGCTGCCCGCCCTCGCTATGCGGGCGCTGAACGAAGGCCTGACGAACAAGCAGATAAAGAGCTCGATTCAAAACTGGCGCCCTGACTACTACCGCGTTTGACGGTTACTTACCAGGCTGCAGGAAAACCAGAATTTTTAAGGGTACGGCCTTTAGGCCGTACGTGGGCCCGACTTTTAGTCGGGCCGTAAAGGGCCTCAAAGATCTGGGCCTTAGCCCTTGCGCTTTTTCTTTGCTTAGAATTGTCTTCGCACAAGCATTTCTTACAGGATGCGCCATGCAGTGCTGAACGCGCGAAAAATTCGCTTTTGCTAGTGGATGTGGTTGCTCACGTACGGGCTGGGCTTTGTGCCGTCCCTGCGGGACTCGACTCATGAACCTAATCCAACCCGGCACTGACGTGCCGGGCTACAGGTTGTTCCGTCCCTGCCGGGACTGCTTCGTTCCAGTGTCCAAGACCCTTCGAACCTCTCAACAGATTCCAGAAAAGAGCGCTGTTGCGAGTAGAAAGAAGCCCGCAGGGGCTTTAAGCCCCGAGATGCCCGAGACCGAGGCCGATGACGTAGGTCACCACCCCTTCCACCGCTCCTACCAGGGTCATCTCCAAGCCGCTGCTCCACCAGGAACGCACGGTCACGAGTGACTTCGCTGCCCCCACCGCAAAGTGCGCCAGCAGAGAAACAACGGCCGAGAGGATGACGGCGCTGTAACCGCTGAGGAAGAAAAACGGCACGATGGGGATAAACGCTCCAGCGGCGGTCGAGAGCGCGCCCGAGATTGCCGAGGTGAGCGGATTGCTGAGTGCTTCTTCGGTGGAGTTGAGCCGCTCGGCAGCGAGCGCACGCAGCATCTGCTCCGGATCGCTGGCGATGTGCTCAACCATGTGGTCGGCATCCTGCTCAGGCAGGCCCTTGACCTGGAAATAGAGCGATAGCAGCTCGCTGGCTTCGGGGCCGTTCATGGCGATCGCTTCGCGCTCGCGAGCCAGCTCCGCCTCATAGATCTCGCGCTCACTCTTGGCCGCGAGATACGCGCCGGAACCCATGGAGAGCGCGCTGGCGATCATGCCGGCGATGCCAGAAAGCAGGACATACTTGCTATTGCCGAGGGTCGCGCCCGAGACTCCGGAGACAATGCCGAAGATGGAACCGAGCCCGTCGTTGACTCCGTAAATGGCGTCGCCGATCCATCCGGCGGTGTGAGCGCGGCCTTGGTTACGCTTGGTCAGCATCTGTTCCAGGGCCGCTTTTGGATTGGCCGCGGGTGCGAGTCCAGCACGAGGCGGGAAGCGGCGGATCAGGCTGCTGAGCTCGCGGTAGTGTTCCTGCTCGTCCTCGATCACCCGATGCAGGATCGCCAGGCTGGGTGCGTCACCGAGCTCTTTGAGCTGCTGACTGTATTTGGCAATGTCGCGGCTCTCGTCGATTTCCAGGCGGCGCAAAGCCAGATCGTCTCCACCAACACGGGTTTTGAGGCTGTCGGCATCGCCGCCCGGCTTGCCCCGGTAGACCGGTTCCGGTTGCTCGAGTTCCCGCAAGCGGCCCGCCCACAGCGCGGCGTGCGCCTTTTCCGCTAAGGCCATGTTTTCGAGCGCCTTCTTCCGTCCCGGCTCCGGCTCCCTCTCGGCAAGGGTGCGATAGGTGTAATAGCCTTCCATCTCCGCCTGCCAATTCTGTTCCAGAATCTGGGCCAGGCGCGGGTGACGGGGCAAAGCTGGTATGGCTTGAGAGGCGGTGTCCATGATTCCTCCTTGGGGGACTCCTCCTTAGGGCACAGCGTAGCATTTGCTATGGTTGGCTAATGATGAAGTTTGAGCACTTATTAACGGAGACACGCCATCCCGATACGTCCGCCATTGACCAGCTTTCCACGCGGGAGATGCTGGAGGTGATCAACGCAGCGGACCGCTCCGTAGCCGACGCAGTCCACGCTGAGCTGGACAGGATTGCACAGGCCGTCGATGGCATCGCGGAGCGCCTGGAGCGGGGTGGCCGTCTCTTCTATACCGGAGCCGGAACCTCAGGGAGGCTGGGCGTGCTGGATGCCTCGGAGTGTCCGCCAACCTTCAACGTAGATCCCGAGCTTGTGGTGGGCCTGATTGCCGGCGGGGACTATGCCCTGCGGCATTCCATCGAAGGCGCGGAAGACGACCCCGAGCAGGGCGCACAAGACTTGAAAACCCACGGTCTAAAGGCCGGCGACACCCTGGTCGGGATCGCGGCCAGTGGACGCACCCCCTATGTGCTGGGAGGCATGGCTTACGCCAACCATTTGGGCGCGCTGACCGTGGGGCTGAGCTGTGTGCCCGGCTCCGAAGTGGAACGCCGGGCGAAGATCGCCATTACGCCCGCTGTAGGGCCGGAGGTGATTACCGGTTCCACCCGCCTGCGCGCGGGCACGGCCACCAAACTGGTGCTGAACATGTTGAGCACCGGCGCAATGATCCGTACCGGTATGGTTTACGGCAACCTGATGGTCAACGTACAGCCGACCAACGTGAAGTTGAAGGATCGGGCGATACGCATCATCGCCGCCGCAACCGGAGTCGACGAGGAGCAGGCCGCGACACTGCTGACGCACGGCGGAACAGTGCGGGTCGCGATCGTGATGAAAAAGCTGGGCATTCCGCGTGAGCAGGCCGAGCGCCAGCTGGAGGCAGCGCATGGCCGGCTCCGCGTGGTCTTGGGCGAGGGATGAGGCGCTCGACTTAAGACTTGAAAAAGGCTTGCCTCAGTGGCTAGACAGGCTGCCGGAATGGTGGGGGCCCCCGCATTCTCTTAAGCAAAGGCCGCCCCTCGGGCAAATGTGTTTCGAAGCGATTTTGGAAGATGCTCAAATAAGTCCCTTGCTTCGTCAAGATGCTCAAGATGCTCAAATAAGTCCTTTGTTTCGTCAAGATGCTCAAGATGCTCAAATAATTTATTTGATCATCTTGCCCATCAAGCTGCTTGTACCGCGACAGCCCAAGACCGACGCACACGATCATGCAGATGCATGACCGCGGCCCACTTGCAGCGATCAAATTGCTTCCTGCTGTCACGCTATAGGCGGCCAGGACTGTCGTCCAGAGGGCTACCAAATAATCATGTGGAAAAGCGGTAGGGGAACTCCTCCATGGTTCGAGGCGGAGGGTGTCCGCTTCTGCTGACCCTCCCTTTCAGACACTCGGCACGCTTCGACTCAGGATAGCCGGGGTAGTCGATTCGGGAGGCGATTTGCGTCTATTTAGAGGTAGCGTGGGTTAGGTGCATAATGGTGGAGACGAAATGGGAGGCGGCGCCGTGAATAAAGGTTTTGCGAAGTTGCTGATTTTAATGGCGCTTGTGCCCCTTCCGGCGCTACGTGTGCTGGCCCAGAGCGCAGACCAGCCGGACCAGGGCTTCGGGCCTATCGATACCAGCGCTCCAGCCACGCCGCCGGCCCAGATCGTGACTCAGTTTGCCGCAAAGGAAACCGAGTTCCGCCACGCTCTGGACAACTACACCTACCAGCGCGACGTGCGCATACAGACCATCAACGATGACGGCAAAGTCGATGGTGAGTACCGGCAGGTGGTATCGATTACATTCGACACCAATGGGCGCAAATCGGAGCATGTGACTTTCGCTCCGCAGAACACGCTGGAGCGAATCACCATGAGCCCGGCCGATGTTTCGGATATTGAGCAGCGGCTGCCCTTCGTGCTGACCACAGAAGACGTAGGCCAATACAATCTGACCTACGTTGGCCGGCAAAAGGTGGATGAGGTGGATTGCTACGTTTTTGATGTAGCGCCGAAGGTGATGGAGAAGGGCAAGCGCTACCTGAAGGGACGTATCTGGGTAGACCAGAAGGACCTGCAGATTGTGATCACCAGCGCGAAAAATGTTCCCGACGACATGCGCAAAGGACACGAGGATCTGTCACCACCCTTTACGACTTACCGCGAACAGGTGGATGGCAAGTATTGGTTTCCGGTTTATACCAAGGCCGATGCCGAACTTCATTTTTCGGGCGGGAACGGGTATATGAGCCAGGACGTGCATATCCGGCAGATTGTGCGCTACACCGACTACAAGCAATTTCGTTCGACAGTCAAGCTGATCTTTCAGGGACAGGATGTAACCAACAATACGCAACAGCCCCAAGCCGGTAGTCCGCCGGCGAATGGCCAACAGCCAGCGGCGCCGGCTACGCCCCACTAAGGCCGGGGAAAACGGGAGAGAAACAGCAGGTCCCTCCACTACGATGCGCTCTGGTCGAGAAACAATTTCGATGTGGTACTAACCCACCACGGGAAAGCCGGGGAGCGTAGTGGAGGCCGCGTTTACTCAGCGCTAAGCGTTGTAGGTGGAGGACGACACACGGCCTCCTCGGCCGGTCCAGTTGGTGTGGAAGAATTCGCCGCGCGGCTTATCGACACGCTCGTAAGTGTGGGCGCCGAAGAAGTCTCGTTGTGCCTGCAATAGATTCGCGGGCAGCCGGGCCGTCCGGTAGCCGTCGTAAAACGCCAGCGCGGTCGAAAATGCGGGCATGGGCACGCCAACTCTGGTTCCGTAGATGATCGCCCTGCGCCACGAAGCGTGGTACTTGTTCATTGCGGTGGAGAAAAACTCATCCAGCAACAGGTTCTGGAGCTTTGGGTTGCGGTCGAACGCCGCCTTGATGTCGCCCAGAAAAATGCTGCGAATGATGCAGCCGCCGCGCCACATCAGCGCTACACCACCCATGTTGAGGTTCCAGCCCTGGTCCTTCTCGGCGGCTCGCAGCAACATGTATCCCTGCGCATAGCTCACCATTTTCGAACAGTAGAGAGCCAGGCGAACTTCCTCGATGAATTCCTTCTTGTCGGTCGATACTTTTCGCTTGCGCGGCCCTTTCAATACTTTCGCGGCCGCGACTCGCTCGTCCTTCAATGCCGACAGACAGCGGGCAAATACACTCTCTCCGATAAGCGTCACCGGCTGTCCCAGGTCGAGCGCCGAGATGGCCGTCCACTTGCCGGTACCCTTCTGCCCGGCGGCATCGAGAATCTTATCCACCATCGGCTGCCCGTCGTCATCTTTCTTGGCGAAAATGGTGGCCGAGATATCGATCAGGAAGCTGTCCAGCTCGCCCTTATTCCATTCGGTAAAGACTTCGGCGAGCTCATCGGCTGTGAGCCCAAGCCCATCCTTCAACAACTGGTAGGCCTCACCGATCAATTGCATGTCGCCGTATTCGATGCCGTTGTGCACCATCTTCACGTAGTGCCCAGCACCGTCTTCCCCAACCCAGTCGCAGCATGGAGTGCCGTCCTCAACCTTGGCTGCGATGGCCTGGAAGATCTCCTTTACGTGCGGCCACGCTTCTTTGTTTCCTCCCGGCATGATCGAGGGGCCGAACCGGGCACCCTCTTCCCCACCGGAAACGCCGGTCCCAATAAACAGAATGCCCTTGGCGGCCAGATCTTTGGTTCGACGGGTGGAGTCGGTGTACAAAGAGTTGCCGCCATCGATCAGGATGTCGCCTTTTTCCAGGTACGGAAGCACCTGCTCAATCGTCTGGTCGACGACCTCCCCGGCCTTGACCATGATCATCACGCGGCGCGGCGTCTTCAGCCGGCGGCACATTTCCTCAATGGAATGCGCCCCCACTACCTGAGTTCCCTTGGCCTCGTTTGCAAGGAAGTCGTCCACCTTGGAGACGGTACGGTTGAAGACGGCGACCTTGTAGCCGTGGTCGTTCATGTTCAACACCAGGTTCTGGCCCATAACCGCCAACCCAATCAAGCCGATATCGCAATTTGCTTCTGACATTTTTGCCTTCCCTTTTCACTCTACCCGGAAGGCGAGATGATACCTGATCGCAGCGGCGGGAGCAAAAATCAACCAGCCGAGGATTGCAGTTCCGAGACCAACGATCCCACCGGGTTGGTCACCGTTTTCACGGCGATTGTGCCCACTGATTCTCCGCGCCGGTACATCAAATATGCGGCCACAGCCCCAGCAATAATGGTTCCCCAAAACAACGCTCTTTTCATGATGGCTCCTTTGCTTTGCCTTACCTAGGATGCAGAAGGTCCTGTGGGCGGCGGACCCATCCAGAGGGGCAGCCCGTCAGTCGGGGCGTCGTAGAGTTCGACTTGGCCGTGTTCGTACTCGGTCACGGCGATCTGCTTCTTGCCGGGAAGCGCGAACGCGACGTTCGTGGGCAGATTGCCCAGGGTCTCGATTCGCTCCACCACTTTACCTTCTTTATCCAGCACCAGGATGTCGTGTTGGCCAAATACGGTGACGTAGAGTCTGCCATCGCTTGCAAACGCCATCCCATCCGGTCCCTTGAAACCGGGCGGGGCGTCCGCACGGATCACGTTGCCGAAGTATTGCCGGGGACCAACGGGACAGCCGTTGTTCATTGCGTAGCGAAAAACATCTCCGGTTATGGTTTCGTTGGCATACAGCAGGCCGTCTGGGCCGATGGCGATGCCATTGGTGAAGCGAATGCCGTTGTCGACCATGGTCACCTTGCCGGTTTCCACGTCGACGCGATAGACGCGTCCGTCATAGCGCAAGGAAAGGTAATCTTCGCGAATTTTGTTGCCGGGAGCGAAAAAGGTGGCCAGGATGCCTGAATCCGTCAGGTACAAGCCGCCGTCAGGGCCGAAGCAAAGATCATTGGGAAACAGGAAGGGCTCGCCGTCGCACTCGGTAGCGACCACTTCCAATTTTCCGTCCATGGTCAGACGGAGCAATGAGGGCATCTTGGATTCGGCTACCCAGATGACGCCGTTGCGATCGACAGCCAGGCCATTGGGAAGTCCGGTTTTCTTGATGACACGTTTGGTCTGACCGTCAGCGCTGATGTGGGTGACACAGCCACGATCTACCGTGCCCTCCACCACCAGCCAGGTTCCGTCCGGTAAGGCTACTGGACCCTCAGGATCACCGAGACCGGTGGCAAAAATCACTGGTTGTGCCCTCCCTCGACGGCCTGGGGCCGGCTGTCCAATCAGCATGCCAGAAAGGCCCGCGAGGGAGATAGAAGAAATCCGCTTTAGATTCTTGGAAACACACGGTACCGCTGAATTGGTTAGAGCAGCGAACTCATTATGTCGCGCTTCCCAGCTTCCGCGGAACGGCTGGACTCCTCGCGGACCGGACTGAGGGCGCCCTGCCAGGCGGCTTTGGAGGTCACGTAGAAGACGAAAGCCAGGACCGCCAGGGCGATGAAGGTGAGAGCCAGTGGCGGATTAAAGAAAGCTTCCACAATGCTGAACCCGATGGCTAGCCCAATAAACGCAAGCAAACTTTCCTTCAGCGCTCGCGCCATCAAAATCCCCGCAGCCACCGCGAACGCTACTGTCCAAAACATGAGAGCCTCCAAGGCAGAATGAAAACCAGGTCGATCAATGTGTTTAGTATGCGGTTGTGACTGCGCAAGCGACATAGCGCTTCGGGGTCAGAATCAGGATCGATCGTGGGAAAGGTGGTGGACCCAGCAGCCTATTGCCGCTTCCGCTACACTGGTTTGGGCGGCGCCGTAAGTTGTAGAGGGCCTAAAGCTCAATCGGTTAGAGCAGCGGACTCATAATCTCGTCATGGCAATCCCGCTAACTCACGTACTATCCCCGTAAGTGGCTGACAAATCAGTAATACCAAGCTGACGTATCGCCCAACATCCCCTTCCCGGTGCAAACAGACGCTGCAGAATCCGCTTCACTTTTGGGCATAAAAAAGGCCCTTCGTCAACGGCTCCTCGTGCTCATCTCGGCACCACCGTTTGGTGGAGCGGGCTTAAGCCGATTGGCTAAGGGGTCGCCCTCTCTTTAATTCCCATGCTGTACGCAGATCCTCGCGGCGCGCCAGCACGTAAGTCTTGGCCTCTTCCAAACTGCCGAAGATGCGCCGGCCCTTGATCATGTTGCATGGACGACAGCAGGCCACCAGGTTGCCCGGCTCCTTTCTGCCTTTGCGAGCCCGAGGAACTACGAAATCAACCGACATGACTAGAGCGTTCTCGAAACTGGCCGTCCCGTCCAGTCCACAGTACCTGCAACGGTACTTATCCCGTTCCAAAACGCGGATTCCCTCGTCCAAGGTCACCGGCTTGGCTACCAACGTTAAAGTGGCTAGGTCCAATGGCATTTGACACCTCCTAATCAGAATCTCTTGCGCTGGGCCCTTTTGTTCTTGCCGCGAACGATATGGCAGCCACCCTCTTGTGTCAAGAGTGTGTCCGCCAAAGGGACTGCGCGCTCGCCTTAGATTTTGAGATGGTGAAAGCGTGTACTGTCTCAATCCCAGAAGCGCAGAAGCAGCTTGGCATGAAGCAGACCGTCGTCAAGAGTCTGATATCAAAACTTGGCCAATTCGGTGATGAGAGCCTCCGTGACTCCATCCGCGAAATACTCTTGCGAGGGGTCGCCGCTGAGGTTGGCTAAAGGCAATACCGCTATCGATTCGAAACGGCACGGAACGTCGACACTGCGAACTGAGTCGGTAAAACGGTATCCCCGCTTGGGGACGGTTGCGATGTACTCTCGTTCCTGCGTCGTCCCCAGTGCGCGCCGGAGTAGGAAAATCATTTGGTTGAGATTGGCTTCCTCGACGAAGGTCTCTGGCCAAACTGCTTCCATCAATTCTTTCTTGCCGATAACTACTCCGGGGCGCTTAACGAGTTCAACCAGGACCTCGACTGCCTTGGGTGGTAGGGCAATCAGCTCACGGTTGCGCATAAGGCTTCGCGCGAGCGGATCCACCCTGTACGGGCCGAACTCGTAAGCTGATGATCGGAGGGTCAGCACGGCAGTGATTCTACCGGAAATTGAGTATTTCTTGAGGATTTTTGAGCGTCCGCATGTCATGATCGCGCATCGTCACCCGTCCCAGGACGATCAGTTTTGACGGTCTCTCACGATAAGGGGAACAACACTGATGATTCCAGAATCCGTTGTTCAGAAACTCAGGACTTCACTCCGCGGTCAGACTTTTTGCCCAGGCGAGCCCGGATACGATGAAGCGCGAACCGTCCCGAACGCGATGATTGATCGGCGTCCGGCGATGATCGCTGGTTGCGCAGGCGCGGCCGATGTCATTGCCTGTGTGCGCGAGGCTCGCGAACACGAGCTTCTGGTTTCGGTTCGTGGGGGCGGACATAGCATCGCGGGCAAGGCCGTCTGCGAGGACGGCTTGATGATTGACATGTCTCAAATGAAAGGAATCCGCGTCGATCCGGTAAGGCAAACGGTGCGGGCCCAAACGGGTCTGAAACTAGGCGAGTTCGACCGTGAAACGCAAGCATTTGGGTTGGCCACGACACAAGGGGTGGTGCCAGCAGTCGGCATCGCCGGATTGACGCTAGGCGGCGGCTGGGGAAATCTTCACGCCAAATTCGGGTTGGCTATCGACAACCTCATTGCCGCCGATGTGGTGACGGCGGAGGGACGATTTGTGACCGCGAACGCATCGGAAAATGCCGATCTGTTCTGGGGAATCCGTGGCGGTGGCGGGAACTTTGGGATTGTTACTTCGCTTGAATATCGATTGCACCAAGTGGGCCCGGTTTACGGAGGCGCCATTTTTTTCCCAGCAGCAAAGGCAAAGGAAATATTGCGTTTGTGGCGCGAATTCGCCGCAGAGAGTCCCGACGAATTGGTGAACCAAGCTACGTCCATCACTCTTCCGGACGGCACCCCGGCCTTCGGTCTCGCAGCCTGTTACTGCGGACCCGTGGCCGATGGAGAACGGGTATTGCGACCGCTGAAGAAGTTTGCAGTCCCGATTGTGGACCAACTTGGGCCGCTGACGTACCTGCAAATCCAAAGCATGTTCGAACCGCTATTTCCGCCGGGGCGCCTGGTCTATACCAAATCAAATTTTCTGCCCGACCTGAGCGATGATGCTATTGAGGCGCTCACACAATACGTGGGCAAGAGTCCCTCGCCTTATACGTTTGCGCCATTTGTCGAACATTGGCACGGAGCAGCCACGCGGGTGGCGCCCGGCGACACCGCTTTTCCCCACCGGCAATATGCATGGAACTTTTTTGCGTGGTCCATCTGGACCGATCCTGCCGAGACCGACAAGAACATTCGCTGGACGCGCGAATGCTGGGAGGGCTTGCGGCCTTATCTGGCTTCAGGTGCGTATGGCAATTATGTGACTGATGAGGGGGAAGCCATCGCGCGAGAAGCCTACGGCTGCAACTACGATCGTCTTGTTGCTCTAAAAACCAAGTACGATCCGACAAACTTTTTCCGTATGAACCACAACATCAAGCCAGGTCAAGCGACGCCCGCAAGGACTACTGATTAGGAACGCATGCGCAATATCCATCGGGAGAGATGCCCCGTTCCTACGTAGCACCTGACCATGAATGCCGCGCCTACTGGACGGTAAGAGAAAGCGTTTGTGTAGCCGTTACTGATCCTTCCGTTGCTGAAACATGGATGGAATAGGACCCTGGGGCTACCGGGCTCACTCCCGTGGTCGTGGGAGTCAAAAGTTTCATGAAAAAAATGATTCATAGAGAAATACGGAAGGACGTTTCAGAGAATACAAGGCGCGTTTCTCTGGATCACACCTGCGCGCGACGAGGTCCCTGGCCGAGGATTTTAGGGCGTGCCCGTCTCATGAAATATACTGGCCGAGGTAGCCCGATTTGGGGCCCTGAGCTGGGTGAGCGATGAAGCATTGGCTTCATCCGATTGCCAGAGGACTGACATCGACAGACTTCACGGAGGTTACGGCAGAGAATGGAGCAACCTGCCCATACGTAGTCATTGCTGTGGTGTGAACGGTGGAAGTAGTGCCTCAAAGAGGCCATCGTCGAGCTCAGAAGCCGCCACGTAGACAGCGCATTGGTACAGTCACGAGCAAGAAGAAATAATCCGATGAAGCGACATATGACGCAGCGGATCTTACCTAGAAAGCAAGGTCGTGCTATGGCGGGCCGCTGTCCCCCCGGGAGGCCGCAGTTCCCTTTATTGAAACAAAGGAGGATCGGCGTCCGTTATAGAAAGCCGCTCCTGCTGGCCATGCTTGCGGCTGGCCTCACGTTGTTCGCTGCGTCTTCGGCGGCCTTGGGTCAGGGCGCTTCGAAAGCCAAGCCGTCCCAGACAATGCCGTTGATGGCCCTGTTGGGCCGCTTCACGGCTCCCGGTGTGCCGGCCATGGGTCCCGCAGAGATTGAGGTCGCCCCCCTCAAGTGGGACCGACCCGTACCGACCGGCTTGCCTGGCAACGGGATGGCACAGCATCCGATGCTTTACATCGGCGAGGGCTATAACAAAATAATCCTCGTCAATGAAGGCAAATTCATCTGGACCTATTCGACGGGGCCGGGCTGGGAATACGACGACGTGTGGATGCTCTCCAACGGCAACATTCTCTTTACCCGCATGCAATACATTGCCGAGGTGACACCCAACAAAGATGTGGTGTGGCGTTACGACGCTCCCATAGGGACCGAAATCCACACATGCCAGCCAATCGGATTGGACAAAGTCTTGTTTATCCTGAACGGCTTGCCGCCCAAACTGATGGTAGTCAACGTCAAGACCAACAGAATTGAAGTTCAACACGAGCTACCCTCTGTGAGCCTAACCGATACAAAGACCGTCCACGCGCAGTTCCGCCGGGTGCGCTACACCGCGAAGGGAACCTACCTGGTTCCTTTCCTGGAGATGAACCAAGTTATCGAATACAACAAGCATTTCAAGGAGATCTGGAAGTACCAGATCCAGAGCCCTTGGGCTGCTATACGCCTAAAGAACGGCAACACTCTGATCACGGACGAGAAGGATATCCTCACTCGCGAAGTCAACCCCAGGAAGGAGACGGTCTGGGAACTCAAGCCGGACGACCTGCCGGAGGCCTACAGGTTCATCAACACGCAGAGTGCCACGCGCCTGGCCAACGGCAACACGATCATCTGCTCTCGCGGCGGAAATGGAAAAGGTCCTCAGCTGGTTGAGGTGACGCCGGACAAGAAGGTTGTCTGGGTTCTGCAGGACTGGGCGAACCTCGGCCCTGCGACCGCCGTTCAGATCCTGGACGACCCTGGCATCCCGGAAAACCCCGGGGAATCGCAACACTGATCGGGCAAGTTGGAGTCACCACACAAAACGTCGCATACAGAGACGCTCCTTACGCGGGAGCCGGGAGATCTCCGCCTGAGCGTTCCAATGGTTATGGAGTGATCCGCATCGGGAAGACGAGGAGTCGAAGCCGGTGTCAGAGATCGTGGATGGAGTTTGCCGCCGACTTTCCGCAGACAAATGGCTCGATGTACTGGCCTGCAAGTTTATCGACGCAGATATGGGCTGCTACCTGTATGTGAACCCACAAGGAGAAAGGCGGCGCACATTGCACTGCAATCCTGTTGTTTGTCAGCCTTGGCGGGCACTTGACTTAGAAACTGGCGCGCAAGTGGAGTTGTATATAGCGCGGAGTTAATTGACCCGTTGCCTGCCCAAAGTTGCCTGACGGGAAAGTATTTGACACATTCGTCAAATTGACTCGATTAAACAAATTGATGAACTCGCCCTTTGCCTCAAATTTCAACTTCTCTCCAGAGAACCATGGAGTCATGAAGAATTTCGAAACGCTGAAGTTCATGTTGTTATATCCCAGATTATTGTAGGTGTTTCTGCCCAGGTTTCCCTGGGTTCCCAAGGCTGGTGTCGGGAAAGCCGCCGAACCACCTGGAAAGACCCCCTTTAGGAAGTTCGACTTCGATAGACCGCCCAGGTACCGGCCGAAAGAAGGTACGTTGGGCAAATCTTCGTCGCTGCCATCCGCGTTGTAGTCACCTCCGGCATCACCGATAATTGTGCTGCCCACAGGACAACCACCGTTTACGGGAGTCGCCTGGTTGCTGCAGATCGGAGAGAAGGCCGCAGTGTTCTCAACTGTAAAGGGCAGGCCCGTGTGCAGCACTAAAACACCGCCGAACTGCCAACTGCCGAGGATGTTTCTGACCACCGGGCTGTCATAGTGGTTCGGGACCGCCCAGGTACCAACAGCCGCGAATTGCTGACGAATGTCATAGTCGGACCGGCCGCGCTGCGCCGCAAAATCGCCGTTCGTGAAAATGGGGCCGTTTTGCGTGGTTGGCACGATTGATCCTTGATCGATTGAAGCCGAATTGCTGGTAGGCTCATCCAACGCCTTCCCCCAGGTGTAGATGCCACGGATCGCCAACCCGCGAGAGAAGCCGCGCGTCAGCATGACGGACCCATAATTGCCCACTGAATTGCCGTTGGAAGTGGCATAGTAGCTGGTGCCAAAGTTTGGATTCAGCCGCTCCAGAGAGCCATTGTTGACGATAAGGTCGCCGGCAAAGCGGTTGAGGTCCTGGTTGTATGCCGGCAGGTGATGGGCATCCGTTGCGGAGTAGTTCAACTCAAGAACGAGATTGTTTTGCAGCTGCTGCTGCACACTCAGAGTCCAGTCGTAGACCTGACCCATTTTGTAGTGGGTGTCATATCCCCCGATAACCGCTCTTTGCAGTACACCATCGACGATGACTCCGCCACTCGAGTTGACGGAAACGCCGCTTGTGTTCACAACAGGGCAGGCCTGATTAAAACCTTGTGGAGGGCTGCAAAGCTGGAACACAGGTGTTCCGCCCGAACGCACGTCCAGGGACGGCGTGAAAATGTTGGGCGGGTTACCCGCTGTGATGTCCGTTATATGGAGGTAGGGCGGTTGATCCGAGAACATGCCAATTCCGCCTCGTAACGAGGTTTTGCCCGTTCCGAAGATATCCCAGGAGAATCCAACCCGAGGAGTAAAAGCCCAAAGATTATGGTTCAGGACATGATCATTTGGAGTCAGCGCGACGCTACCGGCTGCGATCTGCTGCTCCGCGGTTGAGCCCGTCCCTAAAGTGAAGTTGGTCAGTTGCGGACTAAGAATGGAAAACATGTTGATCATTTCGTCGTAGCGCAGACCGGCATTGATGGTCACCCTCGGCGTGACTTTCCAATCGTCCTGGACGAAGAATCCCAAATACTGTTCGCGGTACCGGCGGTTATAGAGCGTTTGCTGGTGGGTCAGGATGTCGACCGGGGTAGCAGTCTCCGTCAGAGGCTCATCCTGCACAAGGTCGAGCAAACTATTGAAGTTGAAGGTCGGGCGATCGAACGCGCCAGTTTGCGCATCGACTTCGCGGATATTGTAAAAGTCGCCGCCGAACTTCAGCGTGTGTCTGCTGATGGTAGCTGTCATCACATCGTGCCAGCCGATGGTGGTTTGGACGAAGTTCCCTGGTCCCCAGGATCCGAACCCTTGGTACCCACCGGTCACATTGACGTAGGGTATGGCAAGCGCGGGAACGCCTTGGTTCGCGCCCACGATACGGATTTCGTCCGCGCCTGCTTGATTCAGGAGGCGGGGAGAGAAGGTGTGTGTCCAATTCGTATTGACAAAAGTGGAAAGGTCTTGGGTGGGCATATTCATCGCAGGCCGGTTGCCATCTGCTGCTGAAGTCAAATTAAGCCTCTGACCCGCACCGTAAATGCGATCTTTGCTGCCAATATAGTAGTCAACACGGCCGCTATACTGGTACCCGTTCCTGGGTACAGAATAGCTGTAATTTGCGGTCCCAACCACATTCAACGTAGGACTGATCCCTGCAGGGGGAGCGAAGAAGCCTGGCGTGGCTGCTTCATACTGAGCGACTGTCTGGAGGTTTGTGGTTGGGTAAACGATGGGAGGAGCCATCGTCAAAATCTCCGTAGCCACGCTGTTGGGGAAATTCGTCTTTGCATAATTGACGAAATCCGAAGTCTCAAATATGCCCGAGCCGCTGCTCGTGCTGCTGGAGCGAAGTACATCGCCAGCGGCGAAGAAGAACAGTTTATTCTTGACGATCGGTCCGCCGATTGTGCCACCCACCTCGTTTCGCTGAAACGTCGGAAGCGTGGATTGAAACTCGGTACGCGCGGAAAGCGTATTGTTCAGAAAGTAGTAATTAACGGTCCCGTGGAAGTTGTTCGATCCTGAGAGTGTGTAGATGTCGACGATCGCACCGGCGTCTCTGCCCTTTTGGGCGTCAAAATCATTGGTCTTAATATCCATCGATTGGATCGTGTCAGGAATCGGCGAGATCGTGGAGCCGCCACCTCGGGAGGGCTCATTGACGTACGCGTCATCGATCATGTATCCGTTTTGCTCCTGGCGCAGTCCAGCGGCATTGATGTTTATGGTAAACGCATTGGTATAGTTGTCGACTGAGGTAGAGGTAATCGCGGCTCCCGTCATACCGGGCGCTAAAGCCGCAAGTGAGTAGGCGTTCTGGCCCATCAGTGGTGTCTGCTGAACCGTAAGCTGCGAAATGACGGCTCCGGTTGTTGGAGTAGTCAGATTCACTGACTCCTCTGCCGCGTGAACCTCGACACTTGTGGATACCGCTCCGACCTGCAATACCGGAGCGAGAGTACGGATTTCCCCAGGTTGCAGAACAAGGCCGGTCTCCTGCCAGGATTGGAAGCCGCTCAATTGAATGCTTACGTTGTAAGTAGAAGGACCAATGCTGTCGAAGCGGAAGTAGCCGCTCTGGTCGGTGCTGGCGGTTTTTGTCACTCCGAGCCTGGTGTCCTCAAGGGTGACTTTCGCGCCGGCGACGATGGCTCCGGTCGAGTCCTTGGCCGTACCCTCAATTCCGCTGGAGAATTGAGCGTAAGCGGATAAAGTGCCGCACAGCACTAGACATGTGGGAATACATACCAATCTCCAAAAGGAACGCATCTACTTGTCCTCCAGAATTCGGACTGCCTTTGTCTGTTCGCTACGCATGGTCAGGCTGCGCGGAACTGTTGTTTTTAGCGTCGCAGAGGACTATACGTTGGCGGGAAATCGAGTTTGCAGTTAATAAAAGCCGCGTTACCGTTACCGGAGGTGCTTGACGAAAGACATTAACGGTTACAGGTTGTCGAGTGGTCGACTGCGATTTGTTTGAGTTTGCTTAGATCAGGCCGCGAAGGGTGCCACCGATGTCCAGCGCCGCGCCGGTGATGTACTTGGCCAGCGGTGAAGCGAGGAAAGCGATGGCTTGGGCAACGTCCTCGGGTTGGCCGATACCGAGAGGCATGTACCGGTCCTCGAGGAAGCGCTTGAGGGCGGCGTCTCGATCAAGGCCATAACTTTCCACTAGTTGATCGACGATTCCGCCCGGACGAGTCCACATCTGGGTCCAGATCGGTCCGGGTAAGACTGCGTTCACGCGCACGCGGGGAGCATATTGCACCGCCAGAGCCTTGGTGAAATAGAGCAATCCCGCTTTACAGGTTCCGTAGTCCATCATGCTGGGCTCCGGCTGCTTGGCTAAATCGGAGGCAGTGTTCACCACCGAAGCGCCGCCGAGCTCAGCCATCCTGGGAAGCAGGGTGCGACAGGTTCGGACGCATCCCATCAGGTTAATCTCGAAGCTTTGCGCCCAGCGCTCATCGGACAGCTCTTCGAAGGATGCGGAGTTCCCCACACCGAGATTGTTGACCAGGATATCCGGAGCTCGGCCAAAGGTGGCGAGTACATAAGCGGTTGCATGCTCCACGCCGTCCGCAGTCGCCAGGTCTGCGGCCACGACGCCGACCCATCGATGGGATTTCTCCTTCAGTGTGGCTCCGTCCCGATCGGCCACAATGACGTTTGCGCCTTCCTGGGTGAGCAGGTCGGCAGTAGCTTCGCCTATACCGTGGGCCCCGGCGTTGATAAACGCGCACTTGCCCTTCATTCGATAATCCATAGATTGCTCTATTGGTGCGCGAACGCGTCCTGATGCATGGCACGCCATTCTGCTGAGAGTTTGTTGAGCACTTCGGTCGGCGTAGCCCCATCATGGACCACTACCCGGTACCGCAAATCCAACGGAGCGTTGGGGTGAATGGTCATGGGTCCCAGAGCTGTGATGCAAGGATTCAACATCCACAGATAGCGTGCGTTATGCCATAAGGTGGGCGGGTTCAGAGGGTGATCGATGACCGCGACGCCGAGCACCTTACCACTGTCCTTGAGCTGAATGGTGTAGTCGTACCAGGGCTCGGAGGGGAGATCGGAGTCCGGATAGGAATAATGCGGGTCCGGAAGGTAAGTCTTACCCGCGGCTGTGGCGTAATAGGAGTCGCCATCCTTGCGAGCCTGCACCGCGAAACCTCCGAATGCCGTCTGGCGGAGGATGTAGTCGTAAAGTGGCGCAAACCGGTAATAGAGATCGATCACGTATACGCCGTCTCGTTCGCTGACGGAAACCTCGTCGGTCTCGTCCATCATCTTGCGATTGTCGATCAGCCAGTCATTATGAATTTCGAGCTGAGCGTGTTTGACGTCGGCGCTTATCAGCTTAACGTCACGCGTCTGAATCAGCCGCCCTTCACGCGGGGCATAGACTCCCCAGGCCCAGAAATCACCTCGTTCGACCGTGAATCCGCGCACCGGATGGGTGGGCGCAGCTTTGGAGTAGTCGTTCGGGACGTGGAATTCGGAGTCCATGAACCCAAACCAAATGCCGCGATGATGAGGGTGGTCATTAGGCGCGATGTTGGTAATGCGCTCACCCGAAGGAGTACTTACAGGATGGAAGCAGGCGACACTCGGCGAAGTGATCCCAATGCCTTCCGGCTTCTTGGTCATGTATTCGAAGACCACCTTTCCATCAGGCGTCTTGAGCTGCATGCCATATTCGACTGGGGTAAGCGTATATTCCGAAGCTGCATAGGCGTTGCCGGAAAGCGCAAGTCCGGCTGCAAGAACAAGGCCAGTCGCGATATTTCGTGTAAGCATCTGCAGGCGTTCTCCTGGGATCAACTCAAGTCTCCACATTTATAGGGCGTGGGCAGCGTTACCGCGGCGCAGGTAACGGTTACGTGGTCATTTGGGGCCGGGTTTCCCCCAAAAAATGAACGTGCCAAACCGGGTCGGGGTAACGATATCGATCGCGCCGTCGTGGTTCAGGTCGACCGCTTTTACATTCGAACCAGCACCCGAGTGATTGTCGATAAGCTCGGGAACGAACTCGGCTCCGCCCGGCGCATTTTTGTTGCGAACCGTCTTGTACCAGTAAAGGACGGGCTGACCGTAGGGATCGGGATCCAGATAGTCGTCCCGGTGGGACCAGTAGCGCTTGCCGACGATGAAGTCAGGGATTCCATCGCCGTCGACGTCGGCGTAGGTTGTACCGTGCCCTTCGGAGAAAACAACGCCGCCCGCGTTCCTGGTTGAAAAGTCATCCATAATCATGTGTTTCACGAATGAGATCTTTCCGTCGGCATCGCGCTTCTGTTCGAACCATGCCATTCCCCAGCCATGTGCATCCAGAACGGTCACGACGTCGTTCAGGCCGTCGCCGTTCACGTCGTATACGGCCATCTCGCTGCCCCCCATGATGTCGCGGCCATAGCGACCGAACACCTCCGGATGATAGGTCCAGCTTTGCTGGGTGCTCCCCTTCGGGGGCTGCTCCCACCATCCGTAAGGATTCACGATATCCAGCCGGCCGTCCCCGTTGATATCGCCTATCCCAATGCCATGGGGAGCCTCATACCATTTTTCGGAGACGTTGTGGACGATCCATGGCCCTGTAGGGTTGGCGGGATCAGGCTTGGCATAGCGAACATACCCATCCCCACCGTAGACGACCTCAGGAATGCCGTCACCGTCAATGTCGCGCACCATTGCGATCTCGGTCTGAAAACCTGAGACCACCTTGAATTTCTGCCACCGCCGCTCTTCTCCCTTCGGGTTCACGTACAAGTAAATTCCCGGACTTGGGTTGGTGAAGCTGCAGGTGATTACATCCGGCCAGCCGTCGCCGGTAAAGTCCGCCGCAAACTCCATCCAGTCATCGTAGGCATACTCGGTGGAAGGGTTGGAAGTCTGCGCCAGGTAGATCTCGCTCGATTGAGTGTAGTCAGGTCCGTAGTAGATATAGGGTCCGGAGACGATATCCAGGATGCCGTCGTGGTTAAAATCCGCGACATCCGCTCCCCAGGAATAATAGAAATCGCTGAGTTGCTGCTTGCGGAAGTTCTTTGAGGTGACTTCGGCTGGACGGATGCGCAGGAAGAGATCTTTATAGGATAGATTTCGGAATCGCACCTCGCCGCTGCCCCCGACATAGAGGGCGATCGGCCCATATCCTTCATCGCCGACCGCGCCTTCCTGCCGACCGTTGTTGAGGTTCTTGCGCAGGATGTTCGCGTCGAACAGGAGCTCAACCGTGTTCCATTCATTGGGCCGAAGGCTGGTATCGGGAAAGTCGAAGGGCAACTTCACCGACTCTGGGTGAGCACCGTAGTGACCGACATGGGCGGTCGCATTCGGATCGGGAGGCGGTGCGATACGCATCTGGCCTCCCCCCGGGGGCAGCTTGTCGCGGGTTGTAATCTTGCCCTGCGCGTCGAGAGTCACACGATAAAAAGTGTCTGGTTCGGTTAACGACGTGTAGACCCCGCTCATTCCCTCCGGAGTTTTTGTCGCACGGAAAAGCACTCCGGTCTGGCACCCACCGGTGCATTGGAACTCGCTGTAGAAGGCGACGTCCTGGTAGGAACGGTCCAGCATCAGCCACCCGCCGCTGGCCGATTGGGGAGTGCCAATCAGTTCGTCGTTTGCGGCGCGCCAATCGGCTTGGCCCACGGTGTGCCAGCCGCTCAAGCTTCCACCCTTGAAAGTTACATCGGGATGGAATGAGGGACCGTCGGCATAGACAGGCATTACAGCAACGAACGTAAGCCCCAACAGCAGCAGGAGACGTCGATGGGTCTTCATTTGGTTTGTCCTTCTTCCAGTCATTGCGTTACTTAGGCAGGGCAAACGTCACGTAGGCCCTGCCCGCGGTTCCAGCACCTGGTGCTCCAGATTGCTGTCGTCCAGAGGCCTGCGGGGCTGCCGCAGGCACCACCAGATATTCCCGGCCATGTGCCTCGTACACCGCCGGGAGCCCCTCCGTCCCAGCCGGAAGCTGCCCGCACCACAGTACCTTGCCGGTGTCTGCATCGTAGGCACGAATCATCCCGTCTTTGGTATTCACGAACAGCAGCCCGGTGGAGGTCACCACAATGCCCCGGCGTTCTCCCCCGCGGAGGATCCCTGTATCCTTTCCGCCCTGCTTTTCGGCCTCCGGATCTTCCCCCAGTGGGACCTTCCATCGAATCGTCCCCTGGTTCAAGTCATAGGCCACTAACTGGGACCAGGGTGGACTGATGATGTAAGGCCAATCGAGCCCGTAGTCGGAGTACTGGCGCTTGGGCGCGGACACGCCTGGCGGGTAAGGCGCACCGGAAAACCTGCCGCCGTATCTGGCCGCTTCCTCGGTTTCTCCATAGGTCAGGGTCAGGCCTCCGGGCGCGCCTCCCGAAGCCACGACCGGTCCGCCGAGAGGGGGACCCGGGGTGGGAGCCCGGCCACTCGGCCCCCCACCAGGATTAATGAGGAAGGCATAGAGAGCAGTCAAATCAGCGCTTGCCAGACCGGGGAACGCCGGCATATCTCCTCTGCCGGCAGCAAGGAGTTCCCCGAATTCTTCTGGATGCAGCCGGGAGCCGATCCCGACCAGCGAAGGAGCGGTGGCGGAACCCATACGGTCGACCCCGTGACAAGCCTGACAATTGTGCTGAAAAAGCAACTGGCCGGTTCCGCCTCTTCTGTTGGCGGCGGCTGAAGGGTGTTCCTCAGGGAGGAGCTTGGGAAAAACAGATGGCCAATCCTGGCTCAAGATGTAGATCATTCCTCTGCCTGGATCTGCGGCGGTCCCACCCCAGTTGGTTCCTCCGCGCGCCCCCGGCAGCCCTACGGTCTCCTTGTCTATCGAGGGTGGTGTAAACAGACCTTGATTATTGGCGTTGGCCAGTCGCTCCTTCCACTGCGCGCGTTCTTCGGGGGTCAGGTAATAGGGATCCAGATCGGCCGCCGTCATTTTCAGCCGCGCGACCGGCGGCGGGGCTGTGGGTATGGGTTGTGTCGGCCACGCCTCTTCTCCAGGCACATCGCTCTTGGGGAAGGGACGCTCCTCGATGGGCCAGATCGGCTTTCCGGTCACGCGATCGAAGACGTAAAGATAGCCATCCTTGGGGACATCGGCCACTGCATCGACCAGCTTTCCGTTGTGGCGGATGGTGATCAGTTGCGGGGCTGCGGTGGCATCCAGGTCCCAGAGGTCATGGTGGACCATCTGGAAATACCACAGTAGCTTGCCCGTCCGGGCATCCAGGGCAATGAGACAGTTGGCAAAGAGGTCCTTGCCGATGCGGTCGCCGCCATACATGTCATAGGTCGAGGATCCGGTTGGAAAATAGGCTATGCCGCGTTTTTCGTCGACGGAAATTTCACCCCAGGTGTTGGTCCCACCGGCGTATCTCCACGCATCTTTGGGCCAAGTGTCATAGCCATGCTCGCCGGGATGAGGAACGGTATGGAAGATCCACGCCATCCTTCCCGTCAGCACGTTGTAGGCTCGAAGATCCCCTGGCGGCGCTGAGTAATTCTCGCCGGTCGAAGAGCCCAAAATGATGAGATTTTCGAATACTTGGCCCGGAGTATCCGACTTGATGCGGGCGACCGTCTTTGGATCGCGTCCCAGACCTTCTCGCAAGTCGACCAGTCCGTTGTTGCCGAAGGTCAGGATTGACCGGCCGGTGGAGGCATCGATTTCCTCGATGTAATGGTTGATCTGAAAGATCAGGCGCCGGTCCTTGTGGTCTTTACTTTCCCAGTAGTTGATGCCGCGAATCGCAATGCCGTAGAGACCTTCATGTACCCAAATCTCTTTGCCGGTCTCGGCATTCAGCGCCACCAGGGAATAGTTCCGAGCCAGTACATACATGGTGTCGCCCACCACGATGGGGTTAAACAGATAGGAGCTGCTGTCGCGTGTAGGGTAGGTCCAGGCGACGGCGAGCTGGTCGACGTTGTCCCTGGTAATTTGATCGAAGTCTACGTACTTCGAACTGTCTGGTCCGCTGCCGTACTCCGACCACGACTTGTGGTTGTCCTGGGCAGATGCAAGCGAGAGGGTCGCGGCGACCATGGCCCAGGCTGCTAATTTTTTGGTTATCCAAGACTTGCTTCTGAAATTGGCGCCAGAACCGGAGCGATTCACCATGCGCCACCACAATAGAGAGGTTTTGTCTTTTGAGGCAGTTAACGACCGCCCGGTTACGGTTACAGCATGCAAATGTTTGCAATTTGGCGGCGTGGAATGCAAGAGGCCGCTTCTGGGCAAGTAACGGTTACGCAGAACACAGCTGGCTAGGGTTGTACAACCCGGATGGCCATCAGGGATTGATTGGCCACGGAGCCATCGATGATGTCAGATCGGACTACGACCTGATAATAGTCGGGTATCTTGCCTTGGTCTGCTGTCTTCAAAGCGTTGGCGAGCTGCAAGGCACCATTCGATCTGGTAAGAAATTCGATCGCCCCCCAAGTCGCCCAGCTGCCGATCCCGGCTGAAGTCACAATCTTGTGGTTGTCGTCCACGCCAGGCATAACACTGAAGAGTGCATAGCACGTCTTGATCTGGCGAGTCGCTGGATCCAGGATGTTTTCGTAGATCGCGGGCTCCCCTGCGACAGGGCGGCGAAGCAGGATCTGGCTCTGCTGGGTAATGTAGATAGGAGCGCTCTCCGTCCCGATCTTGGCGATCATCCCGTTCATGAACGGCGCGCCGATAAAGACGACGTTGCTGGCCCGGGCTTCATTCAACGTGAGCGCCCGGCTGGGAATCACGTTGGGAACCTGGCGGAATTGCGCGGCCAGACCAGTCAGACGATTCACCGCCAGAACTTCTCCCGTGCCGCTCCATCCATTGCTGAAGTACAGCTTTTGGCCCTTTTGCAGGAATTGTTTATCTACATAAGGATCATGTTCGGCAGCCACCATCGCCGTTCCTTCCGGCGCACTGAGCGGCCCGTAATAAAGAAGGTAGGCCTGAGTGCTGCCGACACGGAGAAAGCGTGGACTGGTGAAGGCGATGACTGTCTTCACGTCCGGCTCAAAGATTCCTTTCCATATCTCGGACAAAGCCGGCGTGGGCGCCATTTGGAGGTCCGAGGCAGGCGGCTGCTGATGGCTAGCGAGACCGGGGACCACATTTGAGCCCACGAATAGGGCAGTCACCACACCCCCGGCAACAAAGACAGTTGCATAGCTTGCGAACTTGCGGAAGGAGGCCCAACGGTGTCGGCTCTGAAGGCGCTGCTCTTGCCTAGGCCGGGTTTCGTCCTGTTTGGGTTCCGGGGCAACGGGCGGGTTATCCGCTGGCGACGGGGTGAGAACGGAAACAACTGCCGGCGATGGAGAGCTGTGGAGCCTAGTCAAATCGTCTATTTCGGGGTGGGGCGGTGATTCCGCGAATGCTACGTGAGGAACATAGCTGCCCCGGGGAATGCAAAGGCGGAATGGCTCATGCCTTCCCTCCTCTGCATAATAGGTCTCGAGTAGCTTGCGCAGGCGATGCGCCTGCACGCGCACAATATTGTCGATGCGCCCATCGAAGTCGGCACGACGCCCGAACACCTCGATGGCAATGACTGACTCTTTGATATGGTGGGTATCCCCTTCTGCCCACTTGGTGACTACATAATCCAGAAGATGGCAAAGATTAGGAGCTTTTCTCAGCGCCTCTGAATTCAATATCCGGTCAAGGTGGGCCCGAATTTCTCCTGCGCTTGCTTCCGTGGATGGAAGTGTGGCCATTTGACTCTCAGCCTCTAGGAGACTCCGTATAAGGAGATAACGAAACCGGGAGTATTGGACAACATACAATTCCCGTTGTCAACACGGCACCCTTTTGCTATTGATTCGCCGACGGTTGGTCTTGCTCGATCAATTTGTAGCGCTTCTTGCTGTTCTCCTGCCTGCGAGCATCCTCTTTCAGCGCTGCAAGGCGCTTCACCAGCTCCTGTGTTTCGGCTTTGTTGCCTTCGCTGCGCGAGGCCACGATCAAATGGTAGTAGGCACTTTGATTCTCGGGGTCGACTTTGAGCGCAAGCCTGCTCTGTTCGATGGCCAACCTGTTCTGGCCCGCCTTAATATAGATTCCGGCCAGAAGGTTTCGCCCGGCTACCAGATCCGGATTAAGCCGCACCGCCGTCAACGCTGCGCGCAACGCATCATTAAACGCGGGGCTGTTCACGGCAGGTCCCTGCTCCATGAGCAGCTTGGCCAGGAGAAAATGCAACGATGGATCATCGGGGTGTGCTTTGAGCTGTGACCGGATCGTTCCCAGGGCCTGGTCGGGATGGCCGCTCTGCACCTTCGCCAGACTAAGTGCCAACCCGCTAAGACCCTCCGCCGGGTTGAGCCGCTCCGCAGTCTGAAAGTCTGCCTCCGCTTTGTCGTACTGTGCAAGTTCGCTGTAGAGAAGCCCGCGTGATACATACAGTGATGGATCGTTAGGAATTCGCTGCAGTCCGGCGTTGAGCATGTCGATGCCCACCTGGTCTGAGTCATGGTCGAGACACAGTGACGCAAATCGAACGTAGAAGTCAGCATTCGTAGGTTCGATCACAATCGCCTGGCGGAGCAGCGAAACAGCGCTTGGAGTGTCGCCGACCGCCTCGTCCGCTTCGGACGCCAGGCCTAAAACGTCCGGATCAGAGGTGTGTGCCGCGATCAACGGTGCAAGGGTTTGCACTGCTGCTTGATTTTGGTCCGCCAGCATTTGTACCAACGCGAGATCGTACCGTGCATAGGAACGGTCCGGGGCAATCGCAACCAGTTGTTCGAAGATGGGAACTGCCTGATCAAAATGCTTCAGGCGTGTAAGGCAATAGCCGTATCGCTCTAAAGACACCGTGTGAGAATGAATGGCATCCTTGCTAAGCTCGAAATGTTGGACGGCGCTTGAACAGTTGTCTGCTTTCGCTTGCATGACCGCGAGCATCTCTTGCGCGGTCTGATCGCCCGGATCCATCTTAATGATTCGTTCGAGTAGTGGAGTTGCGCGCTTGTCTCCAGTTTGAAACAGCAACTGTGCTTCACCTTTGAGCGCAGCGGGATATCGCGGCGAGAGCGTGAGAGCCCGGCGAAAAGCCGCCAGTGCAGCGGGGTTATCGCCCTTCATGGATAAGGCAATCCCCTGCAGAGTCCGTATGCGATAGTCGCTGGGGCTTTCTTGCAGCGAGGCATCGGCTATAGCCAATGCCTCATCGTACTGACGAGCTCTTAGAGCAGTTTGAATGGCGGCAATACCAGCCGCCGTGTCCTGCGCAAACGCAAAGCAAAGAGGAAGCGATAAAAGAAGAGCCAGGACGCAGTTACGAACCGTGGACATCACAACCGTGTCTTTCGGGAAAGCCGGCACCTTAGCATTTTAACCCCTACAAGCCGAGTGTTCGAGCACGGCTAGGCGCTTCGAGAATGAGCCGGGAGTTTCGTGACGGAGTTTCGTGGACAGACCGGAGCTGACACTTTATCATTGGCGAACTCACGTTCGAACCTCAACGCGCCTCTGTCCTGCCCAAAGTGTCACTTCCGTCCGTCCACGAAACTTTGAGTAAGTGAAAGCATTCGCGATCCTGACCATGAATGCCGCGCCTACTGGACGGTAAGAGAAAGCGTTTGTGTAGCCGTTACTGATCCTTCCGTTGCTGAAACATGGATGGAATAGGACCCTGGGGCTACCTGACTCACCCCCGTGGTCGCAGGACTGGAACTCTGCCCGCCGCCGCAACCTGAGAGGCCGGTCCCGACCGCGCACGCGATCAGCAACGAAAAGGTGAGCAGAAGAACACGAACCCCCCCGAAGAATGGAAACATAGCCAAAGAGCAGAGCCACAGGCAGCCCGCAATGGCGGCTCTCTCGGATGGTGCAAGATTAGCGGTTGGAGCCGTGTTGACCGTGACCGTGAAGCTACTGCTCTGCCCGCTGCTCAGGTTCAGCGAGCTTGGCGTTACGCTGCAGACAGCTCCGGTTGGCGCGCCAGAGCAGGTGATAGTAACAGCGCCCGTTAACCCCGGAGACCCGGCGAGCGAAAGGTTGTAAGTCGCGGACTGACCGCTGG
>CAWCKO010000025.1:0-115699 GCA_963796145.1 uncultured Acidobacteriaceae bacterium | reverse complement strand
TCTACTTTTCAGAGAGGGTGGATAGCTCCAAATTTGCGAAATGCGCGAGTTTTCTGGTGGTCATGACTCTGATGCTTTGTATCAGGGTACGACTTTAGCCGGGCCGTTGAGGCCCATCAAAGATCTGGGCTTTAGCCCCTGCGCTCTTTCTTTGCTCAGAATTGTCTTCGCACAAGCATTTCGTGCAGGATGCGCCATGGCAGGGGCTGAAGCCAGGCTGAAGCCCAATTCTCTTTCTGTCCTTTACGGCCCGACTAAAGTCGTGCCCTGATACCTGAATCCGGCGCATTCTCGGGTCTCGGTGATGCGCCGGAGGCTCTGTTTATCAGGATTCGGGTCGATTTTGCTACTCTGAGCCTTACCTCACTTTTGGTTAGGTAAGGCTCAGGATGCGAAGATCGCCTAGAAACCTAAAAATCGTCTGTAATCATACGGGGTTGACGCACTTTGGCGGCGTCTATTTCTTCCACGAATTTCTCCGAGTGCTGCAATTGCGTGATTTTCTTGCTCGCCATATTACTTATCCTCGGCGTAACTGCCGATACACAGTTGCCCAGATGATGCTCGCTCTTGTCTACCCCATAGTGCTTGGCCTGGATCGCTTGGAGACCGCGTCCTTCCTGCGTTCCAACGGCACTTTCCAATACCTGACCGGTTTGCCGAGCTTTCCCGACCCGCAAACTTTGCGCCGCTTCCTGCTTCAAGCACCAGCTAGATTTTGGGATCAGCTTCATCATGTAAATGATCGACTGCTGCAGAAATTCATCCACCTACCGGACCACCGTTCTCGCCTGATCTTCGATCTCGACAGCACTGTGGTGACGGTGTTCGGCCATCAGGGCGGGGCGGAAGTCGGCTACAACCCACGCCATCGCGGCAAGCGTTCCTATAATCCGATGCTGTGCATGGAGGCCAACTCCTCCTACCTCTGGGATGCCGAACTGCGCGCCGGTAACGCCGGAACCTGGGACGGCAGCCCCCAATTGATCGATATCTGCTTTTCCAATGTTCCTCCCGATATCCGTGAGCTGAGGGTGCGGGCCGATGCCGGGTTTGGGGTCAACCCGGTCTTCGATGCACTTGAATCTCACTCTGCCCAATACACAGTTGTCGCTCGTATGACCCCGGCTTTGCAACGCCTGCTGCCCGGGCTGCGCTATTCACCTGTCAATCGTGATTGGGAAATGGCCGACTTCCAACATCATCCCCATAGTTGGTCTCGGGCCCGTCGTTTCGTGGTTGCGCGACGTTTCCTTTCCGGCGACGAAAAGCAACCCACGCTGTTCGCCTCGGGCCGCTACGCCTATCGCGCTTGGGTCACCAATCTCTCCCTCACCCCTCTCGGCGTCTGGCATTTCTATGACGCGCGGGCCGCCATCGAACCCCGCATCGGTGAACTGCTGCAGGATTATGCCCTGCGCAAAATCCAGACACGCTCCTTCCAGGCCAATGCGCTGTTCCTGGAAATCATTCGCCTGGCCTACAACTTGGTCAACGCCTTCCAACGGCTCTGCTTGCAGCAATCGTGGCAATCTCTGACTCTCTCCAAATTGCGCTACAAACTCTTTCTGTTGCCTGGCGAGATCACACGCCCTCAGAATCGCCCTATACTCCGCTTGCGTGACTCCTCCATGTTGCAGGTCTTGGCCGACGATATCCTTCGCCGCATCAACAAACTCCGGCCTCTGACACTCTGAAATATCGTTATTCACGCCGGATTCAGGTGATACAAAGCCAAAACACGGCATCCAAAGGAGCTTCTCTGGTTGAAATATCAACCGCTTCGCCCTGATTATGTAGAAACTCCAAGCGGCAGCTTCCAGCTGCCGCACGCTCCTTCTCTTCCGCAGCTGCAAACCAATATCCTTCGCGTTTTTGGTAGAAAGACAGTGGACATCGGCTTTCAGCTGGACCGAAGACGTAGAAGGAGATTTGCGATGAAGAATCCGAACTTTGCTGTACTTGCCGCGGTAGCTTTGCTATCCGCAGTTTATTCGCTCGCGCAGACCGCGGCCCACCGGCCGGCGATCCGCGGGATATCCCACATTAGCGTGTATAGCTCGGACGCGACCAAGACGGAACATTTCTACGTGCATGATCTCGGTGGGGTAAAGCGAGCAGACCCGGAGAATTCCGCCGGCGCGCGCTACTACTTCAGCGCAATCCAGTTTGTTGAAGTGTTGCCCTTGCCCGCTGGGAATACTTCCATCAACCGGCTCGATCACGTGGCCTTCAACACCGCCAATGCGGAAGGCTTAAGGAAGTACCTCGGGGAGCATGGCACCAGCGTGCCGGCGAATGTCGAGAAAGCGAGCGACGGCAGCCAATGGTTTGACGTGAACGATCCGGAGGGCAACAAAGTGCAGTTTGTGCAGCCGCCCGCCAGGCCAGCGCCCGTCCCAACTAACCCGCTCAGCAATCACATGATCCACGTGGGCTACGTGGTGCATAATCCTGACGCAGAGAACGCGTTTTTCCGGGAAGTCCTGGGCTTCCGTCCTTACTGGCATGGCGGCCGGAATGGGAAGACGGATTGGATTTCGCAGCAGGTGCCAGACGGCACCGATTGGCTGGAATATATGGTGGTGAGCGGCCCTGAGACCAGGGGAATTCCGCCGACCATGTCGCAGGAGACCCTTGGCGTGCTTGACCACTTCTCGTTGGGGGTTTTCAACATGGAGAAAACGGTTGACCTGCTCTATACCGAAGACCGCTTGACCGCGAAGCATAGCCCTCCGCAGATCGGACTGGATGGCAAGTGGCAGCTGAATATCTACGATCCCGATGGCACGCGTGCCGAGTTGATGGAGTTTCAGCCATCGGTCAAGCCATGCTGTTCCGACTTCACCGTCCCAAGCCCCACCAGGTAGCCCGGCAAAGTGAAGTCACAATGAACCAACAGGGGTGACAACGATGACCGACCGGCCGCCACGCCGCCTTCTTCAGAGACTAGGTACGACGCTCGTGGTTGCCGGCATGGCCAGCGGGTCGTTGGGACAACGGGGTCACCAGGCAACGGGTGACCTGGTGCTGGATCGGTCGGTCACCATTGTTGTAAGTAGCGACGAGCCTGACCCGGTTCGGCTGGCAGCGGAGGATTTGGCAGGTGATTTTGAGAAGGTCCTGGGCACGAGGCCGAATATCGTCACGCGCATGGAGGATGCGGGGCAGGAACCGATCGTGGTGAGCGAACTGGACCAGCTTTCACCAGGGATGCGGCCCAAGGGATTGAGTGCGCCCGAATCGTTTTCGATCGCCGCTGTCGGTGCTTCGGGCAGCAAACACACCGTTGTGTTGTGCGGGGCTGACATGCGCGGCACAATCTATGCGATTTATCAGTTTTCGCAGGAGCATCTGGGGATCGATCCGATGTATTACTGGACCGATCGCCTACCCCAGCATCGTAGTCAAATCGCCCTGCCCTCCTCGTTGGCGGAAATCTTTCCCGCTCCGGTTTTCAAATATCGTGGCTTTTTCATTAATGATGAAGACCTTTTGACCGGATGGGCCCCCGGTGATAAGGACAAGACCGGCATCTCTCTCGTGGCGTGGAACAAGGTGTATGAGACCATCCTGCGGCTTAAGGGAAATATGGTGGTTCCCGGAACGTGGATCTTTCCCGATGATCCGCAAGTTGCACTGGCGGGAAAGCGGGGCCTGATCCTTACCCAGCATCACGCGATTCCGTTGGGCCTGAATGTTGCCCGGTGGCCGAAGGACGTGCCTTACAACTACTCCACGCATCCCGGGATTCTGGAGCGAGCCTGGAAGGATGCGGTCGCGACCTATTCTCCCACGCAGGAAATTCTTTGGGATGTTGGATTGCGCGGTCTTTCTGACGTGAGCTACGCGTCGATGGACCCCAGTGTGCAAAACAACGATAAGGCTCTCGGTGCGCTCATCAGCAAGGCCATCGCGGAGCAGATCAAGATTGTGGACGCTGTCCGTCCCGATGCGAAGTTTGTGACCGATCTGTGGCAGGAGGGCGCACGGCTCGTCCAGCAGGGCGATATGACCATCCCGCCGGATGTGACTACGGTGTGGGCGGACACTGGCTACGGCGATCTGCAGGATGGAGGTAAAGTCGCCGCCGGCGAAGGAGCTTACTATCACACGGCGATGATGAACAACCGCGCGAATCAGCTGACCGAAATGGTTCCTATCGAACGCATCGTAGCCGAGATGGGCCGCTACCAGAAGGCTGGGGCCACGGCATATTTTTTGGTGAACACCAGCGACATTCGTCCGGTGCCGATGGGAACCAATGCGGTGATGGAGATGGCGTGGAAAGGGGTTCCGCAGGGGGGCGCCGACGAATACTACCGCGAGTGGACCGACGAGGAGTTCGGACCAAAGGCAAGCTCTGCTCTGGTGCAAGTGTATAAGGACTACTTTCACGCGCCGGCCCAGTTCGGCCAGCCGGCCAAAGAGTATGGCGACCAGCTCTACCATACTGAGGGGCGCCAGTTGATGCTGACTTATATGATCGATTCGCCTCTCTACACTGTGCCTAGCCAGGCCCCGAAGTGGGAGCCGCCGCGCTTCGTGCAGTCCCGAAGCGGCGAGACCCAGGGCAAGGAGTGGATGCTCGAGACGGCCCGGTACGAGATACAACAATGTGGGGATGCCCGGCCGCGATGGGACGCGGTGTGGCAGGAGGCAAACCAGGTAAAGTCGCTCATCCCTGCCGACCGGCAGGAGTTCTATAACGCTGCGGTGCTTACCATGATCACGATCAATCGGGAGAGCAACGACATGCTTTACCTGATCTCGAAATCGATTGTCGATGCCCAGGATGGCCGGACAGCGGACGCAGAACGGGAAGCACAAGAGGCGGTGAGCGACGTGAGGCGGATCGAAGCCGCACAAAGCAGCGCCGAGTATGGGAAGTGGGCAAACTGGTATCGCGGAGACTGGCTCACCAATGTGTCTCGGACAGGCGAAATAGCGGAAACCTTTGCGCACTATATAGAAGACCCGCTGACGCGACTGGCTCCCCCGCTGCTTTGGAGTAATTGGGAAGCCTATTACCACATTATGCGTTACGAACAGGACCGCTCGGCCGACGTGAAGTAAACCGTGATCTTATCGACTGGTTCAGAGCGCTCCCCGCTGGCCTCTGGCTTATCCGCTGCGCCTCGATCCACCCGAAATTCGCCGCAAGAAGCACATTAAGATACCGGAAGATGTCGAGGTGGTGGTCTACTGCCGTTCGAAGAACAGCCTTGTCAGCTTCACCGGCTTTGTCCTACCGTTTTTGTCACGCTTCGAAGATCGCATCCGCGATAGACTCATTCCGACACATTTTATGAGACAAACCGGATTCATCGGAATGACCTGTATCTGGGCTGGCGCTGCTTTGCTGCTCGCGACTGGTATCGCGAGCTTACGGGCGCAGGGACCGGAAGGGGCGCGAACTGCGCAGGCGCTGTTCACTGCCCTCGATACCGACAACGATGGGACGCTGACACGGCCCGAGCTGGAGTCTGGCTTCAACTCCTGGTTTAACGCTTGGGACACCACTCATAGCGGCACCCTGACCCAGCCTCAGATTTTGGCCGGAATCAGCAAGGTGCTGCCTTCGCCCCCCGCGGTCAAGCCTGGGCAATCAGGCACTTTCAACCCTGCGGGTAATTCGACGCCGATAGCCGTACCGCAAGCGGCCGTGGACGCCATGACGTCAGCCTTGCCCACCACCCCCGGTGTGAAGCCGATGCACGAGCGCAGGCTGCTGGTTATGGCGCATACGGGCGCGGGTGGGTTCGTGCATGCCTCCATTCCGCTGGCTGCGAAGGCGGTGGAAGCGCTAGGAAAACAGGGCGGTTTATGGACCACAACTGTCAGTTACGACGCGGCGGATATCAACGTCAGCAACCTCAAGAAATATGACGCCATTTTCCTGGACAGCACCACTGCGTGCTTTCTTGACGTTCCGGATCCCTCAGTGACGGCCGCGCGGCGAGCGGCGTTTATGGATTTCGTGAGAAGCGGAAAAGGTGTCGCCGGCATTCACGCGGCGACAGACTCCTATCACACTGACTGCCTGGCGAGTGAAGCCGCCGCAAAGAGCGGCGGAGTGAATAGAACGGCGGTGGTGTTAACCGCCCGGCTCGTCACGGCAGCGGACAAGGATAATGACGACACCGTCAGCCGGCAGGAGTGGACCGCCCTTGCCGACGATTGGTTCCAAAAGTTGGATACAGGCAATACGGGGCAGGTCACTCGCGCCGATTTTGTGGCGCACTTTAATTCGTTGTTGCCGCCGCCGAACGCGCGTCTTCCAGGCCTGGAATCGAAGCCTGTTCTGCAATGGCCCGAGTTCAACACGCTGATTGGCGGTTACTTCAAATTTCACTGGCCCGATCCGCAACTGATTTACGTCAAGATCGATGATCCGAACAGCCCTTTGACGGCCATGTTCCATGGCAAGGAGTTCGAGATCCACGACGAAACATATACATTCGAGCAAGAATCGTTTTCGCGCAGGAACGTGCATGTGTTGACGAGTATCGACTACGACAAGATGAGCGCTGAGGATAAGGCGAAGGAAGCGCGTCCGCGAAGCGATGCCGATTATGCCTTGAGCTATATTCGCCGGGAGGGGAAGGGGCGAGTGTTCTACGAAGGGCACGGTCACAGTGATCGGGTATATGCCATGACGCCGATGCTGGAACACCTTCGAGCTGGGATTCAATACGCGCTGGGCGATCTGAAAGCGGATGACAGCCCCTCGGTGAAATAAAGCTAGTCCGCGAATTCATTTCCCGCTGTTCCACATGATTATTTGCTCGACCTATGAGGGTTACGGAATGGGCCTTCTTGATGGGGTACGTTTCGTCTGTTCCCTTCGCGGCCTGACCCCAATGAAAGCATACCCGTGAGGCTTGGATTGCTTCCCCATTAGGAACATTTCCGTCTGGGGAGTGGATTCTTCGTCCCGGATTCTTCCGGATTCTTTCCCAGCAAGGCTGGTTCTGGCAACCAGTTGCTGCGCCCATGCGGGCTACGACTGGTGCACGGGCTTGTCGCTGCGACATTGGCGAGGATTGCCGAAAACATCGTTTAGGGGTATACCCATTTCCCCGCTGCTATAGACTTCGTGTACCGAAAGAGAGGTTAGCTCATGGCGATAAAACCGCAATCGGCGCTGAGGCTGCGCGCCGCCGCGCCGGAAGACGCCCTCGTCTGCGGCCAAATTTGCTACCAGGCATTCTCCGCGATTAGTGGGGCGCACGGTTTTCCTTGCGATTTTCCCGGACCCGAAGCTACCACCGGCTTACTTTCGATGATATTTTCCACCCCTGGCTTCTACTGCCTGGTCGCGGAATCTGAAGGCCGGATTCTGGGCAGCAATTGTCTCGATGAGCGTTCCGTCATCTCAGGTGTTGGCCCAACCACTGTGGACCCGAGTGCACAAGACCTCGGCATCGGACGTAGCCTTATGCAAGCTGTGATCGATCGAGCACGGGAAAAAGATACCGCCGGGATCCGGTTGGTACAAGTTGCGTATAACAGTCGCTCGTTCGCACTTTATGCCCGCCTCGGCTTCGCTGTCCGCGAGCCTCTTTCCTGCATGCAGGGACGCACCCGGCAGCGGAGTGTTCCCGGATGTACCGTGCGACCCGCCCAGTTCATTGACTGTGAGGCATGCACGCGCTGTCCCGCCGGATACATGGATTCGATCGAGGTACGGAGTTGACCCAGGCGATCCAACAGGGCACTGCCTCTGTCGTCGAGCGGGGAGACTGTATTACGGCATACACGACGGGCCTCGCTTTCTTCGGCCACACCACGGCGGAAACTAATCTTGACCTGCAGTCCTTGATTGCGTCGGCTGAAGCTTTTGGCGGCCCGGGTATTCTCGTGCCCTCGCGCAACCATGCGCTCTTTGGCTGGTGTCTGGAAAACGGTCTGCGTATCGTACAGCCGCTGACGTTGATGAGCATTGGGCTTTACAACGAGCCGGCCGGCGCATGGTTGCCATCAGTCTCGTTTTAACCCGAAGGACTTTCGGGGAGTTTCGGGGACAGTTCAAGAGGCGGTGTCGCCAAGGTTGCGAAAGAGGCTGGCATTGAGCGGGAGAGCCTTTACCGTGCGCTGTCGGCCAAAGGGAATCCACGGCTCTCGACGTTGGTCGCCGTTACCAAGGCTGTAGGGCTGCGGCTTACAGTCGAGGTGGCTAACTAGAATGCCGCAGCATCCGCCAAGCGAAAGCCGATACATACTGGGCTCGGCGTCCTCCTGTTGGTGCTCGATGCCAACGGACTCTACGCGCTATTCAAGCCATCGCCCGGCCTGATGCGGTCCGACAACAATGTCCAGTTCGCAGTGATGTTCCTGGGGCGGGGTGATGATTCTGGCTTAAGGGCGGGGAAAGGCATAGTAGCCGGAACGAGTGTTGATATGGGCTCCGGGAACCCCGCACTGAAGCCGAATCGGATGGAAAGACCCATCGGCATTAAAGTCCTTCGGCTTGTATACAAGATGGTACTGATACCGTTGCTCTGCCTCCATGGTCTCGAGGTCTTTCCAAATCTCATTATCCCGCGGATGCACGAAGACGCGCCCACCCGTCTGCTGGGCTAGAGCAACTAAGGTCTTGCGCCCGTCCGAGAAGTGTGACCCATGCCCGCTATCAAACACGTAAATAGCAATATGCCTGCGCTGACACATATCCACCGCTTCGCTGAGGTAAGCATGGCTGGCATCGTCTTCACCATCACTGAAAAGCAGGATGAAGTTGCCGGTAGAGTCCGCCCGCTTCGCTCCCCACTGATCGCGGCACGTGGTGTAGAGGGAGTCAAAGATGGATGTAAGGGGATCGAAGCGATTTGGTTGGGGTCCAATCGCTGCCGATCCGGCTGCAATGGCGGAGTCATTGTCTGTCCAGTCCTGAACCACCAGAGTATGCGTGTCAAATTGCATGACGAAGGCCTGATCGACACCTTTGCGAAGAAGACGCGAAGCATACATCTGAATGACAGAACGATTGAAGTCCATGTCTCTGAGCATGGAGGCACTGATGTCAAATAAGAAACCGGCGCGAATCGGGAGGTCCGGCAAGGACTGTAGCATCACAATGTGGTTTTGCTGCTTGCCTCCGTCGGACAGTTTGAGATCGTGGACCGTCAGGTCCGTGAGCGGTTTGCCGTGGGAATCCGAAGCATGAAATGCGAGAGAGATCTCATCGACGGGGATTCGCAGGCTGTACGGCGCATTGTCGATTGCCTTCGTCGGGGCGGACTGGGCAAGGCATGAGGCTGTGAGCGGAAAGAAGACGCCGGCCAGGAAACCGAAAACAGGACTATTCCGCATACCCGTCACAAAATGACCATCCCATAGTAGACCAGGTTAAAGGGAAACTGGTGAGGGGAAGGCATTCGGGGACCGAGAAATTGGTTGAGAAATCCAAGGGACAAAAGAAACGTAGCCCCCTAATCGAACAGCGGGGATAGGCATCAGGTCGCTGTATCTCTTCCGGATTGAAGCATGCAGCACCTCGGCGAAGCTGGACTCACTGGGCCCGCAACATCACCACCGGATCAATCCTCACCGCACGCAACACCGCCGGCAAAGCCGCAAGACAAGCGGCTGCCAGCAACACGGCTGACGGCGCCGTCATCATGGAAGCGTCCGTAGCCTTGACGCCATACAGCAGAGTAGAAATAAACCGTACCGAGGCCATCCCCAATCCTAAACCAGCCCCGGCGCCCAACAGAACCATCAGAAACACCCGCCCCGTCACCAGGCGCGCAATGTTACCCACCGCCGCACCCAGCGCAATCCGAATCCCGATCTCCTTCTCCCGTTGCACCACGGAGTAATGCAGTACCCCATAAAGCCCAATCCCAGCCAGCAGCAAAGCTACTCCTGCAAAGAATCCAGCCAGGAACGCCAGCAGCCGCTCGCGAAGGAGTTGATCTTGCGCCAGCTCCTCCTGGGTGGTCACCTCATTGACGCTGAACTCCGGATCGATCTGCGCCACCGCGCGTCGCAGCGGCTGCTCCATCGCGATCGGATCGCCTTTGGTCCGCACTTCGATGCTCGCGTACCGCACCGGCGCCGGCGCCCCTGTGGGATCCACAGTCTGGAATGGCGTGTAGGCTACAGGCAAATCAGGCTCGCGCAGATCGGCATAAATCACGTTGGGTACCAGGCCCACGATCTTAAATACGAATGGTTTGCTGCCGGGTCTTGCGCTGGCCGGCGCCTCAAAGCTCCGTCCCACCGGATTCACTCCGCCGAAAAACATCTTCGCAAATGTCGTATTCACGATCGCGCTGCCCGGTTCCCTATCCTCCGCGCGCAAGTCGCGCCCACTTAGCAGCGGAATCCGCATCGTTCCCAGCCACCCCGGAGAAACCCTCAGAACGTACAAAGGCTGGCTCTTCCAGGTCACGCTGTTTACCGAAATGAAGCGGGTCATCAGCCCTCCGCTGAGCAAGGGCCAGGATTCCAGCGACGCACTCTCCACCCCAGGGACTTGACCTAACTGCTTCGCCATCTGTTCCCACTTCACCGGCGGCTGCGGCTCGCTGGATTCCGCATTCACCGCCAACAACCGCTGGGAAGAAAAGCCCATCGACTGCCGGGTCAGCCGCACCAACGTACTCACGAACAGCCCCGCCGCGAACAGCACCACGAAGCAGAACGCAACCTGCGCCGCGATCATTCCCTGCATCCAGCGAATGCCCGTGGGTGGCGCCTCGCCGCCTTTCAGCGCGCTTGCGGGTTGCACCTCCGAGGCCCGCAGTGAAGGAATCAATCCCGAGAGCACGGTCACGAGCACCGTCAGCGCCATGCCAAATATCATCACCATCCAGTCCGGCCCAATCGGTAGCGGCAGCGGAGTATTCGCCGGATGGATCCTGCTCACGACGAACGGTGTCGCCCACCACGCAAACATCGCGCCCAACGCCGCCGCGGCCACGCCCACCATCGCACTCTCCGCCATCACCAGCCGCACCAGCCGCCCGCGGCCTGCACCCAGCGACACCCGCACCGCCATCTCTCGCGCCCGCGACGCGGCCTGCGCGCTCATCAGGTTTGCTACATTCACGCACGCGATCAGCAGCACCATCCCCACCAGCACGCTCAGCACCAGCAGCGGCGCGCCGTAGTCTTTCTGCAGGGACGATATCCCGCTGTTGGTGCGCCGCAGCTCCACCTTTGGCGACAGAAATGCCTCGACAAACGCCTTCGGAGCATTCGGAAACAGTTTCAGTGTCCGCCTCGCAGTCTCCACCCTCGACAGGTGATCGGCTGCACCGAGCTTGCTCACCAACGGCTCGATCGCCACTCCCGGTTTCACCACGGCAAGAATCTGGAACCAATTCGCGTCCGGTTCACTTACCAGCTCGTTCATCATGGTGGGAACAAAAATATCCGTCTCCACGCCCGGTCCCGTACCGCGAAAGCCCTTCGGCGCCATACCCACAACCTGGTACACCGTGTTATTCATGCGGAACGTGCGCCCTACCACCTTTGGGTCCTGGCCAAACCGCGCCGTCCAGTAGCCATACGAGAGCACCGCCACAGGCGCCGCCTTGGGTATGCGATCGTCATCACCGGTAAACAATCGTCCGCTCGCGGGCTGCAGGCCAAAGGTCGAAAACATCGACCCCGACACATACTGCTGGTGCACCTTCTCTGTCTCTGAGTCGAAGGTCACCTCGTCGTTGAATGGGGTCGAGATTGCCACCAGCTCCGCATCTTGCCTCGCCGCCTCGCGCATCTGCACGAACTCCGGATAGAAGCTGATGTCCCGTGTCGAAGGCTTTCCCGTCTCGTCGATACCGCGGTACTGGATCGCATAAAGGCGCTCCGGATGGCTCACGGGCAGGGGCCGCAGGAAGAGGGCATCCACCAGCCGAAATGCTGAGGTACACGCCCCAATGGCCAATGCCAGCGACAGCACCGCCGCCGCGGTCGCAACCTTTCGCTTCATCAACTGGCCCCACCCAAAGCTCACATCCGCTCGCAAGGAATCCATCCATCCCACCACCCGGGCCTGGTGACTCGCCTCACGCTCGCGAGCCATGGACCCAAACGCGCGCCGGGCCTCATGCGGATCTCGACCCGCCGCAACCGCCTCCGCAAGATGTGACTCCATTTCCTCGGCAATCTCGCGATTCAACGCATCACCCCGAAACACGTTGCGCACACGCGTCCACAGCGACATGGCTACACCGTCCTCAATACGCGATTGACCGCGGTAGTCACCGTCGACCAGCGCGTCTCTTCCGCTGCCAGCTGCTTCCTGCCCGCCGCCGTCAGCTCATAGATTCGTGCGCGCCGGCCGGTATCCTTCGTCACCCACTCTGCCCGAATCCATCCAGCCTCTTCCATCCGGTAAAGAGCCGGATACAACGAACCTTCTTCCGCACGCAGAACATCGTCGGAGGCTTCTTTGATGGCCGCCATAATTCCGTAGCCATGCGTCTGGGGCCGGCGCGAAAGAATTTTCAACACCAACAGGTCCAACGAACCTTGCAATGAATCCACTTTTGACATACTCAGACGCCTATACTAAGACATCTATATACAGAACTGCAGTTGCCGTGTCAACAAGCGTCTCCGAGTATCCACGTGTTCATTCGCTTTGGTGCGGCTTTTGAGGTAGAAGATTGGTACGTACGATCAGGCGGGAGGCGTCATCTTTTGTCTATGATTCGTTCGATATGAGGAACCGGACGCATGAATAGAGCGGATGGTCACGACACGGCAAACCGCCTCTCTGCAATTGTAGTGAACTCCCTGGACACTCAGGCGAAAACACAAGATCTGGCGCGCCAGGCCTACCAAAGCCGCACACAGTTCCACAAGCTGTTCCGAACAGTGGTCGAAGAAACTCCGGGAGCCATGCGGCGGCGGCTCTTGTTGGAAAGAGCAGCATATCAACTGGCACAAACCGGAATGTCAGTCACGGACGTCGCCCTGGACGCCAATTACGGTTCGTTGGAGGCGTTCACTCGCGCTTTCCGAAAAGCTTTTCGGACCTCTCCCAGCATCTACCGGCGCATGCGTGATCCGCACTTTCACTTGCCGGCGTCCAACAAAATTCACTTTCTTGCCCCTGGTTTCCCAACAAAAGGAGGAGGAGACATGGATTTATTCGATCGCTTTGCAGGCAACGACTCCTGGCACACGCGGCGTTTGTTGCAATACGCGAGTACCTTGACAGAACAACAATTGGATCAGCCGCTGCCCACGGTCATAGAGCTGCTGCCTTGGCGGGAGTCGAATAGCACTCTAAGGCAGATGTTGGAAAACATTGTCTTCACTAAAGAAGTCTGGACCGCCGCGCTGTCGGGAACCGATATGGATATGAATGGCTCTCCCAAATCGCAGCGCTCCCCGCAAGCGATGCTGCAAAGGCTCGAAAAGACCGATGCTGAATTGCATCGTATTTTGAGTGACGTCCGAAACCGCTCCGCATGGGATGATACGTTCGTCGACGCTCTGTGCGAACCGGCTGAGACCTTCACGTTTGGGGGCGTCTTCGCCCATATCATGACGTTCAATGCCCATCGCCGATTGATGGCCTTGGACGCCCTGCGCCAACTCGGCGTCCAAACCGAAGGTTTCGGCGATCCCATGGAGTATGAGGAAAGTGTGGCGCCCTGGAACCAGCGGGTAGCTCTCAAAACACCCTGAGAGCCCCGCTGACTCCAAAGTCCCGGCGAAGCGGCTACTTCTGGGAAAGTAGGGTACAGATCTCGAAAGCAGAGGAGTGTAGCCACGATGAGAACGGAACTGCTGCGATTCAACGGCGCTGTCGAGCGGGATCCCGCCATTGATGCGTGGGGAACGGCCACAGACCCCGCAGCGCTAAGCAGGCTCATCGATGCGGCGTACTCGGATACAAAGGCCCGCGTTGAAAACGGCTAGTTTAGAGAAACACCTTTGAAGGCCGACGCTGATGCGCGGCCAACTCAGCCATCAGGCTGCCCTGGAAGAGTTTCGTGACCGATTTGAAGACCGCGAGCGCCTTCGACGAAGGATAGCACCGTCATCGGCAGTCAGGGGATGCCTTGGAGTTGGCGGACCGCCTCGGAAGTTCTTGATTGCTTCAATAATCGCCGCCAGTACCGACCCCTGGAATAAGAAGGCAACAAAAATCGCCACGAGAATCAAACGGATGACGATGGCAGGCTGTTCCATGCACAGAACTTTATCAGATAAGTGGGGATCAGGGGAGTTTGAATCGCCTTTAAAGCGTCTGTCGGACTGTCCTTCAAGTCTTCGAGCGGCCGAGTAGATTCTGTTTACTTAGGCGCGAAGGGGAGCGACCAACTCGTTAAGTGCGACGAGCAAATAAGTATTGCCGCGCAGACGCTGTGCGAGATGCTCTTTGCACAAAAATTCTTCCTCGTCATTCTCGTTGTGGAAGATTATCTCAGCCATGCATCTGGTCGGTGATCGCAAATCCGGCGCGCTTCTGCATACTCGCGGCCTATCGCTGTACGGTTCAATAGTTAGCTTAATGTGTTCCATCTCCTTCACCTGAACGCCTTTCGGGAAGGTGGTTGCAATTACTCAGATGTAGACCGTATTAACGAGGGTTGCTTCTAAAAAGCCATTCCCTTCGGACGAGTCATTTGACGCGACTCGACTTCGCCCGCCTCGGGCAGCCTCAGCGTTGGGCACGAAAAGGCGATCAGGGTAATGACAAACTACGGAGGTAACTTCGCACTACGAGAGTAATGGGCAACAGAAGCGGGGCGCGAACCGCCCCGGAGCGTGGGAGTAAAGAAGACGAAAAGAAGGCGGCCCGATGTCAAAAAGCGGGCTTGGTAAAAAGTAGTTCGTTTGGAAGTACCCCGGGCGATCAGGGCCCGGGGTACCAAGGTGGCTTTGAATAGTGTGACCGTCTATCAGACGGTGGAAGCTACGCCACGCATGAAATGAAAGATTATAGAAACTACAGCAAGAATCAGAAGAATGTGGATGAAGAAAGCTGTGACATGAAAGACGAAAAATCCGCCTAGCCACAGCAGAAGCAGGAGAACTCCAAGACCTAGAAACATACGATTCCCTCCGTCAGGCGATCTGCGAACCGTAAGGGCCCGCGAGCGCGTTTCTATGCTGACAATGCGCAAGATATTAGGTGCCTGGGAAGTTTAAAGTGTTGTATTGGTCATTGATAAACGATGGCCAGACCGCGTCAAGAGCAAAAACATCCGCGCGGGACGTTCCGCGAGCCCGCCACTTCCGCAGTTAGCCTCTCTTGCCAGCTTCGAAGCTTTCCGTCCGGATTCGATATAGAAGGTATCCGACTACTGCAATATTGATCATGATACAAGGATCTTGACGATCGTTGGATGGTGGTGTATCTCCCAAACCTCGAGCGGGACAAGTGAAGCCGTGATCACGACGGTGAACCACTCGGCCCAACGTTTCAACAGCCATAGACCTATGCCCTCGGTCAGGAACAGGGCTGCATAGACAAAACTGCCCAATCCGAGGTCCTTGATTCTGTTGGGAGGAATGTTTGCGACCTTTCGAAGTGCATGATCGACGTATCTGTTGCCTGGGTCCAGGCCAAGTAGTGCGACCCAATGGTCAAGCACCGTCGCCACGTCATTGTGAATCAGCTTGAGGATGCCGACTCCGGCCACGACCAGGATAGCCGCCTTCAGCAGTTTGAATATCGCGATCAGCCGGATCAGTCCGTTTTCAGAAGTCTTCATGTAAATGCCACAGCTATGCGCAGGTTTCCATCAATAGGATGCGACCTGACGTCCACGGAAGTATCGCACGTCCCCAGCCTGTCTCTTTGGGTGACAGGGCAAGTCGGATACTGGATCCGCCACCGCCGGTGGTCGTCGCTGCATCCATATGTACGAAAGATTGCGGACAGGAGGCCGGATGAAGCCCTGGAAAGTCGTAGCACTATTGACCTTGCCGATGTTGCTCTTTGCGGCGTGGCGCATCTGGTCTATCTACAAAGAGCGCCATGAGCCGGTGGTGGTGAAGCAGGGGCCGCCGGAACGCAAGATTAGCCAGGATGACCTGGTGAACCCGCGCAAAATGTATATCGCAACACAACTGTCCGGTTGGTTGGCTATTGAGGGCCGACAAGTCCATTATTGAGTATGGTTTCTGACGATTCGGTGGTGTCCACGATTTGAAACGGACGATGCGGTCTTGCGGTGCTTCCGGGTTTCACCGACCCGGAGGGTGGCATGAACGCAGGCAAGACGCTATTTGCGCAGGTGATGGAGTTTGTCCCGTGGAAGACGTTCGGCCGCATCATTGCAAAGCATAAGGGCGACTGCGGTGTACGCACGCTGAGCTGTGCTGACTTGTTTCGAATACTGGCGTTTTCCCAACTTACATGGCGCGAGTCACTACGTGATATCGAGGTTTGCCTGGCGGCTAATCAGACGAAGCTGTTTCACATGGGCTGGCGCAGCCGCCTGCTCGCTCCACGCTAGCCGATGCGCTCAACATTCGTGATTGGCGCATTTATCAGGCATTGGCGCAGCGCTTAATTAGCCGCGCGCGTGCGCTGTATGCCGAGGATCCGCTGCTCGATATCGACGCTACTATCTACGCGCTTGATGCGACCACAGTCGACTTGTGCCTAAGCTTATTTGAATGGGCGCCGTTTCGCGCTAACCGCGCTGCCATCAAGCTGCACGCCCTACTGGATCTGCGCGGCGCTATTCCTGCTTTCCTTTACATCAGTGGTGGCAAGCTGAATGAAGTTAACGTGCTGGATATTCTGCCGATAGAAGCTGGCAGTTTTTATGTGATGGATCGGGGCTACCTGGACTTCAGGCGTCTCTTCGCGATTCACCAAGCGGGGGCCTTCTTTGTTACACGCGCCAGGTCGGCGATGAATGCAAGACGTGTCTACTCCGCCGTTGCAGACCGCAACATCGGAGTCATCTGCGACCAGCGGGTCATGCTTAACGATCGCAAAACCAGCAAAAAATATCCTGAGCAGATACGCCGCATTCGCTTCAAGGACCCCGACTCCGGCAAGACGCTGGTCTTTCTAACTAATAACACCGCTTTGCCCGCGCTAACGATTGCTGCGCTCTACAAGAGCCGCTGGCAAGTCGAATTGTTCTTCAAATGGATCAAACAGCACCTGCGAATCAAACGATTCTTGGCCACCAGCGAAAACGCAGTGAAGACTCAAAGCTGGTGCGCTATTGCCACCTATGTCTTAATCGCCATCGTCAAGAAAGAGCTCAAGCTCAACGCTTCTCTCTATACCTGTCTACAGATTCTGTCGGTCTCGATCTTCGAGAAAACCGAGATTTCATGCGCGTTACAGCATCCCTTTTTACTCTCAGATCCAGCATGCCACCCTAACCAGCTGATTCTTTTCGAGATCTAACCGGACAGTTGTGATATCGCAAGCCTGAAATCCGCCAAAGAGGAGCTGAAGGGCCAAACCGTGTGGATGCAGGCTGGCTATCAACTGGAGTACTACCCCTTTCGAGGTCGCTCCCCTGTTTTCAGTCAGAAGATGGGTCCGCTGCCCAGCAACCAGGAATTGCAAGTCGAGGATGTGGTGGAAGTCGCCACACCCGCTCACTGGCTGAGCAGAATTCCGCGTGGTGAAAAAAACATATTCCTGATTGTTCGTAGGCCTGGCGACCCGGCTGCGTACGCTGTACCGATGGGGGAGGTTGAGGGGGGCAACGAGGAATTTCGTATGGATGATCTTCTGTATTACGACGACCCGCACAAGCTCTATCACCACTGGCCGGCGAGTGTATGGCAAGCCATTGACCAGCACCAGGTGAGGCCCGGCATGAGCGAGCTGCAAACCATGATGTCGGTCGGCCAGGTAGCCCAGTCGGACTCAACCGACTATGGCAATCGGACGGTGACGTACACCGCGGGCGATCGCAAAATTACAGTGACCTTCGCCAGGGATAAAGCTACAGAGGTTCAGTAAGTGGGGTGTCCACTTATCCGGGCGCTTACCGTCCGCCATCTCGCAGAGCAGGCCTATACGGATATCCTTCGACGGTTGGCTCGCGCCTACGAACCTTATCCCCTTGTTCCAAATGAGAAGATTGCCCATCGCTATCAAGAGCTGGATCTCTACCTGCGCCAAGCTCATGCGGAACGCGATCTGGAAGCCATGGGTAGAACACTATCGGCGACGAATTGTGGCTCTTGACGGGTGGAGTACAACACAACAGACCCAACCCGGCATCCTTTAGAGAGTCGAGGAGGTTAGCATGGATGCAAAGCAAGTAATTGTGGTTGTGGTCGCGTTGGCTGCGCTTCTAGCGATCGCATGGGTGTTAGTGCGCAAACAGCGAACGATCAATCTGCGCAAGCGATTCGGGCCGGAATACGACCGTACCGTAAGTGAGAGTGGGCCTCAACGGGCCGAATCGGTTTTGCTGGAACGGGAAAAGAGGGTACAGAAGTTCTCTATGCGGGAGCTTTCGGCTGAAGAACGCGAGCGCTTCCTGACTGAGTGGCGCATGGTGCAATCGCACTTTGTCGATGACCCCCAAGCGGCTGTGGGCGAAGCGGACCTTTTGGTGGATCGCCTGATGCAAGCACGTGGATATCCGACGAGCGACTTCGACCAACGGGCTGCCGATATTTCCGTATCTCATCCGGGAGTGGTAGATAACTACCGCGCCGCCCACCAGATCGCATTGCGGCACCAGCAGGGACAGGCAAGTACCGAAGACCTGCGGAACGCAGTTATCTACTATCGCTCGTTGTTTGACGAGTTACTACAGAAAGGGCTTGCGCACACGAAGGAGGTAGCATGATGACAGATTTGAACAGGACAGAATCCAAATTGACGACTGCGGACATAGCGGCCAGGACGACGAGTCCTGCACCGGCTTCGGGAGTGGAAAATGGGATTGCACGCGAAGACATTAAGGCGGGAACCCCGGACATCCACACGGTGGTGCGAAACGAAACTACAAACCGGCGAGATTGGGACAACACCGCTGCAATCACATCCGACCATCCGGAGCAGGATGCCGGCGCCGTGACACCCCTCTTTTCCGATTCCGATATCGGGGATCTGCGCTCCCGTTGGGGTAATGTGCAGGCGGAGTTTGTGGACGAGCCGCGCCGCGCTGTAGCAGACGCCGATCAGTTGGTGGCGACAGTGATGCAGCGGCTGGCTGAGGGGTTTGCGAGGGAACGAGGCTCGCTCGAAAAGCAATGGGATAGCGGCGAAACCGCCTCGACCGAGGACCTGCGCATGGCGTTACAACGTTATCGCGCATTTTTTAACAGGTTGCTTAATGCCGCTTAGCGGCGCCTTCACCGATTGACAAGAGTTGCACAGAAGGGCTGCCTCCAGGCGGCCCTTTTGTCTAGTGGTTGCGGTCGTGAGGCACGGCGCGCCGGTTTCCTCTTGACAGGGGAGTCGCGTTGGGGTTATTTTCCTATTTGGCTAATTAGCCATTTGGTGAATTACGTGCCGGACCCACTCAGCTCAACATTTTCCGCTCTCTCCGACCCCACCCGGCGCGCCATCCTGGCACGGCTCTTGCAAGGGGAACTATCGGTCAAGGAACTCTCTGAGCCATTTTCCATCGCCCCGCCTTCGATGACGAAACACCTCAAAGTTCTGGAACGCGCGGGCCTGATCAGTCGCAGCCGCGATGCGCAGAAGAGGCCGTGTCGACTCCAGAGTGCTCCTTTGCGGGAAGTTGATAAGTGGCTTGAGCAATATCGCCGCTCCTGGGAACACAGCATGAAACGGCTCGACGATTATCTGGGACAACTAGAAGCAGAAGGAGGACAAAAGCATGCTCGCAGGAAAAAACGTTGAGGTCGCGGTCAGTCTTCCATCAGAGCGGGAGATCGAGTTCAAATGCCGTTTCCAACGAAGCGCGCGGCTGTTGTTCGACGCGTGGACTAAGCCGGAGCATCTCAGGCGATGGTGGGGATGCGAAGGATCAAGCATTACACATTGTGCAATCAACCTTCGTGTCGGTGGTTCCTGGAGCCTCGTTATGCGGATGGCGGATGGATCCGAACATCCCTTTCATGGTACTTATCGCGAGATCCTGCGGCCGCACCGGCTGGTGTACACGGAGTGTTATGAGATGCCCCAATTTGGCAGTCCCGAGTGGCTGACGACAGTTACTTTCGATGAGGTTCAGGCAGAGACGCTGGTGACGCATACCATCCAGCACAAGTCACGCGAAGTTCGCGACGGTCACCTCCAGGCAGGAATGCAAGAGGGCACGATACAGACTTTGATGCGATTGAATGAACACACTGCCGCGATGGAACAAGTGCAATAACCTGACAACCCCAGAACGAAAGACGAACTCACCTCGAACGGAGCTGATATGAAACTCTACACACACCTGAATTTTCCCGGTAACTGTGCGCAAGCATTCCAATATTACGAACAGAATCTTGGGGGAACAATCATCACCCTGATGAAGCAGAGCCAGGCGCCAGGCGCCAACCCGAACCCTGGACATGATGATCCGGTTCTGCACGCGCGCATAGAAATTGGGGATACTATTCTTATCGGGAACGATGTGCCTGTGGATCGTTCCCAGCCCATGCGCAGCGTATATCTCTACCTTAGTGTGGATGCCGCAGATGAAGCTGAGCGGGTTTACAGTTTACTAATGACGGGCGGCGAAGCTTACATGCCATTACAGGAGACGTTTTTCGCATCGCGTTTCAGTCAACTGCGCGATCAGTTCGGCATACTTTGGACTTTGATCCATGAACGACCGTCGTCCTGAACCGCGGGTAGCGTCCATCCGTATTCTTTTGGAAAAGAACTTGCTTTCGTGAACTACTCGGCACGCAATGCTCGCGCGGGATCGATGGTCGCCGCGCGGGGCGCCGGAATACAGGCTGCCAGCAGCGCCACCACACAGAGATCTCCTGCCGGTTTTCGGTTTCCTCTGTCGATGGATGCGAGATCGCCGGGCAAAAAATCTGCCCTTCAGGACTTAAACCTGAAGGGCAAACGGATCGCTACATGTTGTATTTCCTGAAGTGTAGTGATTCATTGCGTTGAAACGTTACAGACGGGGACCGCCTTACGCGTGATCCGGCGCTTGTGTTCCGCCGTCGAGTCGGTTGAGAAGAAACCCTCAGGGGCTGAACAGGCTGCAGCCGAAAGGCTGGTTAGTGCTGTGCGCCCTTTTGTTGCATGCCTGGATACCAGGAGCGGACGGCTAGAATACGGGATTTGACGTTGGCAGCGCTGTAGTAACCAACGGTGCAGTTGAGGCGGAAGAAATATGCATCCCCGGCTTTGGCAGGATGTTTTCCAGCGATTCCGTCCATTCCTCCGCCTGCTACCATGACTCCGTGGCCGCTCAAAACCAGGTAAATTTCCTCTTCACGCTCGTGATGGTGGGGAAAGTTCGTGCCGCCCGGCTCGATCTCCATTAGAAAAAGGCTGGTCAGAACACGGCCGGCTGCCAGCCGGTCACGCTTACTATCGGCATCTCCCATCAGCAACCGGTAGAGAACAGAAGACGGATGTCCGTTCACAAGGCCGGTCGGCACATCTTCGATATTGGCCTTTAAGGGGTGCGGCGGGGGTTGGGTCTTTTCAAATCCCCGAGTGCGAAAGCCCATCACCACCACCGTCAGCGGCGAACCGGACCGGTTGCTTAATGTATGCGGAATCGTTGACGGAAGATAGAGATAGTCTTCCTTGCCAAGAGACACAACCTCATCTCCATATTTCACCGCCGCGCTCCCCTCGAGGACAACGTAGACCTGGTCTTCCTCCGGATATTGGACCGCGGCACAGGTACCGTTGGGGTCGATCACTGCCTCGCCATAACGAGCTACGCCTTCAACGACGGAAGTATCCGCGTCTCCCTGACCAAATAAAGGCTTGTAATGGCATGTTGCGGTGGTGAGATCGGAACTTTTCTCTTTCACTGTGGAAGTGTCGCGATAGAGAAAAGTTGGATCGATCTTGCGCTCGTCCGCCTGCAGCGAAGGTGCCCAGCAGATACTCGCGAGCAAAGCGATGAATGCGGCGGCATGCCGTTTTCTTGGGTCCATGAAGTTGTTACCTCTTCCCCACCCGGCCCGCGAGCGCTCCCAAAAGGCTGGCTGCCCGCGGATCAGAAGGGAATGACAGGGATCTATTTGTAAGTGGCGTTGGTGCGAACCAGTTCATCGTGGTGGGTGGCGATGTTGACCATTGACTCAAATGCCGTGCCGTCGAGTGGCTTGGATTTTATGACCTCCCGTATCGCCGCGTTGACCTTGTCCAGGCCGTCCGCGCCGGCCGCCAGGTAAACAATCGAAAACGTCCCGGGGGCTGAGGTGTGAATCGCTTGCTGGTCAATTTCGTACTCATGCAGCGTGCCGTCGGCCAACATTTTCTCCAACAGCGGTACGATCATGTTCTTGCTCAGCGTGTCCACCGCGTCGTCAGGCGCGTCTGGCTTTAAGGTGTAAAACGCGGCGTAGGTATAACCATCCTTCCACGATCCGGGATGCCAGTTGTAATAGCGGCTGACATAAATGTTGTCCGCGTGGTCGGTGGCACTGGACAAAACGGGAGAAACAGTATTGCCGGATTTTTCGAGCTGGTCGAGCAAGTTGAGCACACCAGCCATGGACATTGCCGACCACCAAGCGTCGTGCGTCGAGCCGTCAGACTGGTGAACCAACGTCACATCGTGGCCAAATCCCACAATTGTGCCGTCGGCAATGGCTTTGTCCAGGATCTTCTGGTCGGAAGCACTCCCCTTCTCCATGTCTGCCCACTGAGCCCGGGGAATATTCCACGCCGCTACGTACGTGTACAGCTCCGGTTTTGCTTTAACCTCTGACATCTGCGCGGTTGCCGGGCCCGCCCACACGGCGGACACCCCGAGGGCACACAGGACTGCGAACCCTTTCCACAATTTCCTGTTCATGATCTTTCATCCTCCGTAATTTAGAGCAGTTTCGCAATTACTGTTGACTGAAAAAGATCGCGAGGTGTGGTTTTCCTTGGGAGAAAACCACGAAAAGGCCTGTCGCTTCGGTCTACACCCATTGCGAAACTGCTCTAGCCAGAACTTACGTTGTAGTATTCCTGGGCGATGGCAGTGTACAGGAACCTGCTGGTGAGAGGCAGAATTTGTACCAACGCCGGCGAAATGCAATGAAACAGTCCGGTAACGGGATTGCCATCTCCGTCTGTCGGCCGTTTGTTCCCCGTCTAGAGCATTTTCACTTCTACTCTGCACAGTCAAGCCCCGCGAAGTGCGGCTTTTCTTGAGGAAAAGCCACGTCGGGAGTGGTTGCTCTGTATACACCAGAAGTGAAAACGCCCTAGGGAAACGCACCCGTTTTCTTCAGGTAGTTGTAACTATCAGTGTTGCCAGATTTCTTGATCATGGCCTGCACCTCTTCCGCGGACAGGTGTTTGCCGAGCGGCTGGCTGCTATCCGCAATCGCATATGCGGTGACGGCAAGGACGGCGGCGCCCTGGGCCAGGTCTTTCTCCACCACCGAATCGAAGGTGTCGGAAGCTTTGTGGTGCAGAGTGAAGTACTTGTCTGTGTCGTTCCAGAGCACCAGCGAGGGAACGCCGAGGACATCGAGGGCGGCATGATCGGTCTCGAAGATGAACGCGGTGTTGGAGGAAGTGTCGTCAGCGCCCAATCCGCGGAGTAGCGGCTTGAGCGAATCGACAGCTGCCTTCTCATCGTCGCGCCCCATCAGGTACCAGCCTTTCGCCGGCTGGGCTCCGGTGTCGCTAATCAGGATGGCGTCTATCTTCGGCACTTCTGCCAGGTGCTGCCGCGCGTACGCAGTCGAACCGAGCAGGCCTTCTTCTTCTCCTCCGAAGAGGATGAAGCGGACGGTACGGCGCGGAGGCCGGTTCAGCGACTGTATTGCGCGCGCGGCTTCAAGAACGCCGGCAACGCCGGTACCGTTGTCCTGCGCACCGGTGCCAGGCTGCCATGAATCCAGATGGCCGCCCACGATGACGACCTCGTCGGGCTTTTCGCTGCCTCGTATCTCGGCGATCACGTTGGGAACTTTGACCTCGGTACGGATGCGATTGGTGAAGGCGAACTGGATCTTCACCGGGCCATGCTCGAGCAGGCGCTTAATGAGCAAGCTGTCCTCTTTGCCGATCTCGGCTTCGGGAACGGGAGCAAGCTTGCCGGAAAAATTATCGCTACTAAGACTTTCGGTTCCATCGGCACCGCCGGTCAACACAATGGCTGCCGGCGACATGGACTTCAGGTGCTCGAGGCCCCCAAGGATGATTTCGAGACGCTCAGGTTCGCCGAAGCTGGATCTGTCCAGCAGGGCGATGGCTCCGTGCAGCTTGTCCTTCAACTTGTCGATATCGGCAGGAATCATGGAAGGCACGTAGACGACATCTCCGCTTATGCCTTCCTTTGGCGTGGAGGGGCTCCAGCCAAAGGAATAGACGTGGAGTTGGTGATCGACCGGACTGAGGATACGGCCTACGGCTGGCCCTTCCGGCTCCCATGTCGCGGGAATCGTCCAATCTTCTGTATGGACGTTGACCAGTCCGAGAGTCTTGAATTCCCCTAGTGCCCACTCTGCGGCGCGCATGTAGTTGGCCGAGCCGGTGAGGCGGGGCCCAATTGTGTCTGCCAGTTGACGGTCGTATTCATACGCTTGACCGTTCAGGATGGTGTCGCCCAGCAGCTGGCGGATGGCCGCGGTTGTCTCTGACGAAATTGGCAGGGCACCGGGGCTGGCGGGTGACCGAGGGTGAGCCGGCAACGCGGCGAGGGTAACAGCCAGCAGGCACGCAATCATGCCGCATCGAGTTGTGGAAGAACTTTCAAAGAAGGACCGCATCGCGCCTCGATTTCTCATACTGGTGACAAATGACTTCCATAATAGGGGAATTCGTCGAGGGGAGCCTGTCGTCCCTCGCTTTTCACGCCTGGCAGGGTGGGGTGTAGTGTGAGCCACAGGTTGAAGCCATCAGGAAGGTCTGCGAAGATGGCAGCAGTCTGAGCCGCTTGTACCAAGGATTGAACAGGGCCGCAAATGTACCCGTTGAGAGGGCTTTTGGGTAAAGGAGTCTGTTTCACCGCGCTTCTGCTGCCGATCGCGGCACAACCGGTGGCTGCGGGCGCAGCCGCTTCGCCTGCTGAGACGTTACTATGTCCCGGTCTCAGCCAGCCGGTTGAGATCATCAAGGACCGGTGGGGCATCTCGCATATCTACGCCAAGAGCGAAACGGACCTGTTTTTCGCTCAGGGCTATAACGTCGCACGGGATCGATTGTTCCAGCTGGAGATGTGGAGAAGGCAAGCCACCGGTACCGTGGCTGAGATCCTGGGCAAAAAGGAACTCGAGCGCGACATTGGCAATCGCCTGTTTATGTTCCGCGGCGACCTCAGCCAGGAACTCAACTGGTACCATCCGCACGGCGCAGCCATTATCCAGGCGTTTGTCGACGGCATTAACGCATACATCACCGAGACCGAAAGAAATCCAGCGCTGCTTACATCGGAGTTCAAGATGCTCGGCATCCAGCCGGGCAAGTGGACGCCGCCTGTCGTCATATCCCGTTTCAATGGCCTGCTGGGAAACGTCGATCAGGAACTCGCGATTGCGTTGGCGATCAAGGAGATCGGCGTCGACCAGGTCAAGGACATCATGTACTTCCAACCTGGCGATCCGAATCTGGCAATTGATCCGGCCATCGACACATCGCTGCTTTCGAAGGAGATCCTCGCTCTCTATCACGCTTTTCGCACTCCCCTCAGATTCACGCCCGATGAGCTGTTGCCGGAGTACCGCAGTCCGGCAACAGCCGCCCGGCTGAATTTAGAAGTTCCCTCTTCGGCCGCTTCGGGCGACATACGGGAAGGCCTCGGCAGCAACAACTGGGTGGTGAGCGGAAAGCTCACCGCGAGCGGATATCCCATGATGATGAACGACCCGCACCGCGATCTGGGGGCACCGTCGCTACGCTACTGGGTCCATCTGGTGGCACCCGGCTGGGACGTGATCGGCGGCGGTGAGCCGGCGCTGCCTGGGGTGTCGATCGGCCACAACGAATCGGGCGCGTGGGGACTCACCATTTTTGGCACCGACAGCGAAGATCTCTACGTCTACGACACCAATCCGGCGAATCCATCGGAGTACAAATACGCGGGCGCATGGGAATCGATGAAGGTCATTAAGGAATCGATTCCGGTCAAAGGCGAAGCGCCGCAGGCGGTCGAGCTGAAATACACCCGGCACGGCCCGGTGGTGTTCGAAGACAAGATCCATCACAAAGCGTATACAGTGCGCGCGGCGTGGCGCGAGACCGGCGGCGCACCCTACCTGGCGAGCCTGCGCATGGATCAATCGCATACCTGGCAGGAATTTTTAGACGCCTGCAGCTACAGCCGGATTCCGGCCGAAAATATGGTCTGGGCGGACCGCGACGGCAATATCGGCTACCAGGCGGTGGGCATCGCGCCCAAGCGCCCCAACTGGAGCGGCCTGGTGCCGGTGCCCGGGGACGGCCGCTATGAATGGGACGGCTTTCTGCCCATCAAGGAGCTGCCGCACATGCTCAACCCCGAAAAGGGGTTCTACAACACCTCCAACGACTACCAGATTCCACCCGGGTGGCCCTATAAGGATGCCCTGCACTACCTGTGGGCCGACCCCTACCGCGGGCAGAGTGTGGCTGAGTTCCTGAGCTCCGGCCGGAGATTCGCTGTCGCCGATATGGTCCAACTGCAGAATAGCGATCTCTCCATCCCAGCGCGCAGCCTGGTTCCCCTGTTGCGCGGTATCGAGATGCCGGATTCGACAACGCAGCAGGCCGCGTCGCGTTTGCTGCATTGGAACTTCGTGCTTGGCAAGGATTCGGTTGAGGCCGGAATCTACGAAATGTGGCAACGCCGGTTGGTCGCCAACGTCAGGGAGGTGGTCATCCCGAAGCCCGCCGAGGCTCTTTTCCCGGCCACTTCGCCTCCCATGTCCAGGATCGTGAGCTGGATGTACGCTCCCGATGGCCGATTCGGCTCGGACCCGATTGCCGGGCGGAACGCGCTCCTGGTCAAGAGCCTGGAAGAAGCGCTCGCGGAACTATCGAAGCGATTCGGTCCGGACATGGAGAAATGGAAACTAGGCGCCTATCACTACGCCCGCATTTTCAGCCCGATGACGAACGCTATCCGACCTGATTTGCTAGAGAAATTCGACGTCGGAGAATCTCCTCGCGGTGGGGACGGGTTCACCATCACCGCCACCGCCGGCCCCGGCGACAACCAGATTACTGGTGGGTCGTTCAAGATCGTCGTCGACACGGAGATTTGGGATAATTCAGTCGGGTTGAATAGCCCGGGTCAGTCCGGGGACGTCAACGATCCTCATTACCGTGACTTGTATGGGTTGTGGGCTAGGGGCGAATATTTTCCGATTTTTTACACCCGCTCCAAAGTGGAGTCGGTGGCGGAGAAGACACTTGTGTTGACCCCGCACCCAGCCGATTGACCCATCAACCTGGTAGCGAACTAACATGGGATCCAACTGCCTGCCACAATCGCGGCTGAGTAGATCTCATATTTTTTTGGAATGACAAATGCGAACCATAACTCTTGAAGAACATTTTGCGAACCCCGGGTTTTTCGATGGCCCCGGGAAAGAGCTCAGGGAGAGAGCCCTGAAGTTCGGTGACCGTGCCGCCCGCCTGTTCGAACAGCTATCTGATCTGGGCGACAAGAGAATCGCCGAGATGGATTCCGCGGGCATCGATATGCAAGTACTTTCGCTTACTTCTCCCGGTTTGGAACAGCTCGAAGCTGCCGCGGCGATACCCCTGGCTCGTGAAGCGAACGACTTCCTGGCGGAGGCCGTGGCGAAAAATCTCAAACCGCTTTGCTGGATTTGCAGCCTTACCGACTGCAGCCCCGGAAAAGGCCGGCGACGAGTTGGAGCGCATGGTCCGGGACCACGGCTTCAAAGGAGCAGTCATCAATGGCCACCATCGGGGACGCTATCTCGACGACCCTTTCTTCTGGCCAATTTTTGAGCGTGCTGAGGGGCTGAAGGTCCCCATTTATCTCCATCCAACTCCGCCCCCGCAGGCAGTGATCGACGCATCCTATGGAGGTTTTGCACCGATCGTAACCGAGATGCTTGCCGGCCCGGGCTGGGGTTGGCACATCGAAACCGCCGTTCACGTTATTCGCATTATCCTCGGGGGAGTTTTTGACCGGTATCCAGGACTGCAGCTCGTCATCGGGCACATGGGCGAAACGCTTCCCTTCATGTTGCAGAGGCTCGACGTTATGCCCAAGGCTATGACGAAGATCGATCGCACTATTAGCGCATACCTTCGAGAAAATGTTCACTACACCTTTAGCGGCTTTAATTTCACGCCGACTTTTCTCGACTTGCTGCTCCAGGTGGGCGTCGATCGCATCATGTTCTCTGCCGACCATCCCTACGCGTCCATGGCACAGGCGCGCGCATTTCTCGATCAATTGCCGGTATGTGTCGCAGACAAAGAGCGGATCGCACACGGTAATGCAGAACGTCTTTTTGGTTTATAACAATCACATCGGCCAGGGAGGCTTGTCCTTAATGAGCACGAATGCGGAAATGAACACCGCGGCGTTGTTCCTGCGGTTTTCCCGTAACAAGCTGTTAGAGCAGTATTGGCCGCGGCTGCGAAGCTGTGTCGAATCGCTCACGGATGAGCAGGTGTGGTGGCGTCCGAATGATTCCAGCAACAGCATTGGGAATCTGATCCTTCATCTGAACGGTAATGTGGCCCAGTGGCTTGTGGCGCCATTCAGGCGCCTGGAAGACAAGCGTGACCGGCCAGCAGAGTTCAGCCAACGAGCGGTGGTTTCGGGCGCCGCGCTTATCGCCCAGCTCGGGGCAACCATGACCGAGACATCGGAGGTCCTTTTCCGCCTTACCGAGACTGACTTGCTGGCTCGGTTCGAGATTCAGGGCTACCATGTCAGCGGCCTCGATGCTGTGTACCAGGTAGTGGAGCATTTCGGCCTGCACTACGGGCAAATTGTCTATATCACCAAGATGATCCAGGGCGAGGACCTGGGCTTTTATCGCCAGCTGAACGCCACCGGAAGGTTGTCTGCCAATGAGGAAGGAATGGACGCTTCTCATCCGGGAGTATGAGCGCTGGGTTGGGTCGATCCGCTATTTTTGCTTGAGCAGCTTCCCACTGTTGGCATCAACGAAGGCAACATAGCCGGACTTCTTGTCACCCCACATCAGATACCAGACCGGCGTCTGAAACCTGTAGGTGTTCCCAAGCGCAAAGGATGTGAGTGCCTTGTCTGGATTTTTCTTCAGCCAGAGCGCCCCATCCGCTGCTGCGGCTTGGTAGGCGACATCGGAATCGACATTGAAGCTATTAAGCTCAACCGGCATAGCATCGCGCGTCGCGCCGCCCCAAGGCTGCCGCAGCCCAGCAGCCACGCCCTTGAAAATGTCCGGCGGGACGCTGACGATGGCGTAAGAGTAGACCCGGTATTGATGCAGGGTGGGAGAAGCAAACGTCGCCTGCCACATTGCTGCTTTGCCCGCTTCATTCTTAAACGCTGGGACATCCTTAGGCGTGAGCCCTAGTATCACCACATCGTTAGTCCAGTGCCGAGCGGACGTGTACATCGCCCAAAAGGCCGTCTTGGCAGTCACTGGTTCCGGAGGACCTTTGGGCACACTTGCCGCTTTCGACTCATCGCTGACTGGGGGCTTGATCATTTGCGAGCAGCCCGCAAGAAGCAGCACTGCAACAGCCATTGCACTTACCGCGCATTGTTTGAGCACAGCGTTCCTCCACCTACAGCCGTTTTCTCGTTGTTCTGCGGGCAAAGGCGCAAGGTACTTCGGGCGCAGCGGAGCAGTGGCTGAGAAACGGCACGAAGTCTACCGAAAGATTTCGTACCGGTGCGCGAGCAGGCCGGCCTTCGTCACGGCCTAACATAGTAATCCAACATCTGCCCATGTTCCAGACTGCCCAGTGCGCCACCCCCCTTCGGCCTGTGTCCACAGCTTATCGGCTTTGGCAAACGTGGACTTAGAGCATTTTCACTTCTACTCTGCACAGGCAAGCGCCGCGAAGTGCGGCTTTTCTTGAGGAAAAGCCACGTCGGGAGCAGTTGCTCTGTGTGCACCAGAAGTGAAAATGCTCTAGCGCAGGGAGTGGGTGACTCAGGGAATCGCCACGAGATCGGGGTTCCGCGCATATGACCTGCGAGGATGCAGCAGACGCCAGGATTGATAGATTCCGTGAATCATGAAGAACTGGTCGCCCTCACTGCGACGCTCGTCCCGGATAACACGGGCCACAAAGAAGGTATGGCTGCCCAGATTGCGCGTGGTCTCGATCTGCAGCTCGATCACGCGTGAGGCGAAGCAGGGCACCGGAATGCTAAGCGACTTCGACGGCGTGGTGGGGAAAGGAAGCTGGTTCCACAGGACGGATTCCTTCTTATGATTCTTACCTAGCCGCTGCGCTACTTCGGATTGCTCCAGAGGGATACTACTCAGAGCGACTGCCCCGGCAGCAGCCACCAGCGGTGCGGCCAGCCGCGTGCTGTCGAGGGAAAAGGCAAAATAGCCGTCGCTGACGCTGCCTAGTAGATTCATGGGAAATATATTGCTGCGGTCGCCCGATACGGCGCTCACCAGGACCACAGGGCGGGGGCAGATGAAGGCCGCAATCATGGCGCGATCCTCGCACGCCGACATGCGAATATGCGAGTTGCTCCTCCAGCGGAGATAGGCATGATGCAGATAGTGCGCCCAGAGCCGGCCCTGGGGCAGACAGTAGTTTTTGCAGCTGTCAACCTGGAACAGATGCAACGCTGGACCCTCGGTAAGGATGGCGGCAGTTTGTCGAAGACCCAATTCAGCTAATAATCGCTTTTCGCCATCGTGCTCCCGGAACTCCAGAGCCAATTGCTCTGCCGCATTTTGATGGCGCGGCCATTCTCCGCCGATGCAAATCGTGAACGGCACAGCGCAGGCGATGGAGTGGGCAAAGGTCACATCGCGGGGAGCACCTATTCCGCGCAGCCAGACACTTACTTCTGCCTGGGGATCAGAGATCCCAACCGTGCATTGCTGCGGTTGGTTCGTCTTGCCCAGAAACAATCGCTTTACGGCCAATGCGATGCTGTGCTTTACAGTCATTGCCGGCCTTTCGGCGGCTTTACGCATTCGAATTCCAGAAGCACGCAATCTGCCAAGCGGCGAAATAACGGCAGGCCGCCGATCACGCGGTCGATGCCGGCCAATCCCTTGATCACGCGGGGAAAGTGCCGCGCCCGATTCTCCGTATATGTGGGTGGTACGGCGATGCCAACTCCACTCCATCTCCGCAATCTGAACGCCGGGGACATGATCCTTCCCATATCCTTCACCGATGGGCGATGGATGCAGACGCTCCCCGGCTCGGAGGCACGAAAGTCGTTCCGGCGAAGCCGGCGCAGTGCTTTCCGCGGCTCTCCGCGGGCCAGGAACCACGCGATTTCCCAGGGAACGAGGCGCCCGATCATGCAGAGGAGAATCGGAGCGCCGGGCCTGACCAGGCGCGTCAGCTCTCGCGCCACGGCCGGCAGATCCTGCACGCAATTCAAGCCGCAAAAGTTTGAGAAGGCCCCATCAAAGACGTTCTCTCCTTCTAGAGAGCCGATCTGCTCATTCGGCAGCACCCTGAAGTCGATTCGCTCGCTGGTGCGGGTGGAAGCGGCAAGTTGCCGGGCGAGCTCAATCATGCGGGAGGAAATGTCGCAGGCGACAAGTTGTATGCCCCGTTCCGCGAGGTGAACCGCGTCGATTCCTGTGCCACAGTTCAGTTCTAATAGTTTTTGGCCCGGGGAGAAGATCTTTTCCAATCGTCTCCAAACTGCATAACGACGAGCTTCACCAATGCCCGTACCAGTAAAGTCCTGGACATAGGTCTCGGCCGCAGTATTCCAGTAGGCTTGTGCGAAGTGAGTCAAATCGGCACTCATATTGCTCCCGTCTTAGAAACCGGACAAGACGTTTCTCGTGAGTGACTGGCATGGGAGGATAGATTTTGCATCGTGCAATCCGGTCGCCACGTAACTGCTGTCTCTCAGTGTCCGATAGGACGGGTCTTTGATTTGTAAGCGGGATGTCTTTACATTGTCACTTTTGCGCTGCGCTGCGAGCGCTATTTGAATAACGACGCTCCATCGCGAAGTACCGGTTGCAGGTCGTCCGCAACGACATCAGGTTGGTAAATTTCCAGATAATTGGCATGCTGACCGGCAGTGTTCGGCTGCAGGCCTATGTCGATCGATTTTTTCAAAGCGAGCGCGGCATTTCCCTCGGCACCCATGTCTCCGCTGTGGCGTTCGCAAGAGGTGCGGAGCTGAAAACCGGTGATGACACGCCCGTTATAACCAATCACAAAATCGACGGCGCGGGGGCCCGGGCCCGCGCCCGGAAATCCGTCGAGATTGCTGAACTGGAGCACGAATCGGCGTCCCAAAATGGCCATGGCCTGGTCGATAACTTCCTGCCTGGTGCGCTGGCGCTCACGCGGGGCGATTTGCCCGCGGTCATCAATATTGAGACCAAACCCCATCGACACGGAAATGTACTGGTTGGGGAAGTCCGCGGCATACGCCTGGAGGGTCTTCTGCCATGCCGCTATGTATTTGTGTGGAGTGTAGCCCGCGTTGAGCCATATCGTGACATCCTCCGGCTTGCCTGGCAACGTGTACTCCGCAGAAACTGAGGTCGGCCCAGCGGCCGCGATCACGCGAAAAGCGGGAGACTTTCCGTACCTGTCGCTCAGTTGCGCTACGAATGTGAACCAACGGCTAAGGTAGAGGTCATCCCAGGGCAGGGGAAGCTTCTCGACGGTGCCTTTGTCGGGCCCATATTGCAGTGGGAACGTCTCGGTCTTCGCGCCTTCCAGGGCCCACGGAGGAGAGAAGAAACCGGGGAAGATGAGGAGTTGTACCCATTTCTTTGAGGCCTCCGCGGCAGCGAAGAGTTGATCCAGCTTCGACCAATCCGGATTTCCCTGGACCGGCTCGATGTCGCGCCAACGGATCTGCAATGCGACGCCACTGATGTAGGGATTCTCCAGTGCTCGCAGATCCAATCGATTCTCTTGCGGTTTGTTCTCGATAACCACAACCAGACCGTTCGGTGCAGAGTTACCGGTTAATGCCCACGATGGCACGGCGCTGGCCAAAACAAGAGCAACGTGAACAGCAAGCCTGGCAGATTTTCGCGCATGGTACATCGGCATTTACGCCTCCTCAGAACAGCCACCGCCGGATGGCTCACGCTGTTCAGTCGGGATTGGGTTCGCCGTGTGTAAGTCCTGAACTGGATTTACGCTTGCGGGCTCACAGGATGGGCGCCCACCTCGGATCTCCTCATCGATTCAATGGCGAAGACTGACTGGTTAAGCCGACCGTTGTCAACATAAATTTGGGATCGGCCAGAACTTTGCAATTCAGGGGAAATTGGTTAAGAGTCCGCAGGTAGCCGCGGCGATGTGCCGGATGCTCAAGATTGAACCATGTTTCCCATTTTCAACGCATTCCGGCTTTGACCCCGGCGGCCCACGCGAGTGAAACAATGGCGTGTCCGGCTCGACTTTCGACAGCATAGCGGGCCAAAGAATATTTGGGTACAGTGATCCCAACGGACTTGCATGAGCGTCCCTGACACAATTGCGCGCTTGCCTCTTTTCATCGCGCTGGTTTTGATTCCAGCTATCTGCTGGAGCCAGAGTGAAGAGAGTTCGCAGCCACAGCGCACCATCCGTGGAGAGGTGGTCAACAGCATTACCGGCCAGCCCATTGCTAATGCTCTGGTGCAGATAAGCGGTCCGCATGCGGCCTTGACAGATCGTGACGGGCAGTTCGAATTTCGTGATACCTCCAGCGGACGTATGGCGGCTACGGCGAGTCAAGCCGGGATACTTTCCGGAACAGCCTGGAGGGATCGATTCGAACTTGCCGGCCCCGGAAAACCACGACATCACCCTGAAGCTCATCCCGGAGGCTATTCTTTCCGGCAAAGTCATCGATGAGAACGGCCAGCCGCTTCAGGGTCTACGCGTCCTGCTCAAGACGCTCCAGGTGCACGACGGGCTTAGACGTTGGCAACAGGTGCAGTCAAGAACCACGAGCGTGGATGGCGAGTTTCGCTTTGCCGAACTTCAAGCAGGCAAATACTCCCTTGCCACTGGCTTTGAGATCGATGGCTTACCCGAGGCCATATCCTCGGTTGCTTTCGCCCCAGTTATCTATCCACCCCGGAGCGGGGATGAAGAAGCCGCCCTCACCCTCGCAGCGGGCGATCATATGGAAGTCAGCCTGAGTCCACCGATGCAAAGAATCTATGCCGTGACCGGCCATGTGGAGGGCGCACCTGCCCAGGGAGTTAATTTCGAGGTAGAGAGCAGCGGCGGTGAAACGATCAACCCGGTCGTCCGCTTCAATCGACCGACAGGTGAGTTCCGCTTCTTGCTACCCAGCGGTTCCTATCGGCTCAAATTGCATGCCTTCGCCGTAACCGAACAACTGGAGGGCACACGTGAGATTTCGATCAAAGAAGCCCCAGTCAGAGATATCTCGATTCCACTCGCGCGGCTCGCCACCATTCCGGTCGAAGTCGAATACCAAACCGTCAATACGTCCTCTCCAGGTGCGCAGGAGCCTCTGCCTTTCTTTCCGAATATCTCTCTTGAAGACGCGGACCCGGATTCGGCCAGGAGGTTCAACGCTCAGCCATCGCCACCGGCAAGTTCGCCGGACGAGTCCGTGTTGATTCGAGATGTCGAGCCGGGCCATTACCGGCTGCAGGCAAGGCCGCAGCCACCCTGGTACCTGGCGTCGGCCTCCTGTGGCGGTCTCGATCTGACCCGTGAGCCGCTTGGAATTGCAGGCAGCGCCGCCGGATGCACTATTCATGCTGTGATGCGCAATGATTCGGCCGCGCTGAAGTGGTCGATCCACTCTAATAGCCAGGCAAGCCCAGCGGGTCCGGTATTCGTCTATGCCCTGCCGCTCGAAAATCTAGTCCAGTCCATGTCCGGAGCCAACGCGCAACCGCAAAGGGCGGATCTCGCGGCCGAAGGATCCTTCGAGGGCCTGGCACCAGGGCACTACCTGGTCATTGCGCTCGATCACGCCGAGCCATTGCCGTACCGGGAAGCGGACGTGGCTCCGCGGTACTTGTCTCTCGGCCAGGAAGTCACACTCACACCGAATGGTAAGTCGGAAGTCCAACTAGATGTGGTTGCGGGAGAACCATAGTTGCTCCGTTCCCGAAACCAGCCCGGGACTCTGTTTCGTCGCGTGCTTTTGCAGACGATGTTACTTATGCTTGCGCTCGCTCCCCCAGGCAAAAGCAACGCAGCAACCGGAGCAGATTGCTCGCGGCTGGCGCATCAGCGGCAAAGTAGTGGACGCGCAGAGCGGCGCTCCCCTGGCTCGATGTTCGGTGCAGATCGAACCGGTCGTGGACGGTGGTGCACCTCAAGTCCTGGTAACGGGAGAGGATGGTCAGTTCCACTTTGACGGCGTGGCCCAGGGAAAATACCAGCTTACCGCCAGCAAACGCGGCTATCTCACGCAGGCTTACGAGGAGCATGATGGGCTCTCGACCGCAATTGCCGTGGGGCCGGAACTCAAATCTGAAGGGCTAATTTTCAATGTGATTCCCCAGGCCGTTATTTCTGGCGTGGTTGCGGACGAACGCGGCGAGCCGGTACGCGGGGCGCAGGTGCGACTCTTCAAGGATCAGGACAACTGGGGTTTGCGATCCACAGTGGAGCGCCAGAGGGTCATGACGGATGACCGCGGCATTTACGAATTGTCCCACATCGATCCGGGCGATTATTACGTCTCCGTTTCAGCTCAGCCCTGGTATGCGCAACGAGCACAGCCTATGCAGCCCAATCATCCGCAGGAAGATGATTCCAATTCGGCGCTCGACTTGGCTTACCCCACCACTTTCTATCCCCAGGTGACGGATTCCGACGCAGCCACGCCGATCCCTGTTAAAGGCGGCGAGCGGATGCAGGCTGACATAACGTTGACCGCCCAACAGGCCGTGCGCCTTCGAATCAAACTGCCGGTTCAGGATCCCGCGCAACCAGGCGCTTACAGCGTTGTGATGTCGCAATCCGTCTTTGGCCAGACGGAAACGGTGGGCGCGCCAACGCAAACGGTGCGCGACGGGGTGCTTGAAATCGCGGGCGTCCTGCCTGGGCATTATGAGTTCACCCTCACGCATACTGAACCAGGCGGTTCTCCGCCCGAGTCGACCCGCTTTTCAGGGGACGTGACCAGCGGCACGACCGAATTGACCCCGGTTGATGCTGAGAGCGAAGTTTCCGTGGTGGGCAAGGTGACCTCGCTCGATGGCAAAATACCCTCAGGCATCATTACCTTGCAACCCACGCAGCAGCGCCACCTTTACGTTGCGGCACTCAACCACGCCGGGGAGTTCAACGTAAAAGTCCCACCCGGCGACTATGAGATCGTCGGCCAGATCCCGCAAATGTACCTGGCGCGCCTTAGGTCGCAGGACGGCGAACTGAAAGGCCACGTCCTGGCGGTCAGGGCCGGCAGCGCGCCAAAGCTGGAGATCATCGCGAGCAGAGGTTTCGGTCAAATCGACGGAGTCGCCAAACGTGGGGACCAACCCGCCGGCGGCGTCTTGGTCTTGCTCGTGCCCGACGAGAATCTTATCCTCTTGCGCCGAGACCAGAGCGACTCTGACGGCACGTTCACACTCGGCAACATAGTTCCCGGGCGTTATCATTTGCTGGCGGTGGAACGAGGGTGGGAACTCGAATGGGCCAACCGCAATGTACTCGACGCCTTCCTCAAGAAGAGCATCCCCATTGAAGTCCATGCCAACGATAAATTGACCGGAACGGTCGAAGTCCAACCACGCTAGTTAGCTTAACCAGCCAGCGAAAGCAGCTGCGTGCCTTTGGTCTTGCTACGCATCATGAGAATGATGGCCGCGCCCACCATGCTTGGTATGACAAGCATGAGCAAGCCGGGTTGATAGTTTCCGGTAATGTCTTTCGCCAGGCCCATGCAGTAGGGACCGATAAAGCCGCCCAGAATTCCGATCGTATTCATGGCTGCGATGGCAGCAGCGGCGGATCTGCCGTGGAGGAAGCTGGTGGCCAGGGCGAGCAGCGGACCCTGCATGGAAAAATAACTGAGGGACGCGATGGCCAACGCGGGAACCGTCAGAAAAGGTGCTATCGATAGTCCACTTACCAGATAGGCTACGGTCATTAATAGAAAAGGGACGGCGACATGGAAGTAGCGCTCTTTGGTCCGATCGGAGTGCATGGCATTGAAAATCATCATCGGGGCTCCCAGCAAGTTCATCGTTGCTACCAGGAAACCGACGTTGCGATTGCTGAAACCGGTGATTGCCTGCAGGATCGCTGGCGCCGAAAAGGTGTAGGCGTAACTGCAGGTCAGCATGCAGAGGAAAACCAGGCTTATCTGCCACACACGGGCGTCGAGCAGCGCACGCCCAATTCTTCCACCGTGAATATCGACGGCGCCCAGGTGACTTGCGTGATGGAGAATCCACTGGCGTTCCTGGTCGGTGAGCCAGTTGGCTTCCGCGGGACCGGTGGGCAGGTAGAGCAAAAAGACAACGCTCAGAACGATGGCAGGCAGCCCCTCGATCAGGAATAGCCATTGCCAGCCGGCGAGGCCGGCCTTTCCCTGCAAGTCGAGGAGGGATCCTGCGATGGCGCCCATAAGTACTGAGCTGATGGGAAAAGAGATGTAAAAGCGGCTGATCGCACGGGCCCGCATATGCGCGGGGAACCATTGCGCCAGGTAGAAGATCACTCCCGGGAAAAAGCCCGCCTCTGCCATGCCCAGCAGGAAGCGCATGACATAGAACTGCAGTGGTGTCTTGACGAACACCATGCCCATCGCCAGCAGGCCCCAGGTCAACATGATGCGGGCAAACCAGCGGCGGGCGCCTACGCGATAGAGCAGGAGGTTGGACGGGACCTCGCAGGCAGCGTAGCTGACGAAGAACAGGCCGGCGCCAAAGCCGTAGATCGAGGCGCTGAAATGCAGATCGCGGTTCATCTGCAGCGAAGCGAAGCTGATGTTTACGCGATCCATGTAGGCGATGCCGTAGCCGAACGCGATCAGGGGGATCAGACGCCAGCTGGCCTTGCGCAGCGCAGCACGCCCGATCGCTTCGTCCATTGGCAGGGACGTATGGACAGACGGGAGCGGCTCGGCGAGGGACATGGTGAACCTGTGAGGCGAGTGTGGAGAGAATACCATCCGTACCGAGGGTGGCCGGTCGGGATGACAAGGGGGAGGGTGGCGCTTCCATTGAGAGCATTGGCTGAGCAGAAGCCGTGTTTCATCACCTTGGGTGGGCTGAAGAGCCTGTGAGAACCGACCTTCAGCCCCATGGCTCCTCCGGTACCCGTACGCGGACATGTATGGGATCGCGAAGTAGGAAATCCAGGTACGCTCTGGCCGAGATGACAACTTTGTTGTGGAGCAGATGGCACCCGGCCGCTTTTCTGGGGCAATCCTCGTCCAGCGTCGGTTTCCCAAAAGGGGCATCGTAGAATGAACCGCTAGAGGGCACTCATGGATGAGGGTTTGGATGATCCCAGACTTCTTGGAGAATGGTTTGCTGTTGCCTGGTCGCGAGACGTGGCAGCCGGACAGCTTGTCGCACGCAGGCTGCTGGGCCGCGATGTTGTGCTGTGGCGCTCCCCTCAGGGCATTCACTGTTGGCGCGATCTGTGCGTCCACCGCGGTGCTCAGCTCTCGCTGGGCAGGTTGTGCGGCGAACGGCTGGTGTGCCCCTATCATGCCTGGGAATACAACTCGAGCGGCCAGTGCGTGCATATTCCTTCTCACCCAAACCAACCGCCTCCACTCAAGGCGCGGGCTCAGACCTATCAAGCCCGGGAACGCTATGGCATGGTCTGGGTATGCATTGGAGAACCGCTGGGCGATGTGCCGCAGTTCGCCTTTGGGGACGACCCCGCATTCCGGTTGATTCCTGCCGGTCCTTACTTCTTCCGCGCCAAGGGCCCGCGGGTGATCGAAAATTTTCTCGATGTGGCCCACCTCGGCTTCGTGCATGCAGGCATGCTCGGCGACGCCCAGCACGCGGAGATTGAGGACTACGAGGTGGGCATGGGGCCGCATGGACCGGAGGCGCGCGAGATTCGCATCTGGCAGCCCGATCCCGACGGCACGGGCAAGGGCGCCGTGGTCACCTATCACTATTGGGCCAGCGCACCGCTCACGGTTGGCCTGGAGAAAGTGCATGGCGGCCAGCGCTTCGCCATCCTGATGCAGGTTGCGCCTTTAGACGCCGATACCTGCGAATCGCGCCTGGTGATGGCGATCGATTACGCGCACGATGTTCCCCAAGAGACGTTCGTCCACTTTCAGGACCAGGTCACCGCGCAGGATAAAGTTGTGGTCGAATCGCAGCGGCCTGAGCTGCTGCCCCTGGACCTGCAATCAGAGCTGCACCTGCGCTCGGACCGCATGGCGATTGCCTATCGCAAGTGGCTGCGCGAGATTGGCTTCTCTTATGGGACAGCCTGAGTGGTTCACCGCAGGAGACGTCGACGGCTTCTTCGGACTGTTCTTCAGCGGCTTTCCTGATCTGCTGCTGATCGTGGGCCTGGCGCCGGTGTGCGGCTTCCCGCTCAGCTTTGTCGCCAGCCACATCCTTCCCGGGGCGGCAATTTCCATCCTGGCAGGAAACCTGTTCTACGCATGGCAGGCACGGCGGCTGGCGCAACGAGAAGGCCGCAGCGATGTCACCGCCATCCCCTTCGGGGTCAATACGCCCACCATCTTCGCCTATGTCTTCCTTATCATGGGCCCCGTTTATGTCAGGACGCACGATGCGAATATGGCCTGGCACGCGGGTATCTTCGCCAGCCTGTTCAGCGGTATCGTGCAGACGGCAGGGGCATTCTCCACCCATTGGCTGCGCAGCAACACGCCGCGCGCGGCGCTGCTCTCTCCCCTGGCGGGACTCGCCCTGGCCTATCTCTGCCTGGGTTTTGTCTTCGGCGTGTTTCAGCAGGCGGCCATTGCGCTGCTGCCCATGCTCGTCCTATTTACCCTTTATGGCTCGCACCTCAAGCTACCCTATCGTTTGCCGCCCGGGCTACTTGCCATCGGGATTGGCGCGATACTAGTTGCGGTGCTGCGCTGGCTGCACATCTACACCGTTCCTATGCCCGCGGTGCCGGAGGTGAAGCTATATCTGCCGCACGCGGTGAATATTTTTGGCCTGTTCAGCCAACGAGCATATTGGCCCTACCTGGCGATTATTGTGCCTCTCGCCGCGCTCGACACTCTGGCATCGCTGATGATTCTGGAAAGCGTCAAAGTTGCCGGCGATGACTACGCTACCAAGCCGTCTCTGTTGATGAACGGCCTGGGTACGATTGCCGCGGCGTGCCTGGGTAGTCCCTTCCCTACGACGCTTTACCTGGGCCACGCCGCGCACAAGGCCAACGGCGCCCGCTCCGGCTATTCTGTGCTGAATGGCCTGGTCACGCTGGGACTGTGCACTACGGGGATCCTGCCGGTGGTGCTCCGCTTTGTGCCTCTGGAAGTGGCGGCGCCGGTCATCATCTGGTTCGGCCTGATCACCGTTGGGCAAGCCGTTACCGAGGTGGATTCCAATCAGGCGATCGCCGTCGTTATGGGGATGATTCCCGCCCTGGCCCAGTGGGCCACAAGCATTGCCGACACCGTGGCGCGCAAAGCAGGCAGCAGCCTTATGGAGATAGCGCCGCGCATGGGCAGTGATCTGGCGATGGGAGGACTGATTGCCCTGGGCCAAGGATCGCTGCTGACGTCGATGCTCTGGTCCGCGGCGCTGGCGTTGATCATCCAGCGCCGCTTCGGACCGGCAGCGGCGTGGCTGGCTGCAGCAGCGGCGCTTTCGGCGATCGGCGTTATTCATGCTTATCGACTCTCGGCCAACGGTGTAGAAAGCCTGATAGGGTGGTGGGTCGCGCCGCAATTCACCCTTGCCTACGCGGCCGGGGCAACGTTCCTGCTGGTGTGTGCATGGTATTCGCGTCGAAGAGGCGTGGAGTATCCGGAGATTCTGGCTGCAAGCGAAGGTAGATGAGGAGGAATCATGGAACGCCGCAGTTTGCTGAAAACTCTTTCAACCGCCGCTGCTGTGGGCGCGGTCACCCGGCTAGGGGGCGGCCGCACACTCTCTGCCGAAGCGGCTTCCGGAGTGGTCAAGACCATGGGAAACGGCGGCCCACTGGCACAGGCGAAAGATGCGGCGCGCAGGGGTATGCCTCCGCTGACGATCACGGGACGTCAAGATCATCGCCACCGCACCTTCCGGCTCCAACTGGACCATCGTCAAAGTGGAAACCAGCGAGCCTGGACTCTATGGCCTTGGCGCAGCAACCCACCAGGAAATTCCGCAGGCGGCGCAGGCCTACATCGAAAAGCGCTTAAAGCCGTTCGTGATTGGCAAGAACTGCGACGAGATCGAGGATATCTGGCAGTCTGCTTATCTGCAGGAGTACTTTCGCTCCGGACCGGAAGGCAACGACGCGTTGAGCGGGATCGATGGCGCGCTGTGGGACATTCTGGGCAAGCGTCTTGGCGTTCCTGTGTATCAATTGCTGGGTGGGAAGGTTCGCGCCGCGGTGCCGCTCTATGGTCATGCGGCCGCGCTGACGCAGAGTGAACTGAACGACCAGGTACAGGCTTACATCGAAAAGGGCTACCAGGTGGTGCGGATACAGTTGGCGGTTCCCGGATGGTCCGGTTACGGGGTGAGCGGGGCGAAGACCTCGGCCGCAGTGCAAGCGTTGCGGCCGGATGGAGTTGCGCCTTCACCGGTATTCGACCCGGGGCGATATCTCACCACTACGATTGGCATGTTCGAGGCAGTGCGGGCGAAGTTCGGATTCGATGTCGGGCTGGTTCACGACATTCATGAGCGGCCGGCGCCGAATCAGTCCATCGAGTTGTGCCGGGCGGTGGAGCAGTACCGCCCGTTCTACATGGAAGATCCGCTTTCGCCTGAGGATGTAGGTTGGTTCCAGATCTTCCGCCAGGAAACCTCGGCGCCGCTGGCCATGGGAGAACTGTTTACCAACCGCAATGAGTGGCTGAACCTGGTGGCCAACCGGTGGATTGACTTCATCCGCATCCACCAGTCGTCCGTGGGCGGCCTGAACATGTGCCGCAAGGTGGCGCACTGCTGCGAGTTTTTCGATGTGCGCACGGCCTGGCACGGGCCGAACAACGTCGATCCGGTCGGTCACTGTTACAATCTGCACCTGAACCTGGTTACTCCAAACTTTGGGATCCAGGAGGAAACATTCTTTGACGAGAAGACACGCGAGGTGTTTCCCGGCACTCCCGAGATTCGGAAGGGCTATATCTACTCCAACGATAAGCCAGGTTTTGGCATTGACATCGATGAGAAAGCAGCTGCGCGTTATCCCTACACTAAGGACTTTGAGGATCGGGGAAATGACCGCATGCTCGATGGGACCATCGTGCGGCCTTAAATGGTTGCCCGCTCAAGAAATTCCTGAGGTACTGCGATCAGCCTCGTTCAACGGGTACATAAGTAACTATAAACAAAGAAAATACAAAAGACGACTGCGATACATCCGCAGACTGTCATTGCAGGCATCTAACTCGGGGTATGAAGAGACTAGTGCTTTTGACTATCATCGCCATCTTTACGGTCTCTGCTTATGCACAGCCGTATTATCGTCATCACCATCACCATCATCACTACTATCACCACTACTATCACCACCGTCACGCTGTGATCATTGTCCGGTAACTGGCTTGTCGAATTGAAGCATATTTAGCAACGCTCCCAGATATGGACGTAGGTTGGCTCCGCCCAAGCTGATGATAGCAAGCTTTCGCGGACTCAACTCCACTGTTTTGCAACCGTCGTCCGAAACCTTTGCTGAGGCTCCGTCTGCCCATTGCGCTTCTCCCGGCTGCTATCTCACGACACCCAGAAAAAAAAGGGCTACCTCTTTTCAGAGGCAGCCCCCTCACGGCAAATTGCTTTACTGAATGGTTACATTCAACGTTCCCGAACCGGTGATGTTTGCATTGCTGCTATCCGTCGCGGTGATGGTAACGGTATAGCTCCCGGCCGGAGCACCGCCACCGGTACCCCCACCGCAACCGAGCCCGGCACCGACGCTCAGGAAGACCAGCATCGCCAGGGCAACAGGCCATCTCTTTCGTCGGATACCGGGAATGAGAAGCAAGAGAATGCAGCCTGCCGCTGTTCCGCCTGCGGCCGCAATTTTTCGGAGGTTGCCCCCGACACCCTTCTGCAAATTCCCGGTAGCAGCGACGGTGGTAATAGTGATGGTCGTGGTTCCGGTGCCACCCGAGGCCAACACCACGTTTGCTGTCTGGGTGCTCGAGCTGCCGATGGTGTAGTCGGCATTGATCGAGCCCGAAGCTGTCACGACGGCCGTGCCTGCGTATCCGCCAGTAGAGGTGAGGGTAATCGTCGAAGTGCCGCTATTTCCTGGCGACGCTGACGAAATCGTCATGCTGGTGGCTGTAACCGTGATGCCGGGGTTGCTGACCGTCACCGTGGTCGTCCCGGAGGAGGTTGCATTGTAGGTGTCCCCACCATAGCTAGCGGTGATGGTATCCGTACCGGCGGCGAAGCCGAGCGAAGCTGTGGCGGTGACGGTGAGGCTCGCAGTGGCGGTATTGCCCGCGCCAATACTCACCTGCTTGACGGTGCCGATCGTCATGCCCCCAGTAGTGAACGTAATGGGTCCGGTAAGCGTGCCCGCCGTGGTGGCGGTGATGGTCGCGTTCAATGTGACGCTGGCACCCAACGCGAACGAGGTTGGATTAGCGGTGACTGTGGTGGTGGTCGCCGCGGTTCCCTGGGAAGCAACCGTCACCGTCACACTGGAACTGGTCGATCCCGTGTAGGTGGCATTGGTCGAGACGAAAGTCGCCGCAACGGTGTGCGTACCGGACGAGGGGAAACCCGTTGTGTACGTAGACGTATAGGGCGCCGAAGTGGAGATGGCTGTCCCGCTGTGTGGAACCCCATCGACGACAAATGTGACCGTGCCCGCGGGCGCGGTAGACACGGTGTTGGGAGCGACGGTGGCAGTAAAGATGACCTGCTCGTTGATCACCAGAGACGTCCCGGGCGCGGCGGTGAGCGTCGTCTTGGTGCCGGTTGCCGCTACCAGGGCGGTATAGGCGGTGGCCAGATTGTTGGCATCAATCGATCCTAATCCCGTCGCCTGGTCATAGCCAGTACCGGCCTTATAACCAATCACCGGGTTTGAGCCGGTGGGGCAATCAGGCGAACCCGTGGTGCAGGGCACCTGGTTGTTGCCGGTGGTGATGTCGTGAAAGGCCGAAGCATAGGTAGTCGCGTTGGCGGCTAAGGTGTAAAGGGCGGGATTGATGTTTCCCAAGGGGCCGGAGGCCAGCTTCTGCTCAATGACCGCGATAAGACCGGCAAAGCTAGGCGCTGCGAAGGAAGTTCCACCGGCCGAAGTGAGATTGTTGTTGTCGCTCTGGCCTGTATCCGATATGCGGAAGCTATTGGCCTGACAGCTGGAAACGTAGTTACTCCCGCTGCTCACAGTCTGTATCTGGGTGCAGTACAGATAGCCGTCGTGGTCAGGGGAAGAATTAAGCGAGATATCCGGCACATCGCGAAACCCATCGGCGGGAATGCCAGGCACTCCAGTTTGCCACGAGGGCTTCGGCCATATCGCGCTCACCCCGCCGCCACCTGCGGAAAGGCCCATGCCCTGGCTAATGGAAAAGGTGGTGTCGTTCCACGCCATTTCGGGAATATAAGACTTGGCGGAAGTGATCAGATCGTCGTTAACACCGCCCGTGCCATTGGAACTCCAGTACTGGCCGGCGCCGGTCTGCGGGCTCTGCGCGGTGCCGTCACCCATGAATTCGCTGCCGCCGGCGGCGGTTACGTAAACACTGCTTCCCGGATAATCCACGGCGAGTCCGTTCACTGCCGACTGGACGGGTGGCCCGCCCCCACTGTCATCGCAGTCCGCGGCGCCGGAATCTCCGGCAGCTAACACAACTGTCTGCCCCTGACTGTTTGCCTGCGCCAGCCAGCCGTCGATCTCGTCCAGAGTCTGGGTGTTGAGACCTGCCTCACATACCGCCGTAGCTTTGGCTGATAATGGGGATGGTTATGCCGTTGATTGCATTCTGAATGGCATACGACAGCGAAGTGAAGATATCACCCGAATTCACCAGTACGATGGACGCCGCGGTAGCCACGCCACCGGAATACTCCAGATCCAGGTCGGTTTCTGCCAGATCGTCGGAAGCCGAGCCCTGGGCGACAGATAATGGAGTCGAGCCGGGCACGGTGACCACGGTTGGATTGTTGACTGATAGGCCGGCGGCGGCGCGAAAGTCAGTAATGTCTGCGGGAACAATATCGGTTTGACCGATCACCGCTACGGTTATGCCTTTGCCGGTGTCTCCCGCCTGGTAGAGCGGGTTTATATCGTAAATAACGGCAAGATCTCCCGGGGTCACGTAGTGCTGTCCTGTGATGACCCGAGGTAAAGTGGGGGTTACCGGCGGCAGCGGCTCGGGCGGAAAACTTTATTCTCGGTTTCAACCTAAAGTCGTTCAAGCCGCGAACAGCGCCAACGGTGGCGGCAAAGGCGCTGGGAAGTGAGATCTGGGTAGCATTGGCAAAGTGGGTTTCGCCATTCACGCTGTAGTTATGAATTTGCGTCTGGAAGGCTTTTTCCACGTTCGCGATATTCCCGCTGAAAAAAATGGAATTGCTGCTTTGGGAGACCGCACTGACGGTGAATCCCGCTTCCTGCAACCATGCCGAGACTTTGGCCAAATCGGCCGAGCTCATCCCGAACTGCTCTCCAAACTGTGCCGGCGTTAACCATTTGTGATAGCTGGGTGAAGATGGATCCTGCTGCGCCTTGAGCAGAGCCTGCAAGCTGGCTTCCTGCGTGGCGGTGCGCTTGAAGTTGATGGTCATGCCTTGCAGGACTTTGGCATTGTCGGCCAATCCCTGGTCAAATTCGGCTTTCGCCATGGGGTGCACACTTCCAGTCTGCACCGCCATGCTGGAGCTATCGATTGGCTGAGTAATCCGATCCTCGAGAACAACCTGGGCCTGGGATATTTGCGAGAGGAAACTCACGACGAGCATGAGCAGGAAGGGCACAGAGAGGATACCGCAGAGTCTACGCAAGGGGCTTTCTCCTAGGGGTCGGAGCTCCACCGCCGGAGCTCCCAGGTTCAAAGTCTTCAACGGCTAACCACTGTTATCCGTTAGACGGATTCAATGCAAAACGTTTCATGAGGCGACGTAATTTTCATAGAGGGACAGTGTCTCCCGCGGGCATGACGCTGCGCAAGTTGCCTGCGGCAATACTTGCAGAAGAACAGACGCAGACAGAGAACGCCGGGATTACCTCCAGACGTGCGAAACTCCTCTTGCTGAAGCTTCAGACCCTTCCGCCAGTGCTACAAACACCACCTGACTGTAATTGTTTCGGATCACGATGTTCTTTCCTTTGTGGGTTTGAGCGGTACCCAGAAGGTAAAGGTCGCGCCCTGGTCACGGTGGCTGACGACTTCGATGCCACCGTTGTGGGCACGGAGAATCGCCTTGGCGATGGCCAGGCCCATCCCTGTGCCGTGCAAGAGGCGCTGCCGGCTACCGCGATAGAACTTGTCGAAGATGTAGGCCTGCTCAGCTTCGTCGATTCCCTGCCCCTGATCCGTGATGCTTACCAACAGACGGTCTGGATCGAGCACGGCGCCGATGCGCACCGGCGAGCCTGGGGGTGAGTAGCGGGCGGCGTTCTCCAGCAGGTGGCGGAGCACGCGGCGGATCAATTCCCTATCGAGCGAGACGGAGGGCATATCGGGCGGCAGCTCTACCGTCACCGGGCGCCCGCGCAACAGTGCGTGGCAATCCTCCAGCGCCAGGTCTATCACCTCCTGCAGCGGCTGCGGCTTTAGCCGCACCTCAATGCCGTCGGTGTCGAGCTGGGCCATTTCCACTGCTTGACCGATCAGGCGGTCGAGGCGGGCGCTTTCCTCATCGAGAATCGCGAACATTTCGCGCCGCTGGCTCTCGGCCAGCGATGGCTGCGACAACAGGCTGGTCGCCGCCGCGCGTATGGCGGTCAACGGTGTGCGCAATTCATGGGTCACCGAATCGAGCAATGCGCTGCGCAGGCGTTCGCCCTCGCGCGCTGCTTCCACCCGGCTGAAGCGATCGAGAGCCGTGGCGCGCTCCAGTGCAATCGCCAGCAGACCGCCGATGGCGTCATACAATCCGTCTGAGTAGCCGGCTTTGGTCATGGCAATGGATCCGCTCGCCCGCATGCCCAGCACCAGGGGAACGATGCACACCCCGTTGTTGCGGGGCCGCGGAGCGTCGGGCAGCCGGGCGGCCGCACGCAACTCGGTCAGCGAGACAAAAGACCGGCGCGGGTCGGAGGAGTAAGCGGTGTCGCTTTCAGTGAGATAGAGAGTGACCGCATCGAAAGCAAATATCGAAGCCACCACGCGCGGCGCATGGCTAGCCACGTCGTGCAGGTTTTCTTCCATTAAAAGTTGATTACTGAATTCATAGAGCCGCTCCATCTCGCTGCGTCGATCTTCACTTAGCGCTGCCTGCCGGCGTTCGTTCTCTGAGATCTTACTGATAAAAATGGCGGACGCCAGAAAGGCAAAAAGGGCGATCCAATTCTGCGGGTCGGCGATGGTGAAACTGCCAATCGGAGGAAGGAAAAAATAGTTATACAAGAGGGTGCAGCCGATGGCGAAGCAGGCGGAGTAGGTCAGTCCCCAGCGAAAAGCCGCCATCTGCACCATAACGAGGAAGGTGAGGGCGACGGTGGTCTGGTTTACATGGAGTATTCTGCGATAGACCAGCACCACCAGCAGGGCGGCCGCGGTCATCGCCAGAGAACGAAGGACGAGCACCCGAGCCCGGGAAAGACGCATGTGTGGCGATCATATCGTAAAGGGTGGAGATGGCAGAACGAGTCCTGGTAGTCGACGATGAGGCCCAGATCACGCGCGTACTGCGCACCGCGCTATCCGCCCAGGGGTATGACGTACGAGCGGCCAACGATCCGGAAGAAGCCCTGCGTCTGTTTGAGGAATGGAGTCCGGACCTGATTGTGACCGATTTGATGATGCCGGTCATGAGCGGGGTCGAGCTTTGCCGCCGGGTGCGGAGCAAGACGGCGACCCCCATTATCGTACTGTCGGTGCGCGATCAGGAACGATCCAAGGTCGAAGCGCTCGATGCGGGCGCCGACGACTACGTGACCAAGCCATTCAGTATTCAGGAGTTGCTGGCTCGGGTGCGGGCGCATTTACGCCGCGCCCCGGAACGGCTGGTCGACGCGCCCATCGAGATTGGGGACTTTGCCATTGATGCTGCGGCCCACACCGTGACCGTCGGCGGTAAGAGCCTGCACCTGACGCCAACCGAGTTTGACTTGCTGCTTTACATGGCGCGCAATGCGGGCAAAGCACTCACCCATCGCGCCCTGCTGACGGCGGTGTGGGGAGGCCAGTCAGCACATCAGCCGGAGTATCTGCGGGTCTTTATCGGTCAACTGCGCCGCAAACTTGAAGCCGAAGGTCCGCGGCAGTATATCCAGACCGAACCCTGGGTCGGTTATCGCTTTTTGCCTGAGGGTGTTCCGGAATAAGGCTACGCTTCGCTCGGTCGCCCACGAATCATCCTGTTTTCTCCGATCCCCACCACGGGTCGTTGGGTGCCCCACATCTCGCAAAAAACGAGCGAGATGTGGGGCACCCAACGATCCGTGGTGGGGACGGAGAGGTCACCGTCTTTATGAATTCCTTATGTCTCGCTTACACCCTCCTTAGTGGGGCGGGGTTCCACTATCTCTATGCAGGATCTATTGATGGTTGCGTTTACGGTCGTTTTCTTCGCGGTCGCCCTGCTTTACGTTCGCGGCTGCGAAAAGTTGAGGTAAAGAATACCCATGTCTCATACCACGGTTATCGTGCTCATGCTGACGATCGCGACCCTGATCTACCTGGTGATCACGCTGTTGTACCCGGAGAAGTTCTAGGATGACTGCCAACGGTTGGCTGCAGTTTGTCGTGTTCTTTGCTGTGCTGCTGCTGCTGATGCGGCCCCTGGGGCTCTATATCGCGCGCGTGCTCGAGGGGGAAAAGACCTTTCTCGATCCGGTGCTCCGGCCCGTGGAACGGCTTCTTTACCGCGCCTGCGGCATCCACGCGGACCAGGAAATGAGTTGGCAGCAATACAGCGTCGCCATGCTGATCTTCAGCTTCGTATCTCTGCTGCTGACGTATGTGATCGAACGCGCGCAGGGCCTGTTGCCATGGAATCCGCAGCATCTGGCCGGCGTTCCCGCAGCCACGGCCTTCAACACCGCGGCATCGTTCACCACCAACACCAACTGGCAGGTCTACACGCCAGAAACCACCATGAGTTATTTCACCCAGATGGCGGGTTTGGCGTATCACAACTTTCTCAGCGCAGCCATCGGCATCGCAGTCGCCATAGCCCTGGTTCGCGGCATCGCACGCAAACAATCGCCCACCATCGGTAACTTTTGGGTGGATACCACGCGCACAATCCTTTGGATCCTGCTCCCAATCTGCCTGGTCGTGGCGCCGGTGCTGATCGGCCAGGGAGTGATCCAGAACCTGAAGCCTTACACCACGGTTGCCACCTTGCAGCATGCACCCCAGACGATCGCCCAGGGCCCGGTGGCCTCACAAGAGGTGATTAAGGAGTTGGGCACCAACGGCGGCGGCTTTTTCAACGCGAACAGCGGGCATCCGTTTGAAAATCCCACACCCTTCAGCAACTTTATCGAGATCGAATTGATCTTTCTGATCCCTGCTGCGCTGACCATCACCCTGGGGAAGATGACAGGCTCCGCCGGCCATGGGTGGGCGGTCTTTGCCGCAATGGCCATCCTGTTTGTCGCCGGCTTCGTGGTGTGCTATTGGGCAGAATCGCAGCCGAATCCACTGCTGCATGGCGTGGACCAAAAGACCACGCTGGTCAACTCCGGCGGGAACATGGAAGGCAAGGAAGTACGTTTCGGCGTCTCCCAGTCCGCCCTCTTCGCTACCGTCACCACCGATACCAGTTGCGGCGCGGTGAATTCCGCGCATGACTCCTTCATGCCGCTGGGGGGCATGGTGCCGCTGGTCAACATCATGCTCGGAGAAGTGGTCTTCGGCGGGGTCGGCTCCGGACTTTATGGAATGTTGATTTTTGTCGTGCTCTCGGTCTTCATCGCAGGTTTGATGGTGGGTCGAACGCCGGAGTACCTGGGCAAGAAAATCGAAGGCTACGACGTCAAGCTGGCGATGCTGTATGTGCTCATCTTTCCCCTGTTGATCCTGGTACTGTCCGCCGTCTCGGTGCTCTACCCGAATGCTCTCGCCAGCCTGAACAACAATGGGCCGCACGGCCTTTCCGAGATCCTTTATGCCTACGTGTCCACTGCCGGCAATAATGGCTCCGCTTTTGGAGGTCTTACTACCAACACCAACTGGTACAACCTGACGCTCGGGTTCAACATGCTGGCCGGCCGCTTTCTGATGATGGTTCCCATGCTGGCCCTGGCCGGCAACCTGGCGCAAAAGAAGAGCGTTCCACCGTCATCCGGGACCTTTCCCGTGAACACGACCTTGTTCACTGTGCTGCTGGTGGGCGTGATCCTGATCGTCGGCGCACTGACGTTTTTTCCTGCGCTCAGCCTGGGGCCCATTCTTGAACACTTGCTGCTGCATGCAGGAAAGAGCTTTTAGGTAAGAGCTATGGCAGAAAAACAAAGTCTTTGGAACCTCGCGATCCTGCGTCAGGCCGCTTTCGATTCGTTTAAAAAACTAGACCCGCGCCTGATGGTGAAGAACCCGGTCATGCTGGTGGTCGAAATCGGCAGCGTGCTTACGACCGTCCTGCTCATCCAGGGAGTTCTCAGCCACCAGGGCAGCTTTGCCTTCAACCTGCAGATCACCTTGTGGCTATGGTTCACGGTTCTGTTTGCCAATTTCGCCGAGGCCATGGCGGAGGGCCGGGGCAAGGCCCAGGCCGACACGCTGCGCAAAGCCAAGGGCGAGACCATGGCTGTTCGCCTCAAGAGCGAGAGCAAAGACGCGGCCCGGGAAGAGGTTTCGAGCGCTGCCCTGCGCTCCGGGGACATTATCTATGTCGAGGCCGGCCGTTATATTCCCGGGGACGGAGAAGTTATCGAGGGCGTGGCATCAGTGGACGAATCGGCCATCACCGGAGAATCTGCGCCGGTGATCCGCGAGGCAGGGCGGCGACCGCTCCGCAGTCACCGGAGGAACCAAGGTGCTCTCCGACTGGATCATGGTCAAGATCACCTCCAATCCCGGAGAGACGTTTCTGGACCGCATGATTGCCCTGGTGGAGGGCGCCCAGCGACAGAAGACGCCCAATGAAATTGCCCTCAGCATCCTGCTCTCCGGGCTCACCATCATCTTTCTTCTGGCCGTGGCTACGCTGCAACCTATGGCCATCTATTCACAGGCGCCGCAGACCATCTTTGTGCTGGTGTCCCTGCTGGTTTGCCTCATTCCCACTACCATTGGGGGCTTGCTCTCGGCGATCGGAATCGCCGGCATGGACCGCCTGGTGCAGTACAACGTGCTCGCCATGTCTGGCCGCGCCGTCGAAGCGGCGGGCGACGTGGATACGTTGTTGCTGGATAAGACCGGCACGATTACGCTGGGCAATCGTCAGGCAACCCAGTTCATTCCGGCACCGAACATCAGCCCCGAGCGGCTGGCGGACGCGGCCCAGCTTTCGTCTTTTTCGGATGAGACACCGGAAGGGCGCTCGATCGTGGTGCTGGCTAAGGAAAACTTCGGCTTGCGCGGACGCGACCTCAGCGCGCTGCAAGCGGAGTTCGTCCCCTTCAGCGCACAGACCCGCATGTCCGGAGTCAATTTCGCCGGTCACGTCATTCGCAAAGGCTCGGTGGACGCCATCACCCGCTTTCTGGTCGAACAGGGATCGAACCTGCCGCAGAAGGTTCGGGAGAGCGTGGAAGAGATTGCGGGCATGGGAGGCACTCCCCTGGTGGTCGCGGAAAACTCGACCGCGCTGGGGGTGATCTACCTCAAAGACATTGTCAAAGGGGGATTGAAGGAAAGGCTTGCCAGGCTGCGCGCGATGGGTATCCGGAGCATCATGATCACGGGAGACAATCCGCTGACCGCGGCGGTGATCGCCCGCGAAGCAGGAGTCGACGACTTTCTGGCCGAGGCAAAACCCAAGGACAAGATGGACCTGATCCGCCGCGAACAGGCGAAAGGAAAACTGGTGGCGATGACGGGTGACGGCACCAACGATGCCCCGGCGTTGGCCCAGGCGGACGTGGGCGTGGCGATGAACTCGGGCACCCAGGCGGCGAAGGAAGCCGGCAACATGGTCGACCTGGATTCGAACCCGACCAAGCTGATCGAAATTGTCCAGATCGGCAAACAGTTGCTGATGACCCGTGGTGCGCTTACGACGTTCTCTATCGCCAACGACGTGGCCAAGTATTTCGCCATCATTCCGGCCATGTTCGCCGGCGTCTTTCCGGTGCTCAATCAGCTGAACATCATGCGCCTGAGCACGCCGCACTCGGCGATTCTTTCCGCGGTGATCTTCAACGCGTTGATCATCGTCGCCCTGATTCCGTTGGCTCTGCGCGGGGTCAAGTATGAGCCCAGATCGGCGCAGGCGCTTTTGCGGCGCAACCTGCTGGTCTACGGCGTGGGTGGCGTGATCGTCCCCTTCATCGGAATCAAATTGATCGATATTTGTTTAACCGGGCTGGGCTTGTCCTGATCGGAGTTTTTATGCTGCGCAATGAATTGAAGATCGCAATCCGCTTTACGCTGTTGACCACGGTGGTGCTTGGCGTTCTCTACCCGTTGGCGGTCACTGCCATCGGGCAGCTGGCGCTTCCCCGCCAGGCAAACGGAGGGTTGATCGTTGCCAACGGACAGGTCACAGGCTCACCGCTCATCGGACAGAACTTTACCGGGGAGCAGTATTTTCATGGGCGGCCTTCGGCCGCCGGCAACGGCTATGACGCCACTTCTTCGGGAGCCTCGAACTACGCGGCTTCCAACCAGAAGCTGATCACGCGCATCGACGGTGACGTAAACCACTATGCGGCGGAGAATAAGAGCCAGCCGGTACCGATCGATTTAGTAACTGCCTCTGGTTCTGGTCTTGATCCTGATATCTCGCCCGCCGCGGCGATGTTCCAGGTGGCCCGCGTGGCGAGCGCGCGGCACCTGCCGTTGGCGACGGTTCAGGATCTGGTCCAACGCCATGTGCAGGGACGCCAGTTCGGTTTTCTGGGAGAGGAGCGGGTGAATGTACTCCTGCTCAATATGGATCTCGACCGGCTGGCGCACTAGGTAGGGTAGGTCCGGGCTTTTAGCCGCTCTGATTCTGATGCAGTTACGGACGGGCTAAAGAGTCTGGGTGACAACCCGAGAAAAACATTTCCAGAAGAGGTCCGCTGAACTGCAGATCCCTCGGCTGCGCTCGGAGCCTGTGAGTTAATTCAGCTTTTTTGAGGCCGAGAGGATTAAGGTATATTTTTCAGTGGCCGGACTGCTAAGCGGCCATCCGGCCCGAGGTGCCGTGTCAAAGGGTACTGCGTGCCATGTAGTGTCAGATCCTCTCCCTTTTGCCCGGTTTTGCTCTGCATTCGTTCTGCAGCCGGGTTTTAGCTCAGCAACGCTTTGCTGAAGTGCATCAGGTTGTAAGCCAAGGCGCACCACAGCGTCACGCATTTGATTTTGTTCAGGCCGCGCACCGTGAACGGGGCCAGCCCACGATAAGTTCGTAAGTCGGCATTCACCGTTTCGCTGGTGGCAGCTCTTTGTTTGTAGATTTCTTGCCCCTCTTTGCTGGCCATGCGTCGCTTCCATGCTTGTACCGCTTCCGAGTCGCTCGGCTTGGGTTCCAACTCCCGCCCCCGATTCTGTGGATTCCTTGCCGGCTTGGAGGGCACGAACAACTCTACCCCTTGCTGGTGCGCCTGCACGATATCCTCTGTTCGCAAGTAGCCGCCGTCCACCAGGTGTTGCTCCACCTTGCCCCCAGTGCGTTGTTCCACTTGCTGGCGCATCGGTTCACTCAGCCCTGCCGAATCGGAACCCTCGTTGGTGACTTCCACCCCCAAAATGGCACGGCTTTGGGTATCAGTGGCCAACTGCACGTTTACCCCAGGGCTATAACCGCCGTTGGCCATCTTCATCACCCGCGTGGCCGCATCCGTGGTGCTCACCCGCGGCTGCCTGGCCCGGATCTGATCCCCACACTTACCTTTGCCAGCCCTCTGCGCCGCTTCCGCCTGCTTCTGCTTCAGCTCCGGCAACTGCGCTATCGCCTGCTCCAGCCGCTGCTGTCGCGACTCCGCCGCTCGATCACGCGCCGCCTTCTGACGCGCCGTCACAGCCGCTGACTCGGCAGGCGATTCCAGCTGCTTACGCAACTCCATCACCTGCTGCCGGGCTTGCTCCAACAACTGCTGCAAACGCTCTTCCCGACGAAAACTGCTGCTTCCCGCGCTCACACGCACCCGCACTCCATCTTGGCTGATGCGGCTCACTCGCACCAGCTTCTTGTCCACCAACGTCACTATCACCTGCGTAAACAGCTCGTCCAATGCGTCGGCGTGATCGATGCGAAAGTCGGACAGCAAATGATGATTCACGGTCACTCCGCCGCACAACCAGCGGAACGGCGCGCTCTCTGCGCAACGACGCGCTAACTCTCGCGCAGATCCAATCCCTCGGGTACACCCATACAGCCATAAACCCACCAGCAAACGCGGATCGGTCGCATCACGACCCGCTTGACCCTCTCGGGCACGAATCCGCTCGCAAAAACCACTCACCTCCAGCTTTTCCACTACCGCCATCACCGTGCGCACTGGATGAAGCGCTCCCACCAGATCATCTATGCAATGCGGTTCCATCGACAGCTGAAGACGTTCTGCCTTGCGCAGACGAACCCTTCTCTTCTCCTGAACACCTGCTTCTCCACTGTTGCCCATGTCTCTTCATACAACCTCATCCCCCCAACCAATCAATTTGTTTGGCAGGATGCACCAAAAAAGTCACAGCCTCTCGGGATGACAAAGGAGAGGGCGACACTTCCATTAGGTATTTGTTGCTGGATGGAGGATGCGCAGTTCTCGTCCCGACCTAGCTATCCTGCATGGAAGCGCTGCCCTACCCTTTGTCATCCCGAGCGCAGCCGAGGGATCTGCAGTTCCGCGGACCTCTCCTGGAAATGTTTTTCTCGGGTTCTCACCCAGACTCTTCAGCCCGTACATTTATGGCGGGGCTGAAAGCTCCGACCCCTTCAGAAAATCGAGTTTTTGCGGAGCCTGCGAAAACACGAGCGCCCCAGCCTTGCATGGGCAAGGATGGGGCGGTCAAGACAGGGACGATTTAGAGGCGAATGCCGGTTGTTTCGAGCTGGTTAGACTGCTTCGCTGTACTGCTCGACGTACTCTGTGGATTCCTCTGGCTCGGCTACTGTCTGGGCAACCGGCTCCTTCTTCGCAGCTTGAGCGGCTTCCGTCAGGTCAACGTAACCTTGCAGGGTGGCGTTGTCCTCAATGGACAAGCGGGTAGCAGAGATGTCTCCGACGAAAACTGCGGAGTGCTTCAGTTCGGCACGGCCGGTTGCCTTGACACTGCCCTCGACCCGGCCGAAGACCACCAGATCGCCCGCCACTATGTCGGCGTGGATCACACCGTTGGCCCCAACGGTCAGCCGTTTGCCCGTCAAGGTGATGTTGCCTTCCAATACGCCATCGAGAAAGAAGTCTTCCTCTCCCGACACTTCCCCGCGAATGCAAATACCCTTGCCGACCACCGTCCCCGAACTGTTCATCATGATGTGGTGCCCTCCGATTGCAACAACTCTATGGTCCGAAAGAAGGGCTCGCAATCACCGAAACGTCGCAGATGATGCCTTTGGTGCAACGCTTACAGGCCATTCAAGCGCGAAAGGGAAAGCTTTTGCCGGCCGGCCTGGTCGAAGTTCGAGGGCGCGAGCCACTGCTCGAAGTTCGCCTGGCGGAGGGGCCATTCCGAATCCGTTATGGAAAACCAGGCAGTGTCGCGGTTGCGGCCCTTGATGATCATGTGTTGGCGGAAAACTCCCTCGAAGACAAAGCCGAAGCGGAGCGCAGCCCGGCGCGAGGGCTGGTTCAGGGCATTGCACTTCCATTCATAGCGGCGATAGCCAAGATCATTGAAAGCGTGGCTGGCCATCAGGTACATGGCTTCGGTGGCACCGCAGCTCCGCTGTAAAGCGGGAGTAAAGACGATATTGCCGACCTCGATCACGCGGTGGGCAGGCTCAATTCGCAGGTAAGAGGCCTGGCCGACAGGGACGCCGGTGGCGTTGTCCACAATGGCAAAAAATAGCGGATCGGTGGATTTTTCCTTTTTCTCGAATTCGGTGTCGAAAGCTGCCCGGCTGGGGAACGGACCCTCGCTCATGTAGCGCCATAGGTCCTCCTTTTCCGGTCCGTGGGTGGCCTGGTAGAGCGCCTCCGCCTGCGATGGCCGGTCAAAAGGCCGAAGCGTGACCACCCGTCCGGTAAGGACCGTGGGCTGCGGCCGTGGCGCCGGAGTAGGGTCGACCGCGTTGCCGATCTCCATCATCCAGCGATAGTAGCAACCCTCACTGCCCGGAGTAGTAACCGGCCCGGGTCTGCACCGTCAGGTCCTTCTTCTTGACGGTCAGATGAATGGAGTGGTAACCGCTGCTCTGGTCCTTGGGCGGCGTGTAGCCCAACATAAACTGGGTGCGTAATTCCTCGGCAATCTGGGCGTAGATGTCGTCCACCGAGTCCTTCTTCTTGGCCTCAAAGTATTTTCCTCCAGTCTCCTCGGCGATTTCCTGGAGGATCTTCTTGCCGTTGGGGCGGTTCTCCTGCTGTCTGGGATAGTTGCCGCCGCCTCCGGGATAGCCACCGCCGGGATAGCGACCCCCGGGATAGCCACCCCCGGGATAGCCACCGCCACCGCCACCGCGCCTCCCCATGCCGGGGTTGTAATCGTTATCGTGGTCCTCGTGACCTCCGATATATATGGTGTAGACGACGGTCTCGGCCTTCTGCGCTGATTCAATGGCGCTGTTCACCGTCTCCTGGCTGCCCCGATCCTCTCCATCGGTCAAGACAACGATGGCCTTGCGGCCGGTTTGCTTCTTGGTTATCTCATCGCAGGCGAGGAAAATCGCATCGTACAGCAACGTGCCCGCGCCTCGCCGGGTATGCTGCGATCCGGAGCCCTGGTCGCTGGTCTGGGTGCTCTGAACGGCCTGCTGGGTGTCGATGAGGCCCACCGCTTTTTCCAGCTTGGCGTGGTCCGACGTGAGGTCCTGCAATAGCTCGACTTCGCGATCGAAGTGGATGACGAAGGCCCGGTCGGCCGGCCGGGTGATCATCTGGTCGAGAAAGCTTCTGCTGGCGCTGCGCTCCTTATCCATGTTGTCGCGCTCGCTCATGCTGGTATCGACCAGCAGACCCACGGTCAGGGGGAGGTTGGTCTCCTGGCTGAAGTAACGGATGGACTGCGGCTTGCCATCCTCTTCCAGCTCAAAATCGTCCTTGGTGAGGTCGCGCACGATCTTGCCCTTCTTGTCGCGGACGGTCACGGGCAAAGTGACCACCTTCACATCGACGGAGAGGGTGGTGGTGGGTGTGCCGGGCGCCGGGCTCTGGGCCGGCGGTGTAGCGACGGGCGCGGCACTCGAGTTCTGGGACTTGAGCGCCGGAACCAGAAGAAGGAGGCAGAGCGGGGGAAGAATTCGAAAGGAAACCATGCCAAGGTTAGACCACGGAGGCCTCCCTCTTGTCACCTTTCAGCAGCGGCGGCGTTGCAGTCGATAGCCGGGCACGGTAACATCACAATGACGGAGTGTTGCGCCTACCCTCATGGTGAACGCCGTCGCAGGTAAAGTGGCAAAGAGCGGAAGTGGTGAAATTGGCAGACACACCATCTTGAGGGGGTGGCGCCGAGAGGCATGGGGGTTCAAGTCCCCCCTTCCGCACCATCGATTGAGGTTCAGGTTCGCATGATCTGGTTTCTCGGTACCATTCACGTTATCGTTTGCCTCATCCTGATTGGGGTTGTGCTGCTCCAGCAGGGTAAGAGTGCCGACCTTGCGGGCGCCTTTGGCGGCCAGGGGTCACAGACTGCGTTCGGACCCCGCGGAGCAGCTAATCTGCTGACCAAGGTGACTACCTGGGCTGCCATCCTCTTCATGTTTACCTCCATCGGACTCACGGTTCTGATCCAACGGAGCAGCGGCCCGCGCTCGGTGCTGTCGGGCATCCCGGCTACGCCACACTACGCCAGCCAAGCCCTCCACTCCGGCCAAGTAGCGCCTGGACGGCTAGGCTCGGGCGCCGCCGGGTCCGGCGGGCCACCGCCACTACCAGCAACCCCATGCCCAGGAACACCAGCAAAAATATCCCGGCCCGGGTGAAGACACCGGCATAACCCAGTTCATTCACGTCGACAAACGGGTAAGGATAAAGCCCGCTCACCGCGCCCCGCGCCAGGATGTAGACCAGGTACACGCCGGGATACGCCAGCCAGGTAACGGCGTCCTTCCAGCGTAGTGGGGACCGTGGTGCAAACAGCAGCCAATACAGGACGTAACCCAGCGGGAATGATGCTATGCAGAAGTACATCGGCAACCCATTGCGCGCCCTGCGGATTCCATAGCTGTCGCAGCAATAGCTGGTAAACGATCCCGACGATGGCAATATAAACAGCCGTGCGGCCTGCACCGACGGGCGACGGAGGAACTCCATCCACCCGGATCCGGGACGGAACACGGCCGCGGTAAAAACCAGCGCTACCAGAAGGTTGGTCAGGATGGTAAAGAAGCTGAAGAAGGTGATCAGCGTTCTCACAAGGGCAACGCTTCCAGCAGGCGCGGTATCGAGCATTAGAAAAAGTTGCAGCGCCAGCGCAAACCAGCCCAGGAAGGCCCCCACAGTCGCGTAAATGCGCATGGCTGCATTGTAATCAGCGTCTAAGATCGGTACATGATCCTCGAAAGTTTTCCTGTCGGACCGCTGCGCTGCAATTGCACCATCCTGGGCGATGAGGCTACGCATGAAGCCATCGTCGTCGATCCCGGAGACAACATTCCGGAGATCCTCTCCCGGCTGCAGAAGCATGGCCTCACCCTGCGGCAGATTATCGTCACCCACGCTCACATCGACCACGTAGGCGGAGCGGCCCTGCTTAAGAAGGTGACCGGAGCGCCGGTGTTTCTCAATCAACAGGATCTCGGTTTGCTGGGGGCGATGGAGATGCAGGCCGGTTGGCTCGGTGTTCCCACGCCCGAAGTAGCGCCTCCGGACGCCAGCGCCGACGACGGCTTGGCCATTGGCCTCGCCCGCCCTGCCGGCTGAAGTGATTCACACCCCAGGACACACACCGGGTAGCATCTGCCTCCTCTTCCCCGCGCAGCATTTACTGCTTGCCGGCGATACGCTGTTTGCCGGATCGATCGGCAGAACCGATCTTCCCGGTGGCGACGGACGGCAAATCCTGCGCTCCCTGCGCGATCGCCTGCTGGTTTTACCTGATACGACACGAGTGCTGCCAGGTCATGGTCCGGAAACAACAATTGGCGAGGAAAGACAATCAAATCCATTCCTTCAGCCAGAATTCCGAATGTGACACATTAACCTCTTGCCAGCGGGTACCACAAAACGACCATTGTTAGGGCGACCAGAGCACAAAGCAGTAGATTTGTACGTGTGTAAGTGTTTTATAGTGTGCTGCTTAGCTTTGTTTTATAAAGCATTAATTGAATGACACGAAAGTATTAGTAGCAAACTTGAGTCCTCCTTTGCACAGGGCAATTTATCTAATGGCCCTTAAAATGCTCGGCAAGTGTCTCCATACCCTCTCGGAACTCCTCCGTGGGTGCAAGCAGGCTCACCACCAGCCATCCCTGCCCTGGAAAACCAAAGAAACCTCCGGGGTGCACCACCACTCCTCGCTGCAGCAACAGATCAAGCGCGGTTTCTTCTTCCGGCTGCAGGCCCGGAACCCGGAGTACGGCGTACCAACCTGCCTCTACTGCAAGCCTGGTGACCAGTGCCTGGCGCAGCAGGATCGCGTCCAGAGTCGCCAGGTTTCGTTCCAGGCGCTCCCTGATTTGCCCCTGCAGTGTGGAACGGTCACCGAGCCAGGCTGGAAGTGCACCCTGGATGGGAGCGCTCATGGAGAGAAAGGTGTCGGAGATTACCTCCAGGCGCTGCAGGGCCTCGACCTCAGCGAAGCAGGCGATCCAGGCGGCTTTCATTTGCGGCAACGCGGCAACTTTGCTAAGGCCGCTGAGCACAAAGGTTGGCACGGTGTGTTCACCCGTGGCAAAGCTCTTACCGCCAGGGTGTCCGGTGAGTCCATAGTCCAGAAACACCTCGTCCACCATCAGCGCCAGGCGGTGTTCGCGGCACAATTCTTCGAGCGCAGCCCGCTCCGCGGGGCGGGTGAAGTGTCCCGTGGGGTTGTTAGGGTGGACCACCACGATGGCCCGGGTGCGCGGGGTCACGCGGCGGCGCAGCGCCTCCGGGTCCAGGTGCCAGCCATGATCGTAGAAGTGCTCATAGGGAACCAGCCGCACATCGTCCAGCCGGGCAAGAAAATCGAACAAGCGGGTAGCCTGGCTGGCCGATCAGCACCTCGTCACCGGGATCGCAGAGCAGCCGGAAGAGGAAGCTGTAAGCCTCGCTGGTACTGGTGGTGAGAAAGATCTGCTCCGGATCTACGGTGGCTTCATGCTCGCGGTAATAGCGGCTGACCGCCTCGCGCGCGGGGAGAAGGCCCTTCGGGTTCGGATCATAGTGCAGAGCTGCCGGGTCGTTGAGCGGGGCCAGAATGGACGCTGGGTCGTAAGCGAAGCCGCAATGGGTTGGGTTGGACGCGGTCAGGTCCCAAAGCTGCGCGCCCGCAGCGCGCAGTCGAGCCAGGTGCCGGGCCCAGGGCGTCTCCGTCAGATCCCACTGGGTTCGCGCAGACCATCTCACCGGCTTCCCTCCCCTGCATGGTGTAATAGAGCTGCTGCAGCCGTAGCATCATCTCATTTTTGCCTTCCGCAGGAGCCCGCACGCATGGATTTGCAAGCCGTGATCTTCGACTATGGGGAAGTTCTGAGCGGACCGCCCGACCCAGAGGCGCATCGCAATCTGCTGGCCATCGCCGGAGTAGAGGAGGAGGCCTTTCGAAAAGGCCTATTGGGCGCATCGTCTGGATTACGATGCCGACATTTTGAATGGCCAGACCTACTGGCAGACGGTTGCCCGCGATACCGGTGTCCATTTCACGGCAAAGCAGATCGGCGAGCTGCTGGAACAGGACGCCATCATGTGGATGAGCCTCAATCCGGCGATGCTGGCCTGGATTCCCAAAATCAAGCAGGCCGGTTTTCGCCTCGGCATCCTGTCGAATATGGGGGATGGGGTGCTGGAATATTTGCGGCCGCGTTTCCCTTGGCTGGGCCAGTTCGACCATCTCACCTGGTCTTGCGAACTGGGGGTCGTCAAACCCGATCCTGCTATTTACCTGCACACGGTGAAGAAGTTGAACGTCTCCCCCGACCGGGCCTTGTTCATCGATAACCTGGAAAAAAACATCGTTGGTGCGGAGGCCGTCGGGCTCCATGCCGCTCTCTTTGAAAATGTAGAACAGCTGCAGAGCGATTTGGCTCGGCGAGGATTTCCCCTACCCCCTCTTGAGCACACAGAATGATTGAAGGAATCAGCAGGTCCCTACCAGTGCGCTACGCTTCGGTCGGGATGACAGATTCATCTTTAAACTCGGATGTCGGCAGTCCCAAAGCAGACATTGTCATCCGCGTACCGACAGCGTAGCTGCTTTGGAGGGACTCTGCTGCATCTGTTGTGGTGCCCTAGCGCGTGCCGGGCTTGGCTAGGGTGAGGCCTACCTGGTCCACGATCTCCAGGTTGAAGCCTTGCAGCGCCGGCACGTGGGTGGGGGTGTTGGAGAGCAGCCGAATCTTATGGATGTTCAGGTCGGAAAGGATCTGGCCGCCCAATCCGACCTGGCGCAGAATCCGCTGATGCCGGTCGTCTCCGATGCTCGCCGCTGCGATGCAAAAAGAGCCGGTGCGGGGTTGCGGTGCGGTCAATCTCGAAACCTTTGCTCGTATTGTGCAGGTAAACCAATGCGCCCCGCCCAGCTTCCGCAATCATCTCGAGCGAACGCTGCACTACCTGGTGGCAATCGCACAGCGTAGTGCCGAAGACATCTCCCGCCAGGCAGTGGGAGTGTACCCGCACCAGAACCGGATCCTGATTGTGCTCCGCGCTCACATCGCCTCGAACCAGCGCCAGATGGCTCTCTCCCCCGTCCACCTCGCTCTCATAAGCGATCATGCGGAAGTCACCGAAGCGGGTGGGCATAATCGATTCCGCCACGCGGAAGATATAGCGTTCGTTCTGGAGGCGGAAGCGGATCAACTCCGCCACCGTCAGCATCTTCAGCTGATGCTGATTACAAAACTCCACCAGGTCGGGAACCCGCGCCATGGTGCCGTCGTCGTTCATAATCTCGCAGATCACGCCCGCCGGAATCAGCCCCGCCATACGCGCCAGGTCAACCGAAGCTTCCGTTTGTCCGGCGCGCACCAATACTCCGCCGCGGCGGGCACGCAGAGGAAAAACGTGGCCGGGCCGGGCCAGGTCGGCCGCCGTCATGCTGGGATCAATCGCCACCTGAATGGTATGGGATCGATCATAGGCTGAGATGCCCGTGGTGACGCCTTCCCGGGCCTCAATGCTTTCGGTGAAGGCGGTACCGAAGCGAGAGGAATTTTGCTGCGTCATCGGGCCCAGGCGGAGGTAGTCAGAGCGCTCCTCGGTCAGACTGAGACAGATCAGCCCGCGCCCGTACTTGGACATGAAGTTGATCGCTTCCGGAGTGACAAACTCCGCCGCCAGCGTCAGGTCGCCCTCATTCTCGCGGTCCTCGTCGTCGACCACGACGATCATGCGCCCAGCCTTGAACTCCTCGAGTGCCCCTGGTACATCGGTAAACGGCAGTTTTGCCTGCATCACTGTATTGTCCGTCACAAATATTGATGCTGTCACATCACGGTAGACGCAAAAACGCCGCCCAAGGCGGCGTTCTCTTCTCTACGGTACTACTTCCCGTTTACAAGGTGGATTCGATCTCAAAACCCCAAGCCTCGAGAAGCGCTTCCGGGATATACTTCGAATTCTTGTTGCGCCGGGCCCATTCGCGCAACCGTGTGGAACGCACATATTGATCGGGGGTCAATTTAAATTCTTTCACAACTTGTTCGAAAGAAGTGACAGTCGGGACCACCGGGCCTATCGGCTCCGGCTTACCCCAGTTGGGATTACCACGTCGTTTTGCCATTTGATCCGTTATCCTCTAAGGGGAGATGAGCAACAAAGCATTGCCCAGCAACATTGGAATTCCATACAGTCTGTAGCGCTGGGACATGTCAAAGCTCTTATTTTAAGGATTTTTTCTCCAAAAATCAATAGCAAATTCGAGCTATGTAGTTGACTCTTCGCACAGCCTCAGCAACTATCTGCTGCAACCTATTCCGGTCGCAGTGCACTCCAAATGGATGACTTACTGGTTCCTCGCGAAAGGTGGAAGGTCATGAACGTAGTTCGTTACTGGGCAGTTTTTGCTCTCGGAGTGGCAGCGGGCGCGGCTGCGGCACTTATCTATGCACCGCAGACCGGGGAAAAAACCCGTAAGCAACTTAGACGTCACCTGGAAGATGCGAGTGATTACCTCAAAGACGCCAGCGACGATCTCAGCAAGCACGCCACCCGTGTGTACAAAACCACAAAAGACGTGGCCGGCGACGTGGCCTCGCGGGTGAGTTCGGTGGCCAGCAACGTCAGCTCCGCGGCCAGCAACATCGCAGACAAAGTAGGGGACCTGGTCTAGACGGTTGGTCTAGAGCGTTTTCACTACCTAAGCCTTTCGCACATCCGGCGTCATTTCTGGGCACGGTTTACAGTGCCCAGGACCTGCTCCGCCACGCGATAGCCGGAGCGCAGGGCTCCGTGGACGGTGCCCCAATGGCCGCTCAGGTCGGTATGCTCGCCGGCGAAGAAGAGCGTTGCCGCCACCGGAACCGAGAGTTCATCGGAAGCATGGATCGCCCCTCGTGGGACATAGGTGTAGGCGCCCAGGCTGTGGGTATCGATCTCCCAGTCGTGCTGGTGCCAGCGCAGCAGGTGCTTGCGCACATCGATGCCGAGAATGCCGGCGAGCGTCGTCAGGCCGGTCTCTGGCAGCTCGGCGCTGGTTCAGCTTGCCGGCTTTTCGGCCGGCTACCCAACCGGTCAGCATCGAACTCGGCCTTGGGATCGTCGTCCACCAGGTCGGGGGGGTGGCGTCCGGCGCGAAGAGAAAGCTCAAGCCCTTCAGACTGTCTGAATTTGACCAGAAGCCGCGGTCAAACTCGTACACCACGCGCGCAGCCGGTCCCATGGCGAGCCGATCGGCGGCAGCGAGAATCTCTACCGGCTGGGGCGCAAATGCGACGGTTCTGGCCTGCAACACCCCCAGAGGCAAAGTGCTGATGGCTGCGGCTGCATGGAAGACGCGACCGGCCACGGTGGCCACCTCGACCGACGCCGGCTTCCAGCTGATGGCTCGCACGGAGGTCGACGTGGCCAACTCGCCGCCGGCATCCAGGAACTTGCGCAGCAGAAACGCCGGAACCCGGTTATAGCCTTCAACCACACGAAACAACCGGTCTCCCGAGATCGCATCTTCGGCCGCCTGCTGTTTTTTGAGCGAGCGGATGCTGATGCGATTCGCATCTGCGGCGTTGAAGCCTTCGACATAATTCGTCGCCCAAGCCACGGCCTCCGGCTTGAATTTGTGTTGGGCCACGAATTCAGCGAAGCTGAGGTCGTCCTGGGACAGTTCCAGGTGGCTAAGCTGGTCAAACAGCTGCGCGACCTCGCGGTGATGACCGCACGGCCCCAGCCGGCCTACGCCGTGCCCCGTCGCGAACGCAGCGGCTATCGCCTTCCAGCTCGAATCGGGTCAGGCCCGCCTCCTCAACCAGATGGATCAGCTCCGGAGGCAGACCGTGAATAAACTCCGCTCCCAGCTCTACCGGCAACTCGCCCTCCGCGGCGGGGACGGTGTGGATCCGTCCTCCCACGCGGTCGCGCGCTTCGATCAGGGCGACCCGCAGGCCGGCTTCCGCCAACGTTCGAGCTGCAGCCAGCCCGGCGATGCCCGCGCCGATCACGATCACATCATTCATTGCACCTCCCAGGTGAGGGTCTCGGCACGCGGGCCTTGCGCGGGCACCGGATGCTTCAGCGCCTGGATCGATAAAGCGCAGCCGGCGCGAACGGCCTCGGGAGTGAAGCGAAGATTTTTCCCGTCGATCTGCATTCTCACCCGGGGCGCTGTTTGTGCCTGCGGCGAGGCTGGATGGGCGAGGGGAAACTCTACTTCCCGGACGAGCCCGCTTAAGAGATAGAGGGACACCAGATCGCAGAAACCTAGCGCGGCGGTCCATCGGTCTAAATCGGCGCCTTTCGGCGGATCCGCGCCTTTCGGCGGATCTGTCGGGTTGCCTTCGAGCCTTCGCTGACGCGCCTTCTCCGCCTGGAGGAAACGCTGGTGGCGGGCCTGATCGTGCTGGGCGAGCAGGCTGAAGTGCCGGCTGATCACCGTCGCTCCTGGTTTGGAGAAGGCTTCGACAGCGTTGATTGACGCCGTCCACGCCTCTTCTGCCTCTTCGGGTGGGATGGCGATAAAGGAAACGGGAGCTGCGTTGCCCGCGTGCGGGCCTCCGGAGCGCAGCCGTTGAATCTGCTGCGCGTCGCTCGCGGCCCAACCGGTATCGTGCATCTGAATCGCCCGCTTGATCTCGGAGGGCAATTCACCGAAGCAGGTCAACCCCGCGGCTAGTTCTCCCGCCAGCACGGCGTGAGCTGGCTGCGGCACCAGGAGGCAGGGCAAGCGCACCTGCCGCTGTGCTGCTTCCACCTGCGCCCAGGCCGAGTGCGCAGCCTGCAACCGCTCCGTTTCGTGTTCCAGCCACCCAATCACCATCGAATCCTCTTGCCGCTGCGGGGGAATTATCAGTTAACCTGACCGGGAGAGTGATTATGATCCTTCAAGAGCCAACAGCTGTCGATCTCGCCACGCCAACGGGCCCTATGCGGACCTATATGTTTCGCCCCGTGGCCAAAGGCAAGTATCCCGCAGTGGTGCTGTTTTCTGAAATCTTCCAGGCTACCGGCCCGATTCGCCGCTTTGCCGCCTTTATCGCCGGCCATGGCTACATCGTCGCTGTTCCTGAGGTGTATCACGAGCTGGAGCCGGCAGGCACGGTGCTCGAGTACGATCAGGCCGGTTCCGACAAAGGCAATGCGGACAAGTACGCCAAACCAGTTTCGTCCTATGACAGCGATGCGCGCGCGCTGCTCGACCATCTTCGTGGACTGGAAGATTGCACCGGCCGGCTGGGCACGATCGGCATCTGCATGGGGGGACACCTGGCTTTTCGCGCAGCCATGAACCCCGATGTGCTGGCTACCGTTTGCTTTTATGCCACGGACATTCACAGCCACAGCCTCGGTCTGGGCAAACAGGATGATTCGCTCCAGCGGGCGGGTGAAATCAAGGGTGAGCTGCTGCACATCTGGGGGCGTCAGGACCCCCATGTTCCCCTGGCCGGCCGCAACCTGATCAAAGCCCGGCTGGAGGAGGTCGGCGCGGATTTCCAATGGCTGGAGGTGAACGGAGCGCACGCATTCATGCGCGACGAAGGCTACCGCTATGACCCGGAGCTGGCGGGGCTTTGTCTGAATATGGCGCTGGCGCTGCTGCATCGCAAATTGGCCGCGTAAACGATGAGCGACCCACAGCTAAAGGAAGTACCCGCAAAGGCTGCTGAAGATCCCTCGAGCGATCTGGGATTCGGACGAGTCGTCTCGGAGCAGCGCCAGCTGCGCCTGCTCAATCGGGACGGCAGTTTCAATGTGCAACGCAGAGGCCGGGGGCTGCATGCGTTTCTGGCCTACTCCAACCTGGTCAGCACCACCTGGGGCCGCTTCTTTCTCTTTGTCGCCGTCGTTTACCTTACGCTCAATGGCTGTTTCGCTTTGCTCTACGACGCCGTCGGATCGGACGGCCTGGTCAATACCATCAATACCGGCATTAATACTCCTTTTCTGAAGGCCTTCTTTTTCAGCATTCACACTTCGGCGACCATCGGCTACGGAAGTACTGTGCCGGTGGGGATTGCGACTAACATTCTGGTTGCGCTCGAGTCCGTCGTTAGTCTGCTGGGTCTGGCGGTGGTTACAGGGCTGGTGTTTGCGCGTTTCTCGCGGCCGGTTGCCGACATTCTCTTTAGCCAAAACGCGGTGATGTCGTGGATCGGTAACAATCGCGCCTTCGAATTCCGTATCATCAACACGCGCAACAACCAGATTATCGATCTGCATGTCAGGGTCCTGGTGTCACGCTTTGAACCCAATGCCAGCGGAACCATGGTGCGGCGCTACTACCCGCTTAACCTGGAGCGGGAAAGCGTAGTCTTCTTTCCGCTCTCCTGGACCATCGTTCACATCATCGATAAGGATAGCCCGCTGTACGGAGTTACCGAAGATGAGCTGTGCGCAAAAGGAGCGGAGTTCTTGATTCTACTTACCGGGATGGACGAGACCTTTTCGCAGATAGTGAACGCCCGGTCGTCTTATCGCGCCAACGAGATTATCTGGGACGCGAAGTTTACCGATATTTTTGTTTATGACCCGGACGGCAGGATGGCGGGCATCGACATGAAACGCTTCCACGATACGGCACGTATTTCAAACCAGCCCTAGAAACCTATGGGTTGATGATCCGTGCGCCGTTAGGGCCGGCGACGATTGCCACCGAGGCCAAGCCCAGGAAGAGACCGTGTTCCACTACGCCCGTCATGGTCTTGATGGCGTGGGCTACGGCAGCCGGATCCATGATCTCCCCATAGTGGCAGTCGAAGATGAAGTTGCCCTCGTCGGTGATATACGGCGAGCCGTCGTGTCCAGAGCGCAACACCGGGTGCGCCCCTATCTTCTCCAGCTGTTTCTTGACCGGCGAGGCCGCGAACGGAATCACCTCAACCGGGAGCGGGAAACGGCCGAGCCGCTCGACGATCTTGTGTTCATCGGCCACAATCACCAACTTGCGCGAAGAGGCAGCTACAATTTTCTCGTGCAAAAGCGCGCCCCCGCCGCCCTTGATCAACGCCAGGCCGGGAGCAACCTCGTCGGCGCCGTCGATGGTCACGTCGGTATAGTCCACTTCATCGAAACTGGTGAGCGGAATCAAGAGCGAGCGGGCCAGCTCGCCGCTGGCCCGCGACGTGGGAATCCCGCGAACCTTCAATCCGTCGCGAACCTGCTCCCCCAGAAACTGAATTGCGAAGGTGGCGGTCGAACCGGAACCCAATCCAACCACCATTCCGTCCTTGACGTATTCCAGGCTCTTGCGCGCAGCGGCGGCTTTTTCGGTATCTGTTAGCGTCATGTCCGGTCCTCTAAAGGTTGGCCTTCAATGCCCGGGAGTACATCAGGCGGGTGAAGCCACTCATCAAAAGGTTAATGCCGACGATCGTACCCAGCGCCCATACCGCACTGGCCGGCCAGCTTCGCCAGATCAGGACGGCCAATATCAGGGTCACGATACCGTCGAACAAAAGCCAACCGGAACCGGGAGCGCTGCGGATTTGAAAATAAGTCACGATGTGAAAAACGCCTTCCACGAAAAATAGAACGGCCAACGCCAGGGTGAGCGAGACCAGGCTCAACTTGGGATTTATCAGCAAGTAGACACCGGCAATCAGGTAGGCACAGCCTACCAGCAGCCGCCAGAAGAACCCTCCGGTGCTGCGCGCCGCAAAGCTACTCGCCAGATGCGCAATGCCGGCCACGATGACCAGCACTGCGACGACGACGGCGATCGCGATGCCTGCCTCGAAGGGCAAGGCCAACGCAAAGAACCCGACAATAATAAGCAGAATGGCCCATCCGATGGGGAACGAAGCGCCTCTTCCTAACACGCTGCCTGGCGGCGATGTGACCATGGTCCTGGCTCCTTTTCGATTCGATAACGCCGCCACCAGCATATCTGGAAATCGACGCGGCGGGCAGCCTTTCGCGACCATCCGGTTAGTGAAAATGCAGCGGCCACGCGATATTCTGATTTTGCTCTGCAAAATATCGCGCTATCCACTTTGAAGGAGATTCATGTCGAACGACTTGTGCAGTTTTCTCACGCTCCCCTATGAAGAGCTCGAAGAGTTGAACCTGAAAGCAAAAGAACAACGAAAGAATCGTGTTCCACAGGATCAGATCCGGGAAGAGCGGCTCAAGTACCTCACCGACGAACAGGCCTCGGCGGACCGGTGTCCGCGGTTGCTGGGCAGCCTGATCAAGATTCCTGAGATTCAATTCCATCACGATGTTTACAACCAGTTCCTGTGGAACCAATTCTGATGAGCAAGCTGCTGCTAGGCATCGATGTCGGCACGGGAGGGACGCGCGCCCTACTGATCGACCAATCAGGCGTGGTCGTCGCTTCCGCTATCCACGAACACGTACCGTTCGCTTCTCCACGCAGTGGATGGGCGGAGCAGGATCCGCACGACTGGTGGAAGGCCTGTCAGGGCGCCGTCCGCCAACTGCTCAGGGATTCATCGATTCCCGCCTCGGAAATCGCGTGTATAGGCCTCAGCGGTCAAATGCACGGGGCGGTGCTGTTGGACAGCAACAATCGAGGTGCTGCGGCCTGCGCTCATCTGGTGCGATCAGCGTACGGCGGCTGAGTGCCGCTATCTTAACGACACCATCGGCCCACAGCGCCTGGTGGAGCTGACTGCCAATCCCGCGCTCACCAACTTCACGCTCACCAAGCTGCTGTGGGTGCGAACCCACGAGCCCGAGATCTGGAAGAGATTCCACAGCTTTCTGCTGCCCAAGGATTACGTTCGCCTCTGTCTCACCGGGGTGCGCGCCATCGACGTAGCGGACGCCTCGGGTACGCTGCTGCTCGATGTGGTGCACCGTCGCTGGTCCGAGGCCATGCTGGAGGCAGTCGGGCTCAGCCCCGACTGCCTGCCTGCTCTCTATGAATCGCAGCAGATCGTAGGCCAGGTGACGGAGTCCGCTGCCGCCAGCACGGGCCTAAAGGCCGGCACGCCGGTGGTCGCTGGAGCGGGGGATCAGGCGGCCGGCGCAACCGGCATGGGTATTGTCCGTCCTGGCGACGTGAGCGCGACCATTGGCACTTCGGGGGTGGTCTTCGCTGCCTCCGATGCCCCGGTCACCGATCCCCTGGGACGGCTGCACACCTTCTGTCATGCCATCCCCGGCCGTTGGCATGTGATGGGCGTGACCCAGGCGGCCGGCCTCTCGCTGCGCTGGTTTCGCGACAACTTCGCCGCGCCTTCCGAGTCCTACGACCAGCTGAGTTCACAGGCGGCAGAGGTTCCCCCGGGCGCTGGAGGCGTGCTTTGGGCCCCGTATCTTATGGGCGAACGGACACCGTACCCCGACCCGGACGTGCGCGCCGCATTGGTTGGCTTGGCTGCGGACCATACCCGCGCACACGTAGTCCGCGCTATCCTCGAGGGCGTTGCCTTCAGCCTGAAAGACTCCCTGACCATCTTCCGGGAGCTCGGCATCCCGGTGAAGGCCATTCGCGTGGGCGGAGGTGGTGCGCGCTCGCCCCTGTGGCGGCAGATCCAGGCCGATGTCTATGGCCAGGCGGTCGAGACTGTACAGGCAGAAGAAGGCGCTGCGTATGGAGCCGCGCTACTGGCCGGCGTGGGGGCCGGCGTCTGGGCCTCTGTGGATGCCGCTTGCGATGCGGTGGTGCAGGTGGCCGGGCGCACGGCTTCCGAGCCGGAAGCGGTAAGGGTGTTGCAGGAGAGCTACGCCAAATACCGCCGGATTTACCCCGCCTTACGCAGTATCTTCCCCACCGATTCTCCTCAGTAGCAGATTGGGGCAGCCTGTTCTCTCTTGAGGTACCCGGCACCTTGGTGTAACGGGAGCCACACCTTAAACTTGAAAGGTGACCCTGGTCTCGAGTGTCGTGGTAATGACGAAAGCTCTCCCGGAGCGCGAGGTGAGCACGCCTTAATGGAACCCACCCTGGTTGAGGCACCTCCTGCAACGGCGTCCTTGAGCGACACCCTGCTCACGCGCAGAAATTTTTTCCGGCTGGCTGCGGGCTCTGCTGCCGGCTTGGCGTTCTACTCCGGTGAGGTCGCACGCCACGAACTTGAAATCGTCTACCTCACGATCACCCTGCCCCGGTTGCCCGATGCGTTCGCCGGCATGAAGATCGTGCAGATCAGCGATTTTCATTTCCAGGAATACACGGAAGCGGCTTTCCTGAGAGCAGTCGTCCGCAGGGTGAACGAGCTGGCTCCCGAGCTGGTCGTGCTGACTGGAGACTTTGTCAGCTCGAAGCCGCTGCCGCAACGTTTTGCCATCAGCCTGGGCTACCATTGCGCCGAACTTCTTAGCCACATCGAATGCCCGCTGCGGTACGCAATTCTGGGGAACCACGACGCTCTGGTCGGTGCGGGGGCGCTCACGGATGCTCTGCATACCCACCGCATCCCGCTGCTGGCCAACAGCTGTGTACCCGTAGAGCGGAACGGCCAGCGCATTTGGCTGGCCGGCATCCGTGACGCTCTGGAACAGCGGCCCGACATGGCTGCCGCATTGCCCGCCGGCAGGAGGGCCGACCACGAACCTCTCATCCTGCTGGCGCATGAGCCTGACTTCGCGGACTACGCTGCGGGGAGCCAGGTTGACCTCGTTCTCTCCGGACATACTCACGGAGGGCAGATTCTTCTTCCCTTCCTGCCGCCGCTTATGCTCCCGGATATGGGAACCAAGTATGTCCACGGGCTTTTCCGGCTGCACGACGGGATGCAGCTCTACGTCAATCGAGGCATCGGTGCGGTCACTCTGCCGTTTCGCTTCCGCTGCCCGCCTGAGATCACTGTTATCACCCTTGCCCAGGGTTGATGCTGGTTTTGAGAACCGCAGATGCTCCACCCCGCTACTCCTTGGTGTACTCCTCTGCTCTGTTCTGCAGCTTACCCGGGTAACGAAGTAGCGAAAAAACGCGCCGATTTGGCGCAAATCTGCCCCAAAAGAATGCCCGATTTGGCACTATCGTAGTACCGTTCAGGGAATGTCCCGCATGTTACTCAACGTTAGTTGTACTTAACGGTTGAGACACCTCATGTGCTTCCCGCTACACTCAGTATCTGAAAGGGGACAACCATGAGCGTACAAACATTTCCAAACTTAGCAGGGCAGTCGATGAGGCCAGAGTTGCGCATTGTGCGCAAAGCGGAATCGATAGTCTCCCTGAATGTCGCCGACGTTTGCACCGATAATCCGGAGCAGATTTATTACGAGGACAAACTGGGATGCGCGCGCGGCATCGTTTATGCCTTCGCCTTCCAGGGAGCAATGGTCGCCGTCGCCACTGTGTGCTGGAAGCTCTTCATCCACTAGAGATTTTGTGAGCAAAGAATTGCTCTAACGGCTGCACGGATCAAAGCACCTTCTCCATAACCTCGGCGTCGACCCTCCCCCCATAGTACTTCGCGATTCTTCCCCTGGTAACAAAACCCAGCCCCCGATAGAACTGGCGCGCGGCAGGATTATTCTCCGCCACCTCGAGGCTCATCACTCCGGCGCCTTCCTGCTTCATCTGTTCTTCAGCGGTCTGCATCAGCAGCGTGCCCAAGCCGCGGCGCCGCTCCGCAGGGTCCACATCCAGGGTTACGATGTGGCCTGCGGGGCACCCGTTACGGCTTTCGCGCTCAAGGATGACGAAGCCGGCCAGCTTGCTTTCGGGTTGGTCAGCGATCCAGTGCTCAGGGTTCGGGTACTCAGCGATCCAGCAGGAGCATCTGGGATGGGTTAGGAAAAAGTGCAGCTCCGCTTTGGAGTAGGCAATCTCCCGCGGAAAGCAGACCCGGTCCAGCTGGTGCAGCCCGGCCAGGTCCTGCATTTGAAAGCTACGCAACTGAACCATACCCCGGGGAGCTCAGGGGGTCCGGGCAACGGCAACCTTTGAGGCCGCGTTTTGCGGCTCCATCACAACTCCGTTGTAGGGTGTCGCGGCCAGCAGCCGTCCGCCCATGGAGCGCACATGCCGCACCTTCCAGACTGGGTCCCAAAACTTAAAGGTCCGATCCGCGGGATCAATGGCCAGCACCCAACTGGAGGCCCAGGAGGTGACGACCACGCGCTTCAAATCCGGCTCGTAGCTCAGTCCGCTGATGTCAGAGATGGGAAGGTTCGACAGTTCTTTCCAGTTCTGACCACGGTCGTCGCTGTAGAAGACGCCCTCGCGGCCGCCTACCCACAGACTGCCATTGCCGGCCATCGCGATGGACTGCAACCAGGTCAGCTTCTGCGGCATAGCCATCGGCTGCCAGTTGGCGCCGCTGTCCTCGGACCACGCGAGCGCGGTCCGCTGCGCCGCCACCACTGTGGGTCCTGAGGCAGCCACTGCGCGGTACTCCGCCTTGCCCAGCACCGGGCCGCCGATCCAGGTGGCACCCCGATCGGAACTGGCGTAGACTCCGTTGGCGGTCGCCGCGTACCAGACGCTTCCGGAAGCGTCGACGTCGCTCACCCTTACATCGATTTGTCCACCGGGCACCATGACCGTGGTCTCCTGCTTGGCCCGCTTGCCCTTGTGGACTACGTAGGAAGTCTTTTTCACCGGCTTGACGATCTTTCCATCCGGCTGCCAGCTCATACCGTCCCAACGAAAGATACCGGCATTGGTCCCCGCCAGGATGACGCCGTCTGCAGACTGGGACAGATCAAATACATCCCGCCCCTGAAGCCCGTTGCTCTGCTGGCTCCAGGTGGCGCCATTGTCATGGGAAGCAAACACGCCACCATAAATCTTGTCGTTCACTACCCCGGCCAGGATGGTTTGCGGGGACTTCGCATCGACCAGCAGAGCTGACCACCTGGCGCTGCGAAAAGCCGGCGTTGGAGGCCTTGAAGCTGGCCGCCGCATCGTCGCTCTCCAGCACTCCGCTGCGGTCGGTCGCCAGCAGTACGTGCTGCGGGTTCTTGGGGTCAACAAAGACGTCGTTGATGATCACGTCTGGACCGGTCATCCGTTTCCAGTTGGTCCCGCCGTCGAGAGTCTTGTACAGACCCTCGGTAGTGCCGGCGTAGACCGTGTTCCGGTTGGTTGGATCGAGCATCAAGACCCGGGTTCTGCGCGCAGTCATGGGGATGCCCTGGATCTTGTGGTAAAGCTCGCCGCCGTTATCGCTGCGGTAGATCCCCGAACAGGCGCTGGTGTAGACCACGCTGGGCACTGTGGGGTCGATGATGATCGAAAACACATCCGAGTCGTCGATCAGACCCTGTTTAATGTTGTGCCAGTTGGCGCCACCGTCGGTCGTCTTCCAGGGCAGGTGCCAGGTGCCCGCATAAATTGTTCGCGGGTCTTTGGGGTCGATGGCAATGGACTCCACTTCATGCAGATCCATGCTGCCTTCCGGAGTGATCCGGGTCCACTGCACACCTCCGTCTTCGCTGCGAAAGACTCCTTTGAGGGTGCCTGCGATCAAGGTCTTGGGATCGGACGGCGCCTGGGTGAGGGCACGGATCGATTGACCTTTCATGCCTTCCACCGCAGTCCAGCTCTTGCCGGCATCGTGGCTGATAAAGAGGCCGCCGTCGGGATGATCCAGTACCCAGGTGCCGACCAGCAGCGTCTTGGGGTCTGATTCGTCCACCACGATGTTGTCCACCAGCAGATCGTCGGTCTTGGCCAGCTTGGCCAGTCTCTGCCAGCTTGCGCCACCGTCCTCGGGTCTCATAGATCCAACTGTTGGTGGTCCCCAGGTAAAGGTGCTTATCGTTGGAAGGGTCAGCGGCGAAGCTGCGCCCATCCCCGCCATCGGGTCCCACGGGAACCCAGGAAGCGGACTGCGACAGGGCCGGTTGATTGGGAAACAGAACGACGAGGAGGAAAGCGGAGGAGAGAGTGCGCCCTATAAATGGAGTCATTGCCTTCTATTTTGCTTGCTCGGAATGCGGAAAACTCGACGAGATTATCCGCATTCCACCGTGCTCCTGAGAGAGGAGCCGGGTCAAGCACAATGAAAAGGGTGGCCATTACTATTTGGCCACCCTTTCCCGTTATAGCTGCCTCACCCGTTACTGCGCGGGAGGGGCCGCCGCTTTTCTGTGCCGGCGAGCCGGGGGCGCTGTTCTGGCTTGAGCCTTCACAGAGCTTTCGTCGACCGCCGTGGTGCCTTGCACGTCGCTGTCGAAGGTCGCGCCGGCAGGTACAAGGTAGTTCTCCGCTTCCTTGTTGCCCTGGGTTCCGGTACGTACCGAGATCCGGGAAGGATCAATGCCCTTCTCCTTCACCAGGTAGTCCTTCGTGTTGACGGCCCGTTGTGCAGCCAGCGTGTCGGCCTTCTTCTCATCAGAAGCCGCCTCGCCAACCACCACTGCGGTGGCATCGGTTTGTTGTTGCAGGTTCAGAGCGACATCGTCGAGGCAAGCCTTCGCCTCGTTGTCGACCCGAGCCGGGCGCTTCTTATCCCGATCGAAGTTGATCGAGCAAAGCGTCTTGGTGACTGGCTTGGGCGGTGGCGGCGGCGCTTCCACATTGACCGAAGCGGTGCAAGTAGCCGTCTGTCCCTTGTCGTCCTGCACCGTACCGGTTACGGTGATCGAACCAGCAGGGGCACCCGTCGTGCTCAGCGTGGCGGTGTTGCCGCTGCCGCTGATTTGGCCAGCCGACGCACTGAACGTATAAGTGAGCGGCCGGTTCTGCGGGCTTACACCCTGGGCGGTGATGGTTGCCGTACCACCAGGCGCAACGGTGGTCGGATTGGCCGAGCAGCTCAGCGTCGGAGGATCGTACTGCTTGATGGTGAAGTTGGCCGTGCAATCTGCGAACTGGCCAGCCTTCTGCCCTTCGGAAACGTGCCCGGTCACGGTGTAGTTGCCAGGGTCCAAGCCGCTGGTATCTACCGCGCCGGTGGTGTTATCGCCCGTAACCTTGACGCCCTCGTTGCCCGTCCAGCTATAGGTTGCTGTCTTCTTCGGGTTCAGATTCGTCGCCGTGCCGGTGACCGTGACCGGATCGCCAGGAAATGCCGGCGACGGGGACGCGGTGCAGCTGTACATCACAGGAGGCGGAGGAAGAATGCTGCCCATGTGATAAATAAGCCCGGTGCTCAGGCGTGCAATCTTCAGGTTCGCCCGGCCGCCGGTTGGGTATGGCGGTTGGGGACCGAAGTTGGCATGGAAGTATTCGTAGTCTGCCTGGAACAGGCGCAAGCCCGAGGTGGCCGCCCAGAAACGGCAAAGCGTAGTCCATACCGCCGCCGACCGTCAGAGCAGGGCCGAAGGTGTACGGCTGATGGTACGGGCCACCCAGCCGTTAGAACCCGGCGTCCCGCATGCACGAACGGCGTGATCTCCGCAGTCGGGTAGCGGAAGATCATACCCAGCTGTTCCGGTGGAGGCTCCGTCATTGTTGCCGTCGGGATGATTGGCATATTCAAACTGCCCGCCGACGTAGCGGTTGAAGAAGTAGCTGACGCTCCCGATAGCGCCATAATTGATCGACGAATAGTTAACCGGGCCACTGACGCCGATATTGGCGCCCGACGGAATCGTAACCGAGCCGTGCGGAGCCCAGATACGAGTAGCCTAGAAAAATGTCGATCCGTGAAGCTGGCGGCTCGGATGGAGCCGTCGGCTTGGGGGCTGTACTGGTCGAATCCTGGGCTAGGAGACTCACAGAACCGAGTCCCACAGCACCGGCTACAAGCAGAATTCGGCCCAGTGAAGTCAAGGGGCGAGAGTGCATGCGTCTATCCTCCGCAACCACTGGAAAGTCAAACAAAACCTGGAAGTCAATCAACTAAGGCCATCGAGCCAAAAAGGACGTGGCTCGAGTCGCAATCAAATTCGTCTCACGCAAAATTCAGACTGTTGGATGCAAAACAGTCACATCCGGTAATCTACAGCATATTTCTTATCTCGACTAGCCTTAATTCTCAACATCTTAACGGTAGAAGCGCGAAGGGAGTGAGGTCTTAGTTACCTTTTTCGCCAACAAGTATCTCCGCCCACACGCAAAAAAGAACCGCCCAGCAAAGTTATTACAATTGCACAATTATTGGAAGTTTAATGCGCGTTTTAAGCTTCCTCGTTCGCGAAGAATTTTTTCCTGTAGAAGGGTGATCGCGTACATTAACTGTTCCGGACGCGGTGGACACCCTGGCACGTATACGTCTATGGGGATAATCTGATTCACTCCCTGGACCAGTGCATAGTTGTTGAAGACCCCGCCGGAAGTGGCGCAAGCACCCATGGAGATCACCCATTTCGGCTCCGGCATCTGCTCATAGAGCCGGCGGATGACGGGGGCCATCTTCTGCGATACCCTGCCCGCAATTATCATCAGGTCGGATTGCCGGGGCGATGGGCGAAAAACTTCCGCGCCAAATCGCGCAATGTCAAATCGAGCCCCGCCCATCGACATCATTTCGATTGCGCAGCAGGCTAAGCCAAACGTCATTGGCCACACGGAACTCTTGCGAATCCAGTTCACGGCAAAATCCAGAGAGGTCATAATCACCCCCTCGGGTTGCTCGTACCCGAAATTGACTTCGCGGACCTTCTCCTGGTTCTTGCCGCTGGACTCCAAAGCACCAAACAGATACCGGTCGTTGCCTGTTGCGCTCATAGCTACCAATATAAGGCATTCCCATGAGGATTCAGGGAATTATGAGCCCCTGTACAGGAGTGGCTGGAAATCCAACATGATGCTCGATAAATCGAAACGTCGCTTGTGGATTCGTGTCCTCCGACAGCTATACTCTGGAATCAGATTATGCAAAAAATAGAAGCGGTCATTCAGCCGTCAAAGCTGGACGCAGTTAAAGACGCTCTGCTCGCCATCGGCGTCGAGGGCATGACAATTCTTGAAGCACGCGGTCACGGGCGCCAAAAGGGCCACACAGAGTTCTATCGCGGACGCGAGTACACAGTCGATCTTTTGCCTAAAATCAAGATCGAAACCGTGGTTCCGGACGAACTGCTGGACAAAGCCGTACAGGTCATCATCACCGCAACCCGAACGGGGAAGATCGGAGACGGCAAGATTTTCGTCACCGCAATCGATCAAGCCATCCGCATCCGCAACGGGGACCGCGGCGTGGCAGCGCTCTAAGAGGTTATCGGATACCGCGAAAGCCCCGGTGCCCGATCCTTCGCTCCTTTTGCGAAGGGTGGGATATGCAGCTGTTTGCATCAGGCCTTTCTGGTATCACCCGACCATTTGTTGCTGTTGAAGCCAGAAACATCAAAATTTATTCGCGGTCGACATGAAAGCTGCATTCACGTCTCACGAGCAGTTGCGGGAGTACTACCAGGCCGAGATGGCGGCCATGCGGCAGTCCTTCGAGCGTACCGGCAACGGCGTGCTCTGCATCCGCCGCCGCGCCCTGGTGGTCGACTGCCTGCTGGATCCGCTGTGGCGATTCGAGACCGGTGGGCCGCTCCCCGCAGGGCTGGCGCTGCTAGCCGTAGGTGGCTTCGGGCGCAAGGAACTCTTCCCCTGCTCCGACGTGGATGTGCTCTACCTTTGCGCCGACGAGCGGGTGGAAGATAAGCTTCGCGAGGGCATTCGTGGCTGCAATCAGGCCATGTGGGATCTCGGCCTGCGGGCCAGCCCCATGATCCGTACCCTCAAGGAATGCGATCGCTACGATCCGGATAATATCGAATTCACCCTCTCCCTGCTCGACCGCCGCTTTATCGCCGGCGACCACGGGCTGTATCAGACTCTCCAAACGCAAACGCTGCCCGAAGTCGCACTGCGGGAGTGGAGCGGCATCGTGCATAAACTTGCCGATCTGGCCCGCGCGCGCCACCAGAAATACGGCAACACCATCTTCCATCTCGAACCCAATATCAAAGAGTGCCCGGGCGGTTTGCGCGATCATCAGCTGGCCCACTGGCTGAACCTGCTGCACCACGTCCGCGAACAAAAGGCGTGGCCCACCAACTTCGGGAACTCACTTTATGCGGTGCATAACGAAGCCGCGGCTGCGTTTGAGTTTCTCAGCGCCACGCGATGTTTTCTCCACTTGCGCAGCGGCCGCGACGACAACAGCCTCGACTGGCATGCGCAGGACGAGGCGGCGGCGCAGAGTATCGGGCTCGAAACCAAGGGCACTTCCGATCCCGCCTACTGGATGCGGACCTACTACCGTCATGCCCGCACGGTCTATCGCCGCGCGATCCTGGCCATGGAGGCGTTGCCGCCGGCGCGGCAATCTTTCTACCGGCCGCAGCGGCGCAAGCGGGTTCCCATTCCGGGTACCGACTTCGTCGTTCAGGACGGCCGCGTCGATGTTTCGGAAGCTGCGCTGCTCACCGGTCCGGAAGGCATTCTTCGCGTCTTTGCCCTGATCGCAGCCCATGGCTACCGGTTGACGCAAAATGCGGAAGATCGCCTGGCAGACGCGCTCCCGGTGCTCGATGTGCACATCCCGGAAGGCCCTTTCCTGTGGAATGGCCTGCGCGAGATCCTGCTCGGACCCCACGCCGCACACGCATTGCGCACCATGCACGCGCTGGGCATTCTGGAGTTGCTCATCCCCGAGTTCCACGGCATTGACGCGCTCGTCATCCGCGACTCGTACCATCGCTACACCGTCGACGAGCATACCTTTCTGGTCATCGACAATGTTCATGCCCTGCGCCAGCCGCACCTTGCCTGGGAGCGGCGCTTTTCCACTTTACTGGCGGAGATTGACCGCCTCGACCTCTTCTTTCTCGCCGTGCTGATGCACGACACCGGCAAGGCTCGCCGCAGCGGCGACCACACGGTGCAGAGCGTAGAACTGGCCGACAGCCTGCTGGCGCGGCTGGAGCTGGATGCCGAAGAACGCGATCTGGTGCGTCGTCTGATCCGCAATCACCTGGAAATGTCGATGACCCTGCGCCGCGACATTTTTGACGCCGAAACCATACGCACTTTTGCCGAAAAGGCGGCGTCGCAGACCCACCTTAAGATGCTGTGCCTGATGACCTATGCCGACATCAAAGCGGTGAACCCCGACGCCCTGACCCCGTGGAAAGCGGATAGCCTGTGGCAACTTTATATCGCCACCTCCAACTTTATGGACCGCAGTGTCGACCAGGAACGCTACCGCGCCGATGTCGACCCTACGTTGCTTAAGCGCATTCTTACCCTCGCCCCGGAGCGCGCCCCGGAACTGCGAAGCTTTCTCGAAGGATTTCCCCAGCGCTACCTGCAGACGCGTATGCCGGAGCAGATTCGCGACCATTTTCAGATGGCTTTGCAGCTCTCCGAATCGACTGCGCAGATCAACCTGCGCAGCCTGCGCCAGTTGTGGGAACTTACGGTCATCACCCGCGATCGGCCCCTGCTGTTTGCCGACATGGCCGGAGCGCTCTCCTCCTGGGGCATGAACATTGTCAAGGCGGAGGCGTTTTCTGACGATGCCGGCATTATCGTCGACACCTTTCAGTTCTCCGATCCCTTCCGTACGCTGGAGCTCAATCCGTCGGAAGTGGATCGTTTCCGCCAGAGCCTTCTGGACGTGATCTCGCTCAAGACGCCGATCGAAGTCCTGCTACGGCGCCGCCAGGCCACCCGTGCCCCCATCATGGTCAAGGTAGCCACCCGGCTTGATTTCGATAACACGGCTTCCACCCACAGCACCCTGTTGCAGGTGGTCGCCCAGGATGGCCCCGGGCTGCTGCGCCAGATTGCCACCACGCTGGCGGCGCACGATTGCAATATCGAGGTGGCCCTGATCGATACCGAAGGGGAGATCGCGATCGACGTCTTTTATCTCACCATTGGCGGCGCAAAACTCGACCAGGCTACCCAGGAGCAGCTCCATTCGGCCCTCATGCTGGCGGTTGAGGAGCTCCGCCCGGCGCACGCCACGTAAGATCGAAGGCCCTCTGGCGTTTTTGACGGCCTTTAGAGTCTGCGTGAGAACTCTGCACTGAGTCCCGAAGAGCCTGCCCTTCAAAGTGGTGAAAATGCTCTACCATCGTATGAGCGCGACGTGAAACTAGGCCGATCCATCCGCAAATACTTTTGCCTGCGCCGTCACTCGCGGCAGCGGCCCGCCTTTGCACGCGCCAAGGATGAGCTTCGCGCCCGGACCAAAGCATTTTCCGCCGCGACTACGCTTGATACCCGAACCGCCAGCTTCACCCGGCTTTTCCATACCATCTGGACGGGCTCGAACGAACGGGCCTTTAACGTGCGCCTGCTGTGCTGGGTCCGGATGCTGGAGCACGACGATCTGCTGCGGATCGATTTTCAGGAAGCCTTTCAATCCATGCTCTCCCAGCTCGACTCGGTGGCTCTGCTGGCCGAGGCCGGTTTGCCCCGGCACCACGCAGTCTTCTCCGAGGGGCTCCGCCGTCTGTTCAATCGCTTCCTACCTTCGGCGATGGCGGTAACGGATTGCTCGCGCCTGATGATCTCGCTCTTCGCCCACAACCGCGACGTGGAGCGCTTCCTCGAGTTGCCGCCATCCCTCTTCGAACGTCTCAGCGTGCTGCTGGCTCCGCACCCGACGGGCGGTGGGCCGCGACCTTCCCCTCGTTTGCAGAGCGATTTGCGCGAGTCACTCTGCCTGATTGCCACCCGCACCGCGGGCCGCGGAGTGACCGCTGCCATGCGCGAGCGTGGCGGCCGCGCCGAGGTGCAGAACTCGCCCTTCTACCGGTTGATTTTCGCTACCCAGCAGTTGGTAGGAGCCCCCGATGCGACGGCCGCCGGTCCTCTCTTCGAGGTGTGGAAAGCGGCGATCAGCAGTTGCCGCAAAGAGCTCGGCCAGGTGCGGTTGGGCATGGAGACCACCGGGGTCAGCGCCGACCTGGTGCTCGACCTGCGTAGTATCGAGCTGGCCCTGATGCGCATGCATGGGCTGGCGCGCATTCTCAGCTTCGGCGCTGTCCCTGTCCCTGGGGTTGATAGTTCCGCGGCCGCCCGCAACCTGCTTAACCAGCTCATCGAGGGGCGTCTTGAAGATAAGCGGGTTTCCAGCCTGCTCAAGCAAAACCTGAATCTGCTGGCGCGCAAGACGGTGGAACGTACCGGCCGCAGCGGGGAACACTACATCGCCCACACCCGCAGGGAATACTGGCAAATGTGGCTGGCCGCTGTGGGCGGGGGCCTGCTGACGGTGCTGACCGCCGCCTTCAAAATGCGCATCGTGGAGCAGCAGTTCCCGCTCTTTGTGGAGGGATTTCTTACCGGCACCAACTACGCCATCAGTTTCATCCTGTTGCAGGTGTTCGGCCTGGTGCTGGCGACCAAGCAGCCTTCCGCCACAGCCGCTACCTTTGCCGGGATTGTGCGCAACAATCCGGGCAACGCCAGCTGGAGCAAGATTTCAGACTTTACCGCACGCATCAGCCGCACCCAGTTGGCTGCGGCCATCGGCAACGTGATCGCGGTCTGCATCGGTTCGGTCGCCCTGGAGCGTCTGTGGCGGGTGATGTTTGCCGAACACTATTTACCCGCGGAGAGCGCCCGGCACGTCTATGAGGCGCTTCATCCTTTTGCCTCCGGGACCATCATCTATGCGGCAGGCACAGGCGTCATCTTATGGCTTGCCGCGCTCATCGGCGGCTGGTGTGAAAACTTTGCCGTATTTCATCGCCTGACGGAAGCCGTCTCCCAGCATCCGTTTGGCCATCGCGTGGGGCAGCACAGGATGGCACGGCTGGCGGCGTGGATCGAGCTTAACCTTGCCGGTTGGAGCACCAGCATCGCGCTTGGCTATCTGCTGGGTTTTGTGCCGGTGATCGCCCGCTTCTTCGGCATACCCTTCGATGTACGCCACGTGACCCTTTCCACTGGTACCCTGGCGCTGGCGGCGGCCCGATTCGGCACCAGTTCCTTTGGGAAAGACTGGTTCTACTACGCAATGGCCGGCATCGGCGTCACCTTTGTGCTTAACCTGGGCGTGAGCTTTTCCATCGCGTCGTTTGTGGCCCTGCGGGCTTATGATGTGCGCGGCCGCGAACAGTTATTGCTGCTCCGCTACCTGCTGCGGCAGATCGTTCGCTCCCCGCTGAAATTCCTTTTCCCGGTGGAGCGTGACACCCCCCCGGTCTCCATCCTCACCGTTGCGCCGGAGGAAAAATAGTCTGGCGTCCTTTCATCCCGATTGCCTCCAGGGGAGGCGGAATCCGAAACCGGGGTTTACTTGGCGGGTTGGGTGGCCTGGGGCTTGTCGTTCAGCGCGTAGATGACCTCGCCCGGCTTGGCGTAGCGCAGAATCACCCTTGCTTCGTGCTCGATGGCGTCCGGGTCTGACTGCAGATGCTGCACGTGGTCCTGCAGGCGGCTGTTCTCCTGCTTCAATTGCAGAATCTCCTGCTGCAGCACCTGGTGCTGATGGCGCTTCTGCTGATAGGCGGTCAACCCGTTGGCCCCAAAGGTTGCGTGGTAGCCCAACAAGACGGCGATGACAATGGCCAGAACAGTTGCTACCCGGCGACCCGAACGAGAAAAATACAATGAGATGCTTTGCCTCAAACTCTGCTTCTGCGCTTTCTTCTCTTCGCTCACGGTCGCCCTCGCAATCTGCTTTATCTTCTCAATGAACCTGATCGCTAAAGGAGAAGTTTTCACCAGGAACCATAGTTGGTAAACATATGACCGATTTTCAAATCGTTCTTTGCACCTGCGCCGATCGCGAGCAGGCCGAACGCATCGCCGATCGCCTGATCGAGCAGCATCTGGCTGCCTGCGTCAATATCCTGCCCGGCGTCCAATCGATTTACCGCTGGCAGGGCGCCGTCGAATCAGCGGCCGAAGTTCTGATGCTGATCAAGACCGACGCTGCCCACAGCAACCAGGTGCAATCGACCATTGCCAGCCTGCACTCCTACGAAGTTCCCGAATTCCTGATCCTCCCGGTCTCTGGCGGCTCGGAGGCTTATCTTGCGTGGCTGAAAGCGAGCCTGGACTAGACACGCCGGTTTTTTGTTATGCTTCAAGAGGTTCCTGAGCCCGGTCGTCCTCTATGCGGCTTTTGTTCGTGGCTTTCGCTATCAGCTTTTGCGCATTGTTGTGGGTGGCTTTCTCGGTTGCCCGGCACATCCTGCGGCATGACCACGCGCAGGCCGCCAGCGCCGCGGAGCCGGATGGCGTCGTGAGCTCGCCGGAATCACGCCGGCCCGGTTCGTAACGGAGAGGTTCGTAAGGGAGAGAGGAAGCATGGAAGAAATTGGCTTTAAGCAGGACAGCCTTCATCCTCTGTCCGCGCCTCACATTGCCTGGAATACCGTAGCGGCCGTGATACTGGCCACCGCCCTGGTTGCGGTCTGCGCCCACATCTCCATGCCTCTCGGCATCACCCCCATTCCCGTCACCATGCAGACCTTCGCCGTTCTGCTGCTGGGGTTGCTCTTTAGTCCAGGGGCTGCGTTTGCCTGCCTGGCCCTGTATCTGATGGAAGGAGCCCTTGGCCTGCCGGTATTCAGCCCGCATGGCCTGGGCGGCATGGCTCAGCTGCTTGGCCCCACCGGCGGCTACCTGCTCTCTTATCCTTTTGCCGCCGCGCTGGCGAGTGTGCTCTATCGCCGCGGTCGTCGCTCATTTTTGGCTGCGCTTGCGGGCCTCAGGACTCGCCAGCATAGTCATCCTTGCCGCCGGCTCCGCCTGGCTCGGGCTGCTTACGCACTTGAAGTTTTCTGTTGTTTTCGCTCAATCGATCGCACCGTTCCTTCTCGGCGATGCCGTCAAGGTCCTCGCCGCAACGGCCTGCGTCAGCATGCTTGGATCGTTCGGCAATGAGTCCCGCAATCGAACGCTTTAGGCTTTCCTTCTGAGAAAGGATTTTGTGACTGCCACTCCTATTTCGCTTCCGTCAGATGCCCCCGCCCAAGGTCTCAGAACGGCTGGCGCAGTCAGAGAGATCACCATCGCGCACAGTCCGGACTCCGATGACGCCTTCATGTTCTATGGCCTTGCCACGTGCAAGATTCGCGTGCCCGGATACAAGTTCACCCATACTCTGTGCGATATCGAGACCCTCAATCACAAGGCCATGAACGAGGCGTTTTACGATGTGACCGCCATTTCGTTTCACGCCTATCCCTACGTTCAAAAGGACTATGCGTTGATGGCTTGCGGCGGCAGCGTGGGAGAAAACTACGGTCCCATGATTGTGGCCAGCCAACGCATCGCGGCCAATGAAATCGGGCGGGTGCGGGTCGCTGTTCCCGGCACTCTGACCACCGCCTACCTCACGCTGAAGCTGTTCGCACCGGATATTGAAACCGTTACCGTTCCCTTTGACAGAATTATTCCGGAGGTAGTCGCGGGAAATTTTGACGCTGGTCTCATCATCCACGAAGGCCAGCTAACCTACGCGGCCAGCGGCTTGCATAAGGTCATCGATCTAGGCCAGTGGTGGCGCGAACAGACCGGGCTCCCTCTGCCGCTGGGCGGCAACGCGATTCGCCGCAGCCTGGGGCACGATGTGATGCATACCGTTACCCAGGCGCTGCGCGACAGCATCCAGCACGCCCTCGACCATCGCGAAGCTGCTCTCGAATATTCCATGCAATTTGCCCGCGACCTCGATCCGCAGCTGGCCAACCGCTTCGTCAGCATGTACGTGAACGAGCGCACGCTCAATTACGGCGAAGACGGAAAAGAGGCCATTCGCAAGCTGCTCAGCATGGGTCATGAGCGCGGGATTATTCCAACCCCGGTTCAAGTGGATTTCGTCGGTTAGGGGGGACAGAGGAAACCGCAGATCTCTCGCGTCGACTTCTCATGATCCGAAAACGAGCCACAAACGCTCGGATGGAATCAAATCAGCGTCTTCTGGTCTCGATAATCTCTGCCCAATTCAGTTGGACATGTCCTGCCCGTAGAAATCCACTATAAAAGAAGTGGAGATTCTCCATGACACACCCATTCCTGAGGTCCATACAACCGGTCAATCTCCTGTCGTTCGGCCCGGAAACCGAACCCACCAAACTCCAAGCCCTCAATATCCTCATCGGTCCCAACGGGTGCGGCAAATCCAACTTCATTGAGATCATTGGACTTTTGAAAGATCTTCCCAGCAAGGATCCGTGGTCGACAGTGATCGAGACTGGGGGTGCCACAGAGTGGATTTGGAAGGGCAGGAATCAAGGAAACAAAACAACCTCCTTATTTGTAAGCGCTGCCGGACAACGTCTCCCAGCCCGGGCAAATCTGCTTCCTACAAATTTCGAGGATTGGTTGGACAGGCCCGATCGCTATCTTGTCGTGGTGCAGGATCGAGAGGGTACGTTCGAAATTCTGAGCGAATCCTTCGGGCAACCGAACCTGGAGAGTCAAGACGTCGTTTCGACGCCTTGGTTCGATCGAAATGGTTGGTATGGAGTGATCCATGGTTTGAAAAATGGCGCTGGTTCCGAGGGGCAATTTAGCAACTTATCGCCTCGCGTATCGGTTCTTTCTCTCTTAGGAACAGAAGCCAGCATCGCTCTTAATGTGCCTCACATCCGGGACTTCTCGGAAAATCTTCAGGGCATCGCGCTTTACCGGGACTGGACCTTCGGCGTGGACGCTGAGCCGCGAGATCCTCAGCCTGCCGGACTTGACAGTACTCGCCTCGATGAAGATGTGAGAAATCTCGCCCAGGTGCTTAAGGCATGGCGCGACCGAGGAGACCAACCCAGCTTTCGCCGTTTGATCGAGTTGATGGGCAAGTTTTATGAACCCATAACCGACGTCGATGCGGAACTACTTGGGACGCATCTGCGGATCATGGTTAAGGAAGAAGGCCTCAAATCTCGTACGACAGCTGCCCGTCTTTCCGACGGAACTCTCCGCTGGCTCACTTTGTTGACCATCCTTCTGCAGCCGACGCCCCCCCCAGTCATTTGCCTTGAAGAGCCGGAACTCGGCCTTCATCCCGACATAATCCCAACGCTTGCCGATCTACTTCGGGATGCCTCCACGCGTACCCAGTTGATCCTCACCACCCATTCATCCGCACTTGTGGATGCGTTTTCCGACGACCCCGGGGCTATATGCGTTTGCGAGAAAGTCGAAGAGTCCACGGTAATCCGGCGTCTGAGCCAAGAAGATCTGGCCGTGTGGCTGAAGGATTATTCTCTCGGCAATCTTTGGGTTAGTGGACAAATTGGGGGTAACCGCTGGTGACTGTCACGGTTTACGTCGAAGGCGGCGGTAACAACAAAGATACAAGCACAAGATGCCGCCAGGGTTTCTCGGAATACTGCAGAAACGTTGCTCCCAAGCACCCTAGACCGAGAATTGTTGCATGTGGTGGCCGCCAACAAGCCTTCGACCGCTTCAAGACGGCGGCTGTAAGGAATAAAGAAGGCGATCTCTGCATATTGCTGGTTGACTCCGAGGGTCCGGTAGAAGCAACCATGAGTTCAATCGCCCATCTTCAAGCGCACGACAGGTGCCCACTCCCGGTATCAGAGACGCAGAGAATTTTCCTTATGGTTCAAGCAATGGAGGCATGGTTTCTCGCCGATCGTGATGCATTGGCGACATATTATGGGGCCGGCTTCCGACGACAAAATCTTCCCGGCGACGAACGCCGCATCGAAGAAATCCCCAAACACGACCTGGAACCGTCCCTGGTGCGCGCTACTCAAGACACGCAGAAGGGCCGATACCACAAGACCAGACATGGCTTCGCTCTCCTCGGCGTGATCGACCCCCTTAAAGTCCAAATGGGTTCCCCACATGCGCATGCGTTCCACAGGTTTTTGCGATCTCGAATAACAAAGGCTCTTAATTGAGGTTCACCCTTTCGACGGAATTGATCGCGCGGTCATTTAAGGGGATCTGTAGTGAGCTGCGTGAAGAAAACCCTGGGGACAGCCTGGGGTGGACCCTCGAGTTTCTGTGGAATTTCTTTGCAGTCAAAGGACGTTGAAATGGTACGGGAGTGCTGTTGCGGGCGGTCGGCGGCTCCGATGTGACAATGCGCGGTGAATCCCGCTCAGCACTTCATCGAGGCGCTTTCCAACATCGTCCGCAAGAAATCGGAGCACAAGATAGCCATTCTCCTGCAACAAAGTATCCTTACGCCGGTCGCGCCGGTACGCTTCGGCGCCGGCAAGATGTTGTTCCCCGTCCAACTCAACAGCTATGCGCGCGTCCGCGCAAAGTAGGTCCACTTCCATTCGGCCCCAACCGTCGAACGGAATCGGTAACTCCACATTCAAGCGGAACCGGCCGGCTGTTTCGGGCAGAGTTTCAAGCCGGCGGAAGAGAAATAGTTCGGTCGCGCTTCTGGCGCGATCAGGGCCCTCCCGGTTCGAGGATGGCGTGCTGGCCACGTGGACAAAGAGGTTCGCCAATGGGGGGTCTACGCCATCAAGGACGAGCCGCCGTACGGTAGACGAATATTGGCTCTTCCATTGGGGATCGACGGGAAGCGATACACTCGTCGGCCAGCCGGGTATGGCGCTGGCCGGGAGCTGGATGGTATAGCCCGCGGCTTCGTAGCCCTTACAACGACGATCGAACATCCGTGAAAGCATCGGCACATCAAGATCCGCATAATCGTAAACCCGTACTTCCCGCTTGCCGTCGTGAACACGGTGCAAGCGCCCCACATACTGCGTGATCGTCCCTTGCCATGAGACCGGTAACGTAAGAAAGAGAGTGTCCAGCCTCGCGTCGTCGAAACCTTCGCCGGCGTAGCGTCCTGTTGCCAGAAGCAGGCGTTCTTCGTGATCGGGAATAGTGGCCAGGCGAGCCCGGGTCTTCTCAAACTCCCTTCTCCCCATACCGCCGCGGAGCACGACAACATGTCGAACTTCCGACGACAAGTGGTTTGTCAATTTATCGAGATGATCGTTCCGCTCGGTCAGCACAATCGGGGAACGGCCATCTCGAACAGCTTGCACGATTTCCTGGCATATCAGTCGAGTGCGCTCTTCGTCGGAGGCCAGTTCATCGTTGAGTTCGCGAAACTGGGCGCGCAGGTCAGAATTGGGCGCACGGAGCGCTCGGAAGCCAGTTGGCCGGACCAGCACAACGTGTTCGAATGGGCGGGAAGCCGCCTGCTGCTTGGCATTGACGCGATGGCGTAAGGGGCCGCACTGCATAAATATGATCGGATGGTGCCCGTCTTTTCGCGCCACAGTTGCGGAGAAACCGGTCACGAATCTGGCTTTGGCATGGCGCGCCACCTGCTCGAAACTGTAAGCGGAGAGGTGATGACATTCGTCCACAATCACGTGTCCATAATGCCCAACTATGTCATCCGCTGCCCCCTTGTGGATCAGGCTTTGGATTGTTGCAACGTCCAGGATTCCGGTCGGCATTTTGCGCCCGCCTCCGATCCGGCCGATGGCGCTTGGCGGCAACCCCAGAAACTTCGACAGTCTCTCGATCCATTGTTCTTGCAATTGCCGCCGATGCACCAAGATGAGGGTATTGACGGCACGCTTCGCGATGAGCCATGCGCCAATAACGGTCTTGCCGAAAGCAGTGGTCGCGGAGAGCACGCCGGTTTCGTGGGCAAGCATGGTTTCCGCGGCGACTCTCTGATCTGGTCGTAGTTCGCCCTGGAAAGAAACACCCAGCGCTTTGCCCGAGCAACGCTCGTCTCGGATGACGCATGTGACCTTCAGGCCAGAAAGCAGTTGACGAAGATCCTCCAGACAACCCCGAGGCAATCCGAGATGATGCGGATAATCCCGCGCACAGGCGACAATCCGAGAAATATCGTACGTTGGAAGACGCATCGCTTGTGCCCTGTAGAATTCCGGATTTTGGAATGCCGCCAGCCGGATCAGGCGATTGCGGAGAGCAGGAGGCAACAGGTCTTTGGCGATGAATATTTCGCTGCCTAGAACCAATTCCAATTCTTTTGGCAATGGACCGGCAATCGGTCTTTCCGTCCGGCGCGGATCAGCAGCAACCCACGGTGTGGCATCACCTTCCTCGTCGGTCAGGTGAAGACGCACTCCGATGACCCGCCCCTTCGCCTCTGCCTTGCCGACAGACTCTTCGACCTCGGCCCGGCCAATTCTGCGAACCTCCGATAGAAAGGTCCATTGATCGTCATACGGTGAAAAGTTGTCGTTCAGGAACACGGTGTTGCCCAGTTGCCGCGGTTTTCTCTGAAGTGGCAGCGCGATCAGGCTACCGAAGCCGCCTTGGGGCAGAGTATCTTGGTTAGGAAAAAACCGATCATAGGAGTCCAAACCGATATCTGGCCGCCGCTCCATCGTCTCTGTCAGGAGGTACGAACCGAGCTTTCGAGCAAGCGCCGCTGGAACGGCTTCGCTGAAGAACAACCAGACATGCCCACCATTACCGGAGCGAGATCTCTCCAGGGCCGCCGGTAGATTCATCACACGACAGGTCTCCAAAAAAGCCTTTGCATCGTCCTGCCATGTTGCTTTGTCGAAGTCCGCGGCAATGAAGAAACAGGTCTCGTCCAGTAGCATCGGGTAGACACCCATGGTGAAGTCCCAGCCGTTGCCATCCTGTCCGGAGAGATGACAGCGAATTACGTCATCCGTAACCGGCAGAAACCGGCGATGCGGACACTCCGCGCATTTGATTTTTGGCTTTTCGCAGATGCCTTTGACCCATTCATTCGCGCAGACGGGCGAGTAGCCCGTCTTGCCTGTCTTTCGGCTTTCAAAGCGGCGTGGATAAACATCTTCACGACCGCGGAAGAGAGATCGGAACAGTGCGATCTTGTCTTCAGGGGTGGAATGACGATGAAGGGATGGTTCGATTCCGTTGATCATAGCTACCGCTTTGGCTACGGTTATAGCGTAGCGTAGTGGGGAAACCTGCGGTTTCGTCTATTTATCGTCATCATCCGCCTGGGCGTGCGTGAGCATCGCCGGTACTGGTTTTTTGCCCATTGCGTCGCGCCATAGGATCACGTTCAACACCCGGGGATCGGCACGATCCTCGTGCTGAAAATCCATCCTGCTCGAGGCCTTCGCACCTGGCGCCTTGGGTCCGTTCGCCTGATACAACAGGCCGTTGTCGCGGTTGCGATAGTCCGCCTCATAAGGGGGCTGATCTCCGGCACCTGTGAACAGCGATGCTATTGGTGGGGCAAAGGCGTCGTTGTTGTTCATGGGCGGCAAACCTAACAGCTCTTCCATCGTTCGGACCACACTTACGGTGGTATAAAACGTGCTGTCCACCGTCGGCTGCACGGCGCGGGGCGAGTACTTGCTGACCACCAGGGCAATGCTGCGATGGGCGTCAACGTGGTCCGCCCCATTCTGGGCATCGTCTTCGAGGATGAAGAACGCAGTGTCGTCCCAGTAAGGGCTGTGGGCGATGGCGTCGACCGCCCTTCCTACCGCCAAGTCGTTGTCCGCGACCGAAGCCTTTGGCGTCGGCATCCCTGGAGTGGTTCCCGCAGTGTGGTCGTTGGGCAGGCGAAGCTGCACCAGCTGCGGCATGGTATCCCGACCTTGCTGGCGATCAGCGACCCACTGCCGAAAGTGGGTGAGGAATTCTTCGAGGCGCAGCTGATCGGGAAAACTCAGATTGAAGTCCGGGTATTGCGGGTCAAAGTGATCCACCAGCTCGGGCTTGGTGGCCGTGTTCTTGTTAATGAGCGGAATTGGCCACGGGTACGGGCTCTCCCCGCCCCCGTAGTTCTGCGGAATCGCTTCGCCGTGACGAATAGAGCCGTGAGCTCCGCACTGCGCCGGCGCCGGCTCAGGCGTTCCCTCTGTCGGCGACGCTGCGGGCGCTGGGCTCTCCGGATCGAAGCAGAACCTGGTCGAGATGAACTCCCCGAAGTGGTACAGGGTCTTGCCGTTGCGGGCTAAATTGGTCCAGATATAGCTGCTGCCGGGCTCATTGACATCCGAAATGCCTTCGAGCAAGGGATACCCGTTCTCCACCACGCCCTCAAAATCGTAGACCCGCTCCTTCCCGCGGTAGCTCTGCTGCCAGGTCTTCTCGGTGTAGTCGCTCGAAATGGCGGCGTTCGACCACACATGCCCGTCGCCCGAAACCTCGCCTGAATCGTAGAAGTTGTCGAGCACGCCAAACTGCTTCGCCAGCTTGTGCTCATTGGGCGTAATCTCCTCGCCATACATGGTGAGCCCAGGGGATCCATTCCCTACCCCCAGGTCACCGAGTATCTGATCATAGGTGCGGTTTTCCTTGATGATGTAGATCACATGCCGGATCGGGTTCGCCCCACCGCGGAAAGCAATCCTGGCTTGCGCGGCCTTCATCCTATTCGTCTCTATCACGGTTCGCGTCAGCTGCTCGCGCTGGCTCTCGATTTGGGAAAGGTCGATGGCGGCGAGAGACCCATGCAGGAGGGTGGCAATGTAAGTTGAGCTGCCATTCAGCCGCGCCACGCCGGGAACCCGCGGCTGGGGCATGTTGTTTGGCCCCGTGCCCTGGCCCTTGGCAGTGGCCACGTAGAGCTTATTGCCCTTAACCGCCAACGCGGTTGGATACCACTCGGTCGGCACGAAGCCCAGCGCGGGTATCTCCGTCCCCACTGCTTGCCGGCCGCGGAGGTCAAAGACCGCGATAGCATCGGAGCCGGTGTTGGCGGCAAAGAGCCGCTTGCCGTCCTCCGATACAGCCACCGCATCCGGCATGGCGCCGAAATAGGTCTGCCCGGGCAAACTCGACATCGTAGATAGCCTCGAGCTTGAGCTCGTCCCCTCCCACACGCATGGCGGCCACCGCATCCCGATTGGCCAGCGCCACATAAAGAATCTTCTCGTCCGGACTCCAGGCAAAGGCAGCCGGATGGGAACTGGGCGAAGTCGCGCCCCTGGGAGCAAGCAGCGTCAGTTTCTTAATTACCTTGCCGTTGTTCAGGTCGAGCTCCGCCACCGCCGAGCCGTTCCACAACGCCACATAGGCGCGGCTTCCCGAACGGTTGACGGCGATGGAGACGGGATAGGTAGAGGGCACCACGCTACCCTGCGACAGGTCAAAGCGCCGCAACACCTTGCCGGTGACTCCGTCCATCAGCAGAACGTCGTCGGAGAGATTGTCCGCCACCACCAGTTCATCGGTCCCGGCCGGCCCCTTGCGCACCGCGATTCCGGCCGGCGAGGGAATCGCCGTGCCGGCGGGCAGAGCCGCGCCAATCCGATTTTGCAGCTTTCCCACAGCCAGTTGCTGCAAGGGCACGGGAAGCAGTTGCTTCGGGCTTCAGCTCGCCATCGCTGAAGTCGTAGACAGCGATGGCATTGCCGGTCTCGACCTGATTGGTCCCCTGCGGGGCGCTATTGTTCCCCTGCGGCGCGGTCAGAGAATCAAAGACCGCATACAGATGCGTGCCGTCCTTGCCGAAGGCCAGCCCCGAATAGAGGGTCTGCGGCAAACCTATCGCGGTTCTCGGCTCGGGGAAATCCGTCACCTTGCCGGTCTGGATATCGAGCACCGCGATCGATTGCTGATACCGCGACTCGAAAGTTCCAAAACCGGCGTTCACGATTGCCAGGTAGCGGCCATCGGGAGAGATGGCGGCGGTCATGGGCAGGCTATTCAGTCTTTGCGGTTCACCAGGCACGGGCTCCGCCAGCTGCTTGCTGGTAGGCAGGTCGATCTGTCCCTGTACAGTCGCTGCCGCAACCATGAGAACCACTGAAAGTATGTGACCCGAAAGTCGACACGAACGAACGAAAGATCTGGACGCCATCAACACCCCGCGAGAGCACAAATTTAGCTGCAAACCGACCCATCCACACGTACTTGCGAGCGATGGGAGCGGTGCAAGTTTTGTCTCTACCAGTATCGCCAATTGTCATTACAAAACTCTTACGAACGGAAAATCATGCGCCTGTTAAGGTCGAGTTACCCCCCCGCTGTTTTGAAGTTTGAAAGGGACTCTCCACCAGATCATGCTGACTGAAATCGTTGCACCTTCCTCAACCCTACCAACTATTCCTCAGGCCGATCAGGCGCGGCCTGCGCCAAAGAAGAGCGCCGTGCCGGTGCTTGGCCGCAACGCGCAGTCATCGCAGACCAACTGGTTGACCACCGGCTTCATGGTGGCCTTTCACCTGCTCGCCGTGGTCGCACTCTTTATGTTTACCTGGAAGGCCCTCTTCTGCTTCCTCGGGCTTTGGTTCGTGTCCATCAACATGGGCATCGGCATGGGATATCACCGTCTGCTGACGCATCGCGGCTACCACACTCCCAAGTGGCTGGAGTACCTTCTTTCCGTTTGCGGCACGCTGTCGCTCGAAGGGGGACCCATCTTCTGGGTTGCCACTCATCGCGTTCATCACCAGCTTACGGATCGCGAAGGCGACCCACATACTCCCCATGATGGCGGGTGGTGGTCGCACGCCGGCTGGATTCTCTCCGGCGACGCCCTGCACCACGAGACCGCGCTCATGGCCCGCTATGCACCTGATCTGGCTAAGGACCGCTTCCAGATCTGGCTGAGCAAATATCACTACGTGCCCATGATCGTGGTTGGGCTGGCGCTACTGGCATTCGGAGGGTGGTCTTGCGTCATGTGGGGCATCTTCCTGCGCGTGACTCTTGGCCTGCACGCCACCTGGCTGGTCAACTCCGCCACTCACATGTGGGGCTCCAGGCGCTTTTCGACCCGCGACGAATCCCGCAACAACTGGTGGGTGGCGCTGCTCACCGGCGGTGAAGGCTGGCACAACAACCATCACGCTCATCCCGTCTCAGTCAAGCACGGCCTCACCTGGTGGGAGTTCGATCTTAATTACTACGGCATTTGGCTGCTCAAGAAGATCGGCCTGGCCAGCAACGTGAAAGTGGCTCAGTTCGACCCGCATGATCCGCGCCCCGCGGGCGTTTCCTAACCACCCGGTTCGGTTGCCAACCCTGGGCGCGGCTTCGGTCGCGCCCTTCCCTTTTGAGCATTTTCACTTCTACTCTGCACAATCAAGTGCAGCGAAGTGCGGCTTTTCTTGGGGAAAAGCCACGTCGGGAGTGGTCGCTCTGTATGCACCAGAAGTGAAGATGCTTTGGCGCCGCTATACTTTGGCTAGGGCTTTGCCGGTATGCGTATCACCAGACGCAGAAACGCGATTGTTCTTTCCATTACGCTGGGCGCCTGCCTGGTTGCTGTTGAGATCGCTCTCAACGTCGCGTGGATCATCATCAACTGGCGCAGCCTGATCCTGCTGGTTATTGGTATCCTCTTCTTCCCGCTGCTGATCGCCGGCCTGATTCTGAACACCATCTTCCTGGTGCGTGAGGTAAAGCGCAGTGAGCGCCACGACAGTTTTCTCAATGCCGTGACCCACGAACTAAAAACCCCCATCACTTCCATCCGTCTTTATCTGGAAACCCTGCAGCGTCACGAGATGCCGGAGTCCCAACGGAAAGAGTTCTACGACATCATGCTCTCGGATAGTGACCGGCTGCTGGCTACCGTGGAGCAGGTGCTCAAAGCGGGAGAAGTGGGTCAGCGAGGGCGCAACCAGGTCCGCCTGCAACTGCTGTTCGACGACGTGGTCCGCGACTGCATCCGCACCACGCTGCAGCGTTACCACCTGAAGGAGTCCACCATCCACCTCACCGTGGATCCGAACGCCGAGCAGGCGGCGGTTGTCGGCAACCCGGAGGACCTGCGCACCGCCGTACTCAATATCCTCGATAATGCGGTCAAGTATTCGCCAGAAGGGCCGCAACTGGAGGTACATCTGGCCCTCGACGGCGACGCATGGATGATGCTCACAGTTTCCGATCATGGTCTGGGCATTGCCCCTCTGCACCTGAAGCGGATCTTCAAGCGCTTCTACCGGGTGCCGGCCCGCAATGTCTTCCGCATCAAAGGCACCGGGCTGGGCCTGTTCCTGGTCCGCTCCATCGCACGCCAGCACGGTGGAGACGTAGTCGCCGAATCAGAGGGGGAAGGCCGAGGCGCCACCATCCGCTTGCAGCTTCCCCGCGCGCTTTCGAGCGCCGGCAAAGGAGCGCGTTAAGTGACCGGCAACATCCTGGTGGTCGAAGATGAGGCTCACCTGGCGCAGGGCCTGCTCTTCAACCTGCGCGCTGAGGGTTACACAGCGGAACTGGCGGTGGATGGCGAAACTGCCCTGGAGATGATCGCAGCTGATTCCATCGATGCCATTATCCTCGACGTCATGCTCCCGGGACGGGATGGTTTCTCGATCGCCGCGGAACTACGGGCGCAACAGAATTTCGTGCCCATCCTCATGCTCACCGCGCGTGGCCGGCCGGAAGATGTACTCAACGGATTCAGCGCGGGGGCCGACGATTATCTTCCCAAGCCCTTTGATCTTGCCATCCTGCTAGCGCGTCTCAACGGCCTGCTGCGTCGCATGGCGTGGCTTCGGCCTGGGCTTGCCGCCTCCCCAGCTCCGGCGCCGCGGAGCAGCCTCTCGCCGTCCAGCTTCACTTTTGCCGGGCGCACCATCGACTTTCCTTCGCTCGCGCTCACGACTCCGGAGAAGACCATCCGCCTCACCCTGATGGAGTGCGACCTGCTCCGCTATCTGGTCCACAACCAGGGCCGAATTATTTCCCGCAAGGAATTGCTGGAACAGGTCTGGCGAGTGCGTGAAGACACCGACACGCGCGCCATCGACAACTTCATGGTCCGTCTGCGCCGCTACATTGAAGACAATCCTGCCGAGCCTGTCTTTCTCGAGACGGTGCGTGGTGTCGGCTATCGTTTTCTGCCAGGAGTGGCTGCTCCTTCCGAGGGTAACTCCTCCTAACACCTTTTCGCCATTGCCGGCTTGGGGCGCGAGCGGCAGACTCCCAGATAGCAGCATGCTCTCCCTCCTTTGGGTGCGCCGGCCAAGTCGATACATCTTTCCACGTCGAAAGATATCGCTCGGATGTCACGCGCGGCGGCTTTACCAAGCGCACCCCTTCTATCCCTCGTGCATGCTCTGAACTAAGCTGTGCGCATTTTCACCCGCTACATCTGGCATGAAGTGCTCTCGCACGCCCTCCTGGGGGGTGCGCTGTTTACCTTCATCCTTTTCATGAAGTACCTCGGGCAACTGCTGGAAATGGCGGCACGGAATAGCGCGTCCCTGGGCAGCGTGGCCAAGATTTTTCTCTTCCTGCTGCCTAACACCCTGAGCTTGACCATCCCCATGGCGGTGTTGGTCGGGGTCCTGCTCGGCCTGAGCCGGCTCGCTGCCGATAGTGAAATTACCGCCATGAGGGCAGTGGGAGTCGGGGTTTGGTTCTTTGTTCGGGTGGTCTCGGTGATCGCGATCGTTTGCTGGGGAATATCGCTGGCCGATTCGCTCTACGTGGCTCCCAGGGCGACCGCCGCACTATTAAGGCTGGAGAGCTCACTTAAGGATCAACAGGCCTCGTTTGAAGTTGAGCCGCGCGTCTTCTATGAAGACTTTAAGAACTATGTCCTGTACGTGCAGGATGTTCGCGCCGGTACAGGAGCCTCGCGGTGGCAGCGCATCTTCCTCGCCGACCTGAGTGATCCGGTCTCGCCCAAGATCACCACCGCCGAGGACGCCGTAGTTGCCGACAGCGGAGCGCACACCATTCTTATGCGTCTGCGTAATGGCACCGAGCACGACATGGCGGTCAACAACGGGACGCCGCAATACCAGGTTTCCACCTTCCTGGAGTCTGAACTGCCGCTCACGATCGGCACCCAGGAAGATATGCACATCGGCCATAATGACACCCCCATTCTCGCGATGAGCAACCGCGTGTTGTACGAGCACACCAAGGGTCCCGGTGGCAGACCCTACCTGATCGAACTGCACAAGCGGTACGCCTATCCGGCGGCCTGCCTGGTTTTGATGCTGATCGGGATTCCGCTCGGCCTCTCCTCCCGGCGGGGCGGCAAGAGCGCTGGCTTTGTGGTGACCATCGCCCTGGTCTTCATTTACTACTTCCTCTCCTTGACCGGCGGTACGCTGGCGCGCGAAGGCAAGGTAAGCGTTTTTATTGGAGTATGGGCGGCCAACATGCTCTTCGCTTTCTTCGGCTTGCTGCTGCTGCGGCAAATGGCGGTCGGAGGAGGGGTGGGCGCATACTTCGCCGCCCTGGTCAGCAAATTTAAGAACGCCGAGCTGCTCAGCCCAAGAACTGAGGCCGCCCGGGCAGGGGCGAACAAGGAAGAGCGCAACCCACACGAGCGGGGACGCTTTCCGCTCATTCTGGACGACTATGTGTTGCGCGAGTTTCTGACCACGTTTTCCCTGGTGCTGTCCAGTTTTGTTTTGCTGATGCTGGTATTTACCTTCTTCGAGCTGCTGGGCGACATCATCCGCAACCGCACTCCGCTGGTCACGGTAGGCGAATATCTCATCGACCTCACCCCCAGTATGGTTTACAACATCACGCCTTTGGCGGTGCTGGTTGCGGTGCTGGTCACGTTCGGCGTGCTCACCCGAACCAATGAGTTTACCGCTATGAAGGCTACCGGCATCAGCCTGTACCGGGTGATGGTGCCCATCCTGGTAGTGTCGGCGCTGATTGCCGTGGCCCTTTTCCTCTTCGATGAGTCCTACCTGCCCGCCGCGAACCGGCGGCAGGAAGCGCTGCGCAGCGTTATCAAAGGCAGACCCGCGCAAACCTTTCTACGGCCCGACCAGAAATGGATCTTTGGCCGCCAGGAGCCGGGCAAGCCAGGCCGCATCTTCTATTACCAGTTCTTTGATCCGGAACAAAACCGCTTTGCCAACCTGTCCGTTTTCGAATTCAACCCGGAGAATTTCGCTCTTTCCCGCCGCATCTTCGCCTCCAACGTCCACTGGGAACCGGAATTACAGCAGTGGGTATTTGAGCACGGTTGGGAGCGCCGGTTCGATGGCGAAGCGGTAAGCAGTTACAGCCAGTTCAGCGTCGAAACTTATCCGGAAATCAGCGAGCAGCCGCAATATTTCAAGAAGGAAGCGCTTCAGTCACAGGAGATGAGCTTCGGCGAGCTGCAGCGCTATATCCGCGACCTGCGGCAAAGCGGGTTCGAAACCAAGCAGCTCAGTGTTCAGCTCAATATCAAGGTCGCTTATCCGATCGTCACCCTGGTGATGGCGGTGCTGGCTATTCCGTTTGCCCTTTCCATGGGCAAACGCGGGTCGCTGACCGGCATAGCCACCGCCCTCGGGCTGGCGTTCGCCTACTGGGTGGTTTATCTTACGTTTCAACAACTGGGCAACGTGAATTTCCTGCCCACGCTTCTGGCCGCTTGGTCGCCCGACCTGCTCTTCGGCCTCGCAGGAGCTTATCTGCTGCTGCGTACGCCTACCTGAGGCAAGGTTAAAATAGGGGAAGCATGCTTGCCACGCTCCGGCCGCTGTTCCCATATCTGCGCCGCTATCGCCGTGATTTTGTCTGGGGCGGATTATCGGTCGTGATCTCGAATGTCATCTGGATCTTTTTCCCCCAGGTCATTCGTATCGCCATCGACGACCTGAACCAGGGCGTCACCCGGCAAAAGATTCTGCTCTATGGCGGGCTGCTTGTAGCCATCTCTGCCGCCAAGGGCGTCTTCCTCTTTCTTACCCGCTGGATCATCATCGGCATTTCCCGCGAAATCGAGTTTGACCTGCGCAACGATCTCTTTCGCCACCTGGAGCGGCAGCCGGCAGCTTATTTCCAGCAACATCGAACCGGCGACATCATGGCGCGCATGACCAACGACCTGAACGCAGTGCGCATGCTGCTGGGGCCGGCCATCATGTACAGCGCCAACACCGTTCTGTTCTCGATCGGCGCCTTGTATTTCCTGCTTCGCATCAGCCCGTGGCTGACCCTGGTCGCGCTGGTCCCGCTGCCCCTGGCCAGCATCCTGGTGCAAGCGTTGGGGCGCAAGATTCATGAGCGCTTCGAGCGCATTCAGGCCATGTACTCCGAAATCTCAGCCCAGGCGCAGGAGAATTTTTCCGGCGCCCGGCTGGTCCGCGCCTTTGCCCAGGAAGAAGCCCAGATTGCCGCGTTCGAAAAATCCAATCGGGAGAATATCCGCCGCGGGCTCCGCCTGGTTCAGCTCATGGGCATGTTATGGCCTACGCTCGAGTTTGTCCTCGGACTCGCCCTGGCCATCACCTTGCTGGTAGGCGGGCACGAGGTGCTTTCGCACCGCATCAGCATCGGCGATTTTGTTGCCTTCAACACTTATATGATGATGCTCACCTGGCCGGTCATCGCCCTGGGCTGGGTGGTGAACCTGTGGCAGCGGGGCACCGCTTCGGTGGTGCGCATCGACGAGTTGCTGTCGGACAAGCCCACCATCGACGACGCCGAGGCCGACCTTGCCATCCCCGCCGATTTCAAACTGCGCGGCGACATCGAGTTTCGCAACCTGGACTTTTCTTATTCCGGGTTCGACTCCGGCCGCTCGGAAGTGCTGCACTCGCTGTCGCTCAAGATTCCGGCCGGGAGCAGCCTGGCCATCGTGGGACCAACCGGCTCGGGGAAATCGACCCTGGTCAGTCTGATCCCCCGGCTCTATGACGCCGCGCCAGGAACCGTTCTCATCGACGGCCGCCCCATCCGCGATTATCCGCTCGCGCTGCTGCGCTCCAACATTGGCTTCGTCCCTCAGGAGACGTTTTTATTCAGCCAAACCATTCGGGGAAACATCGCCTTTGGCGCTCCCTGGGCCACCGATAGCCAGGTTCTCGAGGCCGCCGAGGCGGCGCACATCCGCCGCGAATTTGAAGAATTCCCTGCCGGCCTGGCGACCACGGTGGGCGAGCGCGGCGTCACCCTCTCCGGGGGGCAAAAGCAACGGACGGCCATTGCCCGCGCCGTCATCCGCAATCCCCGCATCCTGATCCTGGACGACGCCCTGTCCAGTGTTGACACTTACACCGAAGAGCAGATCCTGGGCGAACTGCAACGCGTGATGCAGGGCCGCACCACTTTGTTCATCTCCCACCGCATCTCGACTGTCCGCCATGCCGACCAGATTGCCGTGCTGGCAGCCGGCCGCATCGTGGAGCTGGGCACGCATGACGAGTTGATCGCCAGGAACGGCTACTACGCGGATCTGTTCCAAAAGCAGCTCCTCGAAGAAGAGTTGGCCGTCGCGCACTGAAGTGTTTTTCTCCCCACATCGAATTTTCTGACCTTCGGGCATCGACTCGGCGTTTCTGCTTGCGTGGGAACTTTCTCTGCTACAAACTTGGGACACACCTCACGACTCAATCCCGTGGAGCCCCCTGCATGAGCCTCACTCGACGCATTTTCCTGGAGCGCATCGCCCAGGTTGGCGGCTATTCCGCAGTATTCCGCACCATGCAGGTTCTCGGCCTCACGCCTGCGGCCGGTGCCTCTCCCCTCCCCCAACTCACGGCTGACTTTGGACGAGGCAAAAGCGTGGTCATCCTCGGTGCGGGCATTGCCGGCCTGGTCTCTGCCCACGAGCTGTGCAAGGCTGGCTTCAGTGTTACCGTGCTCGAAGCCCGCAGCCGGCCGGGAGGCCGCAACTGGACGGTACGCGACGGCACCAAGGTCGAGTTCACCGACGGAACCATCCAGAACTGTACCTGGTCGGACGGCGGCTACCTCAATGCCGGCCCGGCTCGCATCCCCTCCATCCATACCAACCTGCTGAACTATTGCCAGGAGTTGGGCGTACCGCTTGAGGTCGAGGTCAACGTCTCCCGCTCTGCACTGATGCAGTCTCCGCAGCTGAACTCCGGTAGGCCGGTCGAACAGCGGCAGGTTATCCACGACACCCGCGGCTACCTGGCGGAGCTGCTCTCCAAGTGCCTGCACGCGGACACCCTCGACCATGCGCTCTCCAAAGAGGACACCTCGCTGCTGCTGGATTTCCTGCATGATTTCGGCGACCTCGATGCCAACGGAAAATACGCCGGCTCGATGCGCGCCGGCTTTGTCACCCCCCGCGGCGCCGGCCCTGCCCAGCACGTGCTCCACCAGCCTTTGAAGCTGCACGATCTGCTGGTCGCCGACCTATCCAAGGGAGAATTCTACGAAGATGAAATTGACTGGCAGGCGACGATGTTCCAGCCCGTCGGCGGCATGGACCGTATCCCGTTTGCCTTTGCCCAGGCTTTGCCTGCCGGCATGATCCATTACGAGTGCCCGGTCGCCGAGATCACCACCGGAGACAAGAACGTCACCGTGGCTTATCTGAAGGGTGGATTGCCGCAGACGGTCACTGCCGACTTCTGCATCTGTACTATGCCCCTCTCCGTTCTAGCCACAACCAAGAACAACTTTTCCCCGGAAACCAGGCAGGCGTTCACCGGCATGCCGATGACCGCCGTCTATAAGATCGCCTGGGAATCCCCCCGATTCTGGGAGAAGGAGAACCACATCTACGGCGGTATCTCTTTCCTCAAGAGCACCGTCGACCTGGTCTGGTATCCCAGCGCAAAACTCTTTTCGCCCACGGGCGTGTTGCTTTCCGGCTTCGGATCTGAACGCAACGATGTGGGTGCGATGGCCAAAGGCTTTGGCGATAGTTCGGGGACACCCAGTACCTTCGGGGCCCTGCCGTCCATCGAAGCCAAGCTCGACGCCTCCCGTGCTGCGGTCGAAACACTGCACCCCGGCCGCTCGGGACTGCTCGAGAAGCCAATCTACGTCAGCTGGGCGAAGATTCCCTATTCCCTCGGCTGCTTCGCCAACAACCGTCTTCCAGGCAGCGCGGCACCTTATAACCAGCTCGAAAAGCCCGAGGGACGCACCTACTTTGCGGGCGATTACCTGTCCCATCTCGTCGCCTGGCAGGAAGGCGCCATACTCTCCGCCCACCATGCCATTGAACGCATCGCCACCCAGGTGAAAAACTGAACGTAGAACAATCCTCTGAGGAGGGCCGACATGAATCCTTACAGCCCAATCAACTTAGAAAGCAAGTTTGCGCGTCTAAGGGAGCAATGGTCTCCTCGCGTGATTGCGGAGATGAATGACTATCAATTCAAGGTCACTCGCGTGGAGGGCGACTTTGTTTGGCACCATCACCCCAACACTGACGAGACGTTCATTGTTCTCGACGGTCATCTCAGAATCGACTTCAGAGATGGCGCGGTTGACTTGAAAGGGGGCGAGATGTTCGTCGTGCCGAAAGGGGTGGAGCACAAGCCCTTTGCAGTCGTAGAAACCAAGTTGCTGCTGGTAGAGCCGCGGGGGACGCCAAACACGGGGAGTGAGGGAGGAGAACGGACGGCCCCGATCGACGTGTGGCTCTAGAGGTTCTTCGGCATGCAAGTCGCCTTGACACCCTGCGAAACAAAGGTTCAGGATTGAGGAGCGTGGTGAAGGAGTTCACCCTTAACCGCTGTGCGGCTTCTCCCGTACAGATGATGACTCCTGACAGGGTTTTCTGTCGGTTGAGTCACTCGCATTAGCGACAGAATCCCGAAAAGCGACAAACGACGAAGCCAGGACTGCCCTTTGCGCGGTGGATCGGGCGTCCCGTTCAACGGATGACGAGGATCGAGAGGATGGGCCCCAGTAGAAAACGTGAATTACAGACTGAGGACGCCCTGAATGAAGCGCAGCGCCTTCGGCTAAGCGTGAGTTGTCAATACATCGATCGACTCCTTGGGGACGTGGAGAAGATCCTGCATACAGCAGGTTCCCGTTCACCCTTCGACAAGTACATCGTAGATATTTCCCCGGCACAGACCAGGGTGCTCGAAGATTACATCCATCGTCTTCGTGAGCAGTTACTTCGTTCACTTGCATGGCAGCAGCTGGAGCCCGGTGCCCCGACGATTTCTGCTACGCATGCCATCCTGACCAACCTGTCTTTCATCGATATCGCCGTCGAAGAACTTCGCCCTCGTTATATGCGCGGGTCCGGCGCTGTCAATGACCATGTTGCCGGCGAGCTGAACGGCGTAGTCCATGAACTACGCTCCCTGCTCGAGGGCATGAACCGGCACCTGCGTCAGGAGATGGGAACCAATCTGGAGGCACGTCTCGAGCGCCTGCAAGCGGCAGGCGCCGATGTTTCGCTGCTGCAAACAATTTCCCGGATCATCACCCGCCATGGGCTGGTCGAGTTTCGCGGAAGGCTCGAAGCACTCACAGCACGTCTTGAAGATCGCAGTTTCGAGATTGCTTTCTTTGGTCGGGTGAGTTCGGGCAAGTCATCGCTGCTGAATGCTTTGCTCGGCAAGGACATTCTGCCCGTGGGGATCAACCCGATCACTGCTGTGCCGACGAAGCTGCGATCGGGTCAGAAGTCGCGCGCCATCATTACCTTCGCGGATGGCCATAGCGAGGAAATCCCGCTGGGCGAAATCGCTCACTTTGTGGCCGAAGCGGGCAATCCGGGAAACAAACGCAATGTGATCAAAGCAGTTGCCGAAATTCCATCACCCCAACTGAAACCAGGAATCGTCCTGGTGGACACACCTGGGCTTGGTTCCCTGGCGAAGCGGGGCGCAAGCGAGACGCTGGCATATCTGCCTTCTGCGGATCTGGGTGTCCTGTTGATTGACGCGGGCTCATCTCTCAGCGGGGAAGATATCGGAACCCTGCGACTGCTCTACGAGGCGGGTATCCCGTCGATCATCTTGCTCAGCAAGGCCGACCTGCTCCGGCCGGATGATCTTGAAAGCGCTCTCGCCTATATCAGCCACCATCTTCAGCAGCAGCTCGGTATCGATCCGACAGTCCATCCGGTGAGTGCCTTGCCCAGCCATTCGGCACTGCTCAATAGCTTTTTGCAGACCAGCTTGCTGCCACGGTTCGATCGCTCGACCAGTTTACGGAATGAATCGGCCAGCCGGAAAATCGCAGCTTTACGAGATGCGGTCATTGCCGCCATAGAAACCGCGTTGGATCGCAGCCGCCTGCTGGGGAGCCTGAACGGTAGCAAGCTCGATGAACTCGAAGCAAGACTCCGGCATTCGATTGGGGTAATCGGTGAGCAGCCCCGCGTCTTTGAGTCCGACCTGCTGCGGGTCGAAGAGGGCTGCGATCAAGCCCTGTCCCACCTGGCTGAAGTGGGCTTTCGATGGACCCGGAGCACGGGTAAGACCGCCATTCCTCCACCGCAAATTTCTGAGTGGACAGACGCGTTCGTTGAAAATCAGCTCAAGGAGCCGCTTCGCCGCCTGCACGAAACATCGGAGGAGGCGATCCACGTATTGCAGCAGATTGCCGCGACCCTGAATGCTCCTGATGCGCCGGCGGCGAGCGAGCTCGACCTGCTCCTGCGAAACCTACCGCGTTTTGCATTCGCTGAGCTGCCAGATTCTATAAACGTCGGCTACTGGGGTCTGTTGGGAGAGAGGATCGCCGTCGCACACATACGCTCGCATCTCAAAGAACAACTCGAGGCCATCCTCACAGAGCAATTTCGCGCATACGGGCGCGTCCTTCATCGATGGGTTGAGCAGACAACGCGGAGCCTGGAGCGACTTGTAAGCTCCTACGCGGACGGCTATCGGGTGCAGATTCAGCGCCTCGCGGGACACACGGACGAGTCTCTCGATATGGAGCAACTTGGGCAGGATTTGGCTCTCTTGTTGCGCTCAGGCACAGATGTTGAGCGGCAAAATTCCTCGCAAACAGCCTGAGCAAGGAGCGAGAGCATCGGTTTCGATAAAAGTCTAGTATTTGTGAGCACCCGGCAGTGTGCGCGAAAGCGCACACTGGTCTAAGGAGGTTTTATGCTGGAGGTTTTATGCTGAAGACCGGAAAAGCCCTCAAGGTTTCGATTTATCTGAGTGAAGGCGATACCCGTCATGGCATGTCTGTCTATTCCGCCATCCTCGATTACCTCTTTTTTCGTGGTATCTCCGGCGCGACGGTTTTGAAAGGTGTGGCGGGTTTTGGCGCCGATCATCGCCTGCACAGCGCCAGCTATGTTGAGATCTCGGACAAACTGCCTCTCAAGATCGAGTTCATCGAGTCCGAGCAGAAGGTGGAGGAGCTGCTCGGCAAATTGGAAGAGATGGCGGGAAACGGCATGATCGAAGTACAGGAGACCAGGATCGCAAAACCACCACGTCCCTCCAAACACAAAGCTGGTGAGACTCAAGCTGCGCTCAAAATTGAAGGCAAGGCCAAGCTGATGCGCATTTACATTGGAGAGGACGATCGCTGGAATGAGAAGCCGCTGTACAAGATGTTAGTCGAGGCCATGCGAGCCAATGATCTTGCGGGAGCGACTGTTTATCGAGGCATCCTTGGATACGGGGCACATCGCAGGGTTCACCGCGACAAACCGTTTCATCTGTCTCATGACGCATCGATCATGATCTCGGTGGTGGACACGGAAGAGAAAATCCGGAGCTTTCTGCCGGTACTGGAACGCATGGTTCAGGAAGGATTGATCGTGCTATCAGACGTGGACGTGGTGAAGTACTCGCACCGCCCGATCCATGCCGGAGAAAGCGTTGAGGGGCCCGCCTGATGCGAGAGGAATTCACAGCAAACATGCTCCGGATTCACTTTAACGGGGACGATACTTGCCGGGGAGTGCCACTTCAGGAGGCGATCCTGGAAGCGTCGCGCTCCCAGGAAATGATGTTCGCAATTGCCTACCGCGGGTTGGAAGGTTTTGGTTCAAGCGCCACGATTCATCGCCAGACTGCCCTCTCTGGTGTGAAAGCCGCGCCCATTATGATGACCATCATCGATCGTCCGGAGAAGATCAAGAAGTTCATGCCAATTCTTGATCGCACCGTGGAAGAGGGATTGATCGCAATCTCGTCGGTTGAAGTGATCCGCCTGACCAAAGACCCGGCATGAAGAACTACCAGGAGTTTCGCGACGATTCACCGCATGAAGTACCCGTTCGAGGGTTCCTGCATCGCCCGGCGAGCCCGGGTGAAGATGGTCTCATCCTGACCCACGGTGCGGGAGCCAACTGCGATTCTCCGCTGCTGGGTCTGCTAGCCGACGCTTTCTGCAGCCGAGGGTTTACGGTGCTCCGCTGCGATCTCCCCTTTCGCCAACTGCGACCCCACGGGCCACCGCCGCGCGGCAGTGCAGAACGCGACCAGCAGGGGCTGCGAGCGGCCGTTGCCTCCATGCGCCGCCAGACTTCGGGCCGTTTGTTCCTGGGCGGTCATTCTTACGGAGGACGGCAAGCATCCATGCTGGCCGCCGATGAACCCGGTCTCGTCGCTTGTCTTCTGTTGCTCTCTTACCCACTCCATCCGCCGCAGCGGCCCGCTGAGCTACGCACGGCGCACTTCCCGCGCCTCGAAACCCCGGCGCTCTTCGTGCACGGTGTGCGCGATGGCTTCGCTTCCAGCGACGAGTTGGCAGAGGCGCTCAAGCTTATCCCCGCATCAACCGAGGTACTCACCGTCACCGGTGCCGGGCACGAACTTCTCAGCAAGAAGAATCGGGATGAGTTGCCGGGAACCGTGGTTGAGGCGTTCCGGTCATTTGCCGGCGTCTGACCAGGGTCTCTGGTTACGCCACGTCTGGCTTTGCTCCGGGCAGCCGCTTTCGCAGCAGCGCAATCTGTCCGGTGTGATGCGCTTCATGCTCAGTAACGTGAAACCACTTGCAGTAGTTGTTGGTCGGACCCCACGGCCAGTCCTTGTCGACAGCCATCAGCCACGCGTCATCCCGCTTGCGGAACTCCGCCAGCGACTTCTCCCGAACCTCCTGCAGAATGTTGACGTAGTACTCCCGGTCATGACCCTTGATGGTTTTTCGTCCCGCATCGCCCAGATTCATCGCCGGATCCCACTTCTGCTTCACCGCGTCGGACCAGCTGTCCCATTTCATTCCCTCGAATGTGTTCATCTGGTAATAGGTCTCGGTGGCCGCCAGGTGCAGCATAAGAGCGCCGATGGTGTTGGCATTCTTATCGAAGAGACACATCCAGGTCGGCCTGGGTAAGCCCCTTGGTTGCAGTCAGGACTCCGTTGGCCTCACGCATCCAGGTGAACATGGAAACAAAAATACCAACCTGCTGAGAGTACCCGGGTCTGGGCCCGAGGACATTGAGCGACGGCGCGTCGGCCTGGGCAGCCTGGGGCAGCAAAAGTGAACCACAAAGACCAGATGTAAGCGTGGCTGCGGTTCCGCCCAGAAAGTGTCTCCTGCTGGGAAGATCAAGTTCGTTCATTGCCTCTTCTTACCTCCTCGGATCAGTCACCGAAGTATAGCCGTAAGTTGGCGAGGTTATCGTTTTTCAAAGATCAGGAAATAATCCTGACCGTCGGCCTTGGTGAAATCGTAGCGAGCGACCTGGCGGAAGCCCGCGCGTTCAACCTCGGCGCGGACGATGGGCTCGTTAAGGCCGTGGTCAGCGCCGTTGCCGTTGCGGTCAATGATGCCGAAGCGAGCGCCTGGCTTGAGCGCCGCGCGCAGGTTCTCGAGGACGAGCGGGGGATGTGCGATTTCGTGATACACCTTCAGCATCAAGGCGGCATCCACGGAGTTAGGCGCGAGCTTGGGGTCGTCAGGTGTGCCCAGGATAGTTTCTATGTTGCTGAGGTGCTCGCGTTTGGTGCGCTGCTGGATGTAGGCAATGGCCTTCGGGTTGATTTCCTCGGCGATGACGCGGCCATTGGGAGCGACGCGGCGGGCCGCGCGAACACTGAACCATCCGCCGCCCGCGCCGATATCGGCAACGACGCTGCCCGGTTTGATGTTCAGCAGATCCATGACGCGATCGATCTGCAGGCGCTTGTCGCGGCCAGGCTCCTCGAAGATGCTGAGGTCGCCGGCGTAGGGCGTGCTGGTGGGGTGCGAGGGCGGCGCCGTTGCTGGGTTCTGCGACTGAAGGTTGGGGGCGAAGACAAACGCGAAGGCGAGCAGAGTGGCGAGCAGTTTGCGGCGTAGGATCATAGGGTCAATTCATTTACTTACTCAGGGCGGACACCCTGATGCTGCCGGCGGCATCTCCCTCCAGGTTCAAGACCCTGGAAGAACGCCCGACAGACACTGCGTAACTTACGGGTGAGGGTCTTTCTCTCATGCGAAGCCTGACGCCAGGGGCAATGCCATGGTCCTTGAGTCGTCTCAAAGTATGGGCATTGCCGTCAGAGACGCTGTCCACAACATAGACTCCTTCGTCCTTCGCGTCCGTCAGCAGGATGGAGTTTTCTTTTGGCATGGCGCCGTCCATCGCCGGTATGCAATGCCCATGGGGATCAATTTTCGGGTGCCCGAGCTTGGCGGCAATGCGCTCTTCGAATCGCTCGGAGATGAAATGTTCCAGTCGCTCCGCCTCTTCATGCACCTCATCGATCGGGTAATCGAGTACCTCATAAAGAAATGTCTCGATAAGCCGGTGGTGACGCACCACCTCCAACGCCCGCTTCTTCCCCATGGAGGATAGCAGCACACCGCGGTGGCGCTCGTATTCGACCAGCGGAGGCGAGCTTGCCGCCAGCTTTTGCAGCATATTGGTCACCGACGCAGCGGCCACGCTCAGCCTGCGCGCCAGGGCATTGCTGGCCACCCTGTTCTCCTCGGGTCCGCCAAGAAGCAGAATCGCCTTGAGGTAGTTGTCCACAGATTCGCTGTTCGGATTTGGTTCACGGCGCGCCATCAGGGCTGAATCTCCCGTTTCCATCTTGACACGGATCCTCTTGACATTGACCCATTTTAGGCGTACCTAATAGTTAGGTCTACCTAAATTCAGGCCAACCCTCACCCGTCCCGCACACTGGAGTTTCCCTATGGCGCTCAACAGAATCTCGAGGACAGCGCTGAAGCTTTTTCTGATGTTAACCATGGTTAACATACTGCCGCTTTGGGGGCAGAGCGGAACCAGCAGCGCACTCGCCGGCATCGTTCTCGACAAGAGCGGCGCCGCGATCCCCGACGCCCAGGTCAAGGCAACGGAGGTAAACACCGGTTCCGTCCGCGTCGTCCAGAGCAACCAGGATGGGCGTTTCCTCTTCTCGCAAGTGAACCCGGGAACTTACCGGATTGAAGTGCATGCCGAAGGCTTCGGGCTGGCACGGTCACAGCCCACGAGTGTTTCTGTAGGACAGACTGCCGCGGTCAATTTCACCCTGTTTCCCGCGGCCATCTCACAGTCCGTGGAAGTGACCGGGCAATCTGCACTGATGAGCCTGGAGAATCCGAATACTTCGACCACGCTGGAAGCGAAGACCATCAAGAACCTGCCCAATCCAGGCCAGGACCTGACCTATATCGCGCAGTTCGCGCAGGGCGCGCTGATGAATACCGCGGGCTCCTCGAACGACGCCAAGGCCGCAGGCGGCTATGGCAATGTTGAGTTCAACGGGCTGCCGGCAACCTCCAACGGTTATATCCTGGACGGCTTCGATGCCAACGATCCTTTCCTCGGGCTGAACATTGGCCTGTCAACGAACCTGGTTATCGGACTGGACGCCTTGCAGGAAGCGACCGTGAATACCAACTCGTACGCGGTCGATCAGGGGCGCTACGGAGCATCGCAGGTCAACTACTTCACCAAGTCTGGATCGAACCACTTTCACGGAGACGCGTATGAGATCTGGAACGGCTCCCTGTTCAACGCCACCGATTACTTTCTCCACGCCAACGATACGCCGGGAAATATCGCCCGCAAGCCGCGCTCGACAGTGAATGAATTCGGAGTCAGCATCGGCGGCCCGATGCTGAAAGACAAGCTTTTCTTCTTCACCCACTACGAAGGCATCCGCATCGCGCTTCCGCTGATTGCCCGAACCACCGTGCCCTCGCCCGCCTATCAGCAGTATGTGTTGCAGCAATTGCCGCTGGGCGGGTCCGATCCGATCAACGGAACACTGCTGCCTGCACAGCCTGACGAAGTAGCCTTCTACCGGAAAATGTTCGGGCTCTACAGCAACACTGCAGGCACACCCACTCCGGTTCTCACTTGTCCGTTGGACGCGAGCGGAGCATTACTCCCCGGAACACAATCCCAACCTTCTCAACGGATCTGGTTGCGCCAACAAACGCACGCAGTCGCTGAACAATATCGACAGCGAAAATCTGATCGTGGTTAAGATCGACCACACGCTCAATGCGAACAACAGCGTGTGGTACCGCTTTCAGCAGGACACGGGTCTGCAGGCTGCCTACACTGACGCTATCAATCCCATATTCAACTCCTACTCCCCGCAGCCACAGAGGACATTTGTACTCGGCTACACGCACGTCTTCTCGCCCTCGCTGGTGAACCAGTTCAATCCTGGCGCAAGCTGGTATTCGAGCCTCTTTCTGCCCAATAACTACTCCCAGGTGCTCCAGACGTTCCCAATCGTGCTGGCCGGAGGCAGCTCGAATGCACCGTTCACTACGTTAGGTGGGAACGACCAGACGTATACTCAGGGCCGCAAAGTTACCCAGTGGCAGATCAACGATAACCTCGTCTGGACCCACTTACGGCATAGCTTCAAGTTCGGAGAAAACTCCCGCAGGCTGGATATAAGTGATTACGATCTGGGCGAAGGGGTTGTGCCCAGCGTGATCTATAACGATCTGGCGCAGTTTACCTACGGCGCTGCGTCCACAGCGACGGCAGCCTTTCCGGTTACGCAGAAGGAGCGCATCGCTCTGGGCAACCTCGACATGTACGCCATGGATACTTTCAAAGCCAGCCAGAGATGGACCCTGACGGCTGGTTTGCGGGTTACCTGGAATACCAATCCGGTCAATCAGCACGGCCTGTTCGCGCGGCCGAAAGGATCGTTCCTTGATTTGGCTCACGATGTCGATCAGCCCTTGAACCAGGCCATTCAGACCAACGTGCGCACGCTCTTTCCCGGCACTCCGCTGCTGAGCTGGCAGCCGCGCGCTTCGGCAGCCTACAAGCTGTCCGATAAGATCGCGGTCCACGCAGGAGGCGGCGTCTTCAATGACATTATCCCGGCGCAGATTGCCGACCTCGGTGCAACCAATGCTCCCTATGCGCCAGTCTTCGTCGGCGGCATCAACGGACAAGTCGGCGGCATTGGCATCGCCCCGGGGGTTCCAAACAGTGCAGTCGACGCGACCGGCCATGCCAACCAGTCCTTCCAAACCGTCTTCCGTTCAGGGAGCGCTCCGTGCGCCGGGCTGCCTGCGGGCGCTCCTACGTGTCCCCTGGCGGTTGGTCTGAACACGTTTCCCAGCGGCACGCTGAAGACGCCATACTTCCTGCAATGGAGCCTGGGCATCGAGCGTGAGTTAGGAGCGCGGGGTGGGCTGCGGGTCGATTACGTGGGCACCCGCGCCGTGCATGAGCCATACCAGGTGCAGCTAAACGGGTACCAGACAGTGTGCGCTGGATGCTTCGCGCCTTTTGCGTATAACCAGCCTCTCGATCAGCGCTTCGGCAGCGTGAATGAATTCCGCACCGATGCGGGCAGTAACTATACCGGCCTGCAAACCAGCGCAACCAAACAATTCGGCGGGCTGACGCTGCGTGGAAATTACACCTACAGCCATTGTCTCGATGAAGTGTCCAATGGCGGCCTGCTTCCCTTTTCCAGTCTCGGCATTCTCTATCCATTGCCAGGCGACCTGCGTAAGCAATACGGTAACTGCGACTACGACGTACGGCACAACATCTCGGCCTTTGGCATCTATGAGATTCCATTTCATTCCAGCCACACACCGTTGCGGTACATGCTCGGCGGCTGGCAAGTGTCGCAGACAGCATTCCTGCACAGCGGAGTGCCCTTCAGCGTGCTGAGTGCACCCTACACCGCGAACAACGACGGCATCTTTCAAGGGAGCGGGCCGCAATTTGCCAACCGGGTTCCCGGGGTTCCGCTCTATCGCAAAACTCCGGTCGCCGGGGTGACGCAAACCGGCAGCCGTCAGTGGCTCAACCCGGACGCCTTTGCCTCGGTGGTCGATCCCAGCACCGGCGCCTGCGCCGGAGGAGATTCGCCGATTAACTGCCAGTTCGGAAATTCAGGCCGCAACAACGATCGCGGACCTCATTTCACCTATTCCGAGGTTTACGTGACAAAAAAGATTCCTATCACCGAGCACGTAACGTTACGTTTCGATACCCAGGTCTTTAACCTCTTCAACCATCCCAACTTTGCTTTGCCCAGCAATCAGGCGGGCACTCCGGGCATACCCTCAACCCAAACCGGCTTTGGCGCGTTAACCAGCACTATTTCCCCGCCTACCGGACTGCTGGGTGTGGGCCTCGGTGGCGACAGCTCACCACGCATGATCGCCTTCCAGGGGAGGATTGAATTCTGAAGCCAAAACCCCGGCGGAAAAACCAAAACAGCCGTGATACTCGTAACCTTTTTGGTCTTTCTGTAATCTCATCTGGGTCGATGGCAAGCAAATGTTCCTCCTATTCTTAGCGTATTTCGGCGGGGTGCTCACCATTCTCAGCCCCTGCATCCTGCCGGTGCTGCCGTTCGTGTTCGCGCGCTCCGATCAGCCCTTCCGCAAGAGCGGTTTGCCGTTGCTTGCCGGTATGTCGATTACGTTTGCTCTGGTTGCCAGCCTGGCGACGGTGGGCGGAGGTTGGGCGGTGCGGGCCAACCAGTTCGGCCGTATCGCCGCGCTGATTCTCTTTGCACTGTTCGGCCTCACCTTGCTCTTCTCGTCGCTGGCCGACCGTCTGTCGCGTCCGCTGGTGCAACTGGGCAACCGGCTCTCAAGAAACTCCGACTCCGGTCCGAGTGTCCTGAATTCCTTTTTGCTTGGTATTGGCACCGGACTCCTCTGGGCACCCTGCGCCGGGCCGATTCTAGGCCTCATTCTTACCGGAGCAGCCCTGCAGGGCGCAAGCACCCATACCGTCATACTCCTGCTCAGCTATGCGGCGGGAGCAGCGACTTCGCTGGCGATCGCTTTGCTCGCCGGTGGCCGTATCTTCGCCGCCATGAAGCGTGGACTGGGGGTTGAGGAGTGGATTCGCCGCGCGCTTGGCGTAGCCGTACTGGCTGCGGTGGCCGCGGTTGCCTTCGGACTGGACCGTGGCGTGCTCACCCGGCTTTCCCTGGCCAGCACGGGCGGCCTGGAGCAGCGCCTGGTCGACCGGTTCCATCCCTCGAATCAAACAAAAAGGATCGTGCTCAATCAAACCATCGACGTCTCCGACTCGGCGCTTCCCAGTCTCGCCGGAGCCACGGCCTGGATTAACTCACCACCGCTCACGCTGGAGTCGCTTCGCGGAAAAGTGGTTCTGGTCGATTTCTGGACATATTCCTGTATCAACTGCCTGCGCACGCTGCCCTATATCAAGGCCTGGAATGAGAAATACAAAGACAGCGGCCTGGTGATCATCGGCGTTCATACGCCCGAGTTTCCCTTCGAGAAGGATGAAGCGAACGTCCGCAAAGCGGTGAAGGATCTCGGCGTTCTTTATCCGGTCCCGATGGATAACGACTACAAGATCTGGCGCAGTTTTAACAACGAGTACTGGCCCGCTGATTACTTTATCGATGCCACGGGGCGCATCCGCTTTCACCACTTTGGCGAGGGCAGTTACGACGAATCTGAAAAGTGGATCCGGACCCTGCTCGAGGAAGCGAACCATACACCTCTTCCCCAGACCGCGACCAAAATAGCTGCCAGCGGTACGGAAGCTGCAGCCGATGCGGACGATGTTCAATCTCCTGAGACCTATATCGGATATGCCAGAGCGGAGAACTTTGCCTCTCCCGGCGGATTGAATCAGGATGATCCCCAGCTGTACGAAACTCCGACCGGATTAAAGCTCAACCAATGGGCACTCGCCGGCAATTGGAAGGACGAGGACCAGGTCGCGACCTCGCTTGCCGCGCCGGATAGTATCTCGTTTCGCTTTCACGCTCGCGACCTTCACCTGGTCTTAGGGCCGGGCACAGACGATAAGCCTGTGCGTTTCCGGGTGACTCTCGATGGGCAGGCGCCGGGCGCCGACCATGGCGTAGATACCGACGCAGAGGGTTACGGCGTCGTGACCGGCGATCGGCTGTATCAACTGATTCGTCAGCAAGGCAGTATTCATGACCGTACCTTCAGAATAGAATTCCTGGTGCCGGGGGTACGGGCGTATTCATTCACCTTCGGTTAAATGAGAAAGGGACAGTTTTATGAGCGACTCAGAACGAACAACGAAAACTTAGCCGGCGCGTGTTTCTGGCCACCTCGGCCAGTGCTTGCGGGGCCCTCGCACTCTGGTCTTTTCAGCGGCCGGGTGTTGCGGCAGCCGCGAGCGGCAAGACGACGACTCCGGGTATGGTGACCATCGTTCAATTTGGTGCGGACGGCAAGAAGACCGGCAAGGTTCAGGTCCCGAAGGTCGTCAAAACAGACGCGGAATGGCGGCAACAGCTCTCCGCGATCTCTTACGAAGTAGCTCGCCACGCGGGCACGGAGCGGCCTTATACCGGTGATACGTTGAACGTTCACGATCGCGGTCTGTTTCGCTGCATCTGCTGCGACACGGCTCTCTTCAGTTCGGACACCAAGTTTGATTCCGGTACCGGCTGGCCTAGTTTCTGGCAGCCGATTGCGCGAGAGAATGTTGTCGAAACTACGGACCGAAGCCTGGGAATGGAGCGAACCGAGGTTATCTGCAGACAATGTGACGCTCATCTCGGACACGTCTTCAACGACGGCCCTCCTCCAACGGGTCTGCGCTACTGCATGAACTCAGCGGCGATGCATTTCGTCAA
>CAWCKO010000024.1:0-193500 GCA_963796145.1 uncultured Acidobacteriaceae bacterium | reverse complement strand
GCGGGTTCGGTGGATTGCTCGAGAACCAGGGATTCATTTTGGAGGCTGGTCAGGGAGAGTTGTTCGACGAATTGTTCTAAGGCTGGTCCCGCGATCCCCCTGAGAGGGGGAGGGTACCCTTATTCATGATCTCTAAGCGGTTCGGAAACATTTCGTAGAGATACTATCATCCGCCGGCCGGGCAAGGGCACTTTTGCAATTCACCTTGAGTAGGGAGATGGATTGGTTTTGTTGCTTAGATCAGATTCCGAGGCAAGTACCCAGATTAACGATGACCAGAAGCCGGATGGGAGGCCGGTCGAGATTACCTGCGGCCAACGTCCCGGGTAATTTCAGTCGCGTGGAACGCTCTTGGGTTACAGCACAATCACGACCACATCGTGGGTCGTTGGGCTTCCCCCGGCAGCAGCGGACAGCAGGTCTCACCAAGCGCAGGGTCAAGGGCCGTGGTATCCCACATCTCGCGAAAAACGAGCGAGATACGGGGCACCCGGCGTCTGGGGGAGGGACAGGGTTTCAACCGCCGGCGATGGAGGGAATGACTGCAACCTTGATCGTCGCGGAACACTCAGACCTCGTAGATATCGACCGGTCCCGAACGGCCACGCAGATTCACAGAGCCGAGAGCCGCGCTTTAATCTCATCCTTGACGAGCTCATACGTGTTGCCGCTGATGATGATCTGGTCAGGTTGCGCCACACCGGATTCCAGCCTCGAGGCGGTGTTGACCACATCCCCCAGCACGGTAAACTCCCGGCGCTTGGAAGAGCCTATATCTCCGACGAGAGCGCATCCGCTGTTGATCGCGATACGCATGCGGAGTTCAGGTTGGTCGCGTGTGGCGTTGAAACTAGCAAGCGCCTTCCGCATATCGAGGGCCGCCCGGACGCATCGCGCCGCGTGGTCTTGCTGTGGTAGCGCTGCGCCAAACGTAGCCAGAATCGCATCGCCTATAAACTTATCGAGCGTTCCTTCATGCGCGAAGATGACTTCGATCATGGCTTCAAAAAATTGGTTCAGCAACTTTGCCACTTCGGGCGGGGCCATCTGCTCCGATATTGTCGTGAAGCCGACTATGTCGGCGAAGAGCACGGAAATCTGCCGCTCCTGCGTAATGAAGTTGGCGCCCGTTTCGTTTTCTCCCCAGAATGCGTTCGATCACGCGGGGTGAGTGATAGCGCTGCAGACGTTCGCGATGGCGTCTCTCTTCCAGCAGTCGCGCCGCCAGCCTGGCATGCTCGATGGCCACTGCGGCGTAATTGGAAAGCGTGGTGAAGAGGTTCAAATCCCCGACGCTGAACCTGCTGCTCTCCGGATTATCGACATACAAGATGCCGATGACGTCGGTATCTTGCCACAATGGAGCGCACATGCAGGAACGGATGTCTTGCAGGGGGATGCTCTCGGACGCCTCAAATCGCGAATCCAGTTGTGCGTCTGAGGCGAGTAACGCCACGCGATCTTTCCATACGGTTCCTGCAATGGTCCGGCTGATTGTGGCGCCATGGGCGGGGGTGCCGTCGCGGCCGCGAGCGACTCGTGGTACCAGTTCTCCACTTTGCTCGTCCATGAGCATCAGGAACGCGCGATCCGCACGGATCATTTCGAATGTCAGCGCGACAATGCGATCAAGTATTTGAGGAAGAGAGCTGGAACGCACGAGTTCGCTGCTGACGTCAGACAACATGGCGACCAGACGATTGCTATCGATTTCACGCGCTTTAGCATCGGTTCCCAGGAAACGTGGCGCAGCAAACCTGGCAATTGGCAAGGTGACGGTGGCATTCCTGAAGGTATGCTTTTCCGAGAGCGTCACCTGTTCCGGAACCGCCTCGCCCACGGCGAATTGCATCTGCCCGAGCGACACAACATCGCCGTCCCGGAGTTCGGCGCTAGTTATAAAATCCCCGTTCTTATAAGTGCCTGCGCTGCTGCTCAGGTCTTCGACGAAGCAACGGCCTTCTCTGACCTCAAAGCGCGCATGCCGCCGGGACGCGCTCGGATCCCTTATAACCAGATTGCAAATACGTGACCGGCCTACCAACGTATCGCCCTCGGGCAGAAGAAACATTTGGGTCTCACTGCCGTCGCTATAGGTCAGCTTAAATGTCGGCGTTTTCGCATGCGTCTCGTTATTGGGGTGGGCAGGCAGCCTCGAAACATCGGTCTTCTTGGTTTCTTCCTCCGACTCCTCCGAGCTCACGGGAACTCCTATGACCCGCACGATTACCGACGATTTCGGCGGAAACTTAAGTGCGGCCGACACCGAACGTCCAAAATCGGCAGGCTCAGACGGGACCACCAGAATTAACGGAATTCCGAGTATGACATAAAGAGTCCGGGCCAGGTGTATTGAGGTTTATAGCGTTACCAGGTGAGATCGACATAGAGGGCCATTGCGAGCAGGTGCCGGCAGGATGGTGTACCCGAATGCCCTGAACTCCCCAGTGTGGGTGCGAAGCGGCGATCAGCGGGGCGAATAGCCCAGGCGCTCATGATGAGGCCGTCCGGAGAGCTGTTCGCGGAACACTCAAGCCGATCTACCAGCAGGGTCGATGCGCGAACTGCCAGCAGGGCTTCGCCTATTAAAGGATTTGCAATCAATCAGTTGCTCGAATATTGGATGGTCTTGTCCCAGGCCCTGAAGCATGCCCAGGAAACACGTTTGTTGTAACGGCGGCGGCCCTGGGTGCACTTCGCTATATCTGCTTCCCGACCGGACAGACCTGGGCCCTTGTGTTGTGCTCGCGGCCGTGGCTCTGTTTGTGGTTTTGTACGAGCAGCCGACGCTGCGAAAGAAGTGCGGCGCGGACTATGAAGAGTACTGCCGGAAGGTCCGCGCCTGGATTCCACGGATGCGTCCTTGGGTAAAGGCACTCCCACGGTAAGCGGGACCCTCGCCTTTCCCGGCCGTAGCGGCCAGAGAAGTATGTATAGGTTCACGACCGCGAATCACGTTTTTGATGCGTTTCTTACCCTTGCAGCTGTTTATCGCCAGTGATACGATGTCGCTTCTGCAAGGCGGATCCTTCCGTGACGCAAGCTTCGATCGACACTGAGTCGCTCCGCTCGTTCTGTCCAGCCGTGCGTTTTAAGCCGGGAGATATCCTCCGCCACAAAGGGCAGCACTACTCGGACATGTACTTAATGGTCGATGGGTCGGTTGCTGTCGATCGGCAATTAAAGGGTGCGCCGGAAATCGTGATCGCCCGCTCTGGTTCTCCCATCGGTGAAATAGGATTCTTACACGGTGGGTCCGCCACAGCGACCGTGACCGCAAAAACGGCGACCTCCGCCCTCGTCATCGACGATTCCACGGTTGCCAACCTGGAGAAACATCAGCCTCCGCTGGCAGTGCAGGTGTTACGACAGCTTGCTTCCATTGCTGAAGAGAGAATGAGCAACAATCTCGTTCTTGATTCGACCGCGAAGCCCTTTAGTGCCGCTCCGGAAATCGGGGTGCTCCTGTGCCGCAACAAGGCGATGCTCGAAAAAGCACAACGTTTGCGGTACACCGTATATTGTGAAGAATTGCAGCGCCAGTCACCTTACGCCGATCACACAAAAAAGATAATTGCCGACGATCTGGATATCGCGGGTCACACCTTCATCGCCGTCGAGAAGGAAGATGCGATAGGAACGGTGCGCTTGAACCTGTGTTGCGAAGGTCCGGTCGGTATTCTCGAGGAACTGTATGGTATGCGCGCATCGAAGCATCATCCCGAGGCAACGGCAGTCTGCACAAAATTCATTGTCAAGAAAGCCAAGCGCGGCGGCCCGACATCGCTCAAGCTGATTTCCGCGGTCGCGCGCTATGGGATGCGCAATTCTGTCAAAGAAACCTACATCGATTGTGTGCCCGCACTGCTTCCCTACTATAAGGCGATCGGCTTCACCGTGGCTGGTGAGCCCTTCTTTCATCGCGAAAACGGGCTTTCTCATCCTATGATGCTTGAAGTTGCAAGGCACGGAAAAAGGTTGAGTAACGAACGCGGCGTGCGAGAGTATCTCAATGTGATTATGAAGGCCCAGTTCTTCAAACTGGTTGACAGCGTGCGCCGGGTATAGAAAAGTTCGCGCACAGAGTGATCGCGATGCGGATGACCACACCCGAGATCGTTCTCCTGATCATCATTGCTACCCTCGGCCACGCGATGGCTTTGCTTTGGTATCTTGGTGTCACCAGGAAGTGGAAGATATGCGAGCGAACCATCTATGCTTTGCCAATCAGTTCCGCGCAGATTAAAAGGGAGCTGAAGAACTCGCTCCATGCCCCCATTCACGCTGTGCTGTTGGCGGCGTTCCTCTATCTGGGTTTCTTCAAGAGCACCAGCTCGCAGTCATTCATCGGTTCTCTTGTCACCGCAACCATTTGGGCCGAGATTTGGCATTATGGTTCTCACCGGGCCTTTCACATACGCCGGCTCCACTGGATTCATCGGGAGCATCATAAGAGCCATCTGAACAGTTGGCTGACAGCGATTTCGTTCTCCTTTTCCGAGAAGCTCATTTTTGACCTTGGGTTCCTCGGTGTGCTGGCGGCCCTCGATCATTGGTTCGGCCTGAATGTCTTCGGCATCGCGACGTGGTATATCGGCTACCTGGTGATTAATTCCTTCAGCCATGGGAATTTCGAGCTAAAGTCACAACATTACAATCGTTGGCTGGGCAAGGTGATCACCAGCACCACCTACCACTCGCTACACCATTCGAGATACACCGGGAATTATGGCCTCGGTACGCGCGTTCTCGACCGGGTTTTCCGAACTGAGTGGGAAGATTACGAGCGGCTATACGATCGAATATCGACTGAAAAGAGACCTCTTAAAAGGTTGAGCGAAAAAGTTCAGCCGATGACTTCTGCATAGCGGTAAGGAGGTTCCGTGTCGACTGTCGGCTCTCTCCATGTCTCTGCGCCTTTTTACCCGCCCTTCGTCCGGCCATCGCCCAGGCCGCTGAGATTCCCGGTTAACCTCACCAGGCTGCTCAACAATAACCTGGGAATCATTCCCGAGCAGGCTTACCGCAAGCCATTAGTGATCGCTCCCGGACCGCCCAGAATCGCATTCTTCACCGGTCCCGAACTGGTGAAGACTTTGCTGCTCAGCCGTCACATGGACTTCCCAAAGGGTGGCGTTCAAGTCGATCTTCTCAAGCCAATGTTTGGCAACGCGATGATCTCGGCCGAGGGGCGGGAGTGGCGGTGGCAACGAGGCGCAGCCGCCCCCTTGTTCCATCACGACTCGCTTCTCGACTACGGGCCCATTATGACCAGTGCGGCGGAAGCGGCAGTAGCGAAATGGCGAGCGGCCTCTCCTGGAACGGTACATGCCATCAACGAAGACATGTTGCGCGCAGCCTTTCACGTCATCTCCAACACCATGTTAGCCGGCGGGGCAGAGCCAATGCTTCGTGCCATCCAGAAAGGGCACGCTGGTTATTACCGTGGTGCTAACTGGTGGGTGGTATACAGGCTCATGGGACTTCCGCATTGGTTGCCGCGGCCAGGCGGCAATGCCATGCGAGCCCATGAAACCCGCTTGCGAGGAGCAGTTGCCGAACTGGTGAAGGCTCGTCGTACCGCCGCCGCCGGCGGCAACGATCTGCTCGCCCGCCTGATGAAAGCATCAGATGCAGAAACAGGGCACAGTATGTCGGACGAATTGCTGGTGGACAACATTCTCTCCTTTCTCATCGCGGGATTTGACACCACGGCGTTCGCGTTGACCTGGACACTGTACCTGATCTCGCAAAGCCCGGAATGGGAGGCGCGCATCCTCGACGAAGTTCAGCAGGTTGCCGGAGATGGCCCCATCACCTCCAAGCATGTCGCCCGATTGGTCATCGTTCAGCAGGTTTTAAAGGAGTCGTTGCGGCTCTATCCCACCGCGCCATTGATCGTTCGCGATATTTTGGAGGATGTTCAGTTCGATGGCGTGACGGTTATGAAAGGGACGCTTGGATTCATCCCCATTTATGCCATTCATCGCCATAAGAGCTTTTGGGAGGATCCCGATCGCTTCGATCCAAGTCGCTTCGCTCCCGATTGCCCGTCGAAGCCAAACCGTTTCCAGTACATGCCGTTTGGGGCTGGGCCGCGGATCTGCATCGGTGCATCGTTCGCGATGATTGAGACGACCATCATGCTGGCCACCTTTGTGCGTGCTGCCCATTTCACGCTTGCCCCCGGCTTTGAGCCCGAACCGTCGGCGCGGATGTTCTTGCTGGCGAAGAAAGGTATGCGCATGCGTGTTTCGTTGCGGCCCGGGGGATGAGGGGAGATCTGAACAATTGGTTTTTTGGGCAGATCGAGTTCGCGTGCGAAGTTTCCTGCGAGGGAGTTCAAAGCCGGGATCTGACTCAGCTACTGCCACACGAAAACTCTGCTTTCCAGGAAGAGCTTTTCAACTCTTTTGGCGATGAGGGGGCACACAAAGGGGGCACAATTTAGCCTAGCGGATGAGCCCAAAAGGCGTAAGTCACTGAAAAATGATGGTGGACGCGGGTGGAATCGAACCACCAACCTGTCGATTAAGAGTCGAATGCTCTGCCAGTTGAGCTACGCGTCCGTGCGGCGAGAAGGCTGAATGTTGAGCAACATTCAGGAGATCGGGGCACCAAGCAACGATGCGCCCAAACAAAATATAGCATAATCAGTCCCGCTCTCTTGGGGCAGTCGCTATCCAGCCGAAGCCAATTTGAAAGGGAGGGAGAGAGGGAATTTTGCAGCTTAAAACGTGAAGGAAAGACCACCCTGAATGGAGCGCGGAGTCTGCGCGAAATAGAGTGTGCTGCCGTCGCTGGTAAGGAAGGGGCGATAGCCCTCTGCCAGCAGATTACGTACGTCCACTAAGGCCTCGGTTCCGTTAGGCAGCAAGTGACCACAGTGGATCGGTTGGCGGATCAGAACGTTCAAATAGGCGCTCTGCCCAAAGCTGTCGTATAACGCTACCGGAGTCACCGTAGCCACAGGCTGCCAACGATAGGAAGCATGCCAGCCTGTTCCTGTGCGCACTACCTTGCCATCGAGCGATGCGGTGACGGCTTCCGTTCTGCGCTGTGTGAGGCCCTGCACCGCCTCGTCTACCGTGACTGCGGAATCAGGAACCTCGAAGGTAAGAGCCTTACCGTTGGCGTAGGAAAGCGTTGCCCAGGTCGAACCCACGATTTTTTGCCTCAGGACAGCGCTGATTCCGCCCGTCGTGTAGCCGGGCCCGGTAACCCGGAAGCCCTGCGAAACCGGATCGTACAGCACGTTCCCTGCTGCAAGATCCTGCTGCGATACCCAGCCGGCGCCGCCGATGACAGGGCTCTGCACCTCATCCTGATAGAAGGCCACCAGCGCCCGACGCGATGCGGTGTTGTCTTCAAACCGCAGCTCCTGATGGAGACCGTGCTCGATGCGTACCCTGCCACCTTCCTCGGAGAACATGGGCGCAAGCGTGCTGCTGTCGGCAACCTCTCCGGCATTCTGCAATTCCGGCGAAGTCGCAGCGCGGTAGGAAACGCTCACCCCATCCTCGTGCCAGGAGGCATTGAGGAACGGCATACTGGAAGTGGTCTGGGAAGCCCCGTGCACCGACTGGACCTCGTTGCCCAACTCCATCGATGCATTTGGACCCAGATTCACCGCTTCGGCGCTGCGCAGCCGCAGGGCGTAAAAACCCTGCTTTCCTCCGCCTTCAATGGCGGTCATCTGCTGCACCGTGGCCACGTTGCGGATCTGGCGTTCCGGACCAAGCGCCAGCTGATATCCCGCCATGTACTCTGAGCCTTCTGAGGGCTGCGGACTTAGGTTGGCACGCAGAATCAAATGGCCTCCCACCGCGCTCGAACGCTCCACAGCGAAGGCGTGATGAGGTCCACCTTGTCCAAATTCGCGACCAGGGCTGCTAACTTCAACCCGGGCTGCCAATTGTGGCGCCGATCCGTGGTCGTCCCCGGAGAGAACTACAAGCGGACCATCCTGGAGTAAACGTAACAGCGGACGATTGCTTGACGAACGCAAGGTCCATTTCCAGTCATCACTCGGCTCGTCCGGCGAGCGGGGCTGGGCGGGCAGCCATTGGATGGCTTCAAAGAGCGTGCTCAGGGTCAGATTAACGACTAATTTGCTGCGGGCGCGCAGGCGGAGGTCCTCACGCAGGGTGGGAAGGAACGAGTCTCCGGTTGCCTTGATTTGGTAGGTTCCCGGGAAAACGTGATCGAAGGTAAAGGCGCCGCGGACGTTGGTATAAACCCGGCCAACCACAGTGGCATTGGCAGCCAAGAGTTCAACCATGGCTCCCATCTGCGGGGTGCCTCGCGCATCGCGCACTACTCCGCTCACGGTTGCCGGGAAAGGCGCGGCCGAGGCAGGCAGAAAGCCCACCATGGACATCACCATTAGAGCTGCGATTTGGCAATACCTTTTACGCACTCAATACGCTACTCACTCAAACGCATTGCAGTAACCCAGTTCCACGATCGCCTATCCTGCTCTACCCGGGCCGATTCAGTTACTCTTTGCAGCTTATCAGAGGGTCAGTCAACCGTAAACGGGGCCGATTGCGCCACCTGCTGCTTGGACACATGATCATTAACAGTGATGGTCACCTGGTACTTGCCCGGCTGAAGGCTTGCCAGGGGTACGGACCTCCTCACGGTCAACTGATCGGAATTGGCGCTATTGTCGCCCAACGCCGCGCTGGTCTCCGATGTATCCAGAATCGCCTTGTTAGACGCCAAATCCATAATTTGGTACTGAATCGTGGCGGCATTTTGTTTGCTCTTGTCGTCGATCGCCAAATTATAGACCTGCATCCAGAAATTGAGCTTCTGGCTGCGATGGAAACTGACGGCCACAGCAGGTCCAGCGCTCACTCGCGGCCGGACGTAGGTGTTGCCCAGAATGAACTGCCCGGTGCCAATCTGCTTGGTCGGCACCTGCTCCATCTTGTCGGCCAGAATCAGCGAGGACGCGGAGAGCTTTTCATCGTCATACTTGGGCACCACGATCCCTTCCGCCCAGGTGCCGACGTGGTCGGGGTTGTTCACGTCCTTGATCGCAATATCCACCCGGTACCGGCCCGGCTTGAGAGGCAAAGCCCACCAATGGACTGAGGCCTGGTCGAGCGCCTTGCCCAACAGCTCGCTTGGCTCTTCCACTTCCAGGGTCTGTTCAAAGGTCTGCACCACGTGATCGGTAATGGTTGCGACCCGCCCCAGGACGTTCACCTCACCCTTGGCTACCCCGTCCTTGGTGTTAAACGTAATATCCCGGTTCTTGATCTGCAGGGTCAAAGGAACCAGAACCGTATCCTCGGTGACCTTCACGTAGTCGGTGCGGACTTCGAAGGGGAAGAAGGGTCCGTTCAATACCTTGTGGTTCACCAGAAACGATTCCAGATCTTTGAACTTGACCGCAGGTGGGGCTTGCAGCTTGGAAAACTGCTCCAGGCGATCGAACTCCTTGGCTTGGTTCGAACTCGCCATCGGACCGCCGCCCAGGTTCTCCAGGCCGCCATTGAAGCGGTCGGTCCGCTTGGAGGTTCCCATCTGTTCGCCCAGGGTCGCGCCCGCGCCCGGAACGTGCAGCAACGCATCCTTTTCCGAGCGATCGAGGGTCATGTGGTAGTCGCCGCACATGCAGGTATCAACGAACTCGATATCAATGTTTTCGCCGATGCCCTCGATGTAGCGGTAGTGCCAAGTCTCAAAGGGGAAGGTCGACGTCTCGCCGCCACCCTCTTCCATGGGCCGCTCGTAGGAGCCGCCGCTGGGATGGGATTCAATGCTGTCAGGCTTGCCGTAGGCGATATACATGTGCCCGCGGTCGGTCTTCCAACCCGGCTTGCCGGCGGCAAAATGCTCGTTGGCATAAGCGATACGGCGATAGTTCTCTTCCCGGTATTCGTTCTCGGGAGAATCGGGGTCCGGATTGCGCCTCTGCCAGAACTGCTCAATGAAGTTGTCGCGCTCCTCATCGTTCGAAAGGCTCTTGAACGCTTTCAGCTCCTGATCGGTAATGATCCAGCGCACATCCTCGTCCACCCACTTCTTGTAGGGTCCCTTCAGCTCGTTTCTCAGCTCCTTCTGCTGCTTAAATCTTTCCTTATCGTTGAGCGGCCGTTTCAGAGGGTCTTGGCCCGCTGGCGTGGTCTGGTTATCCGGCGACGGGTTGGAAGAAGCGTTCGGCGTACTGGCCTGCGACGGCTGGCTGGTCGCAGTTTGCGCGATGAGCATAGGTGGCAGGCCCAACGACAAGAGCAGAAAAAGGGTGGGATTAACCCTTAGCATAGGTTGCGCGATACTCCCCGTACGGCACACCAAGTTTAAGGTCCATAAGCGGCGAATTCAAGCGGGTAATGTCATTTCGCCCTTTATCTTGCGGGCGATAAGCGTGCGCCGGTAACACAAAATTAAGGTACTTCGGGGAAAAAGCCGGGAACCCTGGCGGACGCTTCCACGTATGATGTACGCAGGGCGCGGAATACCGTCCTACCCATGAAACTGAAGAAAATCCTGATCATTTCAGGCGCGATCCTGGTGGCGGTGGGTATCACCGCCTTCACCATCGTTCGCGCCCAATCCGGCTATACCAAGGTACTTACTGCCAAGGTTGTGCGTCAGAATCTGACCTCCATCGTCAGCGGGACGGGGCAGATCAAACCTAAGACTTACGTCAATATCGGAGCCACCTCCTTCGGCCGCATCACGCACCTGTACGTCAAGGAAGGCGACCAGGTGAAGAAGGGGCAGGTGCTCGCCACGGTGGAGAGCGTCCAGGCCAAGGCCGGCGTGGAAGCCCAGGAAGCCAGCATTCGCTCCGCGGATACGGACATTTCCTCCTACCTGGCTGCGGAAAAGACGGCCGAAGCGACGGTCGCCCACTCCGAGGCTGATCTCAATCAGAAGCTGCTCGATTGGCAGCGGGCGCAGGCGCTGTACAAGGCCGAGCTGATCGCCAAGTCGGAATACGACTCCAAGAAGGCTGCGTACGACACCGACGTCGCCACCCTGGCACAAAGCAAAGCTGCGCTGGTGCAAGCCCGCGCCCAGACGGCTTCTGCCCGGGGTAAGCTGGGCACCGCCCAGGCCACACTGACCAGCAACATCGACGCCTTGAACAAGACCGTCAGCGTCGCGCCTTTCGATGGCATCGTAACCAATATGCCGGTGCGCGAGGGCGAAACTGTCGTGGTCGGCATTCAGAACGCCCAGGGCAGCACCTTGATGACGCTGGCTGACCTGTCCGTCATTACGGCCGAAGTCAAGGTCGATGAGACCGATATCGTGAACGTCGCTATGGGCCAGCCGGTGGACGTGAGCGTGGATGCCCTGCCCGGCAGGGTCTTTCCGGGCCAGGTGACGGAAGTCGGCGACCAGGCTATTCTGCGCTCCACTGGCATCGCCACCAGCCAAAGCACGACCGGCACCGAGGAGGCGAAGGATTTCAAAGTAGTGGTCACGCTCTCCAATCCACCCCCGGAACTGCGCCCAGGGCTCTCGGCCACGGCCAAAATTACGACCGCGCGGCGGCAAAATGTATTGACTATTCCTATTCAGGCCCTGGCCATGCGTACCGCGGCATCTCTGAAGGCCGGCCCCTCGATGCAGACGGTGAATGCTGCCTCCACAGGGGATGGGGCGGCGGCTCCGACCAGTGCTCAGGATCCCGGCACCCAGGGCGTCTTCGTGCTGCGCCATCACGGCAGCAAGCTGGAGTCGCAGTTTGTCCCGGTCACCACCGGCATCACCGGCGCCACAGACATTGAGGTCACCGGCGGCCTCAAAGAAGGGGATGAACTTGTCATCGGGCCCTATAAAGTGCTCCGCACGCTCAAGAACGACGTCAAACTAAAGCGGGATAATGCAGCCGCAACCCAGACCACGGAATCTTCGTAAACGAAGCAAGCAGGAGACAGGAGCGAAAGATGGCACTCGAAACCGGCAGCGCAGCGCAAGCCGCCGACATGGCCCAGGATGGCGCCCAGGGAGAGGTCATCGTGGTCGAGGATCTGTGGAAGATCTACACCATGGGCCTCGACCAAGTGGTGAACGCGCTGCGCGGCATCAGCCTGCGCATCCGGCACAATGAGTACGTTGCCATCATGGGTCCTTCGGGTTCGGGCAAATCGACGCTGATGAACCTGATCGGATGCCTGGACACACCGAGCAAGGGAAAATACTGGCTCAACGGGCACCTGGTGAGTGAATTGAACGATGACGAGCTGGCGCGCATTCGCAATCGCGAAATAGGCTTCGTTTTTCAGACCTTCAATCTTCTGGCGCGCGCCACCGCGCTGCACAATGTAGAGCTGCCGTTGATCTACAACGGAACTCCTGCCGAGGAGAGAATCGAGCGGGCCAAAGCGGCTTTGCGCTCGGTCAATCTTGAAGAGCGCATGAACCATAAGCCCAACGAGCTGTCTGGCGGTCAACGCCAGCGGGTGGCGATCGCGCGCGCCCTGGTGAATCGGCCCTCCATCATCCTGGCCGATGAACCGACCGGCAATCTGGACTCGAAGACCGGCGATGAGATCATGGCGCTCTTTGATGATCTGCACAACAAGGGCAACACGATCATTCTGGTCACCCACGAGCCGGACATCGCAGAATACGCCCATCGCGTGGTCTACATCCGCGACGGCGTGATCGCTTCCGACGCGGCGTCTTCGCGAGTGCGCACGGTCAAGGCCTAGTTCCGGCCGTTGCTCTGCTGCTTTAGGCACATCCCTTCCCTACTCTCCTGCCACTACCCGCGGTTGAACCATCTGCGGCTCAACTCTTCACCTGCCCCGCCGATAAAACCGCTAAGAACGGTTTACAGCCGTGGGAAGTGGGTTAGGGAATGATCAATCAGCCGATGCAACCGAACCGGGAGCAAGGTCGCTGGGCGCCATCGCGTCGGCCCCCGGGTGGCCCGATGCCTGAGTTGGTTTCACGATCGCTGGCAATGCGCCGGGTGAGTGAGCAGCTGCAACAGATCGGCCCGCGGGTCCGGCTGGCCTTGATTGAAGGCGAAACCGGCACCGGGAAACACCTCCTTGCCAGGCATATCCAGGCGCGCCATGCTTCCCCGGGCATGCTGGTGGTGGAAGAAGCGACCTCCCTGTTTCCGGCCGAGGGGGGCAGCAATAGCGAGCCCCGTTCCGAAGCCCTCCGCGCCGCCGTGCGCCGGGCAGTCGAAGGTGTGCTGCTGATCCGCAATATCGATGAATTGGCAGCCGAGCCTCAGGCGCAGCTGTTGCGCTACATTCGCTCCTTCGAGACCTCGCTTTCTGCGGAAAAACCGGGCGCCGTACCCTCCCCATCGCAACTGATCTGCACCTCCCGCAAACCGCTGCGAACCCAGGTGCTGGCTGGAGCGTTTCTGCCGGAAATTTACTATCGCCTCAGCGCCGTCTCCTTCTCGCTGCCCCCTCTGCGCGATCGCAAAGAAGACATCCCGGCACTGGTGCAGATGTTCATCGATACCGTCTCCCGAGAGCAGCAGAGGCCATTGCAAGGTCTCGGTCCGGGTTCACTCCCCATTCTGCTGCGCCACCTCTGGCCGGGAAACGTACGCGAACTGGAAAGCGTGGTCCGGGCGGCGTGCCTGTCCAGCGAAGCGCAGTGGCTGCGGCCGATCGATCTGGTCATCTTGCCGCTCGAACCAGCCGGCGGCAAGGACGGCGAGCCAGCCCTTCCCGAGAACTTCACCCTTGATGGCGTGATCCGGCGGCACATTCTCCAGGTGCTGAAGGCATGCGATGGGAATAAGGCGCGCGCCGCTTCCAAACTTGGGATCAGCAGGTCTACGCTCTACCGCATGCTCGAAGCCGACATCGCCTTGCCGATGCAGCCGGCCGAAGTAAAGCAGGAGGAACTGGTGGCAGCACCCAGCATTTCCCACCACGACTGAAGCGGTGTCCTTTAAGTGATGTCATGGCCAACCAAGCATGGGTGCCCCATAATTTCTTCACCGGGTAAGCCGCCCTGTTCCCGTGCGCGAATTGTCGATACACTGCGCATAGACCCGGATTCCTGCACGCGGCACCCATCCATGGTTGCGTGTGCGGCTTTCTTGAGGAAAGCCGCATAAAGTTCGCGATCTCACCAAGCCACACAGGAATCCGGGACCTAGCTTCTAGAGCAGTTTCGCAATTACTGTGGTCTCATACAGATCGCGAGGAATGGTTTTCCTTGGGAGAAAACCACGAAAAGGCCTGTCGCTTCGGTCTACACCAATTGCTAAACTGCTCTAGCGAGCCCAGGAATCCGTTTGTTACGATTACCCACCCTAAAGCAGTTTCGCAATCACTGTGGTCTGATTAAGATCGCGAGGTGTGGTTTTCCCTGGAAGAAAACCACGAAAAAGCCTGTCCCTTCGGTCTACACCAATTGCGAAACTGCTTAATCGCCACTTATTTCGTCTTGATCGCGCTTGCTGCCGGCTTCGGCGCAGCGCAAAACCTTCCCCTTACCAACCGCGTGAAAACGCTGAACACCATCTTCGCCGACTACTGGGAAGATCGCCTCAAGCACGAGCCTGAGTTTGCCTCATCCATCGGCGACAATCGGTACAACGATCAGCTCTCCGATTTCTCCGTACAGGCCTATAACGAGTCCCTGGCGCGCGGTCGAGCCTTTCTCACTCGGCTAGCCGAGGTGGATACGGCCGGCATGTCGCCCCAGGAGCAGTTGAGCAAAGACCTGTTGGTGCGCCAGTTGATCGAGGATCAGGAGGAAGCCCGGTTCAAGCCCTGGGAAATGCCGGTGAATCAGTTCAACGGCCTGCAGGTCGATCTTCCCCAACTCGTTCCTCAACTGACCTTCAACTCGGTCAAAGACTACGACGATTACATTGCTCGTTTGAAGAAGGTGACCCGCGCCTTCCAACAGATCACCGACGACATGTCCATCGGCATGGACGACCATCGCGAGCCGCCCGCCTACCTGATTCAAAAGGTGCTGGCACAAGTGAATGACATCGCCGGCCAAAAGCCGCAGGACGGGCCATTTGCCCTGCCGGTGCAAAAATTTCCAGCCTCGGTTTCTGCCACGCAGCAGGCGCACATAAAAGAGGAACTGTTTGCCGTGATTGCCGGGCAGGTGACGCCTGCCTATCTTCGCTTCGGCAAATTTTTGCAGGCGCAGTACATCCCCGGCGGCCGCAGCGATCCAGGTATATGGGCTCTGCCGGATGGCGAAGCTTACTACCGCTTTCTGGTGAAGCAGAGCACCACCACTGACCTGACACCGGAACAGATTCACCAGATCGGCCTCGACCAGGTAAAGCAAGACGAGGATCAGCTACTGGCGATTGCCCATAAGCTGGGATTTGCGGACATAAAGGCGCTGGAGAGCGCCGCCGCCAACAACCCCAAGCTGTTCCCAACCAGCAAAGAACAGCTTCTGGACGCCTACCGCGGATACCTCGACCGCATGCGCCCTAAACTTCCCCAGCTCTTTGGGACTTTGCCTAAAGCTCCTCTGGTGGTGATGCCAGTGCCGGCGTATATCGAGAAGGATCAGGCAGCGGCCTACTACTATCACGGCGCGCCGGACGGTTCCCGGCCGGGGACGGTGTACGTTAACACTTACAAATTCGAAACCCGGTCCCTCGATGACATAGAGTCCAGGGCTTACCACGAGGGTCTGCCTGGGCATCATCTGCAGGTATCGATCGCGCAGGAGCTCACCGGCGTCCCCGAGTTTCGCAAATACTCCGGCTATATCGCTTACGACGAAGGGTGGGGCCTTTATGCTGAGCAGTTGGGCAAGGATGTCGGCTTCTACCAGGACCCCTACAGCGACCTTGGCCGGGTAGAAGCCGACATCTGGCGCGCCGTCCGACTGGTTGTCGATACCGGCGTGCATTCCCAGCATTGGACGCGGCAGCAAATGGTCGATTATTTTCATCAGCACTCGGCCGTCGCCGAGACCGATGTGCAAGCCGAGGTAGATCGCTACGTCGCGTGGCCGGCGCAGGCACTTGGCTACAAAGTAGGGCAACTCAAGTTACTGGAGCTGCGGGCCAGGGCCCAGCAAGCGCTGGGCGACCGATTCAACCTCAGCGGTTTCCACGACCAGGTGCTTGATTCCGGCGCGCTGCCCCTCGAATACCCTGGAGCAACGCATCGACATCTGGATCGCGCAGCAAAAAGACGCAAAAGTAAGCTAAGGGAGACTTCATGGGCGGATATGCAACCAGGCAATCGCTTGCCGGCCTCAAGGTAGCCATTCTCGGGGCCGGGAAAATGGGCGGAATTCTGCTCCAGGCATTCCTCAAGTCCAAGGTACTTGAGCCGGAGCAGATTATGGCGACGGTGGAACACGAGGAGCGCGCCGGACAGCTTTCCGCACAGTGGGGGGTCGATGTATCCACTGACAATTTGGCCGCCGCGCAGGCATCAGATCTAATCCTGATGGGACTTAAGCCCATCACAGTTCCTGAGGTTGTCAGGCAGATTCGTCCCGCGCTCACGCCGCAAAAGCTACTGATCTCGATTGCTGCCTCGGTGCGGACAACGGCCATCGAGCATGCCGCCGATATGGAAATCGGAGTGGTCCGGGCCATGCCCAATACTCCATCCATGCTGGGGGCGGGTATCGCCGCCCTCAGCCGTGGACGCTATGCCAACCAGGAGCAGCTGGACCTCGCCGGGTTTCTCTTCGCCACCGTCGGCCGGACCGTGGTCGTGGAAGAAAAGCACCTGGACGCCGTGACCGGCCTTTCCGGCTGCGGGCCGGCTTTTATCTACATCATCCTGGAGTCGCTGGCGGAAGCGGGGGTCAAGGTCGGCTTGCCGCGAGATATTGCCACCCTGTTAGCGGCCCAAACCACCTTCGGCGCGGCCAAGATGGTGCTCGAAACCGGCTACCATCCTGCATTGCTGAAGGATGCGGTCACCACGCCCGCGGGCTGCACCATCGACGGCATCCTGGAGCTGGAAGAGGGCGGGCTGCGGGTGACCCTGATCAAAGCCGTGATGCGCGCGACCCAGCGCGCCAAGGAGCTGGCCGGGTAAGATAAGGAGGGGGTACCGATGAGTTCTGCCCATGCCCTTCCGGCTTCCGCAACGCTCCAGCCCGCTCGCGCGTCATCTCTCCTGCCGCGGTTTGCCTGGGCAGTTCTGGTCTACAACGTGGCGGTGGTTTTATGGGGCGCCGTGGTCCGCGCCACCAGCTCCGGCGCCGGCTGTGGCGATCATTGGCCTCTGTGCAATGGGGTTGTGGTGCAGACCCATCCGCGTCTGGCCACTCTGATCGAGCTCACCCACCGCATGATGAGCGGTGTCACTGTCATTGCGATTCTGCTCCTGCTTGTTTGGACATTCCGGAAGACAGTAGCTGGCCACCTGGCTCGCATCACCGTGGTCGCGGCGACGTTGCTCATCTTCAACGAAGCGCTGCTGGGCGCCTTGCTGGTTCTGTTGCGCCTCACCGCCGATAATCGTTCCCCCACACGCGCCGTTTATCTCTCGCTGCATCTGGCCAATACTCTGCTGCTGCTTGGCGCGCTCGCGCTCTCCGCGTACTTTCTGTCCGGTGGCGAGGCCTTCAATCGGCGCACCGTGCGTTTTATGCAACTGCCACTGGCCATCACCGGGCTAGCGGCCATCCTGCTCGTGGGAATGAGCGGAACGTTGGCTGCGCTCAGTGATACGCTCTTCCCTGCAACCTCGGTTCGCGCCGCCCTGGCGCAGGACTTTGCGAACGGCAGCAGTTGGTTGCAGCATCTGCGCTTTGTTCATCCTGTAACCGCGGTGATCGCCGGCCTCTTCATTTGCTGGTTGCTGCTGCGCAGCGCACGGCGGCCGGCGGAGCGCAAATTAGCAAGCGGAGTGCTCTTGCTCCTGGCTCTGCAGTGTGCCCTTGGCGTCGCGGACGTGGCCCTGCTCGCTCCCCTGTGGATGCAGATTACTCATCTGCTGGCAGCCGACGTTCTGTGGATTGCGCTGGTTTTGCTCGCCGCCAGAATTTGCGTTGTTAGCCGGACAGCTCTGTCATAGCGGGATTCGCGGGATGGACAGTACGCTACGGCTTGCCCTGCGCATAGTCCGGGACTTTTGGGGTTAGCTTGCGGAGCAGGAATTCGCGCACCAGATTATCCACGGCATGAGCACCTATGTTGAGAAAGCCATTGCCAATGGTCAAGCCTGCTCCCCGATCGCCTGCAGGATGGTACAGGTTTGAGATGCCGCCAGAAGCAAACGCGCCCGCGACATAGGAGTAGTTCGGCTGCATTTTTCCGTTATCTCCTCTGCAAATCACCGCCGCCGAGATGGCGTAAAGCGCACGCGATTTTTTGCTTCCGCTGCCGCGATAGAAATAACGTGGGTCCTGATGCAGGAGCGACGGCAGGATCGCGCTGCCAATCATCCTGCTGAGCGCCTCGTCGGCGTAAGCAGCGCCGTATCGTTTGGCGTAACCCTTTGCGCCCTGGCCATATCCAGGAAAGGTGTTTTGCCATTGCTCGGCGGCGGCGAAGATACCTGTCCCTACAAACGCAAATGGATCCACAACAGAGCGCAAGGCAAGCTGATACTTTTGCCCGGAAGACAGAGGGGCCGCGTCCCAGATATAGCTACTATAAAAGTTAGGGAAAATGCCCAGGGCACGCTGCTGCTCCTCAGCCTTCAACTGTTCCGTGGCCAATTCTGTCTGTGTGACCACGACCTGAACATCCGTGGTGGTTGCTGCGGGTGACAATCGAAACTCGGGCACGATCAATTTCTCGTTCGGATGCAGGGCAAGCTCGGACGAGGAGTACGTCGCGAGCCCCGGGGATGTAACGGTGAAGGTGTACCTTCCAGGAGCCAGTGCCGGGAAGCTGAACCCTCCCTGGTCATCCGATAAAATCACCCGGCTACTGGCATGATCCGTCGCGATCACGGTCACCTGCGCACCCGCAACCACGCCCCCGTTAACATCGAGAACAGTGCCACTGATGCTACCCGGAATCTGCTGTCCGCCGCCCGCCACGGGAAGAAAGCAAAGCAGGACCAACACCGTGAGGCTGGCCGATGCGAATTTGATCATGGTGACATTGCACGTCGTCCCAGATTGGTCGCTGATGCTTTGATTCGCGTGTGCGGGTCGGTTGTGGCCATGGGCTATTCTTAGTCTTAACCACTTAAGACTTGGCCGTCAAGCTTTATGAACACCTGGTTGTCAAAAACTGAAAGGAACTAACCCGTTTTGCGTCGGCGGGCTGGCTTCGCCTCTGCGGCGGGGGCTGATTTCGGGCCCTTCTTCGTGCTGGCCTCTACCAGGGTTGGAGCGGCAGGTGCTGCGGCGCCCCGCTCCGCGATGCTCTTCTTGAGAGCTTCCATCAGATCGATGACCGGAGCCAGCTTGGGTTTCTGCGGCTGCCCGGCAATCACCTGCCCGGCACGCTTGGTCTCGACCAGATCCAAAACCCGCTGCTGATATTCGTCTTTATACTGCTCGGAGTCGAACTTGGCTGTAAGCTGCCGGATGAACTGCTCCGCCAAATCCATTTCCGGCTTCTGCAGGTTCATGTTCTCAGTCTTGCCGTATTCACTGATCTCACGCACCTCGGCCGGGAAATAGAGGGTGTGCAGGATGATGCCCTGATGATAGGGGCGCATCAGCACTATCTGCTCCCGCTGGTGCAGAGTGACCTTGGCAATGGCAGCTACATTCAGCTTTTCCATTGCCTGCAGCAACAATCCATAAGCACGCCGGCCTGGGTCCTCAGGGGCTGAGTAATAAGACGCTTCGTAATAGATCGGGTCCACTTCGCTCAGGCTCACGAACTGGGCGATCTCCATGGCTTCCGACGAATCGGCTTCCAGAGTCTTTAGCTCGTCACTGGTTACAAGAACGTAGGCATCGCGGTCGACTTGGTATCCCTTGACCAACTCATTGCGGTCCACCACGCGCTCACAAACAGGACAAAAGGTCTGTTGCTTAATTCGGGAACCGCAAGGTTCGTGGATCTGGTTAAAACTGACGTGCTGTTCGCGCGCGGCCGCGTAAAGCCGCACCGGCACCGACACCAGGCCAAACGAGATGTAGCCCTTCCAAACTGTTGATGCCATAGGAAGATTAAGATACCTTCATGGTGCAAAGCGGGGCAACCGGAAAATCAGCTTACCTGGTTATAGAGAGAATGCGCCCGGCTGCCGGCGTAGATCCGGCGAAGGATCATGGAAGCGACGTAGGCAGCGCCGAATCCGTTATCGATATTAACCACCGTCACATTGGGCGAGCATGAATTCAGCATGCCCAGCAGGGCTGCAATGCCGCCAAACGCCGCGCCGTAACCCACGCTGGTGGGTACGGCAATGACTGGTGCCCCCACCATCCCGCCTACGACACTGGGTAGCGCGCCTTCCATTCCGGCGCACACAATCACCACCTCGGCCTCGCGCAAAACCTCGCGGTGCGCGAGCAGCCGGTGCAGGCCTGCCACTCCCACGTCGTAGATCCGCCGCACGTTGCCGCCCATAATCTCGGCCGTCACAGCCGCCTCTTCGGCAACCGGCAGGTCGCTGGTTCCGGCGCAGAGCACGGCCACAGAACCCACGCCTTGGTTTTCGACCGGCGGTGTCTGCCGCAGCGCGACCATGCGGGCCACGGGGTAATATTGCGCCTCCGGGACAAGCGCCTGGACCGCGGCAAATGCGGCCTCATCAGCCCGGGTCGCGAGTACATCGCCCCCTATGGCGGCCATGCGAAAGAAGATCTCCGCCACCTGTTCGGCGGTCTTGCCGCCGGCGTAGATCACCTCCGGGAGGCCGGTTCGTAACCGGCGATGATGGTCAATCTTGGCAAAACCCGCTTCCTCGTACGGCAAGTTCGCGAGCCGCTCCATAGCCTCTTCCGGTCGCAGCCCCCCCTCGCGCACCCGCTGCAGCATCTCGAGAATGGTCTCTGGGGTCATGATCTGGATCCGGCCGGCTCTTGTGCTCTCGCTGGCCGCGTCCGCCAGGCAGTCAGCGCCGCCTGCATGACCGTCTTCAGCGGAAACGTCGAAGGCCGCCGCCGCCCGGCGGCAATCCTCGAACTCCGGGGCCGCGTTCCATTCTTCTCCCTGCCAGGAGCCGGTTTTGATATGGATCACGCCAAACTCCGTCTCCACCGGCGTGGTCTCCCGGGCAAGGATGACGCGATTTTCCTCTCGTACCCGAATGCCCAAAGTGGTCGTCTCGCGGAAGATCAACTGCTGCAAATGGTCTGCATCGGCTGCCTTGCAAAGCACCGTGAGCAGGGTTCCCAGGCGCCCCTTCTTCATGGTCACTGGCGCACTCATCACGTCGAGCGCGCCCCGTTCCAATGCCAACTGCGCCGTGTGCGCCAGAACCTGGGGACTGAGGTCGTCCACGGCACACTCCAGAACCGTTACTTTGTCCGCGGAGAAAGGGGATGCTTGCACAATCTCGCCGATGCTCACCCGCAACACGTTCGGGAATCGCTCTGGGTTGCGCGTCCCCGCCCCGTAGCCGATCGATTGGGTTCGCATCATCGGGGTGGATTCGAACCGGCAGTCGAGCGCTCGCAGCAAAGCCGCGCCGGTCGGGGTGACCAGTTCTACCTGCACATGCGCGGAATAGACCGGGACGTTCTTGAGCAACTCCGCAGTTGCCGGGGCGGGTACCGGAAAGCGTCCGTGGGCACAGTTGACAAAACCACTCCCGACATTCACGGGGGAGCAATACCACGCGTCCAGATCGAGGGTATCCACCGCCGCTGCGCAGCAGGCGATATCGACGATCGCGTCGACTGCGCCTACTTCATGGAAGTGAACCTCTTCCTCAGGGATACCATGGATGCGACCCTCTGCCTGCGCCAGCAACGCAAAGGCTCTCAGGCTGAGGTCGCGGGCCCGCGCGGTCAGGTCCGCGCCTATGAGGAGACTGCGAATCTGGGGCAGGCTGCGACCGTGTTCATGGTGGTGGGCCGAATGCTCATGTTGATGATTGTGGGTGTGAGGGTGATCGTGCCCGTGATCGTGCCCGTGATCAATCGGGCCGGTAGGGGCGGCAGGCTCTTGCAACTTACCCTCGACCATGACGTCGATCTTGGTCGATTGAATGCCGCTGCGGCTTACCCGGGTCAGGCGTAATTCCGCTCCCAAAGCCAGCGAAGCCGCGGTGTGCTGCAGCAGTTCGATGGGTGCGCCCGCGTCCACCAGAGCCCCCATGAGCATATCGCCGCTGATACCGGCAAAGCATTCCAGGTAGCCGATCCGCATCGCCTTATTCACCTGCACCTGGTCTGGCGCTGGCAAAGCCGGTCAGTACCTCGATGGGGAGCACTTCGTTCATGGACCCGGAACGGTACCCCTCGCAATCCAGTGAGACATAACGAAATCCGGCCGCGCGGACCACGCCGGCCATGGCCTTCATCTTCCCCACTTGCAGGACCGCGGCCATCTCCTCCTCCGCGATTTCAATCCGTGCAATGGAGCCGTGATGCCGCACCCTGAAGCGCTTGAGCCCCAGGCCGCGCAGCGAATCCTCTGCCTGTTCGATCATGCGCAGCGCCTCCGGGGTCACCCGCCGGCCATACTCCATCCGCGAAGAGAGGCAGGCCGAAGCCGGTTTATCCCAAACCCGCAATTCCGCCCGCTGGGCCAAGGCACCGAACATCAGCCTTGGTCAGGCCCGCCTCCGCCAACGGCGCGGCGACTCGATGTTGCGCTGCCGCCTTATGGCCGGGACGGAAATCCTGCCCGTCATCGAGGTTCAACCCGTAGGCCAGAGCCTCAAAGCCGGTGCGCTCCAGCTCCTGCTCCAGCACGCTAAAAAGCTCGTCCTTGCAGTGGAAGCACCGATCCGGTCCATTCACCGCATATTGTTCCCGTTCCAGCTCGTGGGTTTCGATCGATTGCAGAGGAATTCCGTGTTCCCGGGCAAAATCCTGCGCATCACCATACTGCGAGCGCGCCAAGCTGGCGGAGTCCGCGATGACGGCCAACATCTGCGATCCAAGCACCTTATGGGCCGCGTACGCCAAATAGGCGGAATCCACCCCACCGGAATACGCGACAATTACGCTCTTCAGCGAACGCAGCCGCGCGTGCAGGACGCGTTCTTTTTCGTCGAGGCCCATTTCACTGCCGGCTTGTGAGTTCATTTGTGGATACGCCCCCGACCTGGCAAACAGTCAGTGAGATGATCGAATCCAAGTAAACTGGGATAGCGATGTCGTTTTTCGCTTTGAAATCTCCACTGAGTGCCACCGACCGTATTGAGCGGCGCCGCCTGATCTTTACGGATACGTTGTCTCTCGTCACGCTGTTTGCAATCACGGCCCTGTTGGCCGTGCTGACCAATTATCTCTACCAATCTTACGCCTCCCATCAAGTTGAGTTGGCCAACCGGTGGTTGCAACGGGGCGTACAAGCGATGAAAGACGGCAAGCCCCAGGCCGCGATTGACGCCCTCAGCTCCGCGCTGGCCTATGCCCCAAGCGATCGCAGCACGGAAATCAAATTGGCCGAAGCTCTCGCCTCCGCCGGCCGCATCCAGGAAGCTACCGTTTACTTCAACGCCCTGCTCGAAACCCAGCAGGGCAGCGGCTTGATCAATCTTCAACTTGCCCGTCTGGCGGCCCGCCAGGGTAACGAAAGCCAAGCCATCGAAGACTACCAGAAGGCAATCTACGGCAACTGGGAGGGGGACGGCTACGTACGCCGGCGAGAAGTCCGCTTTGAGCTGATCAACTATTTGATCTCCCACAATCGCCTGGATCAGGCCCGAAGCGAGTTGCTGGTGGCTTCTGGAAATGCTCCTGAAGACGACATCAGCGTCCAGTTGGAGATTGCCCGCATGATGGAGCAGGCACAGGATCGCAGCGACGCCCTGCACCTCTACAAGACGATTCTGCGCCGGCATCCCTCTCTGCGCGAGGCTCTGGAAGGAGCCGGACGCACTGCTTTCAATTTGGGGCGCTACCTGGAGGCGAAGCGATATCTTGGGCGTGCCCTGGAAGGTCCCGGGATCGACCAGGAACCGGTGGCAGTTCTACAGCAAAGTCGCGATATCCTGAGCGAGGCGACCCGGCTGCTGCAGCTCTATCCCTCTCCGCGGCTAAACCCGCGGGAGCGGAGCGCTCGCATCCTTACCGACCGAAACCTTGCCCTGGCGCGCCTGGCGGAGTGTACACAGGATAAGACGGCAGAGCCGGCTAAGAATGTGGCGGCGGCCAGCGCACCAGCAGCCAATAGTCTCAGCAACCCGTTAGCCAGCCTGGCATCTCGTTTCGCCCGCCATCCATCTGGGCCTACAGCGAACCAGGCGGCTGCCCCCGCCCCGGTCGACCCCTTGCAAGCTCTCCAAGAACGATGGCAGCAGTTACCTGTCAGGGTCACCCTGGCCGACCTTGAAAAAGATCCCGACCTGGCCCAGGCGCAGATTCAACTCATCTATGACACTGAGATGGTCACCCAACAGGTCTGCGGAGCGCCGGCTGGCGACGATGCCCTGTTGTTGAGGATTGCCCAGGCGCCTAACCAGGTGGAGGAAGAATGAGCACGGCCACGGAAAAGCCCGGGGTAGACCCGGTTCCCGAAGAGGCGCCGGGAATCGACCTGAAAACGGTTGCGGAGGAGAGGCGCTACCGGCCTAACCCCGCAGAGGTACAGCGGTTGGCCCCCAATAGGGACGAGCGGCTCTTCCTGGTGCTTTCCATCTTTATCGGCATCCTCTCCGGCCTGATGGTGGTTTGTTTTCGGGTTGCTATCAGCTGGATCCAGGTGCTCACGCTGGGGTCTTCGCCTCACCCGGGCCAGCTGCGGCTATTTTTCGTGCCCATGGGGGTGGGCCTGCTGGTGGCAGCACTGGTGCAGTTGGTCTTTCCCGCCGCGCGCGGCAGCGGCATCAACCAGACCAAGGCAGCGCTTTATGTCTACAACGGCTATATTTCCTTCAGGACGGTCATTGGAAAATTCATCACCTCGGCTCTTGCCATCGGCGGCGGGTTCTCGCTCGGGCCTGAGGATCCATCGCTGCAGATCGGGGCCGGCGTGGCCTCCATGGTCAGCCGCCGCCTTAATCTCTCCCGCGACCGGCTGCGCATGTTCGCGCCCATCGGCGCCGCCGCAGGACTGGCGGCGGCGTTCAATGCGCCCATCTCCGCGATCCTGTTCGTGGTCGAAGAAGTAATCGGACGGTGGAGCGCGGCCGTACTCGGCTCCATCGTGCTGGCCGCGATCTCCAGCGTCGTCGTGGCCCGTTGGTTCTGGGGCGCGGAGCCGATGTTTCGTATCCCTTCGGTCACGCTCAAGGGCCCGCAGGAACTTCTTGCCTACGCCGTTCTTGGCATTGCGGGTGGCATCGCCGCCCTCATCTTCTCCAAGGCGTTGGCGTACTCCCGCCCCCACCTTCGGAAGCTACCCCGCTGGACCTGGTATATCCAGCCTCCGATCGCCGGCCTCATCGTTGGGGCCATCGCCTATTTTGGTGCACCCCAGGTGATGGGGCCTGGATACAACGTCATCGACCAGGCCATGCACGGCCAGTACACCTGGAAGTTTCTTCTGGCTCTTGCGTTGCTCAAGATTGTGGCCACGACCATCTCCTTCTCCAGCGGCACCCCAGGGGGAATGTTCGCCCCCACACTGTTTATAGGAGCAATGCTGGGCGCCTCTATCGGGACTTTCGAGAAGATCTTCTTCCCTTCGTTCCCCATCTCGGTGGGTTCTTATGCGCTGGTAGGCATGGGGGTGCTGTTCGCCGCGTTCTTACGGGTCCCGTTGACCTCCGTCTTCATGGTGCTCGAGGTCAGCGGTAACTACTCCATTGTGCTTCCGGTCATTCTGGCCAACACCATTGCGTACCTGGTCTCCCGTAGTCTGCAGCCCTATCCAATCTTTGAAACGTTCACCCATCAGGATGGCCTCGACTTGCCTTCGATGGAGGAGCAGCGCGAGGAAAGTGTTCTACATCTGGAGGATGCCTTGCGCCCGGTGAACGTGCCCATTTTCCCCGGTACCGCAACCCTGCAGGAGGTCTCTACGGAACTGGCCGGCGCCGACGTGCCGGCATTGCTGGTCAAGCTTCGGGAGGGTTCCTGGTACGCCATGAATCGAAGCGAGTACACGTCGATTGCGGCGACCCAAACCCCGGACACTCCTATCGAACGGACGCTCAAGCCCGATCGGGTGCCGTTGCTGTTCCCGGACCTGCCGCTGGATAGCGCAATTCCCTACCTGGCCCGTTGGCCTGTTCTGCCCATCCAAAACAGAGCCAGCAAAGGCACGTTGGAAGGCATTGTGTCTCTCGACGATGTGCTCGGCCGTTACCAGCAGCAATAGTGCTGCATAAGCAGAAACAGCATCCCGCGATCATCATCGCGCTGCTCACGCCGGCAGTGCTTCTGGTCCATGGCTACCACCCGCTGGCTGATGACGGCGCGGTCTACGTAACCGGCATCAAGAAGCTGGTGGATCCCAGCCTCTACCAAACGGACGCGGTCTTCGCCTCATCGCCGACCCAGTTCTCAATCTTTGCCCACGTTCTTGGCCCGCTGGTGCGCTGGGGGCATGTCCCACTTTCGGCCCTGCTGCTGGCTTGCCATTTAGCTTCGATCTTTCTCTTTCTTCTCGGCTCGTGGCGCGTGGCAAACCGAACCTTTTCTACTCGCAGCGCCTGCTGGGGAGCGGTGCTTGCTTGCCGCTTGCTGCTTCACCCTTCCGGTTGCGGGCACGTCGCTCTGCATCATGGATCCCTACGTCACGGCGCGCTCCTTCTCCACGCCACTGAGCCTCTTCGCACTGGCAGCTGTGCTCGACGAGAAATGGGCAGAGTCAATCCTGTGGCTCGTTTTGGCTGCGCTCCTGCATCCCTTGATGGCTGCCTACACGAGCATTGCCATGCTCACGCTGGAGCTTGCCAGGCATAGGATGTGGCGTTGGCTTGGCCTGTGGGTCGGGTTGGGATGGCTGCTGAGTGCGGTCGTCTTCATGGCCACGCGTCATGCAGACCCCACCGTTGCCTATAACCGCGCGGCCCTTAGCCGTTCCTATTTTTTTCTCTCCAGCTGGCAATGGTACGAGTACCCGGGCTTGCTGATGCCGCTGCTCCTGTTGGGAATCGCTATCACCCGATGCCGCGAGGCCACACGCGCACTCGCGATCGCCGCTACCATCATGGGCGGTTGCGCGCTACTCATATCGCTGTGTTTTGTGCATCGCAACGGAAGCCTACCGCTGGCCCGACTGCAAGTGCTGCGCGCCTTCCAGTTCGTCTATATCGCTGGAGTACTGCTGGCCGGAGGAATGCTCGCCAGCCTGGCGCGAAAACATAAGCGTGCCATTGCCCTGCTCTATCTATTGCTTCTGGGCGCACTCTTTGCTGGCCAGCGGCTTACTTACCCCGAGTCCAGCCATGTGGAGTGGCCTGCCCTGACGCCACGCAATCGCTGGCAACAGGCCTTCCTCTGGATTCGCGCCGGCACACCCCGCGATGCGGTCTTCGCCCTGGATAACGATTACATTGAAAGCGCCGGTGAGGATGCACAGGGGTTTCGAGCAACCGCGGAGAGGAGCGCCGTCGCGGATTGGTTTAAAGACGGCGGAATCGCCAGCAACTTTCGTCGGGCCGCAATTCCCTGGTGGCAAGGCTCGCAAGCCACGGTGCAACTCAACCGCGCCACCGATGAGCAACGGTTGAAACGGCTTCGGCCCCTCGGCGTCACCTGGATCGTTTTGCCTGTCGAGGCCAACACGAGCTTCCCGTGCCCCTTCATCAACGCGCGTGTGCGCGTTTGCAGGCTAGCGATTTCCCGCGCGGAAGGCGCAAAATAACATTCGTCCGGAGATCGGCCATGTTGACGCTGTATCAGAGACTTATTTTCGGTTACGTTCTCCTTCTCGCCCTGCTGCTGGCAGTCGGCCTGCACGATAGCCTCTCGCTTCATCATGCCGCCGCGCTCGATCATCAGGCGACCGTCCCCACCGCCGAAGCAATACGGCTCCGCGCCGGACTCGCCCGGCGATCTACCATCATCACCACCGTCTGCACCCTGAGCGGGGTTGTAATTTCCATTTGCTTTCTCCTTTCCATCATTCGTCCGATCCGCCGCACTGCCGCCGCCGCACGGCGCATAGGCCAGGGCGAACTGCAACAGCGCATCGAGTGGCGAACCCGGGATGACCTGGGCACCATTGCCACCGAACTCAACCGTATGGCGGTCCGGCTGCGCGACCTTCGCGACACGGAGTATGGCCGGAAACAGATGGATCAGCAGCTTTCCGACGCCGTGGTGCAGTCGATCTTCGAGCCGGTGATCGTTACCGACGCCAAGGGGCAGGTACTGAAGCTCAATCAGGCGGCCGGCGAAGTGCTGGGCGAAGCCGCCGGGGATCGCATGGCCCTGACCAACACACCGGGAGGAGAAAGGATTCTACGCGCCGTGCGCGACGCGGTCTCCATGCGCCAGTCCATCGCCAACCAGGACGAAGCCGCCATGCTGCCCATGAAGCTAGGTGAGGGACAGCGCAGCTATCGGCTGCGCACCACACCCATGCGCGATAGCGACGGCAAATTGCTGGGAGCCGTCAGCGTGCTTGAAGACATCACCGAGATGCAGGATATCGATCGCTTCAAGACCCGCTTCCTGAGCGTCGCTTCGCAAAAACTGCGCCAGCCCCTGGAGCAACTTCGTCTGAGCCTGTACACGCTCACCTCAGGTTTCGCCGGCGAGTTGCAACCCTTGCAGGCGGACGTGCTTCACGGAGCGGAGGAGGACGCGGAGCGCCTCAACGACCTGATGTCCGATCTGATCGAGGTCTCGGAAATCGATACCGGACGGCGCGAAATCCGCATGGATCGATTCCGGCCCATCGATATTCTCCGCGACGCTTGCTCCCGGGCGCGCGACGATGTCCGGGAAAAGAATATCGATATACAGATCCAGGCATTCGCCGACCTCTCTCACGTGAGTGGAGATCGCCGGGCTCTGCGCAGCATCATGGACAATCTGATGAGCAACGCCATCCGCTATACGCCGGAAAACGGCACCATCCTGCTGCAAGCGAAGGAGCAGCAGGACAAGGTGCAATTCTCGGTGCGTGACTCCGGCCGGGGCATCGAAGCCGAGCGGTTGCCCAACCTCTTCGGCCGCTTCAATGCCGCGCACGACCAGGGCACCGGCCTGGGCCTGGCGCTGGTGCGCCGGCTGGTCGAGTTACTCGGCGGCCAAGTTTCAGTGGAGAGCCGGCTCGGCCACGGAGCCACCTTCACCTTTACTCTCCCGGTCGCCACTACCGTCGCCACCCGCCATCCCATCGAAATCGGTTAGAGGATTTCGCTCAATGCTTTAATCTTCGCAAGGGACATGACTGACCTCTCGACCGACATCACCCCCGCCGTGCCTGAGCTGGCAAAGCTGCGGGTCTACATCGGGGCTGCGCCCGGCGTGGGCAAGACCTACCAGATGCTCGAAGATGCGCACCTGATGAGGAAGCAGGGCATCGACGTCATCATTGGGTTGATTGAAGCTCACGGCCGCAAGGATACGCAGGACCAGGTAAAGGACCTTGAGGTCATTCCCCGGCGCGCCATTCCTTACCGGAATGTTGTTCTGGAAGAAATGGATCTGGATGCCATTCTTGCCCGGCATCCGAACACCTGCATCGTGGATGAGCTGGCACACACCAACGTGCCGGGATCGAAAAATCGCAAGCGCTATGAAGACGTGCTGGAACTGCTCGACGCCGGCATCAACGTGATGACAGCAGTCAACGTACAGCACCTGGAAACGCTCAACGATTCGGTTTCCCGCTCCGCCGATACCCAGATCCGGGAAACCATCCCGGATAGTTTCCTGAAACGGGCCGATGAAGTCGTGAATGTGGACATAACCGTAGAGGAACTGCGCTCACGGCTCAAGCTGGGCAAAATCTATGCAGCGGAGAAGATCGAGCAGTCGCTGGCTAACTTTTTCCGTAAAGGCAATCTCAGTATGTTGCGCGAGCTTGCGCTTCGTACCACGGCCGAAGAGGTCGGTTCCCGTGCGGCCGAATACCGCCGAAGCCAGGGCCTGGAACAAGCGCCGATACCGGAGAAGGTTATGGTCTGCCTCTCGCCCCGCCCGGGAGCGGAACGCCTGTTGCGCGTCGGAGCCCGCATCGCCGGCCGCTTGGCCACCAACTGGTACGCGGTGCGTGTCGAATCGCCCGACGAAGATGCGCGCCATGGAGATCCGGAAGAGTATCAGCGGATGGAGGAATATCAGCGACTGGCACGGGAGCTGGGCGCCCAGGTCGTGGTGTTGAAAGACAAGAATGTCGCCGACGCGCTGATCGAGTTCGCGCAACAGGAAAGCATCTCGCATGTAGTCTTCGGACAGTCGGCGCGTTCCCGATTCGACATTCTTTTGCGAGGCTCGGTGATCAACCGGTTTCTAGCGGAGATTCGGGATGCCACGGTGCAGGTGGTCCCCATCAGCAAAGCCAAGCGCTAGTGCCGCGCCGCGCCGTTGCATTCCGGGGCGCTGTCACGGTAGAGAGCATTGCGGGGATAGGCGACGGCCAGCTCGTGGAGCAAATCACATCCTTGCGTGTTGTTCTTGTCGCGCAACGCGGCCACCGCCAGCAACAGCTTGGCGAAGGGCTTCAGGAGATTTCCGTGGGCGGCGGTTTGCTCCAGCTCACGAATGCCCTGCGCCTTATCCGGGTCGATGCCGCCTAAGCTCAGCATCCAGCGCACCGGGGCCGGCTTGATGCCGGTCAGATAGTTTTCAACGCCGACTGCCAGCAGAGCATCGTACTCGTCCGGCTTTTGCTTCAGTAATTGTTGCGCAAGAATACGGCCTTGCTTCATATAGCGCAGCGCGGCAAAATCCTGTCTGTCGATCATGGCAACGTAATCAGATCGCAGGCCCAGCGCCAGCACCTTGGCAAAAAGAGCGTTGCTATCCTCGGGATGCTGTTTGAGCGCCGCGTCGGCAAGCTGGTCGCCCCTGCTTACGGCGCCGTTGAACTGCTCCCGGACTGTGGGGTCAGGAGTGAGCTTGGTGCGGGCTTCAAAGTTCTTGTCGTTGGTGAAAAGCTGGCTCTCGAGGATGCCGAGACGGGCAAATTCCGCGAACAGATAGCCGGCGGCTTGCGAGACCGGTCCCAGTGGATCGTCCGGGTGAAGCCGTTCCCAGGTAGAAAAATCCTGATGGGCCTGGTCGAATTCCAGGTTGTACATACTCTGGAAACCGCGCTCGATCTCGGTCGGAGCCAGGGCATTCGCCCTACACCCGGGCCAGAACATCAGCACAAGCACGACCGCCAACCATCTGAGAGTTGCCTTCATACGCCCTTGTTCGATGCATCCACTTGCGATTGTGACCCTTGAGGAGGCTAGAGCAGTTTCGCAATTGGTGTAGACCGAACCCGGATTTCCTGTAGAGGTTGGTGGAACCGTGAACTCCATGCGACTTTCCGTGAAGAAAGTCGCACATAATTGTTCTCGGCCAGTGCTGCGCCGCAGGAAATCCGGGGAGCGACGGGCCTTTGCGTGGTTTTCTCTCAAGGAAAACCACTCCTCGCGATCTTTATCAGACCACAGTAATTGCGAAACTGCTCTAAACTCAAGCTCGCGCCCTGGTCATCGCTCGCTCCAGCGCGCACCACCGTACCCAGGCACCGCCGGTGCAGCGAAACTGCGCAGCCAATTTGCCAAATTCCGATAGTCCTCGGCAGCCTCTGAATCGGGCGCGTAATCAATCACCGTCATTCCTTCGGCCAGCGCCTCGCTCACCGCGGAGCTGCGGCGCACCACAAACGGCATCAGGCGATCGCCCAGTTGTTCCTGCAGCAGGGCGCGCACGTCCACATGCAGCGGCAACGATGCATCGAACTGGTTCAACAGGTAAAGAGTAGTTCCCGGCATTCCCTCCTCATCGGCCAGCAACACCTGGAGCAATCCCAGGCTGGCCACCGAACTCATGTCGGGAAGAACGGGCACCAGAACCGTCGGCCGAAGCAACAACAGACGGCTGGTCACGTCCCGGTTGGCCGTGGCCACATCCACCAGGATCCGGCTTGCCCCACGCCCATCGCGCAACAGCTCTTGCAGCAAAGGGTCATGCTCACGCCCCTTCCCGGGATAACGCTCTGCCTGAAGATTTAGAACCTGCACCGGCGCGTCTCCTTCCACCGCCACAGCGGAACCAGGAGGAGCAAAGGTGCGCACCACGCCGGGCCTGAACTCGCGCGAACCGAAATAGAACGGCAGCAGCCCGACGGCCGCCGTATCGGCAAGCAGCACGTGCTCCCCGAGAGCCGCGAGAGCACGCCCCAGGGTGGCTACCAGGCAGGTCTTTCCCACCCCGCCGGCGAGCGACAAAACCACCAGCAAGGGGGGCCGCTGTTCGAGACTCATCGGAGCCACCACCGGCTCCTCAGCTAACTGCGCTGGGTTCAGAACAGAGTGCAACGCATACCAGCGTGTGGCCAGCCCCTCTTTGGGTTGCGGCAACTGGGGTACTTGGACTGGTTCCCCGGATTGATACGGCTGCAACTCCGCAGGCTGTGCGGCGCCGCTACGTTCTGCTGGTTCGTCCACGATCCGTTGGCGGAACTGGCCCCGCACCTGCTTGCGCGACGCGGAAAAATCCCAGTACCTGGTTCCTTCCAAGTGCGCTCTGGAGTAGAGCTTCGCGATATCCTCCGGTCTTTCTGTCATGACTGCCTCGCTTGCTCAGGCAACGAATCGCGAGCATCTCCAGTTCCATTAACATAACGCGCAATCGGCCGCCGTGCTACCGGCTGAAGCGTGGCCCCACTGCGTCAAGCGGCGTCTGCCCACTGTGATACTTTGGAAACTAAGCAGGAAATGAGCTCGTAGCTCAGTCGGTAGAGCAACGCACTTTTAATGCGTGGGTCGTGGGTTCGATTCCCACCGAGCTCACCACGTCTGCCATAGCATGCCCGCCAGCCCGCCTGACCCCCTACCCCTCAATTCGTCGCAGATCACTTCGCTGCACGACCGGTGCACCGCCGCCTGGCATGACGAGGTTCCAGCCGTGCCCCCTTCGCTGGCAGGGTTCGACCGTGCGCTGGCGGAGCAACACCTGTCCAATTTCGAGCTGTGGCATGCAGAGGATGCGGCCCGTACCCCAGGGGCCAGCGACCATGATCTTGCCCGGATCAAACGCTTCATCGATCACGCCAACCAACGGCGCAACGATCTCACCGAACAATGCGATGTGCTGCTGCTGGACTCTCTTAACCGGCAGAACCTGCCCGCTCCCGGCGCCGAACTGCATTCCGAGTCGCCCGGCCTGATCCTGGACCGGCTTTCGATTCTTTCGCTTAAACTCTTTCATACCAAGGAAGAAATTGACCGGCCCGGCGCGCCCCCTGGCCACCGAGAACGCAATCTCGAACGTCTGCGTATCCTCTTCGAGCAGCGAGACGATTTAGCTGCATCGCTCGACCGGCTGTGGCAGCAAGTCCTCGATGGCCGGCGACGTTTCAAGCTCTACCGCCAGCTCAAGATGTATAACGACCCGGCGCTGAACCCGGCGGTCTATTCTCAGCGGAAGTCCTGAGTCGAAGCGTCCGTGCTACAGTCTTGCCAAGGATGCTGAGCAGCTTACCGGGTTGACGTACGCGCCTGAGGTGCGTATAAAGACGAATCTAATAGAGCAGTTTCGCAATTACTGTGGACTGAAAAAGATCGCGAGGTGTGGTTTTCCTTGGGAGAAAACCACGTAAAGGCCTGTCGCTTTCCGGATTTCCTGCGGCGCAGCACTAGCCGAGGACAATTATGTGCGACTTTCTTCACGGAAAGTCGCATGTAGTTCCCCGGTTTCACCAACCTCTACAGGAAATCCGGTTTCGGTCTACACCAATTGCTAAACTGCTCTAGCCGGTTGCAGCGTAATGCTCCGATTTATGACGACTTCTGTCGCCTAACCAGAGAAAGAAGAGTGGGTCATGCAAAACACGGGTCCGGGTATCCCCGCTCGGCGCAATCCTCGCACCATCGAGGGCAAGGCGCGCCCTATGCCCAACGCGTTACACCAGAAGGCCCTGAACGAGTACCAGACTGCGCTGCAGTGGATGCACGAGGGCAAATACGAGAAAGCCCGGCAGGTCTTTGAAAAGCTCAGCCAGGACGGTCCGGTCGAGATTCTGGAGCGGGTGCGCGTCTATCTCGCTGCCTGCCAACGCCGTGGGCAACAAAGCGGCCTTTCCTTCGGCAGTCCTGAGGAGCAGTACGACTACGCCATTTCCCTGTTGAATACCGGCTTCTACGAAGAGGCTCGCGACCAGTTCCAGGGAATTCTCAAGACCAACCCCACCGCCGACTACGCCTATTACGGACTGGCCATCCTCGAAAGCATGACCGGGCTGGCTGAACCCTGCCTTGAGCACCTGGCTAAGGCGATTGAACTTAGCCCCCGCAACCGCATCCAGGCGCGCAGCGATTCAGATTTCCAGGACATGGCCGATGACCCCCGATTCACCGAATTACTCTACCCCGAAGTACCGTAATCGCCAGGGATCCTCTTTACCTGGCCCAGGTTAGCTGTGTGATTGTTTTATGGTGAAGACTCTCTCCTCCACCCTGGCTAAGCCAAGGCCGGCGAAATCCATTGCCAACCGACGCAGCACAGACCCCGCCAGCATTCGCGTCGTGGCCATCGGCGGGGGTACTGGCCTTTCCACCCTTCTGCGCGGGCTGCGACGCTATGTTGCCTCGCCCCACCAATCTTCCGCCGACAGCGAGAACGCCCCGTGCCTTATCTCAGACTTGGCTGCGGTAGTCACCGTAACCGATGACGGCGGCTCCAGCGGAAGACTTCGGCGGGGGTTCAACATGCTACCCCCGGGTGATTTGCGCAACTGCATGGTCGCTCTTTCGGAAGACGAGCATCTGATTTCCCGGCTCTTCCGTCATCGTTTCACCGCCGGGGAAGGCTTGGAAGGCCATAGCTTCGGCAATCTTTTTGTAGCTGCATTACTTGAAATGACGGGAGATTTCGCCCAGGCGATCAAACTCTCCTCGCAGGTGCTCGCCACCCGTGGCCATATTTATCCCGTAACCAACGCCAACGTTTCGCTCGCCGCCCGCATGGATGACGGTTCGCTGGTTTGCGGGGAAACCAACATCACTGCCAGCCGTCAACGCATCGTTGAACTCATGCTTGAGCCGGCGGACGCCGAGCCGTTGCCGGAGACGCTGGATGCGATCGAGCGGGCCGACCTGATCACGGTTGGCCCAGGCTCGCTGTTCACCAGTCTTATTACCAACCTTTTGGTCAAAGGGGTATCTGAGGCGCTGGCCTCGTCGCAGGCGGTCCGGGTGTTTATCTGCAACCTTATGACCCAGGCAAATGAGAGTCTCAACCTCACCGCGTCGCAGCATATCGAGCGCATCTATGAGCACGCACACCGGCCCCTTTTCGACTACGCCCTGGTGAACACGGCGCCCGTTTCGCGAGCTTTGCTCGATCGCTATGCTGGGGAGGGGGCTTCGCCTATCGTCGCGGATATCGAGGCGATTGAAGCGCTCGGGGTTCGCTGTATCGCCGGTGACTTTGCCGCTGAAGGCGATGTAGTCCGTCACGCCGCCGATCGGGTCGCAGATGCAGTGCTGCGCCTGGGCGTAGGTGGCCGCCGATAGGTCCTCGCTGGGGAAAAACAGAACAGCAGGTCCGTCACAATGCAGCCGGTTGGATCTGTCTTACCGTTCGCTTCAATTGGCCGCAGGCGGCGTAGATGTCTCTGCCCCGGGGCCGGCGCAGAAAGGCGGGAACTCCTCGCGCGATGAGCCTTTGCTGAAAGGCTGCCACTTGCTCTGGCTCGGGCATTGCATAGGCAATCCCCGGACCGGGATTCCAGGCAATGAGGTTCACCTTCACCGGCATAGGTGCACGGCGCGCTAGAGCAACCAATTGCTCGGCATGCTGCAAACCGTCGTTGAGGCCACCCAGCAGCACGTACTCGAAGGTGACCCGCTCCCTTGGCCTTAGAGGCAACTGACCGGCCGCCTCAATGACTTCCTCGATCTTCCACTTGCGAGTAATGGGCATGATCGCTTCGCGGATGGCATTGTCGGGCGCGTTCAGGCTGATCGCGAGACGAGGCCGCACCGCCTCCCCGGCCAGACGCAGAATGCCGGGCACAATGCCGGAAGTAGAAACCGTCATTCTGGATTCCGCCAGCCCCGCCTCATTCACCAGCAAACGCACCGCGATCATGAACTCGTCGTAATTCAAAAAGGGTTCGCCCATGCCCATGAAGACCAGGTTGATCCGGTCCCGGCCCACCTGCACCGCCTGCCTCTCCAACACCGCGATCACCTGGCCGGCAATCTCTCCCGCCGACAGGTTCCTCTGCAAACCTAGTTGGGCGGTGAGACAGAACTGACAATTGACCGCGCAGCCGACCTGGCTGGAGACACAAATAGTGGCTCGCAGGGCGCCCTCACCATCCCCCCGCTCGGCTCCGTCACCCCCGGGCATCCAGACTGTCTCCACCGTCTGCCCGTCCTGGCCGGCAACCAGGTAGCGTTCAGTACCGTCCACTGAGCGGAAAGTCTCGACAATCCGGGGCCGTTCGATGGCCCAGCCGGCTTGCGCCAGTTCCCGGCGCAGCCCGTCAGGCAGGGTGGAAACCTCCTCCAGGGAGCCGATCCGCTGCTGAAACATGGCCTGGTGCAGCTGGCTGGCCCGGTACGGGGGCTGCCGAAACTGCAGCATTACGTCCGTAAGTTGTTGACGGGAAAGGCCGAAAAGATTTTTACCGCGGGCCGAGGCTTGGCCATCTAACAGACGGACGAGATTTTCCCTTCCAGGCATTGACCGGACCACCCAGGCTCATTTCGCAGCATAGCATCCGGTTTTGGCTGCAAGGAAATCCGCTGTACCCCGCGGAAAGCCGCTACACTGAGATGGTGACAGAACGCAGCATTCGACGAACGGTCCTTCCCTCCGGCTTAACCATCCTGACCGAGCGCATGGAGCATATCCGGTCAGTCGCCATGGGTGTGTGGATCCGCGCCGGTTCCCGGCATGAGCTGCCGGAGGTGAACGGCATCTCGCATTTCGTCGAGCACATGGTGTTCAAGGGCACCCAGTCACGCTCCGCCAAGCGCATCGCCCGCGAGGTCGACGCCATCGGCGGAAATCTCGATGCGTTCACCGGCAAAGAAACCATCTGCTTCAACCTCAAGGTCCTCGATGAACATGTTCCCACGGCGCTCGACGTTCTCTCCGACCTGGTGTTGAATCCAGTCTTCAACAATGACGACATCATGCGCGAGCGGGGCGTCATTCTCGAAGAGATCAAGATGGACGAAGACAATCCCGACTACCTGGTGCACGAGATTTTTACCCAGAATTTCTGGAAGGACCACCCGTTAGGGAAACCCATCCTTGGCACCAAGGAGACCGTCCGCCGCTTCGAGCAGGATATGTTGTTCGATTACTACGGCAAGCGCTTCTCCGGCAGCAACATGGTTTTCTCCGCCGCCGGCAACCTGGAGCACGACGCCTTTGTTGACCTGGTCGCGCGCCGCTTCGACCACATCGCGCCCACTGCAGGCGATCTTGCGGAGACGGAGCCGCACACAGTTTCGAAGATCGTGCTGCGCAACAAGAAAGCACTGGAGCAGGTGCAGCTCTGCCTGGGTGTGCCTTCTCCGCCCCTCGCACACGAGCTGCGTTACGTAACCCTGCTGCTCAATACCGTGCTGGGCGGAGGCATGAGTTCACGACTCTTCCAGACCGTGCGCGAAGAACACGGCCTCGCCTACTCCATCTTCAGCGACCTGAACCCTTATCGCGATACCGGTTCGCTGTGTGTCTATGCCGGCACCTCTTCCGCCCACTGCCTGCAAGTGATCGAGTTGATCATGTGCGAGTTTCGCCGCCTCAAGTGTGAGGCCCTGCCCGAAGATGAGCTTCGCCGCTCCAAAGACCAGCTAAAGGGCAACATTATTCTTGGCCTCGAGAGCTCCATGTCGCGCATGTCGAACCTGGCCCGCCAGGAAATGTACTTCGAACACTTCTTTGGCGTGGATGAAATCATGGAAAAGGTCGAAACCGTTACCAGCGAGCAGGTAATGGAGATGGCCAACTACCTCTTTGACCCGGACAAGGTTGCGGTCACACTGCTGGGCCGGCTCGACGGGCTCAGGGTTTCGCGCGGCCAGCTGGCCTGCTGACCTCAAAGTGAGCGTTTCTGGCCTCGCCTGCGTCCATCTTGTTCTTGATAGACTTGTAGCGATCAGACGGGGCGTCATCGCCCTGTAGCTGCAGGAAACCGAGAAGGCCCCATGATCCAGAACCAGCAATACCAGCTCCCCGAAACACAACCGCCAGCGCGGCTTCACTCTGATGGAACTGCTTATCGTCATGTCCATCATGATCATTCTCATGTTGATTGCCATCCCCAACTTCATCAGCATGAAGGCGCAGGCGGACGAGACGTCGGCTATCCAATCGCTCCGTGCCATCTACCAGGCGCAGATCCAGTATCAGACGGATTTTCCCGCCAACGGCTTCGCCTGCGCGTTGCCCGCACTCGGCGGCGCCGCCAGCTCGGGTCCACCCAGCGCCCAGGCAGCGCAGGTGCTGCAGGGTGATTTAGCCACCGGGCAGAAGTCGGGCTATACCTTCAATATCGTCAACTGCACCAAGGTCACGGTGAACAACCAGGACATGTACACCTCGTATGAGGCGACCGCGGTTCCGCAGTCGATAGGAAAATCGGGACACCGTGGCTTCTGCATCGACCAGGCCGGGGAGATCAAGGCCGATCCTGCGGGAGGCACCAATTGCTCCCAGCCGATTCAGTAAGCGCCCGAATCCTGCTGTTGGCGCTCTGCGTGTTCCCGCGAGCAGCGTTGTGCGCCGATACTGCTCAGCAAGTGGCACAGCGGGTGGACAAGTATTACAACGGCCTTCATTCGCTCCGGACTGCCTTTACCGAGAGCTTTCACGGAATGGGCATCGATCGGGAAGAGAGCGGCACGCTGCTGCTGCGCAAACCGGGAAAGATGCATTGGAGTTATGACCATCCCGCGGGAAAAATCTTTCTGCTCGACGGCAAGTACGCCTGGTTCTATTCCCCCGGAGATGCTCAGGTAGAGCGAGTGGCCGCGGCGCAAATGGATGATCTGCGTTCGCCGCTCCGTTTTCTTCTCGGACACACGCAGTTGCAGAAGGAACTTGACGGGCTGACCCTCTCCACCACCCGCGATGGGCTGCAACTTTCCGGAGTGCCCAAGGGTATGCGAGACCGGGTGGCGAAGATTGTCCTGGGGGTGAACGCCGACGGAGTGATCCACTCCATGAGCATCACCGAAACAGATGGAGCCGAAACTGCTTTCACGTTTAAGGACAGCCAGGCAGATGCGCCCGCCCCGGACGCGGACTTTGTCTTCCATGCGCCGCCAGGCATTCCGGTGGTCGACGGCCTACCCCCGGTGTAGATGGAGGGAAACAGCACGGTCCCTCTCGGCAGCGAGCCTAATGCCACTCATAACCCTTCTCGTTTCCACCGTATGTATGCTCACCCTCGTTGCCGGAGCGCAAACGACAAGGCATAGCGGTCCATGGGAGCTCGAAGATAGCGGGTCCACCGCTGGCCTGCGGGGAGTCCATAACGTCGGCGGTGGTGTGGTATGGGCCAGCGGCACCGGCGGCACGGTACTGCGCAGCGAGGACACCGGCTACCTCTGGCAGCAGTGCGCCACACCACCCGGGGCCGGCAAGCTGGATTTTCGCGGCATCTGGGCCTGGGACGCGCAGAACGTCCTCGTTATGTCGAGCGGACCCGGCGACCAGTCCCGGCTTTACGAGACGACGGATGGCTGTAGCAGCTGGAAGCCGGTCTTTGTCAACCCCGATGCAGCCGGCTTTTGGGACGGAATTCTGTTCATCGACCGGAAGCACGGTGTCATTTACGGTGATCCAGTGCCCGATGCTGCACGTACTCATTCTGTGCTTCCTTTGCGCATGACTCTGGACGGAGGGTCCACTTGGGCGCTTGACCGCAAGAGCCCGCAGCCACTGCCCGGAGAGTCCATTTTTGCTGCCAGCAACAGTGCCATGACCGTCCAACAGGAGTGGATTTGGTTGGGCACCAGTAAGGCCAGAGTCCTGCGGGCTCATGCCGGAGCCGACTGGGACAGCACGCAAACTCCGCTGGCAAGCGGAAATGACTCCTCCGGCGTCTTTTCCGTAGCGTTTCGCGACCAGACGCATGGGATTGCTGTCGGCGGAGACTATCGCAAGCCAGAAGAGGCATCCGGCACTGCAGCTTATACCTCCGATGGCGGAGAACACTGGAGCGCAGCCAGCAAGCTACCCCATGGCTACCGTTCTGCCGTGGCCTGGGACGCAAAGGACCAGGCGTGGATCACGGTAGGCAGCAATGGATCCGATATCTCCTATGACGATGGCGAAACCTGGCAATGGCTCGATGGTGGTAATTGGAACGCTCTTAGCCTGCCCTGGGCCGTCGGCCCCAATGGCCAGATTGGTGAGCTGGGAACGCTTCCCGCCCACCCAGCAGCAGCAGCAAGAGTATCCCGGTAAAATAGTCGGGGGCCCATGGCAGAGTACGTAATCAAACTGGCGGATGAGCGCGGACGCATTCAGGAGCAGGTGCAGATCGCCGGCTCCGCGGAAGAGTTGCGCGGCCGTTTTACCCAAGCCGGCTACTACGTGTACTCGGTCCGGCCGCGCGGTATGCGCGGAGTGGGTGGCAGCCGCAAGCGCGCCAACCTGGAAGCCTTCATCATCTTCAACCAGCAGTTCCTGACCCTGATCCGCGCCGGTCTGCCGATTCTTGGCTCACTCGATATGCTGGTCAAGGGGCAGAAGAACCCGACCTTCCGCGCGCAGCTGGAAAATGTAGCCGCACGCGTGCGCACCGGGGAGTCGCTTTCCGCCGCTTTCGAAGCCCAGGGCGGCTTTCCCCTTATTTACACCACCACCCTGCTGGCCGGAGAGCGAAGCGGCCAACTGGAAGACGTACTGTCACGCTATCTTGCCTTCCAGCGTATATCCCTCTCCTTCCGCAAGAAGCTGATGGCTTCCCTGCTCTACCCCTGCCTGCTGATCACCATGGTCATAGCGCTGTTCGTTTTCCTCATCAGCTTCGTGGTGCCGCGCTTCGCCATGCTGTACGACCAGTTGGGCACCAACCTACCCGCCGCCACCCGCATGCTGCTGGCCGTGGGCAACAATTTTCAGCACTATATCCTCTGGATGCTGGCCGCATTCGCGCTCATTGTCTACGTGCTCTACCGCTATAGCCAGACCGCGGCCGGTACGGCACGGATCGACCGCATGCGCATCGGCATGCCGATCTTCGGCAATATCTGGCGCAAGTACCAGGTGGCACTCTTTGTGCGCACCCTTTCGAGCCTGCTGACCGGCGGATTGCCGCCCGTGCCCTCGCTCGAAACCGCTGCCCGCTCCATCTCCAGCAACACCATCGCCAAGGCTGTGATGGCCTCGGTGGGCACCGTGCGCGAGGGAAAAAGCCTGGCCCAGAGCCTGGAAAAAACCGGGGTCTTCCCCGACCTCGCGGTCGAGATGATCGATGTCGGCGAATCTACCGGGGCGTTGCCGCAAATGCTCAATTCAGTCGCCGAGTTTTTCGAAGAAGACGTTCAGACGGCGTTGACCGCCGCACTGGCGCTCATTGAGCCCGCTATTCTGATCGTGATGGGCTCGGTCGTGGTGGTCATTCTGATCGCGCTTTATCTGCCCATCTTCTCGCTGGGACAGGCGAGCACCATGGGAGGCCACTGAGGCCTCTTTGTCCATTTTGCCGTTAGGAGCTTTGTATGGCTGACAGCACTGTACTTGTCACCACGACTGTATCGGAATCAGACGAAACCACGCGCGCCCAGGCGCTCGCCCATCGCTATCGCTGCGACTTTGTCGACCTCAAGAACTTTCGCATCCAGCACGAACTTTTCCGCAGCGTGCCGGTGGATATGATGTTTCGTTACAACTTCGTTCCCCTGGAGCAGCTGGAAGACCGCCTGATCATCGCCGTTAGCGATCCCAGCCGCCTCATGGTGCTGGACGAGATCAGCGGACTGCTGGGACAACGGATCATCACCCGGGTGGCTACCCTCTCCCAGATCACCGACCTGCTCAAGAAGACGGAGCAGTCGCAGCGAGTGTTGGACGAGGCTTCGGAGGGACTTACTTTCGATGTTGTCTCGACCGAAGACAATCCTGATGAGAACATCTCCATCGAGAAGCTCACTTCCGAAGAGGACATCAGCCCCATCATCCGGCTGGTCGATACCACCATCTTCACCGCCCTCGAACGCCGCGCCTCGGACATTCACATCGAAACCTACGACGACTCGCTGGTGGTCAAGTACCGCATCGACGGCGTACTGCAGGCGGCCATGGCCCCTATCGCCCGGGAGCACCACTCGACCATCCTCTCCCGCATCAAGGTCATGAGCGAACTGGACATCGCCGAACGCCGCGTACCCCAGGACGGCCGCTTCCGTGTCCGCTACAAAGGGCGGCTGATCGATTTCCGCGTCTCCATCATGCCCACCGTGCACGGCGAAAACGCCGTGCTCCGCGTGCTCGATAAGGAGTCGATGAGCGAGAAGTTCCGCAAACTCACCCTCGACGTGGTCGGGTTCCACGAGGACGATCTGCGCCGGTTCCGCCGCTACATCCGCGAACCCTACGGTATGGTGCTGGTAACCGGGCCCACCGGATCAGGCAAGACCACCACCCTCTATGCCGCGCTCAATGAGATCAAGAGCGACGAGGACAAAATCATTACCATCGAAGACCCGGTCGAATACCAGATCCGCGGTATCACCCAGATTCCGGTCAACGAAAAGAAAGGCCTCACCTTCGCCCGCGGATTGCGCTCCATCCTGCGCCACGATCCCGACAAAATCCTGGTGGGTGAGATCCGCGACCAGGAGACGGCGCAGATCGCCATCAACTCCGCGCTTACCGGCCACCTGGTGTTCACCACCGTGCACGCCAATAACGTCGTCGATGTGCTGGGCCGCTTTCTCAACATGGGTGTGGAAGCGTACAACTTTGTCTCGGCGCTCAACTGCATCCTCGCCCAGCGCCTGGTGCGCACCATCTGCGAACACTGCACCCACCCGGTGCGCTACGATGATGAATTTTTGCGCAACAGCGGACTGGACCCGGAGCTGTGGCGCAGCTTCGACTTTCGTGAGGGCGCCGGCTGCATCGAGTGCGGCGGGACCGGCTATCGCGGTCGAACGGCTATTCACGAGCTGCTGGAGTTGAACGATCCCATCCGGGAAATCATTCTGGAGAAGAAGCCTTCCTCCGAAGTGCGTCGACTGGCACAGCAGCAAGGTATGCAGTTTCTTCGCGAGTCGGCGGTCGATCGCGCCAGCCGGGGATTGACCACACTTAAGGAAATCAACAAGGTCACCTTTATCGAGGCCTTCCGCTAGAAACATGCTCGCAAACATCGCCAACCGCATCTTCCCGTCTGAATCCAACGCGCTGCGTCCTCGCCTGGCCTGCGAGATCACCGGCGCAGGGGTGGTTGCGGCCCGGCCGGGCGAGGCAGAACAGGAAATTGTCTCCTCCTTCGCTCCCCTGCGTCCCGGCGTGCTTTCCGCGGGCCTGCAAACACCCAACTTCAGTGACCGCGCGGCGGTGGCCGCGGCATTGCGCCAAGCCCTGGACGAAATCAGCGTCAAAGAGAGCCAGATCACCGTCGTGGTCCCGGACGCCGCTGTCCGGGTGCTGCTGCTGGATTTCGACCTGTTGCCTGCGAAGGCCGTCGAAGCCCTGCCCATTATTCGCTTTCGCTTGCGCAAACTGGTCCCGTTTGAAGTGGAAGATGCGGCTGTCAGCTACCAGATCATGCCCGGCAAATCGGGGCTGGTGCGGGTGATTGTCGCCGTTTCCCCAGCCGCCGTGCTGGCAGAGTATGAGAGCGCGGTGCGCGAAGCCGGCTACGAGCCGGGTGTGGTATTACCCAGCACCATCGCCGCGCTGGCGGCGGTCAGCTCGGAAGAGCCGGCGCTGGTGATCAATCGCAACGGCAGCTCCGTCACCACCGCCATTACGCGGCAGAACGAATTGCTGCTTCACCGCACGCTGGAGCTTACGGAAAAGGATTGGTCGCCGCAGGAAAACTCCCTTCATTCCGCCGAAGAACTGCAGCAATCGGTCACGGTCGCCATGGCTTATTTTGAGGATACGCTGAATTCGCCACCACGGCAGTTGCTATGCTGCGGGTTTGGCGAACCCGAAGAGCTTATCCAGCTGCTGGGTGATGACCGAATCCCGGTGCGGGAACTGGTTCCTACGCCCTACATAAGCAAGGCTATGCCTGGCGGCATCCTTGCCGGAGTGGTGGGAGCGCTGGCTAACTAGATGCGCGTCCAACTCAATCTCGCTTCCCGTCCGTTTGTTGAACTGGGGCCGCTCTATCTTCGGCTGAGGATCCTGATCATCCTGCTCGCGGTCATCGCCGTGCCGCTCTGGCTTCTGCTGGCCACGGAAAAGCGGAAGGCGGCCGAGGCCCAGGCGCGGCTGGACGCGGTGGAGCAGAAGATTCATGCCCTCGAATCTCAGCGCTCGGCGTTTCAGGTGCAGATGCGCGAACCGCAAAATGCCTCGGTATTGTCACAATCCCAGTTTCTTAACCAGGTGTTTGCGCGTAAAGCCTTCTCCTGGACCGCGGTCATGATGGACCTGGAAAACGTGCTGCCTAGCGGGGTGCAGGTGCTGAACATCGACCCGGTCGTCTCCCGCGATGGGAAGGTGACCATCCGTCTGCGCGTCAGCGGCCCCCATGAACGGGCTGTCGACCTGGTGCGCAATCTGGAACACTCCCACCGTTTTCTCTCGCCGCGCCTGGCCCGGGAGACAGCGGAGAGCAACCAGAATGGCCGGCCCATCGAACAGCTGAGCGCCACCTCCAACGTCAACTTTGACTTGCTCGCGGAGTACAATCCGTTGCCCGAGACAGTGGAGAAACCGGCCACAGCCAAGGCGCCTAAACTTGCACCCAAGACGACCCGCAAGCCCCGGGCTATCAGAAAGGCGCCCGCACGATGAAGCGGCTCGGCAACAACCTGTTCAGCTTACTCAACCTGCACTTCGCCGGGGTTGCGCTGTTGTTGATTCTCAACCTGGTTCTCGGGGTGCGGCTGTTTCTGGCCTGGAGCACTTTGCGCGCCTCCGGCGCCGACCAGCTGCAGCAGAAGCAGACTGCCTATCGCGCGCTGCAGATTGAAATGAGTCCGTTGCGGGGATTGCCGCAGAAGGTAGCGCTTTCCCGGACCCAGGCGGATGCGTTCTACGCCGCGCGCTTTCCCAACGCGTACTCCACCATCTCGGCAACGATCAATGACCTGGCTACGAAGAATTCGGTTCGCCTGACCAACCTCGCTTATACCCCTACCCCCGCGCTTGCAGGGCTGGCCGAGCTGCGCATGGATGCCAGCCTCAGCGGGGAGTACGCGCCGCTCATGCACTTTATCAACGGGCTGGAGCGCAGTAAGTCCTTTTTCCTGATTAACGGGCTCACTCTGACCGGGCAACAGGGCGGCCTGGTGAATCTGCGTTTGCGCCTCATTACCTATCTCCATGCTGCGGACTTGAACCAGCTCACGCCGCTTGCCGAGGGAGAGGAAGCGCCGGCTGGGGAGGAGAACCGCTGATGGCTATCAAAGTCGGTACCGAAGATAAGAAGAAGGTGTACCTGGCAGCCGGCCTCGGCGCGGTCATGCTCATCCTGCTGGTGCACTTTCTGTGGCAGACGTTCGGTCCTTCTCCCGCCGCGCCAACGGCTCCGCCCCCGGTGGTGACCGTGGCTCGCCCCGCTCCTACTACCGGCGAAACGCCGCAGGAGAACACGACTGCGCCGGCGTATGCTCATCAGGCTTCAAAGGTCGGGGGGTTAGCCTCGCTTGACCCAACGCTGCACCCGGAGATCATGCGCCAGGCCGAGTCTCTCGAGTACACCGGCCATGGGCGCAACATCTTCTCCCAATTCTCTGCTCCGCCGGAGATACCGAAGCCGATCGCCGCTATCCGCAATGCAAAGGTCGATACCGGACCTCCACCGCCTCCTCCGCCGCCGCCCATCAACCTGGGGTTCTATGGCTATGCGGCAGAGAGAACCGGGCAAAAACAGGTCTTTCTGCTGCATGGAGATGACATCTTCATCGCTTCCGAGGGCGATGTGGTCGACCGGCGGTATCGGGTGGTCAAAATCAACTCGGCATCCGTCCAAGTAGAAGACATTCCGTACCACAACACGCAGACACTACCACTTCGCCAATGAGCGCAAAATCCAATTCGCCGCGATACAGGTTTCAGCAGGAAGAGGGCTTTCTGTTGCTCGGTGTTCTGTTCATGATCCTGCTGATAATGATCGCGCTGGCAATCGCGGCGCCCAAGGTGGCGGATTCCATCCGCCGGGATAAGGAAGAAGAGACCATCCATCGCGGCAAGCAATATGCCCGGGCAATCCAGATCTATTACAACAAATACGGCCGCTATCCCAATAGCATTGACCAGCTGGTGAAGAGCGACAATCAGCGCTTCCTGCGCAAGCGTTATCTGGATCCGATGACCGGGAAAGACGACTGGCGCATCATTCACTATGGCGAGGCCAAGGTACCCGCACAGGGTCTGTTCGGCCAAACTGTGCAGCAGACCGGCGGCATCACCCCTACCGGAGCCACCACCGGCACTGGAGTCGCCTCTACCAGTGGGTTTGGATCATCTTCTTCCTCTTCACCCTTTGGGTCTTCAGGGTCTTCACCCTTTGGGTCTTCAGGGTCTTCACCCTTTGGGTCTTCAGCGTCTTCACCGGGGAGCTCTTCGGGAGCTGGATTTGGTAACAGTGGTTCGTCGTTTGGCTCCGGGTCCTCTACTTCGCCTTTCGGCGGGAACTCCGGGTCGGCCTTCAGTGGCTCGTCCACGTCGGCTATCGGCGGTACCGACTCCAGTTCCGGAAGTGGTTTCGGTTCGTCCACCGGAATCGGCGGAACGACGACCAGTGGCGCGGGCGGCTTTGGGGGAACGACAACGACTGGATCTAACGGAACGTCCACCGCGATTGGGGGAACTCAAACGACTGGAAGCAGCGGCGCCTTCGGCTCACCCGGGGTAAGTGTCGGTGGGGCACCGATCGTAGGGGTTGGCTTGCTTAGCAAGAACACGTCGATCAAGGTTTATAGGAAGCAGACCCACTATAACCAGTGGGAGTTTGTCTTCGATCCCAGTCAGAACAATGTTGGTGCGGTGGCCAGCACCGGCGTCACCCCCACCACGAACGGCACGGGGGTAAACGGCAGCACCGGGACTGGTTTTGGGTCTAACACTGGGTCCGGTTTTGGTTCCAGTACCGGGTCTGGGTTTGGGTCCAGTACATGGGTCTGGGTTTGGCTCTAGCAACGGATCCGGGTTCGGCTCCAGCAATGGATCCGGGTTCGGCTCCAGCAATGGGTCCGGTTTTGGTTCCAGCAACGGCCCTGGCTCTAGCAATGGCTCAGGTTTTGGATCGACGAATGGCTCTGGCTTCGGCGGATCGCCGGCAAGCCCGGTGAGCCCTACTGCACCCACCAACAACTCGCCTCAGTAAGACGAAACCGCAGATCTCTCCACTACGCGGTTTGCTTTGTATCAGGGCACGACTTTAGTCGGGCCATAAAGGTCTCACAGATCTGGGCTTTAGCCCCTGCGGTTTTCTCTGACCCAAGCACAAGTTAACAGGGGCTTAAAGAATCCGCGTGAGAGCTCTGCACTGAGTCCCGAAGGGACGGCTGAAAATAGCCCAGGACGATAGTCCTGGGTAACCGCCACGATTCTGGGCTAGTCCCGCCAAGGACGGCTGAAAATTTTAGCCCCCATGTTCAGCCGTCCCTTCGGGGCTGATCGAATGGCTTATGTTTACCCAGGACTACTGTCCTGGGCCTCTTTCGTTGCTTAGCGCTTCTGGAAATCCGGTGAGCCCAGCAAGAGCCCAGCCACCAGCGCGGCTTGTTTGTCTGTGGGCGCTGGTATCGGTGTTGCCAGATCCATCACCTGTACGAACGCCGCGCGGACGGGCATCGTTCCCGCCTGCTTGGCGCCAGGCCTGGAAGGGTCCGACACGGGGAGGACAAGCGGTCCCTGCGCAGCTAGTTCGTCTGCCTGCTGCAAGACCGTTTGCCGGGATTGCGGATTCAACTGCCCATCCAAAAACAGCGCTTCCAATTTGGCTTCCTTCTGGGTGACAGTCGCGGCATCCGGCGCCTTGATCTTCATCAGGGCATCCAGATCTGTGGCCGTGCCCAGCTTGTGGCTGGCGAGAGCCAAGGCAATATTGATGCGGGTCAGCAGGTCACCGGAGTTTACCCACGGCCCTGCCGCCCAGGAGTAACCATTCGGCGTCTGACAGCCGAAGAAAGGCATTCCCAATTGGCCCATGGCGTTCAATACGATGGCCGGCCGATTTACTTCGCCACCGGTTGCCCGGACCGCCGAAAGGACAAACTCTTCCGGAGTTTTTACCTTGGCCCGATACGCCTCACGGGACCAGAACTCGGGGGAGTTAAACATCGTCCGCAATACCTGGCGTATGTCGCCGTCGGATTTCAAATAGGTCTTCGCCATGCGGTCAACCAGCGCGGGCGGCGGGGTGTCGCTCACAAAACGCTCTGCCAGCTGCTGTGACAGATGGTGCGCCGTCGCCGGACTAGTCGCCAGACGGTGCAGCACCGAGAGACCCTCCTGCTCGCCGCTCTCCTGAATGGTTTGCCCCATCACAACTTTCGGTCCTGGCTCGTGGCGCCGCTCATTGAAGGTGAACCCGGCCCCTTTGCGTGGCTCTTCAATCGTCCAACCGGTGAAGACCTTTGCCACTTCGGTAACGTCCTTCTGGGTATACCCGCCATCTACGCCAAGGGTGTGGAGCTCCATCAGTTCGCGGGCGTAGTTTTCGTTCAACCCTGGGTCGCGATTCTTGGCTGCCGGGTTGGCTTGGGCGCGCATAGCGGCCATCGAATGGGGTCCGATGCTGGTATGGTTGTCGAGATAAAAGAGCATCGCCGGACTTTTTGCCGTCGCCACCAGCAGGTCTTCAAACTTACCCATTGCACGCGGCGCAATCACGTTTTGCTGGTAGTCCACCAGGTACCAGGGGAGAGCGGCCCCTTCTTCAGGTAGACGTTGAAGTGGTTCAACCAGAAGTCCGTCATCACCGCCTGCAGTTGCCGTTGGCTGTAAACATCGGTGAGCAGCCGCGTTTGCAACAGTTCGCCGGCCACCAGCAGAGTAGGGTTTAAAAGCGCAACCACGGTTTCTTTTTGCTGCGCAGTCATGCCGGCGGTCAGCTGGGATCTTTCTTCCGGGGTCAGGCCCTTCATGAATCCGCGCAGCTGGCCCGGCTTCATACTCACCAGTTTTTCCAGTCGCTGATCGGGGGACAGATTTACGATCTGGGTCGAGGCCAGGTCCGCATACAGCTTCTGCTCGTGGACGGTGATGGAGGGGGAACTGGCCACATCCTCAAGCGCCATCGCGTCGGCCATTACGCTTTCGTTGGCCTTCGCCATGTCCTGGGCGTTCTGCGCCGGGACGGCCGGCGCGGCTGCGGCGTTGGGCTCAGCAGCCGGCTGTTGTGCTGCTGCTTCCTGAGCCTGCTTCTGCCGCTTTTCTTCATAGGCGGAGACCTGGTTCTGATAGATAGCGCGTTCCACCCGATCCGAGGGCAGGGGCACCTTTCCATCCGCTGTGGCACGGATCACAGCCGCTGACGGAAAAGCCTGAATCAGATCCTGCTGGCTGAGGTGCATCGCGGGAAAGCTCTGCAGCCGGGCCTCAAGCAGGCTGTCGTCGATCTGCTCCGGGTTGAGCTGCATCTCGATCCACTTTTTGACGCCGATCGCCTGCACACGTTCCAAATCGCCCGGCCGGGGACCGAAGGTGAGCCGATTCAGCGCCTGCTCTGCCTTTTCTTCTTCCGTCAGGGGCCGCACCGCGGGAGCGCGCTTGCTATGCCAGCCAGGGCTGGGCGCCGCCAACAACATTGCCGGATCCTGCACCAGGGAGAGAATGAGGCAGCCTGCCAGCAAACGGGTAAAAGGGCCGGCGCTAGAGCAGTTTCGCAATGGGTGTAGACCGGAGCGACAGGCCTTTTCGTGGTTTTCTCCCAAGGAAAACCACACCTCGCGGTCTTTTTCAGATCCACAGTAATTGCGAAACTGCTTTAAAACCTGAAGAAGAAGCCATGGTCGAGCAACTCCGCAAACATCAGTCTAGGCGTTCAGACCCCTGGGTGGACCCGAAGTCGCGCTCTCGGCGTGTTATCCCGCGGCATTCTCGACCACGGGCTCGAGGGAGGGCGGGAGGATGCCCATGGCCTGATAGATCGGCCGGATTTGCTCACGGATCGAGGGTAAGCGGGTGGCAAACCATATCGCTCCCAGAATCACCACACTCCCGGTAATGATTACGGTGTGCGGGGCGCCCAGTTTATGCGCCAAGCCGCCGGCCAGGAGGCTGCCAAAAGGCGCCATACCGACGAAGGCCATGGTGTAGTAGCTCATCACTCGGCCGCGCCGGTCCTCGGGGACCACGGTCTGGATAATGGTGTTGCTGGCCGCCATGCCCTGCATCATGCCGAACCCGGTGAACAGCATCATCAGCACGGAGAACCACAAGACCCGCGAGAACCCGAAGAGAATCAAGCCGGCGCCAAAAGAGGCGGCGGCAATAGGGATCATCCGCCCCAACCCCAGCACCGTCTTACGGATAGCCAACGAAAGCGCCGAGACCAGGGCGCCCACACCCGAGGCGCCCATCAGTAGGCCCAGGGTGTGGGGACCACCGTGCAGCACCTGGGCGGCGAAAATCGGCATCAACACGATGAACGGCATGCCCATCAGGCTGGTCAACGCAAACAAAAGCAGGATGGTGCGCACGGGTGCGAAGCCGGACACGTACGCCCAGCCTTCCTTGAGTTGCGTCGCCATGGAAGAAGCGGCGCCCCTGCGCGGGGAGCGGCTTGACGCGCATCATGATCAACGATGCGATCACGGCAAAGTAGCTCAAGCCATCGATGAGGAAGCAATCACCCTCACCGCGAGCGGCAATGACCAAGCCTGCCAGCGACGGACCCACCAGCCGCGCCATGTTGACCATGGAGGAATTGATGGCAATGGCATTGCCTAGGTCCCGCCGGTCCTCCACCATTTGCACCATGAAGGCCTGCCGGCCGGGCATGTCAAATGCGTTGATCAGACCTTGAAAGGCGCTCAGGACCAGGATCTCCCCAATGGTCACTCGTTTGGAGAGCGTCAACCCGGCCAGCAGCAGGGACTGCGCGGCGGCCAGCGCCTGGGTCCAGAGCAGCACGTTTCTGCGATCCAGCCGGTCGACCCATACGCCGGCAAAGGGCGCCAGCAGGAAGGTAGGGATTTGGCCCACGAAGCCCACCAGGCCCAACAGCAGGGCGGAGCCGGTAAGCCGGTAAACCAGCCAGCTGGTGGCGACCCGCGTCATCCAGGTGCCGATGAGCGAGACGCTTTGGCCGCTGAAAAACAGCCTGAAGTTGCGGTGCTTTAAGGCGCGCCAGGCATGGGATATACCCGACCCGCCATTCTGCTTCTCTTCAATTGCGGCCAAAGTGGTTCCTCGAACGTCATTTTGGATGCTGTACGGTGGGGCGGCGGCTCAGTCCAAGTCCCGAACCAAAGGTGTCTCCTGGAACGTACAATGTCGCGATAGAAAACACGAGGTGCGCGTTGTCGTTTTTTCGAAATAATCCCCTGGCTGTGATCTGGACGGTCTTCGGCGTGTTCTGGGTGCTGCCGGCAATCTTCGGTAAACGGACTATCCAAAGACAGACCACCGGCTCGCGCATCCTGCAGCTGGCCTTGCTGGTGGCAGCCTACGTTCTGTTCGCTAATCCCGACCTGGGTTGGGATCTGCTGAATCGACAGCTGGTCCCGGTGGGTATGGCGGCCACCACGACCGGCTACAGCCTGTTGCTGGCCGGCATGCTGTTCGCCGCCTGGGCGCGGGTTTTTCTGGGCGGCAATTGGAGCTCCAACGTCACCCTCAAGCAGGACCACACCCTGGTGCGCTCCGGGCCCTACAGGATTGTCCGCCACCCCATCTATACGGGCCTGCTTGTGGCCTTGTTGGGGACGGCGATTGTACTTGGCGAGCTGCGCTGCTTTCTGGGCGTAATACTGGCGTTGATCGCCTGGAAGCTCAAGTCGATCACCGAAGAGGCATTCATGGTGCAGCAGTTCGGCGACCAGTACACTCGCTATCGGATGGAAGTGAAAGGCGCTGGTTCCTTATATCTGGTAGTCGCAGCTGCAACCTCTGGACCTCATCGTGCACCCAAACAACAAACTGCGGAAAAACCAGGACAAAGTCATGCCAGCAGATTTCCCTCGCCACGGCGCTGGGGATCGATGTTCCAATCTCAGCGAGCCCTCCAAGTCATCCCAGGAATAAGGCGCCATTAGCCTTCGTCGGTTAAACTTGAAGGTACCGCCATGTTCGAAAACCTTTCCGACAAGCTGCAGCGGGCCTTCAAGAATCTCCGTGGTCAGGGCACCGTCACCGAAGAGAATATCGGGGACGCCCTGCGGGAGATCCGCGTTGCCCTGCTCGAAGCCGACGTTAACCTGAACGTGGTCAAGGAGCTTATCGACCACATCCGGGAGAAGGCTTTAGGCCAGCAGGTGATGACGGCTCTTTCGCCCACCGAGCAGGTCATCAAGATCGTCCGCGACGAGCTGATCGCTCTGCTGGGTAAGGACACGGCGCGGTTCAACTTCGCTTCCCGGCCGCCTACGGTGATCCTGATGGCCGGCCTGCAGGGCTCGGGCAAGACCACCACCTCGGGCAAACTGGCCGCGTGGCTGCGCAAGGGCGGCCATCGGCCGTTGCTGGTCTCGGTCGACGTCTACCGTCCGGCGGCCCGGGAGCAGCTGCGGATTGTGGCCAACGCCATCAAGGTCAACCTGTACGAGGGCGACACCAAAGGTGAGGCGCCCGGGTATGCGCTGGTGGAGCGGCTGGCCAAGGAGGCGCGCCGGGAGGCCGTCAATACGGGTTGCGACACGCTCATCGTGGATACCGCTGGCCGTTTGGCGCTGGACGAGGAGCTGATGCAGGAGATGCGGGGCCTCAAGGCGCTGCTCAGCCCGCAGGAGATCCTGTTTGTGGCCGACGCGATGACGGGCCAGGACGCGGTCCATTCCGCGGGAGAATTTCATAAGCAGCTGGCGTTGACCGGCACGGTGCTGACCAAAATGGACGGCGATGCCCGCGGCGGTGCGGCGCTTTCGATTCGCCATGTCACTGGCCAGCCGGTCAAGTTTATCGGCACGGGCGAAAAATCGGACGCCTTTGAGCCCTTCCATCCGGATCGGATCGTGAGCCGGATTCTGGGCATGGGCGACATGATGACGCTCATCGAGCGGGCGGAAGAGACCCTGGACAAGAAGAAGCAGGAGGAGTTTGCGCGCAAGGCGCTCTCCGGCGACGGCTTTTCGCTGGAAGACTTCCGCGATCAGCTGCGCCAGATCCGCAAGCTGGGTTCCATGCAGAGCATTCTCAAGATGCTGCCCTCGGTCGGCCCGTTTCAGGGCATCCAGCAGATGGCCGGGCAAGTGGATGAAAGTCAATTCACGCGCATTGAGGCCATCATCAACTCGATGACCAAGCAGGAACGCGACAAGCACGAGATTATTTCGGGGAGCCGCCGGAAACGGATCGCGCGCGGCTCGGGGACGACGGTGCAGGAAGTGAATCAGCTGCTGCGTCAATATGCTCAGATGCGTAAGATGTTCAAAAGCGCCGGCAAGGGCGGCGGCATGCAGCGACGGATGATGGGAGCGCTGGGCGGCATGCGCGGTATGGGACGCTAGCAAGCTGCATTGTTGCTTTGCCAACCCCCCAGGCGGTGGTTGGTAAAAAGTGCGAAAAAAGCGAACTAAGCGAATTAAGTTACTTTTGGTTACCAGGTTTGGGGTCCGCCTGTCTGGTATTGATCGACACCGCATTAGCCCACCTGACAATTAGGTTCCGATTGCGCGGGTTTTCGTTGCTGTCCGGTCAACATTTTTACGGCACGACCAAAGTCGTGCCCTGATACAAAACCGAGTTTTCCGCAGCTTCTGTAAGCAAAGGCTCATGCAGGACGCGGAACCGACAAGCTCCACAGGCAATCGGGGGGTATGCTGCACCCAGTGGGATGGCCCGGGAAGTGATTTTGCTATTGCTGTAATTCTTGAAACGAAACCGTATCCAGCCGCGTCCAACGAGACCTAAGTCATCACTAGAATTCTTTACAGGCGCACTATGTCTAAACTGCAAGACCAACTCGACCAGATCACGGCCAACACGCGGAATCTTGTCCAACCGGAGCGGCTGGAGATCAGCGAGCGGGCGGTGGCCGAGCTTTACGCGGCCGGGGTGGAGGATAGGATCCTGCCGGTTGGGTCCAAGGCTCCGGAATTTGCGCTGCCGGAGGCCGGAGGCCGTATTGTGCGGAGCGCCGATCTGCTGGCGCTTGGACCGTTGGTGATCAATTTTTTTCGTGGACGCTGGTGCCCTTACTGCGTCACCGAGCTTGAAACCTGGCGGGACCTGTACGGAGCGGTGCGCAAGCGCGGCGCGCTGCTTATCGGAATTTCCCCCCAGACCGTGCGCCAGAACGACTTTACCGCGGTGCAGCATGGGCTGGGCTTCCCGGTTCTCACGGATGCCGGCTGCCAGGTGGCGGCGCAGTTCGGCTTGGCCTACGCAGTCGCGCCTTCGCAGCAGCGGTATTACCGCAGCATTCTGGTCAACATTCCCCTGGTAAACGGAGATGCGAGCTGGCGCCTTCCACTGCCGGCGACGTACATCCTGGGGCGTGACGGCACAGTGCTGTTCGCCGACGCACATGCCGATTTCCGCGTTCGTCCCGAGCCGCGGGATGTGCTGGATGTGCTTATACCGTAGAGCCAGCCATACGCCTCCTTCCACAGAGTTATGCAGAGAACATCCTCGTCACTGCTTGTTGAAGCTTTACTAGAATGAGCAAGTGACCATTCAAAGCATCGCCCGGTTGCAGCTTGCCTCGATTTTGGCCAAAGAGTTCAGCACCTCCTCTCGAAACCGAGGCGATGAGTATTTTCGGCTGCACCGGGTAAAGATTCGCACTGGCTCGTCGGCTGAACTTAGCGCGCTGGTGCAGGGATCGGAGCCCTACGAGGTCCTGCTGAAGTTGTCGGGGAGCAAGCTTGCGATCTCGTGCGGTTGCCCTTATTTCCTCGACCAGGGCCAGAACTGCAAGCATCTTTGGGCCGCAATTCTGGCGGCAGATGAGCAGGGCCATCTCGCCGATGCAACTCCGGCGAACGGCACGACTCTCAATCGAGACGAGAGCATTGACCAGGCGAGTTCTGGCCTTTTTCCAGCCCCGATCAGAATCATTCGAGCGCACCAGGCGGCCCCGGCGATCAAGCCACCACCATTGCCGCCACCGCCTGCCTGGAAAACGCAGTTGAGCCGGATTGCAAAGGTCGCGGCTTCCTATCGGAAGGAAGTATCGCCCTGGCCTGCGGAAAAGGAGATCATCTACCTCCTGGACGTCGCCGCGAGTCAGGCGGCGGGCAATGTCGCGCTCACGATAGCAACCCGGGAGCGAAAAAAGGACGGTAGGGGAACAACCATTCCCCGGCCATATCCGATCCATCGTTCCCGCATTGCCGCCCTGCCTCTGGCGGAAGACCGCGAACTTCTGACCATGCTACTGGGCGGAGATAGGTATTCCTCGTTTGGTTATCTGGACTCCTACGATCGCGGCCCCACGACCTTTTCCCTGGCATCTGTAACGGCGCAGACGATACTCCCCAGAGCAGTCCGCACGGGACGGCTCTTCCTCCCCTATGAGAAAGGCGAGACCGACAAGTCCCCACTGCGGTGGGATGATGGCGAGCCCTGGAGATTCGTTCTGCAAATACGCGGCAGCGAGATGGAAGGATGGCACTTGACGGGAGGCTTTCGCCGCGGCGAGCAACGAATGGCTATCAACGAACCGTTGCTGGCAACTCCCGGCGGTTTTCTATTTACGCGTGAGTGGGTGGCGCCGCTGGCTGAAGACGAAACTTTTCCCTGGATCGCTGATCTTCGCAACAGCAAGCCTATGGTGATCTCGGAGGAGCAGCGAGAGGAATTTTTCAGCAGCCTGTTGTGTTCGCCCGCCCTGCCGATTCTCGACCTGCCCGAGCAATTGCAATATGAAGAGGTGACTCTCTCTCCGCGCACGTGCCTCAAGATCTCCCAGCCCGAGTTCAGTTACAAGAAAGATGGCATGAGGGCAGAGTTGTCCTTCGAGTATGAGGGTCGTCCGATGCCGGAACACGCCTTGGCGGGAGGCATCTATGAGGCTTCGACGCGACGTTTCATTCGCCGCAATGTTGCCGTCGAAAGAGCCGCATCGGCGCAGTTGTCCGAGCTTGGCCTGCGCCTGGCCGATGCAGACTGGGGCAAAGACCCGGCATGGAAGCTGACTCCCAGCAAGCTGCCAAGCGTGGTGCGCGCGCTTGCCGAGTCGGGTTGGCACGTGGTGGCTGAAGGAAAGGTGTTTCGCCAGCCCGGCCAAACCAGCGCCTCAGTTTCGAGCAGTGTTGACTGGTTCGAGCTTCATGGCGCCGTGGTGTATGGATCCACGACGGCGCAGTTGCCGCAGTTGCTCGCGGCCCTCAAACGCGGCGAGACTATGGTCACGCTCGGCGACGGCTCCTATGGTCTGCTGCCGGAGGAATGGCTGGACCGCTTCGGCCATGTGGCCGCCATGGGTGAGGTGGAGGGCGATCACATTCGCTTCCGCCCCAGCCAGGCTGGCGTTCTCGACGCCCTGCTCGCCACCCAGCCCAGCGTGGATTGCGATGAGGCCTTCAGACATGTGCGCAAGGAGCTTGCACGATTTCAGTCGATAAGCCCCGCCGCACAACCGGCCGGGTTCCAGGGCAGTCTGCGGGAGTATCAGCGCGAAGGCCTCGGCTGGATGCACTTCCTGCGCCAATTCTCCTTTGGCGGGTGCCTGGCTGACGATATGGGGGTGGGCAAGACCGCACAGGTGCTGGCGCTGCTGGAGACCCGCCGCGAGCTGCGGGCAAAAGGGGAGATCGACGCTCCCTCGCTGGCGGTGGTTCCCAAATCGCTGATATTCAATTGGAAGCAGGAGGTGCAGCGCTTCACTCCTCAGATTCGCGTGCTCGATTACACCGGCAGTGGCCGTAGCAAGGACGACCTCACCAGCTGCGACCTCATCCTTACCACCTACGGAACCCTGCGCCGGGACGCCGTCCGCTTCAAGGACCAGGTTTTCGATTACGTAATTCTCGATGAGGCGCAGGCGGTCAAGAACGCAAGGACCGAATCGGCCAAGGCAGTCCGTCTGCTGCGCGGCAACCATCGTCTGGCACTGAGCGGCACGCCGGTCGAAAACCATCTGGGCGAGCTTTGGTCGCTGCTGGAGTTTCTCAACCCCGGCATGCTGGGCGGGTCTGCGGTCTTTCAGCTTAGCGGCGGGGCGATGCGGAACCCCAGCGACGCCGCTCGCGAACTGCTCGCTCGTGCGCTGCGCCCGTTCCTCTTGCGCCGCACCAAGGAGCAGGTTGCCACCGAGCTGCCAGCCAAAATCGAACAGACGATCTATTGCGAGATGGAATCGCGGCAGCGCACGCTATACAACGAACTGCGCGACCACTACCGCGCGTCGCTCCTGCGCAAGATCGGCGCGGACGGCATCGCGAAGTCGAAGATACAGGTGCTTGAGGCCCTGCTGCGCCTGCGGCAGGCGGCCTGCCATCCTGGGCTGATCGACCGCAAACTGGCCCAGGATCCAAGCGCCAAGCTTGACGTTCTGATCGAGCAACTGCGCGCGGTGCTCGACGAAGGCCATAAGGCGCTGGTCTTTTCGCAATTCACCAGCCTGCTGGCAATACTTCGCGCCAGCCTTGAAGCCGACAACATCGAGTACGAGTATCTCGATGGCAAGACCGGCGACCGCGAGGCACGGGTCGAGCGCTTCCAGAAGGATCCCGAGTGCCGACTCTTCCTCATCAGCCTGAAGGCCGGTGGCGTGGGTCTGAACCTTACTGCCGCCGACTATGTGTTTATCCTCGATCCCTGGTGGAACCCGGCTGTCGAAGCCCAGGCAGTCGACCGGACCCACCGGATCGGGCAGGCGCGCCAGGTTTTTGCCTACCGGCTCATCGCCCGCGACACAGTTGAGGAAAAAGTGATGCAACTCCAGGAGACCAAGCGCAATCTCGCCGACGCTATCATTGGAGCGGAAAACAGTCTTATCCGCGACCTGCGCCCCGAAGACATCGAACTGCTGCTGTCTTAACCGCAGCGCGGTGTGCCCGGACGGGACGTTACAATGGGGTGGATGAAGCACATCCTCAAAGACGCAATCAGTATGAATGTTCCGCTTGAGGTGTACCTGCGCTCCTCGGAATATGAACCGGACGCGGAGTATGTCGATGGGGAGATAGAGGCGCGTCCGATGGGGGAGTTCGATCACAATGCATGGCAGCAGGCGATCCAGTTGTGGTTCTGGCAGCACGCGAAGGAATGGAACACACGTGTCGTGCCGGAACAGCGTGTCCGCGTGGCGCAGACGCGATTTCGCGTGCCCGATGTGACGGTGCTTGATCGCGGCCGGCCCATTGAACAGATCGTCACCCACGCCCCGATTGCCGTCTTTGAAGTTCTTTCACCCGAAGATACCGTCCGCCGGTTCAAGCGGAAGCTTGAAGACTACAGGACGATGGGCATTCCGCAAATTTGGGTAATCGACCCTGGGGATGGAAGCTACTCCCGGTACGAGGAAGGCCAACTCACGCGAAGGGAAAGCTTCTCCGAGCCGTCACGCGGCATTGTCTTTGACATGAACAAGATCAAAGAACTCTTCGATCAAAGCTAGTATCGCTCCCGTGCGATAAGATAACTAAAATTCGTGATTGTGTATTGCAATTAGAAGAGAAGTATGACATTCTCTCAGAGTTCTTACAGCCCAGAGGCAACACGATGAAACACTTCATCCAATTCGAAGCGCAGGTCAAGCTGGTCATACGGCTCGACTATCTATGCGCGAAGAATGGCTTCTGGACTCCAGGCGCATCGCTGCGATTCGTCTAGTCTACCCGGCCACTGGGCTGCCGGGATACGGCACCGATTCCTTCGCACAATTCAGTTCTTGGCATCCGGTGGCGAAGTCTGTCGATTACATCGACTGTTAATCGCAACTATCGCAGACGCTCATTCCCCGGATGTTGGCATTTACGGTCAGTGGCGGAGTACGCGGATACATCTGGCAACTCAGTAATGAGCGGGGTTCGATTCCCCTGACGCCGCGTGCGGTTATTCCCTGACCTGAAATCAAGTTCACCGGTGGCGATAGAGTTCCCCGGTGATGCATGCAAGCGCTATGAGCTAACTTTGGCCGGTGGCGTAGACAACAGATACTTCGCCTTCGGGAGCGGGTGGACGCAGGTTCGAGTCCTGCCGCAGCCGTATGCTGCGTAGCTCAGCGGTAGAGCACCTCAAAGCTCTGTCGTCGTTTGTTCCCCGGCCATTTACCTCCGGTAACCCCGGATAGAAAGCAAGGCTTGCCATGGGCAAGATCAACATGAAGGGTGCAACTCCAAATGGATGGGCTTCGTTGTGCACAACCTGTACCTGGGCGCACATTGTCTCGGGCTTCCGTGAGTCGGAGTTAGTAGTTATTTGTACCGAGGTAAATCCGAACTTCGCTGTACCTTTCAAGGTAAAGGAATGTACGAGCTACCTCGATCGCAATCGTCCTAGTTACGACGCGATGAAAAAGCTGGCCATCGATGTCGAGCCCTCCAGCTCGCTGAAGCCGGTTGGCTTTCGAGCTAAGTTAGAGCTGGTTAAAGAGGAAGAAGTGGAAACAGCACACAACTAACAGAACTTCGCCGGTGGCGTAGACAACGGATACTTCTCAGCCAGTAGAGCGCCGCTTGAAAAATCGGAGGTCGCGGGTTCGATTCCCGCCGTGGACGCAAGTTCATGTAGCTCATCCGTAGTCGCTTGTTCCCCGGCGGTTGGTGTTTAAAGAAAGGAGGCAGTGAATGGCAAAGTTGAACATCCTGAAGTTGAGTCATCTTGCGCCGGTACGGACGCACGAGGGCGGCCCCGCGAAGGCGATTACGCCGGAGCAGGCTCTTCGACGTTCGGTACTTGCCTGCATGCTCTGGGAGGATGAGTTCTACGAGGACGGGGTGCAGATCGCAGGCCGCATTCGTGAACTGGTCCCGAAAGTCGATGCGGCGAAGGTCGCGGCGCTGGCTACCGAGGCTCGGGAGAGCATGAAGCTCCGTCACGTACCACTGCTTCTGGTACGCGAGATGGCGCGTCATGCCAGCCATCGCAGCCTGGTCGCGCAGACGCTCACGCGGGTTATCCAGCGTGCCGACGAACTATCGGAGTTCATGGCGATCTACTGGGCGGACGGCCGTGCTCCGCTGTCGGGCCAGGTGAAGAAAGGCCTGGCTGCAGCGTTCACCAAGTTCGACGAGTATGCCCTGGCCAAGTACGACCGTGCAGGTGTAGTCCGCCTCCGCGACGTACTGTTCCTTTGCCACGCGAAGCCAAAGGACGCGGATCAGGCAGGGTTGTGGAGGCGTCTGATCGAAGGAAATTTGTTCACTCCCGATACCTGGGAAGTGGCTCTTTCCGGAGGTGGAGACAAGCGTGCACACTGGGAGCGGCTGCTCGCGGAGCAGAGGCTGGGCGCACTCGCGCTGCTGCGCAACCTTCGCAACATGAAGGATGCCGGGGTGCGGGAAGAGGCTGTAGTCAACGCACTGTCTGCCATGAAGACGGAGCGCGTTCTGCCTTTCCGCTTTCTTGCTGCGGCGCGGTATGCGCCGCAGTGGGAGGAGGCGCTGGAGCAGGTGATGCTCAAGGCGGTCGCCGGGCGGGAAAAGCTTGCCGGCCGCACTGTGCTGCTGGTCGATGTTTCCGGCAGCATGGATGCTCCGCTGGCTCGCCGTTCGGAGATGGTGCGCATGGACACGGCCTGCGGACTTGCTGTGCTGCTTCGCGAAGTCTGCGAGGTAGTCGAGGTCTACAGCTTTTCCGACAAGCTGGTGCTGGTACCGCCGCGTCGCGGCTTTGCGTTGCGGGATGCGATTGTAGCCAGCCAGCCCCATGGCGGGACGCAGCTGGGACACGCGCTCGGCAAGCTGCGCGACGGATACGACCGAATCATTGTCATTACCGACGAGCAGGCGCACGACCGTGTACCCGCGCCGCATGGCCGCGGCTATGTAGTCAACGTAGCGAGTGCGCGGAACGGCGTCGGCTATGGCGCGTGGACGCACATCGATGGCTGGAGCGAGGCAGTCGTCGATTACATCCGCAGCCTCGAAGTTGAGGCAAACGCGGTTAACTGAACTATGCGCTGGAGTCAACTTTCTCCGGCGCATAGCTCACAACTCTACAAAAGGAAGGAGGGCCTGGCGATGCTCAGGGCTGGCATGGAACCAGTACAACTGAAAAAACGACAAGGTTCGATTAGCCTCTACGGTTTGCAATCGATCACCCGTATCAACGGCTAATGTCTAAGTCTCGTATCTGAGGCTACTCATGGGATCCATGCAGGCAGCTCGGGCTGCGGGAATGAGGCAACCTACAATCGTGACAAGCAGCAACAACGCGGGCACCCCAACAAATGTGATTGGATCAAGAGGGGTAACGCCATAGAGTGAGGAGGCCAGCACTCGAGTCAAACCCAGTGCGCCGGCCAATCCCAACAGTAGACCGATGATCGTGAGTTGGAGACCTTGACGGAGAATCATACCTAACACGCGTCCACGCGGTGCTCCGAGGGCGATGCGCACGCCGATTTCAGCTGTGCGCTGTTTGACCGAGTAAGCCAGCAAGCCATAAAACCCAACTAACGCCAACATAAGCGCGATCGCGGCAAAGACGGTAAGCAGCGTTGTCTGAAATAGACGTCGAGCATTCGCCTGGGACACAAGTTCCCCCATGGTGTGAATGTTGGCGATGGCCAAGTCGGGGTCCATCGCGCGCAAGATTAAGCGCACTGTGGAAGCAAGCTCTTTGGCCGGAATCGCGGAGCTGATTGTGATGTAAGCGGCGTCCACTTGCCCGAACGGCTCAAAGACTTGCGGCGCCGCTGTCTCTTCGAGGCTCGAATGTCGCATGTCTCCGACCACCCCGACAATCGTCTTCCATGGCGCATCAGACTGACGCGTGCGAAGGTGTTGGCCAATTGGGTCACGCCCTGGAAAATAGTTTTTTGCGAAGGCTCGATTGATGATTGCCACAGGCGCGCCACCCGAGAGGTCATTATCGGTAAAGGTGCGGCCTTCGATAATAGGAGTGTCCATGGCCGCGAAATAGCGCGGCGTGGCGCTGAGAATTTCGACCAACTGATCCTGTTGATTTGCATAGCCGTCTACCCAAAAGATCGTGAGGTTCTCGTGATTACCAAGGGGAAGGTCGTCTACAGAACCAACCTCTTTCACGCCGGGAATGGCTGCCAGCCTGTGGAGCAAATCCTGGAAAAAGGCGCTGCCCTTTTGCGCTGTGCGATAGCGCGCATCGAGTTGGATGTTCATACTCACTGTCGACTGCGAGAAGCCGGGATTGACGGACGCGATCTTTGCGTAGCTTCTCAATAACAGCCCGGCACCCGCCAACAATACGACGGCCAGCGCAACTTCCGCCACGATCAAGCCGCTGCACAGACGGTGGCGCGTTCCCACGGCCCCGCGGTTTCCGCCGGACTTCAAGAATTCTACGAGATTGACTTGAGAGGCGGAGAGTGCGGGCCAGATTCCAAATAGGACGCTCGTGAAAAGGGCGACGATGACGGTAAAGACCAGGACGTGTGAATCGACAGTAGCCTCACTCAGCCGGGGTATATTACCCGGGTCCAGCCGCAAAAGCGCGCGCAAAAAGACATACGCCGAGATGACGCCTGCCAATCCACCAGCAAGACCAAGCAAAAGGGACTCGGTCAGAATCTGACGGATCACACGATTTCTTCCCGCTCCCAGCGTAGCTCGGACTCCGAGTTCATGCCCGCGGCTGGCGGCTCTTGCCAATAACAGGTTGGCCGCGTTTCCACATGCAATCAATAGAACGAAAGAAACCGCGCCGACCAATAGCCCCATCAAAGGTTGAACCGTTCCCAAAGCGCTCTCGCGAAACGGCTTGACGAATGCACCGAAACCTCTCATCCTGGGGTCGTGCAAAAGGTCGAGCCGGGCCATGATGCCACCCATCTCCGCCTGTGCCTGCGTGGGCTTGACGCCCTGCTTCAGGCGCGCTAGTACATAGCCGTCTCCGTCGTCGCGGTCGGCCTTCTGATGAGGAGACAGTACAAGGGGAACCCACAATTGAGTGGCATTCATGTGCAAATTTTCATAGAGATCGGTGTCATGCGGATATTCGAACTCTTCCGGCATTACTCCGATGATCTGATAGGCCCTGCCATCGAGTCGAAGGGATTTGGTCAAGATTTCCGCGTCGGCCGCGAACATCTGCTTCCATAGGGCATGACTGATAACTACGACATTTTCATGGCCTGGCAGAGCATCCTGGGTATCGATCCCGCGGCCGATTTCCGGTTGAGATCCAAGTGTGGAAAGGAAGTTGGCATCTACCAGAGCACCGCCAACGCGTATCGCGCCGTCCTGCGACGCGAGGCTATAAGTAGCGTGCTGGAAGAGCGTCATGCTGGAGAAAGAGTGACTTTGTCGTTGCAGATCGAAGAAGTCCGCATAAGAAGGACTAAACTCTTCGACTGGAAGCTTGAAATTGAGATCAGGTGTGTAAAGATGAACGAGCTGCCCGGGGTCTTTGTAGGGTAGAGACCGCAGAAGCACGGCATTCACGATGCTGAAGATCGCCGTACATGCCCCGATGCCAACCGCGAGCGTCAGAATCGTAACCATGGTAAAGCCAGGGCTTTTACCGAGTGTTCGCAGGCCGTACCGTAAGTCCTGCATCAGGTCATCGAGCAGTTTTATGCCGCGTGCATCGCGGCACTGCTGCCGCACTAGCTCTGGCCCTCCAATCGCCAGGCGTGCGCGGCGCAAAGCGTTATCTGGAGAGGCCCCGGCTGTGCGGTATTTGTCCGCTTCACGATCGAGATGATATTGCAATTCTTCTTGCAACTCATCCTCCACGCTTTGACGGCGGAAGAGGGCACGCAACCGATGTATGAAGTCATTCAGCATACAGAAGCCTGAGGGCAGGTTCAGGATGTGGTCTAGCTTGTTGACAAGCTTGCATCAGGGGATCGACTTATGATTTGAGCTGCTCCGGCCGCACGCCGTGAGTTCGTACTACTTCGCTGCAGCGGTCGTTATCCATGGTTCCCTTTCCCCTATCACTTCGACAAAAGAGTACAGCAATGTTTTGTAGAAGTGCAAGGGGTAACCACGACGACGGTTCGTGAAACCGGTTTATACCCCAAGGCGCGGGCAGCTTTCGCCCGGCGGGCTTCCGTAGCATGGAAAAGTGGGGACCTGTCTCCGGCTTTTAAACTCCATCCTCCCGCGTTGCCGTCCCTCGGGAAGTCGCGTGGACTACAAGGGGAGGACATCGTCCTCTTCAGCCGAGACTATCGTTCCCTGATGATAGAGGATGCGCCAGCCATCGGCGGTGGTCTGCCAAATGGTGGCCCGGCGGGTGACGCGCTCCGCCTGGCGCAAGGTGTAGGTGAAGAGGAAAGTATCGGGACCGAGGCGGCGCAGGCCGTAATCGGAGCTTTGCCAGCCAGCGGAAGCCGCGTCGATGGGCGGCCTTTGTTGCAGAAGCGTATGGAGGATGAAGTCTCGACTGTAGCGCCGGCCAGATGCGCCAACCTCCCAATAATCGGGTGCTGTGGCTCTTTCGAAGTCGACCAGCGTGGTGCCGAATTTCGCGGTGTGAAAGATGGGTTCGCGGCTGCGGAGTTCTTCAAAAATCGGGAGCAGCTCACCGTCGATGTGGGTAAAGACGACGTTATGGGCCATGCAGCGATTGTAGGATCGATCTTGCTCCCCCGGTTGTGGAACCGTTTGGTTCGACTTTTCGTATTCTCAAGAAATGCAGCAATGCTATAGCTGGGCGTGGGTAGAAGCGCAGGTCGCACAAACCATCAAGCTTTGGGATGACGGCGCTGCACGGCCGGCGCAACTCGGCCGACTGTACAACCTGAAAGAGCAGCAGAGGCGGGAGAAAGCATACGACGAAGGATTGCGAGCAGTTGAGCGAGAGGCGAAGAAGGTCCCTCGGTCCAAGATGGAGCTCATCGAAACGCAGGACCGAATGGTCGCTTCATTCGCTCGATTTTCGGCCATCGCCCTGGACCTGGAGGGCGAAACAATCAAACTGCTGACGAACGATTTTTTACCGGTGGGTACTCAGCTTGCACGGTGGGCGCGACAGTTCGATGCCAGCCTGAGCATGGCCGATATTATTCAGGCGTGCAGGAATGCCTGGACCGCCTGCGGATTGCAGCCGCTACTCGGCGAGCGCGTGGGAATTACACCATCGATCCTGGGATACAGCCTCCTGTATCCGTATAGCGACAACTATCTGGATCATGAGGAGGTATCGACCGAGGCAAAGCTAAGGTTCAGTGAACGTTTCCGAGATCGATTGCGCGGCCAGACCCCCTCAGCCCAGAATCCTCGGGAGGTTGCGCTGTGGACATTGGTTAAGTTGATCGAAGGACAATATCCTCGTGCGCGCTATCCTCAGGTTTTTGACTGCCTGTTGGCGATCCATCGAGCGCAGGAGGAGAGTATCGCGCAACTGAAGAGCTGCAGCCATGGCGATGAAATTGAGGCGTTGCGGATGAGTTGCGCGAAAGGGGGCAGCTCTGTAGTCGCTGACGCTTGCCTGGCTCATGGCTGGCTCAGCGAGGAAGAAAGCCGATTCGCATTCGAGTGGGGCGTACTGCTTCAACTGGGAGACGATTTACAGGACGTGCGTGAAGATATGCGACGTGGTTCGGTAACCCTGTTCACGCGGGCGGTTGCCCTGGATAAGCCGCTGGACGGCCTGGCGAATCAACTCCTTAACTTTAGCGAGCGAGTAGGCGCCCGGATGGACCAGTTGCCTGACGGCACTGAAGTGTTCAAGGAACTGCTGAAAATGAGCTGGCGATCGCTCATCCTCAGGGCTGTAGCAGACTCGCACCACTTCTTTTCTCCAGAGTTCGTACAGGAGGCGGAACTCCGTTCTCCTTTTCGATTTGAATTTCTCCGTGCACGGCAGGAGAGATTAGCCGGCCGGCAAGGTCTGTATGCAATGCTTTTCGATGCCCTTATCGAGACACGCGAAGGGGCCGACAGCGAACCAGCCCTGCCAGACGGTAGAAAAGATCCATCGCTTAACGCTTGTATCGAGCTGCGGCAGAGATGAGATGTAATATCGAATGCCTACAACCTTTAGGTCAGTTACACCTACTTGTTCGGGTAAAAGAGCGTGGGTAGAATGTGAGCGGTGAAGACCACGAACCGGGCCATTCTCGCGCTTTTTGCACTTGCAGTCTTATCCTTGCAGGCGCTCGCAGCAAGTGATCCTCCCTTGCAAGAGTCTGCCACTGCCGACAAGGTGCTGGTGCTGAAGAGGCAAAGGAAGCTTTTGCTGATCAAAGGCGACAGTGTTCTGAAAGCGTACAGCGTCTCGCTCGGAGGCAGCCCGGTCGGTCCCAAGATCAGGCAAGGCGATCGCAGGACGCCCGAAGGCGAATATGTGCTTGATTGGCATAACCCGGAAAGCCAATTTTATAAGTCCATTCACATTTCCTATCCGAACGCGAAGGATCTGGCACGCGCGAGAAGACTGGGTGTACCGGCCGGCGGGGATCTGTTCATCCATGGGCAGCCGAAGGATTTTGACGAGCCAAGTCAGCAAGCGGGTGATTGGACCAATGGCTGCGTCGCGGTAACGAATGCAGAGATGGACGAAATCTGGCGAGCGGTAGCAGATGGCACGCCGATCGAGATCAAGCGCTAGCCCGGGCTGTATGAGAACCGGAAAAGATTTTTCATTTGGGATAGGGGTAACCCTTGGCGAGCTGCTCCTCGAGCCACGCATCGTGTAAATAAATATCGTGAAAGAAGTGGACGTCTCCGTTCTCCTCGGCGACTGCAGTGATGTAAACGATCATCACGGGGATCGGTGACGCGAGATTGACTCTTACGTTATCGCGGCCCTGGTGCATGGCGTGCTCCACTCGTTCGAGATCCCAACCGGGTGTGTTGCGGAGGAGCCAGGCGGCGAGCCTGGCCGGTTCCTGCACGTGGATGCAGCCATGGCTGAAGGACCGCTCTCTCTCAGCGAACATGTCCACGCTCTCCGGGGTATCGTGGATATAGACGTGATGCTCGTTGGGAAAGATGAATTTGACCAGGCCGAGCGCATTCTCCGGGCCAGGTGGCTGGCGCACGGTTAACTTTCCCGATCGTACCTGCTGCAACATCGCGGGAGTGACGCTCCCGGACCTAATGACTTGCCCGCTCGCGTTGACCAGCTCCAGGTTTTCTTTCTCCAGGGAGCGACTGTCTTCCAGCTCGGGGATGATTTCGTTGCGCAGGATATTGGGCGGAGGGTTCCAGTAAGGACGAAAGACGAGGTAAAGGATGTCCTTTTCGAATATGGGAGTTTGGAAATCATACTGGTCGCCGATGTTCACTTTCATGGTGAAATCGAGTTGATTTGCTTCCTTGAAGGCGTAGAGGCGGAACTCTGGAATGTTGACTGCGATGGGAGGCTGTTTGAAGTCGTAAGGCAACCAGCGATATCGTTCCAACCCCAGGCGCATTTGCTCAACCCGGTCACCCAGCGGCACATTCATCTCAGCAATGGTTTTGGAATCAAGAACACCATTTGGGGGCAGGTCATAACGCTCCTGGAAGTGTTTGACCGCATCGACCAGGGCTCCCTCATAAATCTTCTGGTCGGGCGGAATGGTGGCGCTCTCGGGCAGATCGCCCTGCAAGCGCAATAGTCTTGTCAGGCGTCCTATGCCCGCGTACTTCTCGCCAGAATCCAGATATATAGGGTTAGGGAGTTTTTCCCCATCATCCCGTTTTGCAAGTTCCATGTAATGCCGCAAAGCGTCGCGTAGACGCTGATACTCCAGGAAAGGCGGCCCGAGTGCGGCAAGTTCCGAACGCAGATCGGAGCCGTCGACCAGTCGCTGGCGAACAAATTCGGGTAAGTCGAGCTTCTTACGCGAGACGTCGAACTCAAAACCCATATGCTGCGGGTTAATTCTTCCCACGTGCAGGGCGGAAAGGTAGCGCATGAGGCAAACAGTGAGGGCGGCATCGAAGCGGGCGGAATCTTGATTCGACCCCCGCAGCAAGGTCAGGCGATCCGCCCAGCGTGAGGCATCATAATCTTCAGCTCGAAGGCCCTCATGATCGGCGTCCTGGAGGATCTTGATCAGTTCAATCGCCTGTGGAGTAGGCTCGCCGTCGCGGACCCACGCCGGCTGGTATCCAGAAGGGCGGTAAAAGGTGGCGAGTTGCGGCCGGTAATCAGAGAAGTTGGGCCAACGAAGATCTTCAAGGCGGCCCGAAGCGACAATGGCACTCAACCGGGCAGCTACACCTTCTGGCTTGTGTGTGTAACCGCCTTTGGCGGGAATTGCAGCCGGCGAACTCTGGCTGACCCGCGCGGAAGTTGGCCTGCTGAGCAACAATGACGCAACAAGAAGCAGAATGGCAGTCTCAAGCCGTCGTCTCAAATGCAAGAATCATTCCTCGGGGAAATTTTGCTGAAAGCGGCGCGCCAGGTTGAGCAAAGGGGCGTTTGGTTCGATGATACGACACGCTCGAACTCAACGATCGTCGAGATCCGATCCGCGTCTACCGATTCCCTGCACCAGTCACGGCATTCTCTGCATGCCTGCGGCAGTTAGCTGCAAAGCAGTGGCACTCGCCGCTCGGCAGGCGTGACTCTGGAGGCCAGGATTGGGAATGGCTCACTTCGTACTCAGCGTTAACAATAGAGAACACGCAGTCGATGCGGAACCGGCAATGCCCCTCTTATGGGTGTTGCGCGACCTGCTCAACATGACGGGTACCAAATACGGCTGTGGTATAGGGATGTGTGGAGCATGTACCGTGCATCTGGAGGGTCAGGCGGTCCGCTCCTGTCAAACACCGGTGAGTACGGTGGGGCAAAGAAGGTCACCACGATCGAAGGATTGTCCAGCGATCGCAGCCACCCGGTGCAACGCGCGTGGATTGCCGAACAGGTCCCCCAATGCGGCTACTGTCAATCCGGACAAATTATGCAGGCCGCCGCACTTCTTGCAAAAACTCCACACCCGACTCGGGAGCAAATCAACCAGACGATGTCAGGTAACATCTGCCGGTGCGCAACGTATCAACGAATTCGCCGGGCGATCGAGCGTGCGGCTGGAGAAACCGCGTGACGATAAGCCTCACCCGCCGCGAAGCAATGAAAGCCGGAGCGGCTTTGGTGCTCGGCTTCTATCTGCCGGAGCGCGCTTTGGCAGACACATCCTTCTCCGCCGATGCAGATGTTTTCAAAGCGAATGCATGGGTTCGCGTCACGAGGGACAACCGCATCACCGTGTTGACCGAGATACCGGAGATGGGTCAAGGTACACGTACCGCGAACGTGATGATGCTCGCGGATGAGCTGGAAGTGGAGTGGTCCAGCATTGAGTGGGAGCAGGCGCCTACCCTTCCCCAAGTCTATAAGCACCTGATCACAGGCGGCAGCGGTGGAACCGCCGCCACCTGGCTCCCGATGCGCAGAGCGGGCGCTCAAGCACGGGAACTGTTCCTGACGGCGGCCGCCCGGCAATGGAGTGTAGAGAGAAAGGATTGCAGAGCTGAGAATGGGGCGGTTATCCATGCGCCCACTCAACGACAACTGCTGTACGGTGAGTTAGTCAAGACGGCCGCGACGATTCCAGTGATGAATCTGGACCAGGTTCCCTTAAAAGATGCCAAGGATTTCCGCTTTATCGGCAAACCGATGGGACGCGTGGACACGCCGGGCAAGACGGATGGTAGTGCCGTATTTGGCATCGATGTCCGTGTTCCTGGGATGCTGTTTGCGGTGATCGCACGGTGTCCTCACTTCGGGGGGAAAGTGGCGAGCTGCGATGACTCTGCCGCTAAGGCTACTCCCGGCGTGAAAGCGGTTTTTGCTGTGCCGCCCATCGGATTTGTGCCGGCGATTGCTCGCAACCTGAATGTGGCCGGCGGCATCGCCGTGGTGGCGAACTCCACGTGGGCTGCATTGGAGGGCCGAAAAGCTCTGAAGATCACGTGGGACAAAGGTCCCGGGGAGCAAGAGAGTACGGCTGGTCTGCGAGATCAATTTCGGGAGAAGGCAGCGGGTCCGGCTACGGTCATCTCGGCTGACCGGGGCAATGCGCTTGCGACCCTGACCAACACGGCGGCCAGGAAGATTGAGGCCGATTACGAGATGCCGTTCCAGGCGCACGCCCCTATGGAGCCGATGAATACCACCGCACATGTGCGTGAGGATGGCCGCATTGAAGTGTGGACACCGACGCAGATTGCCAATATCGCACAAACCCAGTTCGCCGCGCTTGCGGGGATAGCTCCGGAGAAGGTAACCGTTAACATGACGTTATCGGGAGGATCCTTCGGACGGCGCTTCCAATGGGATTACCTGGCTGAATCCTACCAGGTAGCGAAGGAAATGAAAGTTCCGGTGCAGTTGTTGTGGACGCGGGAGGACGATATCCAGCATGACTTCTACTTGCAGTACTCGTATCAACGACTGGCCGGAGCACTGGACGACGAGGGCAATATCGCGGCGTGGTCGCAGCGCATCGTATCGACCCCCATACGCGCGGTTTTTGATTCGCCGGAGTTGTTGAAAGATCCCAAACACGTGGCGGGCGCGGACGTGACCGATACGATTCCCTACCAGGCTACGCATTATCGTTCGGACTATGCGCCGGTAATGTCGGTAGTGCCTCGGGCCTGGTGGCGATCGGTGTCGGCCCCATTTCAGGTCTTCGCCATCGAATGTTTTGTGGACGAGCTGGCACATGCCGCAGGCCACGACCCATGCGAATTTCGCATGAAGCAGTTTCGAGCGGACCAGGCGCAACGCAGCGCAAAGCTTAGAGCTGTACTCCAAGCCGCGGCGGAAAAGGCGGATTGGGGTAAAGCGTTACCCCAGAATCAGGGTCGAGGTATTGCCTGCTGCATTTTTGGAGGCACTTACGTGGCCCATGTGGCGGAGGTGTCGGTCGAGGAGAGCGGCGTGCTCCGTGTCCATCGGGTGGTGAGCGCCGTCGACTGCGGTTTGGCGGTGAATCCTGACAACGTTCGGGCGCAGATCGAAGGCGGCATCAACTATGCTCTGACGCCGGTGCTCAGCGGAGAGATCACGGTCAAAGACGGAGCGGTTGAACAAAGCAATTTCCATAACTACCAGGTGTTGCGAATGAAAGATGCACCTGAGATCCAGGTGCATCTTTTGCCGGGTGAGGATACTCCTGCTGATGGGGTTGGAGAAGCAGGTGTACCGCCATTGGCACCGGCCGTAGCTAACGCGATCTTCGCAGCGACTGGAAAACGTGTGCGGCGATTGCCGATTTTGAAGGTTGGTTGAGGATCGGGGCTATTCTAATCATTCCCCAGCGCGATGGCGGGGCTTGCCTCGCCGGCCATCGTTGCAACTTTCCCGCCATGATGCAGGACCCCTCCGCTGCCGAAATTACTGGTAGAAGCGAAAAGAGTTCTCAATGACACAGTCCACCGCAAACAGGGACCTTATCGGCCTCAGACACGCTGTCCAACTAGGAATAATCCTGGCCATCCTTGTCCTGGCAGTCGTGGGGTGTGGCGCGTGAGAACCTGGAACAGTCCCTCAGCGGCTGAAGCCGCACTTATTTGCAATACTTTACGTATGACCTAAAGGTCGTACCCTTCAAGAACATTGGATTCTTCCGCAGCATGTGAAAGCTGTCCCCTTCCCTCCCCTTCAAAGACCGGGCTTGTGCCCTATCACTGGCCGGACAAAAAACTATCCTGGACAAGTCTGAGAGCCGTAGCGTTGCCTGTTGGGACAGTCGAGCGTATATTGTCGGCCAATCGGCGAAGTGATGGTAATGCCCCCCTGCGTTCTAAGAACTTCGTGATGGCGAGGTCAGTAACGATGACCAGAATCTTCTCTCCAGGAATGATAGCGCTAAGCATCGCCGCATTGCTGGCCGCCGCTCTCAGTGGAACGAGCGCCACGCAGATCACCGGCCACGACATCCGTGGTACGGTCACCAGTTCGGCGGGACCGGAAGCAGGAGTGTGGGTGATCGCGGAAACCACGGATCTGCCCACACGCTATATCAAAGAGGTGGTGACTGACGATCAGGGCCGCTACCTGATCCCCGACTTACCTAAGGCCAAGTACACGGTGTGGGCGCGCGGCTACGGATTAGTGGATTCCGCAAAGGTGGAGAGTGTGCCCGGTAAACGAGTGGATCTGAAACCGAGCGTGGCGCCGGATCGGAAGAGCGCCGCACACTACTTTCCGGCAAATTATTGGTATGCCCTGCTGGAGGTGCCCGGGGAAAATGAGTTTCCCGGGACGGCCGCTACCGGCATTTCCCCAAACATCAAAAGCCAGGCACAGTGGATTCACCTGATCAAGACGGATAGCTGCGAGTCCTGCCACCAACTCGGCAACCAATATACGCGGACGATTCCGGCAATGTTCAGCGACCTGGATCCGGCACAGGCCTGGATGCGGCGCGTGCAGTCGGGACAAGCGGGCCCGGCCATGGTGGGCGGGCTGTCGCAACTCGGCCCCAAGCGAGCCACGGAGCAGTTTGCCGACTGGACCACCCGGATCAAGAACGGCGAGTTGCCCGCGGAGACGCCCCCACGGCCCCAGGGCATGGAGCGCAACGTGGTGATCACCCAGTGGGACTGGGCCGATCCGACTGCGTACCTGCACGACGAAATTTCTACCGACAAGCGCGATCCGAAGGTAAACGCGAAGGGCTTGATCTACGGATCGCCAGAGGAGAGCCGCGATTATTTGCCGGTGCTCAATCCGGTGGACAACACGATTGGCCGGCTGAAAGTGGAGTATCGCGATCCTGATACGCCTGGCCAGCCGAAGCCTCTGAATTCGTCGCCGATATGGGGCGATGAGGCGATCTGGGACAGCCACACCACGGTTCACAATCCCATGTTCGACGAGCGCGGACGATTGTGGTTCACGGCTCGCATCCGCGCCAGCAGCAATCCCTCGTTCTGCAAGGCGGGTTCCGGCCTGATTTCCGCCGAGCTTACTCCTGTGCAGAGCTCGGGCCGCCAGCTGGAAATGTATGATCCGGCGACCAAGCAGATCTCGATGATCGACACCTGCTTCGGCACCCACCACCTGGTATTCGCCAGCGACGCCAATGACACGCTGTGGACCAGCAGCGGCGGTGGCGGCGGCGTAGTGGGCTGGTTGAATACAAAGATGTGGGACCAGACACACGACGCCGAGAAATCACAAGGCTGGACGGCGTTAGTGCTGGACACCAACGGCAACGGCAAACGTGACGCTTATGTAGAAGGCGAGCAGAAAGTCGCGACCGCGCCCAGCGGGGAAAGCCTGGGCACCTCGTCCGCACTCAACGCAGCTGCTGACCCTACTAAGGACACGCGGCTCAACGCAGCGTTCTATGGGGTCGCGGTGGGCAGGGACGGGATGGTGTGGGGCTCAGTGCTGGGCTTTCCGGGCGGGATCGTGCGGCTGAATCCGGGCGAAAACCCTCCAGAAACGGCTCTGGCGGAGTACTACGAGGTGCCGTGGAACGATCCCAAGGCCCCGGTGTGGGGCTTTTCCCCAAGGGGCATGGATATTGACGGCAACGGCGTTGTATGGGTTGCGCTGGCCAGCGGACACCTGGCAAGCTTTGACCGGAGCAAGTGCACCGGTCCGTTGAACGGGCCGAAGGCTACCGGGCGGCATTGCCCCGAAGGGTGGACGCTGTATCAAACACCGGGGCCGAAGTTCAAGAACGTCACGGGGTCGGGCAGCGCCGACTCTCACTACTACGTTTGGGTGGATCAGTTCGATACGCTGGGGTTGGGGAAGAATACGCCGATCATCACCGGCAATTCCTCGGATTCACTGGTTGCCCTGGTGAACGGCAAGTTCACCATACTGCGCGTACCTTATCCGATGGGCTTCTTTGCCAAAGGGATGGACGGGCGCTTCGATGATCCCAAGACCGGTTGGAAGGGTAAGGGTGTGTGGACCACGTGGGGCACGCGCACGCCATTCCATAGCGAGACTGGAAAAGGGACGAACCCTAAGGTGGTCCATTTCCAGATTCGACCCGATCCGCTGGCGGACTGAAAAAGGAATCGTTCGGTTCAAGCAATTCTCCGTTGGAGCAGTTTCGCAATTGGTGTAGACCGAAGCGACAGGCCTTTTCGTGGTTTTCTCCCAAGGAAAACCACACCTCGCGATCTTTTCAGTCCACAGTAATTACGAAACTGCTCTGGAAGGCTGAGCGAGCAGGACTCAATCCTATGAACCTGACCCGCTCCATTGTGGCACGGTCGCCGGCCGGCGGATAGATTTCGCCGGGAAAGCGGATAGCTCCAGCTTTGCCCCGGCTGCTCTGTAACTTAAGGAAAACTGCAAAAAAGTTTAGACAAGGAGGGCCGTCACTATTTACAGTCGTTCATCGATATATCGATCATTGATATATCGATGAATGAGCCTATATGCCAAAACGAAAACTCGATCCATTGCCCTCGGCTGCGTTTCAGATTCTGCTTTCTCTGGCTGGTGAAGATCTACATGGCTACGGGATTATGCGGCAGATCGCGGAGCAGACGGGTGGCCGTATGAGACTCGGCCCCGGTACGTTGTACAGCTCGATCCAGTCACTCGTCGAAGAGAAACTTATCGAGGAAGTTGACCGGAGCGTGAACATAGAACTTGGCCATGAACGGCGCCGCTACTACCGGTTGACCCCGGCCGGACGCAAATTGGCACGCTCCGAGGCGGAAAGGCTGGCCGACGTGTTGCGCATCGCGCGAACCAGGAAGATCTTTAGGGGGGACTATGTCTGAGACGATATATGCCTGGTTGTTGCGCCTCTATCCTTCCAAATTTCGCGAGGCGTACGGCGATGAAGCCATGCAACTATTCCGCGACCGCGCTCGCGACGAAAAGGGACTGCTGCCAAAAGCGCGGCTTTGGCTGGACCTGGTCTTCGATCTGGCTATCTCCGTCCCGGGCGCGTACCGTACCGTTCAACCGGCGCTTATCGGCGCTTCCGGCCAGCAGCATGTCGACGGAATACCGTCCTTTCAACTCCTTGAAGACGAATCGCTGCGTTTCGGAACAATCCTTTTCGGAGGTGTGCTGTCACTTGGCACGCTTGCTGCGCTGTGGGCGTTGATCAATCACGCTGGAGACTACCCTCCGCGCCGCGCCTCAGTTATCCAGGGTCTGCCTCCAACTGCTACGCGTCGGCCGGTGGTTCGAAGTCCGGCTGCATTGCTCGCCAATCATGCGGAAGATGAGGCCGTGGCGTCCGGACTTCCTCCGCGACTTGTTCAGGGACGGCGGTCACAGTCTGCTGCCGGCGCTTTGTTCCAGACGGCGGCCGAGGACGCGAGACTGGACGCAGCAGAGCGGCGCCGCGTGATGGATGCGGCGGCCAGGGATCTTAAGGAACATTATGTTGAGCCGGATATTGCGCAGAAGATGGTGGATGCGCTGTTGGCGCACGAGAAAGCCGGCGATGACGATGCGGTAACGGGGGGCACGGCTTTTGCCCATCTGCTGACGAAGCAGATGAGGGATGTGAGCCATGATATGAACCTGGAGGTGGTCTACAGCCGGAACCCAATTCCCGATCGCCCGCCAGGCCTAACGCCTGAAAGACTTGCTGCTTATCGGGAAGCCATGGAGCAGGATCACTGCACGTTCCAAAAGGTCGAAATCCTTCCCCACAATATTGGCTATTTAAAGCTCAATTCGTTTCCCGATCCCGCTTTATGCCAAACAACTGCGACGGCGGCGATGGCCCGCTTGAACCAAGCGGATGCAATCATCTTCGACCTGCGGGACAGCCGCGGCGGCGATCCGAGCATGGTTTCGATGATTGCGGCCTATCTCTTCGACCATCCGGAGTACTTATACAACCCTAGAGAGAACACGACGGAGCAGTCGTGGACACGGTCGCCGGTTTCGGGAAATAGCTTGGCGAACAAGCCGGTGTATCTGCTGACCTCATCCTCGACGATCTCCGGGGCAGAGCAGTTCAGCTACGACCTGAAGATGCTGAAACGCGCCACGCTTGTCGGCGAGACGACGGGGGGTGCTGCACATGCGGGGGTTTTTCATCGCATTGATGATCATTTCGGAATGGGTATTCCTGAAGTGAGGGCGATCAATCCTTTCTCCAGGACCGACTGGGAGGAGACGGGCGTGGAGCCGGATGTGAAGGTGAAAGCCGCGGATGCGCTGGAAACGGCAGAAATGCTTGCGGCAACCAGGCTGCAGAAGAAGTAGACCGTCTAATCGAAGGTTCTATGGATAGGTCGTAACCTTGGGTGTGACGCGCGGGTGAATAGAGGTTGCTTCGCCAGTGTCGTTGATTACATGGCTGATTTCTCCGTAGTCGCCAAGAGCAACCGTGATCATGTCGGTAAACTTCACGTCGCTGGTCTTTGGGACCTCTATGGCACGGGTCAGCACAACTCCAGGATGCAGAAAGACGCTGTAGATCCCGAGGCCCCAGGCTTGGTGGCTAGTCACATCATCGGAGACCTTGTAAGAAGCCCAGCCGTTGGACTCGGGTGCACTGGTGTAACTGGCCTGATCCGGTGGATCGTACGGAATCTCGGATTGGTAGAAATAAGTTCGTCCGTGATTTCCGTTCCAAAGCACCTGAAATTGCTGATGATGTTCCACGAACAGACCGTAGGCGGTGACGTTATCTCCGTTCACTACAAGCCCGTTGGCGCTGGTATTGCTGCGCCAACCTACACCTGAACCGTGATCGGCACGCCAGATCCAGGTGTGATCGAGGATGGTGCCGCTGCTGTTGATCTTTAGATTGACTTCCGTGCGCCCGACGCCGGCCCCGCCAACGCGGAAGAAAACATCGTGAAGAGAAATCGGGTTTTGAAGATGGCGCGCTTTGCTCCCATCAGGTCCCACTTCCAACAGCACCGGCGATTGTTTCTCCCCGGCATCGAACAGAAGGCCAGCAACAATAATTCCGTCTACATCTGCCGTCGTCATGGCTGCATTACCGTTGGTTGGCTTCAGCGTAGCGAAGCCAAGTCCCAGCACAATCGTGTTCGGGCGGGAGATGTGGAGCGCTTCGGACAACTGGTAAACTCCGGGCGTGAACAGCAGATTCTGCCCTCTGGCCAGGTGCTCGTTGATGGTGGCGGCGTTGTCTATTGCCGGCCGCGCGATGTAGAAACGGCTGATGGGTATCAATTTCCCCGGCGTTGTGCCGCCATGCCAGGTGATGCCCACGCTGCGGGCGCGCAGTGATGGAATGCAGACACTCAAGTTTCCGGCCGCGTCGGCCTGGAGGAACGGCTTCTCGCGAACGATGGGAGTTTCAGCGATTTTCGTATAGGGCGGTACGGGCCACTGACCTGGCGGTGGGTCGGGGACGCCGACGAAGACCATATTCCAGTTGGCGCCACTCCAACTGCCCCATTCGGTGTTTCTCGAAATCCATTGCTGCTGCGGGCCTGCACCGACATTGCCATCAATCAGGTCGTCGGACATCCAGCCACCGCTGGCCCAGCCGCCGTGCTGATGGAGCACTATATCGCCGCGAACGTGCATACGCCGAAAAGGTGCTGCCTGCGATACCGCCCATTGCATGCTGCCCTTGGCGGGAGATATCGAAAAGCCTTCGGCCGCCCTCCAAAAGGTGGTCGTGGCATTGTTATTCGGCGCAGCGGCATCCGAGTGAGCGTTGCCCACGATACGCACATCGTCTGGAGACGCCCCCAACCCTACCACTTCGGTGTAGAACCCTATCGGGATATCCACCTTGTATTCACCCGGCAGGAACATCAGGGCGTTGCGTTCTGCGCCGAACTCATTGTGTTGCTGGATGGCGTACACGTCATCGATGCGGCGTTGAATGGCTGCCGCCGGCATCGAAGGGTTGAAGATAAGAACATTCGCTCCGAGGTCAGTCCTGGTACCGCTTGCAGCCATCGCCGGGAAGGCAGAGTACACCAGCGCAGCCAGCAGAACGGCCCTCGTCAGTTGAGGTCCGATGTTACCAGACATAGGTTCCTGCCGATTCCGGGGGCAGCGTGGTGGTGAAGCACCTGCCATGGTACTTGACGTTGAAGGTCTTGGGAAAATTGGCTGTGTTCGATGCCACCAGCACGATCTTGCCACCGGGGGTGAGAAACGCGACCGATGCAAGCTGCTCCAGCTCCGTCGATCCTATGCGCACAGATTCCGGGGGCACGAACCTGGAAAAGTGTGCGACCGCATAGTAGGCCACATTGCGAGACACCCGGTTGCCGTCCAAAGTGACGGCGCCCTGGCAGCCTGTGCATCCTCCATCGTTGGTGTGTGGGCCATTATGCGGATCTGCGGCGAGATTCCAGAGCAGTACGTTGCGGCTCCAATTTCGAGTGGCATCAATCGGCACTCCGCTGACCGAGGCGGCTATGGGAAGCGGCTCTTCCACAGGACTGGAGATAGACTGCTCGGTCATGTACAAATTCTTATTTGGATAGGCATCGTGGACTTCCGTCAGTGCGGAGGGGACGCCGCCGTATAAGTGAAAAGCAGTTCCATCCACATACTTGCCGGCTGCCGGGTCCTGAAGGATCGACATAGGGTACGACAGAACGTCCGGGTTGTGGTCATACAAGAGTATCCGGGTGGTCACTCCTGCGTCGCGAAACGCAGGCGCCAGATATTTGGCGATGAACGTATCTTCCTCTGCTGCGAACATCACCATGCTGGGCGTGTTCTTGGGATTGAGTGGTTCGTTCTGCACGGTGACCGCCGCGATGGAGATGCCCTCAGCCTTCATCTGCTGGATGTACTTCACAAAATAGGCGGCGTAGGGCCCGTAGTCGTCGGCCTTGAGGTGGCCATCCTTTACCCGGTCGTTGGTTTTCATCCACGCCGGCGCAGACCAGGGCGATGCGAGGATTTTGATGGCCGGATGGATGGCCAGGATTTGCTTGAGCACCGGTATGACGTCGGCGCGGTCAGGACCTAAGCTGAACCGGGCGAGGTTTACATCGGTCTCGCCTGGCGGCAAATCATCATACGAATAGACGCGTTCATTCATATCGGAGGAGCCGATGGTTACCCTCAGGTAGCTGACACCGACAGCATTGCCCTCCGATGCGAAGAGCTCCTTAAGCAGGTCTGCCCTCTGACCTGGATCCATGCGCATGAGGAGCTGCGCGCTGCCACCCGTCAAGGCAAAACCGAAGCCATCCATGGACTGGAATTGCTGCATGTCGTTTACGTCGATGGTGGCAAACTCATTCGCGGACGAGGAGAAATGCAATGGATCCTTCTGCTCGGCCAGGAGCGCGGAGCGATCCGCCGTAGTCAGCCACAGCCGGATGTCAGTAGGCTCCTGCGCCGTGGACACGCCGTGCGACGTGACCAGGAGTGCACATGCTAAAAGCCACCCGATTTGCATTTTCATTCGAATCTCCTCGCCTTGCGGAAATAGACAACGTCACGACCAGTAATCATAATCAAACGATTGTCTACTGGCTAGCATGTCCTGTTCAAGGCCTTTTTGAGCGAGAGGCGGTGCCGCAAGTCTTGTGAGTAGGGGAGCTATTGCTACTTAAACGACAGTTGCGGCATGGCAGTCAATTGCGTCTTCCACCGGTCCATCCGCGTTGTAGAGGGGCGCGAGATAGATTCCGTGGCTCGCGGCAATGGTCTCCATTTCTTCGACGCGCTCCGGGGTGATGAACCCTCTTCCCTGGGAGAAGGGCTCGAAGCGGCGCTCCAGAGCTAGAGCCATCCCTTCCAGCAAGCATCCATGGACTACGTCGGGGAACGGATGGCGATTCAGGATTCCATGAAAGTCCGGGGTAAAACTTAATCCGCCTGTGACTTGCCCCAAACCTCCGAAGAAAACTTTCGCGGCAGGCATTTCCGCACCAGGGGAGAGGTTCTTGGGATAGCCCGCGTCACAAATGATTGCATCGGGTGCGATCCGGCCCAACAGAAGCGAAGGGGATGCCAGACTAGCGGCGCAGATCACGACATCGGCCTCAGCCGAGAATTGCCGGAGATCGGTCGCCGCCTCCACCTCGACTCCATAGGCTTTCAACTCTGCCGCCAGCTTGCGTAACCGCTCCAGGTTGCGCGCATTGAGCAGCACACGCTTTACGCCAGGCGCCAGACAACGGGCGCAGCCGGAACCCAGATCTCCTGTTGCCCCAACAATGAGCAGCGTCGATCGGCGCAGCTTTCGGTCCTCGAGCGCGCACATCTTCCGGATGCCCTGCACGATGAAACCAACCGTCAGAGTGTTGCCTGTGGTGAAGACCGTACCATGCCTTTCCGGAAGCTGATTGAAGTTACCCTCGATGAGAATGGAACTGAAACCGCCGAGACCGACGATCCTGGCGCCGGCTTTGATTGCGCAGGCCGCCGCCCCACGAACCCGAACGAGGTTGTCGCGCATGAAGGCGTCGTCGAGACGATCGGGAGCAATGAAGGAGTCGATGTAAAGACCGCGCGCCTTCGCGCCCCCGATGGATGCCACCTCGACGTGACAGACGGCCCGGGGCGGAATCCAGGGCAGGATGTCCCGGATCTCGTCGTCCGGCAAAGGCGTGCGGTGGGGTCCGCGCAGGACTGCGAGGACGTCCGCAGCCGCTCGCCAACTTTCCTGATGTCCAACGAGGGCGAAATCGACTTCGGCTACACTGGCAACTGAGTCACCCATGTGAGCGTTACCTCCCCGGGTAGCCCCAGCTTGTCCAGCGTTTTCAGGTACTGATGCAGAGACGCTCCGCGCAACTCGGCTGCGCTCAGGCTGACGTGAGGCAACGATGGCTTCACACAGCTGCTGTGGCACACTTCGCAATGTCCAGTCCGGCAGTCCCTGGCCAGCATCTCCGCCAGAGTGGTCATCACCTCAAGATGCAGACGGTAGACCTTGTCATCGAAGCGCTGCGCGTCCAGAGCCCGCTCGTCTCTGAGAATTTCCATAGCATGGTCAATGTGATCCTCTTCCTCGGCCGCGATGGCGGCGAAAGTCTTGCCCAGGGAACCCGGCCCCACCTTGCCCACGCGCGCATAGCTGGCAACGGCGAAGGATTCAAGCATGATCTCCTGCACGATCAGGCAGCCAATGAAGTCGCGCTCGGCGATGCAGCGCAGGAATGCTTCGCGGAGCCGCTTCCAATGTTTTGCGTTTACGTTATTGGAGACGTGCACGCCAATCCTGCGGCCTTCGGCAGCGAACGCAGCCGCATGCCCTTGTTCACCTTGCGCATGCTCCAATGCATCGGCTACTTCTTCGGGATCATCACATATCTCCGATAAGGAGGTGTAGTTCATCGCGGCGAGTAGCTCGCCGGTCATGGCCTGGGCCAGCACGTCTTGCCAGATCAGCGCGGTGGGTGAGAGCGAGGGGTTTTGAGTAGGAAGTGAGCAGTTCAGATCAATTACGGGTTCCATGTGTCCTCCTGTACTTTGAAGTGAATGGTTGCTGCTTAGAGGCTGTAACACCTACGAAACCAGTCTTTACCGCAGCACCCTTCAGGGGGCGTTGAGCTTCTGCAGCATCTTCACGGCGTTGGTGTTGCTGGGGTTCAGCTCCAGGGATTTGTGATAGTCGGCGATGGCCTGCGATTTTTTACCGTTGTCCATGTAGGCCTCGGCGAGGCTGTCCCAGGTGTTGCCTGAGCGGGGATAAGCTTCTACGTTGAGCTGAAAGATGCGGATGGCTTGCTCGATCTTGCGAGCCTGGATAAGTTGGTAGCCTAAAGCATTCAGTTCGTCCTCGTCGAGGTTGTAAGTGGCTGGCGTGGAGGCCTTCACCTCATGGTATTGCCGTACCGCCTGGTCGATGCCGCTGGCCGCAATGGTTGCAGAAAGGGTCTCGGCGATGGATGTGCGGCTATCGTATGCCCTTTTGATGTTAGGCAGAAACGCGGCCATGGTGACGGCGACGATGCCGGCGCCCAACATCAGCGTCAGTACGAAAAGGCCGGCTGCCATCGCGAAGCGGCCCGCCGCGCCAGCCCGATCCTGGGTGCGCAGATAAATTTCAAGAACGGCAAGGGGCACCAGGTATTGGCCGAAAGACATGAAGGTGAGAAACGGACCGCTAAACGTCACCGCATCGAAACCAAAGGGACCGTGATTGAGGAGAAAGGAGAAGAATATCCCTGCGCGGATAAATAAGGATGCACTCACCACCAGGAACAGGCGAAGGGCCCAGCGGCGATGAGTCTTGAAGTCACGGGCTAATGCATAACGCAGCGCCATGACGGCGCAAAGCATGATGAGGACTGCGTCGAGACTCTGGCCTATATGTTGAGAAAGGTCGCCGACGGTTCCACGGAACCATGTCATATAAAGACCGGCAAGGCTGATGGTGAAGGCGGTCACCATGTAGATTCGCCCATTCCAGCGATGAAAGAGCGGGGCGCGGCGCCGGATTTGCGGAACGAGTTGGATCGCCCCGCTCAGCAGGATGATGACGGCCGAGGTGAGATGGATGGCGACCACGAGATTACCCATGGGATGGTCAGGAGAGTAGCCATGAACCATGGATTTGTTCCACTGCTGCCAATGGCCCCGCGCGGCCGTAAGGCCATAGAAAGACGCGACCGTAAATGCGAACACTAACTGGCCCAGGACGACCACCACAAACCAAAAGCCGGCTGCTGCTTGCAAGGCACGATCGGCGAGTTTTCGTGGTGAACGTAGCTTTTGCGAGGTATCAGAGACAAAAAAAGCCGGGTGCAGTTGAGTGCTCATACTCGCTTCTCCTTTTGAGACCTATCGAATTAAATGGCCTATCAGATCGGTTCCCGAGAGCGGCGCACGCGGACCGCTGCGGCGAGGAATGCCGCGGCGACTGCGAAGCCGGTCCACAAACCCGGGTCGCTGAAGAATCTACCCACAGCGAGTGGGGTCAACGGGGCTATCTGCATGCCGCCCACTGTGAAGGGGACAATGTCCGGGCCGCCGCCCAGGAGGTATCCCATCAAGGCGGCGAAATGCGAAGTATTAAAGGCAATTTTTTCCGCCACGCCGATAGCCAGCGGCGGTAACACGGCCCAGAGCAGTGGCGCACGCCGCGCCCAGGCTGAGACCAGCAGCAGCCAGCAATAGACCGGCGCAAACTGAAGACCATGCAAGGCTACGAGGTGGAACAGCAGCATCATTGACATCTGGAAAAGCGGCAAATGGCTCCATAGGGTCGAGACACTTTGACCGCGAGCCAGCATGACGGCGCTGCTCAGCAGCAGCATGATCCATTGGGTGACGATGGTGATCGCGAAGGTGATCACCGGGATTATCAAAAGCGGAATACTCAGCTTGGCAAGCACAGTGGTGAGATCGGAAACCGGCAGCGACTTCCAAAAAAGGATGCTGCGATCGCGACGTTCCCCATACAGCGCGTCGAGCGAGTAGAACACCGAGACGATAAAAGAGACCACCATGAGCACACCGGCGGCGACGGTGTACGGCTGCTCGACCAGCTCCTGATGCTGCATCGAATCGATCGCCAGCCCGACATGCAACCGAGCCGGGGGATGAATCACGCTGATCAGGAACGCGACCAGAAACAGCGCGGCGACGGCGAGGGGCGCGATATAGATGGAACGCCACTCCCACAATTCGCGTCGCACCGACCAGTACAGGCGCCGGCTTGCCGGGATGGCCACCGGCACAGTTACGGTATCTTCCAGAGATGGCATGGCGTCCGATTGCGTATTCATCGCGCCGCTCCTTTAGCCTGACCGGTGGCTTGACTGTTGGCCTGATCGCCGATTACGGCCACGAACAAATCGGCCAAGCCGGCTGTGCGCACGTCGCCCAGGGCGGCGAGTTGCTGGCGATCGACATGATCGAACAGCAGGATGCTGCGGCCCATCATGTCGCGCTCGTGCATCGGCTTCAGGGCCCGCGCTGCGGCAAGCTGCTCGGGACGCACGGAGACTTCCAGATAGCGCGACTCCACTTCTTCTATGCTGCGATTGAATACAATGCGGCCGCGATGGATGAACATGACATCGGTGAGCACATCCTCGATCTCTTCCACCTGATGGGTGGTCAGGAGGATGGTGCGGGTGCGATCGAAGTAGTCGTTCAGCAGGGAATCGTAGAACTGCTTGCGATAGAGGATGTCGAGGCCCAAGGTCGGCTCGTCCAACACCAGCAATTTCGCGTCAATGGCCATTACCAGGGCAAGGTGTAGTTGCGCCACCATGCCCTTGGACAATTCCCTCACCTTGCTGGCGCGGTTGATGGTGGTCCGGGCCAGAAAACTTTCCGCCTTGGCACGATCGAATCGTGGATGCACGCCGGAGACGTAATCGAGCGCCTGTGAAACCTTGATCCAGCGCGGCAGCACGGCCACATCGGAAATGAAACAGACATCGCACATGAGCCGATCGCGCTGGGTCCACGGGTCACGTCCGAGCACTTTCAGTTGCCCCTGGTATGGGATGAGACCGAGGATTGCGTTCAGCGCCGTGGTCTTGCCGGCGCCGTTGGGACCGATGAGGCCCAGGATGCGGCCCTCTTCCACCTGCAAATCGACGCCGTCCAGCGCGATGGTTGCGCCGAACGCCTTACGCAGGCCGTGTGCTTCTATGCATGCCATGGTTCAGCGCTCCTCTTTCGCAGTATCGGGGGACGGTTGACGGCCGGCTCCAGCCTGTAACAGTTCTTTCGGTTTCAGGCCGAGCCGCTGAATGGTGGCGTAGATCCTGGGCCATTCTTCGCCGAGAAACCTCTCCCGTTCGCCTTGTAGCAACAAAGTGCGTGCGCCGGTATTGATGAACATGCCTCGCCCTCGTCTGGTCTCCACAAGCCCCTCGTCCACCAACTGCTGATAGCCCTTCAGAACCGTGAGCGGATTGACCCGGTATTCGGCGGCGACATTGCGCACCGACGGCAGCGGATCGCCTTCCTTGAGAACTCCGTCCAGAATCATCGCTACCACACGGTCGCGAAGCTGGCGGTAAATCGGCTGACCGTCATTCCACTCAGGGTCCATCATGTTTTCCAGACAGTCTTTGCCACAAATACGTTCCTGTCATTTTGCCCGCTGCAAGTCAAAGTGTGCGCTTATCGGCTTTCCCTGGAACAGGAAAGTCCAGTCCTCAGTGTGATGGTTGGCGTCGAGCGTGGTGAATACTGCGTGCTGCATGTATCCGGCCTGAGAGGTCGAGAAGTTGGCGACGTCGAGGAAATCAAATTCCACTGTCTTTCCATCCTGTGTCATCCTGGCCGCCATACGGGGCCGATTTCCTGCGTCGCAATAATGCGTCAGGATCAAACGATCTCCGTCCAGGTAAAGCATGGTGATCGGGTCGTCGAGTCTTCCACCCAGCCTCACCTCGTGCATGAGCGTGTTGCCCATGGAGGTCACGCGAAGCGAGATCTCCACGGGCTTGCCGTCATAGGTGCCTTGCCAGGAACCGGCGAGCGTTTTCAAGTTGTCGAAGGATTTTTGCGCGTCCGACGCCGCGAACGCCGTGTTGGAGAGGCCCATCAGAACAACAGGAATCAGAAAACGATGGAATTTCATGTTTCATTCTCCTTGCTCAGTCTCGGGTCAGGGGGATTGGCTTCAGATGCCCTTGGCTCTACTGTTATACTTAACTACAACACCATTTCACGTGTCAAGCAGTTTTTTCAAGAGGAATCTCCTTTCCGCATGTGACCACCACGAAGTATTCGGCCGTCCCCGCGGGATTACCCGATTGCTGCGAAGGTGACCCAGGCCTGCCGTCCTGGGTCTCGAGAGCACCCAATCAAAGTTTCGGGCTAAACATTTCACAGGGGCACCCGCGGGTTGCTCTCGATCTGAACGATCTCCGGATAGCGCGAGTTTGCTGGTAGCATCCAGTAGAGTCGCACTGTCAGCTTGCGTGCCGCTGCCACCTTGGCCACTGCTTTCGGGCGACGATGGCAACGGTGTTGATACTCTTTACGAAAACCCTCATCCTTGCGCACCGTGGTCTGCGCCGCTTCCACCAGCAGCTTGCGCAGAAAGCAGTTGCCTTGCTTGGTAATGGCTCCCAGGCGGCGCTTGCTGCCCGAGCTGTGTTCGCTGGGAACCAGGCCCAGATAGCTGGTGAGCTGCTTGCTGCCGGCAAAGCGTGCCACATCCCCGATGGTCAGCACGAAAGCCAGCGCCGTCACTGGACCCACACCAGGCTGGGTCATCAGCAACTGGGCCTGGGGATGTTGCCAGGCAGTCTGCTTCACCGCCTGATCCAACTGCTCGATCTGGCGGTTCAGCTCCTTGAGCAGGTGCAACAAATCCTCCCGCCGCACCCCCGCCCAGCCGGGCATCGCCAACTGCCGGAACTGTTCCATCCCCTGGCGCGTCCACAACCGGCTCTTCTTTTCCATCCGCCGGTGCATCGCCAGGTGCTGGAGCCCAATTCTTCACCTTGGTCCGGATCTCTACCAGCTTGTCCCGGTGGCGCAACAACTGACGCTGATCCCGCATCGCTGCGCTCGGTCTCCACAACTGGGGAAACCGTTTCTCTAACAGCAGGGTCAATATATGACCCGCGTCCCGCTTGTCCGTACTCTGCCTGCGCACATAGCTGGCGCGGATCTTGGCCGCATCCCCTACCCGTATCTCATGGCCCAACCGCTGCACCAGATCAAGGAACCACTGGCTATTTCCAGTGGCCTCGATCCCTTTCAAAGTCGGCTCGCCCAACTCCCGATAGAAACGCTCTGCCAAACAGTCGGCGTACTCAACTTCCGAACTTGGAGCTTCTCTTGTCTCCAAATGGCTTACTCTGTCCCTGAAATGTAGAAACTCCAGACCCAAGGCTGCCATCCTAGGTTGCTTTGAGGCGTCTCTTCGGGACTGTCTCTGGTTGTTACTTTCCTATTTGCACCGCGCCGAGTTTCCTGTATTGCAGCGGGGGTTCGCCGGTAATGGTTGCGAAGGTCTGAGGGGCCGCGCCTGATGGCGTAAGCAGGTACGATTCGCCCTTACGCACGGATAGCTGGAGAGTGGAGCCGGCGCTGCTCAGTACAGCCTTTCCCTGCGCATCCGTAACGTCCACCCGCTGCCCCGGCCAGGGATTGCGGATGTGCAGGGTTTCGGTAGCTCCAGCTTCGACGGCGACGGTGGTGGGCACCCCTGCCCTCGCCTGTACGTCGACACGGGTGCGGTTGCGAACCCATACACTGCCTTCGAAATTCCATTCAGGTGGTATCGCAGGCGCGATGCGGATCAGACCGTCGTAGTCCTGCACCAAAGCTTCTGCGAGCGCAAGGGCTACCACGCCTTCCTGCTCCACGTAGAATTCGCCGGCAGGACCGCCCCAGTTAGCGAAGCCGTTTACGTAGTTCTGGTATCTCTCGGTCAAGGCCATCAACGTCGACCGGACCTCGTTGGAGAGGCCGAGCCGTGCTGCCTGCACCGGATCGAAGCTCCAGTCCTGGTGAACGGGATAAGGCCGCGTGGCGTAGGTAGCCCTGGCTAAAGCCAGCTGTGGAGAGTCGTCACCGATCAGGCCGTAGGGCCAGACGGGTTCGAGGCCGGTGTTCTCCTCGTTGTGCTCGGCGGCTGCCGGATCGTACGATCCGGCGATGACCGTCTGTTTTTGATCCGTGGCGGTTGCTTTCCCGGCTTGCGGCAGCGGGGGAATTTGGGCCAGCTCCGTTTGTAGTCGCTGGACCAGCTTGCGATCCGTGCGCAGCAATCCGGCTGCCTGGATAACCGCGGGAAACAGGGCCGACCTCGCGGATAGATCGGTGGTGGGGTCAATGGTGTCCCACTGCTGCTCGTGCGCATTGGACGGATGGGTGTGCATCTTTCCATCCGCACCTCGCGTTTCATAGGCAAGCAGGAATTGCGCGCTCGCGACCATGACGGGATAGTTCTCTGCGAGAAATTTGCGATCGCCGGTAGCCAGATATTGGCGCCAGATCCAGAGCGAAACTTCCGCACCGGTGGAAAGAGTACGAGCGTTGTAATAAGGACGCGAGGTGGCATCGCAGTTGAGGCCGATGATTGGGGGGCGGAAGGATTCCACTGGGGCTCGTACTCAATGCCCGGCCCGTTGAATCGCATGGTCTCAGGCACACAGATGCCAGGGCGGCCGGCCATGTGTTTCGTGGTCCAGTCTTTGATGCTGACAAGATTTTCGCGGTAAAGGCGGAAGTACGGATCGTTCAGTTCAGGCACGCCGGCATCGAGATTGGCAGCTACCTGCATGCGAAGATTCCAGTGCCAGAAGGCGGCTGGGTCCCAGTGGTGGACATCCTGCACGGCGGAGAAAAGGTCGGCGATGCCGGCCTGCGAACCGGGAAAGCGGCCGCCGCTCTCCGCCGCGGCGGTGTAGAGATAGAGGTTGCGCAGATTCTCCATGTACTCGCCGGAACCATCTGCGGAGGTTAGCTTGATGAGCCCTGCGCGCTGCCAGAACGCGTGCCACCAGGCGGCGTGTTCCGCGGGATCAACGTTTGCCAATGCGCTGCCGATGCCGGCCTTTTCCGTTTGCGCACCGGCGTAGTGAGGACAGGCGACGATCACGCGGAAATGGCCGTCGGGCGCGGGTTTGAAGGTGACCGTGACTGCGCGGGAACCGGTTACGGCAGCAGAGACGTCGCGGCCCGTTGCCGTGATGGCGGCAAGGGCGCCGAATGTTTCTCCGGAGGCTCCGGGGCCGTAATTGTCGGCCCAGGTTTGTGCAAGCATGCCGGTTTTGCCGGCGGCCGTTGCCTGAGGCGTCCGTGGCGGCCAAAGGCGGAGCTCGGCAGTCTGGTTCGCGTTCGGGTCGGCTCCGCTTACATCGACGACGAAGGTATCGGTCGATACCTGAACGTAGGCGGTGAGGCTCATTCCACCGCCGTGCTCTACCAGCGTTCCGTTGTACAAATCAAGACGGCCGCTGAAATCGGCGGCCGAGGTGAGCGTGGCAAGACCGGGGATGACAAGTTGGCCCGGAGAGTCCCGATGAGGGAGGGTGTCTTCTCGGTTCAGCTGCGCAGTGAATCCATCTGCCGACCAGACAGCGATGCCGAGACGTCCGTTGCCCATAGGCATCGCTTCCTGGGGCAGAGGGTTGGGGTGGCCCAACACAACTTCCGACCGGCTTACCAGGCCAGCGGCATCCACAGCGAAGTGGCCGGCTTTCCACGCAGTCGTGGGAAGACTTTGCTGGGCGATGGCGGTGAGGCAGCCGACAGCACCGAGGGCAATGATCCGTTTGAGAAAAGGCATCCATCCGGTGTATCACTCCGCTTCCCGGACGGCCAATCCGCATTTTCCAAGAACTACGATCCCGCAGAGGAACTTACGCCATTCACGGGTGGAAAGCGATATCCCGGCTTTAGCTCACAGCGGTAAACCGTGGTCTTCTCCTGTTCCTGGCCAGTGCGGACGGTGCAGGTGGCCCAGCTCAATGAGAGGTTCGGGCCCAAGGGGAATACCATGGGAGCGCCATCGACATCGGCTTCAAGACTCACGCCCTCCTGGGTTGGAGGCAGGGTAAAGTTGAGCGTCTGGCCAAAGATCACAGGATAGAGCTCGCGCACCTCCGAACTGATGGCGGCGTGATAGACCTCGGCCTCCATGAGGAAGGTGGCCGTGTCTGACCAGTTCAGGGCAGTAACGCTGATTTTGCGGCCACCATGAATGAATCCACTGGAGTCAATCCGCGTAAACGGGCACGGTCCTGCAATGCAGGAGGCAGTGATGTTGCTGAAACTATTGTCCGCTCCGGCATCGAGCGACAGAGTCGTTGAGGTTGCCTTCCACTTCCCATCCGGTGAACAAGGGGAGTGGTGATCGCAGGGCACATTTCCTTTATTGACCACCTGGAAGGTCCTGACTTCAAAGCCTACATTGGTATCGGATCGGGAATTAAGCGTATATCTCACTTTGATATCGGAGACCAGGGCGGCCGGACGGCTGGATCCAGCCGTTGTCCTCTGAACACGCGGGGGAACAATGGGAACCATGGCCACAACATGGAGCTGGCTGGGAGTCTCCAATCTTCCCGTGGGTACGGTTATTTCGAGCGGTTGGTAACGCGGATTCCGGAACGTGACGGTAATGGGCTGCTCGGACAATACCCTCTTGTTCAGCACGAGCTTGAAATATCCTGAAGCGTCGGACTGGGTCGCGGCGCTCCTCACGCCATCGGACGCGGTGATCACGACATCGGCGATGGGCAGCTGTTTATTGGGGTCAGCCTCGCGCTGGATGACTGCGCCTTCAATGGGTACCGACAGCCGCTCGGAAATCACCCGCAAGCGGTGGGCACGCAGAAACAGAAATAGCCCAATGAGCGCGGCTGCCGCAACTGCGATAATCGTCCAGACAACTTTCTTTCCCGTCATGTAGCACCAGTTGGGCGCGGCACTCCTGCTGGATCGTCCCTGCATCTATTATTCAATTATTCGGAACCGTTGTCGCGGATAGGCTGAAGGAGCGATGAGGTCGAGGAAACGAAAGGCACGAGGCACTGATGGGCAAAATGACTCACCCGCGCGAGCATCGCAGATCCCGGCGCCAGCTGTTACGGCAAATGGCAGGTGTTTCCATGGGTCTACCGCTCGCCCACTGGGGGGACCTCACTGCGCTGGCTCTGGCGCCCCGGCCGGTGGACAGGCAACATAAGAGACGCGACGCCTCCGCCGAGCCCCTTTTCGCCTGAGGATGAGCAATTTCTGGACGATCTTGAGCGCAGTAATTTCCTCTTCTTCTGGGAGCAAGCGAGCCCGCAGACAGGCTTGATTAAAGACCGCAGCAACGCGCGGGCAGCCGACACCAGCGTGGTCGCAAGCGTTGCCTCCACCGGCTTTGGCCTGACGGCAATCTGCATTGCCGAGAAGCGTGGCTTTGTCTCCCACGAGGACGCTCGGCAGCGCGTGCTTGCGACCCTCACCTTCCTGTGGAAGGCGCTCCCGACGCATCGCGGATTCTTCTATCACTTTGCCAACATCAATACCGGGGAAAGAGTATGGGACTCTGAAGTTTCTTCCGTCGATACGGCAATCCTGCTTTGCGGCATTCTCACCTGCCGCCGGCATTTTGAAGATCGCGACATCGACGACCTGGCACACGCGATTTTTGACCGCGTGGACTGGACCTGGCTCTCAGAAGATACGGCGTTGCTGCCCCAGGGGTGGACGCCGGAATTCGGCTTTCTGCCTTACAAGTGGGACTACTACAGCGAATTGATGATGATCTACCTGCTGGGGATGGGTTCTCCCTCGCACCCCCTGCACCCTTCCGCGTGGTTGGCATGGAAACGGACCACCTTCGAGTATGACGGGGAGCGCTACATCGGCTCGTTTGCGCCGCTGTTTGTGCATCAGTATTCTCAGGCCTGGTTTGACTTCCGGGGCAAGCGCGACAAGTATGCCGACTACTTCGTGAACTCGACTATCGCGACCGACGTACACCGCCGCTTCTGCATTGAACTGAGCAAGAATTTTCCGGATTACAGCGACGATTTGTGGGGGATCACGGCCTCGGACTCAGACAAAGGCTACGTGATCTGGGGCGGACCGCCGGCCATGGGTCCGATTGATGGGACCGTGGTTCCCGCGGCCGCTGGAGGCTCGGTGCCGTTTTTGCCCGTGGCCACCATGCGTGTGCTGAAGAATATCCGAAGCCGTTATCCGCAGGCCTGGAGCCGCTACGGCTTCGTGGATGCTTTCAACCCCTTGAAAAACTGGTATGACCAGGACGTGGTCGGCATCGATACCGGCATCACCATGCTCATGGTGGAAAATGCGCGCACCAGCTTCGTGTGGGAGACTTTCATGAAGAACCCCGAGGCACAACGCGGTATGGCCATTGCAGGGTTCCAGAACTATACCCCGGCGGTGGCGCCAACGTAAGGACTCGGCCATGCAGTTACAGCCGTCGGCGTTTCCAGCGAGGCTGTTTCGCCGGCGGCCTCGGCGACCGAGGACAAGGCTTGAAAACAGTCCGCGTCTAGCTTGCCAGGTACATCACGTTCCATGATCTTCAATGCCTCCGCGGGGCTGAAACCACGACGGTAGGGACGATCCTCGGTCAAGGCGCCGAAAATGTCCGCGGTGCCAAGGATACGTGATTCAAGCGAAAGATCCCTGGCAGTCAGCCGATTTGGATAGCCCGTGCCATCCAGTTTTTCGTGATGAGCACCGGCCACATCCGCCAGTTCGCGAAACTGTTTCACGCGACCAAGAATGGAACGCGTCAGCCCAGGATGCTCCTGCATAACGGACCACTCCCCATCGTCCAGTTTGCTGGGCTTGTCGAGGATGGAGTTCGGAACCCGGAGCTTGCCCAGATCATGCAGCAGGGCCGCACGATTCAGCAACTGCATTCGCTCCTGCTTGAGCCCCATGGCGTTGCCGATCTTGCGAGCAGCTTCTGTGACCCCCACGGAGTGACGAAAGGTGAAGTGAGACTTAGCGTCCACTACTTCGGCAAACGCCTCACAGATCAGGTCTACGTGCGACGCGCTCAGGCGGCCGGTCTCATGGGGTGAAAAGCCGATGACCGCAGCCCGCACCGCCGTCGCCGGATTGGTGGAGAACTGTACTCCGTTGGGTGAACGCTGTTGCCACAAAGCGAGCCGTTTGTGCAGCGATTCGGCCGCCTTGACTACCTCAGGATCGAACCAGCGCCCGCTGCGCTGCTGCAGAACGAGCATCGCTTGTGCGGTACCCTGCCCGACCGCGAATACGTCCAGATGCTGGGCGACCGCTAACACCCGTGCCAAGGGGGAGATGGCTGCTCCCTTCAACCGCTGCGGATAACCGCTGCCGTCCCAGCGCTCGTCGAGACTGCGAACGGCGAGCGCTGTCTGCTCAGTCATGCCGATCTTGCGTACGATGCTGGCGCCGCGGTCGCAGCGAAGCTGGACCAGCTCCTCGTTGTTATTGTGTTGTGAGCGCCCGATATGCCAAACGCGGGCCAGCTTTTGCATCGGGTTCCCATCCGGCAACACGTTGTTCCACAGCAGCCGCAGGGCGGAGAGTTTAGGCTTACCCGTCCAGTCTTCAAACTTCACACCGGATTTGACCGCACGATCATCGCCACCGCCCATGATCTGGCACATGCGGGCCGCGTTGCTGCTACAGCCCACATCTTTGAGCAGGAGTGCGTGATAGAGGTCGGCGAGCGCTGTGGGTGAAAAGCCGAGCTCTATTCCCAGGCGCATGCCAAGCAGACAGCTGCGTAGTGCATGACCCGGCACCGCGCCCTCGGTGAGATCCAGGGCAAATGACAAGGCAGAGAGTAACTCGGATAGTGAAGGAGCATCACTCTCGGCGGAAGGCAGCTCATATGGCATGTTTTGGCGATAGGTCTTCATGCGTTCATTTCCTCAGCGAATAGTTTCTTATCGGCAGGAGGGGTGAAGAAGTCCTGAAGCTCTGCGTGTCAGGGGTACGACTTTCGCGTAAGCACCGGTTTCTGGCGGCCTATCGGCGGCTGGTCTTGGCCAGATCGATGTAGTTGGGTGTATTTTCTTCTAATGATGCGCACACCGTTTTCGAGCTTTCTTGCGTCTGCGGCTCTGATTGCCGTGACTGGTCCGCTTTTCGCACAATCGCCGGCTAAACCCAAACCCGAGGAAACGGAAGTGTGGGAGCCAGTGCCCGCGGTTGTGACTCCAGGCGCCAACTGCGGGGCAGCTCCCTCGGACGCGATTGTGCTGTTCGACGGCAAGAACCTCGATGAGTGGGTGACGAACCGTGACAAGTCACCGGCCAAGTGGGACGTGGTCGACGGCGTGATGACCGTGAACAAGGCCGGGGGAAGCATCGAAACCAAGCGAAGCTTCACCAATTACCAGCTTCACGTGGAGTGGAAGGTACCCACAAACATCACCGGCAGCGGCCAGGCTCGCGGCAACAGTGGAGTCTTTTTGGCCTCCACCGGGCCTGGCGACGACGGGTATGAGTTGCAGGTGCTCGATTCCTACGAGAACAAAACCTACGTGAACGGCATGGCGGGCAGCCTTTACAAGCAGGCGATTCCACTGGCAAACCCGACGCGCAAACCTGGAGAGTGGCAGACCTACGATATCGTATGGACGGCGCCGACGTTCAATACCAACGGCTCGGTGAAGACTCCTGCCTATGCCACAGTTTTCTTCAATGGCGTGGTGGTGGAGAATCACTTCGAGTTGAAGGGCCAGACGCTGTATATCGGTAAGCCGTTCTATAAGCCGTACACCAGCGCTCCGATCAAATTGCAGGCGCACGGGGATAAGAGCGAGCCCATCAGCTTCCGCAATATCTGGATCAGGGAACTCCATTAAGGGTTACCGGTGCTGAAAGTGAGTTTTCTCGATCATCAGGACAATACGCGATCTCGACCATCTATGGACGGTACAACGACGCCTTAACCGGCCGCCAAAACCGAGGAGGTATATTGTTCCCCACTCGTTCGCGTTCGCGCTGGGCCTTTTTTAACCACGGTTTACTGATCCCCTTATTTGTTGTTTGCATAAGCTCGCTGCCGTTTCAAGGCCAAACCATGGATCCAGTGCACGCCTGGAATGCCGGTGGTGACCCGGCATCTCTGGAAGCATGGGTAGATCAGCGGCTAGACGCGGCACAGGCGCATGTGGAGAAACTGGCCGCGGTTACCGGATCGCACACGGTGGCAAATACGCTGCGCCCTTATGACGACGCGATCAACGAGCTTGCCCTCGCAAGTAATGAGACCTACTTCATGTTCGCCGTAGGCAACTCGGCCGCGGTGCGCAACAAGGCACAGGCGTTGTATAACAAGGTTTCCTCCGCCAGCACGAACCTAAGCCTGAACCAGAACGTCTATCGTGCTCTGAAGTCTGAGCCGTCGCCGGAGAAAGACCCCGCAGCGGGTCATTACCTCCAGCGCACGCTGCTGGAGTATCGGCTCGCGGGAGTGGACAAGGACGACGCCACGCGCGCGAAAATTCGCCAGCTCCAGGACAAGATCACAGCGCTCTCGCTCACCTTTAGCCGCAACGTCGCCGACGATGTGCGCAACGTGACCGCGACCAAAGCGCAGCTCGATGGCCTGCCCGAGGATTACATTGCGCGCCACAAGCCGAATGCCGAGGGCGTCTATACGTTGACCACGGATGCTCCGGATTTCCGCCCCGTTGGCAGTTTCGCCACCAACCCCGACCTGCGACTGCGGATGTTTCTCGCATACAACCAACGCGCCTACCCCAAGAACAAAGCGGTTCTCATAGATCTTCTGACTGCACGCCAGGAGCTTGCGACCACGCTGGGCTTTGCCACTTTTGCCGACTTTGCAACAGCCGATCAGATGATTGGCTCGCAGCAAAACTTGAAGGCGCTTCTGCAACAGGTGGACGTTGCCTCGCGGGACCCCGCCGCCCGGGAGTACGCTCTGCTGCTAGCCTTCGCCCAGAAGCAGCAGCCGGGTCTGACCAACATCTCTCTCGCGGATTCTACCTATTGGAGTGAGCAGTATCGCCGAGCATATTACAACTTCGACGCGCAGTCCGTGCGCCCGTACTTTCCCTACAACGAAGTACAGGCAGGCATATTAAAAACCGCCGAGCGGCTTTTCCACATCGAGTTCAAAGGAGTGCCGGACGCGACGGTCTGGGATGCCTCGGTCTCGACCTTCGACGTGTACGACAATGCCGATTCGCAGCAGGGAAAGAAGCTGGGCCGGATCTACCTGGACATGCACCCGCGCGCAGGCAAGGACAAGTGGTTTTCCAGCGCGCCTCTTGTCCCTGGCATCGCTGGACGGCAACTTCCAGAGGGAGCGCTCATCTGCAACTTCCCCGGAGGAACTGCAGACGATCCCGGCCTTATGCAATACGGCGAAGTGGTCATCTTCTTCCACGAGTTCGGGCACTTGATGCATCACATCCTCGGCGGTCAGAACCAATGGGCGGGTAGTGGAGGATTCAGCGTGGAAGGTGATTTTGTGGAAGCGCCATCGCAGATGCTGGAGGAGGTTTTCCGCGACCCCGCGATTCTTGCCTCGTTCGCAAAACAGTACCAGACCGGCGAGAGCATCCCCCGCGGGCTGATTGACCGAATGAACACCGCCGATGCCTATGGACGCGGCACCCTGGTGCAGAACCAACTGTTTTACGCCACCTACTCGCTGCAACTGCACGACCGGCCACCGGACCAGGTTGATCTGGACGCGCTGCTAAGCCAGGACTTGGCCAAGTTTCGTCCCTATAGTCTGGTCGACGGCGACCGCATGTACACCTCGTTTACCCACCTGACGGGTTACGCTTCGAACTACTACACCTACGTGCTGGACAAGGTGATCGGGCTCGACTTTTTCTCACAGTTCGATAAGGCTGACCTGCTGGAGGGACCGGCTGCTATGCGTTACCGCCGCACGGTTCTCGAACCGGGGGCCACCAAACCAGCGTCAGAGCTAGTAAAAGATTTCCTGAGGCGACCGGAGAGCATCAACGCGCTCAAGGAATGGATCGATGTGGAGTTTGTGGAGCCCAAAGCCCTGCGCTGATGCATGACCGTGCGGGTGTATCGCAGGCCTACTTGATCCCGGCAGCACGCCTGGAAGTTTTCCGCTTACCTGCGGCGCGGGCGCGCGCTTTTTCCTCCGACTGAATCTTGTGGGCGCTGACGATGGCCGCGATCAGTCCTGGAAAACGCTGGTCAATTTCCGCACAACGGGAAGTGTTTTGCATTTCAACGCCGTGGCGCTCGCCGCGGATCAAGCCGGCTTCCCTGAGCGCCTTGAAGTGTTGAGAGAGGGTCGATTTAGGTACGGCCTTTTCGCTGACGTTTAGAAAAGTGGAGCAGTTCTGGGAACAGTCCGAACTTGCGATGTCGGCAAAGATGGCTACGCGCACGGGATCGGAGAGGGCGTGGAGAATCCCTTCCACCGTAACGTCTTCAATCGAAGGGTGGAAGAGTGGCCTCATAATTTTTAATCATACCTTCACACAGCCGATTGTTCAATAGTGCATGTCTTCGGAACTATTGAATCCTTGGCGCAGGGCCATCCATCTTATCCGCCAGAACCCGGCTAGAAACTCCAACCGGGATAGAGACATCGCAAAGGAAAACACATGAGCAAGCTTCAAGGTAAGGTAGCAGTGGTTACGGGCGCCTCCAAAGGTATCGGGGCCGCAATCGCCAAGTCACTCGCCGCGGAAGGCGCATCCGTAGTCGTGAACTACGCCTCCAGCAAATCCGGGGCAAAAACTGTTGTCGACTCGATCACTGCAGCCGGTGGAAAGGCTGTCGCTGTCGGTGGGGATGTCTCGAAGGCTCCCGAGGCCCAGGGCATTATCGATGCCGCCATCAAGAACTATGGACGCCTCGACATCCTGGTCAACAACTCGGGTGTTTACGAGTTCTCTCCGATTGATGAGGTTACCGAAGAGAGCTTTCACAGGATGTTCAACATTAATGTGCTTGGCTTGCTGCTGACGACGAAGGCGGCGCTCAAACACATCGGCGAGGGCGGCAGCATCATTAATGTCGGGTCCGTCGTAAGCCGCATCACCCCTCCCACATCCTCTGTTTACACCGGCACCAAGGGCGCCGTGGACGCGATCACTGGCGTGCTGGCCCGCGAACTGGGGCCAAAGAAGATCCGCGTCAACGCCCTCAATCCCGGTATGGTCGAGACCGAAGGCACGCAAACTGCCGGCGTCCTTGGCTCTGATTTCGAGACGGCGACAGTCGCCCAGACGCCGCTTGGCCGCTTAGGTCAGCCGGGCGATATCGCCTCGATTGCAGTCTTTCTTGCTTCCGACGACTCCGGCTGGCTCACGGGTGAACATATCCTGGCCGGCGGCGGCCTTCGTTAAAACGATTGCCAGGGGCAGCCACGCAACGCTCCATCCAGCGTGCGATTGCGTGGGGCCCCGCGAGACCTCCACAACCTGAACATTTTTAAAGGACCTGTTATGAGCAAACTCTCAGGAAAAGTAGCCGTTGTTACCGGTGCCTCCAAGGGTATCGGAGCCGCCATCGCCAAGTCACTCGCCGCAGAAGGCGCGTCTGTGGTGGTGAATTATGCCTCCAGCAAATCCGGGGCGAGAACCGTCGTGGATGCCATTACAGCAGCCGGGGGCAAGGCTGTGGCTGTGGGTGGTGACGTTTCCAAAGCCCCAGAAGCGCAGGGGATCGTCGACGCCGCCATCAAGAATTATGGCCGGCTCGACATCCTGGTCAACAACTCGGGTGTTTACGAGTTCGACCCTATCGAAGACATCACCGAAGAGAAGTTCCACAGGATGTTCAACATCAATGTGCTGGGCACGCTTCTCACCACAAAAGCGGCGCTGAAGTACATCGGTGAGGGCGGCAGCATCATCAATGTAGGCTCCGTCGCCAGTCGCATCACGCCGGCTACCTCCTCCATTTACACCGGAACCAAGGGCGCCGTGGACGCCATTACCGGCGTACTGGCGCGCGAACTTGGACCGAAGAACATCCGGGTTAACGCCATCAACCCCGGCTTCGTCGAGACCGAGGGCACGTATGCCGGCGGCTTTAGCGGTTCGGACCTGGAGAAGTCGTTGGTCGCGCAGACCCCTCTCGGCCGTTCAGGGCAGCCGGGTGATATCGCATCGGTCGCAGTGTTTCTCGCTTCTGACGACTCCGGTTGGGTCACGGGCGAGCACATTCTGGCCGGCGGCGGTCTGCGATAAACCCAACCAACAGCAAAGGAGAGTGCTATGGGAAAACTGGATGGAAAAGTAGCAGTCATTACTGCAGCCACGTCGGGTATGGCGTTGGCAACGGCGAAGCTGTTCGTGGAAGAGGGTGCGTATGTCTTCATCACCGGCCGGCGCAAAGACAAGCTGGATGAAGCGGTGAAAGCGATTGGCCGAAACGTGACCGGCGTTCAGGGCGATGCTTCGAACCTGGACGATCTGGACCGGCTGTACGAGACGGTCAAGAAGACTAAGGGAAAAATTGACGTGCTGTTTGCGAGCGCCGGCGCGGGCGAGCTGGTGAACCTGGTCGATGTGACCCCGGAACACTTCGACAAGATTTTTGACCTGAATGTGCGCGGCACGCTGTTCACGGTGCAGAAAGCGCTGCCTCTTTTCAACGATGGCGGCTCGATCTTTATGAACGGATCGATTGCCAGTGTCAAGGGCTTCCCGGCATTTGGTGTGTACAGTGCGAGCAAAGCGGCGGTGCGGTCCTTCGCGCGGACATGGCTGCTTGAGCTTAAGGAAAGAAAAATACGAGTGAATGTACTGAGCCCGGGCACGATTGATACGCCGATTTTGGATCCCCTGGGGCCGGATGCGAAGAAGTACTTCGCGTCGCTGGTTCCCCGCGGGGAAATCGGGCGGCCGGAGGAGATTGCGACGGCTGCGCTTTTCCTGGCTTCGAGCGATTCCAGTTTCGTGAATGGTATCGAGTTGTTTGTGGATGGTGGAGTCGCACAGGTCTGATCCGGCGAATGGAAGTATCCAAAGGGACGGAGGGCAGATTCAGCCGTCCCTTGGAGACTGTTTCCCAGAAAATCCACGCTGGCCTGGAGTTTCTACATTTCAGAGAGGGTGGATAGATCCACATTTGCGAACGACGCGAGTTTCTTGGTGGTAACCGCTCTGATGCTTTGTATCAGGGCACGACTTTAGTCGGGCCGTTGAGGGCCCATCGAAGATCTGGGCTTTAGCCCCTGCGCTCTTTCTTTACTCAGAATTGTCTTCGCACAAACATTTCGTGCAGGATGCGCCATGGCAGGGGCTGAAGCCCAATTCTCCTTCTGTCCTTTACGGCCCGACTAAAGTCGTGCCCTGATACAAAGCCAAAGCACAATATCCAAAGGAGCTTCTCTGGTCGAATATCAACCGCTTCGCCCTGCGGTTTGATATCAGTGGCGCTTACTAATGCCGGACAGAAATTGAAGGTAGCCGGCAAACTTTTCGGGAATGGCGCGGTAATAGACGTTCAGGCCTTCTTTTCTTGATGTGATCAGCCCGAGGTCGGTCAGCACTTTCAGATGATGCGAGAGGGTGGGTAGGGAGATGGCGTGCTTGGCGTGCATCTCGCCGCAGAAAAGCTCATCATGCTGGGCAATCTGGGTGTAGATGGCGAGGCGGTTGGGATCGCCAAGCGCCCTCCCAATCTGAGCCACCTCGTCATCTGTCATTTTCGCCATAACTATTCGACGCAGCCGAACAAAGCTTGAATCCAACTATTTCGATCACCATCAAATTACTTGCAAGCCCAACAGGAGAACCGTAGATGTGGATCGTTCGACTTGCTCTCGATCGCCCTTATACCTTTATTGTAGCGTCGATCCTGATTCTGGTTCTTGGCTTCTCGTCCATCGCGACTACGCCCACCGACATCTTCCCTAACATCGATATCCCAGTGGTCACCGTGATCTGGTCTTACTCCGGCCTGCCTGCCAAGGAGTTGGAGCAGAGGATTACCACCTTCAGCGAGTTTGTGATGGCGGTCGTGAACGACGTCAAGGCGATCGATTCACAGACAGTCAACGGCGCCAGTGTTATCAAAATTTCTTTCCAACCCCAGGTACGGATAGACGCCGCCATGTCCCAGGTTGGGGCTGCGGTCAACTCCATCCGGTTTCGTATGCCACCGGGCGTGAATCCACCCTGGATCGTGCGCTTCAGCGCATCGACTGTGCCCATCATCCAGCTTTCACTCTCGAGCGATACCCTCTCCGAGTCAGAGATTTACGACTACGGTTTGTTCCGCGTGCGGCAGCAGTTGACCACCGTTCCGGGCACCCTGCTGCCCACGCCCTATGGCGGGGTCGCCCGGCAGATCATGGTCGATCTGGATCAGAATGCTCTGCTTGCCAAGGGCCTGACGCCGATCGATGTAACAGCGGCCATCAATGCGCAGAACGTTACCCTGCCGTCGGGAACCGCCAAAGTCGACAGCCGCGAATATACCGTGACCACAAACTCGAGCCCGGTCGACGCCCTGTCGTTGAACGACGTGCCTATCAAGACCGTGAATGGTTCGCTGGTCTACATGAGAGACGTTGCCCACGTAAGAGACGGCTGGTCGGTGCAGCAAAACGTAGCACGGGCCAACGGCAAGCCAGCCGCCCTGCTCACCATTATGAAGACAGGCTCGGTTTCGACGCTGGACATCGTCAACCAGATCAAGCACGACGTACTGCCCGCGTCCCGCGCAGCGGCACCGAAGGGATTGAAGATCACCGAGCTCTTCGACCAGTCCATCTTCGTGAAGGCATCGATTGCCGGCGTCTTACGCGAAGGAGTGATTGCTGCGTCGCTGACGGCGCTGATGATCCTGCTGTTCCTGGGCAGCTGGCGCAGCACCCTGATTATTGCCATATCCATCCCGCTCTCCATTCTGAGTTCGATCATTGTGCTCAGCGCGATGGGCGAGACCATGAACACCATGACCCTGGGCGGTCTGGCCCTGGCCATCGGCATTCTGGTGGACGACGCAACCGTGACCATCGAGAACATTCACCGCCACATGGACGGCCAGCCGCTGCGTGAAGCCGTGCTCATCGGGGCCTCAGAGATTGCGACACCGACCCTGGTTTCCACACTGACCATCTGCATCGTCTTCGTCTCGGTCATCTTCCTGACCGGCCCGGCCAAGTATCTCTTTACCCCGATGGCGCTTGCGGTGGTCTTCGCCATGCTCGCGTCCTATCTTCTGTCGAGAACGCTGGTGCCTGTGCTGGTGAACTTTCTGCTCGGCGCCGAGCACACTCCTGCCGGTGATGGGGCAACTGCCAGATCAGGCTCCTTCTTCGGCCGGGTGACTGATCGATTCAATGATGGTTTCCTTTGGGTCCAGGATCGCTACACGCGCGCCCTGGAGACCGTCCTCGACCACCGCAAGCCTGCTCTGATGGCGTCGATCGCCATCATGTCTACGGCGTTCCTGCTGTTGCCTTTTGTGGGCAGAGACTTCTTCCCGTCCGTCGACGCTGGACAAATCAAATTGCACATCAGGGCCAGAGCGGGAACGCGCATCGAGACCACCAAGGTGATCTTCAGCCAAGTAGAGGATCAGATTCGCAAGACAATTCCGGCGGATGAGACCGACCTCATCATGGACAATATCGGGCTGACTCCGGAGACCTTTAACTACGCCTTCGGTGACGGGGCAACCATCAGCAGCGCCGATGGAGAAGTACTGATCGCACTCAACAAGCATCACGGTCCGACCCAGAAATACGTGAAGGAGCTGCGGTCAGAGCTGCAGCAACAGTTTCCCGATCTCACATTCTTCTTCCAGCCTGCCGACATGGTGACGCAGATCCTCAACTTCGGACTCCCTTCGCCGATCGATGTGCAGGTACAGGGCTACGATCCCGCCAATTATGAGATTGCGCGCCGCCTGCGCTCGCGGCTGGCCACGGTTCCCGGAGCGGTCGACGTTCACATGCACCAGGTGGTCGATGCGCCCGACCTTCATCTGGATATCGATCGGGTGCGGGCGGCGCAGTTCGGTCTCACGCAGCAGGACGTGGCCAACAGCCTTTATATCTCGCTAAGCTCCAGTGCCGCGGTGCAACCGAACTTCTGGCTTGATCCGAAAATGGGCATCACCTACGCAGTGGCGGCACAGACTCCGCAGTACAGCATCGATTCCGTCAATGCGTTGCAGAACACCCCCATCCCCATCCACACGCTTAGCAATCGCACCGAGGTGCTGGGCAACATGGCGACGCTGACTCCTGCTGTTCTACCAGTGGTGATCAATCACCATAACGGCGCACCGGTTTACGACGTCTTCGCGAATACGCAGGACAGCGACCTGGGTTCGGTCGCGGCAAAAGTCAACCGCATCGTCAAGGAAGAAAGTAAGAGCCTTCCTCCGGGAACCAGGATCGTGGTGCGCGGACAGGTGGAGAGCATGAACGAGGCGTTCGATCGCCTGGGCCTGGGCCTTACCTTCGCAGCGCTTGCTGGTTTACCTGTTGATGGTGGTCAACTACCAGAGCTGGCTCGATCCCTTCATCATCATCTGCGCGCTTCCCGGCGCCTTCTGTGGCATCGTGTGGGCGCTATTTCTTACCCAGACCACTTTCAACGTTCCCAGCTTGATGGGCGCGATCATGTCGATCGGTGTGGCCACGGCGAACTCGATTCTGTTGGTGACCTTTGCCAACGAGCTCCGGGCCAAGGGTGTGGCGCCCATGGAGGCGGCGGTGACTGCCGGCTTCACGCGCCTGCGGCCCATCATCATGACCGCGTGCGCAATGATCATCGGCATGCTGCCCATGGCGCTCGGTATGGGCGAAGGCGGCGAGCAAAATGCGCCGCTGGCACGAGCGGTCATCGGCGGTCTTGCCGTAGCCACTTTCGCCACTTTGTTCTTTGTGCCCTTGATGTTCACCGTAATCCACGGAAGAAATAACAGCACCCAACAGGAGGCAGCATGACGCAGCAGCTTGAAACCATTCCTACTGAACGTACACAAACGGGATCCTCCAGCCGTGCTGGTGAGGGTCGGCGGCATTGTCGGGCTTCTTCTGGCGCTGATTGCGGTCGGTACGTTCCCGCGCCTTGCCCGGCAGCGCGACGCTCTTGCCGCGGTGCGCGAGGCGCCGGCTACGCATCCAGTAGTCACTCTCATTCATGCCCAGCAAGGCGAGCCGACTTCCGAGCTGGTTTTGCCGGGCAACATTGAGCCGCTCTACGGTGCCAATCTTTATGCCCGCGTCGACGGCTATCTGGATCGCCGCAATGTGGATATCGGCGCCAGGGTGAAGGCCGGCCAGGTACTGGCGGTTATCTCCTCGCCTGAGATCGACCAGCAACTTATGCAGGCGCGAGCCACTCTGGCGCAGTCTGAGGCCTCGCTGCAACAGGCCAGGGCCGCACTGGAGCAGGCAAAGGCGAACGCAGAGCTCGCCCGGTTGACCAAGGAGCGTGATATTCCGCTGGGCCAGCAACGCGCCATCTCGCAGCAGATCGTAGACGGAGCCGTACAAGCCTACGACGCGCGGGTAGCGGATGTGGCAGCTGCCAACGCAAACATCACGGCTGCAGAAGCAAACGTCACGGCAAACCGGGCGAACGTCTCCCGGCTCCTGCAAATGCAAAGTTTCGAACGTATCGTGGCGCCGTTTGACGGAGTCATTACGCAACGCAACGTGGAGCGCGGTGACCTGGTAAGCACGGGCAACTCGACCGGCGGCAAGCCGCTGTTCAGCATTGCGCAGAGCGGCACTCTCCGCATCCAGGTCGATGTTCCGCAATCGGAGGCGGTGAACATCCAGGACGGCCAGAAGGCTTCGGTGGACGTGAAGGAGCGGCTGGGGCGGGCCTACACCGGGACGGTGATTCGCAATGCCGGGGCGCTCAACAATGCCGCCCGCACCATGCTCACCGAAGTGCAGGTAGATAACAGCGACGGTTCCCTTCTCCCCGGCATGTATGCCCAGGTCAAATTCACTCTGCCCCAGCAACGCACATCGCTCATCATCCCCACCAGTTCCCTGGTGGTGGATCACGGCGGTATGCATGTAGTCACGATCGCGGCCGGCAATATAGTCCACTTCGTGCCCGTCACGATCGGCAAGGACATGGGCAAAGAAGTCGAAATCCTTAATGGACTGCACGGGTCTGAGCCTTTGGTGGCAAGCCCGAGCGATCTCCTCAATGAGGGCGATCATGTCGAAGTGCGCTGATTCCGCTGATTTTTTGGATCATGGCGGCAACCATACCGTGGCGCGGCGAGTTGTGGAAGTTGTGGTCGCCGGCCTGCTGGTCCTGATGATGGCCGCCTGTAACGTAGGGCCGAACTACAAGAGACCTGTGATTTCGACTCCACAGAGCTTTCGTGGGGCGCTCGCTCCGGAGGTTCCTTCGACTGCCCAGACGGAGGCTTCTCTTGGTGACCAGCAATGGTCGGCGATTTTTCAGGACCCGGTCCTGCAGCGACTGGTGGCTGAGGCACTCGAGAACAACCTCGATCTCCGGGTGGCCGCGCAGCGTGTTCTTGAGGCACAAGCCCAGGCCGGCATAACGCGATCGCAACAGCTGCCTTCGATCAATGCCGGAGCCAGCTACACGGCGCTGCAAATACCCTCTTCCTTAGCGGGAAACAACTCCAATGGCACGCCCGCGAACTCATTTTTCAGCGGCGGTGGCTTCAACGCCTCTGCTGCATGGAACCTTGATTTCTGGGGGCTGTACCGCCGCCAGACGGAAGCTGCCAGGGCCGAACTGCTGGCCAGCGAGTGGGCACAAAAGACGACCCGGGCCAGCCTGGTTCAGGAGGTGGCTCAAGCTTATTTTCAGCTTCGCAGCCTCGACTCTCAACTGGAAATAACCAGGAGCACTATCAGGGCCCGCCAGGACTCTCTGCAACTTACACAGTCGCTGGAGAAGTACGGCGCTGGTTCTCTGGCAGACACCAGGCAGGCTGAGGAGCTGCTGCACACGGCCCAGGCGAACTTACCGGAGTTACGGAGACAGATTGCCGTTCAGGAAAACACGATCAGCATTCTGCTGGGCCACAATCCCGAAGACATCGATCGCGGCCTAAGCGTTGCCGACCAGCCCCACCCGCAGGAAGTGTCGACCGGCGTGCCATCCCAGCTTCTGGAAAGACGGCCGGACATTCAACGCGCCGAAGCTACACTGATCGCGGCGAACGCGCGCATCGGTGTGGCCAAAGCGCAATTCTTTCCGCAGATCTCGCTTACCAGTCTTGGTGGTTCGGCCAGCAGTCAGTTGCAAAGCATCTTCAACGGCAAGAATGCCTATTGGTATGCGGCTGGTTCCTTGTCGGAACCAATCTTCGATGGCGGCCGCATCCGCAGTAACTATCATCTCTCCCAAGCCCAGGAACAGGAGATGCTGCTTGAATATCGGAAGACGATTCTGAACGCACTGAAGGATGTCTCTGATTCCCTGGCCGGCTACAAGGAGACGCGCGAGCGCCGTGAGGAGCAGGCGGCTCTTGTTGCCTCCGCAGCCGATGCCGTGCGGCTGGCCCGACTACGCTACTCCGGCGGCAACACCAGTTACCTGGAGGTGCTCACCACCGACACCGACCTTTACGATGCCCAACTGCAGTTGGCTCAAGGTCAGCAGCAGGAGGCGGCTTCGCTGGTGCAGCTCTATGCCGCACTGGGCGGGGGTTGGCAATAGCTCGATATCTGGCAGGTATCAATCTTGCGGCGGCGCTTTTGTAATGGTGATTCCCAGCTTCGCGTAGGGCGCCAGCATTTTCGATTTTGTCTCCGCCGCGACAATCATGCCCGTTATCTCGGACAGGGGCGCGATGACGTAGGGCGAGACTGCATTCAGCTTTTCCGATGAACCCAGGACAATCGTTTCGGCCGCGCTGGCGCTGAGGGCCCTCTTTACGTGCGCTTCTTCAAAATCTCCTGTCGTCAGGCCGAACCGGGGGTGGATGCCGGTTACACCCATGAAATAAGTGTCAGCATGGATGCGGCCGATTGCTTCAATCGCGGGCGCTCCGACGGAAACGACGGAATGCTTGAAGAGCTTGCCCCCGATGAGGATCACTTCTATGTCGCGATGCTCAAGCAGTTCGAGCGCGATGGTCGGGCTGTGGGTGACTACGGTGGCCCGGAGTTCTGCGGGAAAATGGCGCGCGATCTGTACCGCGGTTGTTCCCCCATCTAGGATGACCACTTGATTGGTCTGGACCATGGCGGCCGCCGCTTTCCCAATCATCCTTTTCTCGTCCGTTGCGACGTGGAGCCGAGCCGCGAAGTCGCCAACCGCGGGTGATGCGGGAAGCGCTCCTCCGTGTACCCTCTGCAGCAAGCCTTCCGCCGCCAGCTCTCTCAAGTCGCGCCGGATCGTGTCCTCCGAAAGGCTGAGCTCCTGGCTCAGATCCTTTGCAACTATCTGCCCGGTCCGACGGAGGAGTTCGAGAATGTGTTGTTTGCGATGACTGGTAAGCACAGAACCACTATCGCATGCGGCGCTGATGCTGTTTCACGAATATGCACGATATTGCATGATTTATCTTGTTTAGTTATCATGGGGAAACAGGAGTATTCATGACCGATCCCAAGCCCCTCATCATCCTTATTGCCGGGCCATATCGCTCGGGCACCAATGACGATCCCGTGCTCATCGCAAGAAATCTCGAGCGGCTCGAGTCTCTTGCATTGCCCATTTACAACGCGGGACATATTCCCATGATCGGCGAGTGGGTCGCCCTGCCTATCATGAAACAGGCCGGGGCAACCTGCCTGGCTGACCCGATCGCGGAGCAATATCTCTACCCGGTGGCAAGCCGGCTGATTGATCGCTGCGATGCGGTATTTCGCATTGAAGGGCAATCCAAAGGGGCGGATGAGGATGTGCGGCTTGCGCACCAGCGGGGCCTGCCGGTTTACCGCCGGGTTGAAGAGATTCCGGTCAGGTGCTAGTCAGGCTGAGCTTGCGCCGTCAGTGGCCGCCTGAAGCTTCGCCGCCGGGCCGGAAGCTCTTGGTTGCCAGCGCCAGCGGAATTCCAATCAGCGCCACAACGGCCATCATGCGGAAGCAGTCCATGAACCCTATGAGACTGGCCTGTTGGTTCAGCTGGTTGTAGAGGAGCCCCTGCGCGTGCTGCGACGCGTCGTAGTGAGAGAAGCCCAGATGTTCGAAGGTTTTGGTCAGTGAATCGATGCGGGCGTGAAACAGCGGAGAGCCGAAATCGGCGCTCTGCGCAAGCCGGTCAGTGTGAGTGTCGGTGCGCCGCTCATGCACGGTGGTGATAAACGCGACGCCAAAGCTCCCGCCCCAGTTGCGCGCGAGATTGGTCAGGCTCGAACCTTTATTGTTCTTGCCCGGCGGCAGGTAGGAATAGGCAAGCACGCTTACCGGCACAAACAAGAACGCATAGCCAAAGCCCTGCAATGCGCGCGCCAGCGCATAATGCGTGTAGTTGGTTTGCAGGGTAAACGTACTGTAATACAGCATCGAGAGCGAAACTACCGCGAAGCTGAAGGCGATCAGCCATCTCGGTTTGACCTTGCCCTTTTGGGTCAGGATAGCCACCATGGGCGCCAGCACCGTGATCACCGCCGCACCCGGCCCCAGGACCAGCCCAGCGTCCGTGGCGGTGTAACCGTAAAGGCTCTGCAGGATCTCCGGAATCATGGTGGTGCTGCCGAAGAGCACAAAGCCAAAGAGGAAGTAGAAGATATTTGCGAAGGCAAAATTTCGCTCCCGCAGCAACCCTAGCTCCACCACCGGATCAGGCACCCGCAGCTCCCACCATATCGCGAACGCCAGGCAGACGATCGCGGCTGCCAACATGGTCGATATCAAGGAACTCCCAAACCAATCATCGATCTGGCCGCGATCGAGTACGAATTCCAGGAACGCAAAGCCCAACGCGATCAGCGTAATGCCTACGTAATCCACGCGCAGCTTGCCCAGCCGCCTGGCCTCGGCCACCTCCGCTTTGAACGCCGGCGGGTCGCTCACCAGGCGGTTGCTGAGGAAAAGCGAGATCAGCCCGATGGGCACATTGATGAAGAAGACCCAGCGCCAGGAGAAACTGTCCGTGATCCAGCCGCCTAACGGAGGCCCGATCGCCGGCGCGGTTACGATGGCCACGCTGTAAAGCGCGAAGGCCGCGGCTCGTTTGTTCGCGGGAAATGTATCGACCAGAATTGCCTGCTCCACCGGAGCCAACCCACCGCCGCCAATCCCCTGCAGCACGCGGAAGATCACCAGGAAGTTCAGGCTGGGCGCGATGCCGCACAAGAAAGAGGTAGCGGTGAACAGGCCCACACTGATCATGTAGTAACGCTTTCGTCCCAGAACGCGGCTGAGCCATGCGCTCATCGGCAGGACTACGGCGTTGGCTACCAGGTAGGAGGTCAGCACCCAGGTGGTCTCATCGAAACTGCGCCCCAGGCCGCCGGCGATGTGGGGAAGCGAGACGTTGGCGATCGACGTATCCAGCAGCTCCATGAACGTGGCCAGCGTCACGGTCAACGCCACTGCCCATGGATTCACCTGCCCCGGGCTGGACGAGGCTGGTCGGGCCCTCAATTCCGCGGTCGTTGTGGCCACGCGTCAGCTCCCCTGTTTGCGATAGGTCTGAGATGTATACTGAGACCGATCGGTCGCAGAAAGATGACATCAAATACAGCAAAAACGAACCGGGGGGAAGCCACCCGGCGGCGCATTGTGGAGCAGTCGGCCGCCGTTTTCAATCGGCACGGCTACTCTGGGACCTCCATGTCAGAACTAATGGATGCCACGGGCCTGGAAAAGGGCGGACTTTATCGCCATTTTGAAAGCAAGCAGGAGCTCGCCGCTGCCGCCTTCGACTACGCGTGGGAGACGGTTAACGAGCCCCGGCGGCGCGGACTTGAAAATTGCGCCACTTCGTTCGGAGAAGCTGTTGCTGCTGGTGAAGAACTTCGTCGAGCAACCGCCTCGTACGCTGCCGGGGGGCTGCCCGCTGCTCAACACCGCGATCGACAGTGACGACGGCAATCCGGTGTTGCGCGGCAAAGCCCGCGCGGCGCTCGATCAGTGGCGCGCCGGCGTCGCCGATATCGTCCGACAAGGCCAGCACAAGCGGGAGTTGCGCCAAGACATCGACGCCGGCGATGTCGCTACCGTCGTGATCGCCAGCCTGGAAGGGGCAGTCATGATGTCGCGCATGGAAAAAACGCGCGACCCGCTGCGTACGGTCGGCAAGCACCTGGAGGGATACCTACAAAGCCTGAAGGCGAGCTGAGGTGCCCTGGAGTAACTTACTTCAATCAAGTGAAGGCTTAAGGTTAACGCTGGATGAACGTTCTTGCTCCCATCCATTCTTCCCTGCCATCCTATGGCATGGCCATCCGCACTCTCTCTAGCCGCGAAATCTATCGCAACCCCTGGTTGCGTCTGCGCGAAGATGCCATTGAGCGCAACAACGGCGTAAACGGCATTTATAGCGTGGTCGATAAGCAGGATTGCGCGATCATCCTGCCCATTGACGGCGATCACATTTGGCTGGTGGAGCAGTTCCGCTACACCATCGGAGAGCGGGCGCTCGAGTTACCACAGGGTGGATGGGAGGCGGATAACGTCGACCCCGAAGCGCTGGCCCGAGGCGAACTGCAAGAGGAGACCGGCCTGACCGCCGGCCGCATGACGGAGCTACCGTGGATGTGGATCGCCTATGGCTTTACTCGCCAGCGCCAGCACGTCTTCGTCGCCGAAGACCTTGTGCCAGGAACTCACCAGCGCGATCCTGAAGAATCTGATATGGAGATCGTCCGGCTGCCCATTGCCGCGTTCGAACAGAAGCTCGGAAATGGGGAGATCCGCGACGTGTGTACACTCGCCGCGTGGGCCGGCTACCGACTATGGCGGCAAACGCATTGAGCGTTTGGGCATGAGGGATGCGGGTTTGACGCTGAAAATCAGCTCCCTCTGCTAGAGTGGGGTATTTCATTCCTGGGCGGCCTTCATGCAGCGACGTACTTTTTATCGGGCAGAGCATGGCTTGTTTTGCTTACTGGCGTTCGCTGTTGCTCCGGCATTATGGGCAGCACCCACTGTCGATCTTCGTCAGTCTCCGACCGGTGGGAAAGTGCCGGTAGAAATCTCGGTGGGGTTATACATTACTAACTTTGTGGCCATCGATGAAACACGGGAAACCTTTGAGGTTGGCGGCTTTCTAACCGGCCGATGGCAGGATCCGCGCCTCGCCTTGCCGCGAACCTCAGACAGTAGCACCGAGCAAGAGACACCCCGCACTTTTCGCCTGGAGGAGCTTTGGTCTCCGGCGATCGAAGGCGCCAATTCGATTTCCCACAGGACAAATCAATACACCCTCGAAGTAGACAGAAATGGCACGGTGACCTACCGCGAGCGCTTCGACGGGGTTTACTCCAACGATTTTGAGCTGAGAAAATTTCCGTTTGATACCCAGGTGCTGCGGTTTGAATTTCAGCCGTTCCTCTCTACCGCTTCGCAGATTCGATTCGCACCCCAAGCTCTCCCTGGGACAGGAATGAGTCCGGGGCAGCATACCGAGCTTGCCGCATGGCACATGGAAGATCTGAAGTATACCGCGGACAAGGTGACCGGTGATCCCTTCCTGCCCGCGACACACGAGGCGCTCTTTCAAGTTAGCGCCCGCCGGCGATCAGGGTTTTATTTGTGGAAGATCTTCCTGCCGCTGATCATGATCACCATTGTTCCAGTCGTCGTTTTCTGGATCGATGTAAAAGAGTTCGACTGGCTCCTGAAAATCCCCATGACCATGCTGCTGTCGATGGTCGCTTTCCAATTCACCATCACCCGCGACCTGCCAAGAATCGGCTACATCACTTTTCTCGATGCTGTCTTCCTGGCCAGTTTCGTCTTCTGCTTTCTCGCCATTTTTGAAATTGCGCTGGTCTATCTCCTGCAAAAGCACGACAGGCGACCGATAGCGGTGAGACTGCACACGGCCGGAAGATGGGCCTATCCGGTGGCGTATTTCAGCGTGGTTTTCATCCTGGCGATTGGCTTTCTGGCGTAGAGAATCTTAGGGCGCCGGAAACGACACGATCAATTGGTCCAGTGGCATCGCCTGCTTAACGGTCTGCGGCGGGTTGAACGGAGTGACCGCAAGTGGGGTTCCGTTGGTTTCCGCTTCGTCGAAAGCCGCGGTGCCGCCGGTTTTGCCTGTTACCTGAAAATCGCTGATCTCATAAGGAAGGCCGTTCGAGGAAAGAGACGACGGCCTATCCATCACCTGGAAGTGCAGGTGGGGCACAATCGAGTTGCCGGTATCTCCCACCAGCGCCGATCACCTGACCAAGGTGAACCCTTTCGCCGCGGTGAACTTTGATGCTCCCCGGCTGGAGGTGGGCGTAAAGGGCATAGCGCCGATCCCCTAGATCGAGAATGATGGAGTTTCCGTCAGCGTCAGCGATCGCGATGTTGGTGGGGTAACTGCCCGGCGTCTGCTCGGGCGCCCCATCGGTGACGGAGACAACGACAGCATTCGCCACTGCCAGGACCGGCTGGCCAAAGATGGCGTAACTCTGGAGCTTCTCCTTGGGGCCGGCGTAGATCCGGCCGCTCGGGTCCATTTGCTCCCAATCCACGGCGTAGCGTTGAGCGATCCACACGCGGCCGTTGACGGGCAGAGCGGCTCGCGTATGGCGAGTGGCGTCACAGCAGGAATCCGCTGAAATGTACCGCTCTCCCCGCAGCGGAGGACCGATCGACGCAACCGGTCGTTTGTCCACAGCGGTCGAGCCCCCGCTTACGCCGAACTCCTGGTGCCCGATGGGAGCGGCGGCGGCCCGCAGCGTGACGTGATGCCTAATCTCAGCGGGAACCTTGGCCCCGGGCGCAAGCTCCACGTCTAAAAAAAGGTTGGCATGGGTGCTCCTGGCCATGGTTCCGACGGATTCGCGCTGGCCGGCGGGCTGGAGGCGTCCGGCAACCGCGGCGGTATCGAGTGTTTGCAGCGTTACCCCGTCGCTGACTACCTCGACTTTCTCTACCGTAATATCCGCGCTGGAGAAGTTCGTCATTCCCAGTTCGTAGACCAGGTGAACGCGCCCGTCCGAGCCCATGAAGGGCACTGGCGCATCCTGCACCGCGAGCAGCAAAGGTGTTATCTGCTCCGAATCATCGGCGATCGCAGCCGAACCGGGGACCATGACGGTGAGAAAGACCCATAAGAACGGCGCGACGGAAGAGATTCCAGCAATCTTCATCTTTTCCCCGATCGCAATGAAAAAACGGAAGGTTTTCTGAATTGTATAAGTGAAACCGACGCGGGGCCACCGCGCAGTAGAATCGAAGATCATGCAACTCGGTTTTATGAGCGCCATCGTCCCCGACCTTACGCTGGAAGAAGTATTCGCCCTCGGTAAAGCTACCGGATACACGTGTGTGGAGGTGATGTGTTGGCCGCCGGGCAAGGCCGATCGCCGCTACGCTGGGGTTACCCACATCGACGTTAGCAGCTTCGACGGTGCGGACGCTTCGCGGGTCTTAAGCCTTGCCCAAGCGAACGGGATGGAGATCAGCGGCCTGGGGTATTATCCGAATCTGCTTTCACCACATCCGGAAGAAGGCGTCGTGGCAGCCTCGCACCTTAGGCGCGTCATCCGCGCCGCGAACCTACTCAAAGCCGGGGTCGTGAGCACTTTTGTGGGGCGCGACTGGACCCGATCGGTGGAGGAAAATTGGCCTCGCTTCCTATCTGTCTGGAAGGATCTGATCGCTTACGCGGAGGACCAGGGAATTCGTATCGCGATCGAGAACTGCCCGATGCTGTTTACCGCCGACGAATGGCCGGGGGGCAAGAACCTCGCGGGTAGTCCCGCGATCTGGCGGCGGATGTTCGAGGAGATCCCGAGCCACAACTTCGGGCTCAATTACGATCCGTCGCATATGGTGTGGCAGCAGATGGACTATATCAGCCCGATAAGGGAGTTTTCTTCTCGCATATTCCGGGTTCATTTGAAGGATGTAGCGGTCGATCGGGAGAGGCTGAACCAGGTGGGCATCCTGGCTTATCCCCTGGAGTTTCATACGCCCGAAGCTGCCGGGACGTGGGGATATCGACTGGGCGCGCTTTCTGATGGCACTCAAAGATTCCGGGTATGACGGGCCGGCCTGCGTGGAGGTGGAAGACCGGGAGTTTGAAGTTGATTTGGCGCATCGGAAACAGGCTCTCGCCGTCAGCTTTCAATATCTGCGGCCGTTGTTTGCATGGGATGCTGGTTGAGAGACACAGATCAATACATGATCCAACCGCCATCGACGTTGAGTGTTTGGCCGGTCATCGCATCGCTCAACTCTGTCGATAGAAACAAGCAGACGCGCGCCAGGTCGAGCGGGGTGATGCGGCGCTTAAGGCTTTGGCGCGCTAGCACGGCATCCGCGTCCTGCTTCGACATCAGCTTCCGTTCTCCTTCGGTTTCGATCGCGCCCGGGGTGATGCAGTTGACGCGAACGTTGTGCTCTCCCATCTCTCTTGCCAAACCGCGCGTAAATCCGATGATGGCTCCCTTCGAAGCAATGTAGTGGGTCAAGTTCTGCAGCCCGGTAAAGAAGGTGACCGAGGAGATATTTACAACCGCTCCGGCTCGTTGCCGAACCATGTGGGGCATAACCAGTTTTGTGCAATGGAAGACGCTCTTCAGGTTGATGTCCTGCATGGCGTCCCACTGCTCTTCTGTCATTTCCAGGAAGGGCTGCCGGGGATAAACACCGGCGTTGTTGATCAGTACGTCGATGCGTCCAAAGCGCGTGAGCGCATCCTCAACTACCTCTGCCATTGCATCGCGATTGCGAGCATTGGCCTCAAAGCCGAACGCAGAACCACCTTCCGTTCGCAGAGTCGCTGCGACCTTTTTGACCCCCAGCCCGTCGAGGTCGGCGAGAAATACATGGGCCCCTCCCTCGGCAAATAGCTTCGCCACCCCGGCGCCGATGCCCGCCGCTGCGCCGGTCACAATGACGACTTTATCCTTGATCAGTTCCATCAGCCGCTCCTGCATTACAAGGGCTGATCTTATCAAAGGCTATTCTGCCTGCCCGATCTCCAGGCCGAAGCGCGAGAGATCGCGCTTCTGCAATTTGTAGTCGATCAGGAAACCAACCCCAATGGCCAACGGCATCAAACCGACCGCGGCGCCTGACAGTACGTCGTGCTCACTCACGATCCACGCCAGCACCAGGAAAAAGAGAGCTAACCCGACACCGCTCGAGATCAACACGATGGCGGTCCTGCGCGTATTTGCCAGGCTCCGCACCGGGTCTCTCACCGGTTTAGCATCGTCGCTCCTCTTGCCCAACAACTTGTCTATATCGTCCGCGCTCATTCCGCGCGCCACCATCGCCATGCGCTGCTCGGCCCTGAGCCTTACTCTGTTGGCTTCCGCCATTACGCCGGCGACGATGGCTACGATGGCAACCACAAATGCCCCAAGGGGAATCATGAACGGGCCCAAACGAAAATCCATAAGCTTTACCTTCCTTTCTGACCGCCTTAGACTGTCGGTCTCACTGAGAGTTTCAATCGGGGCATGAAACTTTTGGCGAGATTCACAGTCTGACTCTCCTTGCAGGCCGGCGACTCCAGCTTCGAGCAGATCGTCCGAGACCATCAGACCATGGTCTTCAGCACCCTCATTCGCCTCACCGGCAGCCGCGAACATGTCGACGATCTTGCCCAGGAGGTCTTTCTCCGCCTCTACCGGGCGCTTGGCGCCTTTCGCGGCGAAGCCCTGCTCAGCACCTACCTCTATCGCATCGTCGCCAACGTGGCCCAGGATGAATGGAAGCGCCGCCGCCGTGACGATCGTCCCCTGGTTTCCTTTTCTGATGAGGAGTCGGACTGGGAAGATCGCCTGCCACACCCCAGCCCGGACGCGGAGCAGCAGTTTGCCGAAAAGCAGTTCCGGTATTCTGTAGAACAGCAGTTGCAACAGCTCAGCCCGATCGAGAGAACCATACTGGTGCTCTATCATCAGGAGGAGCGCAGTTACGAGCAGATTGCGCAGTCGCTCAAATTGCCGATTGGCACCGTGCGCACGCACCTGCATCGGGGGCGCAAGAAGCTTCGCGAAGGCATCCAACGGCAGCAGGAGATGGAAAGGGGAACCGCATGGCAGAAGACAAGATGAATCCTCATTCGGAAGCACTCGAAAGAAGGATCGTTCTGGCCCTCGAGACCGCGCCTCGAGCGGAGATCCCGGCCGGCTTCGCCGCGCGGGTGGCGGCCCAATTGCCTCCGCGCCCCACGGTGGTTCTCACCCCGGCGCGATATGGTCTGCGTGCGGCCGTGGCATGCCTGGTGGTGCTGATGGTGCTGATGCTGGCATTGGCCCATCGGGCGACTGGAAGCTCTCTGTATTGGTTTTCGATCGAATCGATTTTCTGCGCTCAGTTCGCGCTTTTGGCCGTGTGGCTGGTGGCGCGCGGCTATACTTCCGCAAGCTCGTTCTGAAATCCACCCCCCTCGCGGAGTTATCGATGGCCATCAGGATTACCCGGACCGATCCGCGCTATGCGATGTTGCGCCGGAGCCGCAACCTTCGCTGGGACGACGATCCGGCGGAAGCGGCAGCCGAGATTGCACTATGCGAAACCGCGGAGCAAACGGCGGAAGCCCTGCAACGGGCTGTCACCGCGGGCATGCGCCCAACGGTTCGCAGCGGCGGGCACTGCTATGAAGACTTCGTGGTTAACAATCCGGGCGGTTTGATCCTGGACCTGAGCCTGCTGAAGAGTGATGCCTTGCCGGGCGACGGAAGCCGTCACCGCATAAGCCCCGGGCAGCAACTGGGCGAAGTGTACATCGACCTGTACAAGCGCCACGGTGTGACCATTCCCGCAGGGAGTTGCTACGAGGTGGGCGCCGGTGGGCACATTACCGGGGGCGGCTATGGCGTGCTCTCGCGACTGCATGGGCTCACCATCGACTGGCTTTCCGCAGTCGAGATTTTCACCGTCGATAGCAAAGGGCATGTCGCGCTGCGGACGGTCGACAAGCAACATGAGCCCGATCTCTTTCGTGCCTGCCGCGGCGGAGGCGGAGGAAACTTCGGCGTGGTCACCGGCTTTCTTTTCGACCGGTTACCGCCCGCGCCGTTTGAAGTTGCCAATGCCCATTTGTCGTTTGACTGGGCCAGCATGACCGAGGACAACTTTACCGCCATCCTGCAAGCGTTCGGCGACTATATGGCGCAGCGGGGCTGCGGGAAGGATACGTGGGGGCTATTTGCCGCGCTCAGCCTCACCCACATCTCTTCGGGACGAATTGGACTCTCGCTGCAATTCTGCAACCCGGATGGGCGCTGCGACGACCTGAAGCCGTTAGAGGAGTTCCTCGATCGTTTTGAAGCTTTCGGTCCGGTGGAGAGACGCGCAGGTATGCCAGGCGACCAGCGCTTTTCACCGCGCAGCCCGGCGGCGCGCCAGCAGACCGGAAAATACAGCATCGATCGGTTGCTGTGGCTGGATGCGACGATTGGGGACAGCGGGAGCGGGCGGAGCGGACGTGCCGCATACAAATCCTGTTACATGAGGCAGAACTTTACCCGCGCGGAGGCGAAGTGTATCTACAAGCACCTTACGCGGGTGGTCCCCGGCGTGGATTTGCGCTATTCAGTGATGGCGGTGGACTCGTACGGGGGCGCCGTCAATGCGAAGGATTTGGCCCAGGCCACCTCGGTGTGGCAGCGTTCTTCGATCATGAAGGTCCAGTTCCAGCAGTATTGGGACCACGCTGAGGAGGATGCGGGCAGGCTGCAGTGGATGCGGGAGTTCTACACTGATCTGTACTCGCAGCAGGTGGAGACGCAGTATGCGGGCACTCCCTACCCCAATGAATATCTACGAGGGATGCTATATCAACTATCCGGATGGCGATATGCTCGAATATGCCTTCTGGCCGCAGCTGTACTACGGCACACAGGATCTGTACCCGTTTCTGCAGCAGGTGAAGCGGCGGTATGACCCGAACAATATCTTTCATCACAGGATGTCGATCCGCGGTTAGGGCATTTTCACTTCTGCTGTATACAGAGCAACCACTCCCGACGTGGCTTTTCCTCAAGAAAAGCCGCACTTCGCGGCGCTTGACTGTGCAGAGTAGAAGTGAAAATGCTCTAGGGACGCCTGCCGGAAACCTTTGGAAGTAGACTGGCTTGGGTTATGATCTCGTTTGCTTTCCCGGTGGCTTCGGACGCCGGCTCTCTTGCCAATGGGCCCGATCATCACAACTAACCGAAAAGGAGTAAGTCGATGGGAACGCAGTCCAGAAGAGGTCTTCTCAAGAACGCGGCCAAAGCAGCCGCCATCGCCACCGGCAGCACCGTGCTTGGCGCGACCGCGCAAGCACAGAAGTCGAGCAAACTGGAAAAGAAGGCTTATTCGTGCAAGCCGAATTCGGATACGGCTCCCGCGGCTCCCCCGCTGTTTTCGCCCGCCGTCTCCTATGGCAACCTGCTGTTCCTCGCCGGCGTGGGGGCACACTTCGAGGGCACGATCGAGGAGCACACCAAACATGTTCTCGACGAACTGGAGCAGAACCTGGTCTGTGCCGGGTCTTCCATGGACAAGGTGCTCAAAGTGAACGTCTACCTCAACGACATCAAAGACTGGGCCAGAATGAATACCGTGTATGCCGGGCGGTGGGGCAAGGTGCCTCCCGTGCGCACCACGGTTGCGCCGGCCGGCGGCATTCCCGGCAACTCACTGGTAGAAATTGATCTGATCGCCTATATCTAGAGCATCTATGACCAGAAAATTGACGAATCCATGACCAGAAAATTAACGATCAGTAAATTGACGACCAGAAAATTGACATTGACCATGATCGCGCTCGCGCTGGCCGCCGGCATGAGCGCGTTCGCACAGCAGGCTGCCCCCGCGTACGATCTCCTGCTCCGCGGGGGGCATGTGCTCGATGACAAAAACCATATCGATGGGTTGATGGACGTGGCCATCAAGGACGGCAAGATTGCCAAGGTGGCCGCCCACATTCCCCCCGCATCGGCGCTGAAGACGGTCGATGTGAAGGGATTGTATGTGACCCCAGGGCTGATCGATATTCACGTTCACGTTTATGCCGGCACAGGCGAACGGAACTCGTATGCCGGCGACCTTAGCGTCCCCCCGGATGGCTTCACCTTCCGGGTTGGGGTCACCACGGTGGTCGACGCAGGCTGCTCCGGCTGGCGGAACTTTGAGGATTTCAAGGATCGCATTATCGATCGCTCGAAGACGCGGGTATTCGCCATGCTCAATATCGTCGGCGCCGGCATGCGAGGTTCCCATTACGAGCAGAACACCGCCGATATGGATGGGTACGCTACGGCTGCCATGGCGCTCAAGTATCCCCAGACCATTGTCGGCATCAAGACGGCGCATTTCGCGGGCCCGGAATGGACGCCCGTGGAGCAGGCCGTCATCGCCGGAACCAAGGCCAATATTCCGGTTATGGTGGACTTTGGCGTCGATCACCCCGAGCGGCCGCTGTATGACCTTTTGACCAAGAAGCTACGGCCCGGCGACATCTACACCCACATGTACTCGGGGCTTCGTCATGAGCAGGATCCGGTTACGCTGGGCCCCAGCAAGGGCTTTATCGAAGGGCGCAAGCGGGGCATTTACTTTGACGTGGGCCAGGGCGGGGGCAGCTTCAAGTGGTCGCTCGCGGTTCCCATGATCAAGGCCGGTTTCATCCCCGACTCCATCTCGACCGACCTGCATGTCACCAGCATGAATGGCGCGATGAAGGATGAGCTGAATGTCGCCGATAAGATTATGGCGGTGGGGGTTCCTCTGAAGGAGGTCGTGGCTGAAATGACTTCGCACCCCGCGCATGAGATTAAACACGAGGAACTGGGTAACCTATCCGAAGGCTCGATCGCAGATGTCGCTGTGCTCCGGGTGGAAAAGGGTAATTTTGGCTTTACGGACATGGTCAACAAACGCTTCGATGGCAAGGAGAAGCTGCTTTGCGAGCTTACGATCAAGGACGGCAAGATCGTCTATGACTTGAACGGCATGAGTGCCGACCTTTGGACAGCACCACCCGGGCCCCATGATGCGGAGGCCCGCAAGTGGACCACCTTTGCTCCGGCGCATGAGCACTAAAGAATTTGGCAGACGTAAGGGGAACCGCATGCCCTCCACTACGCTACGCTCCGGTCGGGATGAAACTTGTCAAGGCTTTGTATCAGGGCACGACTTTAGTCGGGCCATAAAGCCGCATAAACGATTTGGGCTTTAGCCCCTGTGAACCTGTGCTCGAGCCAGAAAAAAAGCGCAGGGGCTAAAGCCCACACTTTTATCGGACTTTTATGGCCCGACTAAAGTCGTGCCCTGATACCTGGATCCGGCGTGAATAACGATGTTTCAGAGTATCAGAGGCCGGAGTTTGGTCAGGCAGGTCGATGAACTTCTGCAGCAGTCGATCATGAACACGATGAAGCCGATCCGGAACCGGAGTGGTGCTTGAAGCAGGAAGCAGCGCAAAGTTTGTGGGCGGGTCACTAGTGTAGTGCGTCTGAAGTAATAACGATTATGAATGTCGTGCGTCCATACAATGAGAGGACGACACGATGCGAGTTGCGCGGCCGGTCGAACTGAATTCGGAAGTACGAAAGGCTGTGGAGCGGCTTGCGCGAGGCCGTTCCCTGCCGGCTCGGGTGGTGGAGCGTGCGCGCATTGTGTTGCGGGCCGCCGACGGCCTGCAGGACAAAGAGATCGCGCAGGAACTTGGCGTTACTCCGGAGAAGGTGGCGCGTTGGCGTAACCGATTGCTCGATGGTGGAATCGCCGCATTGCAGAAAGACGCCTCGCGTCCGGGCAGGACGCGCACGATTACCGACGACCAAGTGAAGCGCGTGGTAGACATGACGATTGGCCACAAGCCTGCCAATGCCACGCACTGGAGCACGCGTACGATGGCCGCAGCAGCAGGCATCAGCGAGGCCAGCGTGCGGCGCATCTGGCACGCCCATGGTCTCAAGCCGCATCTGGTCCGGACGTTCAAGCTCAGCAGGGATATCCGCTTCGCCGAAAAACTGGAAACCATCGTGGGCCTGTATCTGAATCCACCCGAGCGCGCCATCGTGCTGTGCGCTGATGAAAAGAGTCAGATTCAGGCCCTCGACCGGACACAGCCGGGTCTGCCTCTGAAGAAAGGCCGCTGCGGAACAATGACTCACGATTACAAACGCAACGGGACGGCTACGCTGTTCGCCGCGCTGGACGCTCTCGACGGTCAGGTGATCTCCATGTGCGACGACCGGCACCGTCATCAGGAATGGCTGAAGTTCCTCCGCGTGATCGACCATGTGACCCCGGCGGAGAAACAGATCCACATGATTGTGGACAACTACTCCACCCACAAACACGCTAAAGTGCAACTGTGGCTGAGCCGTCATCCCCGATTCCACGTACATTTCACTCCCACCGGCTGTTCTTGGCTCAACATGGTCGAGCGCTTCTTTCGCGATCTTACTCAGAACCGTTTACGCAGGGGCGTCTTCCACGATATCGAAGAACTGATTATGGCAATCGGCGACTATATCGACAAACACAACGACAACCCCAAACCATTTATCTGGACTGCTAAGGCCGCCGATATCCTCGAAAAGGTCAAACGGGCCCGCGCTTCTCTGAATAATCGGCTATCTGTATGACGCACTACACTAGGCAAACCGGTCAGGCAGAGATCGCGGATCCAGTACAACGGCCAACCCTCGAGCGATCTCAGTCCTGTACCCCTCGGTGCCTCCGCCCTTCACTAAAGTAAAGCGGCACGCGAGTCTGAGGCGATGGACCGCAATCCCTTGTGCTTTCGTCTGAGGCTGCTCCTGTGTTAGTGTTTTAGTGTGACTTCTGCTCCAAACGTCCTCGTACGCTGTCGCCGCGCTTCCTCAGCGCCGGCGAGCTGTTGTTGTTCGCGATAGTTCCCGCAACTTCCCTAATTCAATAACTTACTCAGGAAATTTCTCATTTGAGCTTCGCTCTCCATCTACGCAGGTTTGCATCTCGCGCTTCCCTCTCGCAGCGCTCCTTCCGGTTTTGTTGTAGCCGCTAGTTGTTTTTCCAGCCTCACGCGGAAAAATCCTTCAGGAGTTTGATTATGCGGCTTGCTCTTCGATTTTGCCTTTTGTCTATCTTGCTAGTGCCTGCGCCCGGGGCTATCGCCCAGATGGTGGGGGGCACCATCTCCGGTGATGTGGTGGACGCCACCGGCTCTGCTGTGGCACGGGCCGAAGTGCTCATCCGCAACGATGAGACGGGCAGCGAACGCAAGTTCGTCACCGCCGAGAGTGGGACCTTCTCCGCACCCTCGGTCGCGGTGGGCGTGTACACGGTCTCTGTTTCGCGGGATGGATTTGCGCCGCTGAATCGTACCGGGATCGGGCTCACCGTTGGCCAGAATGTTCAACTGCACCTTGCGCTTACAGTCGGCAATGTGCAACAAACCGTCTCCGTAGTGGACACACCTGCCGTCGTCGATACCTCTACCCTGCAGACGCAGGGCCTGGTTGATGAACGGCAGGTGAAAGAACTGCCGCTCAATGGCCGCAGCTTCGACCAGCTTATCCAGCTGAACCCTGCGTCGGTCAGCTACACCACCCAGCGCTCGGGGGGCGTGGGTACTTCCAACTCCTCAGTCGGCAATATGTACTCCGTCTCCGGACGACGCCCGCAGGACAATCTGTTCCTGCTTGAACGGAATCGAATACACCGGGGCTTCGCTGATCAACGTAACCCCGGGCGGCACCAGCGGGCAGCTGCTGGGAGTGGACGCGGTGCGCGAATTCAATGTGGTCAGCGATACCTATGGCGCGAACTATGGCAAACGCACCGGCGCGCAGGTATCGATCATCACCGCTTCTGGAGGAAACAAAGTCCACGGCTCGGTGTATGAATTCCTGCGCAATAGCGCGCTCGACGCACGCAATTATTTCGATCAGGCAAAGATCCCGGAGTTTCAGCGCAATGACTTTGGGGCGGCGCTGGGCGGGCCTCTGCGCCGCGACAAGCTGTTCGGATTTGGTAACTATGAAGGTTACCGCCAAAATCTGGGCCTCAGCGCAGTCAGCTTTGTTCCGGACAATGCCTCGCGCGCCGCTGCTGCTTCGATCGTGCGGCCGCTGCTCGCACTGTGGCCGGTCGCCAATGGCCCCGAGCTGCTCAATCCGAATGGCACGCCGAGCGGTATCGCGGAAGCGTTCTCTAACCCGCCACAGCATGTCCGCGAGGATTTCGGCACCACGCGAATCGATGCCAACCTGACCCCCAACGATCTGCTCTTCGGGGTCTATACCGTGGATGACAGCGACGCCAATACTCCTTCACAAAACCCGTATTCGACCATCTTTGAGCGGCTGCGCGAGCAGGTGTTGAGCGCGCAGGAGCAGCACGTCTTTTCGCCTAATCTGCTCAATACCATCCGCTTCGGCTACTCGCGGGCGGCGTATTACTTTACCGGCCAGGCGCCAGAATCAGTGCCTGGCTGGATTGCCGGCAAGCCCGTCGGCGCCGTCGTGATTTCGGGAAGCACGGCATCGAATGGCGCGTCACAGGTGACGCTCGCGGGTGCGAATACCGGCAGCAATAACCAGGCTGTACGCAATCTGTTCACCGTGGACGAGCATGTTTTCTGGACCCATGGACGGCACCAAATCGAAGCTGGGGTATGGCTGCAGCGGCTGCAATCGAATGACAACCTGGCCCAGAACCAGTATGGACAGGCGTCCTTCTCGACCCTCAGCGCTTTCCTTAAGGGAAGCGTCGCGACCTTTACGGTGGTGCCTTCGCCCACCGAACTCGGCTGGCGATCTCTTTTTGGAGCGGGCTTTATCGAGGACGCCTGGAAAGTAACACCACGCCTGGAGCTTCGCGGCGGATTCCGTTCCGAGTCGACGAACGGATGGAATGAGGTCCAGGGCCGGGCCTCGAATTATGGTTTTACCAACGGCGTTATCAATACCAATCCCACGATCGGCAGCTCCGCTCTTTCGAACAACCGGGCCAAATTTATGCCGGAGCCGCGCATCGGTGTAGCCTACGATCTGTTTGGAAATGGCAAGACGGCGTTGCGAGCCAACTTCGGCGTGCACCGCGCGCTGCTGGACGCGCTGGATTACCGGCTGGACCAGACTGCGCCATTCAACACTACGCTGTCGTTCAGTAACACGACCGTGGACAAGCTCGCCGGCCTCGCCGGAGGAACGGCCAGCGGCAGCGGACAGATCTCGCCCAGCAATGTGCAACCGGACATCGACACACCTACGGTGTTGGCTTGGACCTTCAAGATTGAGCAACAGATCGCCCCGGCTACTTCGCTCACCATCGGCTATGTGGGTTCCCATGGATACCATCAGATACTTTCCGAGGACCAGAACACACCCGCAACGGTAACCTGCCCGACGTCGTGCCCTCCCGCACTCGCGGCGGGCACTATTTTCTACCCTTCAACCACCAAGGCCAACCCTAACGTGGCCAATACCACCTCCTGGGTTTCGCAGGGGATTAGTAACTATAACGGTCTCGAGGTGGATGTGCGACGCCAGTTGTCGCATGGACTGCAGCTGCGCGGCGTTTACACCTTTGCCAGCAACCTGGACGATGGCACGGCCTGGAATACCAGCGTGTCGGCAAACACCCCGGCGTTCGTGATGTATCCGGGAAATCCCCGGCTTGACTATGGACCGGCGGCCACGAATATCCGCCATGCCGGCGCGATCAATGGCACCTGGGAGCTGCCTCTCAGCCACGGGTTGCTGGCCAACCCGGCCGCAAAACAGTTGGTCGACGGATGGTCGCTGAGCGGTATCGCGACCCTGCAAAGCGGTTTCCCGCTTTCGCCGCAGCTGGGCTACAATCCGACCGGGAACGGGGACACGCGCAACCCGGTGCGCCCGAACCGCGCTGCCGGCTTTAGCGGGCCGCTCTATGCGAAGACGGTGCAGCAGTGGTTCAATCCTGCTGCCTTCTCTGCGCCTTACCCGGGTACATTCGGCAATGTCGGCCGCGACACGCTTACCGGTCCGGGGCTCTCGGAGCTGGATCTCGCCCTGGCCAAGAGCACTACGATCCATGAGCGGCTTCGCGCACAATTCCGCGCGGAGTTCTTCAATGTGCTTAACCACTCCAATTTCACTACCCCGAACCCGGTTGTTTACAGCACCGGCCCAACCCCAAAGACTCCTACGGCAGAAGCGGAAGTGTCGCCGACTGCGGGGGTTATCAGTGCAACGGCGACTACTTCGCGGCAGATCCAATTTGGGTTGAAGCTGCTGTTCTAGCGTGTGTCAGCGAACGAACCCCGGTCGCCCCTCTGGACTTTCTACATTTCAGAGAGTGTGGATAGATCCAAATTTGCGAAACGCGAGTTTTCTGGTGGTCACCGCTCTGATGCTTTGTATCACCTGAATCCGGCGCATTCTCGGGTCTCGGTGATGCGCCGGAGGCTCTGTTTATCAGGATTCGGGTCGATTTTGCTACTCTGAGCCTTACCTCACTTTTGGTTAGGTAAGGCTCAGGATGCGAAGATCGCCTAGAAACCTAAAAATCGTCTGTAATCATACGGGGTTGACGCACTTTGGCGGCGTCTATTTCTTCCACGAATTTCTCCGAGTGCTGCAATTGCGTGATTTTCTTGCTCGCCATATTACTTATCCTCGGCGTAACTGCCGATACACAGTTGCCCAGATGATGCTCGCTCTTGTCTACCCCATAGTGCTTGGCCTGGATCGCTTGGAGACCGCGTCCTTCCTGCGTTCCAACGGCACTTTCCAATACCTGACCGGTTTGCCGAGCTTTCCCGACCCGCAAACTTTGCGCCGCTTCCTGCTTCAAGCACCAGCTAGATTTTGGGATCAGCTTCATCATGTAAATGATCGACTGCTGCAGAAATTCATCCACCTACCGGACCACCGTTCTCGCCTGATCTTCGATCTCGACAGCACTGTGGTGACGGTGTTCGGCCATCAGGGCGGGGCGGAAGTCGGCTACAACCCACGCCATCGCGGCAAGCGTTCCTATAATCCGATGCTGTGCATGGAGGCCAACTCCTCCTACCTCTGGGATGCCGAACTGCGCGCCGGTAACGCCGGAACCTGGGACGGCAGCCCCCAATTGATCGATATCTGCTTTTCCAATGTTCCTCCCGATATCCGTGAGCTGAGGGTGCGGGCCGATGCCGGGTTTGGGGTCAACCCGGTCTTCGATGCACTTGAATCTCACTCTGCCCAATACACAGTTGTCGCTCGTATGACCCCGGCTTTGCAACGCCTGCTGCCCGGGCTGCGCTATTCACCTGTCAATCGTGATTGGGAAATGGCCGACTTCCAACATCATCCCCATAGTTGGTCTCGGGCCCGTCGTTTCGTGGTTGCGCGACGTTTCCTTTCCGGCGACGAAAAGCAACCCACGCTGTTCGCCTCGGGCCGCTACGCCTATCGCGCTTGGGTCACCAATCTCTCCCTCACCCCTCTCGGCGTCTGGCATTTCTATGACGCGCGGGCCGCCATCGAACCCCGCATCGGTGAACTGCTGCAGGATTATGCCCTGCGCAAAATCCAGACACGCTCCTTCCAGGCCAATGCGCTGTTCCTGGAAATCATTCGCCTGGCCTACAACTTGGTCAACGCCTTCCAACGGCTCTGCTTGCAGCAATCGTGGCAATCTCTGACTCTCTCCAAATTGCGCTACAAACTCTTTCTGTTGCCTGGCGAGATCACACGCCCTCAGAATCGCCCTATACTCCGCTTGCGTGACTCCTCCATGTTGCAGGTCTTGGCCGACGATATCCTTCGCCGCATCAACAAACTCCGGCCTCTGACACTCTGAAATATCGTTATTCACGCCGGATTCAGGTATCAGGGCACGACTTTAGTCGGGCCGTTGAGGCCCATCAAAGATCTGGGCGTTAAGCCCCATGCGGGCTGCTTTCTACTCGCAACAGCGCCCTGTTCTGGAATCTGTTAAGGGTTCGAAGGGCCTTGGACACTGGAACGAAGCAGTCCCGGCAGGGACGGAACAACCTGTAGCCCGGCACGTCAGTGCCGGGTTGGATTAGGTTCATGAGGCGAGTCCCGCAGGGACGGCACAAAGCCAATTGCGGCACGACTGAAGTCGTGCCCTGATACAAAGCACGAAACCGGCGCCCCCCACAAATGGATAGGAAGTCGGGGATATGGGGCACCCGGGTTCGCTCGCTGGTGGAGACTTGAAAATTGTTCGTAGTTTTTTGGCTTTCTTGTACCCTAGCTCTCTATGAAAGTGCTAGCGCAGGTTTTGCTTCTGTTCTCTGTCTCGGTGGCTGCCCGTGCTGACATCGTTGTTCTGCACGACGGCACCAGCTACTCCGGACACTTCGCGCCCCCAGGAAAAGGAACGCTCTCGTTTACCGACAACCAGGGCATTCACTATGACCTTCCGGTTGCCGATGTTCAGTCGCTGGTCTTCTCGAACACGGCCGACCACCTCACGTTACGCAACGGCAGAACCTATTCCGGCCAGCTGAACGGCATGCAAATGATTCCGTTTGAAGGCAGCGGTGGCATCGACTACCAATTTCCCCTACGCGACGTCAGCTCGCTTATCCTTACCGGATCGCCAACTCCTGCTGCATCGCATCACATCCCGACGGTGATCATTCCTGAGGGTACAGACATCGTCATTCGCACCGATGACTCCATCCGGTCGGGACAGGAGTCATCCGGCCAGCTCTATCCCGCAACCATCGAGGGCGATGTTTACGGCAGCTCGGGCAGCGTCGCTATTCCCGCAGGCACACGCGCCAAGCTGGTGGTGAGCAACGTTCGCAGTGGAGGAGCGGTGCATAGCCCGGAATTGGTGCTGGACTTGTACTCTGTCGACGTCCATGGTGAACAATACCGGGTTGATAGTTCCTCGGTGACGGAGAGCAATCGGCGCGGTCTCGGTGCTAACCGCCGTACGGCAGAGTTTACCGGCGGAGGCGCGGGAATCGGTGCGCTGATGGGGGCGGTTTTCGGCGGCGGCAAAGGAGCCGGCATTGGCGCCCTGGCGGGAGCAGGCGGTGGAGCACTCACGCAGCTGTTCACCCGGGGAAAAGAAATCAGCGTGCCGGCGGAAACAGCCATGACCTTTCGCCTGGAACGAACGCTGGTGATGCACCCTTAGCTTAGAGCAGTTTCGCAATTACTCTGACTGAAAAGATCGCGAGGTGTGGTTTTCCTTGGGAGAAAACCACGAAAGGGCCTGTCACTTCGGTCTACACCCATTGCGAAACTGCTCTAGCGGGCGCCCACGACACCGGCGTCCTTAAGCGCATGTTTTTCCGCGTCCAGGGACGAGGTGTGAAGTTGCACCACGCGCTGCATCGCCGCATCCGCCTCCTGTACGTGACCCTCGGAGCGCAAGGCACGAGCCAGCAGATAAAACGATCCCGGGTCCTGGGGGTTCATGTCCACGGCCTGGCGGAGCAGGCGGACGGCAGCGGCTGTATCGTGCTGCTGAAATTGCGCTTTCCCCATATAGAAATAGGTGGCCCACGAATCCGGGGTCATACTTTGGGCTTTTTCAAGGTAGGTTAAACCTTCCGCATAACGCTGCGATTGAACCAGCAGCGCGCCCAGAAAATAGAACGCGCTTGCATCCTGCGGGTCGGCTTCGATCGCTTGTTTCAGCTGCTTTTCCGCATCCTCGTTTTTCTGCAGGCTGATGTATACCTTGCCCAGCTCGCGATGGGCCCCGGCAAAGGCAGGGTTGGCCTGCAGTACTGCCTGATAAGCCTGCTCCGCTTCATGGAATTGCGCCGCGTCGTAATAGGCGTAACCCAGCAGGAAATTGGCCTGGGCCGGCGTCGCACTGCCGGCAAAGAGCTTGGTGAATACGTCCTGCGCCTGCTGCGCCTGTCCGGCGCGCGAATAAGCTACGCCCAACAGGTAAAGGGCCGCGGGGTCGGGGTCGTCCCCTGCGGTTAAGGGCTTCAATAAGCTGAGACCTTGATCGGGATGTCCGCTGAAGGTGAGGCAGGTAGCCAGAAGCATGGTGGCCTGGGGATCGGAGGGAGACCGATTGTGCAGCTCCCGGAAGTACGGTAAAGCGTGGATGTAGTCGTCCTGCTTAAGGTAGGCGAGACCGAGATCGAGTTGAATTTCACGCAACTGAGGACTGATGCGAAGAACCCGCTGATATACCTCGATCGCCTTGCCGTAGCGATGGGTCTTGGCGTACAACACACCCAGGTTCGCCAGCGCACTGACATTGCGCGGATCCATCTCCAGAACCTTGTTGAACCCCGCCTCTGCTGCCGGATAGTTGCCCGAGTTCAACGCCTGCATCGCCGACTCAAAGGTCTGCCTGGCAGTATCCGGAGACATCAGCAGAACGATAGCAAGAGCGGACGCAAGAAGATTCATCAAGAGATCAGTTTAGATGAGGCAATAGCTGCAAAAAACAGGCCGGACCCACGATTTCGCGGGTCCGGCCTGTTGCTGTGGAGAGTTTTAGAAGTAGAACTTGCCCCCGAGTTGCAGCAGTCGAGGATCACGGGCAGAGGTGATCTGGCCTGAGGCGCCGGCGTTCGCACCCGAGAAGGGCGTTCCGGGTGTTGGCGCAGACAGGCCGTTGTTTATGGTGCCCCATTGGGTATGGTTGAACACGTTATAGGCTTCAAAGCGCAATTGAATCCGCGTGTTCTCAGTGAAGTTGAAGTTCTTGAAGAGTGACATGTTCCAGTTGTCGACTCCCGGACCGTAGATCGAATTGCGGCGGAAGTTGCCATAGGTACCATTGGCCGGAACCGCAAAGGCCGCCGGGTTGAACCACATGGGGAATTGTCCCGCGGGCTCGTTGTGATTGTGTGGCGTAATGATCGGGCCGCCGATGTAGTCGGGACGGATGTGGCCAAACGACTGGCCACCGTCTGCGAGTTTCCTGGCGTTTGAAACCCGCCTCCGGTCCCCAGATTGCCACTGGAGAAGAGATCGCAGGCGTCGTTCGTGGTGGCGCCTGTCCCACCGCCGCTCAGACATGGGGTCCCACTCCAAAACTGGGTTACCCCAGACCACTCCCAGCCGCCGGCAGTAAGCTGTATCAGCTTACTGGAACCCTTAAATTGGGGCAGGTTGTAAACATATTGGAAGTTGAAGACGTTCCGGCGATCGAAGCCGGCGGGAGCGTAAAACGGTTTGAGAGTTGTGTATGTCAGGAAATGCGTTCTGGTCGTTGTCGACGTCGTCAAGGTCGATCGCCTTCGACCAGGTGTAGTCCGCGTTGAAGGTAAGCTTGTCGCTGAAGCGGCGGCTCACCTTGACCTGCAGAGCGTTGTAGGCGCTCTTAGCGCCGAACCGGTTGAAGTAGATTGAGCTATACCCCTTGTACGGCAGGATGGCGTTGGTCACGTTGTTGACCGTGGAAAGAATATTCGTGTTGGTGGTTGTGCCGAGCGGCAGTTGCTCCAATTGCTGGTTATACATCTGGTGCCGGCTGATGTTGCCGACATAGCTGATGTCGAACACCAGCTTTTGGGGCAACTCGCGCTGCAGGCCGAGATTGTAGCCATAAGTGGTTGGGATCTGGCCGGCCTGATCGGTTCCCAGGACACCTGAAGATGGAGTAAGAGGAGCTCCGTTCACCACCGCTGAAGAAAGGTTCCCGATGTTCCCGCCATAAATCGTCGGCGTGTACACGGTTGGCGGATTGCTCACGCTCGAGAAGTTGAAGACGTTTTGTTCATAGCGCTCATAGAAGATGCCGAAGCCGCCGCGAAGCGCAGTCTTGCCATCACCGAAGACATCATAGGCAAAGCCAAGTCGCGGGCCGAGGTTGTTCCAGCGGTAGTTCAGTCCGCCCTTAGGAAAGCCGGGTGTTCCTTCCTGGACCATACCATTGTAGGGGTTTCCGGAACCAGGAATGATCGTGTTCTGGGTTGGAACCTGCCCCGGAATGTTGGGTGCGGTATTGATCGCTACCGCGTCCGCCGGATTGTAAGCAGGCGGGCTGAAGTAATAGGCGTGGTAGGGCGAGACGGTATACGTCGGCCCGACGAATTCGTAACGAAGACCGTAGTCGAGAGTAAGCCGGGGACTCACCTTCCACGTGTCCTGCGCGTACCCTTCGTATTGGAAGAAGTGGAAATGCCCGAAGGCAAAAATGTTCGACTGCGTGACCGTGGTGTAGTTCCCCAACAGCGTGTTGCCGATACCCGAGTTACTGTTGTTCGGATTTTCGTTGCTGGCGCCGAAGCTGAAAGCCGGGTTCTCCTGCCACGTTCCTTCCTGGCCGTTCTCGTTCAGGTCGGCAAACAGACCAAACTTGATCACGTGGTTGCCCAGGATTTTGGTTACGTCGTCCGTGGCCACGACCGTATTGCCGGTAGAGGTCCAGCCAGAAGGAAAGGGGCTTATGTTGATGTAGCCGTCGCCGGTATTGATGTTCGGGGCGAGATTCGTGAGTATTCGTCGATGGGATAGATATCGTCGAAGGTAAAGCCAACGTCGCCCTTGTTGTACAGGGACGGGTGACGTGCCCTGGAACAATATCGACCACCTGCGTCAAATGTAGCCAGCCGACGGTGGCTTCATTGGTCAGTGTCGGCGAGATGACGTTCACCAGGCTCCAGGCATAGCTCTTGCCGGGCTTTTTGCGGTATTGAGGCAGTACCGGGAAGCTGTTGCCGGAGAAGATACCGTATCCATCGCTCTCCTGCTGCCGGTCATCCACGTAACGGAAGAAAGCATTGGCCTTCGGCCCGATGTTGAAGTCGACACGAGCTACGTACTGGTTCTTGTAGAAAACGTACGTGTCCTGAAAGTTGATCTGCTGCTCGTCGCCAAATCCGTTGTTGTAGGTGGGGTGATTGAAGGTGCCCCGATAGCCCGGGGTGAAGTACTTGATCATCGCGCTGTACTGGCTATTGAATTGCGACGCCGGGATGATGTTGCCTGGCATAGGGCGTACCCGTCAGCACCTCGCCGCACCGAGTTATACTTGACCGTACCGGGAACAAAGACCTGGCCGTTCTGCACCAGGTTGCCGTTGGTATCGTGGATCGGGGTGCAGGTGTTGCGGTTCCGTTGAAGTCGCACATATTGCCCGGGCGGTAGACCGGGGAGAGATTGGCTTCTCCGTTCGGAGTACCGATGCCGAGCATCGAAGGCTGCGGCATGGTGTAGTAAGTAGCGCCATTTGGGCCGGCTGGCGCGTGTCCCTTCATAGTTGAAGAAAAAGAAGGCCCTCTTGTTGCTTCGGGGCGAGACCTTCGGGATCGGGATGTAACCGCCGATGTTGCCGCCGAACTGATTGAACTTCAGATCTGCTCGCGGCGCAGACCGTCGTGGTTGCTGAACCAGTCGTTGGCGTTGTAATCGGTGTTGCGATTGAACTCGTATGCGGTCCCATGGAAGTGCTGGCCACCACTCTTGGTGTTGACCAGAATCATCACACCCGGGCTACGCCCATATTCCGCGTTGAAGTTGCCGGTGAGGGTCTTGAATTCACCCACGGCGTCAATGCTCAGGTTTGTGTATTCGCCGTCGTTGGCGCCTACGTCGGTGTTGATCACGCCATCGAGAAAGAAGTTATTAGCGGTACCGCGCATTCCATTGACGTAGAAGTCGTCGGTCTGGTTAAACACGAGGCGAAATTGCGAGTTGTTATTAGTGACTACGCCGGGTAACGTCGTCATCAGCGACTCGAAGTCGCGGCCGTTCAGCGGCTGCTCAGTAACCTGGCGCTGGTCGATGACTTGCGAATTGTTCGAGGTCGCGGTGTCGATCAGAGGTTGCTGGGTACTGACGGTGACGGTCTGTGTCGCCTGTCCTAGAGTCAGCGCCACATTACCCAAGCCGAGACTCTGGTCCTGATCGAGGACGACCCCGTCGCGATCAAGTTCCTGCATACCGGGGGCGCTGACCTTGATCCTGTAAGTAGCAGCGGGCACGTTCAGTGCGCGGAATGTTCCGCTGGCGTCCGATGTCGTTTCCCGGGTCAGATCGCCAGTTGCCTGATTGACGATCTGAACCTTGGCTCCGGGAATTGCGGCGCCAGAGGGATCGACCACAGTGCCGGTAATCAGGCCGGTTTGTGCGTGGAGCCTGGCGCCGGGAAAAACCGCGGCCACAATCGCCAGCAGCGCCAGCTGCATGAAAAAGGCAGGTTTCAGGAAACGGCTGGAAGGGATCTTTTCCGGGTGCAAGACAGGGATCTGCCACAACTTATCGCGTCGCATACTACCTCCGAGGGCCACGACTGGTTTTGTTTTGTCTTGACTGCCGCGCACCGCTTCTGCGGGTTGGCAGGTCTTGCGGCGATCCTTAGTTTTCAAAACGTGCGAGAACACGTGGAATCGACCGATGGGAGATTACCGAACGGTACATAGCACTGTCAATACTGGTATCGATTCACATAATCGTTTCTTTAAGGATTTTGTGCTTTGTCAAAGCGAATTGGGCTTGGAGAAAAAAAGAGGAAACTATTTCCTTTGGAGTATCGTCCTTACTAGTTTGGCTAATAGGGCGCTGCGATTATTCAGGCAGAAAAAAAATTGGCCGGACCCGTGTTTTTGGGTCCGGCCTTGAGGAGCGAGGTTAGAAATAGAAAACTGCGGTGAAAGTCGCCAAAGCTCTCAGCGGCTTCATCGTGGCGATTCACGAATTGCGCAATGGCATGACTCCGCTCGCAGCCGAAACCATCGGCGCGCGCCGGCACAGAAGCGTTTCTTTAACGCAAAGAAAGGTTTCTGTAGATTGACCGGCCTGAGTAGACAGCAATCATCACATGACTGTCAAGGGAATTTTTTCTCGCCATGAATAGTGTCGGGGGTGGATCGGAGGAAAAAAACTGCGGTTGCTTCCCTTTTGACATGGCTGAGGTAAGATGCGACACTCCGTCAGCGATTTCTTGAAAAAACCCGGGAAATTTAATCTTGAGCAGAAAAAAAATACCAGATAAACACGAGCGCGTAACTCTTCGCACTCTGGCCACCCATCTCGGTCTGTCCCTCACAACTGTATCCGTCGTGGTAAGCGACTCGCCGGCGGCGCAGGCGATCCCGCTCGCCACCAGGAAGCGCATACTCACCGCAGCCGGTGAGCTTCACTATCGACCTAACTACTTTGCGCGTTCGCTGCGCAACAAAAGAAGCATGTCGGTCGGCGTGTTGGTCTCGGAGATGAGCGAGGGCTACTTCACGCTGGTGATGAATGGCGTGGAAGAGTACCTGATGGCGGCGAAGTATTTTTACTTCCTGGCCTCGCACTTCTGGCAGCCTGAGCTGCTCGAGGAATATCCGAAGATGTTGCTCGAACGGTCGGTGGACGGTCTTCTTTTGGTGAACACTCCAACGCCGTCGCGGGTGCACGTGCCTATCGTCTCTATCTCAGGACATCAGGAAGTGGCCGGGGTGACGAATATCCAACTGAACCACAAGCTGGCTGCTCGGCTGGCGCTTAAACATCTGGCTGACCTGGGCCACCGCAGAGTGGCATTCATGAAGGGCCAGGAGCAGACGGTCGACACGGATTATCGCTGGAAGGAGATCATAGAAACGGCCCGCGCCTGCGGCATGGAGCTTCACCAGGAGCTGCTGATTAAATTGACCGAGAACAGCTGGTCGCCCGCCCTAGGGTACGGTCCGGTTAAAGCGCTGCTCTCGCGCACCAGAGACTTCACCGCGTTGTTCGCGTTTAATGACATCGCTGCGTTCGGCGCCATTCGAGCCCTGCATGAAGCTGGGCTGCGGGTGCCGGATGATGTATCAGTGATTGGTTTTGACGATGTGTTGAGCGCCCCCTTCGGGATTCCGAGCCTGACGACCATTCGCCAACCCCTGCGTGAAATGGGGAAAATGGGCGCCGAATCTCTGATCAAGCGGATCAATCATCCCAAAGCACCTTACCCCCAGCAGGTGATCGTGCAGCCGGAACTGGTCATCCGCGAGTCCACCGCCAGGGCCTTGCCGGGGCTCCCTTCGCCGGCACAGATACGAAGCAAGCCTGCTTCTCGCACCCGGGCGAGACGCGGTGAGGTAACCAACAACCTTCACTAAAGCATTTTTCCTATTACTGTGTTCTTCTCAGAAGCGGCGATGTGCGGCTTTTCTTGACAAAAAGCCGCGTTTACAAAGTCTTTTCGGTCTACACCAATAGGAAAAATGCTTTAAGCGCTCGACTTGGTCGTACTCAAGGTCTGAAGCGCAGAATGACATTCCTGCTCAAGGAAAATCAGCACTTGGTCCATGTGTTCCGTGCGGGTGTGAAAGTTCACTGGGCTGATGCGAAAATACATTTTTCCTTTCAGCTCGGTGGTTGAAAACCAGAATTTCCCGCTTTGTTCGACTCGCTTTGCGACCTCCGCATGCAGCTCCCTGGATTGCGCCTCGGCCAGGCCCGCCGCACGATAGCGAATACAGATTGCCGACATCGGCGGTTCACAAGCAGCTTCGAACTCAGGATGCTTTGCTACCAGCCCATAAAGGTGTTTTGCCTGGCGTACGTTGTTGTCGATCCATTCCCCGATCTGGCTTGCCCCATAACGCTTGAAACTCATCCACACCTTAAGGCCGCGAAAGCGCCTCGATTGCTCGAAGCTGTGAACGTAATACTGATAGCGCTCATGCGCACGATCGAATTCGTCGGTAAGATACGCAGGCTTGATCCCAAAGGACGCCGTCAACCGACGATCATCTTTGACCAGGATCGCGCCCGCATCGAGCGGCGCGTAGAACCACTTGTGGGGATCGATGGTGACCGAATCCGCAAGCTCCAAGCCTAGATTGCCCATCGGCCAGGCATGGGAGAGCAACATGCCGCCACCGTACGCGGCATCGACGTGCAGCCACATTCCTTCGCGGTCGGCGATTTTCCGAAGCTCACGCACCGGATCGACAGAGCCAGTGTTGGTCGTTCCAAACATGCCCACGATGCACATCGGTCGCACGCCGCGTTGATGATCCTCGGCAATAGCGGTCTCCAGTGCATCCAGGCGCACCCGAAATTCAGAGTCGGTGGGCAGCGCACGCAGCGATTCCCTTCCCAGTCCAACCGCGTCCACCGCCTTATCCACCGAGACGTGGCGTTGATCTGACGTGTAGACTGCCCAGCGTTGCTGCACCCCCTCATGTTGTATCCGGCCGCCCGAAACCGAGTCGCGCGCCAACTTAAGCCCGATGAAGTTCGCCATCATGCCGCCGCTGGTCAGGTTGCCGCCAGCGTTTTCATCGTAACCGACCAGGTCCGTGAGCCAGCGAACGGTGCGTCGCTCCATGTCGACGGCGGCGGGGCCGACCGTGTAGGCTCCGATATTTTGGTTGAGAGCGGAGCAGATAAAGTCGGCAACGATTCCGATTGGGCTCGGCGAAGGAGTAATCAACCCCATATAGCCCGGGTGCCCGACATGGGTGCAATTAGGAAAAAGCTTTTGCTCCAGCTCGCTCAGAACGCTTTCCGCAGAACTGGCATCCTGGGGGAGCGGCTCAGCAAAAAGCTTCGTCAGGGCCGCTGGCGCTATGTTGGGATACACCGGTCTGTCTTCGATGTTCTCGAGGTACTCGGCCAGCAGATCCACCACCTGGTGCCCGATGTCGCGAAATTCGCCCGCGTTCATAAGTTCCCTCCTGAAGTCGAGAGTTAAATCATATAGAGATTTACCTGTAGATTGGCTGGCATCGCGACGCGGGAGACTATCCGGAGACTGTCCAGGAGCTATTATCGGCAGGCGCGAAAGCGCCCGCTCCCATTGAAGAACTCGAAGCTCCGGAGGAGGTGATGCGCCGGCATTTGCATTAACAAGAGCGCAGGTAACCGGCGCAGGAAGTTCGCGAGACCCAGTAAACGCTAAGGAAATCCTGGATGTGGGGCACCCTCGCTCTTGTTGCTGGGATACGGTGGTAGTCTATAACCCCTACAACAGATGGAGGATCCGAGAGAATGACCTCTTCCGGTCGCTGGGGCCTGTTCTGTGCAGTCGTCCTGACTGTTTCGCTGATTCCTCACCGAGCGTTTGCGATCGATAAGCTGCTCATCGTCAACGGGACCGACCTGACCATGAAGGCGGGACAGACTGAGCCCTTCGTCGGCTACATCCTGGTGGGCGACGACGGAAAGATCAAGGCCATCGGCAAAGGCAACCCGCCTGCAGGCACAACTGCGCAGACCACTTACGACGCCAAGGGAAAGTTTGTGCTCCCTGGCTTTATTTCTGCGCACAGCCATTTATCGGAGAGCGCTTTTCGGGGGCTGGCGACCGACCAATATGTTTACCAATACCCCGCCATGACGGGCTGGGTAGAAGCGCTCGAAACCCGGGAGCTGGGCACCACGCCGGAAGACTACTACTGGTTCACGCTGGAAGGCGCCCTCGATCACCTGGTTCATGGGATCACTTCGGTTTACAACTTTGCCTACGCGCGGGATGATAACGAGGCTTTCGAGGAGTATCAGTGGCGCGCCGAACTCGATTCCGGAATGCGCTTTATTCATTCCTATGAGCCTTCAGGCAAATCAACACCGCAGGTTCGGCGGGCGAACCTGGAGAAGTTTCTGGCTTTTGCCAAAAAAGATATGTCGCGCCCAACCGTGCTGAGAATGGCCTACTCGGGATGGATTACCACTGCCGAGGCCATGCAGCTCGATGCTTCGTTCCTGCGCGATTACCACCTCTACTCGGAAATTCATTTCCTTGAATCCCCGGTAAACCAGGAGAAGCAGCGCGAGACGTTTCAATACATCGCGGCCGTCAACATCCTGGGCCCAAACGTCAGCTTCGGGCATTTCATCCACCCCGATGACGCGATTTTGAAGAAGGTGGCGGCAGCCGGCTCGGGAATGGTGTGGAATCCAATGTCGAACGGGCGGCTGGCATCGGGCATCGCCGACATCCCCAAATATCGCAGCATGGGAATTAAGGTCGGCATGGGTGTCGATGGGGAAGGAAGTTCGGACCTGCCAGACCCGTTCGAGAATATGCGTATGGGCCTGTATATAATCCGCGCCAGATATGAAAGCGCCAAGGTGCTGCAGCCTATCGACGTGCTGCGCTTTCACACCATAGGAAGCGCGGAAGTCTTAGGGGTGGCGGACAAAGTGGGCAGCCTGGAGGTGGGCAAGTTTGGCGACATCGTTATTGTCGATCCCAAACTGATCGAGCGCGGGCCCGTGGTCGATCCGTATGCGGCCGTGGTCCTGGCCTGCAATGCCATGAACCTGGCCAAAGTGTATGTCGGCGGCGACCTATTGGTTGACACCTATCATTTACAAAAGAGCGACATGAGCAAGGTAGCCCGCGAAGTGAACCAACGCGTCGCTCGTCTACACTAGACCGATGAATCGCATAGGGCGGCGGGATTTCCTAAAGCAGGCTGCGGGCGCTATCGGCACTGCCGCGAAAATTCCTCACTGGTCTCCCTTCGCGGAGGCCCAGGAGGCCAGACAGCATGGTCGTCAGGCCGCCGAGCGGATTTCCTACCCCCGCGTCTTCTCGGGCGATCAACTCAAGATGCTTGCTTTCCCGCTGGGTGGCGTCGCCGCCGGAAGCTTAGCCCTCGGCGGTCGCGGCCAGCTGCGCGATTGGGAGATCTTCAACCGGCCTAACAAGGGCTTCTCTCCGCAATATGCGTTTCCTTCGATCTGGATCAAGGCCGGGAACGCCGAGCCGATTACTCGAGTTCTGGAAGCGCGGATTCTACCGCCATATGAGGGCCAGGACGGCCTGGGCTCGAGCAATTCACCCGGATTGAGCCGCATCGCAACGGCCGAGTTTACGGCGCAGTATCCGCTGGCGCATCTTCAGTTCAAAGACCCAAGCGTTCCGGTCAGGATTGCGCTCGACGCGTTTTCGCCGTTCATTCCGCATGATCCGGACGCCTCGGGGTTGCCGGTGGCGATCCTGCGCTATCGTGTGAACAACCCGACGGCTTCGAGCGCCAGCGTCGCGATTTCGTTTTCCATCGACAACCCGGTCAAGGCACCCACCATCACCGACGTGGCGCGCGCTACCGAGGACCCCCGCGTGAATGAGTTCCAGACGGCGAACCAGCTGGAAGGCCTGTTGATGACCAACCCCAGCCTGAGCGCCAGCGATCCGATGCAGGGCAGTTTTGCCCTGGCAGTGATTTCCGGTGAGGGGGCCCGGACGACGTATTGGCGCGGTTGGCCGCGAGGACGTTGGTGGAATTCGCCGATGTTGTTTTGGGACGCCTTTTCACAAGATGGGGCGCTGCTCAACGAGCCGGCATCGCGCAACGCGGTAGGCGCAGTGTGCCAACAGAAGTCGATTCCTGCCGGCGGGTCCGCGGAATTCACCTTCCTGTTAGCCTGGCACTTCCCAAACCGCACCCCGGAGTGGTGTGGATGGGATTTTCCCCCGGGCGAGGGCCAGACCATCATCGGCAACTACTACGCCACGCGGTTCAAAAATGCGTGGGAGGCGGCCGAGTACACGGCGGCAAATCTGCAGTCTCTGGAATCTCGCACACGCACTTTCGCCAATGCCTTCGCCGCCAGCACGCTGCCTGCTGCGGTCAAGGAGGCGGCGAGCGCCAACCTCTCCACGCTGGCGACAACTACCTGCTTCCGTACCGCGGACGGAGAGTTTCATGGGTTCGAGGGATCCGACGACCATAGGGGCTGCTGCTTCGGGAACTGCACCCATGTGTGGAATTACGAGACGGCCACAGCGTTCCTGTTTCCCTCGTATGCGCGATCGCTGCGCAAAGCCGCCTTCGGATACAGCATGGACGATCAAGGCGGCATGCGTTTTCGCCAGCTGCTTCCCGACGGCAAGCAGAGATACCACATCGCCGCGGCCGATGGACAGATGGGGCAGATCATTCACGCGTACCTGGATTGGAAGCTATCCGGAGATGAGGCGTGGCTCAAGACAATGTGGCCGCGGGTGAAGAAGGCGGTAGAGTTCGCCTGGATTCCGGGAGGGTGGGATGCGAACCGTGACGGCGTCCTGGACGGAGTTCAACATAACACCTACGACGTGGAATTTTACGGCCCGAATCCGTTGTGCGGGATCTATTATCTCGGGGCTTTGCGCGCGGCAGAGGAGATGGGAAGGGCCGCCGGCGATGAGACTTCCGCCAATGAGTATCGCAGGCTGTTCGACCAGGGCAGCCGCTGGATCGATGCCAATCTTTTTCGGGGCGAGTTTTATATCCAGCAGATTCGTGGGTTCCGCCCGGACCAGATCTCACCGCAACTGCGCAGTGGCATGGGGAGCGAGAATACGGAACAGCCAGAGTATCAAGTTGGCGAAGGCTGCCTGATCGATCAGTTGCTGGGACAGTATCTCGCGGACATAGCCGGACTGGGACCCTTGGTTTCGCCGCAGCATGTTCGCACTACGCTGGATTCGATCTATCGCTATAACTACAAGCGCAGCCTGGTGGACCATGACACCGTTCAGCGCACCTATGCCCTGAACGATGAGGCTGCCGTGGTGGTCTGCGATTACGGTAAGGCGCCCCGCCCGCATATTCCCTTTCCCTACTACGCAGAGGCCTGGACCGGCCTGGAGCATTCAACCGCCGCGCTGATGTTCTACTCGGGCATGATTCCGCAAGGGGTGGAGTACGTTGAGAATCTTCGCGCACGATACGACGGGGTCAAGCGCAACCCCTGGGATGAGGCGGAGTGCGGCCATCACTATGCCCGGGCCATGTCTTCATGGTCAAGCGTTGTGGCCCTTAGCGGGTTCCACTATGAAGGCGATCGTGCCCACGTGATTGCACTGCCGCGGCTGCCGCATGAGAACTTCCATTGCTTCTGGGCGACGGGCACCGGCTGGGGAACGTATTCTCTCAAGCGGTCGCAATCGGGCGCGGTTCAGCTCACGATCCAGACGCTTGCCGGCACTTTGCCGTGCAAGTCCTGCGCGCTCGCTGCGCCCGGCTCTCGAGCGACGGCGCAAGTGGGCACAAGAAAGATCACTACACGTTTAGAGAAGAGCAAGGAGCAGACGACGGTGTACCTCGCAGAGCCGATTCAATTGCGGGAAGGCGAGGAGCTGAAGATTGCGATCGTTGGATGAAGAATCCGGGGAAGAGTCCCAAAGCAGACATGTACGGGTTCCCCATGTTCCCCCGTATTTCCTGCGAGGTTCGGTGGAATCGCGATACTTCCATGCGGCTTTCCTTACAGAAAGCCGCACAAGCGGATGTCAGATAGCGCCGCGTACAGGAAATACGGGTCGCACCAGCGTACATGGGCCGAAAACGAGATGTTTCGAATGCTTTCCTTATCCCTCGATAAAATTGTTGGCCTAAGTAGCAGAAGCTATGGTGAAGCCTCGCCCTCAAACCTAACCGGAATCTAAGACGCCATACCGAGGCCCACGATGTTGGCTGCGGCGATGATGACCAGCATGCCGGCCCAGAGCAGGCGTACCGGTTTGTTGCCTACGCCGGCCCATTCGCCAAGCGCCAGGCCCACAATCCCGCCAAAGAGAACATAGCCGCTCATGTGCAGCATCCAGTTCACGTAGGCGAAGCGGCCGGGTATGTTGGCCGCTCCCCACGCGTAGAAGAAGAACTGGAGATACCACATGATCCCGCCGGTGGCGGCGAGCGTTCCGTTCTTGAACAAAGTGGCCCCGGGTAGCGCGAGGTCTGCCTTCAACGAGAGTTCTTTCTTGAAGATGAGCCGGATGAAGCAATAGGCAAAATTGACCAAGCCACCTCCGCCCATGATGATGACGTAGCTGGGCAGTGCGCTGTAGAGCGGGTTCACGCCCAGGGCAAGCGCTCCCGCCTGAATAGGCCTGGCCGCATCCATAGCAAAGGACATGCCGGAGGAGAAGATGCCGCACATGATAGCCAGCAGCAGCCCCTTCTTCACATCGAATTCGCGGATTTCCGATCCCAGCGCAATTTCTTTGCGATGCCCGGCCACCGACACGATAACAATGCCGCAAAGCGCGACGACAATACCTAACAGAGTGAGCAGCCCCCCGCGCGTGGTCACAAGCTCGCGCGCCTGGCCGTGGATGAGCGGCGGAATCAGCGTACCCACAACGAGAGTGACGCCGATGGCCACTCCGATGCCGAGCGACATGCCGAGATATCGCATGGTGAGGCCGTAGCTCACGTTGCCGACTCCCCACATGCAGCCAAAGAGAAACGCTTTGAGGACGACGGATGAGTCAAGCGATCCGTAGAAGGCTCGCATATCCGGCAGCAGTATGGCGCTGACACAGATAGGCAAGAGGACCCAGGAGAAAATGCCGGCCACGGCCCAGGTCGATTCCCAGGTCCAACGCTTGACCTTGCTGATGGGTGCGTAAAACGATGCGGCCGATGCCGCGCCCACCATGTGCCATCCAATTCCGGCGATAATTCCTGTCACTCAATCGTCTCCTTTAGCTTTCGACAGGATTGCTCGGGTTCCAGAAAGGTTCACTCGCTGGAACGAATTCAACCGGAACGTCGGTCACGAAAGACTTCAGCCATTCGGTGCAGTACTTCATGCCACCCTGCTCGGAAACAACATGGCCCAGCACAATAAGCGCCTTTTGGTTGCCGGCAGTGATACTGTCTTGCGCATATTCCACCAACTCCCACTCTCGTGCTTCCCCGACAACCAGCACATCCACGTCGGGCCGGGCAAACAAGGGGATGGTTGTCAAGCGATCCGCAGCACCCCAACTGACGGCTACCCTCTTGACTGGCATCGTAGGCTTGCCAACCACGCGCATGGTGCGATCCTGCAGGCGCGCTTGTAAGCCCTGACAAAACTGCGCCAAGGGTTCACCGTTAAATAGGAAGCGCATCGGGTCGGCGGGATCGACATTCTTCTCCCAGCCCAGCTCCTGCATCATGCCGGTAGCGATTCCATCGGGGTGGTGGGCATGCCAGTGATCGTGAAAGCGGAAAACGGCAACGTTGTTCTTGTGGATGAAGTCTAGTTTGTATTTCAGGGTTGGATCGTTCTGGATCTCCCGCGTTGTGTCCTGATGCACATAAAACGTGGGTTCATGGGTAATGATCATGTTCTTGCCGGCAGCCACGGCTCGTTCGATGACATCGAGGGTGGCCATCATGGTGACTGCGATGCCCCGAACGATCGTATTCGCATCTCCGGCAAGAATGCGGTCGACCGTCTTTGCCTGCCACGGAACTCCCACGTGGTTGCGAATACGCTCCACCAACTGGCCGGCAGTCAGTTGCGTGGGAGTTGGTTGTGCTTTGGTTAGCGGCGCGGCCAGCAGAGCACTGCCGGCGATGATGAAGTTTCGACGCGAAACCTGGTTCGATCTCATGACCCCTAGAACAGTAGCACAGCGCTCAGCGATGATAACGGCCCACCAGCTGACCGGAAGCCAGAACATGGCCTTCCATCGACTTCATCACTTGTTCCTTATTGACCGGGGAGAGTGGACTCAGTATGTTGTCCAGGGCGTAGAGAGTAAAGACATAGCGGTGAACAGAGTTTCCTGGGGGACACGGTCCCGTATAGCCGATCGCATCGTCTGAGTTGCTGCCCTGCTTCGCACCACCAGGCAAGACCTCGCTTCGCGGCACACCTTCAGCAATATGGTTAGGTTCTGGCGGCAGGTTGTACAGGACCCAGTGGACGTATGAGCCAGAGAAGGAATCCGGATCAGTGACCAGCAAAGCGAGACTCTTTGTGTTCGGCGGCAATGCATTCCAGGAGATGGCGGGCGAGATGTTGGCTCCGCTACAGGTAAATTGTTGCGGGATATTCTCGCCCTGCCGAAAGCTTACGCTCGAAACAGTCAGGGACCTCGGCGCACGGTCGTTGACTGAGGCTTGCCTGCAGCCCGAAAGCCCAACCACGATCAGATAGGCGAAACCAATCCAAACCAATCCCCGCTTGGCAAAGTCTGAGATGGCCATAGAAACATCCCAACCTTCTTTCCACAATAGGCTACGTGGATTGCACTTGACCCGCATAGCGGCCACCCGTCAAACGGTAAAGGAGATTCCGGCGAAGCTGACCACGCTGCTTTCATCAATGTTCCATTGTTCGTAACGGAGCAGCGTTCCCCGGGCCTGCGGCACGGCCTTCATAAAGGTATAAATTGGCGAAGAGCCGCACCACTTCAGGTCGTCTTGATTCTCCTTAACCAGGTCCCAAAAACCTCGCGCATCCGATGCATTGATCCGCTCGATTCGGAGCTTGTCTCGTTCTCTCACCACGGTCATTTCGTCCCGGCCTGCATGTGCCGCAAACCTGTCGCCGAATCGCAGACCAATATGGGCCATATCGACGCCCAGCACCCAGAACAAACGATGTTGCTCTCTCTCAGCAATCTCCCCGAGCGCCCCAAAAAAACGCTGCACATGCTCGTCGTCTTCCGGAACCCCGCCGCGAAGGATGCTTTCTCCAAATGATCCGCAGAGGATCGGAAGGATGCGCACATCTGGCCCGCAAATGGCCTGCAGGAAGAGCACCTGAAATTCGATCGAATGCTCAACCGCATGGCAATAGTCCTCCATCACCGTCGCAGGTTGGGGTTCTAACTCATCCACCAGAGCATGGTCGATGGTTGTTTTACCAAGTGGGGTTTCAAAGGGCTTTCGCGTCAAACCAAACTTCCCGGGTGGTCCATAGTGGGACGTTCCCAGCACAACGAAGGTGCGATCGCGCAGATCTGCTGTTAATTCTTGATAAGCCGCGCGATAACTTTGCCAACCGCCTTGCGGACTGATATGCGGCGCGGCAAGCCCCATCACTCCCTGCCGGGTCGAAGCCGCTCCCTGCAGATAACCTTGCATCACGTTCCGCAGCGGGCCGATTTCCTCAGGATATGCGGACCCTGCATGAGCCGCCGCCCGCACCGGGCTTTCGGTAAAAGCCAAAAGACGCGTTTGCTTAAGTTTCGCGTGAGTTTCGTCTTCAAGAAAACCCGCCGCGCTCAGGGCCTCAATCAGGTGTCCAGCCGCACTACCGATCTCAGGGCTGCCCGATGTGCGGGCAAGCTCCGCTTGCAGATCCAGGTCGGTCCGCATCCCATCAAAGAACGGAAGGCCTGGTATCAACAGCGGGGGAATGATGAGCCTGGCATCCGAATATCGAAAGCAGTCGCGAATGAAGAGTCCCGGCCGATCCGTTATCGGGGAGAGCATGATATCCAGGTTGGTGCGAAGCCTCGGCAGGATCATTTTTCAGGACCATTTTTTAGGAGCAGGATCAGGCGATGTTTGCTTGTGTCTGACCACTCAGCTCCAGAGAACGCAGGTTGATCTGGGAAGAGTCTACCCCACATAGAACGCCGCGCTTCTTGGTTCCATCGAGCAGCAAGCCAGCAACAACGGGAGGGGGGTTACCAATGATGCATTGGTAACCTTCGGATGCCCCCTGAAACCATTCGCATACCGGCTTCATTTCACGGTTTAGGCCTTCGCAGCCGATACGTGTATAGCGAGGGCTTCGAGGAGATTAGAGCGGGCGCCTTCGTCTGAATCGGATGCTGGCAAAGAGAACAACAGGGCCCTCCACTCCGGCCGGGATGATTTGGTTTTGATGGGCAGACAGTCGCGGTGACGAATGAATCGGACACCACTGATAACAATTATTGTCGGGATCGCCGTGCTGGCAACGTTGCTCGATTTCTGCACTTCCGCAGGACTCGTCGGCTCGGTCTTATTCACTTTTCCGTTGGCTTTATGCGTCAAGCAACGATCTAAGTGGTTGCTCTGGGGCACCGCGGCCCTTGCTACGCTGTTAAGCATTGCAACAGGGTTGTGGGGTTTCCATCGGGTGGCGCTGCTAAACCCATGGGTCGCTTCGGCAAACCGCGGACTTCTAACGATGAGCCTGCTCACTCTTGCGACACTCATCCATTTGTGGATTAACAAGAGTCACAAGGTGGTGCTTGAGGCTGCGAAAATGGAGCGCCACAGCATAAGCCTGATAGCCAGGAATGAGCAACTCGAAATCGAATTGGCAAAGATCAAGGGCGTCATCAGAGGAAAACGAAAGCCGCTCACTCTGACCATAAAGCAATATCAAGCGCTGGTCGGACAGCTTTCAGACCTGCACAGGACCATGATTGTGGCAGCAATGTGTACCGGAATGCGAGTTTCGGAAGTGCTTGCACTCAGGTGGGATCAGCTGGACTTTGCAACCGGCCTGATGTTTCCACGGCATGTGGTCGCGAATGGAGGGATGGTTAAGACTGAAGCCGGCGAAGAACAGAGTCCCATGGACCCTGTTTTGCTGGAGGCCTTATTGGAATGGCGAAGCAAGACTCCAGGTAGCGGGCTCGTGTTTCCATCGCACATCACCGGCCGCTGCTATCATGCCGGACCAATCCAGCAGGATTACTTCAGACCGGCTGCCCGCAAGCTCGGCTTAGCGGGAGTGTGTTGGCACACGTTTCCTCATTCCTACAGGAGCTGGATGGACGAAGATGGAACCGCCGCCGGAGTGCAACAAAAGCTTCTGCGCCACGCCAATCTGTCTACCACCACGAACATCAACAGCAACACCTCCTTGAAGGCCAAAGGGAAGCCTAACGGCAAGATTACTCGCCGGGTTTTGCCTGGTGCGGGGTTCCGGGTCGGCGTTTCCGGTGAAGCGCCGTAACTATTGCGGAGTTTACTCGCGGACGCGAATGACGATCTTGCCAAATCCACCACGATACAGATGCTCATACGCGGACAAGGCCTCCGACCCTCGCAGTAGCTTTGTCTTAATCATGGGCGACCGGAAGAACCCCGGGGTGGAGGCGAGTGCGCGCCGGGGGCGTGCGCTCGGGGCCCGGGTTCCCGGCCTCTAAAGACGCGCTCAGCGTCCAAAATGCAGCAAGATTCGACATAACGCAGCCATTCTGACAAATCAAAATCGAGTCTGCTTCTCTATCGTCCAGAGGAGGGTAGACCGATCGCTTTCTTGCTCTCGAGTATGTGAGCCGTCCTTCCCACCTCTAGCGAAAAGAGCGAGATACGCCGAATTTCCTGCTCGTGGCACTGGAGTTTTGGAAACCAAATCAATGTCGAAGGAGGTTTCATGAAGATTGTCATTCTTGACGGCCACGCAATCAATCCCGGCGACCTCAGTTGGGACGCTCTGCGAGCCCTGGGCAGCCTGGACGTGTTTGACCGGACTGCGGAAGAACTAATCGTGGATCGCGCGCGCGATGCCGGGATTGTTCTGACCACCAGAGCACCACTCTGCGGGCAAACCCTGAAGCAACTTAAGCAACTACGTTACATCGGCGCGATGTTTACCGGTTACGACGAGATCGACCTGAAGGCGGCGCGCGAGATGAATGTCGTCGTCACCAATGTCCCGACCTACGGGACCGCCTCGGTAGCGCAGTTGGTCTTCGCACTCCTGTTGGAACTCTGTCATCACGTCGGGCTCCATAGCGAAGCGACTCGTGCGGGAGAGTGGTCGCGATGCCCTGATTTCAGTTTCTGGAAAACGCCTCTGGTCGAATTGCAGGGCAAGACGATGGGGATCGTAGGCTTCGGCCGGATAGGACGCCAAGTGGGCGAGATCGCGGTAGCGATGGGCATGCGCGTGATCGCCGACAACGCGGGTAAGAGAGACGCTCCTCAATGGCCGGGCTTCCGCTGGAGCAGTCTCGAGGAGCTGATGACGGAAGCGGATGTGGTTAGCCTGCACTGTCCGCTGCTGCCGCAAACCCGCGGAATGATCAATGCTGCTTCTTTGTCCAGGATGAAACCGACCTCTTATCTCCTCAATACCTCGCGTGGACCGCTGGTCGTGGAGCAGGATCTCGCAGACGCGCTCAACGGTGGGCGCCTGGCAGGCGCGGCCGTCGATGTACTTTCCAGCGAGCCGCCAGCGCTCGATAATCCTTTGTTGCACGCAAAGAACTGTATTGTGACGCCGCACATAGCCTGGGCTACGAAAGAAGCGCGCACGCGCCTGGTGGAAACAGTGGTCTCGAACCTGCGCGCCTTTCTCCAGGGTCACCCAGTCAACGTGGTGAACTAAACCGTAACGCAGAAACAGATCATGGGGAAGAAAGACCCGAGCGTTGCATTGGTGAGTGGGCTGCGCTACCACGCACTACTTCCGCTTTTCAGCCGTCATTTCTTGACTTCGACGGTCACCGCTTCGAATGGCTTGTCGCTGAGGTTCTGTTCCATCTTGCGTCGTTGGCGTCTCCCAGACAACGTCGCCGGCCTTGTGTTCTACCGTTTCGACCTTGCCCGTAGAGTCCTTAACTCGAAATTGCTGATCGGTGAGGAAGACGGTTACGCGATCGGTGGAATACGCGTGCATGGGAGCCACTCCGTGGGGCTTGATCCTGACCCTCAGAACCCGTACCTGAGGGTTCTCAAATTCCAGCGTGAAGTGGGCGGGATCTACTTTGAGCGGATCGAGATTGCCTGTGATCGCCTTGTCTGAACCTGGTGTCTTCAGTTCGATCTCGATGATGTTGAAATCATGGTCAAGAACCTGCCCCGCGTGCATTCCATCCGCGAGGCTCCACTTCACCTGACCCGCCTTCCAATCGAACACCTCCGGTTGTTTTCCGTCCTGATATTCGAATCGTTGGCGTGACGACTGGAGGTAGACCATGACCCGGTTCATGTTGTGCTGGTGGAACTTTCCCAGTTCATGATTGTTCTCGAGGGCACGGAGAACCTTCACCTCACTATTGTCGAACAGCACCGTCGAAGGACCCATTGGGATGGAGGGCAAGGCAGCGCCCAGTAAGAACACTGCGGGATACAGAGTAATTTTCATGTGCCGGAGGATAGCGTATCGCTTGCTGAGGGGCAAATTCTGTGGACGTTCCCGGGAGGGAAAGGACGGCAGCATAGGATTGCAGGAAAATTTCGGATATTCGGCGCGACCATTGTTCGAAGCAGCGAATCAATCGTAGGCAGAAACAGTCATGTAAAAGAAAGACCCGAGCATTACAATGGGGGGCACTTCCGGGGTCTCCTTTCAGGCATACCGAGACTAGTGCCCGCCACGAAGCGGAGCATTGGCCGGCTGACAGGAGAAATCGGATTGCTTTCGAGGTAAGAGCGAGCTGCCGGAGATCGACATGACCCCTGTTTTGAAACGCAACCTTGTAATCGCTGCTGTCGGGGTGCTTTGCCTGGTCACAGTGGTCGGGGTTATCGGGGCCTTGCGGCCAAAGGGGGTCTCAGGGGCCCAGCCAGGCGCCTCGCCAGATGTCGAGGTGGTTCAGGTTGAGCAGAAGGATGTTCCGATTTACGGCGAATGGATCGGCACGCTCGACGGGCTGGTCAATGCCGACGTCAGGGCGCAGGTTACGGGGTACCTGCAAAGGCAGGGCTATCAGGAGGGCGCGTTCGTCAGAAAGGGTCAGCTGCTGTTCGAGATCGACCCGCGGCCCTTTCAGGCAGCTCTGGACCAGGCCCAGGGCCAACTGGCACAAGCGAAAGCCGCTCTTGCCAACGCTGTGGCTGTGCAGGGCCGCACTGACCTTGATGTCAAGCGCTACACGCCCCTGGCAGAACAGCAGGCCGCCAGTCAGCAAGATCTCGACAATTCAGTCCAGAACAACCTCGCAGCCATAGCCACGGTGGAAACGGCCAAAGCTCAAATCAAGACTTCTGAAGCCGCAGTGGAAACCGCGAAGATCAATCTGGAGTTTACCAGGCTCGTGGCCCCCATCGATGGCATCGCCGGACAAGCCCAACTGCAGGTCGGGGCCCTGGTCAATCCCAGCAGCGGCCCGGTCACTTCTGTTTCTACTGTTGAGCCCATCAAAGTTTATTTCACCGTGGGGGAGCCACAGTATCTCGCCTGGCGGAAGCGCTTTCCGACGGAGACCAGCCGCCAGGCGGCAGACAAAGCGCTGCGGCTGCAATTGATTCTGGCGGATGGTTCGACCTATGAGCGCGAGGGCACGTTCTACTTTGCGGACCGCCAGGTTAATGAGAGCACCGGCGCAATTCGAATCGCCGGGCTGTTTCCCAACCCGGGGAACATTTTGCGGCCCGGCGGCTACGCCAAAGTGCGCGCCGTCATCCGGCTGCAACATGACGCACTGCTCGTTCCCCAGCGCGCGGTGTCAGAGCTGCAGGGCGGATACCAGGTTGCCGTAGTCGGTGGAGACAACAAGGTGAGCATTCGAACGGTCACGGTCGGCGACCGTGTCGGTTCAGAGTGGGTAATTGCCAATGGACTGAATCGCGGCGAACGAGTCGTCGTCGAAGGGGTGCAGAAAGTGCGAACAGGGGCGAAGGTGAACCCCAAGCCGTTTGGGCACGGTAGCCAGGGATAGATAGCCCAATGTCAAAGTTCTTCATCAACCGCCCCATCGTCGCCATTGTAATTTCCATCATCATGGTGCTGGTTGGCTCGCTCACCATCCTGAGCTTGCCTGTCGCCCAGTTTCCCAACATCACTCCCCCGGAGATCCAAGTCCTGGCCACCTACGTCGGGGCGGACGCGCAGACCCTGGAGCAAGCGGTTGCCACTCCCATCGAGCAGCAGATGAATGGCGTGGACAACATGAACTACATGTATTCGCTGAATGCTACCGGCAATACAACCACCAGCCTGATCGTGGATTTCGACGTAAAGACTGACCCAAACACGGATTTCATTCTCACCCAATCGCGTGAAACGCAGGCCGCTTCTCAGCTTCCAGCCGACGTCACCAACTACGGAATCACGGTTCGAAAATCCGTTACCGCTCCCCTCATGTGGGTCGCCATTTACTCGCCTCATGGCACCTACGATGCCAAATTTCTGGCCAACTACGCGTACATCAATCTCGTGGATCCCATCCTCCGTTCGCCAGGCATTGGCAACACTACGGTATTCGGCGCCGGCCAATACGCCATGCGGCTTTGGGTACGGCCCGACCAGTTGGCAAAGCTTGGGATCACGGTGCCGGAAATCGTCAACGCCATTCAAGCGCAAAACACGGTGAACCCCGCAGGTAAAGCAGGGGGCGAGCCCGCCCCCAAAGGCCAGGAATTTACCTACACGGTTCTGGCGCAGGGCCGCCTGGTCTCGCCGGAACAATTCGGCAACATTGTGGTGCGCGAAACCCCCGACGGCGGTATCGTGCGGGTCCGCGATGTCGCTCGCATCGAGCTTGGCTCCCAGGACTATACCGTCTCCGGCCGTCTGAACGGGAGGCCGGGCGCCATTATTGCGTGCTATCAATTGCCCGGCTCGAACGCGGTCGACGCAGCCAACGCGGTCAGAAAACTGATGGCGGACAGGAAACAAAGCTTCCCCGAAGACATGGACTTTGTCGTCTCCCTGGACACGACAAAGTCAGTTACGGAAGGGATCAAGGAAATCGTCAAGACGCTTTTGATCGCCCTCGCACTGGTGATCCTGGTGGTCTATCTTTTCCTGCAGAGCTGGCGTTCCACTTTGATCCCGCTGCTGGCCGTGCCGGTTTCGCTGGTGGGCACGTTCGTATTCTTCCCCCTGTTTGGTTTTTCCATCAACACGCTTTCTCTCTTTGGGCTGGTACTGGCGATTGGTCTGGTGGTAGACGACGCCATCGTCGTGGTCGAGGGCGTGGAGCGGCACATCGAGGAGGGACTCACTCCAAAGAACGCCGCCTTCAAGGCAATGGAAGAACTCTCCGGCCCGGTGGTAGGCATCGCGCTGGTTCTCTCCGCCGTCTTTGTGCCCACAGCCTTCATTCCCGGAATTACTGGAAGGCTGTATCAGCAGTTCGCCGTCACGATCGCCATCTCCGTCATTCTATCGGCGTTCAACGCGCTTACACTCAGCCCTGCGCTTTCCGCGCTGCTTCTCCGCCCGCGGGAACCGAGCCGCGGTCTGCTGAGGAGATTCTTCGATTGGTTCAACCGCCGTTTTGAACGGGCCACGGAAGGGTACGTCCATTGGAGCGGGGTACTGCTCAAAAAAACTGTCATCGTGGTTGTACTGCTGGCAGCCTTTGGCGCGGCGGCGGGCTTCTTCGCCGGTCGCCTGCCATCGAGTTTCCTCCCGGACGAAGATCAAGGTTATGCCTATGTCAATCTGCAACTGCCAAACGGGGCTTCGCTGGAACGGACAACCGCCGTCGCGGCGGATGTTGAAAAAATCATCATGAATACCCCGGGGGTTCAATACACGACCAGCGTCGTGGGTTTCAGTTTGCTTAGCTTTGTACGCACCAGCTATAACGCGTTTTTCTCTGTGACCCTCAAGCCATGGGACCAGCGCAAATCGCGAGCGGAGCAATTTCAATCGATCAAGGCCCATCTCAACCGGGAGTTGAGCAGGTTGCCGGCGGGAGTTGCCTTCAGCTTTTCTCCGCCTGCCATTCCGGGCGTCGGCACTGCCGGCGGATTCACCTTCATCCTCGAAGATCGTTCGGGCGGCGATATTCCGTTCCTGGCCAGGAACTTGAACCTTTTTCTTGACGCCGCTCGAAAGCGGCCGGAAATCGCCAGCCTCACCACCACTTTCCTGCCCAGCGTTCCGCAGAAATTTGTCGATGTAGACCGCGACAAGGTGCTGAAACAAGGGGTGAACCTGAACGATGTCTACCGCACCGTCCAGGCGTTTATGGGCGGTTATTTCATCAACTATTTCAATCGTTTCGGCCGCCAGTGGCAGGTGTATATCGAAGCCGAGGGTGAGGACCGCGCCCGGGCAGAGAACGTGGGGCAATTCTATGTCCGCAACAACAAGGGCGAGAATGTCCCCTTGTCCACCCTGACCACTGTCAAGCCGCAGTACGGTCCGGAATTTACCATGCGGTTCGACGAGTACCGCTGCGCGCAAATCAACGGCAGTTCCGCACCCGGCTATAGTGCAGACCAGGCAACAGCCGCGCTCGAAGCTGTTTTCAAGCAAACGATGCCTCGAGAAATGGGCTTCGACTACTCCGGTATGTCGTTCCAGGAACAGAAAGCGCGGGAAGGTGTTCCGCCGGCGGCGATCTTCGGGCTTTCGCTATTGTTCGTCTTTTTGATTCTTGCCGCGCTTTACGAAAGCTGGACGTTGCCCTTCAGCGTATTGCTGAGCACGCCGGTGGCGATCTTTGGCGCGTTTTTCGTGCTGTGGCTCCGCCGTGTCATTCAGGGTGCGTTCCTGCCTGCTTACATGGTTCAGATTGAGGGCGACGTCTACTCCCAGATCGGGCTGGTCATGCTGATCGGGCTGGCAGCCAAGAACGCGATTCTGATCGTCGAGTTCGCCAAGGATGAGTACGAGCTTGGAAAGCCTCTCGCAGAAGCGGCGCTTGAAGGCGCCCGGCTTCGGCTGCGGCCGATTCTGATGACGTCGTTCGCATTTATTCTCGGCTGTGTGCCGCTGTGGACCGCAACCGGCGCGGGCTCGGTGGCGCGCCAGATCATGGGAACGACGGTTATTGGTGGAATGATGGCCGCCAGCGCACTGGGGATCTTCTTCGTCCCGGGAATTTTCTATTTGGTGGAAAAATGGTCCGGCGCGGGCAAGGAGCGTGTCTCCAGGCCTGTGCCGGAAACGGTTTCCCCGGAGCACGGGGGATTGAGATGGACGCTCCCGCGTTGTCCACCATGAAGCCGGCAAAATTTCTGATGGCGATGTTGGCCTCCGCTTCGCTCGCCGGTTGCATGGTCGGTCCCAATTACCATCGACCGGCGGTTCAGACTCCGCCCGCATATCGTGGTCCGGCAGGACAGCCCCAGCCTCAGGCTCAGGCCGCCTCTTATGCGGACCTTCCCTGGTGGCAGGTCTTCCAGGATCCGAAGCTGCAAGAGCTCATTCGCATTGCGCTCAAACAAAACTACGATTTGCAGCTGGCCGCGGAGCGCATCGTTGCCGCCCGCGCCGAGCTGGCCATCACCCGCTCAAGCCTCTTTCCCCAGGTGCAAGGCAACGGCAATTTCAGCGGGGGCAAAGAGAATACTTTCCAAACCAAGTACAACTTTCTAACCCTTACGGCCGACGCCGCGTTCCAGCTGGATTTGTTCGGCCGCCTGCGCCGCGCAACTGAGGCGGCACGGGCCCAGCTCCTGGCCACGGAGGCGGCGAAGCAAACCGTCATATTGACTCTGGTCAGCGACGTTGCCGCCGACTACTTCACCTTGCTGGAACTCGACCTGGAACTCCAGATCACACACGATACAGTCACGACACAGATAGATTCAGTCAAACTCACCAATCTGCGCTTAGCCCACGGTGTGGCTACAAAACTGGATGTTCTGCAGGCTCAGCAAGTTCTCGATACTGCAAATGCCCAGATTCCTGACCTGGAACGGCAAATCGCTCAGGAGGAAGACGCTATCAGCATCCTGCTCGGGAATTACCCGCAGGATGTGACACGCGGGCTTCCCCTGGTAGAGCAAAACCTTCCTCCCGAAGTGCCGCCGGGCCTTCCCTCCTCAATCCTCGAGCGCCGGCCTGATATTCGAGAGGCGGAACAGAATCTGATCGCCGCGAACGCCGAAATAGGAGTCGCCAAGGCGGAGTTCTTTCCCCAGATTTCGCTGACTGGATCTGGCGGCGGTTCTTTCGGGAGAAGCAGCACTTTCTCCAGCCTCATGAGTTCACAGGTTGGCATCTGGTCATACGGCGCCCAGGTAAGCCAGCCGATTTTCACCGGGGGCGCCCTTCGCGGAAATCTGCGGCTGGCTGAGTCGCAGCACCAGCAGGCTCTCATCCTCTACCAGCAAACCATTCAGCGTGCGTTCGGAGACGTCTCCGATGCGTTGATCGGCTATCAGAAGCTCCATCAGGTACGCGTTCGCACGGAGAATACCGTCGCGGACCTGCAGGAGTCTGTGCGCTTGTCCATCATGCGTTACAGAGGGGGCACGACGACCTATCTCGAAGTGTTGGACGGGCAGCGGTCACTCTACTCCGAAGAGTTGACCCTTGCGGAGGCGCGAGGCAACGAGTACCAGAGCCTGGTGCAACTTTATCGAGCTCTGGGAGGCGGTTGGCAGCAGTAGGAGCAGGTTTCGCGTTCAGTATTGACATTCGCTCGGATTTGATCCAACAATAGGCTGACTTGAGTTAGCTGCGAGTCGGTGTCGGGTGTCTTCAGCTATAGTGGCCTTACTTCAGGGCACACTCTAAAGATTGATCGCTTCACAGCGGGCGCAAAGCAAAAGCTCGCTCACGGATTTGGAATAGTTTCGCGTCAGCAGAGTCGCGTATAGCATAACGACCACCCACCTGGCGCACATCCTCTCTGCAATGGCAGGGTCCAGCAAGTAGAAATTGTCTTCTTCCTTTTTCGTCTGAAGCCTTGAGGTCGCAATGCCACAGGATCCATTCATGAGTGTTATCGTCCCTTGCTACAACGAGGAGGCGGTCTTGCGCCATTGCCACTCAAGGCTGACGCGGGTCCTTGAAAGCAATTACGGTAACGAATTCGAGATCCTCTATATCGACGACGGTTCTACGGATCACAGCGTAGAGATTCTTCGCTCCCTTCACCGGGATTCTCCTCAGACGCGGGTTGTCATGCTCTCGCGGAATTTTGGCCACCAGGCGGCGGTAACCGCAGGTCTCACCGCCGCCAGGGGTCAGTGTGTCGTCATTATGGATGCCGACCTGCAAGATCCGCCGGAAGTTATCCCTCACATGGTCAGTCGATGGCATGAGGGATACGAAGTCATTTATGGCGTTCGTGAGATGCGGGCGGGTGAGAGCAGCTTCAAATTGAAAAGCGCTCAACTCTTCTATCGATTGATCAACAAGCTATCCGATGTGGAGATTCCGTTGGATACGGGAGACTTTCGTCTGCTCGACAGACGAGCCGTGGATGCGATGCTGGCGATGCCGGAACGGCACCGTCTGCTGCGCGGCATGTCCAGCTGGATCGGCTTTCGCCAGTTCGGATTAAAGTACGCCCGCGATGCCCGCTTTGCCGGGGAGACTAAATATCCCCTGGGCAAGATGATCAACCTGGCGCTGGACGGGATTTTCTCCTTCTCCACCGTGCCTTTGCGTTTTGTAACCACACTTGGCATATGCACCGCGGTGCTGGCAGCGGCGGGTATCCTCTATTCGCTGATCATACGGATCTTCACACCGCATTGGGTGCCCGGCTGGGCAACGCTCATCCTGGCGATTCTACTTATGGGCGGAGTGCAGATGTTCGGTTTCGGCATTCTCGGGGAATATATTGGCCGCATCTACACGGAAATTAAACAACGACCGTTGTTTGTGGTCAGAGAGATGCTGGAAAGTAACGCCGGCGCCGAAGGGTTGAGAACGCAACCGCAGTTTTCACATATTGCGCCCGATGGAATTCTTTCTCGCACCGGGTGACGAGCTGCCGAGGACCAGGCCTATGCTCCGCATGAGAGGTCGCGACCTGCAGGCGTTTGCCGTTCTGATTTTACTTTGCTGCAGCGGACCGTCATTATTCGCGCAAACGCCGCCCGCAGGGCAGAAGCAAACGGCCACAAGCGAGGTTATGTTTGACCCCACGCAGCGGGAGGTTCAACCGCCCCTGTCTGTCGACCGGGATCCGGTTCTCTCCCCTGATCCGGAAGACACCAGCACCGAGCCCGGATATTACCGGGTACACACTTCGACCGGGCGAGATCCAGAAGCAGAAGAGCGGCGTCTACACCTTGCGTGAAGATGTGGACGAAGTGCAGTTGAATTGCACCGTGGTCGATGAAGAAGGCCGCTTGGTCAAAGATCTGGATCGCGGCGACTTCCGCGTCTGGGAAGACAATGTTCCCCAGACCATCGCATCCTTGCGGCACGAGGACCTTCCTGTCTCGATCGGGATTCTGGTCGATAACTCGGGTTCCATGCGGGACAAGCGTGCTTCGGTAAATGCGGCTGCATTAGAGCTGGTAAGGACCTCGAACCCGGACGATGCTGCCTTTATTGTGAATTTTTCCGATCACGCCTATCTCGATCAGGACCTCACCTCAAACATTCATGAGCTGGAGCGTGGGCTCTTACGGGTCGATTCCAAGGGAAGCACGGCACTCTATGACGCCGTGGTCGCTTCGGCGGATGAATTAGCGAAGCACGCCAAACAGCCCAAGCAGGTGGTGCTGATCATTACGGACGGAGAGGACAACGCATCGAGGTTGACCCTGGAGCAAGCGATCCACAGAGTGCAGCGCCTTGGCGGTCCGGTGGTGTACACCGTCGGATTACTCTTCGACGACGTAAATAAGGATAAGTCAGCTCGAGCAAGACTAGCGCTGGAGACGCTGTCGGCGGATACCGGAGGTATCGCGTACTTCCCGCGCTCCCTGCAGGAGGTGAACCAGATCGCGGAGGAGGTGGCGCGCGATATCCGGAACCAGTATACGATCGGCTATCATTCGACCAAGCCAGCCAGCCTGGGGGGCTATCGAACCGTGCGGGTAGAGGCGAAAGCGTCGAAACACCGCAGGCTAGTGGTCAGGACGCGCACCGGGTACTACCCCAATCAGTCGCAGCGGCCAGTACAGACGGCAGAAAAGACGCCGTGATGAATAAAGCCTGCCACGAATCCGGGAGCCCCATATCTCGCTGCGAGATGTGGGGAGCGACCGTTGGTCGCCCCTTTACAACCCAAGCAAAGGCGCATAAAGTTCGCGGAACCCTGGGAAGGCGGGGATCACCAGATTCCTTTGTCGCTTCCAGTGATTTTCTGCCCAACCGCGGCCGCGGTGGCTAGCCATGGCAATAAGCCGAGCCGGGCACTGCTGTGCAATTCCCGTTTGCAAAGTAAACCTGTCAGTTGAGTTCCGTACAGGCGAGCGGATTGAGGCAAGATCGGGACCCGCAGGAAGCCTCGGCTGAAGTAAACTTCAGCGCCGCCGAACCGCGCGGAAGCTAGTACGAAATCAGGAAGATCGAGACCAGGCCCTCGCCATTGCTTCAGATAGTCCGAAACAATTGCCAGATAGGTTGCCACCCCTTCCCAGATACCCGCGTCTTTCGCCGAGGATCGCAGGTCCTGGTAGTCGATTGCGCCCGCCTCAGCGAGCGTGGCCGTATCCAGGATGTCACACAGCCGGAAGTAGAAATGGCGGTACATGCGCTGCAAGGTGGAGATCATCAGGCGATCGGAGGCGGCGGGCACGGGAAACGCATAATCCGCGATGCGGACTGAGCGGCCGCGCCCAACGAGGCGAGAGGCGAGAGTGACCTGCTCTCCCGTTTGACCCAGACGGCCTACGTGAATCTCCACCGCCTCGGGTAGCCCTGGTATCAGGAAGTTCCATTTGTGCGCCAGGCGATCTCCCCAGCTGCGGGGCGCTAATTGCGCCTGAAAGCGGCTCCTCATCAACTGCAAAACTCCCTGCGCCTCCGCGTTGGTATACAGATCAAGGTCGCTGCCCAGATCGGGCCAGTGATCCAGCGATTTGATAACCAGGATCTCGTAGCCGGCCTCCTGGAACGCACCGCAAATCTCATGCAGGAACGAGATCGCGTTGGTGATGCGTCCTCGCTCTGCTTCGAGCGCGGTCAGCGCCCACTCCGCGTCGGGCAGGATGTTGACCGCGACTTCCAGGCCGCGTACCAGGACGTGGTTGGTGTTCGCCAAAGTCAACAAATCTTCGCGTTCGTCCCGGCTGATCTGGTTAATTCCTGAATCTGCGTTGCGCTCCCCAAAGAGCAGGCGGGAGAGGATGACCAGAGACTTCGACGAAGGCACAGCAGTCGGACTAGCCATATCGTATGGAGCTATTTGACAGGCGGCGCGACGGGAGTATTGTCCCGGCGTATGAGTTGGACCGGACCCGTTTCCCGGTGTAAAGCCTGAGCGTTCTGATCGATTTCGCTATCCACTTTCTGGTCGCTGTCGATTGCGACGGTCGTGAGGTGCTTCCCTTCGGCTGAACGATCGGTTGCCAGGCCAATCCGCGCGTCCGCACCGACAGCCTTTCGGGCTTTCGCGTATAGAAGCTGCGCGGTCTCAAGGTCGCCGTCCTTCTCCGCTACGTAACCCAGGTTGTTGAGCGAGAAAGCACTGTTTGGGTCAATCGAGTAAGCCTGCAGGAAGTCCTGTTTGGCGGTTTGCCAGTCGTTCCGGTTGATCGCCGAGACTCCGCGCAGCGTGAGCATCTCAGCCTGCAACTGTGCGGGATCGGTTTCGTCGATGCGCTTCTTCAAGCGCCTTGCACTCTCTGCCGCCAGCTCAACCACCGGCCTGCCTCTCCATGAGTCCTTCAGGGTGACAATGACTGGCTCCCCGGAGCCGGAATCAGCCGCAGCCGTGTAATACTTCAACGCGCTCTTGTAGTCTCCAGTAGCTTCCTCAGCAACTCCCAAATTATTGAGGGTGAATGGGTTCCGCGGATCGAGAGCCAAAGCTTGCCGCAAAAGAAGGTCGGCCTCGAAATTCAGGCCCTGGGACAAGAGTTCCATCGCCTGCACGTTCATCCGATTCACTTGCAGAGGAACGTTCTTCAAACCACTGAGGGCATAGTTCATCGGCTTGCCTTCCAGCTGCGCGTCGTTGCTGCGGTCGACGAGTGCGCCGGAGCCCTGTTCTGAGGCCAGTGCATAAAACTTGAGGGCGCGATCCAGTTTTCCCTGTAGTTCGGAGATGTAGCCCAGGTTGTTCAAAGTGAAAGGGTCGGCTGGATCATACAGATATGCCTTGTAGAAAATCCCCTCAGCCTTCTCGTACTGGTGGTCCTGAATGGCGCTAACGCCTTCGCGGTTGAGGCGCTGAACCGGTGTCAGCTCGCTATACTTGGGAAGAGTGATTCTAAGGTTTTGTGGCCACGCATTTTGGCAAAGCAACGCGGCGATGAAGGCCATGCATGTGAGCGGCACTGGTCGTGTACCTGACATGTGGTGTCTCACCTACGAGCTTTGAAGTCGCAACCGGCTTTCAGCTCTCATCATCAAGCAAGCGCCGGCAAATGTTCAAGGGTAAGGAGGTGCAAAATGGGTCGCTCTCTCGCAATTCTGGTATTAAGCAGCCTCGCCGTAAGCAGTCTTGCCCTCGTCCAGCTGTCTTATGCAGTGTCAGGACAGACCGCCGACGAGCCGGCTGGCCTACCCTCCACTCCTCCGGGAAAAAGTACAGTCATCGGGGGCGCGATTCGCGACGTAGACCCTGTACGTGACCAGTTTACGCTTAAGATTTTCGGCGCCCGGTCCATGAAGATACTCTACGACGAGCGCACACAACTTTATCGTGACGGGGTGAAAATTCCCCTGCGCGACCTGCGCGCGGACGAGCATGCTTCCGTCGAGACGCTTCTTGATGGAACCAACGTCTTTGCCGTCAGTATCCATATATTGTCGCAATCGCCCGAAGGCGAGGTCCACGGGCAGGTGCTCAATTACAACCCTGCCACGGGCGTATTGACGGTGAGCGATCCGGTGTTTCGAGAGCCCATCGAATTGCAGGTGCCGGCAGGAACTCCCGTAGTTCGTGTGGGTCAGGCCGCCGCTGGCCCGTCCGATCTCCACCCCGGAACTCTGGTCGCTATCAAATTCAAGCCCGGCAACGAAGGCCGTGGTGTTACCAGCCAGATCGAGATTCTGGCCACGCCAGGATCTGCATTTGTGTTCACGGGAAACGTGAGCTTTGTCGATCTGCACTCAGGCCGGCTAGTCCTGATCGATCCACGTGACGATCAGAACTACCAGGTATCCTTTGATCCCGCCCGTCTCCCGGCGAGCCGCGATCTTCACGAAGGCTCCCACGTAACCGTGACTGCGGACTTTGACGGCGCCCGGTATGTAGCCCGTGCGATCACGGTCAATTAACGGCGATTGAGGTGAGATGGGTTCAAGAACCAGGCGTGATTTCCTTAAACTGTCTGCTGCCTCGACGTCTCATCTTCGCGCATGGCGCCGATGCTGGGGACAGGATCGCGCAGCCGGCATATCGCAAACCTGGCTCGCTGGATCGATATGTAGACGTACTTCGAATTCCAAGGAGACTACTGCCCTACGGAACACGCGTGGACAGGACTCTATATCGGGTCCGCATGTTTGAGTTCACGCAGCAAATGCACTCGCAGCTTCCGCCGACCAAATTATGGGGGTATGAAGGGCAGTATCCGGGTCCCATCATCGAGGCACAACGAGGCAAGCCCATCGAAATCCTATGGGAGAACCACCTGCCTTCCGATCATATCTTCGCCGTTGATCCTCGCATCCATGGCGCAATGCCTCCTGCGCCTTCGGTCAGGACCGTACCCCATCTTCACGGCTCCCGCACCCGGTCGGAGAGCGATGGCCTTCCTGAGAAGTGGTTCCCGCCAGGATCTTCGGCACGCTACCAATATCCCAATGAGCAGGAAGCAGCGACGCTTTGGTACCACGATCATGCCGTAGGGATTACGCGCCTGAATGTATACGCGGGTTTATCAGGGTTCTTTCTTCTGCGTGATGCCGAAGAGCACAACATGCAGCTGCCTTCGGGCGATTACGAAATTCCGCTTATCCTCCAGGACCGTACTCTGAACGACCAGGGCCAGCTCGTCTATTGCCCGACCTATGAGGATGGCCAACGTCTTCCTCCGGGTGAGTGGGGGCCGGAGTTTTTTGGCCAGCTTCCGGCCGTGAATGGCTGTATCTATCCTTATTTAGAGGTCGAACCCTGCTTGTATCGGCTGCGCGTGCTCAATGGGGCAAATTCCCGCTTCTTCAGCCTTTACCTCAACCTGGCAAAGCATGCGACCGACATACCTGCGCTGGTTCCCTTTCACCAGATCGGGACTGACGGCGGTTTTCTGCCCAGCCCTGCCCCGTTGAGCAAGCTGTTGATGGGGCCGGCAGAGCGCGCCGACCTGATCGTTGACTTTTCCGGGCTCGAAGGAAAAACTGTAACCCTTTCGAATGACGCGCACTCTCCATTTCCCGGTTGGGAGATGCAGATGACCCCTCATGCGCCGTTGAGTGAGTTGATGGAATTTCGAGTGACTCTGCCGCTTTCGAGCAAGGGCAAGTCGTTCAGCATGCCACCATCGAGACCCCTATCAGGACTGGAGGCGAGCGCATCCATCACCACCAGCAGAGATTTCATCCTCTCAGAGAAATTGGATAGCGGGGGACGATCCTTGGGAGTGCGCATCAACGGAAAGGGCTACGACGACCCAGTCACGGAGTTTGTGAAACTCGGTTCGCTTGAGAAATGGCGGTTCATCAACACCACAGATGACGCTCATCCGATGCACCTGCACCTGGTGCAGTTCCGGGTTCTCGAGCGCCAGGGATTCGATCCCGCGGCTATGAGCAAGGGAGCTCTCAGATTCGTCGGAACACCGCGCCCACCTGCGGCGAACGAAGCCGGCTGGAAGGATACAGCGGTTGTCAACCCGCGAGATGTGCTCACTATTCTGGTTCGGTTCGAGGGCTACACGGGCCGGTATGTTTTTCACTGCCACATGCTGGAACATGAAGATAACGACATGATGCGGCCCTACGAGGTGGTTTCCTGAGCACTCCGCGGAAAAACTCAATTTCCTGAAGGGTACGGGCTTTACAGGCTGCGGAAAAACCCAATGTTCTTGAAGGGTACGACCTTTAGCCCGCATTTCTCACGCTTGCCGGTTTTGCGCCAGGTTTGCGGTGTGATGAGGTCTTTTCCAGCGCTTTGTGTGAAGTGGTTGGCCGGTTGGGGTCGTTTCTGGTAGGTGCCAAGCTGTTTGGGGTTTAGCGGATAGACATTTTCCATGGCTCCGCCAGACCGGCGCCATGGGTCAGGGTGGAAGTGTAGTTGGGGCGTTGGCTGCGGGTTTCAGCAGCGTAGGGCGTGGAAGGCTTGTGCGAAGAGGTCTTTCCAGGGATAGGCCGAGTTGAACTCAAGCATGATGCGGCGCACGCTGATGCGCACGATAGCGCCGATCTTGAACAGCTTGAGACGGATGGTATCGACCTGAGCTTGAGCCCACTCCGTGCCTGCGAGGCCCAGACGGCGCAGCGCTTCCATCAGGGTGTAGGCCAGCGAGGAGAAGTAGAGGCGCAACTGATTGCCCTTCATTTCGTCGGTGGAGAGCCGATCGGCGAACAGACACATCTGTTCCTTGATGCGGTTTTCCATTTCGCCGCGGGCGCAGTAGAACTTTTCGTAAAGTGCCTGGTCGGGCCACTGGTCCGGAGTCAGGGAAGTGACCACGAAGCGGGGATTCTCGCCCTTGTCCAGATACTCGGCTTTGGCCACCACGCGACGGGAGCGCGACCAACTGTGGTGGGTGGTGTAGGTGAAGCCGGTAAAGACGCGCGCCGGCTTGCCAGTCTTCTGGTGAAGAACACGCGCTTGCTGCATCTGGGCACCGATGATCTTCTGCAATCGTTTGTTGCGCGCCAAGCCAAACAGGTAATCCACCTTGTTGGCCTCGCACCAGCCCATCAACTCTTCACGGCAAAAGCCGGAGTCGGCGCGCAACACGATCCGTGTCTGCGGCCATTGCTGCCGCAGTTGGGCAACGATGCAGCTCACTTCCTCCACCGCTCCAGCGGCAGCGTCTTGGTTGGCCGCCCGCAGGCGCGCGCAGAGCAACTGGTCGCCGGCGAAGATATACAGCGGCAGATAGCAGTAGCTGCCGTAATAGCCATGGAAGAAGCGCTCCGGCTGATGGCCGTAAAGCGGGATGTCGGTGGCGTCCAGGTCCAGCACCACCTGTTCCGGTGCACTGCGTTGAGACTCCACAAACAGGTCCCCCAACAAGCGATCCAGAGACTCCGCCGAGTAGCTGATCTTGTGATAGCGACCGCTGCGGCCAACCAGTTCCAGCCGGTTCAGCGTGCTCTTGCCGGCCAGCGGCTCGTCCAACTCCCTCTTGCCGCTGAGCAATGCCAGCAACGGATCGCAGCGCAACTGCTCATGATCGCAGAGATCCTCGTAGCCCAGCGCCAGACCGAAGATGCGCTGCGCCAGCATCTCCGAGAGCTGGTGCGTGATCAGCAACGGCGATCGGCCATCGACAAAGCTGGCCGACAGACGACCCAGCAGGTTGATCTTGCGGTCCACCTCACGCAGCAGCAGCGCACCGCCGTCGCTGGAAACCTGACCAGCGCTAAATCCCGCCTCCACGCGGCGAGAAAAATGAGCTGTAAATGCAAACGTCTCTTGATTACACTCTGTCATCAGAAAGGCCGCCTCCGCTCGGCAAACACTACGTCTCGACAACGCAGTTATGCCATGAATAAGCGGCCTTTCCAACCCCCTTTTCAAATCCCCTAACCCAAATTCGCAGCATCATCGTGAGAAATGCGGGCTAGGTCGTACGTAAACTATTGCAAACAGCTGCGGCTTTATTGATGACCGCAAAACTAATGTCCGGGTCAGTCTGTTTTCGAGCCAATTTCGAAAAGTGCTTTGTATCAGGGCACGACTTCAGTCGTGCCGATAAGGGCCAGTAGGACGAGGGCTTTAGAAGCCCCTGCGGGCTGCTTTCTGCTCGCAACAGCGCTCTGTTCTGGAATCTGTTGAGAGGTTCGAAGGGCCTTGGACACTGGAACGAAGCAGTCCCGGCAGGGACGGAACAACCTGTAGCCCGGCACGTCAGTGCCGGGTTGGATTAAGTTCATGAGGCGAGTCCCGCAGGGACGGCACAAAGCCCAGCCCGTACGTGAGCGACCACATCCACTTGCAAAGGCGAATTTTTCCGCATCCTGTTTAGCCCCTGCGGCGCATTTCCCTCTCAGTTCGGCTTCAGGGCGGCGTTCGGCAGCTCAACCTGCGAGGAGAACACTACCTTTGCAGCATTCAATAGCCGCTGAGGGAACGACTCTCGCCCCCTCCAGGATTTTTTCGAACCTCTCCAGCCGCTATTCTCACGGCCCCACATTTGTGGGAGCGCACGGATCGTAGCCCAACGAGGCGGGTGTCACGGGAGCCGGCGGGGTGGGGGGCTTCGCCCACGGTACGTTGTTGAAATCGAAGAACTCTAGCAAGTTGGGCTGCGCGGCATCCCGGGCAGTCAGGTGAGCGGTGCTCCCGATAAAACGGTTCTCGACAAACTTGATCACCGCGGTGTGATCCATAGGTGTGTGGGATACATAGTGCCGCCGCGTAAACGGCGAGATGATCATATTCGGCAGGCGGAATCCGAGTTGCGCTCCAAAGCCTTGCACGGCTGCGGCATCGCCGGGATTCGCGCCAGGGTCATTGGAGGCCAGGTCGCAGTGCAGTGTAGGCGTCCCGCCGCTTGGCACGCAAGGACCATAAGCATCGGGATTCACTGCAATTTGCGAGATATCCGGAATCGTTCCCAATGAGGCATCGGTGTTGTCATTCGAATGGCCGGGCACCGGTGGAACGTGATCGTAGGGGCCGCCACCCTCGTCATAGCTGAGGAAAAACACAGAATCTTTCCATTGAGGACTATTCATAAAAGTATTCAGGATATTTGCCACCTGCGCCTGACCGGTCAGAATCGATTGGCCCGACCCGGGATGTTCGTCGTTGTTTCCGTATCCGGCTTCAATGAAAGCAAAACTGGGAAGCGTGCTATTGGCCAGATCGCTGAAGAAGAAAGAGAGGGGGGCGATGTGGTTGGGATCGATGCAGAAAGAATTCGACGCATCGCCAACCACGCTGGAGGGCTGTGTTGTACCCGTGCATGGAGCGCCGGTTGGGTTTTGATAGAGATACTGATACGAGTAGGCCAAAGAAGAAAAATTGGTTGCCGGGTAGTTGGCATTCGGTGAGGAGGAGCAGTCATCCCCATCCAGGCAGAGGTCATCGGTGACCGTGTAGTAGATTTTCCAGGACACGTTGGCCTGGTCAAGCTCCTGGAATATGTTCGGGATATTCAGCTGACCTGTAAGACCATCGTCTTTGTTCGGGTCCTTGACCAGTCCCTGGGTCGTTCCTCCGGTGAAGGTGGCAATGCGATTACCGATGCTCTTACTCGAAAACGGCGAGAACCATCGATCCGAGAGCGCGAACTGAGATGCCATGTAGTAGTAATAGTTGAGAAAGCCCTGGTCGTAGTACCCCATAGAGCGCTTGCCGGTGAGATCGGTGAAATTGCCGGAACAACTGCCGGCTGCCCCAGGAGCTGCGCAGCTCTTCGCGTATCCTTCGGCGTTGTGGACAAAACCGTCCATCAAAATCGGGCGCGTAGTAAGAAAGTCGTAGCGATTCACCTGCCCGTAGCTTGCCAGCCAATCTGAGGTCTCATCGTCGATGCAGGTGCTGGTGAATTTGAAAATGGGATAGGTATCCCCTTCATCGTCTTGATTGCTGATGGTGCTCAGCTTGTCGTCAATCCCATCCACCTCATAGTCTTTGCCGTCATCACCAATGTTCAGGCCGTTGGTTTTGCGGTAGGGATTCAGCATGCCGAAGTAGTCGTCGAAGGTATGGTTTTCCTGCAGCATGAAGATGACATGGTCGATGGATTGAATACTTCCCGGCGCACTTACCGTTATCGTCGCAGTGGCCGAGGCGTTCCCCCCGGCCCCGGTTGCAGCCGCGGTGTAGGTGGTGGTGGCAGTGGGGCTGACGGTTTGCGTGCCGCCATCCGGCTGCAGGGTGTAGGCGCTGCCATCTGTCCCGGTCACCTTCACCTGGGTCGCATTGGTCGCGGTTATCGTCAGGGTGCTGGAGTTTCCTGAGATAATCGCCGCCGGGTTGGCAACGATGGCCACAGTCGCTGCCGCCGGCGGCACCACCGTCACCGTGGTCGTGGACGACGTCTTCCCTCCTGCTCCGGTTGCCACTGCGGTGTAAGTGGTGGTGGCGGCCGGGCTCACCGTCAGTGTGCCCCCGCCGGCCGGGAGACTATTTGCACTGCCGTCGGTGCCCGTGATCGTCACCTGGGTCGCATTGGTCGCACTCACGATCAAGGTGGATGAGCTCCCGGACGCGATGGAAGTGGGTTTCGCAGTGATGGTGACGGTTGGAGCCGCAGGTGGAACCACCGTCACCGTGGCACTGGCGGAAGTCTTCCCTCCGGCTCCGGTCGCGGCGGCTGTGTAGGTTGTCGTCGCTTTCGGGGTGACCGTCTGCGTACCACCGCTGGCCTGGAGGCTGTAGGTGCTGCCGTCGCTTCCGGTGATGGCCACCTGGGTGGCATTGGTTGCCGTCACCGCCAGGACGGACGAATTGCCGGCGGTGATCGAAGCGGGATTGGCGGTAATGCTGACCGTGGGGGCTGGATTTGCACTCACCGTTACCGTTGCAGCCGCGGAGGCGCTCCCCCCGGCCCCAGTCGCAACTGCGGTATAAGTTGTAGTCACTGTGGGGCTGACCGTCTGCGTACCCCCACTCGCCTGGAGGGTATACGCACTGCCGTCGGTACCCTTAACCGTGACCTGGGTCGCATTGGCTGCACTCACAGTCAGGGTGGACAAGCTGCCGGGCGCTATGGAAGTGGGATTCGCGGTGATGGCCACCGTCGGGGCAGAGGGAACAACCGTCACCGTAACAGTGGCGGAGGTTTTCCCTCCCGCTCCTGTGGCAACTGCAGTGTAGGTGGTGGTCGCTTTCGGGCTAACCGTCTGGATGCCGCCACTTGCCTGCAGGCTATAAGAGCTGCCGTCGCTCCCGGTAATGGTCACCTGAGTGGCGTTCGTCGCAGTCACCGTCAGGGTGGACGAGTTGCCGGCGCTGATCGAAGCGGGGTTGGCAACCATGGTGATCGTCGGCGTCGGAGCCGGAGTCATCGTCACCGTCGCCATCGCGGAGGCGCTGCCCCCAGTCCCAGTCGCGGACGCGGTGTAGGTTGTAGTCATAGTCGGGCTGACCGTCTGCGTGCCCCCGCCCGACTGGAGGGTGTACGCGCTGCCGTCACTGCCCTTAACCGTCACCTGGGTTGCATTGGTCGCATTCACAGTCAGGGTGGAGGAACCACCCGCGTTGATGGAAGTGGGATTGGCAATGATGCTGACCGTTGGCGCCGCAGCTGGAGTATTGGAGTCGCTGGATTCATTGTTGGTGGAACCGCCACCGCACCCGGTAAGCAGCGCAAGAACGGCTATCAGTGCCGCTGGAAGCAGCGCACGCGAGAGAGACCGGAAATTGCCCACCTTGATCATCATGCGGGTTACTTATATTTGTGCGACATCGAACGACGAAGTGTCGGTTTTCACCGGCTCCAAATGGGGACGGCTCTCCTCGCCGGCCTCAGCCTCCCTGCCATCGTGCGAGGAGGGAGCCGGCAGCCACTCACGCCTGCGCCCTTCAAAAGCCTGCTTATATTTATTGAGCTCGAACCAGCGGAGATAATTGCGGACGACGGTTGCCATGGTCATCTGCAGCCCTGCCGCGAAGTTCTGCTCGGACATGCTGCGTTGCAGTTCCGGAGATTGCAGGATGGTAACCAGCTGATCCGCGAGGTCGCCGGCATCGCCTATTCGGTAGAACTTCATCGCCATGTCTTCGTCCAGGGCCATCTCACGAAACTCACCAATTTCGGCGGATACGACCGGCACTCCATACTCGCACGCCTGATGCGCCGGGCCACTCGACCCAGTAGAAGAGTCGTAAGGCATCACCAGAACCGAGGTGGTCTTGAAAAGCTCGGGAATGGCTTCTTCGGGAACGTAGCCCCTGAAGTCGATTGGGAGATCTGGAGGTTGCGCCTCGCGTATCGACTCCCAATAACCGGCCTTGGTGTGATGATTGGCGCCGGCTACAATCAACCTGGCATTCGGAACCTTCTTCAAGACGGTTGGAAACGCCTCCATCAATGTCTCCAGGCGTTTGTAAGTACCCCAGTGCCCGATGGCAAGGATACGCAGTTCAGGATTGCCTCTTTTGCTGAAATCCGGGGGAGTTGGAGTGCGGGCGAAGGTCCCGTGGGTGGATAAGAGAACGTTCCGGACCGAGTACTTGGTAATCAGAGTGCGGCGATAGCCGGGCAACAAAACAGAAACCGAATGCGCTTTCAGCAGCATCCGGGTGACCATCTCACTCCCTATACGAAACAGCTTTTCTCGCGATCCGTGCACTCCGGCGCCGGCAAAATCGACGTGTTCGGTGATGTGGTGCAGGGTGACATGGGTGTAAAAGCCAGAGGCTCGCAAGAGAGCAGGCGCAGACAGACCCGAAAATGCGGCGAACGGTTTTTCCGGCGTAGCAAAGCTGGAGAAGACAAGATTGAACCACACTACATCGGGCTTCAACTTGCGAACCGTCTTCAGGAGGCACATGGGAGTTGCCATGCTGCCAAACTTCCAGCAGCGGATGACGCTAAACCCAGGCAGCTCCTGCTGTTGCTGGCCGTCTAGCGGGTTGCCTTTGCCATCGGTTGCAAAATCATAAGCAGTCAGCTCGTCGGCAAGAATGGTCAGGCTGACGCTGGGATTGCGCTGAAGTTCCTGGGCAATATGGAAGGCATATTCGTTCAACTGCCGCCCGCTGGGGGGAAACGTCGCAACTAGGCAGATCTTCATGGGTATCGCCTTCAAAACAGGGTGAGGCTTACATACGGTCTGAACTGTTGTTTGTGCCCACCCGGGAAATTGAAGAAAGTCTCTTCCTGCAGTCCGCCCGAGAGGCGAATCGGATACTGCAATGTGACTTCTCCGCTTTCGTCCTTGAACTTGCGGTGGAAGGGTCTTGAATATGAGATGGAAGCACCATTTTGCGTCGCGTCGTAGACGTGAAAACCCCGGGTGCTGGAGTAAGCGGTGGCTGCCTGTAAATCCCAGTTGCGGGTCAGGGCGTAGTCCACGCTGCCCGCGGGGCGCAGGTCCTGGGCGATTCCGGAGTTTGGTACTACGATCCGCCATGCCCGCAGGTCTTCTGCGACCGCTCTCACGTTCAGCCGATCAGAAAACCGGCGTTCGAGGCCGATATAAGAAGAGGTGTAGTGGTTCTTGAAGCCATCCGGCGAGAACGTCTGGTTAGTGTCACCCCATCCGGTGACCAGGGCCGTTTTCCCCCATGGTTCTCCGACGCGAAAGTCGACTGCGCCCGTGAGAGACCGCGAGGAAAGATTGCTCTCGGTAAATGGGCCGGCTTCCCGTATGACGTACGCGCTGGCCGCAAGCAGGTTAAAAAAGGAGCTCGTCGACACGTAGGTGAAGACGCGAAAGAGGTTTTGGTTCATCTGCACCGGAGACTCGGAATCGCGGCGAATGGTGCCCTGGACGCCACTGTTAAACGTCAGCACATTGGTACCCAGATGAACCGTAGGATTCAGCCCGAAGCTCAGACTGTAATCGGTAGTGTTGCGATTCACAACCGAATTTGTGCTGGGCACTGATATCTGTCCCTGCGCATTGCGCACCTGGAAGAAGCCGCTGGCCGTGGGCATATCGCCAAGGTGCAGATGATAGGCGGCGGTCCCCTGGGTCTGCAGCGAGGAGCGCGGCGGAGGCAGAAGGGAGGGTTGCGAGGGCGACACTGGAAAGGTTGCATCCAGCTTGGAATCAAGCACGTAGACTGTCGTGTCCTCGAAGATCGGGTCCAGGGAAACACGAGAAAGGAAGCTTGCCGCGGGCGTGAGCATGAGCCCTTCGTCTGCGCCCGCTGCGAGCAGGCTCTGCTCGGCGGTCTGATCTTCGCCCGAAGCGTCGGTGGCCTGAGCAAACGCGGTCAACGCCTGCGCGCCGCGATGTTCCTGGCGAAATACGTTGGCCTCCGCCAACAGGTACTGGTAATCCAGTTCGTTATCCGCTGATCTCTTGACCGCGGCAAGCTCGCCCCGCGCCCTGGCTGTATCCCCGAGGGCAAGGTAGTTGTTGGCCAAGCCAACGCGCACGGACATATCGGTCGCGCCCGCTACCTTGGCGCGTTGCATGTACGTCTGGGACAGCTGGTACTCATGCATGCCACGAAATACATCCGCAGCCTCAATAAATTGGTCACCGGTGACCGGCGTCGTCTCCCCCGCCTGTGCTTCCATCAAAGCAAGGGCTATTTGCCTGCTGGCGTCATCCTCACGGTTCTGCTGTGCCATGAGGGTAGCAATCGCCAGACGCACACTGGCGCGATCGCTGTCTGGAGTGATGAGCGCTTTGCGAAAGCGCTCCATGGCTGCATTCTGGTCTCCGAGCGTGCTCAGAGCCTCCCCCGTGGATACGTAGATGCCGCTTCGGACTAGATTGTCGTAGCTCGAGACGGCAGGTTTTTGTTCGGCATGCAGCTCAGCTAACTGCACATAGCGCAGGCTTTGCTCCCGGTCTTGCAGGTTCGCGTAGGCGCGCGCAAGGATCGCGTACACCAGGGGATCGCGGGGAGAAAGCTTCTCCGCGATGAGCAGCTGATCGATGGCGTCGTGGTATCGGCGCTCCGAAAAAAGCGCATTCCCCAGCCCCAGGTAAAGCGATCCATCCCTGGGAGAGAATCGTAGGGCAGCCCGATATTCAGTGGTGGCCTTCTGCAGCAAGCCCTCTCGCCCATAAGCAGTTGCCCGGATCAGGTGTATGGGCTCGGAGTCGCCCATCGCCGCTTCTGCAAACTGAGCGTGCCGCAGAGCCGCCTGGGGCTTTTTCAGGTCGAGATCAGAGAATGCAAGGCCCAGGTGTGCTTCGCCGTTTTTCGGTTCTCGCTTGAGGGCGGCCTCGAAGGCGGCGGAAGCGGGTTGGGGCTGGTGCAAGTCGTTTAAGACATACCCGAGGTTTACATATGCCGTCACCACTTCGGGATTTCGTTTGAGGACCTCGGTAAAATCCATCCGAGCCAAAACAAGCTGGCCCTCGTGTTTGTGCACATAGCCGGCCAGGAGAGGGATGTCCGGCTCTTTCGGTAAGAGGTCGTTGTATTCCGAGGTGAGGGCTAGCAACTGGTTGTAATCATGAAGGTTGAGGAGGTCGTAACCGAGATAAACCACCCCATCTCTGTCGTCGGGGAGTACCTTGATGACCTCACGGCCAACGTCAGCCGACTGCTGATACTCTCCCTTGAAACTCAGATACCGCTCTTTTTCAAGAAGGACTTGGGGTTCCTGTTGCATCTCCTCCGTGGCGCGACTTAGCCACGTTTCGGCCAGAGCGAGCTTATGTGCTTCGATGGCGGCGTTCATTCCTCCAGCGACGATGAGCGGCTTGCGGGGAGCCAGGGCATATGCCCTGGAATAAGCAGTTTGCGCCTTGATCAGATCGCCGCGGGCGGTGTACAAATCGCCCAGGGCCAAATAGGGCACGTACAAAGAAGGGTCCGCTCGCGCCAGCCTCTGGAAATACTTTTCCGCTTCCCGGTCATCTCCCGCAAGCCGGGAGGCGTAACCCAGGGAGGTCAACGCGAACCGGTTGACCGGATCGATGACGAGGATTCGCTTGTAGGTCGCAATCGCCTCGGCGGTGCGCCCAAGTCTCATCAGCAAGTCTCCATCCAGCTGTAAGCTGCTGGGATCGCGAGCATTGAGAGAGAGAGCTTCGGTCATATCGCCCAGCGCGCTATCCAGCTGGCCGGCATTCATTTTGATGAGCGCTCGCAGGCGCAGAAACGGCGCCCGGTCGGAGCCCTGTTCGTCGAGAGCGCCGATGGCCGCCTGCGCTGTTTCAAGCTGGTTGCGGGCGGCGTCTGGGTTCTTGAGATTTTCATAGAGCTGCATCAGATCCATATGCAGCTGAATGCCATACAGGGGGCCCTCGATCGGGCTTTCGGGCAAGCTGGCCAGGGCGGCACTATATTCCCGCACGGCATCGCGGTCCCGCTCCTCGAGCCGTGCAATCTCCCCGCGAATGACGTGCAGCCGGTAATAACCGGAGTTGATCGCGGTAGCGCGCTGGACAAACTCGGTCGCGCGTTCGATGGAACCGATCGCAACCTGAGCCTGCGCGGCAGAAAGCTGCAACCCCAGGTCCCGGGGGAGCGCATCGGCGGCTTCCACGTACATCCGCGCAGAATCATTCAACTTGCCGTCCAGCTGGTAGGTGAACGCGAGTTCAGCCTTTACTTCCGGAATAGGGTCGGTGATCGAGGTAAGGGCCGCGATAGCTTGCGCATAATCTCCAACTTCGCGATAGTACCCGGCCAGCGATCTCTGCACATCCGGATCGTCAGGGGCATGGCGTTTGGCCAGGTCGAGATAACGGCGAGCAAGATCCATCTGCTTCAGGCGTTGATAGGTGAGCGCCATCAGCAACTCTGATCGCGAGCCGGGTGCATAGTGCTCTGCTCTGCCCAACCACTCGAGCGCGTTGGTGTAGTCTCCCGACCTCATGTAGAGCTCGCCGAGCAACACCGCATCTTCTCTGTGCCACGGGTTGTGGGCCAGCAAGTGTTTCAGGATCGGCTCGGCCTCGGCGCTTCTGCCCATCACACTGTAGGTCTGTGCCAGACCGGAGAGTCCCTCATGCGACGCCGGATTCAGACGAAGACCTCGCCTGTATGCTTCCGCAGAAAGCTCGAACCTGGCATCGATCCGGGCGGTGTAACCAAGCAGGAACCATAGCTGGGGATCCCCGGGCGCTGCCTGGGCGGCGCGCTGCGCATAGTCCACCGCGAGCGTACGGTCGCCGTGCTCGAGTGCGAGCTCCGCGGCGCGCGCCAGGCGTGCGTTTTGGATATTCGATCCCCACCCTAACTGTTGGCCGGCAGACTGCGGCGCCTGGCCATTCTGGGACTGCGAACTGCCGGGCGCGTCAGGCGCGACGCTGAACACCTGCGCTGGGGTGGGGCAGACAAGTGTAATAAGCAAGGCGAGAAATGTAATATAAACGCGAAACATGTAAGACCAGCTGAGGCTGTCTAGCGATGCAAACGGGTCCCGGTCTTTCGTCAACGGATTTGATGGGGGGAAAATCCGTCTCTCTTGAAGCGATCGTACCGTCGGACTCTGAGTTATAGCACGATTTGATCAGGAACCGCAGAAGCCGTGAAAAAAATCAAGCAGAAATTTCCACTATGCCGTGGTAAGTACAAAGAGCAACCGTTACCGGAACATTTCGAATCTGAACTTTCGCGAGGGCGCCGTGCAGAGAACTGAAGTTGCCCCTTCAGCTCGTCCGATACCCATGAGCTTCATCCTTATGGCGGCCTTGGTGGTTCACCTGCCTCTTCTGCTCATGGGATTGCCCTTGAAGTCGTATGACACGAACTTTCATATCTTCTTCGCTTCTCATTATGTCCACCACTGGTTCAACCCCTGGAACCCTAAATGGTATGCGGGGTTTTCCCAGGCGACCTATCCTCCTCTCCCCCAGCAATGGGTGGCCTTGATATCACGCATCACAGGCCTGGATATGGCCTATATGGCAGTACAGCTGGCTGCCATATTGCTGCTGGCAGTGGGCGTCTATCGGTTTTCTTTACTTTGGGTCAACCCGCGAGCGGCATCGTTTGCGGCCCTCGCCAGTGTCTTTCTCGGATCGGAAAGTTTCCTGGTCTATTCCGCGGGGCAGTTAGCTACCACGTCTGCAGCCCCAATATACCTGAACGCCCTGCCCTATCTCTACCAGTGGACCCGGCATGGCAAGTGGCGGTCCTTCATCAAGGGCAGCGTGCTGTTCACGGCTGCTGCCGCCGCTCACCACGCCACCCTGCTTTTTGGATCCATGTTTTTTGCGCTGCCGGTGCTGGCCCTGGTGATCCTTAATAGGGAAGACGATAGGGAAGACGGTCCGCGGGTTTCGATACCGGGTTTTGTGCTTCGTACCGTCATCATTTCGGTGGTCGTGGGTGCCGCTATCGCCCTCGTACTTTTGCCCTTCTGGATTGCGCTGATTCACTATCCCGTGACCCAAACTCCCATCCCGCATGCCAGCCGGGCAAACTACATACTTAGTCCGGAGTGGGGCCTGAACTACTTCGTTATTCCCTACGGAGTTTTGATACTGGCTTTGCCATTCATCGTCTTGCGGGGCTCCGCAGTGGCAAGGCTTCGTCCCTTGCTGCTGGGCTTCTGGGTGGCGTTTCTGGTGGGTCTCGGCGGAACGACACCCGTCGGACATCTGCTACTGGGCCGAGCTTACGAGGTGCTGACGATGGAGCGCTTCAGTTATTGGGCAACCTTGCTGGCCCTTCCCTTCGTAGGACTTCTAGCCGCGGAATTGGTTGACCGGTATCGTTTGCGGGCGGCGGTCGGTTTGATAGTGGCCGCGGCTTTCGGCTGCGCAGTAGCGGTCGCATGGTCAACCTACCGGCCGGCGGATGCCTCGGATTTTAAAGTGGATTCGGTCGCCGCGTGGCTGAATCGCGATGGCCATGACAGTTACCGATACCTGACTTTGGGATTTGGCAACAAAATTGCCCGGTTAGCGATGATGACCGACGCGAGCAGCGTCGATGGCGAATGGAATTCCGGGCGCATGCTTCCGGAACTCACCCACTACGGAGCGGGCCCGCTTACCAGCTCGAAATATTACGGCACGCCAGGGCTGGATGCGTTGCGGGCGATGCTGCAGCATGCCGACCGTTACGGCCTGAGGTGGGTTTTCGTGAGGGATCCATATTACGATCCCCTGCTGTCTTTTGCAGGATGGCGCCGTGTGGATGACCTGGAAGACAAAACCATCATCGTGTGGGGGAAGGACGGGGTGCCACCCGCTACGCCGGTCAACGCACCGCAGATACCGCCTGCCTGGCAGGGCATTTTGTGGGGAACCCTCCCCTTCGGCAGCAGCCTGCTCGCCATTCTGGTCGTTCTCATGCCGGAAAAACGTCGAGACCGGCACGGCGAGGAGTATCCCTACGCCACCGATGAAAATTTGCTGCCGGGGAGACTGGTGTCGTGAAAACCAGCCTGAAGACCGGAAGGATACTCGCGGTTCTGGTTGCCGGCGTAACCGTCGCTTTGATCGTGGCGGGCACCCTTTGGCCCAATCCATCCGCATTGGCCTTCGCCGGTGGGGATAACGTGCTGCATACTCCTTCCACGCCCGAAGCGGCAGCCGGGAACCTGGCGCAGAGCATTGGCCACCAGAATTGGGGGAGAGCCTACTCCAGTCTCAGCAACAAGGCTGAATTTACTGAGCAGCAGTTTGCACACGACTTGACCGGATATTACCCAAGCCTGCGTACTTATGCGACTCTGCAGAACTACGAACTGCGGCCGCTGCACGCCACCGCAAATGAGGCAGAGTTCCAGCTGCGTTTGCGTTGGTCTACCGTGGTCGGCACATTTACAGACACACGCAGCCTGCGCGTAGTCAAGGCAGGCGATCGCTGGGAACCCGAGTGGCCCCTGGTCAAGGAGGCGAAAGTGCCGCCGCAGGTGATCGCGGTGAATTACCTGCGCTGGGATGTGATCTACCGCGGGGCCGGAGATGACTGGGGAACGCAAGACGTGGAAGCGCCCCACGTGCGGATCGTGGACATGCACCCGGTGGAGCGCAGCGATGGGGTGGTCATCCTGGGCGAACTGCTCAATGAGGATGTGGTGCCCGCGTACGTATCGGTAAAGGCTACGCTGCTCAAAAAGAATGGCTCGGCCCTCGCGACAGAAGAAAGCTTCGATACGATCTCGCACCTTCTGTTGCCGAAGCAGGTCACTCCGTTTCTCATTAAGTTCCCCGACGCGTCGTTATCCGATGTCGCCAGCGTTCGCATGGACCCTGTTTCGACCCTGGTCTCGGCCTCGGCGGATCCGGTCATTGAGATCGAGGACCAGAAGTTGAACCCCGCGCCCGATGCGTCCTTGTCAGGTCAGCTGGTCAACCAAAGCGGCCAGGTAGTGAATATTGCGCATGTGCTGGCGACCTTTTACGGCAAAGGCGGCCAGCCGGTCTGGGTGGCCGATCAATACATTGACCGCGCACTGCTGCCTCAGACTCCGGTTCCTTTTAATATCCACATTCCACAGGACCTTGCCCGTCAGATCACCAGCGAGCGCGCGGTGACCGCATCCTACAGTTCCGGAGGACTCTAATGAGGCTGAGACTGCTTTCAGTCTTTGCCCTCTGCATGATGCAGCCGGCTCTGGGCAAGAGCTGCGCCTGCCCAAAACCGTCGCAGCTGGCCAGGCGTTCTCGATTCAGAGTACGGGAAGCGGCAAGGCAGTGTTGTATGTAGTGGGGCTGGGGCAGGTGCTCAGGCGCGATGTGCAGCTCGGACAGGCGGAGTCCTTTCCTGCCGGAACTCTATACAACGCCGGTCACTACCTGGTCCTTGTCGTTGGAGCATCCTCCAAAGAGAGCGGATCGTTCGACGTGGTGCCGGCAGAGCAGCCCGCGGCGATTAGTTTCCTCGCCAAGCCTTCCCGTCTGCCGGTTGGCCGGCATAAAGGCATCAGCGGCGCAGCCTATGTCTTCGACGCCTACCAGAATCTTGTGACATCTCCATTGCCGGTTTCTTTTGAGCTCTCAAACCAATCCGGCGCGACCCAGGCACGCACAGTGGTCACCCGCGATGGCGCTGCGTGGACAGAAATGGATTCGTCCACCAAGGAAGGCGCGGCTAAATTTGTCGTTCGCGTGGGTGGAGTTTCCAGCACGCGCGTGATCCAGCAGGTTCCGGGCGACCCCTGCGGGCTGACGGTGAATGCCCGGCCGTCGGGCCAGAGAATCGAACTGGAGACCGATCCGGTGCGCGACTGCAGCGGCAACGTCGGTGCCCGATGGGACCATCGTCACCTTCACTGAAACCTACCCGGGCGGCCAGGCGACGGTAGACGTACCGCTCAAACACGGGGTCGCGCAGGTAGAAATGCCGGCTCACAACGGAGCAAAGATCTCCGTCGCCAGCGGTGTTGTCATGGGAAATGAGATTCGCTGGCAAAAATGACTATGAAAAAGTCACTCCTGATGGCCTGTGCCTGCTCTTTCGCGCTGTCGGCTTTGGCGGCTGACCAAAGCGCGATCCACGTGGAGCCCAGTAACCTGCATGGGCCGCGGCCGCTCGAAAAGCAGACGGAAACAGCAGCCGTCCGCGACTATCTGCAAGCCTGGGAGGCCATGCGGGGGGCGCTCGAGCAAAATCGCCCGGATCTGCTGGATGCAGACTTTGTGGGGACGGCCAAGGATAAGCTTGCCGGCGCCATCCAGGACCAAGCCAGATTGGGTATGCGCACCCGTTATCAGGATCGTGCGCACGATATCAAGATAACGTTCTACTCGCCGGATGGGTTGTCGATTCAGCTGGTAGACAACGTGGAGTATGACGTCCAGGTCCTCGACCATGACAAGGTGGAGGGCACCGAGCAAGTCCGGGCTCACTACATCGCCGTCCTCACCCCCTCCGAAGTGCGATGGAGAGTGCGCGTTCTGCAGGCAGATCCCCAATAAAAGCTAATTCCCTTTGGTTGCGGTAGTGCAGTGGCGCCCCCCATGAGCGCTAACAATGTCCCGATCCTTTCGTCAAACCGCCCTCTAATTCGTCATCCCGAGCGCAGCCGCGGATCTGCAGTTCTCCTCCCGGCGCGACACAGTCCCCTTCGACACCGCCTTCGCCTTTGCCATCCCGAGCGTAGCCGAGGGAACCCCGAGGGCGCTTATCTTACCCATGCTGCTCGGAGCTTTTCAACCACCGAAGCCGAGAACAGGATCTCTCCTCCGGTACGCACTGATGGTCACGGGTACATCTTTTTATGCACTGTAATCATTTTCCATCCCCAGGTCTGGGGGCGCCCCCCGCGCGCAGATTGGGCAGAACGTTCTGTTGTGGACCCGAACCACAGCTGGGAATGCCCCGTTCGATGGCCGAGCCCTCTTCGTAGTCGTTCCAGGTCTCGACCAGCAGGAAAGGGATGGGATCATCCGCTGGATAATACTTCTTCCACAAGTTGAATGTGTCCGCGAAGGTTTGCCCGCAGCGCGCAGATATGTGGCGGTTCAGACCCCAGGAAGCCTTGCTGTCATCGAAACCGGACCACACTCCTCCGACGATGATCTTGTCTGGATATTTTGACCGCATGGTTTGATAGAAGTCGCTCAGGTATTGCTCTCCCCAGTTGCTCCCATCCGCGGCCCATCCTTTCGCCCCAGGATTGACCCAGGCATAAAAACCGTCGAATGCTTCGGCATATTGTCCGGGATCGTTTTCGTAGATGAGCCAGGGCGGAGTGTCCCACTTGTTGACCACCGCACGCACCTTGTCCCAGTTGGTGTGTCCTCCCGTGGGGAAAATGAAGATCACGGGCCGGCCGGCGTACATCAGGGTAGCCTGACTGCCCGGCGCCTTGGGGGAGAGATACGTGTCGTGGTACATGTTGAAGTCCGCGATCGTCTCGTCCGTCGCTCCGTCTTCCTGGTTTGTCTCGTCATAGATGATGGCGACATGGAAGTTCTGCTTGGCGGCTATGGTCTGCATCAGGGCAAAGCTGGCATCGTTAAAGGGCTCACGGTTCCCGTACCAATCCACCACGAAGGCGGAAATGCCCATCGCTGCAGCCTGGTGAATTTGGTTGCTTATCACCGCGGGATCGTGAGATGAATAACCAATGGAGATGTGCCTGGGGTGTCCAAACCAGGGTTCATATAAAGCCAGGATTTCCGGCGAGGAACCCGTGGCGCGATACTTCAACCGTAGCGGTTGGTGAACTCCCGGAGAGGAGCATCCGTGCGGCAGCAGGAGAAGAAAAAGAAAAGCAGCGCGTGCGCGAAATAGCATAAAGAGGAAATTCGAAGTACTTTGAACTGTTTTGGGTTGTCAGCTTTGAATCACTAAACCTCATCATTTAAAGGTTGAGAACAGCCGGAATCCGAGATTCAAGCATCGGATGAGTATCGCACTGTTCTTGAGTCTTAGGGCCCGGACCGTGCTGATTCTTTCGAGATCAGATTATCGGTCAAAGCGATCCGCTTGTCAGTTGGAGCTTAAGACGTGATGGCTGGTCACATGCAGAAGCCGAAAACGCTCCAAGCCCGCATCGTCGCGGGAAGCGTAATCCTGCTCTCGGGCTCTGGACTTACGACTGCCATCAACCTCGCCTACAACATTGCAGTCGCGCGGTTTCTGGGCCCAAAAGGCTTCGGGCATGCTACCGCGGTTTACACCATCCTTACCTTGGTCTCCGCGGTAACGCTCTCCCTGCAAATCATCTGCGCGAAGTTCGTGGCGCAACAGGGTTCGCCGGAGGCGAAATTTGCCGTCTACCGGGGCTTCCATGCCGGGGGCTGGATTTGCGGCATTTTGATCGGCACCGGCTTGTTGCTGTATCAGACGGCGATTACGAATTACCTGAATCTGCCAAGCCCCGTCCTTGTTGCCATGCTCGCTATTGGAGCAGCATTTTATGTTCCGCTGGGAAGCCGGCGCGGCTTTACCCAGGGGGCTCACGGCTTCAGCCGTTTGGCCAGGAATCTTGTTCTGGAAGGCTCGGTGCGGCTGGGTGGATCTTTCCTTCTGATCCTGCTTGGTCTCGGCGTCGAGGGAGTGATCGCTGCCAATGCCGCGGCCATTGCGGTTGCCTATCTTGCCATAGCGCCGAAGGCCGCTGCCGCAATTCGTAACCCACTTGCCCTGGGCTATGCTCTTCGGGAAACATTGCAGGCCCTGGTTTTCTTTTCCGGCCAGGTGCTGATCAACAACTGTGACATTGTGATGGTAAAGCACTTTTTTCTGCCTACCGCGGCGGGACTCTATGCTGCCGTGGCGATGGTGGGCCGAGTGATCTTTGCCTTTTCCTCAGCTGTCGTGAATAGCATGTTTCCGTTGGTCGCAGGAACCCGCCATGAAGAGAGAAAAGACCTCAGGGTCATCGCGACTTCGCTGCTGCTGGTGCTGGGCATCGGTTCTGTATTAGCCCTCGGCCTGCGTCTCGCACCGGCCTGGATCTGGACAGCTTTCTTCGGGGCCGGCTTCAGCATATCGGGAGAATACAGGCTTCCATATCTCTTAGCGCTGTATGCCATCACCACCGTGGTCTATTCGCTCAGCGTCGTGATCATCACCTACGAGATGTCATACAAGATTGCGAATACGAGCTGGGTACAGTTGGCGTTCAGCGGGGTTCTCATTGCGGGCCTTTACCGCTTCCATGACTCCCTACGGCAGGTCATCCTGGTCCAATTGGTGTTGATGGCTGTCCTGCTGTTGATGGTGGCAATACCCTTCCTGATCGACTCGCTCACCAAGGCAGAGAAGCTGGGATACAGCGCAGCCTCTCGCCCGATTCGAGTGATTCGGCGCGCTTCAGAAGACGAGGTGATTGCAGAGTTTCTGAGGAGTGATTTCCGCACTCCGGCCTTCCAGGACAATCACGAGTCTCTACACGATATTGTCCTCAAGCCTAATCTGGAAGATAAAAACGAGAACGCCACCCGCCGGGCTCTGTTTTTCGTTCGACACTTTGCCTTATGGAAAGAGCTCCCCGCACAAACCGAATGGTATGAGGTGGAAATCAGTGCGGAGGACTTGAGCCGGATCAGGGTATTCCCCCGGGCCCAGTGGCGTAATCTGGCACGTGGGGACTTCTCGATCAACGAGATTGCTGAACGCATACGCACTCGTCGAAACGCCATTGAAGGTCAATTCGCGGAAAAGATCACCGCCATCCGCGATTGGCTGGTGCAGGAGAATGTTGTGGGCGCCGTGCTGCTGATCGGTGTCAACGAGAACGAAGCGCTCACAGTCCTTGATGGGAATCATCGCCTTGTCGCAGCCATGCTGGCATCGCCGAGCACGGTGCAGAAGCTCAGATTTTTATGCGGCCTCTCCCCAAGAATGTCGGAGTGCTGCTGGTACAACACCAACGTGGTCACGCTCCTCCGATACGGGAGGAATGTATTGAGATACCTGGTACGCAATCCAGAAGCGGAGCTGGAGCGCTTTTTGCAAACTACAGGGTGAAATGTTAACGCAAGATAGGACTTGATCGATAAACGAATCTGACCCCAAACCGGACATATGACAATGCGAATGCGTGCTGTGACAGTAGGGCAGTTACCGGGAACCTTGAGCAAAGAACAAAAGCAAATCTTTCTCCGTGAGATGGAGAGTTTCCTTCATGGCGATCGTCCTCGTGTGGTGCTCGACTGTTCTGAGATCCGCCAACTCGACCAGCCTGTTCTACAATTGCTGCTCATTTGCCTCGAAGAAGCCATGAAGCGCAATGGCGATATCAAGCTTGCAGCGATGTCTCGGGAGATGAGAGAAAGCCTGAAGCAGCTGGGTGTGAGCCATCTGTTTGAGATCTTTGATACGGTGGTTGACGCAGTCATTAGTTTCCGCAAATACCGGGGAACGCAGATTTCGTCCTCACAGTTGCCTGGGTACTCGGATCAGGGGTCGGAAAGTGCAGCCTAAGAATCCTCTCGGAACTGCGAGCCTCCGCAGGTAAGGGAAAGGGACTCGATGAGACTCTCGTCCAGGCTATTGCGACAGATCGCCGGCTGCCTTGTGATCTCTTCGCTGGTGGCTTGCGCGGAAACAGGGGCAGCACCGGCACAGCAAGTGGAAAGCGTACCCCCGGGACAGTCACAATCGCGGGTTCCCGATAGTGGCACGCAGGGACCGGACGCGAACTCTGCTCCTTCCCAAACACCATCCGATAGCACGCAGGCTGCTAGCCCGCAGGCTGCTTCGCCACAACAGCCGGCTGTCCCCCATGAACCGGTTGGCACCGCGGCCGCGCCGTATGAGAAAGTTACCGGTGTACCAGCGTCCAGGCCGGCGGGAGCAGCCATTGCGCCGGCAAAGCAAAAGGGGGCGCGCTCGATCCTGATTAAGGTGGGACTTATTGTGGCGGCCGGCGTTGCCATTGGAACTGTGGTGGCGCTGTCGACTGCCAGCTCCAGCAAGCCCCACTGAACCGAGAGCGCGCTCAGACTGAAATTGGGAGCAAGACGATGCCCACTGGCCTCGAGAACCGGCGACCCAGGTTTGTCAGTTTCTCTGGGATCGATGGAGCCGGCAAGAGCACGCAAATCGAAAATCTTTGCGCTCGGCTCAAACAAGCTGGCCTGCGCGTGGAGCTGATCACTTTCTGGAACGACATTGCGCGGTTGACCCGGATTCGGGAGACGGCCGGACACGCTCTCTTCAAAGGCGATCAAGGCGCAGGGTCTCCGGCGAGGCCAATCAACCGCCGGGACAAAAATGTTCAGTCGCGTTCCATGAGCGCGATCAGGCTTTGTCTGTATTTCGTAGACACTCTTTCGCTTCGATTGGTAGCCAGGAAAGCATCGAAGCTCCCCACTGATTTCGTGATCTTCGATCGATATATCTACGACGAATTGGCCAATCTCTCATTGCGCCATCCAGCCGCAAGACTCTATGCCCGGCTGATCATGAAGCTCGCCCCGAAGCCGGACATCGGCTATTTGCTGGATGCAGATCCGGTTCAGGCTCGCGCGCGCAAGCCGGAATATCCAATTGAATTTTTGCGTATGAATCGAGCGTCGTATCTGGCTCTCCACCAGGCACTAGGAGCGATGACAATCATCGCTCCCATGCCGGTGCAAGATGTACAACGCCAGGTATGGACACACCTGGTAAAGCTTCTATCTCCAGCCGAAATGAAAAGCGAACTGTTAGAAACGCTCGTTGCTACCGGAGATCCTGATATCCCAGCGCGGTCGGAACAGCGGAATGCTTTTCCAGCCGCGCTCTAGAGCATTTTCACTTCTGGTGCATACAGAGCAACCGCTCCCGACCCCCGAATTTCCTGTTCGCAGCTCCAAGAAGAATCGCGTGTGCGGCTTTCAGTAAGGAAAGCCGCATGAAGTTCGTCGACCCCACCCAGCCTTACAGGAAATTCGGGTCGTGGCTTTTCCTCGAGAAAAGCCGCACTTCGCGGCGCTTGCCTGTGCAGAGTAGAAGTGAAAATGCTCTAATCCGTCCCTCTGGAAATGTGTTACCAGCGAGTTATGGTCATGTTATCCACGTATACGCTGGGTGTGCCACTTGAGCCAAGCCCGTCCACCTGGAAGTCAGTCAGCAACGCAGGCGCCCATCCGAGAGCGAATGCCGAGTTCACGGTAGAGTTGATGTTCGACTGGGCGCCGTCAAGCCACACCGAGTGATATGTGATATTGCCGGACTCGTCGCGGGAATAGTAGACCTGCACGTGATGCCAGGTATTGATGCTCCAGGTACGCGGGTTGCAATACGCAGAGGAGTGCACCCACTCGTCATTAGGCGCCGTAGGACTGCCCGCATTTTCGGTGTAGTCCCAGGTGCTGGTGTAACCGTCGCATTGGAATCCAAAAAGCGCTGTCTGGCCATTCGCCATGGTTTGATTAAGGTCCATCTCCAGATTAGCTATCGTATTGGAAGTACCGTTAAGGTACACCCACGTGTCATAAAAGAAGTTGGTGGATGATTCGTCGTCGTCCGAATAAGACGCTGTATCGTTCACCGCCTGAGTTTCCGAAGTTAGTCACAAACTGGCGCGCGTGTCCGTTTTGTGAAGGCGAACTGACGATGCTCATGCTGCCTTGAGCAGTGCCGATACCGGTACTGCTGTCGTAGGCCTCGATCCAGTTGCTTAGACTCTCAATATTGCTGTTGCTGACGGAGCTCGAGGGAACAACAGAAGCGGTCGCTGCTCCCATGATGGTGATAGCGAGATCCGTAACACACCCGGCACCCTGATTACCCCACGCCTTCAGGTGCAGGGTATGGGGACCGCTTCCGGCTGAGGCCCGCGCATTCAGAGAAGTGCCGCTCACGACGGTAGTGTCGGTGCTGTTATCGAAAGAATAACCCATGGAAACAACCGCCTGAGAGGAGCAGGTTGAGGCATTAGCCGAAATATTAAACGGCGATGCGACGTCAGCACCGCTGCCAGGGCTGGTGACAATTACTGTTGCGAGTCCTGATGCTGTAGAGAGCAAGAGGATCAAAGTTCCGCAAAAAAATACCTTCATCTAATCTGCCTCGGCCCAAAACAATTTTGGGCATGCGTATCCTTCGGGTGTGCGTAGAACTCCGTCCACTGCGCACTGTCAGTGGGGGAGCCGACTCGACTCGCTTTTTAATTTGTTTGGGCTGATCTGAGCGACGAGGCGCTGCCGCGCCTGATGAGAACTCGACAACCTCTCTATTGCATGGTCGATGGCCAACTGACCACAAACCGATGCCCGGCTTGAGAGCTATACGGGCGGAACTACGCTACAGTATTGTATTCGCCTCGATCTCAAACCGTATGGGGCAGACAATTCAATTCGGTTTCTAGGACGAATCATACATAATTCTTTGCGCAGATGATTCGCGTTTTCGGGCAAATTTATGAATATTGCTTAATATGGGAAAGGCTTTTCCGCGGTTCGTAGAAATTGTGCTCAGGAGGAGAAAAAAATACTTTACAGCATTGGCGGTAATTACACGCTTCCGATTGCCACAGCCGAAGGTACAAACCAGTCCCTCGGCTGTACAGTCCAGCTTCGCAGATGATCAGCGAACCGGATGATGGAGCAGTTCAATAGTAGACAAGCGTTAATTGTCAAGGTAGGTTGCGTTGGCGGACTGGTTGAGGTTCCCGTCCATCTGATAGTTGATCGTCATGCCCCACCAGCTAGGGCTACAGACGCCTGGCGGAAATGTCTTGTTGATTGTGTAGGTAGTTCCGTTGAGTTCGATCGACTCATAGAGCAGGCTATTACCCGATCCGCGTTGCGCCTGTATGGTCACATGATTCCACCCATTGATCAACTGACAGGGCACGCCTGCCGAAACCCACTTGCTGTTCACGTTATCCCAAAGATCCCAGTCGCCATCGCCAAGATAATTGCACTCGTGACCCCAGATCATTCCCACGCCATTCATGTAGGTGCTGATATCGAATTCCAATGCCTGCGTGATGCCGGCATCGGTCACGTAGAAGTCGGTGCTGTAAACGTAGTTATGCAGCATGGGGAGGAGGGCATGGCTGGCGTCGGGTATTTGCGATGAATTCTGTCCGATCAACTGAGCCGAAAATAGAACGTCGGCATATGCCATTTTGGGAGTGATGCTAAACTTCGTCGCCGTTCCGCTCAAGGAAGGGGACGAGACGCCGTAATTGATCGCCCAGGAAATCCCTGAGCATGGCGCCGCACAATCAGCGTAGCTTGGCGGAAGCTGTCCCCAGCTCAGCCAGTTTTCAGAGGCGATTTGGATATCAGAGATGGTGGTTCCTGAGGAGGATGTGCCGCTTCCATTGCCTCCTGAGCCTCCGTTGGCGGAACCTCCGTTCTGCCAGACCCTCCGCTGCCACCGGACGTTCCGGTGGTACCGCTAGCGGAAGTGGAGGAGGTTGAGGATGCAGCCTGGGCGTTGCTCGTCGAGTTGCCGGACGCACACCCGGCAACGAGACCGCTAACGATGAGAGCCATGAACAGCAAGATGAGCCGGTTCATATTTGCCGTGATCCAAAGATCAGACCGACGGCAACTTAGTTTGACACCGGGGCCCGATTAACCGAATTGAGATCAGTAATAGCTGCAATCTATCCAGCAGCGCTGATTTGGGTTTGCGCTAAGTAGGCGCGACTCGAAGACCCCACGCGAAAAGCCTCGATCGCATCGCTGGGCATCGTTCCAGGTTTTCAAGTGAAATTAATTAAAAGCTTGAGCGTGCTTTTCTGGAGAGTCAATCTAAAAAGCCGCAACAGACGTACCGAAAGTAATGATCGCCGCTTGAAAAGTAAATGGACGGGAGCGGCATGCCCGAGCAGCAACGGATGCTCGGAGTGAGGTGGTGCAGTTCTTCGAGTCCTGGGCTGAGTTCACCGGGGATGGAGGATGGGATAGCTCCGATAGATCCGATAGATCCTGGATGTCGAATTCCCTGCTGGCGATCCTCCCGGGCACAACACGCTGCAGTGGCTTCCAGGGCATTAGAGTCTGCGTGAGAACTGCAAACTTCAGGAGCCCCCGCATTTATGCGGGGGAAGGAGCGCTCCGGAAACAGTCTCGACTCGATCATGCGCATTAGCGCTCGCAATGCTAGGGTTGTGCTGTACCGACCCTACAGGTTGCGTTTTTTTCATCTCCAACTCACCACAAAAACGTCATCCTGAGCGGAGCGCCTCGCAGATTTATCGCATGACAGAGCGCTTGATGGCGCGGAGTCGAAGAGCCTGTCCCGAGCGTAGCCGAGGGAACCCCGAGGGTGCTTATCTTACCCATGCCGCTCGGAGCTTTTCAACCACGAAGCCCGCACTTGGCGGACCCGCCACGGTCTTTCCTGGGGCCGAGAACAAGCACTGCTAGCATCTTGCTATGGCCGACAGCTACGTTTACATTTTAGGCAGCCATTTTAGTCGGGCCATAAACGCCCAATGAAAATCAGGGCTTTAGCCCCTGCGGCGTTATTTCCCTCTCGAGAGCACGGGCGCTTTGCTGTCCATTCAACGGTCGCTGATCGAGCGAGTAGAACCGAAAGAGGAGTTGGGTTTGCGCTGATCGACCACGAGTGCCGTCTCAGCTCTGCAATTGTTCAGGCGTCGCAAGTCACACCACCCCTGCCAATCTCTATTGCGTGTTCAAGCATCCGCCTCGCCTCTGATGTTCCCCAGACTTCGAGCGCTTGCCTTGAGAGGGCAAACGGGATATTTATACTTTGCGCTTACACCCAGGCCAATCCACTTGCCCGCACGAGTCGTCCGAACGGCCGTAGCTCTGACCAGTTCTCGACGACGGAGGGATGACAAACCTGTGACCCCGGCGTGACAGTGTTTCGTTGCCCAAGCAGTATCGTTATCTTCTGGACCGCTCAATGGCGGGCAACGGACGGACCTCGTTCCCATTGTGGAGGCACAGGCCAGCTGTTGGACCGATGGGAGCTCACGCTCGAAACGGTAGACCTACATTGTGTCAAAGGAAGTGATGATCAGGCTAATTCAGTTCGTGACGAGGATGCGGCGCTTTTGTTTCGTTTCATTCCTGCTGGCGCTGCTAAGTCCAGCGATCTGCGGCGCGGATGCAAGCAGTCCAGCGTCCACGCCGATTCAGCAGGGCTTTGCAAGCATGTACAACCTCGATTTCGCAGCGGCTCATCGGGATTTCGATGCTTGGCAGAAGCTGCACCCCGAGGACCCTATGGGGCCCGCCTGTCATGCTGCGGCTAATCTGTTCACGGAATTCGCGCGACTCGGAGTGCTGGAGTCGCAGCTTTTCACCGACAATAAGAACTTTGACAACCGCCAGAAACTTAGTCCCGATCCGCAGGTAAAAAACATGATCAATGCGGAACTCGATCAAGCGGACAGCCTGTCGGCGAAGGCTTTGGCGAAGGACCCCAACAATGCGAACGCGCAATTTGCGAAGATCTTTTCGCTCGGGCTGCGATCCGATTACGCCGCGCTGGTTGAGAAGCGCGATCTGGCCGCCCTCCGTTATACGAAACAAGGAAGGGCTCTGGCCGAGCAATTGCTGAAACAGAATCCCAATGCTTACGACGCGTACCTGGCGGTGGGCGTTGAGAACTATCTGACTGGCATAAAACCCGCCCCCGTTCGCTGGCTGATGGCGGCAGGCGGGGCGGAGACAGACAAAACCCTAGGCATCCATGATCTGGAGTTGACGGCCGCGCACGGAGACCTGCTCGCACCGTTTGCACGTCTCCTGTTGGCAGTCGCGGCGTTGCGAGATAAGGAACCGGCAAAAGCCTGCAGCATTCTCTCAGAATTGTCGAGCGATTATCCGAGGAATCCTTTGTACCGCAGTGAAATAAACCAAAACCATTGCCGAACAGAAGGGCTGTAGATCTTCACCTATTCTCGAGGAATCCGCTTCAGATCGACCGTCGCTACTCTGCCAGTTTAAGTTGCAAGCGGTTCTGCCCCCGGCGGGGACTCTACCGTCCGAAACTGCCCAGCGTCTAACTGGATATGCAGCTTTTCTCCGGGAGGGTTCTTGGAAAGACGCACATTCCTGACTTCGTCGCTTGCCGCTTCGCTCCTCGCCTTGGCGAATCGATCCAGCTCACTTCCATTCGCCAGTTCCGCGCAACAGAATTCGCCCGTGTCTTCGGGAAGGCCTGGAAAGCATCCCGCCCCGCCGATTCGCGACTATCATTTCGATCGAACCATTTCGCGAAATGTATTAGATAACTTTCTCTCGCGATCAATCACGATGCAAAGCCTGTTTGCCGGTAAAGGGGACCTTGATGATGACCTTCGAATGCTCACGAGCATAAATGCAAAGTTCATTGGACGAAGTCTCTGCTTATGGGGCGGAGAGGCCGGCTTGCTGGGCAATCTCGAAAAGGCAAAACAGCAGGTTCTTGTGGCCGTCAAGGCTGATCCGGAGATGATTTTTGAAGCGTGCATTTTCGAGATCGTGACCACGCAAATAGAACAGGTGGCAGTGCCCGACTGGGCCTTTTTCGCGTCGGGCCGGGCGGTAGAAAGCAGGAATTTCCGCTATGCCGACATGCTTTATCCCGACGGCCGGCGCGTTGACCAGTGGGGACCAGGTTCGTCGGTACCGGACGTGAGCCGGCCGGAAACAAAGCTTTATTTCTACTTTCTGGGAAGGTCGTTCATCGATGCAGGCTTTGAGGCTATCCACTACGGGCAGGTGGAGATCATGAACGGCAACGATCCTGATTTGACTCATTGGTCGCAGGTTTTCACGCTGGCCCGGGCCTATGCAGCAACGCACGCTCGCAGACACATGCTGCTATGCGATGCGCATGTTCCTCACGGTGGGTTGGTCAGAGATGGACATCTCCTGCTGGACTTCCATGCGTTTCCGCTCAGGATCATGGAAGTTCCCGATAAGCCGGAGGAGGCGATCCTCAAAGTAGGGTTTTCCGACGGCATTTACAACCGGAGCAGGGGCGGGATTGCACCTAGCGGTTGGACGTGCGACCACCTGCCGTATCTCGTCGAGTTCGACAACTACGGTGTCAGCAAACAACCCGGACAGGCCAGGGCCGATGGCGGCCAATTCAATTGGGTTTGGGGCTACGACGAGATAACGTGGTTTGCGCACCAGAATAAGCAGTATCGCGCCGATTGGCTGCGCTATGCCTGGCTTTGGGTGCGGACAACCGACCCGAACGGCTACCTCGAAATGCCGGGCAGCCGAGGGATCACCAATGGACCTGCTGGATTGCGGAGTAGCGGTGCGGCGGAACCTTCCTCCGGTAGAAGGCGGTGGTATCACGCCAATAGTCCAAGTGCTGCCGTCCCCCATGGGATGGGAGATGAAGAGACCATTCGCGCCATCTGGGCCGCCGATTCAGCTTAGGCTCCTGCTTTGGCCCAGCGCGGCGCGCCGTTTCCGTATTAAAACCGCCAAAGGCAGTTATCAAGGACAACCGGCGACGTCTTCGCAATAGGCACCATGTCGCCCCATCAGCTCACGCTGCTGCTCGATGTAAAAGGAAGAAGGCGTTGGCTACTGCACGATGATGGTGAATATGCCGGTGGCCTTAGTCGAACCTGAAGTACCGGTTACTTCTATGGTGTAAGCTCCCGTCGTGGTCGGGGTGACGGCGGCGCTGCAAGCCCGGGTGGTACCGCCGCCGCCGCAAGCTGCCACGTCGCACACGAGTACGGGAAAGAGAGCGAACATCCCGAGCATCGCCCGCCACTTACGCCGCCGGACTCCGATCAATACCACGCAGGCCAGGATCGCACCGCCCCCGGAATACCAGCGGGCTCCGCGTTCCATGACATTCGAGGATGTGCACGGCGTCGTTTGCCCAGAACTGGTGGCAATGGTGAGTGTGGCTGTGCCTGCTGTGGGTCCGCTGATGCTCACGGGAGTAGTCGATCCGAAACTCAACGTGGGTACGCCTACTGCGCTGGGCGGACTCGACGCGATCACCGCGGTCAGTGCGATGCGGCCGGTGAAGCCTCCTGCCGGCGTCAGGGTGATGGTAGACGTGTTACCGGTGGTTGCCCCCGCCGACATGGTGACTGTCGTACCGCTGACGCTGAAGCCTGGCGGCAGATCGATTACATAGGCAGCAGAAGCGATCGGGCTTGCCGAATCGCCGGGAGCAATGGCAATCGCTTGAATGGTCTCGCTGCCATTGACCTGTATCGGAAGTCCAGCCAGATACGGTGAACTCCCTACCGTCGGCGTGCTGCCGTCGGTGGTGTAATAAATTTTAGCGCCCGTACTGGTGCTGCTCAGAATTACAGCTTGAGTCGTGGAATAGGTTCCAGCCGCCGGCGAAAACGTCGGCGCTGCGGTGATGCCCACGGGGGTGATATTGACTGTGGTTGATCCTTGGCTCTTCTGGTCTGGAGATCCTTTGAGTGTTAGGAATTGGACAGTAATTGTGTCAGAACCCACCGCTAAGGGCGGACCGCCGGTGCCGCTCGACCAGCTCGCAAAGCCTGAGCTGTTGAGTGCGTAGGATGCGTACGAAGTTGAACCTAAATCGAAATACACTGAACCTTGCGCAGGCTTGCCCGAAGCGGTCTCTACAACCCTCGCAGTAAAGGTAATCGGGGTACCGTAGGGAGCCGAGGACATGTTCGTGGTAACCGTAGTCGTCGTGGGAATCTGGTTGACCGTCTCCGTCATAGAGCCGCTGCTCGGCGAATTCTTCGCATCACCAAGATAGTAGGCCACGACCGATATCGGACCCGATGCCAGTGAAAAGGCCGTGAACGTACCCGTGCCGGCGCCATCCAGCTCCACATTGTTCCATGGACCAAAAGCGTAGGGAGTGCCATCGAAGAAAAGGCCGAGATAAGTGAACCCAACCGTCCCAGTAGGTATGCTTCCAGACGTAGATTGGACCGTTGCGGAGAAGGTTACCGGCTGTCCGGCCAATTGCGGATTTTGGTTTGCTGTTACGGTGGTCGTCGTCGTGGGAAGTTGCAGCATCTCTGCGCTATTGAACTTCGTGACGAACGCCGCAATTCCGCCGTTAGGGCCAAATCCGCTTTGATTTTGGAAAGCGCCCAACGTTGTTGGAAAGTCCGTTGAAATTGTGCGCCCGGCAACATAAACATTCTGCGCGCCGTCGAGAGCGATCCCGGCTGTGCAGTCGCAGCTCGCGCCAGCCTGGTCGCCTGACTGGTCACCGCTGCCGGTCAGATAGGTGGAGTAGAGAATCGCAGACGCAGCGGGGTTCAGCTTTGTGACAAAGGAAGCCAGGTCGCCTGAGACTAATTGAGTTATGTTTTGCGATTGGAGCGGGCTGGGTGTAACCGGAAAATCCGTATCCTCTGTGCTGCCGGTAATGTACGCGTTTCCGCTGCCATCAACGGCAATACTCAATCCAGCATCACCGTATGCCCCGGGATTGGGGGAGTTGCTACCGCCCAGGAATGTTGAGTAGACCAGGCCCGAGCCGGCTGGGTTCAGTTTTGTGATGAACACATTGGACGTTTCGATTCCCAGTGCATTCCCCAATGTGGGTTGGATGACCCCTGGTGTCGTCGGAAAATCAGGGGAAGTGGCGAAGCCCGTGACGTAAGCATTGCCTCCAGAGTCGACCGCGATCGCGTAGGCCACATCCGTCAAGCTCCCGTCTAGATAGGTCGAGTAAACAAGCGCCGTTGCGGTGGGATTCAGCTTGGTGACAAAGCTCCCTCCCAGCAGATTGAACACTGTCGCCTTGTTGACCCGCTGGAAGGCGCCTGGCGTAGTGGGGAAATCGGGGGACTGCGTTCCGCCTGTAATATAGGCGTTGCCGCCTGTGTCAATGGCAATGCCATACGGTAGATCCCACATGCTGCCGCCTAAATACGTCGAGTACAGCAACGTTTTGCCACCAGCAGCGAGTTTGGTGACGAAGCCCGTCCCTCCAAGGTTCGGATTCGCAGGACCGGTCGTCTGGAATACCCCTGGGGTCACTGGAAAGTCAAGATCTGCCGTGTCACCTGTAACATAAACGTTGTCTGAACTATCCAATGCAAGTCCGTAGACTGCGCTCGCTTCAGAACCCCCGAGGTAGGTGGAATAAATCAGACCAGTTCCCGTGCTGTTCAGCGCCGTGATGAATCCTGTGCCGGCTTTGGCAGAGTTCGTCGTTTGCAATGCACCCGGGGTCACGGGGAAGTCTGTGGAATGTGTCTGTCCGGCGACATAGGCGTTTCCCGCCGCGTCAACCGCAATCGCGTCGGCAGCATCGTTTTTTGAACCGCTGAGATAGGTGCAGTAGAGAAGTGCCGTGCCGGCAGGATTCAATTTGGCGACGAAGGCCGCAGTGTCGAAGGAGGGTGAGTCTCCTACCGGAGTAGGGTCGTTTTTTCCCGCAGCCGGAAAGTTGGGTTGATAGCTGCCCGTGGTTGTGGGCATATAGGCGCCGGCGAAGCCGGTCACAAATGCCTCTCCCGCTGAATCGACAGCGATTGCCGCTGCTCCGCTCTGACTTCCCAAATAGGTTGAGTAGTCGAGAATCGGATCGATGACCAGTAAACGTGTATGGTCGTAGTCCCCGAGCGTAAATCCAAGTGTGCCGTCGGAGAAAATGCGGAACCGGCCCTCGACGATACGCTTCGTATGGTCGGATTCGAGTTGGTAAATTAGAGGCTTATGGAAGCTGATTTGACCATGTCCGGCAAAGACGGCAAGATTGCCGTTCCGATCTAGTTTGAGCCGTCGTGCTCCCTCGAGATGGAGCCGAATGCTCGATGCACAGGCCCCGCCTGCCACTTGAAAATCAAACTCCAGTCTGCTTGGGTTGCCGTAGTAGACGAGATCCACGCCCGGATATACGCCACGATATTGAACCTTGGCAAATGTCGGGATCCCTGTATGCCATAGTGCAGCGTCGCTTCCAGAAAAATAGTTCACTGTTCCAGGCAATCGATCTTGGCCAGAGAGTGCAGAGTCTGCGCTTTCGCCGGCAAGGCGCATCCGGACGACATCAGTAACCGAAGCAGTATCCGCTGTAGGGGGCGCGCGGCCCGCGCCGGGTTGATGTTTGTTACCAGAGGCATAATCGCTTTTCTCCAGAACAAAGTCCGCCTCATGATCTTGAAAGAGAATGGCGTAGCCGGGTCCCCGAGAGAGAAAGCGAACCGCTGGATCGCTTTGGCCCATGTTTGATTCAAAGCTGGAAGGAAGCTGGCGAAACCTTTCGCTTGGCTGGGTGCTTTTGGTTGACTGAGGAGAGTCTTCGGCAAACGCGGGCGGTAAAGGATGCCATACCAGGAGGGCAAGCAGAAGAAAAAGCCCTCTGCATCGCTTGACCGTCCCATAGGCAGCCACCTGCAGTCGTTCTTCATGGAGAAGAAATCGTTTCGCCAGGTTTGCGGCTACGATCCACCAGGCGATGAAGTTTTGAACTGTATGTCCAACCACGGCACAGACCGCAACAGCTGGATGACGGCGGCTCAATTCTGAAGTCACCGAAGGAGTCCTATGGGTAATTTGGCTATCTAGCTTTGTTGCAGATTATAGCCAAGTGGTTTCTTCAAAACCAGTTACCTTCGATTTCCAGACAAAACCCAAAATGTTTTTGGTTCGCG
>CAWCKO010000023.1:0-153336 GCA_963796145.1 uncultured Acidobacteriaceae bacterium | reverse complement strand
GCTTACTGTCTGGCCCATCACGTATTCATCAAAGATGAGAAGCGACGTCTGATGCTTGCGTCGCTTCGCTACCTCGATACCTTTGCAAAGACGGACGGAGCTTGGCTCTTTGCCGAGCGTCTGCTTTATGTGGACTGGCTAGAAGAACGCAACCTATCATGACAGCGACTTGCCGAACGGGCTCTGTGAGCACCCTTGCGGCACTAGGAGGCGATCGATGGACACTCCGATGCCGCACAAAAAAGCGTCTCGTGATTGTCGGCGCAACCGGGATGGTCGGCGGATACGCCCTTCGGTTTGCGCTTGAAGATCCTGCAGTCAGCTCGGTCACGGCAGTTGGGCGGCGACGCCTTGGAATCTCTGACCCCAAGTTAAGCGAGGCCGTCCATCAGGATTTCAGCGACTGCTCTTCGCTTGCCGAGCCGCTTTCCGGCCAAGACGCGGCGATCTTTTGCCTGGGAGTGTATACGGGGACGGTCTCAGACACGCAACTGCGTGAAGTTACCGTTGATTACCCAATTGAATTTGCAAGAGTTCTCCACCTAAGTAGTCCTGATTCCGCGTTTTCGTCCTCAGTGGTAGTGGTGCCGACCCAAGTGGCCGTAGTCGAATGGCCTTCGCACGCTACAAGGGCGAGGCTGAAACTGTGTTGCTTAGGACCGGGTTCTCCCATGTCTATATATCCGGCCTGCATCATTTACCCTGTGGAGCCCCGTAAGGAGCCGAACCTTGCGTACAGAGTCTTGCGCACGGTCTATCCCGTGTTTCGGACTCTTTTCCCGAATCAAGTCATTCCTGCAGATGATTTAGCGAGAGCTATGGTCGGAGTAGTTCTGTCCCAGAATGAGCAAGGTCCTGTTTTCGAGAATAGTCAGATTCGGACGATGGTTGGATCGATTCACGGCGCGCGTACCGCAGCGAAGGGCCGCACGTGAGATGTTCGATTTTCTCAATACCTTGCGCCGACATCGAGTCAGCATCAGAAGCCATCGATTCGGCGCAGCATTTTAGGGTTGAGTGAACGGGCGAGGTGTAGCGACGTGGGCGGTGGGCAACAAGAGTTACAGCGGCGTTGGCAGTATCTGGCCGAGGCCCAAAGACTGAGCCATTCCGGAATCTTCGCGTGGCAGGTCGGCAGCAATACGCTTGAGTGGTCAGACGAAACATACAGAATCCTGGGGTTTACGCGAGAAACGCATCCCTCGCTTGATCTGGTATTCGATAGAGTTTACCCCGAAGATCGAGAGCGGTTCTTGGACCTGAGAGATCGCGCAGCCCGGGATGGGATGGACCTTGATTTTGAGCACCGGCTGCTGATGCCTGACGGTGACGTTAGATATCTTCATGTGGTCGCACATGCCGGAAGTCATGGTCTCGGCATTCGCGAGTACATTGGTATCGTGAGCGACATTACTGACCGGAAACGTGCAGAAGATGAACGTCAGGCGCTGGCGAACGCCCTGCAGCAAAGCAATGCGAGGCTTGAGGAAGCCAGAGACTAGCCCATATCGGACACTACGAATGGAATCTCATCGATAATCGCGTCACGTATTCCGATGAACTTTGCCGCATTTACGCAATACCTCCACAGAAGGGCCCGTTTGACGCGGCGTTGATCTTTGAACGGATACACCCTGACGATCGCGAGCGGGTCGCCAAGGAAGCGGAGGAAGCGGTTCGTAACGGAACGCATGCTAAGGCGGAACATCGTATCGTTCTTCCTGACGGCGAAGTCCGCTATATCTTAGGCCTCGGAACTGTAAAGAGAGATGCCTCCGGTAGAGCTTATGAGATGTTTGGCACCGGTCAAGACATCACCGAACGCAAGCGCGCTGAGGAAGAACGTCAAGCCCTATGGAGCAACTTGCAGGAAAGCAAAACGTGGCTCGAAGAAGCCCAACGCGTTGCTCATCTGGGCTACTGGGTATGGGACCTTCAGATAAATCGCGTGATATTTTCGAATGAAACTTGTCGCATTTATGGGCTGACACCGCAGGAAGATCCCATTGATTTGGAGACAATACGAGACCTGATCCATCCGGAAGATCGAAAGTACGTGTTCGAGAACTGATAACGAGCAATTCGTGACGGAGTGCACATTGAAACCGAACACCGCCTCATTCGTGCGAGCGGTGAAGTGCGCATCGTTCATAGTCGAGGCGATATAACAATAGACGCTTCTGGGCGACCCTCCCAGATGTTCGGTACGTGTCAGGACATCACCGAGCGCAAACTTGCAGAACAGGCCTTACGCCGGAGCCAGTTCTACCTCAGCGAAGGCGAGCGTCTCGCTCACATGGGGAGCTGGGCATCCCGGGATTTAGGTATTCGCTGGTCAGATGAACTAGATATCTATTGGTCCGACGAAATTTACAGATATTCGGCTTTGACCCGACAAAAGGGAACTCCAAGCCTTCAGCAATTCTTTGCTGCGATCCACCCCCAGGACCGCGACTCTCTTGCTGAAGCAATAAAGAGGATGCACGAGGAGCACTGTGGTTGCGATATCAGAGCCGAGTACTTCGGCCTGACGGGGAGATTCGTTACGTTCGTTGTGTGGGTATTCCGGTCGTTGAAGATGGGGTATTTCAGGGCTACCACGGCACAACAATCGATGTCACAGCGCATGAATTCTTGACCCAGGAGCTGCGACGGGAACAGGCGTACCTGGCGGAAGCGCAAACGCTGGCTCATGCCGGCAGTTGGGCGAGCAATTTGATCACGCGTGAGGTATTCCATTCATCTGAAGAAAACAACCGCCTCTACGGGGTTGATGTCAGCAAATCTCGAATCCGTTCGATATCCATTACAGTACGATTCTTGCCGAAGATCAACGGGCGCTAAGGATAAAACTCGAGAATGCGATTCGCGCAGGAGAGGATTTCGATGTCGAATATCGTATTCGGCGGCCGGATGGAGCTGTCAGGTTTATGCGTGGCATTGGACACCACAACCCTGCTCAAGACATTGGCGCGTACTTCGGCATCACGATCGATATAACGGATCGAAAGCTTGTGGAGCAAGAGCGCGAGGCCCTTTCGAATGCTCTTCAGCAAAGCAACGCATATTTAGCAGAAGCGCAAAGTTTGACTCATGTTGGAAGTTGGGCATGCAACCTGGTTACCCAGCAGATATTCCATTCATCGGACGAAAATGCTCGTATGTATGGCTTCGATCCGAGCCAAGGTCCGATCCATTCGAGTCCTTTTACAGGACGATTCTGCCGGAGGATGAGCAAGCGGTCAGGGCAAAGCTCGAAGGTGCAATTAGTGCAGGGGAGGATTATGACGTCGAGTTTCGGATTCGTCGTACTGATGGCGCCATTCGACGTCTGCGCGGCATCGGACACCACAGTCCCTCTCAGGAAGCCGGTGAGTACTTTGGTATCACGATGGACATTACAGACCAAAAGCGTGCCGAGGAAGAACGTGAAAGGCTGCGGCAATTAGAGGCTGAAGTCGCACACACCAACCGGGTGAATATGATGGGCGAGCTGGCTGCTGCCTTAGCGCATGAGATTAAACAGCCAATCGCCGCTTCGATTACAAGCGCAAACGCCCTCTTACGTTGGCTGGCACATGAGCCACCCGACCTCGATAGAGCGCGCGCAGCAGCCGCCAGGATTGAGCAAGACGCGAACCGCGCGGCCGATGTAATCAGCAGTTTGCAATCCTTCTACAGAACTGGCATTCCTACAAAACGCCAAAGCGTCGATCTCAAGGAAATTATTGGAGAGATGACTGTTCTTCTGAGAGCAGAGGCGGAGCGACATGCCATTGTGACCGATCAAGAAATCGACGTATGTCTGCCCAGACTTTTTGCCAGCCGCGTGCAACTTCAGCAAGTTCTCATGAACTTGATGCTTAACGCGATCGAGGCCATGAAAGATACTGGAGGCGAGATGACGATCAAGGCGAAAATCGATTCGAACGGTCTGGTTGTGACTTCGGTTAGCGATACCGGGGTGGGCTAGCCGCCGAGAATGCTGAACGGATTTTTGATCCTTTCATACGACGAAACCACAGGGCACAGGTATGGGCCTGACCATAACCCGATCAATTGTGGAGTCTTATGGAGGGCGGGTGTGGGCAAATGCCAATCAAGGGTCCGGCGCGACTTTCCATTTCACCCTTCCAGGGGAAACCGGGGCTCAGATATGAAATCTGCGCCCGTTTCCACGGTCTACATCATCGATGACGATCACGGTATGCGACAAGCCATCCAAGATCTCGTCGAATCGGTTGGACTTCATGCCGAGTCCTTCTTAACGGGTGAAGAGTTCCGCGCAGACAGCGCAGTTCTGAGCCAAGTTGCCTGGTCTTAGACGTGAGACTTCCTCAGATGAGTGGACTCGATTTTCAGCGACGGCTCATCGAACTTGGTACGCAAATACCCATCATCTTTATTACCGCGCACGGAGACGTTCCCATGTCCGTTCGGGCACTGAAATCGGGTGCCGTGGAATTTCTGACGAAGCCCTTTCGGGACCAGGATTTGCTGGACGCGATTCAGCAGGCTCTCCAGCGTGACCGTGCGGAGGAGAACGACAGACCGAGGCCCACGAACTGCATCGACGGTATCAGGCGTTGACTGCGCGAGAGCGTGAGGTCATGGGGCTCGTAGTGTCTGGAATGCTCAATAAGCAGATTGCTTCAGAAATCGGGGCGAGCGAAGCTACTGTAAAGATCCATCGAGGCAATGTAATGCAGAAGATGCACGCGGAATCCCTAATTGAACTGGTGCGCATGGCAGACAAGCTTAAACTTGTTCTTTCTAGATAGCGTGGAGTTGTTCTTCGTAGACGGTCGGCTATATGTCGGCCTCAGTTCTAATTGACTACAACCATAGTAGTAGTTTTTTCGACTACGATCTGATTGCGTTGCCTTTGTGCAGAGGGTTACCTTTTGCCCATGAAGATCGAGCACATCTCAAGCCTCTTGGCAATCCTCGATGACGACAAGTCGGTTCAAAGCGCACTGCGAGACCTGATCGAGTCGGAGGGGGATGTCTGCGCTCTGCTTCGACTCCGCGGAGCAGTTCCTGGATTCCGGAGCCAGGCACAAGGTCGCATGCCTGATCGCCGACAATCGCATGCCAGGCATGTCTGGTATTGAGCTGCAAGCGAATCTTAATATCGAAGGATGCCGCATGCCGATCATCTTCATCACCGGGCGTGGCGACATTCCACTAGCAGTACGCGCGATTAAGGAAGGTGCGAGTGACTTCTTCACAAAGCCTGTTGATGGAGCTGCGCTGCTTAGCTCGGTGAAACGGGCGTTGCAGCAGAATCTCGCCACTCATCGAGATGCTACCGAACGTGCCAGCCTAGTCTCCCGATATGAATCTTTGACGCCCAGAGAGCGAGAGGTACTGCCACTGTTGGCCAGCGGTCTACTAAACAAACAAGTGGCATTTGAGTTGGGGATCACGGAGTGGACGGTTCAATTACATCGGGGACACATCATGCGAAAGATGAAGGCTGACTCTTTTGCGGGTTTAGTCAGGATGGCGGACAAACTAAGCCCTGATCACCAACAGCACCTACAGATACAATTCACGGCCGCCTCTTAGCAATACATAGCTATCGATAGGACCGTACTTGGTCCTTTAGGCTTTCGGGGCCTTCAAATGGGATCGTTGAGTTTGCCTGCAGGATCGCGAAAGCGTCCCAAGTGTTGGTCGGATGTGTTCTGCGATTCTGCGAACCGGGGCCGAGAAGCAAGCACTTGCCGGGCCTGCCGTGACGGACTCTTGGAGGTCGGGCTGTAGGTCATCACCGGCCTCGATGAGTCCTAAGTCCTGATGTCGCCAACAAGGGAAGCAATCTTGAAAAGGCTGGCGTCACGCATTCTGAGGCATCCACATTTTGCACATCCCAAGACGGTTGGAAAACAGCCTCCGATCTCCAAGGCGGTGCACGACCAATACGCGACCACATATGAAAAGTGTCATGTTGTTCAGAACAGGCCATTTAGTCAAAACGCACAAAAGCCTTCCATTCGGGAGGCTCATCTTCCAGTCCTTGTAAGTGTTTACGAAGGATGGAGCCGAAATAACCCCGGAGAATTACTGTGCAAGTCGCGGCTAAATTATTGATTCTAAATGGTGGCCAGAGACGGGATCGAACCGCCGACGCCGGCCTTTTCAGGGCCGCGCTCTACCACTGAGCTATCTGGCCTCGGGGGACCCAAGGTCGCTGCTTCCGCTTAAGTTGTTTCTGAGTCTGCAATTTCGGGCGGAGGGCCCGGCCAGGTCAGCAACTGCGCACAAGCAACAAACGTCAGTATAGCAATCACCTCGCAGTGCGCAAACCCACTGTCATACACTGGACGCTCGCAGTCACAACTTCAAAACGCCGGTTGCCTTCCCGCCCTATGTTCCTTTATCGCGCCCCACTCCGCCTGGCCGCATCCGCCCTGCTGTTCTGTCTGACGCCGGGCGCCATTGCGCAGCCGCAAGCCGCCACGCAAAATGGTGAAACCCGCGCAGCGCGAGCCCTCGAACAGGCTCGCCAACAGGGGCCGCTCGCCCTTTACGTCTTTTTCCACGACATGCCGAAGGGCACCGATCTGCACACTCACCTGGCAGGCGCCGTGTACGCAGAAACCTTCATCCGCGAAGCTGCGGAAGACAATCTCTGCGTCAACACCAGGACCCTGGTGCTTTACAAAACCGCTGCCATGACGCGCAGTATGCCCCCGCAGCCGGTTTGCGGCGAAGAAGGCGTGCCCGCCGCCAACGCTCTTACCGACGAAAAACTCTATGACCTGCTGATCGACACATTCTCCATGAGAACCTTCGTTCCCTCTACCGAGGACTCGGGCCACGATCACTTCTTCGCATCCTTCGATCATTTTCAAGTCGTAGAGGATCCCAGGCACGCCGGCGAGTGGGTCGATGAGTTAGCCAGTCGAGCCGCTGCGCAAAACGAGCAATACCTTGAAATCATGCATACCCCCAACTTCCGGCCTGCACTCGCTCTAGCCGAAAATCTGGGGCCGATTGATATGCACACGGATTTCGCCCACCTGCGCCAGCAATTGCTCGACGCAGGCTTGGCAAAATATCTGCCTGCAATGCGCGCGGAGTTCAATGAAGCCGAGCGCCGGCGCCGCGAACTGGAGCATTGCGGCACGAGCGCAGCCACACCGGCGTGCAAGCTCGAGGTGCGCTTTCTCTACCAGGTGCTGCGCGCTTTGCCTTCACCCGCTGTCTTTCTCCAATTGGTTTGCGGCTTCGAGCTGGCCTCCGCCGACCCGCTGGTTGTGGGCATCAATATGGTGCAGCCGGAAGACTGGCGCGCCATCCTGGCAAATTACCGGCTGCAAATGCAAATGGTCGGGGCCCTGCATACCCTCTACCCCAAAGTACATATCACCCTCCATGCCGGCGAGCTGGGCCCGGCAATGGTGCCCCTGGATGATTTGCGCTTTCATATCCGCTCTGCGGTCGAAGATGCTCATGCCGAACGCATCGGCCACGGCGTCGACGTGATGGGAGAGGATCATCCCTACGATCTGCTCAAGGAAATGGCCGCCAAACGCGTGATGGTCGAGATAAACCTCACCAGCAACGACGTAATTCTCAATGTCAAGGGGGCAGACCATCCCTTGCCCATGTACCGCCTGTATCACGTGCCGGTAGCGCTCTCTACCGACGATGAGGGGGTCTCCCGCATCAACCTTACCCACGAATATGTCCGCGCGGCGATGGCCTACCCGCTCACCTACAGTGACTTCAAGCAGATGGTGCGGACCGGCCTCGAACACAGCTTCCTGCCCGGGGACAGTCTTTGGGAGCAGCCCGGCCCATGGGAGAGCTATGCCCACCCGCGCGCCGCGTGCCGCGCGCAGCTAGGCCGCGAACAGGCTTCAGGAGCATGCGCATCGCTGCTCCAGGGCAGTGAAAAAGCGCGCCAGCAATTCGAGCTCGAACATCGCTTCCAGGTTTTCGAGAATGGGTTTTGAATCTACCCCCTGAATACGCCCGATGACCCGTGGCGGGGACAGTTACACTGCAGAAGCAGCGCATGCGCATTGTCCTCACCAGCTTCGGTACCCTCGGCGATATCCATCCGCTTATAGCCGTCGCTCTTGAATTGCAGCGGCGGGACCACGTTCCGGTTCTGGCAGTTCCCGAACTTTTCCGGCCCAAGATCGTTTCTCTAGGACTGGAATTTGCGCCCGTCGGCCCAATCCTCGATCCGGAAGACAACCAGCTGGTGGCCATGTTGATGGACATTCGCAAGGGAACGGAGCGCACCCTGCGCGAAATACTGTTTCCCGCTATCCGCCAAAGCTACCGGGAGCTGCTCGCAGTCGTCGAGGCCAAGGGGGGCGCCGACCTGATGCTTGCCGGAGAGCTGGTCTACCAGGCGCCGATTGTGGCAGAGGTTACCGGGATCCCCTGGGCGTCGCATGTGCTCGCGCCGCTGTCCTTTTTTTCCCGTTATGACGCACCCGTGCTGCCGCCGTATCCCATGCTGGCACGACTGCAGCCGGCGCTGCCCGGAATGGGACGAGTGATCGCCCGGTTCGCGCGGTGGGTAACGCGGAGCTGGCCAGAGCCGATCTATCAGTTGCGTTCGGAACTGGGGCTGGGCCGCGGTCCGGATCCTATCTTTGAAGCCAAGCACTCTCCGTATCTGGTCTTAGCCATGTTCTCGCCTTTGCTGGGCGAGCCCCAGCCCGACTGGCCGGCGGCCACCAGAGTCACCGGCTTCGTCTTCTACGATGGCGACGCCGGTCATCGTGATCTACCGCCGGAGCTCGAGAGCTTCCTGCAGGAGGGGCCGCCGCCGCTGGTCTTTACGCTTGGTTCGGCAGCGGTTCTCGACGCCGGTGACTTTTATCAGCAGAGCGCGCTGGCCGCTGGCTTGCTCGGCCAGCGTGCTGTGCTCCTGGTGGGCACCGACCCGCGCAATGTTCCCCAGGAAGTTCCGCAGAATGCGTGTGTCGCCAACTATGCGCCCTACTCCAAGCTTTTTCCGCGCGCCTCGGTCGTCATTCACCAGGGCGGTGTGGGCACAACCGCGCAAGCGCTGATGTCCGGCAAACCCATGCTGGTCATGCCCTACAGTCACGATCAGCCGGACAATGCGCGCCGGGTGCGCCGCCTGGGCGTGGCCCGCGTGATCAGACGGCGGCGTTATACGGCGGAACTTGCTGCCCGCAAGATCACCCTGTTGCTCGAGAAATCCGCGACCCGGCAGAGGGCGGCCAGGATCGGAGAGCGATTGCGCAAAGAGGATGGATTAAAGGCCGCCTGCGATGCGCTCGAAGCCTTAGCTAAGCGATAAGAAAGAACTGCGGAGTGGAGCGGTGTCTCCTGCTCTGCTCAAGCAAACGCTTAGGCGCGACTCGCGTCTAAAATGCAGTAGCAATGCCTGAAGATATAGCACTGAGACTTCTAGCCGCAGCCCTGCCACAGCTCGAAGCATCCTTTCGCAATCTGCCCTCGTATGCGGAGCAAGTACCCGCAATCGACGCCATGGCCGCGGTGCTGAACCAGGTGGCCGGGCGAATGGCGGATAACTACCCCTACTTCCATCCTCTTTACGCCGGGCAGATGCTTAAGCCGCCCCACCCGCTGGCCCGCGCCGCCTATGCCCTCGCCATGGTGATCAATCCCAACAACCATGCCCTCGACGGTGGCCGCGCCAGCTCGCGCATGGAAATAGAAGCGGTCCGCGCCATCGCCGGCATGTTCGGCTGGACGGAGTATCTGGGCCATCTAACCAGCGGCGGAACCTTTGCCAACCTGGAGGCGCTCTGGATCGCCGGTCAGCTGGCTCCGGGCAAGCGCATCGTTGCCTCTGAGCAGGCGCACTACACCCATGGCAGAATCAGCGGCGTTCTCGGCCTGCCCTTCGCCAGTGTGCCTGCCGATCTTGAGGGCCGCATGGACATAGCGGCGCTCGAGTCCGCATTGCAAACAGGCGACGTGGGCACGGTCGTGGTGACCCTGGGCACAACCGCTACAGGCGCCGTCGATCCGCTGCACAAAGTGCTCGCGCTACGCAACACCTATCCATTTCGCATTCACGTCGATGCCGCCTACGGCGGATATTTCACCCTGCTGTCGACACTAGGCGAGGAGGCGACGCGTGCTTTCGCCTGCCTGGCGCAGGCTGATTCCATCGTGGTCGATCCACACAAGCACGGCCTCCAACCGTATGGCTGTGGCTGCATCCTCTTTCGCGAGCCGGCGGTAGGACGCTTCTATAAACACGACTCGCCGTATACGTACTTCACCTCGGAAGATCTTCACCTGGGCGAAATCAGCCTGGAGTGCTCACGGGCAGGCGCTTCCGCCGTCGCACTATGGGCAACACAGCAATTGCTGCCGCTCATCAAAGATGGCGAGTTTGCTGAAGGGCTGCGTTGTAGTCGCGAGGCGGCGATGCTCCTGCACAAAAAAATCTGCGCGGATGGCCGGTTTGTTTCTCCCTTCGCGCCCGAGCTCGACATCGTGGTGTGGGCGGTTCGCGCCGGCAACCGTCACTACATCGTCCCACCTGGCGGAACAGACCTTCGCTGCCGCGGCCCGCGAGCATCTTCATCTCGCACTGGCCAAACTACCCAGCCGATTCTTCCCTCCCGGCTCGTGGCCGGATCAGGAGCAGCACGGCATCGTTACTTGCCTCCGTTCTGTGCTCATGAAGCCGGAACATTTGGATTGGCTGGAAGCCATCTGGAGCAGGCTGAGTCAAGTATCTGATGAGGTGCGGGCCCGGCCTCCCACGCGGATGTTCACGTCCTGAAAGGGAAAATCTGCAAAGTGCGCTACCACGGAAGCACTAGAGCACTCGACGGAAGTGTCAGTTCGATTCGTGATAAAAGCCAGGCGGTCGATGGTTAGAATAGACATTACTTCGGGTCAATTTAGGACATTTGGCGGAGTTGACGGGCAAAATCAGCCACGCTTGGGAAGCAGTTTTGAGTGCACGTTGAAATAGGGAGATAGGGCAGGATGCATTTTTCAAACCAGCAGCGCGATTTTTCTTCGATCGGCCTCTCCGAGCGGGGAGGCACCGTAGCGTACTTCTCGATGGAGATCGCCATCGCTCCCGAAATGCCCACGTACAGTGGGGGACTGGGTGTGCTTGCAGGAGACACGATGCGGTCCGCAGCCGATCTGGGCCTGGGACTCTGCGCCGTTACCCTGCTGCATCGCAAAGGATATTTCCAGCAACATCTCGATGCCCAGGGAATTCAGAGTGCTGAAGATCAACCCTGGCCGCTCGAAAAACTTCTGGTGCTCGAGAACGCCGTAGTCGAGGTGACCATCGAGGACCGGCCGGTGATGGTCCGCGCGTGGCGATACGATCTCGAAGGAGTCAGCGGGCACACCATCCCGATCTACCTGCTCGACACCGATTTGTCGCAAAATGACCCGCGCGATCGAGAGCTTACCGATCACCTCTATGGAGGGGACACGGATTATCGGCTGTGCCAGGAAGCCATTCTGGGAATCGGTGGCGTGCGCATGCTCGAAGCCCTCGATCATGACGTGTCCGTATACCACATGAATGAAGGTCACGCGGCGCTTTTGACCGTCGGTTTGATGGAACGACAATTGGGCGGCGATCTGGACCGGGCGATTGACGAGCGGGATACCCAGGCGGTTCGCAGCCGCTGTGTATTTACTACCCACACCCCGGTGCCCGCCGGACATGACCGTTTTTCGATGGAGCAGACCAACAGAATCCTTGGTTCGGAAGTCGCCAACCTGCTCGAACGCATGGGCGGCTGCCATGACGGAATGCTCAACATGACTTATGTCGCGCTGGCCTCGTCGCGCTTTGTCAACGGCGTCGCCATGCAGCATGGCAAGATCTCGCGGGAGATGTTCCCCGACTATGCGATCGACGCCATCACCAACGGGGTGCACGCGGCCACCTGGACCGCCCCTCCCATGCAGGCCATCTTCGATCGCAGCATTCCCCGCTGGCGTAAAGATAATTTCCAGTTTCGATACGCGATTGACGTTCCGCTGCGCGAGATCGAGAAGGCGCACGCGCAGTCCAAGCGCACACTCATCGATGCGGTTGCGGAGAGGACCGGGATCACGCTCCGCAGCAACGTCTTCACCATTGGCTTTGCTCGCCGCGTGGCCACCTACAAACGCGCTGATCTGCTGCTGACAGATCCGGAGCGCCTGGTTCGCTGCGCGGAGAAGTTCCGCGGCATGCAGATTCTCTTTAGCGGCAAGGCTCATCCCCATGATGAACCGGGTAAGAAGCTGATCCAGGAGATTTTTGAAGTCGCTGCCAGGCTGAAGTCGGACGCGCTCAAGATCGTCTACCTGGAAAACTATGAATGGAAGCTCGCCGCGATGCTTACCGCGGGCGTCGATCTCTGGCTGAACACACCCCGGCGGCCCTTCGAGGCATCCGGTACCAGCGGGATGAAGGCCGCGCTCAACGGGGTCCCCAGCCTCAGCGTCTTGGACGGCTGGTGGGTCGAAGGCTGGATAGAAGGGGTTACCGGCTGGGCCATACCAGATAGTGATACGCCGGAAGATGAGGTCGCGAGTTTGTATAACCGGCTGGAGTCAGTGATTCTTCCCCTCTACTACGGCAATCCGGAGCAGTGGCGTACCGTAATGCGGTCCACCATTGCGCTCAATGGCTCCTTCTTCAACACCCATCGCATGCTTCAGGAGTACATCTCGAACGCCTATTACCCCGACCATGGCGCCACTGTTTCAAGCGCAGCGCTCGAGTCGGTTCTGGCCAAGTAGGACTCCTAGGGTACCGGGTAGGTAAAAGCCGAGGTCTATCCACAAAACAGCAGGTCCCTCCACCACGCAGCGCAGTGGAGGGACCTGCTGTTTCTTTTGAATCCGCACAAACTCCAAGGGCCCGAAAGGGCTATCGGCTTCTGAATCAAATCGTCCGCGCTCAACATCAGACGTAGTTGAGCCAGCTGCGCAACCCGCGTCCAGGTGCCACCTTCATCGTGCAAAACGTATAATTTGATTGTGGCTACGAATCTGCCGTAGAACCCCATCCCTAGAGAGGGTTCAGCAAATCTCGTAACAGCCTGGGTCCCTGAAAGACGCTCGCACATTATTCGCCTGTTCTTCCACCTGAGCCTGGCAGGCCTATCTTTTGCCGGATCCCTACCTCTCGCTGGGTCTTTATCCCCGGAGAGAACGTCCTAGGAGTGAGCTAGCAAATGTGGATTGTTCGTCTTGCGTTACGGCGTCCGTACACCTTCGCCGTCTTCGCGCTTTTACTGTTGATCCTTGGGCCGTTGTCCATTCTGAACACCCCCACCGACATTTTCCCCAACATCGATATTCCGGTGGTCAGCATCGTGTGGCAATACCAGGGCCTGTCTGCCGTGGATATGGCCAACCGCATCGTCACCATCACCGAACGCACCCTGACTACCACCGTCGACAACATCGACCACATCGAATCCCAATCCCTGGTGGGCGTTGCCGTAGTGAAGGTCTATTTCCAGCCCACAGTCACGTTGGCCACGGCCATCGCACAGATCACCGCAGTCTCGCAAACTCAGTTGCGGCAGCTACCCCAGGGAACGACTCCGCCTCTGATCATCACCTACACCGCATCCAGTGTGCCCATTCTGCAGCTTGGTCTCTCCGGCGAGGGCCTCTCCGAACAGCAGCTCAATGACTTCGGTCTGAATTTCATTCGCACGCAATTCGCCACCGTTGAGGGCGCCGAAAGCCCGTACCCCTACGGTGGTAAGCAGCGGCAGGTGCAGGTGGACCTGGATCAACAGGCCCTGCAAGCCCGCGGACTTTCCCCCAACGACGTAGTCAACGCGATCTCCGCCCAGAATCTGATCCTGCCCTCTGGAACAGCCAAAGTGGGATCCTTCGAGTACCAGCTGGCCACCAATAGCGCCCCGACGACCATCCAGGGCCTGAACGATCTTCCTATCAAGAGCGTGAATGGCGCCATTGTTTACATCCACGATGTTGCCCATGTGCGGGACGGTTTTCCGCCGCAAACCAACATCGTCCGCGTAGATGGACAACGCGCCAGTTTGATGACCGTGCTGAAGAACGGCAACGTTTCGACACTGGACGTCATTTCCAGGATCCGGGCACTGCTGCCGATTATTGCCAGCCAGCTGCCGCCACAATTGCGCATTACACCCCTGTCGGATCAGTCGATCTTTGTGCGCGGCGCTATCGGCGGTGTGGTGCGGGAGGGCGTGATCGCCGGCTGCCTCACTGCCATCATGATCCTGGTCTTTCTGGGTAGCTGGCGCAGTACGCTCATCATCGCCGTCTCCATTCCTCTTTCCATCCTGGTATCGCTGATTATGCTGGGGGTTTTGGGCGAGACCATCAATATCATGACCCTGGGTGGTCTGGCGCTGGCCGTCGGCATCCTGGTTGACGACGCCACCGTAGAGATCGAAAACATTAACCGTAACCTCGAAGAAGGCAAAGAGGTGGAGCAGGCCATCCTCGATGGCGCGGCGCAGATTGCCGTCCCCGCCTTTGTCTCCACCCTATCGATCTGCATCGTCTTTGTGCCCATGTTCTTTATGGGCGGCGTGGCCAAATATCTCTTTGTGCCCTTAGCCGAAGCTGTGATCTTCGCCATGCTGGCTTCTTATTTCCTTTCCCGCACCGTAGTTCCCACCATGGCCAAGTACCTTCTTCAGGAGCATGACCCGGCCAGCGAGAAACAGAAGCACCAGAGCCGCAACCCGCTGGTTCGCGCCCAAATGGCATTTGAGCGCAGGTTCGAACAGCTTCGTACCTTCTATTTCCGTCTGTTGCAGCTCGCCATCGGGCACAGCGCGGTTTTTCTTATTCTTTTCTTCGCTTTTACCGTCGGCTCTTTTGCCCTGTTGTATCCGTGGCTGGGCCAGGACTTCTTTCCTTCCGTGGACGCGGGGTCGTTCAAGCTTCACCTGCGCGCCCACACCGGCACCCGGATCGAAGAAACAGCGCGGCTGTGCGATGAGGTCGATAATGCCATTCGCGAGGAGATCCCGAAAAGTGAACTGGTCAGCATCATCGACAACATTGGCATTCCCTATTCCGGTTTAAACCTCTCCTACACCAGCACCGGTGTGGTTGGGTCTTCGGACGCCGATATCACGGTGCAGCTGACCGAAAAGCACCATCCCACCGACGTCTACGTGCAGCACTTGCGGGCTAAGCTGCCCGCCCAGTTCCCCGGAACCATTTTCTACACGTTGCCAGTGGACATGGTGACCCAGATTCTTAACTTTGGCTTGCCGGCTCCGATTGATATCCAGGTAATCGGCAACAACCTGCAAGGGAACCGCCAATTTATCGATCGGCTGTTCCGGGACATCATCTACGTGCCCGGGACGGCTGACCTGCACATCCAACAGCCCTTCAATAACCCGCATTTTGTGATCGATGTGAATCGCTCCAAGGCGCAGGACATCGGGCTGACCCAGCGGGATGTGGCCGGCAGTCTGCTGGTCGCGACCAGCGGCAGCTTCCAGACCACCCCAACCTTCTGGCTCGATCCAAGCAACGGTGTCAGTTACAACATCGCCGCGCAGACTCCGCAATACACTTTGCAGTCTCTTGTCGATCTTGAAAACATCCCCGTGACCACGCCCAGTGCGGCCAATACGATTACTCCGAATCCAAACCTGTCGGTAGGGGCGTCCAACCTGAGCCCGGTGACCACGGGTGCTGCTCCCTCGACCGCGCCGGGAGTCCAGCCGATCCAAATTCTCGGCAACGTGGCTAGTCTCGACCGGGGCGCGGAGCCGGCCACCATAAGCCACTACAATATTGCGCCCGTGCTCGATATCTACGGCAACGTGGTGAACACTGATTTGCGCAGCGTCTCCGATAAGATTTCTCAGATTGTCGCCCAACACCGCAAGGAGCTGCCTCGTGGTTCGCAGATCGTGGTTCGCGGCCAGGTGCAGACGATGAACTCCTCGTTTATTGGATTGACCAGCGGCTTAGCCTTTTCGATCCTGTTGGTTTATCTGCTCATCGTCGTGAACTTCCAGTCGTGGCTCGACCCCTTCATGATCATCGCCGCGCTGCCTGCGGCATTGTCCGGGATCGTTTGGATGTTGTTCATCACCGGCACCCATATCAGCGTTCCTGCGCTCACCGGTTCCATCATGACTATGGGCGTGGCCACGGCGAATTCCATTCTCGTGATCAGTTTCGCCCGCGAGCAACTGGAAGAGACCGTCGGCGATGCCCGTGCCGCCGCGCTGCGTGCCGGATACACGCGCTTTCGCCCGGTGATCATGACCGCGCTCGCCATGATTATCGGCATGATACCCATGGCGTTAGGTTTGGGCGACGGTGGAGAACAAAATGCTCCGCTGGGCCGGGCAGTCATCGGTGGATTGCTGTTTGCTACCACGGCCACGCTGTTCTTCGTGCCCACATTCTTTAGCGTGATCCACGGGTGGCTGGGGCGGCGTCGCAAGCTCGCGGCCGCGGCCCCGGGCGGAGCAGATCTGGAAGTATAGAAAGATGGGAGATAGGGTGGAAACCAATCAGGAAAGATCAGACCAGCCGTCGCAACCGGCGAATGGAGCTTCCCACATACCTTCAGACGCTCCGCCTCTCTCCGGCCGGGTCGTCGTGCTCGGACTCGTGCTTCTCATGATCGTAACCGTGGTGGTGGCGGTCGCCGGAATCGTACCCCGGATCCATGCCCGCAGCAAGCTCAAGCAAGATACCGATGCGCTTGCCGCTCCCAACGTGATCATGAATCCCCCTAAGCAAGGCCAGACCGCCCAGGAAATTGTTTTGCCGGCCAATATTTACGCCTACAGCGATGCCTCACTCTACGCCCGCACCGACGGTTATCTCAGCAAGTGGTATTTCGATATCGGCGCCCATGTCCGTGAAGGGCAGTTGTTGGCCGTTATCAGCACGCCTGAAGTGGACAAGCAACTGTTACAGGCGCGCGCGGATCTGGCTACGGCCCAGGCCAACGCCGGCTTGGCCAAGACCAACTCCACTCGCTACCAGGGATTGCTCACGCAAAACGCCGTGTCCAAGCAAGATACGGACACCTTCGTCAGCCAGGAAGCATCTACCAGCTCCACGGTTAATTCTGCGCAGGCCAATGTGCAGCGGCTGGAGGAGTTGCAATCGTTTGAAAAGATCTATGCGCCTTTCAGTGGAGTGATCACTGCCCGCAATGTGGATGTGGGGCAGCTGATCAACGCAGGGAGTGGCACGCAGTTATTTCGCATCTCTGCCATTAACATCCTGCGTGTCTACGTCAACGTTCCCCAGATTTATTCCCAAACGGCGGTGCCCGGCACCACCGCCCAACTTACTTTTAACGAATTTCCCGGGCAGTCGTTTACCGGCAAGCTGGTGCGCACGGCAAGGGCAATCGATCCCACCTCACGAACCCTGCTGGTGGAGATCGATGTGGATAACCGGGATGGCAAGCTCATGCCCGGGGCCTACGCCCAGGTTCACATGAAGGTGCAAAACCAGGTTGTGCCCATGATCATTCCGGTCTCCGCGCTTATCTTTCGCACCGAAGGACTGCAGGTGGGTACGGTGGTGAAAGGACCCAATGGGGATCAGGCCAAGCTGGTCCACGTGACGCTGGGGCAGGATGATGGATCGACGGTACAAGTGATCCAGGGCCTCAACGCTGACTCGCAAGTGATCCAGAATCCGCCGGATTCATTAATCGACGGGGAACCGGTGCACGTGGTTCAACCGGGCAAGACGGAGGAGGAAAACGGGAGCGCGAAGCAATGAAGCTTCGGAGAGACCTTAGCCTTTTCGCGGCGGCGTTGCTGCTTGCCGGGTGCACCGCAGGACCGAACTATCATCGGCCCACCGCCCCGGGGGCGCCCGCGTTTAAAGAGAGCGCTGTGCCCATACCACCTCCCAACCCGCCCAACGGGGGATGGAAGCAGGTGGCTCCCAACGATAGCGCGATTCGGCCCAATTGGTGGGAAATCTATCAAGACCCGGAGCTGAATAAGCTCGAGGAGCAGGTTGCGGGCTCGAATCAGACCCTCAAGGCTTCCTATGAGCAGTACATGCAGGCCCGGGCGGCGGTTCAGTATGCCCGTGCCCAGTACTATCCCACGTTGCAAGCAGGCCCGGCGGCTTCGCAGAACAAGGTGTCGACCAATCGTCCCTTGCATGTTAGCGGGACGGAGGCTAACTTCAGCGACCTGATTTTGCAGGGACAAGCAACCTGGGAGCCGGATTTTTGGGGCACCATCCGCAGGACGGTGGAGTCGCAACGGGCGACCGCCCAAGCCACCGCCGCTGATCTGGCAAACGTCGATCTCAGCCTTCGCTCGGAGCTGGCCCTGGATTATTTCGAAATGCGTGGCCTCGACACCCAGCAACGCCTGCTCGACAACACTGTGCAGCAGTATCAGGATTACCTGGCGTTGACGCAGGCCCGTTTCCTGGGTGGGGTGGCTACCGATTCCGATGTGGCGCTGGCGCAAACCCAGCTTGACCAGACCCGCGCCCAGGACATCGATGTAGGCGTCGCCCGGGCCCAATATGTGCATGCCATTGCAGTGCTCATCGGTGTGCCGGCATCGACTTTTTCCCTCCTGCCGGCGCCGCTCGATCTGCAGCTGCCGCAGGTTCCGCTGGGCGTGCCATCGCAATTGCTCGAGCGCCGCCCGGACATTGCCGCGGCGGAACGGCGCACAGACGCTGCCAATGCCCAGATTGGGATAGCGATCGCAGCCTACTACCCCACGATTACCCTGAGCGCAGCAGGCGGTTTTGAGAGCCAGAACCCCGGCACTTGGATTCAAGGACCGAGCTCGCTGTGGTCTTTGGGTGGCTCGGCTGTCGAGCTACTCTTCGATGCCGGCCGCCGTCATGCCCTGACGGAGGAGGCGCAGCACGGGTACGAGCTGAATGTGGCCAATTATCGGCAGACGGTGTTGCAGGCCTTTCAGGAGGTTGAGGACAATCTGTCCAGCCTGCGCATCCTGAACAACGAATCGGTGGCCCAGCTACGGGCGGTCGACTCGGCGACGCGCTCACTCACCATTTCGACCGCTCGCTACAAAGGTGGAGTCACTACGTACCTGGAGGTCATAACCGCACAGACCACACAATTGGCGAACGAACGGACAGCCGCGGACATCACCACCCGCCAGTTTGCCGCCAGCGTGCAGCTCGTCAAAGCCTTGGGCGGCGGTTGGGATACCACCAGGTTGCCCACTCCTTGACGGCGCGGCCGAGCGGCCGAGGGCAGCTTAGCTGCTGCTTGTCGAATCACTCTGTGAAGAGTTGGGAAGCGAACCTGTGGTGAAGACTTGCTCCGCCTGCCCTCCGGATATGCGATAGATCACGAATTCCCGATCGTGAGTGCGGCGCAACTCAAACACCAGGTCGCCGCGATTGTTGGCTCTGGCATCCACTGCATCGACCAGCCGCATCTTCGGAGTCACATCCAGGTGAACGTCGTCGGTCACCGATTTGAACAGCACTTTGGGCACCCCGTTGAAATCCGGCTGAGCGATCAGAGTGACGTATTTCGTTTTGCCCGCGTGATCCTGGGTCTCCGCGGTGTAAACCAACGTCGCTCCTCCACTGTAGGTAAGCTCATAGGCCTTGAAGCGCTCATTGGTAAACACCGCCTTTGGAGGAGTTGCTGCGGCGGCTGCCGCCTTACGTCTCTGCGCCGCCGTGGTAGCTGTAGCAGTGTGCACCCTGGTCGTAGTCTTTGCCGGTGGAGGTTGGGTGGCCGCGATGGCCGCAGTCGCCGCGATCTGCATTTGCTCCTGCATCTTGGCGGCATCCGCCGGATCGGCCCACAGATACACAAACGGATGTGCTTCGCGATCGCTGGCATCGGAAACCGCGATCATCTGCTGCAGGCCCAAGGGAACTCCAGTGAGCTGGGCAGGTTGATATTCGTCCGTCGGGGTCTGCTGGCCGTGCATGATGCGTGGCCGATCCGGGTCAGCGCCGCCGATCGGAGTCTCCGGCGACGGACCGGCATTCGTACTGCTGGCGCTGGGGGCGGACCCAGGGGTGGACGAAGATGAATCCGATCGTCTGCGCAGGGTCGGACGATCAGGGTCGCCGCTGGAAGGCGAGTTGCTCGAAGACGAGTTGCTGGAACCCGAATTGCTGGTCGAGGAGGTCGAGGTCGAGGATGAGTCCGTCGAAGTAGAGTTACCGCTCGAGTCCCGCCCTTTGAAATGTGGACGGCCGTCCCCCGCATCAGTCACCACCTGTGGCATGTTTCTGCCTTGCTTCGGCTTCGCCCGCTTGGGCGCAGGAGCCATTGGCTTCCACGCGCCATAGCCAAACCAGTAGCCATCCACATCATGCGCGTTGTAGATGTCAAAAAGTCCGCGGGCCACCCCTGCGTCCTCGAGCACATATTCCGTTCCCGGTTCCAGGGCCAGTGGTTCCGGCTTGGCCAGATACAGTCCACCCGGCTGATACTGTTCACCGTCGAAGACAGAGATCGGGATGATGCGGCTGGCGCTTGGTTTCCCCATATCGCCTGTCCACTCAAGCACCGCCACGGCCCGGACGGTGGGCGCCTCTTTCTTGTTGGTGCTTCCTATATGTCCGGGGTATTGCGCCAGGGCGGGCGCGGCCAGCGCCAGCAGCAGAGCGAGGCTGCGCGCCGCCTTCGTCGTCATGGAATAATCTCGTTGCATCGCATCTCGTTTTGGGGAAGGACTTTTCTCATGGAAGTGAACGACAAAGTGGCCGACTTTGCGCTTCAGACTGAAGAAGACAAGACCGTGCACCTGAAAGATTTCAGCGGCAAACCGGTCGTGCTCTTCTTTTATCCCAAGGCCGATACTCCCGGCTGCACCATCGAAGCCTGCGGCTTTCGTGATGTCTTCAAAAAGATACAGCAGGCCGGCGCCGTCGTCCTGGGTATCTCGCGCGACACGCCCAAGGCCCAGAAGAAATTCAAAGAGAAGTACGACTTGCCGTACACCCTCCTTGCAGATGTAGACGAAGTAGTCTGCAAACAGTTTGATGTTCTCAAGGAAAAGAACATGTATGGCAAGAAAGTGATTGGCATTGAGCGGACCACCTTCCTCATCGGTCCCGATCAGAAGCTGTTGAAGATCTTTCCCAAAGTCAAGCCGGAAGGGCACGCCGAAGAGGTCCTTGCTGCGGTCAAAGCAGCCCAGGAAGGCCATGGCTAGAACCTGTGAAGGAGCGGCTCTTATCTCCCGGGAGTTTTACCTGGATTCCCCGGATCTGGTCGCCCGGAAGTTGCTGGGAAAGCTGCTGGTGAGGGGCGGGGCCGGGGGAGCAGCGATGGTCGGTCGCATCGTCGAAGTAGAAGCCTACTTCGGCGAGTCCGACCCCGCGGCCCACTCTTTCGCTGGTAAGACAGCCAGAAACTCCGTGCTGTTCGGGCCCCCGGGCCACGCCTATGTCTATTTCATCTACGGCATGCATTATTGCCTGAACGTTTCCTGTGAGCCGGATGGCCGTGCTGGCGGCATCCTGTTCCGCGCCCTGGAGCCCATTTGTGGTCTGGAAGCGATGGCAACCGCTCGCGGAGTGCCCGTCACCCGGGCAGCCGCCTTGACTTCCGGGCCCGGCCGGCTCTGCCAGGCCTTCGGCGTGACGCGAGCGCGTGACAACGGCGTCGACCTGACCTCCCCTCACTCGGACCTGCAAATCCACGACGACGGCTTTATCGCAGCAGAAGTGTTGGTCACGCCCCGGATCGGGATAACCAAGGACTCGGCTCGCCCAGCCCGCTTCCTGCTAGCCGGCAACCCCTTTGTTTCCAAACGCTAATATCGATCCGTAGACACTCGATTGACCACGGACGCGGGTGCCCCTCGATAAGGAAAAAGGCTTTGTCAAGGGCGAAGATATCCTGTGCGGTGCGGAGCACCGCTTTGTTTGGCCATCAGAGAGAGTCTGGGACCGAGACCTCTGGGATATCACCGCTGAATCAACTTTTCTGGTGGATCGCTCCACCGAACCATCGATACGACCGAAACTACTATCATGATTCTTCTATACGGACATCCAGCCGCCGAGTCTGTGCGGAAGTGGGAAACACCGGAGGTGTTTTCCAAGGCGCTTGCGCCGTCTTCTGCATAGACCGGTCTGGATGCGAGAGCACCTAATCAAAGTTACGGGCTAAACATCTCCCAGGGGCACCCGCGGGTTGCTCTCGATATGAGCGATCTCCGGATAGCTGACATTGCTACGTAGCATCCAGTAGAGTCGCACAGCCAGCTTGCGTGCCGCCGCCACCTTGGCTACTCCCTTAGGGCGACGACGGCAACGGTGTTGATACTCTTTGCGAAAACCCTCATCCTTGCGTACTGTGGTCTGCGCTGCTTCCACCAGCAGCTTGCGTAGAAAGCGGTTGCCTTGCTTGGTAATGGCTCCCAGCCAGCGCTTGCTGCCCGAGCTGTGCTCGCTCGGAACCAGGCCCAGATAGCTGGTGAGCTGCTTGCTACCAGCAAAGCGTGCCACATCCCCGATGGTCAGCACAAAAGCCAGCGCTGTCACCGGTCCCACTCCAGGCTGGGTCATCAGCAACTGGGCCTGGGGATGTTGTTCGGCGGCCTGCTTCACGGCTTGATCCAATGGCTCGATCTGGCGGTTCAACTCCTTGAGCAGCTGCAACAAGTCTTCCCGCCGCGTCCCCGCCCAGCCCGGCATCGCCAACTGTTGGAACTGCTCCATCCCCTGGCGCGTCCACAACCGGCTCTTCTTCTGCATCCCCCGGTTCAGCGCCAGGTGCTGCAGGCTGTTCTTCACCTTGGTCCGGATCTCGACCAGCTTGTCCCGGTGGCGCAGCAACTGCCGTTGGTCCCGCACCGCCGCGCTCGGCGTCCACAACTGGGGAAACCGTTTCTCTAACAGCAGCTTCAAAATATGACCCGCGTCCCGCTTGTCGGTACTCTGCTTGCGCACATAGCTGGCGCGGATCTTGGCCCCATCCCCTACCCGTATCTCATGGCCCATCCGCTGCACCAGATCGAGGAACCACTGGCTATTTCCAGTGGCCTCGATCCCGATTAACGCCGGCTCGCCCAACTCCCGATAGAACCGCTCTGCCTGACCGTCGGCGTGACTCAACTTCCGCTCCTGGACTTCTCCCGTCTCCAGGTCGCAAATCGCTATCTGTTGAAAGCTAGGGTGAAAATCACATCCTATAATCTTCATAAGGCTTCTCCTGATCCCAGAGTCTCTCGGTCCCACCCTCAAGACTCTCTCTAGGATCGCTGAAGCCTTTTTCCTTATCCAATCAATGTTCGCACCGAGCGTACATGGGCCGAAAAAGATGGGCGAAGCCCCACCATTGCGTTATCCCGACGGAAATAGCAAATTGTCGATAAGCCGAGTACTGCCGACGCGAGCTGCCACCGCCACCAACGCCCCGCGGCCCACGTCAGCCACATCCTCAAGCGTGTCCGGATCGACGATACGACAGTAATCCACCTGAACCGCAGGTTCCTCCCCCAGGACGCGCAAAGCCCCGGCGAGCAGCTTGGCTGAGCCATACTCCCCGCCCCGGACCATTTGCTTGACGGCCTGCAAAGCCCGGGAGAGAACCAACGCCTGGTGCCGCTGTTCGGCATTCAGATTGCGATTCCGCGAACTCATCGCCAGGCCGTCAGGCTCGCGCACCGTTGGGCACACCTCCAGCTGGACCGCAAACCGCAGATCCTGCACCATTTTGCGCAGGACGGCAACCTGGGCGGCATCTTTCTGCCCGAAAAAAGCCCGGTCCGGAGCGAAGATGTTCAACAGCTTCGCCACCACCGTGGCCACCCCGCGAAAGTGGCCCGGACGCGATGCTCCGTCAAGGCGATCACTCAGCCCTGTGACTTCAACGAAAGTGCTGGCGCCAGGGGGATACATCTCCTCAACGGGCGGAGCAAAGACCAAATCAACTCCAGCGGCTTCCAGCGTCTGGCAATCCCCCTCAAACGTCCGCGGATAGCTGGCAAAGTCTTCCTTGGGTCCAAACTGGGTTGGATTTACGAAGATCGAAACCGCCACCGCGTCGCAACCTGCCTGCGCCGCGCGCACCAGGGACAGGTGGCCCTCATGCAATGCTCCCATGGTGGGGACCAGCCCCAGGGTCTTGCCTGACGCGCGGATCCGGCCGCACTCGCTCCTGACTTCAGCGATAGTCCTCAGAACCAACATCCGCTAGGCCTTGCGCCGGGCCGTGCCTTCTTCCAGCAGCAGAGCCGCCATCGCGTCCTTGCCCAGATGGTAGCTTTCCTCTTCGCCGGGGAAATTGCGCCCTTCCACGTCGCTGCGATAGCGGTGGACCGCATCCGTAATCAAAGCCGCGGCGTCGCCATAGCGGCGCACGAATTTCGCGGGCGCGGAGAAGGACATGTTGATGAGATCGTGCAGCACCAGGATCTGGCCGTCGCAATGCGGCCCGGCGCCGATACCGATGGCCGGGATGTGGAGAGCGGCGGTGATCCGCTGTGCCACCTCGGACGGAATGCCCTCCAGCACCACCGCAAAGGCGCCGGCCGCTTCCAGGGCGAGCGCGTCCTTCACCAAGTGATGGATGGCGGCGATCGATTTACCCTGAACCCGGTAGCCGCTCATGCGGTGAACAGATTGCGGCGTCAGGCCAAGATGCCCTATCACCGGGATTTCCGCGTCCGTGAGCCGTTTCACCAGGTCCAACCGGCTCGCTCCACCCTCGAGTTTCACTGCCTGGGCGCCGGCCTCTTTCAGGAACCGGGTGGCGTTGGCGATCCCTTCCGCCGTACTCACCTGGTAGGAGCCGAAGGGCATATCCGCGACCACCATGGCATGCTTGACCGCGCGGCGAACGGCGCGGGTGTGAAGCAGCATCTCCTCCATGGTGACGGGGAGGGTGTTTTCATAACCCATCACCACCATGGCCAGAGAATCGCCAACCAGAATGAAGTCGACGCCCGCCTCGTCCACCAGCCGTGCGGTGGCATAGTCGTAGGCGGTCAGGGCCACGATCGGTGTGCCGTGGGATTTCTTGTCTTGAAGGGTTTGGATGGTCACCCGGGCTGCCCGGGTAGCGGGCGCGGAGGAATCCGCGCTGCGGAAATGCGTGAGGCTCATGGGAACTCCAGTGCAGCTCCCCTCGGGGATGCTGCCCGATCACTACCGCTGGGTAGTATACGTTGTTGGATGCACCACCGGCAAAGCAGGCTTCAACTGGCTGGGGGAAGGAAGTACTGCTTGCCCTTGATCGGTTCGGCGAGCCGCTTGAGCAGCAGCTCCAGATCCTGATTTCGGTTCACAAAGTCGATTTCCGAGGTGTCGACCACCAGCAGGTCGCTGGCCGTGTAGTGGAAGAAAAAGTGTTCGTAGGCCTTGGCCACCTGTTCGATGTATTCATCGCTGATGGCTTGCTCCTGGGTTAACCCCTTGCGCTTGAGGCGCTGCTTCAGCACCTCGGGAGAAGCCTGCAGATAGATCACCAGGTCCGGGGTGGGCACCTCGCTGCGGAAGATGTTGTAGAAGCGGTTGTAGAGAGCCAGTTCCGCATCGGTTAAGTTGATGTAAGCGAAAAGCTTATCTTTTTCGAACAGGTAGTCCGCCACAATAGGCCAGGGTTCGCTGCCGGCCAGATCCTTTGCTGCCTGGCGCATCTGGTCGTACCGCTCCACCAGGAACCACATTTGGGTAGGGAGGGCCATACCGCTCGATTCCTGGTAGAAGCGGTCGAGGAAGGGATTATTCTCCGGCTCCACGATGCGGCGCGCGTGTAGGGTTTCCGCCAGAATTCCGGCCAATGTCGACTTGCCGACGCGAATCGGCCCTTCGACGGCGATGAATCTGGGGGGGTCAAAAAGCTCTGCCATGAAAGAAAAGCCGAAGATAACACAGTTAAACTCTTGAAGCATGCTAACCAAGCTGGCCTCTGCGGGTTTGATTACCGGCCTAACCGCTGGGGGGTACGCCTATGCGGCGAAATGGCCCACCTCGCAGATCTTCGGTCGCACACTGCTCAGCGGCTCGGATATCCAGGAAGTCGCCCTCACCTTCGATGACGGCCCAAATGACCCGTACACCCAGCAATTGCTTGAATTGCTGGCTCGCCACCAGGTGCGCGCGACCTTTTTTCTGATGGGCAGCTTTGTACGCCGGCGCCCTGAAATTGCCCGTGCGATTCGTCAAGCCGGCCACCTGGTGGGAAACCATACGATGAGCCATCCCTCGTTGATGTGGGAACGGCCCTCACGTGTCCGGGAGGAGCTTGCCGGCTGTAACGCTATCATCGAGGATGCGACCGGTGAAGCAGTGGAGTGGTTTCGCCCGCCTTTCGGCTCCCGCCGGCCCGATGTTCTACGTACCGCGGTGGAACTTGGCCTGACGCCGGTGATGTGGAACGTAACCGCGCACGACTGGGACGCCACCGATGCCAACGCGCTGGCGGAGCGGGTGCAACGCGGCATCCGCCGCAACCAGCGCCGGCGCAGGGGCAGCAACATCCTGTTGCACGACGGCGGCCACCGGCAGCTGGGAACCGACCGCTCCATCACCCTGGCGGCAACCGGAATGCTGCTCGATTCGTGGGTCGGGAGCGGTTTGCGCCTGGTCACCGTGGATGCCTGGCGGTATGGGAGTTAGACTGGGAGAATGGGCGCTCCATATCTCGCGCTTGGGTACGACTTGGTGTACGAAACATGAACAGGTCCGGCTCCTCGAACGCGTAGCTGAAGGCGGGTGAAATAGCTCGGACGCGTCCGGAGTGACAAGCATGTCGAGCTAAATCGTCGCTATTCGCGCCCTGACGGACTGTTCGAACGAACAGCTGTGGGCTACCAGCGTCCCTGGCTCAGCAGACTTCGCAACCTGTAGCCGCTGGGCTCAAACCTAGACCGGGCATCGCACGCAAATGCCTTACGAGCCGCCTCAACCGTGAAATCGATATCCGCGCCGGTGAGCGCGGTGCTGAGGAAAGCCGCTTCAAACTGAGACGGTGGGAGCCATACTCCCTGGTCGAGCATCGCCCGGTGAAAGCGGCCAAAAGCTTCCGTGTCCGATGCCGCCGCCGTAGCAAAGTCGGTGACCGGCGCAGCGGTGAAGAACCACGTCACCATGGAGCCCGCGCGGTTCGTTTCCACCGCAACTCCCGCATCCCGGGCTGCTCCGGCAATGCCCTTCGCGACCGCCGCCGTACGCGTCTCGAGCCCAGCGTAGACCTCGCCCCGGTGGGCGCCCAGATAACGCAGCGTAGCGATTCCTGCGGCCATCGCCAGCGGGTTGCCGCTCAAAGTGCCCGCCTGGTAGACCGGACCCAGCGGCGCCAACAGATCCATCATCCTGGCTTTACCGCCAAAGGCGGCACAAGGCAGGCCTCCCCCGATGATCTTTCCCAGGCAGGTAAGATCGGGGTCGATCCCAAACACCTCCTGCGCGCCACCCAGGGCCAGCCGGAAGCCCGTCATGACCTCGTCGAAGATCAGCAGGCTTCCCGTCTCCCGGGTAATCCGTCGCAAGCCTTCCAGGTATCCCGGCGCGGGAGGCACACAGCCCATATTGCCCACCACCGGTTCCACAATCACGCAGGCAATCTCGTCCCGATGCTTGGCAAATGCCTCTTCCACCACCGCCAGATCGTTAAAGGGCAGCGGAAGGGTCCAGTGGGCGATTTCCTGCGGCACCCCAGCCGATCCTGCGAGGCCGAAAGTGGCCAGCCCGGATCCCGCCTTGACCAGCAGTCCATCCGAGTGCCCGTGATAACAGCCCTCGAACTTAATCACGTACTTGCGACCGGTAAACGCCCGCGCCACCCGGATGGCGGACATCGTCGCTTCCGTCCCCGAACTGACGAATCTTAGTTTTTCAATCGAGGGCATGGCGGCGATCACCAGCTCCGCCAGGTCGGCTTCGGCAGCGGTCGAGGCTCCAAAGCTAGCGCTCCGTGCCGCAGCCTGCTGAATCGCTTCCACTACCAGCGGGTGGGCGTGGCCCAGAATCATCGGCCCCCAGGAGCCGAAGTAGTCCAGGTAGCGATTGCCATCGGCGTCCCACAGGTACGCTCCCTCGGCCCGCACCAGGAAAGGCGGATCTCCCCCTACCGCGCGGAAGGCGCGCACCGGCGAATTGACGCCTCCGGGCAGGTAGTGCTCCGCGCGCCGCTGCAACTCTCTGGAACGACTCAGTTCTCTGCTCACGGCATTCAGTATAGGGGACCCTCCTTCCCGCCTGTTGGCGATGTTAAACTGGCAGTTCTCGGGGACCCATTCCGTCCGATCGAAGCACCTTATCCCATGCGAACTCGGAACAAACTTGCCAGAAGAGACGCGAAAATCGAATAAGCCACCCGTCACCTACGCTTCGGCCGGAGTGGATCTTTCGCAAGGGGACCGCACCAAGCAGCGCATCAAGTATCTTGCGCAAAAAACCTTCAACAAGCAGGTGCTGGGCGAGATTGGCGGGTTTGGCGGCCTCTTCCGCCTGGACATCGCGAAGTACGCCAACCCGATCCTGGTTTCGAGCGCCGACGGCGTCGGCACCAAGCTGAAGGTGGCGTTTGCCCTGGGAATGCACCACACTGTCGGCGCCGACCTGGTCAACCACTGTGTGAACGACATTGCCGTCCAGGGCGCGACGCCGCTGTTCTTTCTGGACTACCTGGCCATCGGCCAGCTGGATGACGAAGTCGCCCAAACCGTGGTCAGCGGCGTAGCCGAAGCCTGCCGCGCCAACGGCTGCGCGCTGATCGGAGGCGAAACGGCGCAGATGCCCGGCTTCTACTCCGATGGAGAGTACGACCTGGCTGGCTTTATCGTCGGCGCGGTGGACAAGGAGAAACTGATCACCGGCAGCAAGATCGAGGCCGGCGATGTGCTGATCGGCTTCCCTTCTACCGGTTTGCACACCAATGGCTATTCGCTGGCGCGCAAATTGTTTTTCGAGGTTGCCGGCTACGCACCCAACCAGTACGTGAACGAATTGAAGGACAAGGCGGGAGCGGCGCTGATGAAGGTGCATCGCAGCTACCTGCCGGTGATCAAGAAGCTCACAGCGGCCGATCTGGTGGTGGGTATGGCCCATATTACCGGCGGTGGCATTACCGAAAACCTGCCCCGCATACTGCCCAAAACCATCGCAGCGGTGGTGGAGACCGGAGCCTGGATCCCCCCTCCCATCTTTGCCCACCTGCAACAACTGGGCAGCGTAGAGCCGGAAGAGATGCTGCGCACGTTCAACATGGGCATCGGGTTGATCGCAGCGGTGCCGGCAGACAAGTTCCGGCGCGCGAAATCGATGCTTGACCGCGCCGGGGAAAAATTCTGCGTCATCGGCCGCACCATCAAGGGAGACCGCAAGGTGCTGTATACATGACCCGGATTTCCTGCCTCGAGGTCCAATCGAGAGCCGCGTGTGCGGCTTTCTCTTAAGGAAAGCCGCATGCATTCCGCGGAACCCACAAAGGTGCGACAGGAAATCCGGGGGAGCGGGTTTTTGCCCCGGACCCACCGTCTGGGCATCCTGCTTTCCGGCCGCGGATCAAACTTTCTCGCCATCGCTGAGGCAATCGCTCAAGGTCGCATAACCAATGCCCGCATCGCGGTCGTGATCTCCAACCGCCGCGATGCGCCGGGAATCGAGGCCGCCCGCAGCGCAGGATTTGCAGCCGAAGTGATCGAGCCCCGGGGACGCACCCGCGCCGAACATGATGCCGAGATCATCGCCAGCCTCCAGGCCCATCAGGTCGATCTGGTCTGCTTAGCCGGCTACATGCGGCTGTTGTCCGCGGGATTTGTGCGCGCCTTCCCCCAGCGCATTCTCAACATCCACCCTTCACTTCTCCCCGCATTTCCAGGTCTGGATGCGCAACGCCAGGCCCTCGAATATGGAGTCGCGGTCTCCGGCTGCACCGTGCACTTTGTCGACGAAGAGCTGGACCACGGCGTGATCGTGGTGCAGAAGACAGTGCCTGTACTGGCGGAAGACGATGAGCACACGCTGGCCGCGCGCATTCTAGCCCAGGAACATGTGGCGTATGCCGAGGCGATCGACCGCGTGCTATCCGGCAAATATCGTTTTGCCGGACGGCGCTACGTGCCTCAAACCGAAACTGAGTGAGCCTCGCCCAGCGTAAGTTTGACCGTCATCTTCCGGGCTCCGCGAAAGAAGGTCACGGTGACCGCATCGCCGGCCTGATGGCGGTCCATGATCTCGGAAATATCCTGTGGGCTGGTTACCCGGTCGTTGTCGATGGCAACGATCAGATCGCCGCCCAGATAGATCGGTGTATTGCCCACGTAGGCCTGCTGGTTGCCGCCCCGTAATCCAGCGCGCTCGGCGGCTCCTCCAGGAACGACCTTTTGTACCAGCACGCCGTAATCTGCCGGTAGTCCCATTTGCTCCGCGAGATCCGGCCCGATGGCCAGCGAAGCGATACCCAGGGAGGGCCGCCGTACTCGCCCGTACTTGGAGTAGTCCGACAGAACCGCCTTGATGGTGTCTACGGGAATGGCGAAGCCAATACCGGAGTTTTGTTCCGCGCCGCCGGTGGCGATCAGCGTGTTCATGCCGATGACCTCACCGCGGGAGTTCAGCAGCGGGCCGCCGGAGTTGCCGGGATTGATGGCGGCATCTGTTTGCAGCGCCTTGTCGATGGTTGGACCTTCGGGTTCCTGCACCGAGCGGATGGAGCTGATGATGCCCGTGGTCATGGTGCCATTCAGCCCAAAAGGATTGCCGATGGCGTAAACGATTCTGGCCTACCTGCAGATCACTCGATTCGGAGAGGATGGACGGAGTGAGGTTTTTCGCATTGATCTGCAGCAGGGCCAGATCGTGTGCCTTGTCCTGCAGGATAATCTGCGCCTTATAGTTGTGCTTGTCGCTGGTAGTAACCTCGACGTTCTGCGCGTTTTGGATCACATGATAGTTAGTGATGATGCGGCCGTCTTTGGTGAGCACGAACCCGGATCCCTGGCCTTTCTGCGGCACCACCCCATAGAAAAAGTCGAAAGCCAGGGCGGAAGAAGTGACGTTCACCACCGACGGCAGCGCCCGCTTGTAGACCGCAATGCGATTCGCTTCTTCAGGCGTATAGGCTGGCTGTGCGTCCGCCTCGGTTAAACGCATCGGGGACTGGTGCCAGAGCTTCGCTAGCGGCGCGCTGGGGACGCCTCTGAAATTGCTGTACGAGGTGAGGTAGACAAAAGCGCCTACGAGCAAAACAATCAGGATGACAGGGCGAATCTTCATAACGAGCTAACGTCTATTAGATCATTTCTCTCGTTGCGCGGCCCGCACCAGCTCGCGGTAGATCGCTTCCACCGCAATCCGCGTCTGTTCAAGAGAACCCGTGTTATCGACGACATACTCGCAGCGAGGTGCTTTTTCCCCATCGGGAATTTGCGCCGCCAACCGCGCGCGGGCGTCCGCTTCTGCCCCAGCGTTGGCGCTGTTGCGCGAAACAAAGCGGGCAATTTTCACCTCGTCGGGCACGGTAACCAGGATCACTTTGTCGAATCGCTGCACCCAGCCGGGCGCGGTGCCCCACTTTTCCACTTCGAAGATGAGCGCGGATTCCACGATAGCGACGCGCCCCGGGTCGGCCGCGAAGACGCCCCGCATCCATTCCTCTTCCGCGGCAATGACGGCGGGATGCACGATGCGGTTCAGCGCGTCCGCCTGGTTATGTTGAAAGGCCAACTCAGCCAGCGCTTTGCGATCGAGCGAGCCATCGCCGCGGACCACGCCAGGTCCAAAGGTCTCGACGATCGCCGCGTAAACCGGCTCTCCTGGCTGCATCAGCTGGCGCCCCAGCTGGTCGGCGGAGATCACCGCCGCGCCCAGCTGCTCAAACATGCCGGCCACGGTGCTCTTGCCGCTGCCCAGACCCCCTGTCAATCCAACCCGCAGCATCCTAAACCGGCAGACCGCGCCGGAGCTTGGCCGCGCGCACGGTGTTTGCCATCAGCATGGCAATGGTAAGCGGCCCGATGCCCCCGGGCACTGGCGTGTAAGCCCCCGCCACTGCGTAGGCTTCGGGAAGCACATCGCCGACGATGGTGGAACCCTTCTGCAAAAACGATTCTTCTCGGCGAGCGTCCCCGGCGAAGTAGCGATCGAACTCCGCCCGATCGGTCACCCGATTGATCCCGGCGTCCAGAATCGTAGCTCCTGGCTTGATCATTTCCGTAGTCACGAATGCCGGCTTGCCGATCGCGACCACCAGAATGTCTGCCCGCCGGGTGAACGAGGCCAGATCACGCGTCCTGGAGTGGCACACGGTTACCGTCGCATTCTCCGCCAGTAGAAGGATCGCGGTAGGTTTGCCCACGATGTCACTGCGCCCCACCACCACCGCATTCTGTCCCGCAATCTGCAGATGGCTGCGCTTGAGGATCTCAATGATGCCCGCGGCGGTACAGGGAGGCAGTGCCGGCTGCCCCGTCTGCAGCCGGCCTACGTTCACCGGATGAAAGCCATCCACATCCTTGTCGGGGCTCACCGCTTCCAGCAGCTGCTTGGCGTTCACGTGTCGCCGGCAACGGCAGTTGCACCAGGATGCCGTCAATATCCTCGCGTGCATTCAACTGGCGGATCAATGCCAGCATCTCTTCCGTTGTCACCGTCTCCGGCGGTGTAATCAGCTCGCTGAAGAGTCCCAGCGCCTCGCAGGTCTTGACCTTGCTGCGCACATAGATTTCAGAGGCTGGAACATGCCCCACCAACACTGCTGCAAGCCCCGGCCTTATGCCTTGCGGCGCCAGCCGTTCCACCTCAGCCCTGACCTCCGCCTTGATTTCGGCGGCGATTGCAATTCCATCTAGAACTCTAGCCATGCGCTCATGGTAAATGGCTCTGTCTCAGCGCAAGAGCGATGCTTGCCTGGTCTAAACTCAGCCCATGGCGCCGATTCTTTCTGAGACCCTGCTCAACATCCTTGTTTGCCCGGTGTGCCATCAGCCTCTCATCGCCGGCCCCAACCAAGCCTCGCACGCGTGGCTGCGTTGCACTGGCTGCGGCCGCTACTATCCGGTTGAGGATGGCATTCCGGTGATGATCGAGCATCGCGCGAGCCTCGAACCTCCGCTCGGGTGAAAATACCTTAACGCTGCTAACCAGTTGATATGAAATTAGTCTATTAGTTCATGAGAGCCAAATGAGGAGGCGGGAGCGGCAGGGTTAGTCTTTTCCTTTTCGGACTTGCTTTCCCAGAACCGATGCGCCGCATGGAAATGTTCTATTGCTTGTTCCGTCGTCCTCGTCGAAATGATTCGCGTGTCCGATACATCCAGCAGAACATTCCCGCATCAAATGAGAAGATTGCTCTGCCGCAACGAAATGCTGCCTTTGCGGGTTCACACTAAAGAAGAAGCGAAAATTAGTGAAATTGTTCGTTTCTGCCTCAGATCGGATGCACGACTGCCTTGGTCGGTGGTACCGCTCGACGGCAATGCTGTAAATCGTGCCTGGGCCTCGGAGTACAAGAGGTGAGAGAGGAAATGACAATGTCTGCAAGCGCCAAGATCGAAAAGTTTTCCGCACGCGAGTTGCTGAACCTGCGCAATGAGCTGCTGCAATCGGGGATCGATTCCTGGCAAGCGGCCGAAGTCTTGAGCGGCTTCCTGACCGGCCGCGGATACGGCGTGAGCGCAGAACATGCCCGCAACGCCATCAGCCGCCTGGAAGAAATGGGCTGCAATCTCGATTGCATGCAAAGAGAGCTGGAGAACCTGGCCTTCGTCATGTAACCGGCCCTTTTGCTAAAACCAAGTTAAATTTGTCCTCCCCGTTCCGCCAACAAGCTTTTGGGTGCCCCATTCCAGCCTCTTTTGGCTTGAGTGGGCTACCATGCCTACCCAAGCCCCCGATGTCATGAGCGCAAGAGGATGAAAAAACGGCTTCCGTTCCCTTTTCCAACCACTACTCTCAATGAAAGCGCCGTCCTCCCCTTTGCGACCTCTGACCCCTTTCCGGTCAACCACTACTCTCACTCAACCACTACTCTCAATGGAAGCGCCACTCTCCCCTTTGTCATCCCGACCGTACCCGGATTTCCTGCCACGCTGCGCACGATCGGTCGCGTGTGCGCCTTTCAGTAAGGAAAGGCGGAAGTTCGCCAACGCCACCAAGTTTCGCAGGAATCGGGTAGCGGAGGGATCTGCAGTTTCTCTTGACCATCAACCGACGCAAAGGAAAGCAGCACCCTACGCTTTCCCGGCCCAAGCGACGCGCAGTGGATGCACAGAGCAACATCGCCGAAATAAACCCAACCGTGCCTTAGAAGCCATGAAAGCTGTATGGTTACAGACGGCGGATAACTTTCAGCTGTGAGGACGACTGTGCTCGAATTAAACCGTAGGAGTTTTCTTAAGGCGGCAGGGGCGGCCGCAACGCTCGAAACCTTGATCGGGTCAAAAACCCATTTGCTGGCCCAGGCTTCATCCGAACAAGCTACGCCGGTAGCGGCCAACGATCATATCCAAATCGCTCTGATCGGCGCTGGTGGTCAGGGCCAGGGAGATACCAAGGTCGCGTTGCAGGTTCCCGGGGTGAAGCTTCTTGCCGTGGCGGATTGTTACAACGGCCGGCTCGAGCACAGCAAGGAACTCTGGGGCAACGACATCTTCACCACCCGCGAATACAGCCAGATTCTGGAGCGCAAAGACATCGACGCCGTGATTATCGGCACCCCCGACCATTGGCACAAGCAGGTCGCGGTGGACGCGATGAAGGCCGGAAAAGATGTTTACTGCGAGAAGCCGATGATCCATCTGTATTCCGATGGACCGCAGATGATTGAAGCCGCGCGTGCCAACAACCGGATCCTCCAGGTCGGAAGCCAGCGCGTTAGCTCAGTGATCTACGCCAAGGCAAAGGAGCTGCTCGCCGCCGGCGCCATTGGCCAACTGAATATGGTGACTGCGCGCTGGGATCGTAATTCGTCGATCGGGGCCTGGAACTACACCGTGCCTCTGGATGCCTCCACCGAAACCTGTGACTGGCCGGTATTTCTGGGCACTGCGCCCAACATTCCCTTTAACGCAGAACACTTTTTCCAATGGCGCAAGTGGAAGGCCTACGGCAGCGGTGTGGCCGGCGATCTTTTCGTCCACCTGTTTAGCGGAACTCACTTCATCACCGGTTCGCATGGGCCCACGCGCGCCATGGCAACCGGAGGGCTGCGCTTCTGGAAAGACGGGCGCGACGTGCCCGACGTGATGCTTGGTCTCTTCGACTATCCCCAGGGCTTCAACTTGAGCCTGCGGGTCAACTTCGTGGATGGGGGCGAGGAAAACGAAGGGCTGATTTTCACCGGCTCGGAAGGCACGATGGAGATAGCCGGCAACAGCGTCATCGTAAGCCGCACGCCTCTCGAGAAGGAGCCAGGCCTGATGATTGGAACCTTCACCGACGCGATGCAAAAGAAAATTCGAGAAGAGTACATGCAGAAATATCCCCGTCAGCACCCCATGGGAGAACCGCAGCTGGGATACGAGAAATACGTGGCGGCCGAGGGATACAGCGACAGTTACGATCACTTCAGGAACTTCTTTGCTTCCGTTCGTTCGCGCCAGCCGGTGGTGGAAGATGCCGTGTTTGGCTACCGGGCGGCAGGAGCCGCCCTGCTGAGCAACCTTAGCTACGAACACGGCTCGGTGGTGCACTGGGATCCCGAGGCGATGAAACTGGAAGACAAGGGTGCTACCAAAAGTAGCTAGCTTCCACCTTGGGGGTTCCTGGCTCGCCGTCGATGATCTGTGTGCTTAGCACAACTTCCATATTTTTCTTGTTGCCCGCGGCGCGCTCAAGTTGCGCCAGGTCAGCGGGATCGGTCAGGTATTCAGCCGCTACCCGGGTTCCTCCCCGAGCCACGCCGGCGGCCACCACTGCCAGCTTGCCAGTCGTGCTATCGGTAAAGCGGGCGACAATGGCGAAATCGCGATAGTTGTTGGTGGTCATCTGCTGCAGGCGATTGACCACCCAGCCCGGCTGCCCAGGCTTGGTGCTATCGACAATGGAGAAATCCATCATCTCCGGATTGTTAGCGAAGTGGTAGCGCAACGGCGCGGTAAGGCGAAGGGTCCAGGCGTTGTCAAAGGCGCCGATGAAAACCGTAGGCCCATTCCGCAAGTCCATCAGATTTGTCGCGCTCTCACCCTTCACGTTGTACTTCTTCCCGTTGGACTGCAGCAGACCCGCCACCCGGACGATCGGGTTCAGGTCGTCAAAGATGATAGCGGTCAAATTGTCTTGCAGCTGGGTCTGGCGGGAGGGGTCCGCGGCATCGCGCAGGGTGATGGTGGAGTAGCGGCTTTGATCGGCGACGCAGAACAGCACCGGCTCGCTGGATTTTACGAGTGGACCCCAAAAAAAGTCGAACGCCGAGCGTTGTGCCGAATGCCACAGAACCGCTGCGGCTGCGCACAAGACGACAGCGGCGAGTATGCCGGCGGTAGCCGGTCGCCAGAACCATCGCCGGGTGCGGCTCGGTTCGGTCTCAACCTCCAGGGGTTCGGTCGTGACGGAGGCAGGCGGGGCAAGGACAATCGTCGTTTCACTGCGGCCGTTTTCCCTGGCAGCCTGCGGCCAGTGGAATTGAGGGATATAGGAGCCGGCAGGCAGGGAGACCCGTAGTTCCGTCTCGTGTCCGGGTTCCTGGTAATACTGCGCGATGCGCTTGCGGATCTCGGTCGCCGTCACCCGAACGATCGGGTCGGAGGCCGTATCGTAGTCGGCTTCACGGCCAAAGATCTCAATGCCCAGGGTCCGCTCCTTGAGCATGTCTGTTTGGCCGAGAAGAGTCTGATCGATGACAAAACGTAAGAAAGACGGGAAGCGACGGCTCTGCTTGAAATGGGAGTTGCTCAGCAGCCTCTCCAGCTGCTCGTGAATGGCCTTCCGCTCCTCGTCCGTGAGTGCTGTAGTGGCCGCGGCGGAATCATTCAACATGGACTGCTCTCCAGCACGGTGTGAATTATACGCCTGAGCAGGTAAGGCCTGTCGCCGCGGACCAATATCGTAAGTTCCTATTAAATCAACAATTTTGCAGGGGGTCTTAACGGATAAGAACGCGCCGTTTACCGCAAGGACCTTACGCAGGAAAAATTCCGACCGCTATAAGGGCTGCCGTCGAAGCATTCCGACTTTTAAAAACCGCAAAAAGCGGGGGAATGGTCGAATTGGAACTTTTTAGGAGGCTGGAGTGAGAAGCAAAGGACGTTCCTTATGGAGTATCGTCAGCGTTCTGCTGGTTGTTTTGGCGGCCGGGTCCTGCCGAGCCAACGCACAACTGGCAACCACCACCGCAAACCTGAGCGGCACGGTCAGCGATCCGGGCGGCGCGCTCATCCCCCAGGCCAAGGTGACCCTGACCAGCCCGGAGACCGGCATCTCTCGTGAATCCGTTACCAACGAGAGTGGGCGTTATTCGTTTAACCAGTTGCCGCCCGGCACCTACAAGCTGGCGGTCAGGATGGACGGCTTTCGTCCCTATGAACAGACCGGGATTGTCCTCGACGCGGCGCAATCGGCCGCCCAGAACGTCACCCTGACGGTCGGAACCCAGGACCAACAGGTGGTTGTCAACGCCCAGGCGTCCAACCTGAATACCCAGAATGCAAACATTGCGGCCGATATCGACGCCAAAGAAGTTGTCGAGCTCCCGCTCAATTTGCGCAACGTCTATGGCCTGGCGACCCTGAACTCCTCCGTGAACAACACCTCCGAGAGCCAGATGCTCTTAGGCGGCGGCGGCCCCAGCACCGACAACGCCGACCAGGACATTTCCTTCCTCAACTTCGCAGGCGGTTTCTTTGGCACCTCGGCTTACCTGCTCGATGGCGCTTGGGACACCGACCCGGAATGGGGAGCGGTCGACTACGTTCCTTCGGTGGACTCGGTTCAGGAATTCAAGATCCAGAACAACTCCTTCACCGCCCAATATGGGTGGAGCACCGGCAACGTCGTCAACGTGGTCACCAAGTCCGGGTCCAACGCGTTCCACGGCGACGTGTATGAGTTCTACAGAAATTCGGCGCTGGATTCCAACCTCTGGTTCAACAACCATAACGGGCTGGCCAAAGAAAGTTTCAACCGCAACCAATACGGGGGTTCGGCGGGCGGCCCGCTCTATATTCCAGGACTTTACCGGCAGAAAGAGAAGACATTCATTTTCGGGCTCTTCGAAAGACTCACCCTGGCCACTCCCACCAATTCCACATTCACGGTGCCGGATGCGAATTTCCGCGCGGGTCACTTTGCCGAGTTGCTGGGTCCTCAGCAGGGTACAGATGCGCTGGGACGCCCGATCTATGTGGGGCAGATTTACAATCCGCGCAGCACCCGCCCCATTACCGCGGGCGCCGTCGATCCCACGACCGGCCTGATCGCCACCAAGACGGGCTATATTCGCGATCCCATTGCCAATAATGACATCACCACCCTGGGCGCGCTCGATCCCATCGGAGCCAAACTGGTGGGCTACTATCCCACCCCGACCGGATCCGGGCTCAACAATAATTTCATCGCCTCCGGCACGGCGCCGGCACATTCGAACGAGTATCTTATTCGCGGTGACCACAACATCAAAGACTCTTCGCGGCTCTATTTCCGCTACTCCTACAAGCAGGAGTTCAAGACCGGTACTCCGGAGTTTTGGGGTTCGAACAATCCGGCGGGCCCGGGCAATGCCAGACCAAACAACCGCTACAACATGGCCGCCGGATTCAGCCAGGTCTTCAGTCCAACCTTCACCATGAATATTCTCGCTGGGGTCGAGCTCTGGCACGAGACCTCGACCAACCAATCGAGAGGGTTCAAGCCCTCGAGCATCGGACTGCCGACCTATCTGGATCAAAACAGTCCGGAGTTTCCCATCGTGAACATCGGTGGAGTATCGCCGCTCGGTCCACTTACCAACGAAACCGTCACCAACCACGGTCCCATCGGCAGTGTTTCGACCGATTTCATCAAGTCGTTGGGGCGGCATACGTTGAACTTCGGATTCATGGGGGTCGAGCTTGAGGACGATCAGGCAAACTACTTTCAATCCACGCTCGATTCCGGGGGTACCTTCACCAGTGGGCCAGACCCCAACAATCCCACCGGCTTCTCGACCGGTAATGGAGTAGCGCAGTTGCTGCTCGGCGTTCTCGACAACAGTGCCCCTGCCGGCAAAAATCCCACGTCTGCAGGAACCACCTACAATCCTGCGGTGGCCACCCACTACTTCGGTTGGTACGTGCAGGACGACTGGAACCCCCTCCCCAAGCTGACTCTGAATCTCGGTATTCGGTACGAGATACAAACCGCGCCCACCTACCGCCACAACGTTTCTTCAGTCTTCAATCCGAATACGCCCAATCCTATTGGTGAGGCCATCGGTGAGACTCTGCCCGGTGCTCTGCAGTTTCTGTCCTCCAGCAGCCGCAGCTCTTACAACACGAACTTCGGCAACTTTGCGCCGCGCATTGGATTCACCTACCAGGTTAGTCCAAAGTTCGTAGCCCGCGGTGGGTATGGAATCTTCTATCCTCCTTCCATCTCCTGCTGCTTCGAAACGGAAAGCGCCGGGTTTGCCAGCACCACGGTCTCTCCGGTTACGCTAAATACCATTAGTCCAAACCCTGCAGTTACGGTTGCAAATCCGTGGCCGAACGGTTACATCCCGATCACGGGGAACTCTCTCGGCGAGCTGCAGCAAGTCGGCAACGGCGTCACCAGCAATTTCAAGCAGCGCAAATCGAGCTACGTGCAGCAATACCTTCTCGGTTGGCAGTATGGGTTTACGCCCAACGACAGGCTGGACGTGAACTACGTAGGCAACCATGGCGTGCACATCATCACCGGCAACCTGAACCGGAGCCAGGTGAACCCAACCTATCTGTCTCTGGGACAGTCGGCGTTGAACAGCCTGGTCCCCAACCCCTTTTATGGACACATCGCCGCCGGAACCAGCTCCTGCGGCCTCGATCAGCCGACCGTGGTGCAATCGCAGTTGCTTTCTCCTTATCCCCAGTATTGCTCGGTGAGCGAGAACGGCGCGCCTGTCGGCTTCTCCAACTACAACGCATTGCAGGTCAGCTACAATCACCGTTTCAGTCAAGGGCTGACGGCGCTGGTCTCTTACACCTACTCCAAATTCCTCGACAACGTCGAGGGCAACAACCAGTGGTCGTACTCCGGCAATCCGGGCCCGGCAAACAACTACAATCTGGCGGCGGAAAAGAGCGTCGATGGATCCGATATTCCGCATGCCCTGGTGGCGAGTTACGTCTATCAACTTCCGGTAGGCCGGGGTAAAGCGTTCGGTTCAAACTTCAATCGGCTCACCGATGCGGTCGTCGGTGGATGGGAAGTCTCGCAGATTGCCAGCTTCAAGCAAGGAATTCCCATCAGCGTGAGCGGATCGGATATTGCTTCCTATGGCGGCAATCCGAGGCCGGACGTGGTTGGCAACGTCCACGTAGCGAACCCAAACATTCACGAGTGGTTCAACACCGCCGCGTTTGCCTACGCGCCCTACGGAACGTTCGGCACTGCGCCTCGCTTCTTCTCCTATCTACGTGGTCCGGGTTACCAGAACTGGGACACCTCGATTATGAAGAACTGGGGCCTGGGCGAATCCCGGCGGCTGCAGTTCCGGGCGGAGATGTTTAACACCTTCAACCATCCGCAGTTCTACGCCCCGCAGTTTGGAGGGGAGACCTACACCGGTTGCGATCCAAATGCCGAGTCCAGTTGCAACTCAAGCCTGGGGCAGATTACAAATGCCTTTCCCAGCAGAACGGTTCAATTCGCCGGGAAATTCTATTGGTGATTCTTAGTTGAAAAGCCGATACACACCGATGTTCCTGCTCCTGTTGGCCATTCCTGTGTCTGGGTTTGGCCAACAGGATTCAGCGGCAAGGTACGCGGCGGTTGTCGCTGCAGCTCAGGAAGCAATGAGCAGGAGCGACTTTAAGGCGGCCGCGGAAGATTACAGGCAAGCCGTGAAGATGCATCCGGAGAGCGCCGAAATGTGGGCCAATTTGGGGCTGATGGAGCACGAAGATGGAGACTATGCCGGAGCGATCCGAAGCTTCCAGCAGGCCATTCGTCTCAAGCCTGGGCTCTATGTACCCAACTTGTTCCTGGGGATCGACTCCATGCACACGGGGAACACCAGCGCAGCCATCCCATTCCTGGTCAAGGCGGAGCGAATGAACCAGACGGATCCGCAAGCGCCGCTCGAGTTAGGACGGGCCTATTCGTCCGCCGGCAAATTCCCTGCGGCAGCACGGGAGTTTAGCCGGGCAATCGAGCTAGACCCAAAACAAAGCGACGCATGGCTTGGCCAGGGAATGGCCTACCTCGACCAGGTGGAAGAGGATGCCCGCAAGTTGTCGACCGACGGTCCCCACTCTTCGTACGCCCAGGCGCTCTATGCCGAGTCCATGACGCGCCAGGCGAGATACATAGAGGCGACGGATTCGTTCAGGAAGGCAATCGGAGCCCAGCCCCAGCCACCCTGCCTGCATGCGGAATTCGGCTTCATGTATGGGAAGCAGCAAAAATGGCAGGATGCCGAGTCGGAATTCAAGCAAGAGAGCGGAGCGTGCGGTATTACCGGGTTTTTGGAGCAGGAGCACGCCTCTGGGCGAATAGACGCCGCTATGTATCAGTCATTGACTGCGGTGCGAAATGCAAATCCAACAAACGCGGGATGCGTTTCAACACTCAAGCAGAATCTTCCGCAGCGAAGCGAAACTGAATTGCTCCGTCTTTCCGCTTGCGCCTATGACTCTGGCGATTACGCGCTCGCGTTGAGTGCAAGCCGGCAGTCTCACGCGATGGGCAGTCTCTATTGGTCCATCAAAGCGAACCAGGCTTTAGCGCTTCAATCCTTGGCGCATTTCGAACAACTGGCGCCCAACTCCGCCCCAAGTCACGTCCTGCTCGGGGATATGTACCGGCAACGGCAGAGATATGACGATGCGCAAACGCAATACAAGCTGGCGTTAGACATCTCTCCCGCCGATCATGCCGCGCTGCTGGGCCTGGCCTACGCCTATTTCGGCGATGCGAACATCGACGCCGCCATCGCGACCGCAACGACTGCGCTGGCCGCAAACCCAGGCGACCCGGAATTAAATCTGCTCATGGGGGAGGCTCTGATCGCGCGCCACGACTTTGCGGGTGCCGAGCCGTTCCTGCAGAAGGGGCTGGCAGCGAAACCACAGATGCTGCCGCACGTGCACGCGCTCTTAGGCACAGTCTATGCCGAGACGGGACGAACCCAGGATGCGATCGCTCAACTCCAGATGGGCCTTACCGCCGATCACGACGGCAGCACCTATTACAGGCTTGCGCGCATGTATCGAAAAACCGGCGACATCCAAAAGGCGGATGCAGCCATGCAGCAAGTGAAGGTGTTGGAACAGCAAAGGCAAAAGGGAGCGGTCACCGCGCTCCAGGATTCCAGCCAGCCAACACCCTGAAGCAAAAACTAGAAAAAGGACGACTCCATTCAAGAATGAGAATCCGCAGCTCATGGCCCCTGATTGTGGTGTGTTGCTCGTTCGCTTCTTTGGCCCAGCCCAGAGCTGCGATTCGATTTGCGTCGCTCCCCAATGGAATCGATATTCGCGCCGTGGACGTGCATGAGCAGATCACGGCGCTGCGCGACGATCTGCTACGCGTGCGCATCGTGCGCAGCGGTGGACTGCCCGAAGACGCATCCTGGGCGGTGCTGCCTGACGCGAGAACCAGCTCTGCGATGGTCACGCCGGAGATCACTCCCGCCGCTGTCGGGTTCCGCACCAACCTGCTTCGTGTCGTGGTCGACCGCAAAACGCTGCGCATGACCATCTTCGATCGCGCCGGCAACGTGCTGAATGAGGATGCCCGCCGATCTCAATTTGATGGACCGGCATTCCGCGTTTACAAGACCATGCCGGTCGATGAGCATTACTTCGGCCTCGGCGACAAGACCGGCCCGCTCGATCGGCGCAACCAGGCCTTCAGTCTTTGGAACACCGATGCGTACCGTTTCCAGGAGTCGACCGACCCGCTCTACAAAAGCATTCCCTTCTTCATGACCTTCCGCGCGGGACGCGCCATGGGTCTATTGCTCGACAATACATGGCGCAGCAGCTTCGATTTCGGAAAGACGGAGCCGGGCGTCTACTCCTTTGGTGCGGCGGACGGTCCATTGAATTATTACTTCGTATACGGGCCCTCCCCCAGGCAGGTCCTCGAATCGTATGCGTGGCTTACTGGCAAACCGCCTCTCCCCCCGATGTGGACGCTCGGTTTCCAGCAATCCCGCTACAGCTACTATCCGCAGTCGAGAGTGCTTGAAATCGCCGATCGTCTCCGGGCGGACAAAATACCTGCCGATGCCATCTATCTGGACATCGACTTTCAGGACAAGAATTTTCCCTTCGCCGTCGACTGCAAAAAGTTCCCGGATTTTCCCGGCATGTTGGGCCAGCTCAAAGCGGAAAACTTTCATGTGGTAACCATCACTGATCTACATATTGCCGCTGCTCCCAACCAGAAATATCTGCCATACGATAGCGGAATGGCCGCCGATCAATTCGTGAAGAATCCCGACGGCTCGGTCTATGTTGGTCAGGTATGGCCTGGCCCGAGCGTCTTTCCAGACTTTACCCGCCAACAAACTCGGCACTGGTTTGGCACTTTGTACCAGGACCTTTACCGGCAGGGCGTTTCCGGCTTTTGGGATGACATGAACGAGCCGTCGGTCTTCCATACGGTCTCGGGGACCATGCCTCTGGATGTCATTCATCGGATCGACGAGCCCGGCTTCGCAAAGCGCACGGCGACCCACGCGGAGATACACAACGTCTACGGCATGCAAAACGCGCGCGCGACCTTCGAGGGTCTGAAGAAACTCAATCCCGATCTGCGCCCCATGGTGCTTACGCGCGCCTCCTATGCGGGTGGCCAGAGATACGGAGCGACGTGGACGGGTGACAACAGCAGCACCTGGAACCATCTGCGCCTGGCCACGCCGATGCTTGAAAACCTTGGTCTGAGCGGCTTCGGGTTAAGTGGCGCCGATGTTGGCGGCTTTGCCGGAACGGCGGGCGCCGAGCTGCTGACTAAGTGGCTGGAGGTGGCGGCATTCCAGCCCATTGACCGCGACCACACCGAGAAGGGCACGGGTGATCAGGAGCCATGGGTCGGAGGTCCCGAGCAGGAGGCGATCCGTCGCCGCTATATCGAGGAGCGCTACCGCCTGATGCCGTATCTCTATCAGCTTGCGGAAGAGAGTTCGCGTACCGGGCTGCCCATGCTGCGGCCGCTCTTTCTCGAGTTTCCCGACGCCATGGCGGACGGTCATCCCATCGATGTCGATCCGGCTGCTGCAGCGGAGTTCATGCTCGGCCCCGACCTGCTGATCGCCCCGTCACCCTATCCCGAAGCACCGGATGCCTACACCGTCGAGTTTCCCTCGCGCGACTGGTACAACTATTGGACGGGTGCGAAGGTAGCGCGACCGGTCATCGAAATCCAGCCCGAACTGGCAGAGCTGCCCGTCTTCGTCCGCGCCGGCTCAGTCCTGCCCATGGAACCCTTGGTACAAAGCACGAGTGAAACACCGGACGGTCCGCTCACACTGCGCATTTACGCAGGGAACTCCTGCAGCGGAGACCTATATCTGGACGACGGCAAATCCTACGCCTTCGAGCGTGGCGACTTCTTGCGCATGCACTTCACCTGCAAGGTCACCCCAGATGGTCTGGAGCTTTCGATCGGCGCGCACCAGGGGCCCTACGCGGCCTGGTGGAAGCAAATTCACGCCGAAATCTTCGGCTGGACACCAAAACAAAACCAGGTCCTGATCAAAGGCAACCCCACGCCGATCGCGATGGAAAAGCTTCCTCAGGGCGTCTCTCTTAATGTGACCGACGATGGCAAAGGGCTGGAACTGGAACTCCGATGAAAGGTACGGGTGAAGGGTACGGGATTCAGCCCTTACATAACCTTGACAACCAATCACCCCGTGTTAGACTTCGCGCATGAAATTGCGCCTTCTTCTACCATTGTTCATGGTTTGCGTGACAGGATCTGCTCAATCGGTGCCCCGTGCCCGGGCACTCGGCGTACCATTCGACGGCACGCCTGGTCCTCTGAATGCAATCACGGACGTCAAAGGAGTGGAAGTAGGCGACACCACCCTGATTCGCGGCGAAGGTAAGCTGATCGTTGGCCAGGGTCCTGTCCGCACCGGTGTGACCGTGATCTTTCCCCGGGGCCGCGCCGATGGAGATCCGGTCTACGCCGGATGGTTCTCACAAAACGGGAATGGCGAAATGACCGGCACCACCTGGGTGGAAGAATCTGGTTTCCTCGAAGGCCCCATCGGAATTACCAACACCCACTCGGTCGGCCTGGTGCGCGACTCCATCATCGCCTGGTTCGTGCAAAATGGTCGCATTACCTTGCAGCCCTGGTCGCTGCCGGTGGTTGCCGAAACATGGGATGGGTCCCTGAACGACATCAATGGGTTCCATGTCAAGCAGGCGGACGTCTTCGCTGCGCTCGATAACGCCAAAGGTGGCCCTGTTCCTGAAGGAAACGTAGGTGGAGGGACCGGCATGGTCTGCTACGGGTTCAAAGGTGGAGACGGAACCGCCTCCCGTGTACTTTCCGCCGACGCCGGCGGCTACACGGTCGGAGTGCTGGTGCAATGCAACTGCGGCCGGCGCCCGCAACTCACCATCGCTGGCGTGCCCATCGGTAAGCTCATTCCCGTGGCCCCAGGTAAAGCAATGCTGGAGCCCGAGGTGAGGGGCGATGTCGGGTCCATCATTATCGTGGTGGCGACAGACGCCCCGCTCTTGCCCACGCAATTAAAGCGGCTCGCCCGTCGCGCAACCATGGGCCTGGCCCGCACCGGCTCCAGTTCCGGAAATTCCTCCGGCGATATTTTCATCGCTTTCTCTACCGCCAATCGCGGCGCCAACAAAGAACCTGGTCCCAATTCTGTGCTCACCGTTTCGAACGAGCGCATCAGCCCCTTGTTTCAGGCCACCGTAGAAGCTACAGAAGAGGCGATCGTTAACGCCATGGTTGCGGCCCAAACCATGACTGGGGTGGATGGACATACCATCGAAGCTCTTCCCCATGACAAGCTGACAGAATTCATGAAGCGGTCGCCCCAGGCGATCCTCAAGTAGTCATGAAGCCGGCAGCCCTAGGTGTCCAAATGCATTCCGGCTGGGGAGTGCTGGTCGCTGTTTCCGCAGACCCGGTCGAAATGCTAGCCCGGCGTCGCATCGTCACCGCGGATCCGGAAATCCCCGGCGCCATTCAGCCCTATCACTTCGCAGCCAGCCTCGAACTCCCGGAGCAGGAGAAGCACATCTCGCGCTGCACAGCGTCCTCATTGCGCCTGGCGGCAGCGGCCATTGCGGAACTCGTTACAGAACTAAACCGGCGCCACTATCGGATCGTGGGCGCCGCGGTCTTATTGGCCTCCGGCCGCCCGCTGCCCGCGCTCGAGAAAATTCTCGCCGCGCACCCCCTGATCCACAGTGCGGAAGGCGAATTCTTTCGTCACGCCGCCAGCAAAGCTTTCGAAAGCCAACATATTCCGGTCACGGCGATTCGAGAGCGAGACCTCGATGAGCGGGCGAAGGCGGCATTTGGGAATGCGGCATCCCGGATGCAGGGCAAAATCTCCAGCCTCGGAAGTGAAATCGGGCCACCCTGGACCAAGGATCACAAAACTGCGGCGCTCGCCGCAGCGTTGATACTGGCAGCCAACTAGTTGGTTGGACAATGTCGCCGGAGAGGCCGTAGAGTCTGCCTGTGGTCAGTCAAACCAGTCTTCCCCTCATGGCTCGTGGCCAATCCTATGGGCCACGCACCAGCATCGTCGATGCGCAGGGAACCTTCACCTACGACGATTTGCTGCAAGCATCCGCAAGCGTGGCGGCGGCGCTCCTCGCCGGTCATGAAGACTTGCAGGAAGCGCGAGTGGCATTTCTAGTGACGCCGGGCTTTCCCTGGGTTGCGACGCAGTGGGGCATCTGGCGCGCGGGTGGCGTGGCCGTCCCGCTGCCGCTAAACGCGACCCGGCCGGAGTTGGAATACATCATTGACGACACCGGGGCATCACGACTCGTATTCGATACTGGAGCGGCTACTCTTCTTGAGCCTATCGCCGTAGCTCGTGGAGTGTGCGCGCTTCCGTATCTTGAGCTTCTCGAGTATCCGCAGGCCCCACTACCAGAAATCCCCATCGAGCGCCGCGCCATGATTCTCTACACCAGCGGCACGACCAGCAGGCCGAAAGGTGTGGTCACGACCCACGCCAACATCGCGGCCCAAATCAAGAGCCTGGTGGAAGCCTGGGAATGGTCAACCAACGACCGCATTTTGTTGTGCCTGCCGCTGCACCACGTACACGGAATCATCAACGTTGTTGGTTGCGCATTGTGGTCGGGCGCAACCTGCGACATGCTGCAGTGCTTCGATGCGGTTGCCGTGTGGGACCGTATCGCCGGCGGCGGACTCACTCTGTTCATGGCCGTGCCGACGGTGTACTCGAAGCTCATCGCCGCCTGGGATGCGGCTTTACCCCAGCGGCGTGCGCAGTTGACCCACGCGTGTTCCACATTGCGCTTGATGGTGTCTGGCTCGTCAGCCCTGCCGGTGAGCACGCTCGAGCGATGGAGGGAAATCAGCGGCCACACGCTGTTGGAGCGCTACGGGATGACCGAGATTGGCATGGCGCTGTCGAACCCGTTGCGCGGCGAACGCGTGCCGGGAAGCGTAGGCACGCCCTTGCCGGGCGTCGAGGTGCAACTGGTGGAAGCTGGCGGCGACCCGGTAGTGCCGGGCACACCGGGCGGGATTGAAGTCCGCGGTCCAGCGGTGTTCGCGGAGTATTGGGCCAAACCGGACGCGACCACGCGAAGCCTTCCGCAACGGCTGGTTTATCACCGGCGATACCGCGGTGATCGAGAACGGTATCTATCGCATTCTCGGTCGGACCAACATCGACATACTCAAGACCGGCGGCCACAAAGTATCCGCCCTGGAGATTGAAGAAGCACTACGCCAGCACCCCGCAATTGCCGAGTGTTCCGTTGTCGGGACAGCCGACGCAGAGTGGGGAGAGAGGGTAGCTGCGGCCGTGGTGCTCAACGACGGCTATGCCCTCGATCTGCAATCCCTGCGCACCTGGGCCAGGGGATTGTTGGCGCCTTACAAACTGCCTTCGCGCCTTCTGCTGCTTGACACGCTTCCCCGCAACGCCATGGGAAAGGTAATGAAGCCCGCCCTCGCCCCGCTATTTCAAGCCACGGACAGCGACACCTGCGTAAGTTGAAGCACAAAAAACGGACCCTGGCGCAGGATTTGTTTTTTGCATCTCCAACTCACCACAAAAACGTCATCCTGAGCGAAGCGCGTCACAGATTTATCGCCTGACACAGCGCTTGGCGGCGCGGAGTCGAAGGACCCCGAAGGTGCTTATCTTACCCAAGCTGCTCGGAGCTTTTCAACCACCGAAGCCCGCACCTGGCGGACCCGCCACGGTCTTTCCCTGAGCCGAAACAAGAACTGCCAGCATCTTGCTATGGTCGGCGGCGACATCTACATTCTCGGCAGCCATACAGGCGCAAGAAGATCCCGTTCTCGGACTTCGGTGGTCGAAAAGCTCCGAGCAGCTTGGGTAAGATAAGCACCTTCGGGGTCCTTCGACTCCGCGCCGCCAAGCGCTGTGTCAGGCGATAAATCTGTGACGCGCTCCGCTCAGGATGACGATTTTGTGGGAGTTTTCACGAAGAATATCCCAAACAACTTAGCGCTTATGGGACGCGGTCCTGGGAACAATTCGTGAACCTCAACCAGTCCCGATAAGACGGTTGGCTAATCGATAACAGCTTCGCAGGTCACCGGAAAATTCACCGAGCGCGCAATAAAACATTTGGCGTGGGCCTCACGGTGCAGAGCGTGTGCCTTGGTCTTATCGCTACCGGATGCCAGGCTGACCCTGGGCCGCAGAATCACCTGTATAAACTCGCCGCCGCCGTCGCCTGACTCCTCCATCACGCCCACTGCCTCATCCACGTAAGCATCGACCACGACTCCGGCTTCCGCGCAAAGATGTAGATACCATAGCTGGTGGCATGCGGAGAGGGACGCGACCAGAAGATCCTCCGGGTTCCATCGCGTCCGGTCGCCTCGAAAGGCCGGGTCCGAGGAACCGGCGATGGTCGATTTTGCGGGCGCGGAAATCTCATAGGAGCGTTGGTAGTCCCTGTATCCGCTGGTTCCTGTGCCGGTATTTCCTGTCCACCTGATTGTGGCTGTATAGGAGTGTCGCCGACCCATGTCCTATTCTACCGTTCCACCCGTCGCCTGGTGGCAGCGATCAGGCCGAACCATCTTCGGTGTCCTCCCACCGGGCTTCGCATGAGTTGCAAAGCCAACTCTCGCGGCCGAGCGGAAGCGGCAGTGCGAGAACAGAAAGAGACGCAAGCGCGGCGCCGCGGGAGGAGCCTTGGAAAGTTATATCTATGGAGCCACATTTCGGACAGTGAGGTTGCAGGAAGTCGTCCTCAGCATCGAACGGGATGACCGCGGGAATTGACTGGCGCAACAGCTCGGCGGCTCCCGCCTCGTCTTTAGCTTCCACCTGAAGGCGAATGCCGCCGATAAGATTCGACACCTGCCAATCGAGCCGGACAAGGTTTTCGTCCCGAAGAAACACGTAAATGCCGGCGGACTCAAGAAAGGTGCGAGCCACAATAGCCTCAGATAGATCGCGGTATCGGCACAGGGTGACCAGGTCGCGCCGTTCTGGCGGATCGTCCGCGTCCTCGATGATCGGCGGCTCGAGATCACGGCGAGCAAACTCCGCCCGGAGCGCTGCCTGAGCAGCGTCGGTAAGCGAATCATACGACTGGGCCAGCTCCAGCAATTCGGCCTCAACCATCTTGCTGTATCCTTCTGCGATGTCTTCAGGATCAAGTTGCATTCTTCGAGATAGTAACAAAACCCGATGCCGGCAACGAACCGCCCAAAGCATCCAGCCCCTTAGCGGCCGCGCAAGGAACAGAGAACTGTCACTATTACTATATTAGGGGAGGGATTTCGTCCGCGGTGGGAGCGTATACGGCGACGCGCACCATGCCTCTTACATCCGGCGCAAAGAAAAAATTACCTCGTTGTTTTGTCGCCGTCGTTGGGCAGCTCGAGGTAGACGAGGCCAAAGCGCGTGGATCCAGGTTGAGAATCATCAATCCCCACGATGCGGTACCGATTAGTAGAGCCGGCGCGAATTTCGTGATCCGTCGAAGAGTTCGTGTTGCCACCAACTTGTACGTGCCAGCAGGTAAGTCCGCTGCGAGTGACGGTAAGGGCGCCGACAGGTTTGCCTTGGTTGCACTCCAGCACCTCGCCGTAGCGTGAAAGGGGTTTCCGATAGAAGGCCAAAACCTGTGCGGGAGAGTCGCTGGTCACGTAATTTACGGCCATCAAGCTGAAGTGAAAGTTGCCGATGGTTAGGCCGAGGTCGGCTGCGGAGTCGTTGTCGGTATCTTTGTATAACGTTGCGCCCGGATAAGCGGGCAGGCCGATGTTGGCTGCGCTGGCGTGGGAGTTGGCATGGAGCGCGAGATTGACGTCCGAATTCTGCGCCAGGGTAGCCGCGCAATCGCCGAACAGGATGGCGGCCGCGAGCACAACAATGACCGGTAACCCCCGGAAAAAGCGCGTAGGCAGCGACATAGAGGTCCTTTCCAGCCTGGAGGTACCGACAGATACGTCGCCGCGGAGATCAAAGTTCCACGGATTTCGCTGTCTTCACTCATCTATCTCGGTCGGCCGTCGGCTGTACGGACCGGTTTCTTAATGAGCAGGTGAGACAGCCTGCCTTGAAAGACCTCGGAGGGCAGATATCGCCGGTATTCCGCACACAAAGGACACTTTGCAGCGATTGGCTGAGCGGGCATGGTTTCAACCGGGGCAGGGATGTTCTGCCCGCATCTCTTGCACCGGACTACCAGACCACGGCCGGGTGCGGGTGCTTGAAACATGGAGCCAGTATAGGCGAACAAAAGGAGAAGAAATCCACAAATTGTGATCATCTGCGGACGGCGGCCCCGGGGAATAGTTCCCGCCGTATCTCAGCTCGGCCAAGAAGAGGCCGCCCCGAAGCAACGCGGAAGATCGAACCAACGAATCTGGTGCATTCGAAGCCTTCGGGCACTGAGTCGGTTGAATGGCTTCGCCGCGGCGCCGTGAGTACCAAGAAGCAAAACGCCAGGCGCCAATATCCCCCATTCGTGTCATTTTGTCCAATCGGACGGAAAACCATACTTTGAACGGAGAAAACCGAATATGAAGAAAATTGTTTCAACTATTGCTCTGGCATCGGCGTTTGCGGCAGGTGCGGTGTTATCTGCACAGGTCCACGATTGGCACGATCTTGACGCTGTTCACAAGCATGTCATTGAATCCATCAATGAGATGGAGCATGCACGTGCAGCAAACCACTACGACATGATGGGCCACGGCGCCAAAGCCGAGGAGCACCTCCGTGCTGCGGAGCGCGAGTTGAGCCTCGCGATCGATGCTTCTAGGGCCTCCGCGCGGTAGCACAAGTTTCTACAAGCGAAGATGGATGCGGGGTGTACAGGCATCGCTTGCACACCCCGTCAACCTCAACGGCTCGCCGTTTTCCTGCCCCCGCTGCTCCTTCAGCATAATTCCGAGACGTTTTCTATCGCAGAGCTAAGCCTGGGCAAGGTATTTCTTCAGCGGTTCCCAATAATGCGCATGCCACCCCGACTCTAATTGATCGAAGTCGCCTTCAGGAAAACCCTTATGGTCCAGGACGACGAGGGTGCCGGAGCCCTGGGGTTTGAGTTGAAACTCAGCAATCGAGTAGATGCCAGGGTCCCAATGAGCGGGCCGCCACGCCTGCACGATCCGCTGATTTGGGACTAACTCGATATTTCGTCCAACGATCTGTCCTCCGAACAGGGAAAACGCTCCCCCCGGTTTGGGGTCGATTTCGGTCGGCTGGCCCGTGAACCCCGCGAACTGCTTTGCATCCAGAAGCACCTCGTAGATGCGCTGAGGGTCCGACTTAATCTCAATATCCTCGTGCAGGGATGTGCGCGTTCGATTGGCCGCGGTTGCCGGCTTTTCCTGCATGGTCTGCGGCAGACCTTCCGCAATTGCATGGCAGACCGATGCCATACTGCAAAGACCTATCCCCATACTGGTGACTACCTGCCGCCGCGTCGGCCTCGTTCTTTCCGTCATCGCACCCCTCCTCATATTCCTGCGTCAATGCATGGAATCACGCGGCTAAGTTATGTTCAAGATCATATTTTGCTGGACGACCGAAGATGGCTCGCGCCATACTTCGGCTCACCAAAACCTGGAGAACTTATGCCCTATCCCACTGGTCATCGCGCCGAGGTAAAAGGAAAGATCGTTCAGAGCGCACGCAAGCTGTTTAACCGGCACGGCTTTGAAAGCGTCTCCGTCGATCAGATCATGTCCGGCGCGGGTCTCACTCGCGGCGGCTTCTACAGCTACTTCGAGAGCAAAAGCGATCTATACGCCGAAGTGCTGGGGTGCTTCTTCACTGACCCGGAATGGAAGAATTGTTGGGAAGGTGTGGAGGTAGATTTGTCGTCAATGGACGTAGGGCCCCAGGTGGTGCGCGCCTATCTCTCTCGCCAGCACTTCGAAGATGTAGAGAATTCCTGCCCCATGGCTGCGTTACCGACTGACGTGACGCGTAGCGGAAAGAGCGCGAGGCGGGCTTTCGAAACCGTGTTCAGCGCGATGGTCAGCGTTCTCGAGCGCAGCCTGAAGCAGAGCCGCCGCACTCGCTGCACCAGGGCACAGGCCATTGCCGCTTTGTGCGTCGGCGGCATGGTGGTGGCGCGGGCCCTGGAGAATCGCGCCCACGCCGATCAATTGCGCGACGCCTGCATGTCGGTGGCGCTTGAGCTTGGTGGCTGGGATTAGCAGTTTCGCAATTGGTGTAGACCGAACCCGGATTTCCTGTAGAGGTTGGTGGAACCGGGGAACTCCATGCGACTTTCCGTTAAGAAAGTCGCACGTAATTGTTCTCGGCCAGTGCTGCGTCGCAGGAAATCCGGGGAGCGACAGACCTTTTCGTGGTTTTCTCTCAAGGAAAACCACTCCTCGCGATCTTTTTCAGTCCACAGTAATTGCGAAACTGCTCTAGCAGGCCACTCTGGACTCGGGCGTTTCCCACCTGCTCACCTCCAGAGGTTAGCCGGAGATCGATAAGAGGCTGCGGGGACGGAAACGCCGGAGAGGTTGGAGCCGAAGTGGAGATCGTCGCTTGCCTGCCGCAGGTACGCGGTGACCGCATGGTCGAAGGCGTCCAGGAAGATTTCGTCTCCAGCGCGGGGCACCACGAAGCGATCGCGGTCGGCCAGGTATTGTTGCAGCAGCTCGGCCAGGCCTAGCTCGGGTGTGAGGCGGCCGATGATGTAGCGATCAGCTCCGGCCCGGCCGATGAACGCAGCTTCGCGATAGAGATAAACATCACCCAGCAAGTCGACCACCACGGAAATCTGCGGATAACCCCGTCCCAGAATGTCGGAGTGAGTCACGCGCCGCACTGGCGCTGTCTCCGCGCCCTCCACAAGTCCACGCATCCCGTCGCCCAGATCTACCTCGAACTCCTTCATGCCTTCTTCCACGAAGAAGCTCTGCAGGTCTATAAGTTCATCGCGCAACCGTTCCCGTTCGTCGCCACTGATGGCAGCCTTGCCGGAAGCGGCGTGATTTTCGCGCAGAGTCAGAAAATTGATTCCCCTCCGGTCGGGCGACTGGTCGGCGATCGAAACCAACGCCTGCGCAATCCTTCGCAGGTGCGTGATTTGTCCGCTCTGCACTACGTGATGAAAGCCGATGCGGAGCGTCGAACCACGTTTCGCCTTCAGGCGCACTAGGTCCTTGGCGTTCGCGATCACCCGCGTAGCCAGCCCGGCACGCGAGGTAGTGAGCTGGGCAGTTTCGTCATCCGCTCCATAGAAGGAGATGCGCAGCGTGTCGAGATGCCACAGGCCCTCATTCTTGGCCAGGAAGCGCGGGGTCAACATCATGCCGTTGGTGTAGAGCTGCATGCGATGGCCAAAGCCGGCGGCAAAGCGAACCAACTCGGCGAGCTCGGGATTGGTAAGCGGCTCAAGACCTCCGGATAAGTAGAATCTGCGCGGTAGATCGCGCGGTGCCTGGGCGAATAGTTGCCGGAATAACTCATTGCCCGGAGCGATATCTTCCTGTTTGTACTGTTCTCCACGGGCGCGAGCACAGAAGGTGCACGATAAGGTGCATGAGACGGCGGGATAAATCCCCACCGTAAATGGATAACGATAGTTCCCCTCGAGAAAGGCCTTGACGGCACCGGACTCGGTGATCGGCTGGATCGTACTGCGGCGATAGGGAGCATCCCCGCTGAATTTGCCGAGAAACATTGCCGTCTCGCGATTGCGGTTGATTGCTGCGAGCAGCCTGATTGCTTCATCGTAGTTACACCGGCAAGCCTCGGCTACATCACGCAAACGGCAAAACGGTCGCGTGGTCAGCATACGCAGGGCAATCGCAGCTCGGCTGATCCACACTTCGCGCTCGTGAGCGCCACCAAGGCTCACCAGGTGTGCGTTCGAAACCAGGTCGCGGCCGATCCGCTCCGCGAGGCCGCGCATCGGGCCGGAACCTCCGGGATCCAGGGTGTCGATGCCATGCGTATTGCGAAGTTGTGTGTTGATCGAGATGAGGCCCGCATTAGAACCGGTAAACGTACTCACAAACTACCCCGCATCGAGGGATGGTTGAAGTGGAACAACCATAGTTTCTACCGTCTGCCGAGGGGAAGTTACGGGGGCTGGGGGGTTCCGGGAACGCTGAGGGCAGAATCTAAATCCGTGTTACAAGGTAAAGCCAGTGTTCTAACAAATTGTATGAAGCGCTTGTAGAGAACTAACAAACGTAAGTTGCAATGTCCACGGAACTTTGGTAACCATGCCATCTCTTACCTGATATTAAAGTCGCACGCCAGTGTCGGCTGGAACGTAGCTTTCTTAATGGCTCTTCTGAGCAAAAACTCGGTGCTGTTCTTCAGCCGGAGATGTTTTGTATCAGGGCACAACTTCAGTCGTGCCGTAAGTTGTGAAAATAGGGGCTGGCCCCCCAACCATCCAGTCGAGATTTGAGCCGCGGCGCACCCGGCCTTTATGGAACTATTACTGATATAAACTAGCATTGAAATCACATCCATATCATCATTTCAAGCCCCCGTGGGCCTGCCCGCCGTGTCGCGTCTACTTTTAGATACTTCCCAGGAGGGGCGATGTCTCCAATAATAGACAAGTCGTTAACCTGGATCAGCCGTGCTGCAGCGCTTACCGCAGCCTCTGGAACGTAGACACTCACTGAAGCTTTGCTGGTGGTTTGTTGAGGATTACCTTCATGTCAAGTGCCACGCCTTTCTTTCGCGCGACCAGGATTGTTCTCTCTGCGTTCAGTCTGCTCCTCGTTCTCCCGCTGAGCGAAGCCCAGGTCACCTCGGTCCCAAGCGTAGTCGTGGACGCCCAGATTGGCTTTGCCCTAACCGATTCTGGCTCGCCGGTCAGCCTCTCGAATCCGTCCGGAGTCGCCATCGCTCCTGACGGAACACTCTATGTCGCAGATTCATCAAATAGCCGCATCGTCGAGATAGCAACCCAGGGCGCAATCAACGAAAGTCCGGCTACCAACCCGGCAAAAATCGGCGGAACCGCAACCTTCCTCATCCCGTCAGACGGCCTTAGCGATCCCAATGCGGTTGCGGTTGGGCCGGATGGAACGCTCTATTTCTCCGATGCAGTGAAAAAGGTCTTATACCGCGTCACCAACCCGGAATCGGCTTCGCCTGTCTTCACCCAACTCATCTACTCTCCAGCACAGACGCCGAGCGCCTTGACCGTGGATGCATCAGGAGATCTTTGGGTGGCGGATGCCGGGCTTAAGGAGATTGTCGAGTTTGCCCCCGGAGCCACCTCCGCTGCCAGCAAGGCCAGCGTCAGCCCCTTGGCGCCCACCGGTATTGCGGTCTCCGCGTCATCGCTTTATTTCACCGACGCCACCACCAATGCCGTTTACGGACAGGGGAAGGAAACGCCCCTTCTTACCGGTTTTGCCGGTATAAGGTTCGACTTCGCTGCCGATCATGCAGCCTCCCGGCCAACCGGCCTGGGTCTGGATGGCGCTGGAAATCTCTTTGTACTGGATGCGTCCAACAAGCGCCTGGTGGAGTTAAATCCCGATAAGCCTTCCACTGCCTTTCTGGTCCCTGTTTCCGGGTTGGGCTCGCCCGCCGGCATGGCTGTCGCCTCTTCCGGCGACCTCTACATCACCGACCACTCGCAACAGGATCTGACTGAATTTGTCTACGACGGCAATGCCATCAACTTTGGCGACGTCGCCGCGGGCAGCAAAAGTTCTACCGTCACGTTGAACTATTCCTTCAATGCCCCGGCTTCCACCACCCGCTTTTATCAGAGGATGCTGGGTGATAACACCAGCAAATTTTCTTTTGACAACAACGGATGCATCGCAGCCAGCATCAGGGCCGGCTATACCTGCCAGGAGCAATTTCACGTCAACTACGGGCTGGCCACATCAGGACTGCAAAAGGGCGTAGTCGCGCTTTCCAATGATGGGGCCGACGTCCTCGGTGCAATCAACAGCTTCGGCCAGTCACAAGCGGCGATTGTGGCATTTTATCCCGGGACCCTAAGCTATCTCTCTCAGTCCTCTCCCAACCCGTCCCTGCTTGAGCCGCAAGCGGTCGTGGTCACCGGCAGCGGCAGCGATTTGTTTATCGCCGACGAGGGCGGGCAAGATGTTGGCGGTACCTACACCTTCAACGGCGCCGTCTGGGACTACCCGCAACCTTCAGGTACGCCAACCAAAATTGGTGGGTCCACCTTCGTGGCTCCCAGCGCCCTTGCACTCGACGCGGCCGGGGACCTGTATATTGCCGACTACAATCTGGGCGCCGTTTACATCGCTCCTGCCGCAAACCGGTCCAGCGTCACTAAGCTGACCATCCCCGGCGGTGTAACCCTCTACCATCCCTTAGCCCTGGCCTTTGACCCCAGCGGAAATCTCTACATCGGCGATACGGGTCCGTATGGATCCAGTGCTACCGCGGCCAACCCGGGGTTCGTGGTGAAAGTTCCCGTAGGCGGCGGCGCCGCGACCAAGAAGAATTACACCATCTCTGGGGCGCCGGTAATTTTCCCCCAGGGTCTCACCACCGACACTGCCGGCAACCTGTATATCGCGGACGGTGGTGATGGGCAAGCCAACTTTGGGGACCTGGTTGTGGTTCCAGCCAACACTGGGACGCCCAGTTATATCTCGACCGGCTCATACACGTTAAGCGAGCCGGCCGCTCTCGGCTTCGACCCGGCGTTAAATCTCTATGTCCTCGATGGATACAATGCTCGCGTCCTGACCATTCCGGTAACGTTGGCGGCTACGACGGGAGCGCCGAGCTTCGGGACGGCGGCGCTGCTCCCGCAAACCATCACCATCGCTACTGGCAGCGGCATGCTCATATGGCCGAGCGGCCAGGAGATCACCCTCACCGATATTGGATACACCCCAAGTTCGCCGGTCACTCAGGTGGTCACGCTACAGACCAAGACGGCAAACATTTCGTTCGGCCCCATTCCATTGGGATCCAGCCAGAACGGGACCGTCACTGCCTTGAACGTTGGTAATATCACTGCCAACTTCACTCCTCAATACACGGAAACGGGGGATACGGCAGGGTTCTCGGCTGCTACGCCCGTGTGTTCCGGCGGGATTGCCCCGCAACAGCAATGCAAGATCAGTTTCACCTACCAACCCGATCAGTTGGGGAGCACGACCGCACTGTTCAGCTTTTACGTAAATTCAGCGACAACCGCGAGTAATTATGTCAGCGCGTCGGGCACCAGCACCAAGGCAACCGTGACGGTGACTCTGGAAGATGTGACGACGATGCTGACTTATGATCAGGGCACGAATGCGGACGCCCTCGTCTCCGGCAACTTCGGAGTGCCGACGGGCACCGTGCAAATTTATGATGGGACCACCTTATTGACCACCCAGCCCGTGACCCTGCAAGGAAACGGTGAGGCCTACTACTACATTCCCTACGGCACCTTGTCGGCGGGCACGCACACCTTGACGGCGGTCTACTCTGGAAACGGAGAATACGCGACTGCCACCTCTCTGCCGGTGATTGTGACCGTAGCTCCGGCGCCAACCACGCTCACCTCTTACTGCTACAGCAGCAACGGAGGGACGCCGGGTGGGAACATTGTATGCGGGGCCAGCATATCCTCAGGCACGAGTGCGCAGCCCACAGGCAACGTGGTCTTTACCGTCAACGGCACCCCGAATACGGTGGCGCTGGTGAACCAATCCGCCGGCTACACCCTTACAAACGTGCCGAAGGGTACCTACACCATCGTCGTTAGCTATGCGGCGCAGGGTAACTATGCGGCTTCGACCGCTAAAGCCGTAACCATCACCATCAACTGAGCCCGCCGGTCCCTTGGGATCTCTCCCGGCGACAAATTGAGGGGTATCTCACATCTCGCACTTTTTTCGCGAGATGTGAGATACCCCCTTTGACGTCAATCCGCCACGACAGCAGCAGACTTGACGGTGAGGCGCTGGGGTTCATCCCGGCCGGAGAGCCCATGGGTCTTCGGTGAATGGTGGATTCTCACACACGCTCTTCGGCCCCACCCAAGGGGATGAAAAGGGGGCCTCCGCTCCCTTCTGCGCAGCCATTACTCTCAATGGAAGCGACCGCCTCCCCTTTGTCATCCCGACCGAAACGCAACGCCGTGGAGGCGCCTGCTTTCGCTCTCCTCGCCTTCTCACACAGAAATGAAATCGGCAAAACTCGTTCCACTTGACATACAAGTGAACATGGAGTGATCCTGTCTCCGGGAGACAACACTTGCATGCCTAGTAAAGAAAGAGAGCCGATCCAGCTACTGCAGGGAACCCTTGATCTCATCGTCTTACGCACCCTTCTCACCATGGGATCCCAACACGCCTATCAAATAGCCACCCGTCTCCAGCAAATTTCCGATCGCCTGCTCAATCTCAACCAGGGCACTCTTTACCCGGCGTTAGTCCGGCTTGAACAGTACGGATGGATTAAGGGAACGTGGGGAAAAACCGAGAACAACCGCGAAGCAAAGTACTACGAAATCACAAAGGCGGGGCAGAAAGCTTTGGGAGAAGAGACGCACAGGTGGCGAAAGATGGCTGCCTTGGTGGAGCGGCTTCTGCTGGACGAGGTTTAGCCATGAAGCACCTGAGACGTTTTCTCCTGAGGTTTGCCAGGCTCTTTACCAACACCAGGGCCGAAGCCGACCTGGCACGAGAGGTTGCCGCTCATCTTACCTTGTTAGAAGACGATTATCTCCGCCAGGGTATGGCGCCTGCCGAGGCACGGCTCGCCGCCAGGCGCGCCTATGGCAATGTGGAGCAGGCCAAGCAACTGCATCGAAACGAGCGCTCCTATCAAGGGCTGGCCGAGATTCTGCGGGACATCCGCCATACCCTGCGCCAACTCCGCAAGTCTCCCGCATTCACCGCCACCGCTGTTTTGATGCTGGCATTGGGAATCGGTTCGACGACCGCTATCTTCTCCATTGTTGAGGGTGTCTTGCTGCGTCCGCTCCCCTTTCCCAACCCGGACCGTCTGGTCATTCTGGGAGACATCCTCGAAGCTTCGAATTGTCGCTTCTGCACCCACTCGACCGTAACTGCTGCCGGCATCCGTAGCTACATGCGCGACACGCAAAGTTTTACCCACCTCGGCGGCTATCAGAGAACAGGCTTTGAATTATCCGGAACCAGCGATCCGGTGACGCTGGATGCGACGCGCATGTCCGGTGAGGTCTTTACCGCCCTTGGCGTGCCCCCGCTCTTAGGCCGCCTGTTCACCCAGCAGGAAGACGACCAGCACCAGCAAGTCGTTGTGCTCAGTTACGGTATGTGGCGCAGTCGGTTCCAGGGCGATGCGAAAATTGTCGGAACCAAGATCCTTCTCGACCACAAACCCTACACCGTGATCGGCGTGATGCCGCGCAATTTCGAGTTTCCTCTGGTGCCGGGGCATTTAAATCACAGCGAGCTTTGGGTCCCGCTCAGTCTTCAACCGGAAGAATTTACAGCGGGGAGTGCAGCGTCCTGGAATTTTCGCATGGTAGGCCGTCTAAAGCCCGGCACCAGCGCCGCGCAGGCGCAGAGCGACGCCGAGCGCGTGGCCCAGGAGATCATGCGCAACTTTCCGGCTTTCATGCGGAGCATTCGCATTCATTCGGCCGTGACGCCGCTGCAAGAGGATATCGTCGAACAGGCCCGCCCGTTGGTGCGCACCTTATTGTTGGCCGTGGTCGTAGTCCTGCTGATTGCCTGCGCCAACCTGGCGGGTCTTCTGCTGGTGCGCTCCATCCGCAGGCGAAGAGAAATCGCCGTCCGCCTGGCCCTGGGTGCCGGCGCGGTAACCTTGCTACGCCAGGCCATCGTTGAAAGTCTGGCATTGAGTCTCGCCGGCGGCGTGCTCGGGCTGGCGCTCGCGGCCATAGCCCTGCGTGTCGGCGTGAGCTTTTTGCCGGAAACGCTGCCGCGCATTCGTGAGATTGGCTTGGACCGGCCGGTCGTGGCCTTCGCTCTAGGGCTGGCGCTGCTGACCGGCTTTCTTTGTGGACTGGCTCCTGCCTTCGCCGCCATCAGAACGAGCGTCAATGAAACACTGAAAACGGGCGGACGTACGGGTACCTCGGGAGGCGGCCATGCAAGATTGCGTTCGGCGCTCGTCGTTGCCGAAATCGCTGTGGCCCTGGTGCTGCTCACCGCCTCCGGCCTGTTGATGCGCAGTTTCGAGAAAATGCGCACAGTCGATATGGGGTTCCGCCCCGACCATACGCTTGTGGCGGTCTATGTTCTGCCCCGTCGGCAGTATGCAACCCAGTCAGCGGTCGACCAATTCAGTCAAAGCCTGCTGCGAAACCTGCGCCAGTTGCCGGGCGTGAAAGCCGGTGGCATCACTTCGCTGTTGCCCGCCAGCGGCCGTAACTTTGAAATCGCTTTTACGCTGGATGGCTATATTCCGCCAAAAGGCGCAGGCCTGAACATGGCTTCGATGTCGATGGTATTGGGAGATCCATTTCAGGCACTGGGCATCCGTCTGCTGCGCGGGCGTTGGTTCACTCCGTCCGACAAAACAGGCTCCCAGTTAGTCGCCATCGTGAACCGGAAAATGGCGGAGCATTACTGGCCCGGCCAGGATCCAATTGGAAAACGGCTACGCCGAGGTATGCCGGAAACTGCCACTCCCTGGATGACTGTAGTGGGCGAAGTCGACGACGTGAAGTTGGGGTCGCCCGACCAGGAGACGGCGCAACAGGTATACCAACCCGTGACCCAGATGGTCGAGAGCGAAGGCGTCTTTGCCGCAGCTGGGGAATTGAGTGCTGACTATGGCTTTATCGTGCTCCGCACCGGTGTGGCTCCCGAGCAGATGGAGAATGCGCTGCGCGCTGTGGTACGGAACCTTGAACCGCAGTTACCGCTCTATCAGGTACAGCCTATGGAGCACGTAATCTCCGGAAGCGAAGCGCCCCGCCGTTTCAACACAGTATTGATCTCATCTTTTGCCATCGTTGCCGTTCTGCTCAGTGTCCTCGGCATCTACAGTGTCATCGCCTTCTCCGTCGCCTTACGCGAACAGGAAATGGCGCTTCGCCTGGCGCTTGGCTGTCAGCGTTCGGGGGTACGTGCCCTCGTCCTGACATCCGGCGTAAAGCTCGCTGCTTTTGGGTGTGTTCTAGGTTTGCTGGGCGCTCTGGCCGCATCCCGCCTATTGCGTTCCTTTCTTTTTGGAGTCAGTCCCTTCGATCCCGTTGTGCTTACACTTTCTGCGCTCGCCATGCTGTTGTTGGCGCTCGCCTCTTCTGCATTACCGGCGAGGCGGGCAGCCGGCACAGATCCTATGCTCGCCCTGCGCGGAGAGTAAAAAGGCCGTCTAGTGGTTCCACCCCAACACACGACCTTAGTAGTGCCCTGGAGTTTCTACATAATCAGGGCGAAGCGGTTGACATTTCAACCAGAGAAGCTCCTTTTGGATGCTGTGTTTTGGCTTTGTATCAGGGCACGACTTTAGTCGGGCCGTAAAGACAGAAAAGAATTGCCCCTGCCATGGCGCATCCTGCACGAAATGCTTGTGCGAACACAATTCTGATCAAAGAAACAGCGCAGGGGCTAAAAGCGAGTGTGAGAACTCCATTTCCAACTCAGTCCCGCAGGGACGGTTGAACTTAGCCCAGGACGCTAGTCCTGGGTGGGATCTTAAAGGACGACCCAGTCCCAGAGGGACGGCTGAAAATAGGCCGCGATGCAATCCTGGACAACCTCAGCCGTCCCTGCGGGACTAAACGCGTCTTTTGCGAGATGTGGGACTGACGAATCTCGACCACAAATCGCCCATTACCGCTGAAAATATTGGACTAAGTCTCAGGCTGGTCTGTCCCTAATCGGTTCTAATACCCGGCCGACCCGATAGTAGTGTGTTTTTGTCCCAGTTCTACTGTCAAACCTCTATAGCAATCATCGTCTTCGGCATCTAGGCTGGCAACATCCAGCTCCGTCCCTCGTGCGCTGCATAGGGAGAAATGTTTAGACCGTATTAAACGGGCCCTAAATGGCCGACACAATACCTTAGGAAACGAGAGGCTTTTCCATGTGTTTGAGCAACCAGATTCTCGCCAACGCCCAGTGCCGCTTCACGGATCGCGGAGATATCTCCAGGATCTCGCCGATCTCTTCGACAGAGAAACCACCGAAATAGCGTAACTCCACGACTTTCGCCTGCCGCGGATCCACTCCTTCCAGATGGATAAGCGCATCATGCAATGCAATAACTTCCTTTGATCGTTCGCTGGAAATCATGAGTCCCTCTTCAATCTCAACCCGCTCAAGGCCTCCCGCTCGCATCTGGGCGTTGTGTGCTCGTGCATGATCGACCAGCAGGTGACGCATGACATTTGCCGCGAATCCAATAAAGTGCTGGCGACTCTGCCAATCAACGTCTTCGCGAGCAAGACGCAGATACGCTTCATTGATGAGAGCAGTCGGCTGCAATGTGTGGTCCGGTCGCTCGTGTTGCATATAGGATTTGGCTAGCCGGTGAAGTTCGTTGTATACGAGCGGCAATAACTTCTCGGCTGCAGACTTGTCTCCCTTCTTCATCGCCCTCAACAGAAGCGTGATGTCGGGATCATCAGCAGGCATAATGGTTGGCTCGCAGTTGAGGATAGAGCTGCCAGTAGTGCTGGGGTCTTCGATGGCTCATAGGCTAGGCTTTCCGGCCGCCGCTCGCAACCCCGATTGGGTAAGAGGCGCCGCCAAAGACTCTTGGAGGTAAATAAGACGATGGTGCGAAATAGTGGCCCTTTTGGGCGCTGGACTCCGCTTAACAGATTGAAGGCAATTAGAGTTCAACGCCTCATAGAAAGGAGACACTATCATGAAACGCATCCCAGCAATCGCACTCCTCGCCATCGCAAATTTTGCCCTGGCCGGCACGTCATTCGCGCAGTCCAACGGAGTACAGGCGAAGGTCCCGTTCGACTTTACAGTAGGCGACAAGGTGCTTCCCGCCGGTACCTACACGATCAGATCGGAATCATCGCACGTGATCATGATCAAGAACCACGATCATCCCGGTGAGGCGGCACTCAGTCTTGTCAATCAATCCAGCGATAAATCTCCCAACGGAGGAAAACTGCTGTTCCAAAAGTACGGCACCCAGTACTTCCTGAGCGAGATTCTCTGCGACTCTGCGGAAATGAACCTGAGAGTTCCTCCTTCGAAGAGGGAAAAGAGGGCTCAGCTCCAGCAGGCAAGGCTCAACGGGAGCAGCACGACTCTAGTTGCTGCCCGTTAGTCTTGGAATGAGAGGCCTGGAGCCGTCCATCTCCGGGCCTCCACTTTCCTTCGGCCAGTGCGATTTTGTATGCCAATCACGCAGGATTTCGAGACCGGCCTGATACCTTTTATCGTTCCCGTGCACTATGTAACGAAAACATGGCGGCCTGTTTTGAAGGACAAGGAATCATAAGGTCAATCGAGCAGTCGTCGGCTTCGGAGCCAGGTGGCCGGATCGGACCTCGAGACGGAAAAAGGTGCACCTACGGTGTGCTGATTGGTATAGGCTGGGTACCATCAATCGCTGGGGGATTTCTCTCCCACTAGGTGTCGTCCGGAATTCCCCTCCGGTACTGGGACCCTCGGTAAGTTTGATTGTTCCCACTTGCTCTGGAAATTGACCCCAATTACCTGTCGATCGGCTGTCGTCAAGGATGCATTGTTATGGTGTAAGTCTTTTGTAGTGAATGCTTTCTGGGAAGCGGCATTATGTCTGGTCAAACCGAATTCGTGGAGCAGTTGTTCGAGGCCGCGCTGGCGCGCGAGCCCGCCGAACGTCATGCCTTCCTCGAAGAAGCGTGCGCCGGCCACCCCGAGCTAAGACGCACGGTCGAAGAGTTGCTGGCCGCGGATGAGCGTGCCGGCAGCTTCCTTGAGCATTCGCCATTCGACTTTCTTGACCAGGCGAACCTGGGCCCGCCTGGCGCCGGGACCACCGGTCCCATCGATCCGAATGAAATTTCTGCGGCGCCGCCGCCGGCCGGGCGATTCAAGCCTGGCCAGGTTCTGATCGATCGCTTCGTCATCGTACGTTTCATCGCGAAAGGAGGGATGGGCGAAGTCTACGAGGCGGAGGACAGCTTTTTGCAAGGCGTCCACGTCGCCCTGAAGACGATTCTTCCTCACATTGCCGAGGACCCGGCCCTGCAGCAACGTTTTGAGCGGGAAGTATTGGTCGCGAGGGAAGTGAGCCACCCAAATCTTTGCCCGATCTATGACATCTTTCATTGTGCGCAGCCGTCGCCTGAATTTTTGTTCTTAACCATGAGGCTTCTGCCGGGCGAAACGCTCGCGGCGCGATTGCGCGGCACTACGCCCATATCGATCGCGGAAGGATTGGCGATCCTCAAGCAGATGGCCAGCGGGCTGGCCGCCATCCATGGCGCCGGCATCGTACACCGGGATATTAAGCCAAACAACATCATGCTCGATGGTAGCGGTCCGAACGTGCGGGTCTGCATTACAGATTTTGGCTTAGCTCGCGCGCATGAGGCTGAGCCATCCCTTTCGGGTGCGGGGGTGATGGCAGGAACGCCCGATTACATGGCTCCAGAACTATACCTGGGTCGGCCGCCCTCACAAGCCAGCGACCTGTTCGCCTTTGGTGTCGTTCTGCACCAGGTATTTACAGGACAGAAGCCGGCTTTGGCGCCGGACCACTCGTCGGTCATCGTCAGTCCGCGGTTGCATACATCAGGAGTGCCTTCGTTCTGCGTCCAGCTGATCGCGGGATGCCTCGATCGGGATCCGAAGCCAAGATGCCAGGCCTTTGAGCGTGCACTGGACTCACTCCATATCAAGCATCGACCCAGAGAATTGTGGACTCGGCGCCGCTTTGCCGGCGCGGCCGTGGCTGCTATTGCCACCATGGCCGGCGCCGCGTGGTGGAAAAAGGATGATCTGGAAGATCTGCTGCGGCCGCTCCCCAGCAAGCGTTTCGTCGCCCTGTTGAATTGGCCGCAAACTTCCGATATCCACGTGACGCCTATGCTGGCCAGCGTGTTAAGTGCAATTAAGAGCGAACTTACGCGTGTCGAGACGCTCGATAGAGATCTCTTTGTGATCTCGCCCGAGGACGTGAGCCTGAATGTCGCGGGAGTGACCCATTTGAAAGAGGTCTGTGACCCTCTGGGAGCAAACCTGGTGCTGGCTGCCTCCGGCTTGCCGGGAGCCACGCACTTTGAGCTTTTCCTGCGCTTGCTGGATCCCTCCTCCAGTCAGCCGCTTCGCGAGAAGAAACTGACCTGTGCTGCTGTCTCAGATCGCATCCCTTCCCGGAAAAGCCGTGAAGGCCGCGGCGTCACTGCTCGATTTAGTTCCCTACCTGAAACAGGGTGAGGGAGCGTTGTTCGGGACGCAATCGGCCGCCGCCTTTACCGCCTTCCAGTCGGCCGAGACCCTGAAGAAGCAGCCAAACGACAGCGGGCTCGATGCGGCGATCGAGCAATATAAGCAAGCGACGGACCTGGATCCCCGCTATGCGTTAGCTCATGCCAGGCTGGCGCTTGCCTATACCCGTCTCTTTGCAATTCGGCGAATCCCCGAAGCTCTTGACCTCGCTTATAGAAATTGTCAGGTGGCGCTATCGCTGGACCCTGGTCTCGCCGACGGACATCTCGCTCTGGCGTGGGTCTTCCAGCAGACTGGCAACGAGCAGGGAGCACTGAATGAGATTGACCGGGCGCTTTCACTCGATCCCTCCAACCGATACGCTTTGGTTTGGCAGGCGCAGATTTACACTCGTCTGAATCGGTGGGACGAAGCCGAGAAGACTCTTCGCCGGGCGGTGAAGGAGCACCCCAACTTCTGGTTGGCCTACAACGAACTCGGCTTTGGCTTGCACGGGCAGGCGAGGTATCGGGAGGCGATCCAGGCTTTTCGCGCTGCAAGCCTGGCCGCCCCAAAGAATTCAATGACTTTGGCCAATTTAGGCGGGGAGTATCTCCAGGTCGGCGAATTCGCTGAAGCTCTGCGGAGTTTGCAGCAGGGCCTCGCCTTGGACCCTGATTCGGACCTGGCGGCGGCGAACACCTCCCTCGCATTTCGTTACCAGGGTAAGTACGAAAAGGCGCTGCCATTCGCACGCAAAGCCGTGGAACTGAATCCCGCTCTCGATTCGAACTGGTTGGAGCTCGCCGAGTGCCATGCTTCTCTTCCCAACCACCAGAGCGAAGCAAAAGCCGCCTATGCGCGGGCTGCGAAGGAGGCGGAGAGCCATCTCTTAACCGACCCGGCAGATGCCCCGAGCTGGATGCTGCTTGCCCTCTACAAGGTGAAGTCGGGTAGTCCGCAGAACACCCCTCTGCTCATCGAAAGAGCTGAGTCGCTGGGAGCTCGTGACATGGACTCGCAGATTTACAAAGCAAGAATATTGGAACTGCTCGGAAAGCGTGAGGAGGCGCTTACTACGCTCGCTGCCTGTTTTCAGAAAGGAGCCACCGACTTGCAGGTGGTGGAATTTCCTGATTTGCAGCCGCTTCGAAAAGATCCCCGCTATCGCCAACTGGTGCAGTCAAAAGCTCTTGCCACTGTTACCAATGCTTCACCAGGTGGAGAGAATCTCTAGCGGTTCATGCGCTAGTGCGGTGATCGCTAGCGTCGGCTTGAGGTCGATGAATATTTTCCTGCCGAAGCATTTTGCTGAGGTAAATTCTTAACCCGATAACCTTCCCCAGAGAGCGAGGATGATATGCTACTGTCGTACTGCTACAACAACCGTGGTCGCTTCATTGAACGTGGCCGTAACGCCGGCTTCAGTCGACGTCCAGCCGGGGCAAACGCTGGAATTCACGAACCATTCCAAGAAATTCCCCAAATTTGAGATAGTGTTTGTCGGTCCTAGTCCCGCCAGTCCAGGTGACATACTCACGGGAACCACCAAAGTAACAATCCATGTGGCAGAACCCGGAAACTTTACGTACAACATTCGACACTTTACGGAGACTGGCGACGCTTCTGTGGACACAGGAGCTTTTTCCATTCGGTCTTGCCCCGGCGGCTGTGGTTAATAAGGGACTCAAGAGGGCAGACGAGACGTTCTCTCATCCGTTGAGATCATGTAAGCAGAGAAGACGTCTCGTCGCCACCATGATGGCCTCCGCTTAAGGAACCATTGGGGCAGAATTACGGCGATACGATCACTACTGCCGGTTCTCTGGTAGTCACAACTGTGACGCTTTGTATCAGGGCACGACTTTAGTCGGGCCGTTTAGGCCCAATAAAGATCTGGGCTTTAGCCCCTGCGATCTTTTCTTTACCACGCAGGTACAGCCAGAGGCTGAAGAGTGTGCGTGAGAACTGCAAACTTCAGGAGTCGCGGTGGGCCCCCCGCATTTATGCGGGGGAAGGCAGCGCTTCAGCGCTCCGGGAAACAGTCTCGACTCGATCATGCGCTTTAGCGCTGGCAATGCTCGGGCTGTGCTGTACGGGCTTTACAGGTTGCGGAAAGTTCCTCATCTGGTATGTGCGCCTTCCGCGGCTTTGGTAAACCAGGCTGTCTTGAAGACAAGCTCCGATTTACCAGCACGCCTTGCCGCGTCGCTCACTGTAGTACCTGGTGCAAAGGTTGTTGCTTAGCTCTCACAATGCCTGGCGAAAGGTTTTTCCGCGCTTTCATGCCACTGGCTGACCTGCCGGACAGCCTGGGCTAGGGTATTGACGACAGCCGTGGGCCTGCCGTTGCCGAAACGCTCAACGGTGAGGTCCTGCGTGCGATCGGGGTCTTCCGTGGGGTTCCAAAGGCCGATCACAATGCGATTGTGGGGAAGGTGTGACCGGACGCGCTGACAAATGGTGCGCGCTAGGGAGAAGGCGAAGGGGGGCAGCGCTGAGATGAAAATGACGGTATTGGGTTCATTCGCGAGCGAGTTGAGGATCTCGTCGGAGACGGAGGCAGGAAGATAGAGAGTTTGGTGGAAAGCCTGCTCCATGAGTTGGACCAGCATGTGGGTGGTCAGTTCGTCGGCTTGATCGCTGGCTGAGATGCAGACGACAGCAAAGTCTTTTTGCATGCGGAAGTGCGGAGCGAGGAGGGCGGAGTCTTCACCTTGTCTCGGCTGATAGTCGGTCAGTTCCGCGACCAGCTCGCCGATGCTCAGGAAAAAAAAGTTGCAGCGGACATCGTCGAAGATGCCCTGGTGGCGGTCTTGTTCGACCAGCGCCAAGGCTGGGATGAGGACCGAATCGTACAGTTCCACGAGGGGTTTGCCTTCGAGGAACCGGTAGGCGACGGCCCGCGCCTCGTGCTGGTCCATGGCCAGGAGACGCTCGTAAAACAGGGCCTCGGCCGAGAGTTCGGCGTCAGCACCGAGGAGGGCGTAGAGGAAGGACATTTGAGGAACGTGGCGGCCGAGGACGACGATGCAGACCGTAAGTGGAGTGGATAGGATGAGTCCGGGCCATCCCCAGAGGAGCGTCCAGAAGATGGCCATCATGAGCAGAGCGAGGGATGAAATGCCGGTGCGCGAGCTGTAGAGCCAAGGTTCGACAAAGTTGGTGGCGGTGAGTTCGAGGATGAGAAAGAGGCCGATGACCAGCAGCGGCGGACCCCAGGAGGAAGACGTGCCGACGCAGACAATAAGCGGCAGTACGAGTCCGGTAGCGGCGCCGATGTAGGGGACGATGCGAAGAATCCCGGCGAGTACCCCCCAGAAGGTCGCATTGGGTACGCCGATAAGGAAGAGGCCAAACCCGAAAAAGGCCCCGAAGGTCGCGTTGACTGTGACTTGAAAGAAAAGATACCGGCTGATGCGGGTTGCGGCGTCCTGCAGGGCCTGGTTCATGAGCCTGATGTGGCTCATGCCGGCAAGAAGCAGGACGCGACGACGAAGGTCCTCGCGCTCCATCAGGAGATAGATGGTGAAGACAATGACTACCCCGAAGGTAGCAATGGGGCGAAGAAAGCGCATCAGAAGCTCTGTGGCGTACTGGAGTTGGCTGCGATCGGGGTCGACCAGCCGAACGGGCTGGGGTTGCGTGATTGCTTGCTGTGCGCTGTGCGTGGCGTTGCCCGCGCTCGTAGCGAGGTCTCCACTGATGTCCTCAACGGCGGTGAAAGCCTTTTCGAGGGACTGCTCGGCGGGGGAGTGGACCGACGATATTTTCTTTTGGATGGCGAGACGGTAGGCGGGAAGGTCGCGGGCGACGTTGAGGAGTTGGCGGGCGACGACGTATCCGACTCCACAGATGACGCTGAAGGCGAGAACGCCGGTTATTGCGACGGCGACTACGCGAGGGACGCGCCTGGCCTCGAGGCGGCTGACCGCAGGGGCCAACAAAAATGCCAGCATAAGGGCAAAGGCGAAGAGGACAAGAAGATCACGGGCAAAAAAGAGTATGAGAGCAGTGACCGTAAGCACGAGCAAGGGTCCCAATCTGGAAACCTCGGTGCTTCGGGTAAGAGACATACCACCTCGCGGAGCCTCTAATGGATGACCGCCTGTCCGGGCAAGAATACATCAAGATCGGAAAGACAGTTGAGTGACAGACAAGCTTCGGGTAGCTGGGTGTAAGATGTTCGCCATTCAGGTTGTCAAACCGGAAATTCGCCCGAAACCGAAAATGCAATGACTGTTTCAGACTCTATGCCAGCGCACGACCATGATCATGACCATCACCATGACCACCAGGTTGTTCCGTCCGACCCGGCGCTGCGAACCAAGGCACTGGAATCCTTGCTCGTCGAAAAAGGATTAGTGGACCGGGCCGCATTGGATGCACTGGTGGACGCTTACGAAAACAAGATTGGACCATGCAACGGAGCGCGCGTGGTGGCGCGCGCTTGGGTGGACCCGGCATATAAGGAAAGGCTGCTCAACAATGCCTCCGCGGCAATCGCCGAGCTGGGCTATGGAGGGGCACAGGGCGAACACATGGTAGTGCTCGAAAACAGCCCGAGGGTGCATAACCTGGTGGTGTGCACGCTGTGCTCCTGTTATCCCTGGCCGATCCTCGGTTTGCCACCCGTCTGGTACAAATCGGCGCCGTATCGATCGCGCTCCGTGATCGATCCGCGCGGCGTTTTGCGCGAATTTGGACTGGAGTTGCCCCAGGACATAGAGGTTCGGGTTTCCGACAGCACGGCGGAGATCCGCTACCTCGTGTTGCCGGAAAGGCCGGCTGGCACAGAAGACATGACCGAAGAGGAACTCGCGGCTCTGGTCACGCGTGATGCCATGATCGGGGTCGCCAAGGTCGCGCCGCCAGGAGGCAAGCCATGAACGGAATCCACGACCTGGGCGGCATGCAGGACATGGGTCCGATCCATCGTGAAGAGAACGAACCCGTGTTCCACCAGCCTTGGGAAGGCCGCGTGTTTGCGATCAACCGTGCGATTGGCGCCTGGGGTAAGTGGAATATCGACGCCGGCCGTCACGCGATCGAGCTTCTTACCCCCGCTGATTATCTGCGGATGAGCTACTACGAGAAATGGCTAACCCGCAACCTGGAGTTGCTGGTGAAGTATGGCTTGGTGACACGGGAGGAGATTGAGACTGGCAAGCCCGCAACGGGATCGCAGAAGGCAACTCCGCCACTTACCGCTGCCGCCGTATCCGCCGTGGCCGGGCTCCGCGGCAATTACATGCGGCCCGAAGCGGAGGGCAAGGCTCGCTTCGAAGTCGGACAGCAGGTCCGCGCCCGGAATATGAATCCGGCGGGCCACACACGCCTGCCCCGATACGCGAGAGGCAAAAGGGGCGCCGTCGTCCGCCACCACGGCATCTTCGTGTTCCCGGATACAAACGCGCACCTTCTGGGCGAGCAACCGCAGCACTTGTATTCGGTTCGTTTTACGGCGCGCGAGTTGTGGGGAGAGGACGCCTCGCCCCGTGATTCTGTTGATATTGATATGTGGGATAGTTACCTCGATCATGCCTGACTTCGAACCCGATCGCGACCGGCTCGCTTCCCTGCCCTCGCTCCCTCGCGACCAGGGCGGTCCCGTCTTTGCCGAGCCCTGGCAAGCCCAGGCCTTTGCACTCGCCGTGCGGCTTTCCGCTCAAGGCTACTTCACCTGGAAAGAGTGGGCGGCCGTGCTGGCCGATGAACTCCAGTCCGCGGCGGATCGTGGCCACCCGGACGACGGCTCCCGCTACTACGATCACTGGCTGGCGGCGCTCGAACGTCTCGTAACTGCGAAAGGTCTTTCCAATCCAAACGAGATGCTTGCCCGCAAAGAAGCCTGGGCCGCCGCCTATCGGCATACGCCGCACGGCAAACCCGTCGCTCTCGCGAACGGATCCAGCTAGCTGCCGCTCTTACAAATTTGCTCCAGTGACCGGCGGTCGAGTGCAACGTCTTCAAATCGACCAAGGAGAAATACCTGATTCCAGGTTCTTCTCTAGAGAGAAAAATGCTGCCATACGAATAGTCCGTTTGAAGGACGGACTGATCTTGGCTCCCGTGCAAGACAGCGGCGACTTTCAATCCATCCAGGACCATGTCAGCTTGGTCGTGCTCCGTATCCTTGGGAGAAATTCTTCGATCCTGACGAATACGACCACATTCATGGAATTCGGAGTTTCGTGGACAGTCCACGAGACTGCAAATAATTTTCAATTCGGTTGCCCCCTTTCCCGCGCCAGACCGCTTTCTCCAGTGAAGGCGGTCAGCAACGCCGCTTACCTAAAGGAGGAACCACCATGACATCGAACATCCGCACTTTCGTTCTCCCCGCCGTCGCCGCTGCTTCCAAACGGCCTATGGTCACAACCGAACCAAATAGGAACCAACTTAGGATTCGCTTCAAGACAGGCCATCTGTTTCTGCTGCTGGGGCTGATCGCCCCCCTCCACAGCTTCGCCGAGACGCCCTACTGCATCGCGGCGAACGGCGGCTTCGGCAATCCGGCCTTCGGCACGACTTTCGTCGCGCGCGGCTTTACTCTGCCGGCGGCGAGCAAATGCACACCGTGGTCGGGCTACACCAAGACCGCTTCCACCGTCGTCTTAACCACGACCGGTACCGCTTGCCTTTCCAGCGATAGCACAGCGCTGACGGTCAGCGTTACCAGCGCCGACCCCTCGTATTTTCCTATAAACCAGCTCACAGCGGATTACATCCAGTTGACCCGGCCGGATGTAAGTCAACCGTTTACCGGCCAAGACTACGGTGCCTTCGCTGGACCCGCAGAACCGGTGAGCTGCACCAGCAGTCTGTTGGATCTCCCGTCGACGCACGACTAACTGGGCATGGCACTCGTGCGGCCTCCTTTCAAGGAATACTACGATGGAAAAAGCAGGACAGACAGGATTGGCCCTATAGAAATGCAACCACATTTCGCTAGAGTCAATTCCGTTTGTCCTGCTTTCTTCAAGGAAGACCACTCCTCGCGAACCTTTTTGGACCACAGTAATTGCGAAACCGCTCTCGCAGAAGGAAGTGGGCGACCGCTTGGCACAGCAGAGTTTGTCACCGGTCTTGAACGGTGCTCGGCAGACCCATCGCGCGCCGCGCTCCGGGGCGCAACCCACGGCCAGCGTCGATAGGGAGATCCAGAGCGAACCCTCCCGGCTTCGTGTTGGCGAGTCATTTCGTTTGGAGACACTCAGGCAAGCTTTGCTGGAAACCTGATACCTTTTGTAATTATCGCTGGGGAATGATGGGCCGCTTTCCTACCTGCATTCACCCATGGCCCGGCGAGATGGGTCTTTACAAACCAGCGCTTTGTGGACTGAGAATTATGACGACTCAGCCGGAGTTAGTGGAGCAACTGTTCGAGGCTGCATTGGCGCTCGAGCCGGGCGAGCGAGGAGCGTTCCTCGACCGGGCCTGCAGCCACGATCCGGAACTGAGGCGCACGGTCGAAGAGCTGTTGGCCGACTACGAAAACGCCGGCACCTTTCTTGAGCAACCGCTATTTGGGTTTCTTGACCAAGGGGAGGTGTGCCCGTTCCCAGCCGAGACCGGTCCCATCGACCTGAAGGAAATTGCTTCAGCGCAGCTTGGAGGCCGGCTGGCCCCCAATCAAATCCTGATTGATCGCTTCGTCATCGTGCGCTTTATCGCCAAAGGAGGGATGGGCGAAGTCTACGAAGCAGCGGACTGCCTCTTGCAAGGCGCCAAAGTCGCCGTTAAGACAATCCTTCCTCAAATTGCCCATGATCCGGACTTGTTGCAACGTTTCGAATCGGAAGTATTGCTTGCCAGGCGAGTCAATCACTCAAATCTCTGCCCCATTTATGACATCTTTCATTGCCATCAGCCGCCGCCAAGCTTCCTGTTCTTGACCATGAAGCTGCTGACGGGCGAAACCCTCGCAGCGCGGCTGCGGAGGACTGCGTCGATATCGACCAGGGAAGGATTTGCCATCCTCAAGCAGATGGCCGCCGGGCTGGCCGCCATCCATGCCGCCGGCATCGTTCACGGGGATATCAAGCCGAACAACATCATGCTCGATGGTGCCGGTTTGGATGTGCGCCTCTGCATTACCGACTTTGGCCTGGCTCGCGCGTATACGGGGGAAACATCCCTTGCAGGTAACGTGTTGGGAGGAACACCGGACTATATGGCTCCCGAAGTACACCGGGGACTTGAGCCCTCGCAAGCTAGCGATCTGTTCGCCTTCGGCGTTGTTCTGCACCAGGTCTTTACCGGGGAGAGACCCCTTCAGACGCCCGACAAATCCTCTGTCGTCGTCAGCCCGCGATTGAACACCTTACTAATACCTTCGTTTTGCGTCAAGCTGATAACCGAATGCCTCGATCGCGACCCGCAGCGGAGAAGCGAGGCCTTTGTGCGCGCACTCGGCTCATCCCAAATCATGTACTGAACCTGGAAAACCGTCCTTTGGCTGTCGATATCGCTGGTCTTCAGGCTTACTACTTCTGCGCGCCCTGCGCCTTCCGCTCGAAGTCGATAATTTCTGAGTCGAAATACGGCGAGATGATACCCGTTCACTGTCAAGAGTGCAGACCTAACCTTGGTCTTATCTCCTGACAAAGCGAACGCCCTGCCTGGTTGCAAGCGCGCAACCCGCCGATGGGGCTCGCTGACAACGATCCCCCGCTGATCAAGGATTCTCTGGAATTCTGCGGCGGCTTGAGGGCCCTGGCGAGCTGCCAGCAGAGATTCGCTGGTTAAAGTGTTTACAATCAATTAGTTGCTCCGTTATTGGATGGTCTTGTCCCGGGCCCCTGAAGCATGTCCAGGAAACACGCTTTTTGTAACGGCAGCCGCCCGGGGTGCACTTCTGTATAAGTGCTTCCCGACCGGGCAGAAATGGCTTTGGGATTGTGGCACTGCCTTGGGTTACGATGGTGCCTTGTAAAATTCCGGCCAAAACCCGTGTGGAGTCCGACAACATCGGCACCGAAGAACAAACGCCGCCCTGAAATTCAGCCAGGGTAAAGCGGAGGTAGCCAAGAGCGGTTTGAATAAAAGTTCTGATCCTCTGATACAGAAGATCGGCAAATACGTCGTGGTTGACGTCATCGGCTCGGGCGGGATGGGAATCGTCTATCGCGCCCATGACGTTGCGTTGAATCGAACCGTAGCCATCAAGATGCTCAAGCGGGTGGGTGCGGCCGACAATAAGAGTGCGATGCTGGAGCAATTTTTCGCCCGCGAATTACGCGCGACCGCAAGCCTGCAACACAAAAACATCGTCACCGTTTACGAAAGCGGAGAGCATGACGGAAACCCGTACCTTGTCATGGAGTGCCTCGATGGTGAGCCGGTATCGCGAATCATTAGCGAGCGCCGCCCCATGCCGATCGTGGACAAGCTGGAATTGCTGGTGCAGGTATGCGATGGGCTGCAACATGCTCACGATCGAAAACCCCAGGTCATCCATCGCGACATAAAACCGGCAAACGTTATCCTCTCCAAGGATGGCACGGCGAAAATCGTTGATTTCGGCATCGCCCGGGTCGTCGGAGTCGAAACCTCCACTCTGCAAACCGGCCAATTGTTGGGCAGCTTGCCTTACCTCTCGCCCGAGCAAATCAATTCCATGCCGATCGATTCCCGCACCGATATTTTTTCTGCGGGCGTAATGCTGTACGAACTCCTGACCTACACCCTGCCTTTCAACGCGAACGAGCCGGCAGCAGTTTTTGTAAAAATACTCCGCGAGGAACCTCCGCCCCTGTCGAAGTACCTAGGCGAAGTTCCCCCCGAACTCCAGGCGTGCGTGAACCGAGCGCTTGCCAAAAAGACGCACGACCGTTATCAAGCGGCGGAGGAATTTGGCTTCGACCTGCTGCAGATACAAAAGAAAATCAAGCAGGGAATGGCCGCCGATTTCATGCAGAGAGCCGAATCGGCCATGCAGCGCGGCGACCTCGAACGAGTCAAGCTTCACCTGCAGGAAATCCTTCGTCTGGATCGCCATCACGACCAGGCCAACCGGCTACTGGCAGAAGTGCGTAAGGCGATTCAAGAGCAACAGCGCTCCGCGCAAATCGTTCAAATGCGATCGCAGGCCCAGGTGGCGCTGGCCGGTCAGCAATATGAAGAGGCGCTTGGCTGCGCAGAACAAGCCGTGCAACTGGATCCTGCCGACCAGGTTTCGGCTGCGCTGCGGGAAGAGATCCAGAAGGCGATCTCACTGGGTAAGGCCGTTCGCGATTCGCTCCGCCGCGCCGAGTCGGCTCTCTATGCCGGAGACTTCGATGAGGGTAGAGAGGCTGTGGACGCGGCTCTTCGTCTCGACACCAATAGCGCCGAAGCACGAGCCCTGGCGGAGATTATCGACAAAGAATTGTCGGAGCGATCACGCAGGCTGCAGGTACAAGGACTGGTGGACAGCGCGCGGCAGGGAATCGCCCAGCGCCTCTTTGGGGACGCGATTGAGTCATTGCGCAAGGCCGAGCAGTTGGATCCCGGCGACTCCAATGTGCGTGAGCTGTTGCAGTGGGCCAGCCGAGGCCAGGATCAGGAGCAGCGTCGTAAGGATCTGCTTGATCTGACAGACCAGATTCATGGTGCGCTGCGGGCGGAAGATTTTTCCTCCGCTTACACCATCTGTGAAGTAGGGCTGGGGAGTTTCCCCAACGAACCGACCTTGCAGCGCTTGAAATCGATTGCAGAGAAGCAGAGAGATATCGCCGAGCGCCGAAGGTTTGTGCAGGACCAGAGCCTGGCGGCGAAAGAATCGCTGGATCGCGCCGACTTCAGCGCAGCCATCAAAATACTCGAAGCCGCCCTGCAAAAGCTTCCCGCAGAGGCGAACCTGGAGGCTCTATTAGCGTTGGCACGGACTGAGTCGGAGCAGCAGTCTGTAGACCGGCAATCTCAGGCCGTACAGGAAGCTGCAGAGCGCGCGCTGCTTCAGAACCAGGCGGCGCAACGCCACGCGGACACACTGCGCAAGGCGCTGCATGAACGGGTGGAACTGGGGCATCTGGAAGATCTAGCCTTGCAACTCAGGCGCCTGCTGATGGGCGTCGAGTTCGACGAGGCAACCCGTCGATCGTTCGATCCGATATTCGAGCAAGTGCACGCGCGCCAGCTGGCAAAGGAGCAAGTGTCGGCAGAATTGCAGGACTTGCGGAAGAGTGTCGAGAATTCTTTCGACCCTGGCTCGAGGGCGCGCGCGAAGACACGCCTGCAGGAGGTCCAGGCCGAGTTTCCGCATGAAAGAGAGGTTCGCGACGCCTGCGAAGAAGTGTCACGGGCCCTGGATGCGCGAGGAGAGGAACACGAACGAATCCTTGCTGAGCTGAGCAAAATAGCCGAAGCGGTAAAGCACGTTCCGCTTAGTGAATCGACTGGTCTCCTCGGGCGCGCAGCGCGGCTATCGTCGAACTTTTCGATGGAGCCGCAAGTTGGCGCCCTGATTCAGCAGATCGAGTACGAAGTGAATCGCCGCCTCGCTCAACGGCAAGCCCTGATTGAGGAACTGGCGCAACTGGAGCGTGCTTCTGCCCAGGCTCGGTCGATCAGCGGGCTATCCCAGTTGGTCAGCAATGCGCACTCGGTCGCATCGACCGCCGCGGGGGAGCCGGACGTCCTGGCCGCTCTCGATCAGGTGAAGGCGGTGGCCGAGGCTCGCCGTCAGACAATCTCCCGCTTGCTGGCTGAAATCAATCAGGTTGCGGACCGCGCCCTGATGGCTCTGGGCGTTGAGCAGGCGGAGCAGTTGTTCGCCGAGGCGCAACGGCGCGCCTCAGCCCACCCCGAACTCGATGACCTGCAGGAGACCATTGGCCGCGTTTCCGCGCAGGTCCACGGGCGCCGTATCGAACATGACCTGGTTTGCGAGGAATTAAGTTCGCTGAGCGCGTCGGTTAGCCAGGCGCTTGCGCCGGCCGATCTGGACCTTATCCGGAGCCGCGCGCTGCTGATAAGAGACAAGCATGCGGCGGATCAGGCCATCGCAGCTCTTTGCGCGCAGGTAGAAACGGATGTTCGCGGTGCGCGAGCAAAGCTATTGCAGATCGAGCTGCGCCGCTTGTCGCAGGATCAGGCGGTTGAGCCTTCCACCTTGCAGCTGGGAACGACCGACTCAGCATCGCTGGTAAGGAAGCTGCAGGAGCTGGTGAAGACTTACCCGGAGAGCGTGGAACTCCGCGGGATGCTGCTTAGGGCAGAAGACAGCCTCGAGCGCGCGCGACGCGCGCGCAATGAGGCGGCGGCCCGTGCTTCTGCCATCGATCTTGAGGTCAAGGCATATACCCGGCTGCTGGAATCGCGGCAGGGCGCCAAGGCGCTGAGCGCCCTTGAAGAAGCAGCTGCAAAGTATCCCGAGAGCGCACAGTTACAGTCTCTGCTCGTGCAGTGCAAAGAGCAGATCGAGGCAGAGGAGGAGATCAAGCGTCAAGCCAGCGCTCAGAGAGCGGCCATGCAGGCTGCGATTGGCAAAGGCGAGGATCTTCTCCGCAACCATCGCTATGTTGAGGCGGCCGCGCTGCTTGAGGTCGCGTGCCAGCAATGGCCAGGGCAAAAGCGGCTTGAAAAAATGCTGTCTGGCGCACAGAAATCGGCACAGAAACTAAACGAGCAGCAAGCAGCGGAGCAAGCGAAAATCAGGCAGCGCCAAATTCAGGACGAGCAGCGAGCAGCGGAGCAAGCGAAGATCAGGCAGCGCCAAATTCAGGCTGCGCCGCGCCCTGCAGGGACGCCTCGCAGCCGGCTGCTGGTGGGCGCGGTCGTTGGCTGCCTGCTGCTGGCCATTATTGGTTTCTTCATCAGATTTGTAACTCGGCCACACATTTCTGTCCTGACCGTGCAGAGCACTCCCTCCGGCGCTGAGATCGAGGTAGATGGACGCAAATGTGTTACTCCCAACTGTAGCTTTAAACTTTCGCCGGGGGCCACCTATAACGTCAATGCTGGCCTCAAGGGGTACGTCTCCAGCCGCCAATCGGTAGCCCTCAGGAATGACCAGACAATTTCGTTTGAGCTTGCCCAGGAGCCGCCTTCCACACCCGCGATTCTTCCTCCTCCCGCGCCCATCCAAACGCCGGTGACGGCCCGGCTCATTCTCAAGGGAGTGCATCCCGGTGACCAGCTGTTTGTGGACGATGTTCGGCTTGCTGCGAGTGGACCGCCGGGTACCTGGGAGCTGACGCCGGGCTCTCATCGCCTGCGGCTCATGGCTGGAAATCAAGAGCTGGCCGCAGACCCTCGTTCCTTCAAGGCAAATGCAACCGTCGTCCTCAACCGTGCCGACTTCAAGCAGCCGGCTCCGGCAACGTCGGAAGAGCAGCTTGCCTGGAACCGTATCAACAGCACAGGCGACCCTTCAGGGGTGGAAGAATTCGTCCGCCGTTATCCAAATTCTTCCTTGCGCTCGCAGGCGGAGTCCAAGCTTGAAGCGCTCAATTGGGCGAAGGCAAGCAGCAGTGGCAGTCTTCACGGCTATCAGGATTATGCGGCCAGGTATACCTCCCCGCCGGGGCCTCATCTGCCGGCTGCGATGGCAGAGATTGCGCGGCTGGAGTGGGACGCCATTCAGAACACTACTGATCCTGTTCCGGTGAGGAGGTTTCTGGAGCACAATCCCAGTGGCCCCTATCACGACCGCGCGGTCGCTTTGCTCGACGATCTTACCTGGCGTGAGGCGCAGCGTAACGGGGATACCGCAAGTCTCAAGGGCTACCTGGGCACCTATCCCTCAGGCAGGCACAAGGATGAAGCGGCGACGCAACTGGCCAGGCTCACTCCAACCCCGGTCGCGACGCCTGCGCCTCAGGCCACCCAGGCGCCTGCGCCCATTCCTCCTGCTCCTCCGGTTACGCCAAAGCTTTCCGACAATACCGAGGATGTAAATGCCATTCGTGCCGTTCTGGATGGGTATAAATCGGCGTATGACACCAAGGATCTGGCCAGGCTCCAGGAGCTCTGGCCAGATATGAGTCCGAAACAGGTGAATGGGCTGCGTACAGCGTTCCACGATGCGGGCAAAGTCACGCTGACGTACGCGATCACGAAAGGTCCAGAAGTAGCAGGGAACGTGGCCGTGGTCACCTTTCAACAGCAAATCGTCACCAATGCAGCGGCTAAATCACAGGTGACGATGAGCTTGAAAAAAGACGCAAACAATTCCTGGCATATTACTTCTGTCCGTTAGAGTGGTTTTTGATTTTCCTAGAGGTAAGGGGGAAACCTCGTACCCTTACGGTGGGGCGTAGTGATAAGAAGATCAGAAGCAAAAGCGCCGCTGGCGCCCATCCATCAGCGGACTTCGAATGTGAACTCTGGAGCGTCAACGGCCTTTGCGTCGGGAACAGGAACATCGTAGGATTCGCCCGTGCCGAGAACCTCAAACCTGGATCCATCGAATCGACCGACGGCGGTCACGGTCGCTTCCATTGGACGAAAACCGTTCTCGCGGATGCGATTGCGGAGATCGCTCATTTTGAGTGTATTTCCAGGGGTAAGCTCAATTTCGAGTATTCCAGTCCTTAGACTCAGTTTGACCGACCTGACACCGGCCAAACGATGAACAGATGCGCTCACGCCGCGAGCGCATAACTCGCAATCCAAGCCGTATACTTTAAGCTGAATGCGCCGGTACTCCGCGCGAGCGGGTTCGACGGCTAGCAACAGCCCCCCGAGAACAATCCCCCGGAAAGTGCTTCTCCAGGAAAAGGTCATCTGCGCCCTTTCAGGAAAAAATAACTCACACCGATGGATGCGCGGATTCCTTCGGCGGGTTGGGTGCCGTTCCTTTGACTCCAAACCGGGAACATAACTCCACCCTGGAAGGCGATATCCCGATAAGTGTACAAAAATGAGGGGCCGGAATAGATTCCTGCTCCTCCTGAATTTGGCAACACGACGCTGTCGCTCGTGTCGGCTGGGGAGGCCAGAATGGCCGCAGAATGGAAGTGACCACCAGTAACCGGAGAAGTGGTTACGGTTCCGCCGCGACGCGCCATTCCAACCCAGTCGCCGGTCGTCTCCCAGAACAAACGTATATCGGGTTTGGGATAATCTTTGTAGAAGAATCGGGGTCTCCAGCCGATCACGACGCTGGTCAGTAGAGAGTTGCTTTGATGGTCCTCACTGTCCCCCCAATGGCCATAGAGTTGATAGCCTCCCCCTGCCCAAAGGTAGTAACTTCGGGAGATATGGCCGGTCGCTGCGGCGATGTAGTACGCCGGTTCGCGGCTGAGGGGCGGCCCATCGGTTCGAGGCAGGGTCTGCGTTGTGCCAGAAACCCCCATGTAGAGGGTACTTTCATTGCGCGTTCCAATTCCGGTTGAGGCATGGTGAAATCGCCAGGCGACGAGTGCCTCTGCCTGCGGTTCGCCGGGCATCATGGCAGTGAATCGGCCCACAGGATGCTCTCCATAGTTAAGTTCGAAGGGCGAGGAGATCGAGAATTGAAGGTTTTCGGTGACTCCGTAACTGAATCGCGGGCCCATCATGGCTACACCGGAGCGCCACATCAACACCGTTTCGATGCTACTGTCGCCGGACCCCAGGGTAGTTGTGGAGTACCCGAACGCAGGGCCATGCCCATCCGCCCAGACCTGTATCGTGCACAAACAGCATACGCAAAGGAAAACGACGCGTTTCATCGCCCGTCCGTGACACCGCAAATCTCAGAGATCCCGCGTTGGAATTCAGCTTTGGATAGAGGAGACCCGTAGTGCGCGTACCTACAACTGAGCGAACGTGCTTTGTTCTCCGCAAAGCCTTGATCGGCAGCATAACATCCAGCAATCTTTTTGGGAGCATGAATCTGCGGTGGACTCTCCACCGTCGGGCGGCAGAAAGCATCGGAGTCGGCACTCAGGTTCATGGGGAGTTAATCCGGCGTTTCGGCGAAGCGAAGGAGGGCGCCTCTGCGCCACCATATCGCCATGTCACTGTCCAACAAGGGCCTACTGTATCGACCGCAGCGGGTGGGAGAAGAGTCCGGAGATCAAGAAAGGTTGTAGGTGCCAGATCGATTGTGCTATCGTTTGCAGCACCTTGTTTGTTTAGGCCAATTGGGATTCTTTATTTTGGGGGTCCTCACGCAAGACACACAGCACCGCTCGTCATTTCGGCTGTTCGTGTTGCGCCTCTGATCCCTTTCCTTGAACTAGTCGTCTGGGCTCTTTAGTCTCGAAGCAAATAGCGCGGCCCGATTCTCATAGGCTCATGGCTTTACTCGAATGGCGGCACTTCGTAAACCATTCCCAAGCTCTCTAAAAAACTCTCGCGGAACAATGCGTGATCTTTTCCTCTAGAACCATTAACTACGCTCTATTTAGCAATGGCTAAGGCTGAGAAGCATCACAGAACCTGATCGAAAAGCAGTGGCTTCACGATATGGTTGACAGATGCTGGGGGCTCACTTCACGTGGAGAAATGAGAATGTCGCGTTTAGGGGTGCTGATTATCCTGTCACAGCTCACTTTGTCTGCATCGGCCTTCGGTCAGAGCCCGTGTCCGACGCAAGAGCTCCTGGGTTCCTCTGCCCAGCGATCTTCTGATTTGATTTGCGTGGTTCCCCAGGTCTACGGCCCCGGCGGCCTGGTGGGTACCAATAATAGCGGCCCGCTCTATCCGACTATGTTCCACGCGGTTCACTTCCAGGCTTCGAGCGTAAGTAGTTTGGCTCCTGTCAATGCCGAGATTGGCGTGCAGCTCAGCCAGGTGCCGCTCGCATCACCAGTCTCCGGATTCATCTTTGAAAACGGAGTGATGCAGGAAGCCACCAGCTTTGGACCCGTACTGGCAGATCGCGCGGAAACCCTTGGCAAGCGACGGGTTTTTATCGGCGTGAGCTACGAGTATTTCGACTTTGATAAGGCCGATAACGTAAATCTCAAAACGTTTGGAGCGGTTTACACTCACGAGCCGGAACCGACTATCTGTTCAACCATACCGTCTACCCCCTGCTACAAGGCGCCAGACGGTACCGAAGAGCCGGTATATACGCAAGACATCGTTGCAACGCAAAACCGAATAGATATAAAGGTTAACCAGGTCACGATTGTTGGCACTTATGGGCTATCGGACAACCTGGATGTATCGATTGCGATACCTCTAGTTGACGTCCGCATGACGATGGATTCAAGTGCCACCATCTACAGCTTCGAGCCACCACCTCCGATCCACTATTTTTCTCCGCCCCCAACGGTCATCCCCGGCGAAACATATGTTGATGGGTCCAATGCAAGTTTTGTAAACAGCAATTCTGCGTTCGGCATTGGCGATCTTCGGCTTCGCGGCAAATATGTTGCGTGGCATGGCGCACAAGAGAAGGCAGCAGTTGCGGTCGGGTTAGATCTTCGTCTTCCCACCGGCGACGCATATAACTTTCTAGGCTCAGGCGCCTGGGGACTACGGCCGTTCGTGATCTATTCGTATTCTGGAAGAGTCTCTCCACACGCCAGCGCGGGGTTAGAGGTAAATGGCAATTCGGTCCTGGCTGGGACTGTGACTTCACAACCCGTAACCACTGCTCAGCTGCCAAATGTTTTTTCGTATTCAGCGGGTGCAGATGCCTCCGTGGCCCACTGGATCGGTCTTTCGGCAGATTACATCGGCACTTCCCTTTTGAATGCAGCACGCTTGGAAACGTCCACCTTCCAGGATGTCCAAGGAATCAATCACCCAACAATCACCACTTCTGTCTCGACCATCAATCAGGCAAACATATCGGCTGGGGCCAAGGTGCGGCCCTTTGCCAGATTTCTGGTAACCGGAAATGTCTTATTCCGTTTAAACAGCGAGGGGCTTCACTTCAAGCCATCACCTTTGATCGGCGTCTCATACACGTTCTGAGTTCAAAAAACGTGGTAGGTTTCAGGTTTGTCTCCCGAAGTCATCTCTGGTGCCGCGTGCGACCCCGAATCCGTCAACGCTAGGATGCTGGTTACGACGCGATTAACAAAATCGGTAGGATTTGGTGCGGGTAAGAAACTCGTACTCTAGTTTGTCCGCCCATCTGCCGCGCGCACCGGCTTCCGGATCATCAGGTGAGAGGGTCGTCCCAAACAAACAGTAAGCTTATGAATGATTTTCCCCTTTTATTCTCCTATGCTGGTCTCAATGTTTCTGGGACCGGAAAGCTCGGAGGGAGTCGTGGTCCAGTGTAAGAGCTGCCGAGAGAACATTCCGGCGCCCGTCGAGTTTGTGGTCAGCTCCACGAAAGCGAGGGCCTCGAGAGAAGATCATTATCGATCGTTGTCAAGGCGAACTCACCTTCGACCCTTAGCGTGGTTCTGTTTTCCCAAAGTGCCGGCTCCGCCAGTCCACGAGACTGCAAAATAATTTTCAATTCGTTTGCCCCCTTTCCCGCCGGACTAAAACAGTCGATTCGGGGTCCGGGGGGAATTTCCAAAGCGCCGTGCTGCCGGATTCACACTCTTGGCGGGCTGGTGCTTAGCCTGTAACTTACGGTTAGGCGACAACACGCCAGCAACGCGGTTTCAATCCGCGATGGGGATCTTTGCTACGTCGTCAACGACTACCACTGCAACGTCAGCCTTTCGGCTTTCGATTCTTAGGCCCAATTGATCTTCGAGAGCTCTCTTCCACGCTGTAAATGCGTCGGTGCCCAGCTCGGGCCGTAGATCCACGCTGAATTCATAAATGCCTTGCAGTCCTGTTTTGTCCAGAACAGGAATTGGAGACCCACCGGCCCTCGCCGGTACGTTGGGACTATCTGCCGCAGGGATAGAGATTTGGACCGCGAGAAGATCGGCAAGGTGGCGCATATCTCCGCGGAAACGAACACCCGATCCGCCAGTCACTGCGCTTCCTGGTGCGATCGGATGGATTCGCGGGCCCCCTTGGCCGATCATTAATTCGTACACGCGCATCTGGCGAGTGTCGCTGTGCTCCTTCAAATGGAAACGCTCGGAGAGAAGGCTGCGAAGCATAAGGGAAATCTGTTCCTTGCTCGCGCCTTCAGGCACGCGTGCCGCAATGTCGTATTCGTTACGGTCGAGCCAGGGTGGTCCAAACACCTGATCGAGCTGGCACTCCCATGCTTCAGCGACGAGACGTCTCAGCGTGACGTTTCGACCGATGAATCTATCAGGCGAATAAGTTATCTGGTTGTTGTAGTCCGGGCCGACTTCTTGTTCGCTGGGCCTGACTGACGCAACTTCGAACGATGGTTGCGTGGCTTGCCCTTGTGCAAATGCAATGACACTTAGCTGGACGAGAAGTGCCGCGACAAGCGACAGGCGCATGTGGTTCAGTGTAATGTGCGCGGCTGCTTGTCCGCCACTAGTCGAGTTCTGAGCGGTTAACCGCCAACCCGTCAGCCAACCCGTCAGTAACGAAACCGTTACTGACGGATGGGGGATTGACGGATGGGGGATGATACGTCCGGAACAAAGAGAGAGCACCGAACGGTTGTGCGCTGATGTTGTTTCCCTATAGCAGTCCCAGATGGTCCGGGTATTTGGCCTGCAAAGCAGTGATCAGAAGTTCGAACTCAGGAAGGGTGCGCAAACTCGCAAGGCAAGGATCTTTCAAGAAGAAGGGCCAGCAGGCGAACCCCGTGCTGACGCTCCGCTCCAGCCATTCGAAGGCAGTTTCGCGCCTTCCCGTCAGGGCGAGGGTGCAAGCGATCTGATGATACGTATGGTGTGCGTGTCCAAAGGATTTCGGATTCGAACAGGCTCTGGTCACACAATCGATTGCTGCCTCTCCGTTCCCCATCAAGGCATGGAGCAGACCTTGTAAGCTCATGATGAGCGGATCGTTCGGCACAAGCCGCAATGCTTCATCCATCAGGCGGCTCGCCTCTTTCCAGTCCCCAGTCATCATTGCCGGGAATGGCGCAAAATAAAGTTGGTACTTGTTACCGGGGCTCTCCGCCCGCCAGAGTTGAATCTGCTGGCGCGCCAAGTCGTATTCCTGGCCCCAAACATAAACTTGTACGATGCTCGGGCTCACAGCCTTCTTGGGTTGAAAAGGCCGTCCTCTTTCAAACATCTCACGCGCGTGATCGAGCAGGCCGACGTGTGCCAGGATGGTGCCCAGGCGATTGTAAGCATGAGGCAGATTGCTCTGCAGGAGCAGAGCGCGCTTGAGATCGGAAATCGCCTCCAGATGCTGGAAATTCTTCGATGGTCCCCAGAGCAGAAAAGCCCGGGCCACGTGTCCTTCGGGAAGATTCGCGTCGATTTCGAGCGCCCGCCGGCAGTGGAATTCGGCTTTCTCCAGCCACACGCTGGCTGGGTCGAATTCGAAATGGCGGGTTGTGCATGCGAACGAGAGGGTCGCGTGAGCGAGGGCAAACATCGGATCGCGAGTCACCGCATTGGTGAGATGGTGGCTCGCTTGATCCATCATCGACGCATCGCCGGAGGCCGTGATTCGATAGCCGCGCATGAATTCCGCATATGCCATCGGATCCCTGCTATAGCGTGGGCGCTGCTCGACCACCGCCGGCCTATACGGCCGGTTCAGTGCGCGGCTGATCTGCTTCGCAAGATCGCCTTCGAGACCCGCAAGGAGATCCATGTCGATGTCGCACTTCTTCGTGAAGCTGGGGCGCTGCAGGTAAGTGTCGAGCATCTCCAGCGAAAGGCGCCACTGCCCTTTTGACAACTGCACGGCGCCGTGTACAACAAATCGCACCCCTAGTCGAGAGGCGATTTCCGAGGGCGTTAGTTCAAGAGGCAGGTTCAGGACTGCCGAAGTGGGCAGCACGTCCACGCCCGATAGATTGCCGAGGAGCGAGACGAGCGCGTCCGCGAACCCGAGGCACAATCCTCGGTCGTCCGCCGCTTTCTCCAGCAGCAAGAGTGGCAACACGGCGATGGAAGACCTCTCACCCAATTCGCTCCCATCTTTCCGGGCGTCAGTGCGCACAGAGTTTCGTCCGGGATCGGAGAGCGGGTATTTCGCATCGATCACCCGAACCGGGCCGACGAAGCGATATCCTTTGCCGACGACCGTTTCAAGAAAGCGTGGCTTTTCGGCGTTGTCACCCAGCGCGGTGCGAAGCTTCCGCACAATGTTGTTGACGTTTTTTTCGGTATCGATAAACAGGTCGGAGCGCCATAGCTTCTTGATGATGTCCTCCCGGCGCACCATTTGCTCGCGGCGCTCAAGCAGAAAGATCAGCAAGTCCATGGGCTTCTTCTCGATCTTGATCCGCCGTCCGGAACGCCGCAGTTCGTAGCGCCCCAAGTCGACCTCGACTTCGCCGGTACCCTGCTTTGAATGCCTCATGGAGAAACCCTTGGGCAGTATTATCCGATAAAAATCAATAACTTGCGACGATATAAGAAAAATACCTAAAGGCGATACCCGCTGCATTGTGAAGCGCTCCACCTCACGAGATCATGCCCCATCAAGAATTTTCGCAGGAGGCTCCCATGAAAAGAAAGCTGTTCATTAGCCTGTCAATCGTCGCGATGTTGTGCATCGCAAGCCCGTTCTTTACGGCTGCCGGACACCCCAGCGCTCACGAAAAGAACGTGTTCACCCCGGACACAATTCCGTGGGGTCCGCCACCCCCTTTCGTCGCCCCGGGCGCGCAACTCGCCGTCATCGAAGGCAACCCTGCTGCCTCCACCGGTGACTACACCGTGCGCCTGAAAATGCCAGACGGTTATCGGATTGCCCCCCACTGGCATCCCCAGCGCGAAAACGTCACGGTCATCTCAGGGACGTTCAAGGTCGGTATGGGAGACACCTTCGACAAGGACAAGATGGGATCATTCCCCGCCGGCAGTTTTGCCTATCTCGATCCCGACATGCATCACTACGCGATGGCTTCCGGCGAAGTGATCGTGCAGGTCCACGGCAGCGCGCCCTTGCAGTTTAACTATGTCAATCCCGCAGACGACCCGAGCAAGAAGTAAATCTTTGGTTCTTTAAATCGATTTGGAGGAACCCATGGCTGTGGATGCGAAAAAGCTGGAGCAGTTCGTAGGACAGTTTGTCACCGATCTGGGAGCCACCGTTAACGCCGGTATGGTCGTAATAGGAGACCGCCTTGGACTTTACAAGGCCCTCGCGGCCGGACCGCTCGCTGCCGCGGAACTGGCCGCCATAACCCGCACGGACGAGCGCTACGTGCGCGAGTGGCTGGCTTCTCAGGCAGCGGGCGGTTATATCACGTATAACCCGCAAACCCACAAATTCGGGATGACCGAAGAACAAGCGCTCACTTTGGCGAACGAAGATGGTCCAGCGTATCTGCCGGGCGCCTTTGAACTCGCTCTTGGATCGTTGGCAGCCGTTCCCCGCATCACGGAGGCGTTCCGCTCCGGCGCCGGCATGGGTTGGGGCGAGCACGAAGATCGGGTGTTTCACGGGTGCGAGAGGTTCTTTCGTCCAGGCTACGCCGCGAACCTGGTCAGTTCCTGGATCCCCGCCCTGGATGGCGTCTACGACAAACTCGTGCGCGGTGCAAAGGTCGCCGACGTTGGTTGCGGGAAAGGGGCTTCGAGCATCCTGATGGCAAAGGCATTCCCAAACTCCCACGTCTTTGGGTTTGACTACCACGACAAGTCCATTCAAGAGGCGCGAGAATCAGCGAAGCGTCAAGGCGTGGCCGACCGGATCACGTTCGAAGTAGCGAAAGCCAAGGAATTCCCTGGGAAAGACTACGACTTCGTGGCGGTCTTCGACTGCCTCCACGACATGGGAGACCCGGTGGGCGCTGCTGCGCATGTCCGCGCAGCCTTGACCGAAGATGGTTCGTGGATGATCGTCGAGCCCTTCGCCAATGACGAACTTCAGGACAATCTGAACCCGGTGGGCCGCGTCTTTTATTCGTTCTCGACTTTGCTGTGCACGCCCTGTTCCCGATCGCAGGAGGTGGGGATGTGTCTGGGCGCTCAGGCTGGCGAGAAGCAAATGCAAAAAGTCGTCACTTCTGCCGGCTTCAGCCGCTTTCGGCGGGCCACACAGACACCATTCAATCTGGTCTATGAGGCTAGGCCATAACTGGGACTGACCGTCGATTGCTGCTAGGGTGGGCCGACCGACTCAATGGACCGCTGGCGTGTCGGCTCATTCCCAAATGTTCTTATTCGCCCCACAACCTACACACGCGCCGACAGGACTGTGACTCGTCCGCCCGTTCTGCCCGGGTGACGGGCAATCCGCACCCTACCCGGTCGTCTTCCGCTTCAGATCGCTCGGAGGAAACCAAATATCTACGAAATGGGGCAAGGTCGTGCGTAAATCGAATTTTGTTGCGTTTGGTCTGGGTTCCCACGACCAAGGCGTCTCATAGCCTTACTTGCTCTGTGGCTTCTCCTGGTGATCAACGCGCTTTTCTTCAGGAAGAAGCCCATGTTTACGATAGGGGCAGCGTGGATAAATCTGATCGGATGTATAGCGATCAAGACTTTTCCGGGCGCAGTCTATCACCCTTGGGCGTGGCTCGTTTATGGCCATTCCGTGGATGCTGCAATCGTGGCTTGTGCCCATCTGGCAGCTCTGAAGTTGAGAAATCTGATAAGCGTCGGAAGCAGCTGAGGTATGCGAGTTCGGGGCCTGCTGTGCCGGACCCGGTGCGTTTGCTGGGGGGTGGGTAGTGCGGTGACACGATACCTATTCACCGGGCATGGAGTGACCCTTGGCGGAGTGAATTAGGAATACTTCACGTTCAAGACAGGGCAAGAGGAAGAGGGCCAGACAAGAGAAGTCTGAGCTATACGCTCAGGAGTGCAGCTAAAACCCCATCGTCCGACGGCATGTGCTAGTTTGTTACGCCGTCACCAATCAGGATGTCGCACTATCCTCGATGATGAATACCAGCGGCCTCACCGTTGGAGCGTTCTACGACCAGGACAAAAGCGTCCCTATCCTTCTCCGGCAGCGTCTCGGAGATCGCGCTGCGGTATCCGACATACAGGATCAATATGTCTATTCGACGCAGGGTGGGCAACCGGTGCCGCTCAAGGCTGTGGCCGAGGCCACATTGTCCTCACAGGTCGCGGTCATTCGGCACTTCAATCGCTCACGCGCAATCACCGTTTCCTGCTACCCGATAGCCGGAGTGCTTGCCTCTACTGTGCTGGACGCAACTATGCCGCACACTCAGGAAATGACAAGACACCTTCCTCCGGGATATTCCTTCGTGTTCGCAGGCGAGTATAGAGCGCAGCATAGTGGCTTCGCCGATCTCGCAATCGCGCTCAGCGTATCCGTTCTGGCGATCTATCTTGCCCTCATGTTCCAGTTCCGTAATATCGTGAAACCGTTGATTGTATTCTCGGCGATTCCCTTCGGCTGCATCGGTGCATTTGCCGCGCTCTACGTTGCGGGTCAGCCCTTCGGCTTCATGGCATTTCTGGGAGTCGCCAGTCTTATGGGCGTGATTGTCAGCCATATTATTGTGCTTTTCGAATCCATCGAAGAGCACCGGGAACAGGGCGAAGACCTGATGCAGGCTCTTGTCAACGCCGCCGTCCTCAGACTTCGTCCGGTGCTCATCACCGTGGGCGCGACGGCCTTCGCTCTCGTTCCTTTGGCACTTCATGGCGGGCCGCTCTGGGTGCCGCTGTGTTACGCGCAGATCGGAGGGCTGCTCCTCTCTGCAATCGTAACGCTGCTGCTCGTTCCTACGATCTACGCATTTGTAGTCCTTGACCTGAGATGGATTACATGGAAAGCCCAGTCATCAGCAACCTTCCAATTGGCGGCAACCGAGGATTGCGCCTGGACAGATCGGCGGACACTAGCTAACATTCCGGTGCCAAGAATTCGAGACGAGATCGATGTCGTTAGCAAGTGAAAATGTCCGCTTTTGAGAACAAATGAAGTGTCCGGTTTCATAAGTTAGTAGCCGTAGAGGCGGTGGGAAAGTGCGAATCCCGCGTATTGTGCGGGATTTGCAAGTTGGGAGGGAAAGTCTGTTTTTGGACTTTTCCTCCCAACGTCTTTTCCACCGCCTTAATCTGTTTTTTGGTCAGCGGCGTCAGGAGCTTTCCTTCCGCGCTGTAATGACCTACGCGATGTCCTGCGATCATGAGGGTCAGTGTAGTGTCCAGGTGCTGATGGATGATCACCTTGCATCCAGCCAGGGTGGGACGCCACTCGGCACGCTCGAGCTGCATGATCAGGTTGTAAAAGCTCACCGTGTTATCCCGATCAACGGTGCGCTCGAATCTTTGCGTAAAGACCATCTCCAGATTCCTGTGCCGGCAGGATATAAATGCCGTTCCTCGCTGCGCTGCCGGGACTGTGAAGCGCCGGTTGAACTCGGTGATGTAGTACTCATTTAGAAACTTGTTGGCCCCTTCCAGGGTTCGGATCCGGTGCAATCGCAACTCCTGGGGCAGCCGGCCCTGCCAGGTGGAGAAGTTGCGCTCCGAGCGGCCTCGGGCCTGCGGAGAGTAGGACGGAATCATATTCACTCCCAGCTCCTTCATGGCACGGCCCACCTGCGTAGGGCGCTCATAATCCACCTTGCCGCCGCTCTTCGGCGTATACCAGAAATGGGCTCCGCGGTCGGAATAGAGCGAACAGAACAACCCCTTCCGTTCGATCACTGCACGCAGTCCGGCCATCACGGTCGCGGTCGATTCCTCCGGCGCCAGCTGCGCATAGTAGATCTCGCTGGTGGCATCGTCCAGGATTACGATCAGGTCGTGCCGCCGCTCATCCTGAAACCACTGATGATCGCTGCCGTCGATGTGCAGCATCATCCCCGGTAGTGGACGCCGCTCACGCCGCTTGCGATGCACGCCCCGCCTGGCCTTGCGCTTCACCAGGCCGGCTGCTTGTAAGGCCTGCTTCACCCATGTGTAGCTCAGCCCGATCTGATGTTCCTCGCCCAGCTTCTCATGAAAGTGCCGCACGTTCAGATCGAAGTACTTGTCCCGGTAAAGGCTCAGAACCTCGTCGGCCTGCTCCTTCGGCACGCGCCTGCTGCTTGGCGTCCGCCGCCGCCGGTCCAGTAATCCCTTCGGGCCTTGATCCTCAAGCCGCTTCCGCCATCGACGCATCTGCCGCTCGCTGATCCCAATCAACTCCGCAGCCTGCCACCACTTGATCTTGCCGGATGTGGCTCGCAACAACACTTCCTGCAACTTCATCGCCCGCTCCGCCGCGGTCCTCGGATAGATCTCCATGCTCTCGCGCATGGCTCCATCCTCGCCGCCCGCTATGCGGACACTTCATTTGCTAAAAACACCGGACATATTATGTGCTAACGACATTCGAGACGAGATCGATTCCTACTCGGTTGTTACACAAGTAGTAACTGACGGAATAGGCGGTGACGGAATAGGCGGTTGTCGTTTGGCGGTGATACGCCCCGAACTCGGAAATGTTTAGAAGCTTTGATTCCACCCGAACTAGTCCATCCTCAAAGCCCTCACGGGATCTATGGATGCCGCACGTCGCGCGGGAATGATTCCAGCAACGAATGCCGCCAATCCCAGAGTCACAATTGCGCCCGCCATCACATTGAAGTCTGCGCCGGTAATCTCGTAAAGCTGAGCCTTCACGAACCGTACGCAAAGCACCGCAACAGGAATCCCGATCGCCAGCCCAGCCGCAGTCTGAATAATTGCCCCCCGCATCACCATGGCAATCACACCTCCACGCTCTGCACCGAGTGCCATGCGGATACCTATCTCGGGTGTCCGCTGCGCTACGGAATAGGCGGTTACGCCGTATAAGCCAACACTCGCAAGCAGCAGCGCCAATGTGCCAAACAGCGTCGACAGCCGCGAAATCATCCGCTCCTCGGTAAACCGATCGGAAATCTGTTGATCGAACGTCTGAAATTGCTCCACTGTCAAATTCGGATTGATGCCGGCAAGCGTCGTTCGGGCAAGTTCCTCCATGTCGTTCATCGGACGATCGGTTTCGAGCACAATTGCGCACAGATAGAGCGAGTCGTCTTTCTCAATTGGCAGTTGCGTGCTCTTCGGCCGCTGCATTGTCGGCACGAAGTACATCAGGTGATCCTTCTTTCGCACGCTGGTGTAGACCGTATCCTCCACCACTCCGACAATCTCAAAATCTCCAGTCGAATACGGCCCCGGCGATCCGAAATGTTGCCCGATTGGATTCTCCCCAAGTTTGAACAAGTCTTTAACAAATGTCTGGTTCACCACTGCCACCGTGGTAGCGGCCGGCATATCGCGCACGTCGATCCCACGCCCCATCACCACCCGCGTTCCGACCGAATCGAAATACTCCGCATTCGCTCGTATCACTGAAGCTTCAGCATTCAGGTACGGCTGACCCTGCACCTGGACGCCCCAGCCGTTGTTGTTGTCTTCCATCGGTGTATACGAGGCGATGCCCACCTTCACCACGCCTGGAAGCGCATGGAATCGATCTTCCATAGTGCGGTACAGCGCCCCCAACTGGGTTTGCGTATAGCCTGCTGTCTGAGGATTGATGTGAACAATGTAACGGTTCTTCGCGCTCAGCTTCAGGTCTGTGTCCTCAAGTTTTGTCAGGCTCTGCAGGAACAAGCCGGCCCCAACCAGCAGCACCAGGGATAGTCCAACCTGAAGCACCACGAGTCCACGCTGCAAGACTGAAGCTCCCATTGCCGTCGTCCGCACGCCGCTCCGCAGTGCGTCGATCGGCCCTGCCTGCGCTGCAATCCAGGCCGGCGCCACGCCGAACAAAACTCCAGTCAGCAGCGACAGCCCGCACGCGAACTCCAGCACGGAGATCGACGGCGCGGCATGAATCGGTAAGTGTTGTGCTTCGGGGAAAGCCAACATAAGCAACATGCGCGTGCCCGCATAGGCCACGGCTAGTCCGACGACACCGCCCATTCCGGCCAGCACAATGCTTTCCGTAAGCAATTGGCGGAGTATTCTTCCGCGACCGGCCCCCAGCGCGGCGCGCATCGAGATCTCCGCGCGGCGTCCCATCCCACGCACGAGAAGAAGATTCGCAATATTGGCGCAGGCAATCAACAGTACGAGACTTGCAATCCACATCAAGAGGTGCAGCTGGGATCCATACCACTCCTGCATGGCCTGAATCCCCGCGCCACCGGGCGTCAGCACCACGCGGACTTTCGCCAATAATGTCTTCCCCTGCTGCGTTGAAAAAGTCTCGTCTGTTGCGAGTGCCTGCCGCAGCAGCGCGGTCACCCTCTCTTGCAGAGGAGCGAGCGCCGCGCCCGGCTTGATGCGTCCAACAATGTAGAGCCAATCCTGCTCAGGGTCGTGAACGTATGGGGCGTTCGCCAGAGCCGGCATCGTCTCAATCGGCAGGTAGAAGTCCGGCGGACTGATCGTCAGCCGGTCGCCATAGAATCTCTCCGGCGCAATTCCAACAATCGTTACGGGCTTTGTATTCACCCAGAACGTACTTCCCACCACGGAGGGATCGCCCGCATAGTTCCGCTGCCAGGCCTCATGGCTCATCACTGCCGTCATAGGAGCGCCTTGCGCATCGTCTGCATCCATCAGCAGGCGGCCAGCCCGGGGCTGAAGCCCAAAGGTGCGAAAGTAGTTGCCGGAGACAAACTCGCCCGGCACCGAGCGGGCTGCCACCTCGGTGCTATCGCGCCGCACAATGATGGGACGGCCCGTGAAGCCGGCCTGCATCGCTGCCAGCTCTTCAAATTCCGGCGCGTTCTTCTTCAGCTGCTCATAGGTATCGGTCGAGAACATCGCAAAGTCGCCATCCTGCCGAAACCCGGAGCCCACGCAGCAGTCGTTGTTGTCGCCCAGGCGCACCAAAGACGCAGGATCGGCGACCGGCAGCTTTTTCAGAAGCACCGCATTCACGAGCGTGAAGATTGCGGCATTTGCTCCGATTCCCAACGCCAGTGTCAGCATCACCGTAATGGTGAATGCCGGTGTCCTGCTCAACTGTCGTAGCGTATGGCGAATATCCCGGGCAGCTGTTTCTAAGAAGGTAATGCCGCGCGATTCTCGGCAATCCTCCTTGACATGAACCAGACCGCCAAACTCTAGACGGGTTTGCCGCATGGCTTCCTCTCGTGTGAGGCCTGATCGCACATGCTTCTCCACCTGCTGCTCAAGATGAAATTGCAGTTCATCGTCAAGCTCGTTCTCCACGGCGCTCCGCCGGAACAGAGATCGAAGACGGAAAATCAAATCGCTAAGCATTTCGAACCTCCTAGGCCGTTCCCAGCACCTGGGCCACAGCGGCCGTAAGTTTCGCCCAGGCGTCCTTCTCTACCTCAAGTTGCTGACGCCCGTTCTTTGAGAGTTCGTAGTATTTGGCGCGACGGTTGTTCTCGGACGTTCCCCAGTGAGCCTTGATCAAGCCGCGACGCTCCAGCCGGTGAAGTGCGGGATACAGCGACCCTTGCTGAATCCGCAGCGTGTCACTCGACATCTGCTGTACACGCTCAGAGATGGCCCACCCGTGTTGGCGGCCGAGAGCAAGCGTCCGGAGAATCAGGAGATCCAGCGTTCCTTGTGGAAGGTCAATATGTTGGTCGGTCAAGCGTCCCCTTGCACTTCTACATGAAAGGTACAATACTTCTTGTAGAAGCGCAAGAGGAGTGGTCGATTGCTCATCGATGCGGACAGCCCGGCCAGCAGCACGGCCGCCGCATCCCTTCTTTGAGCTCCGAGCACACCCTTTCCACATGCTGCCGCCTTGGGAGAGATACGGCGACAGGATACCTATCCCCATGCAAAGAGATGAACTGGCATCACTCAATCCACGAGTCAGAGGACTTTGCGGGACTTCGCGGGGACAAACTGGACGTACCCTAAAGAAACAACGGTAGTTGCCAATTTCAAACGACGAGCTATCAAAGGTTGGTAAGCGTGCGTGGCTTACCGTTATCCGCTAGCCAAATGAATAGTTCATCCGCTGGAACTCAGGCTGGATGTTGCAGGTGGGAATTGATGACTAGAGCAGTTTCGCAATTGGTGTAGACCGAAGTGATCGGCCTTTTCGTGGTTTTCTCTCAAGGAAAACCACTCCTCGCGATCTTTGTCAGACGACAGTAATTGCGAAACTGCTCTAGACGGAGCCGGCCCCAACGCTCTTCAGATGAAGATACCCTGTGGGAACCATCGCGCCGGGGCCAGGTTCATTCTTCTTGAGGAGAGCGCAAGACCCTAGCCCGCGGTCGCGGCCGCCATGCGCGTCTCCATTTCCTCCGGTGAGACGTCTTCGACGTGCGTGCCGATCGTCCACTTGTAGCCGAACGGATCGAGAAAGGTTCCGGAACGATCGCCGTAGAACTGATTTTTCACCGGACGCAGGACTTTGGCTCCTCCTGCGACCGCCTTTTTGGTGAAACTATCGACGTCGTCGACGTAGAGCATCAGACTGACGGGCGACCCGTTGTGATGTTTGGGGCCGTACGCATCCATTTGCGGGGCTTCATCGGCCAGCATAATTCGAGAGTTTCCGATCTGGATCTCAGCGTGGCCGATCCGGTTCCCCATGGGCATACGAAAGAGTTCCTGCGCGCCGAATGCCTTCTCGTAGAAATCAATCGCGGAGTTAGCATCCTCGAAAATGAGATACGGAGTGATAGAGCTATATCCTTCGGGAATTGGCTTGACCATTTCAAAGCCCTCCTTCCATGGACGAATGTCCAGTCCAAGAAGTATAGACCCTCCACGATCAAACAATCTGCGATTGGAATCAATACCGGGAAAAGCAGCCCAGAAAATCCGAAGAACTGTGGGACAAACGAAACGTACCCCAATGAGCAAGGCACTGTTGCCCGGTTTTTCGACTGCAAATGAAGCGTTGGCCTCTCAAATACACCTCAGGAGCGTACAATTCTGGCGAATCGGCGTGGAGGGTTTCTATGCCCCACTATGAGTTCTTCTGCAACGCCTGCAAGAAAACATTCTTGAAGATTCTGACCATCGCGGAACATGACGAGGAAAAGACCGCATGCCCGCACTGCGGTAGTCACGGGGTAGAACAACGCTGGTCTACCTTCTCTGCCGTCACCTCGAAAAAGGGAGGGAGATAAGGGGACGGGGTGAGAATGGACAGCCCGTTCAATGGCGCAAGCCCAATCCACGATGGCTCACAATCGTGACCCCGTCGTGATCCCCGTCATGATCCTCTTGCGGGGCACTGCTTCCAACTGCCCAACAATTCCGCCAGTACAGGGAACCTCAATCTTCGCGAAGTGCTTGCATCGCATCGAGCGCGGCGGCTCGGCGGGCAGGCACGAAGCTGGCGAGAGCCGCAATCGCTACCATCAACCCGGCGGCAAAAATGAATGTCATTGGATCGTACGGCTTTATCTCAAACAGCATGGAATTCGCCGCGCGCCCAGCAAGCAGCGATAGGCCTATGCCTAGAGGGATGCCTGCCACCAGCATCCATCCCGCATCTCGCATCACCAACCCGATGACGCGACGGCGGCTCGCACCCAACGCAATGCGAATACCAATCTCATTTCGACGCGACGCCACCATATAGGCCAACAGCCCGTAGAGGCCTGTGGCGGCCAATACCGCTGCCAGCGCTCCGAAGATCGACGCCAGCAAAGCCATCAGACGTTCGCGCACAAGTCGATCGCGGATCTGTTGCTGAAAATCCCAGAACTGCGTCATGATTTCCGGATGATTCCTGGCCACTGCACGCTTGATGGCCGCACCCACTGCAGCAGGTGAGTCGGAGCGAATCATCATCATTGTCCATGGACCCCGCGCATTCACCGGGTACTGCGATGCAGGTGCGAAGACCATCGGCGGTATCGCTTCCCGTATGTCGTTATATTTTGTATCCGGGATAACACCGACAATCTGAAAAACCGCGGCGGGATAATTTGGCTCAGGCATCGTCCGAAGTGTTTGACCAAGTGGATCGGCGCCATTCAGAAACTGCCGGCTGAACGTCTGATTCACGACCACAACATGAGGTGAATCCGCCGTGTCATTCTCGTTAAAGCTACGGCCCTTGACCAGGGGTATACCCATGGTCTGAAAGTAAGTGGGGCTTATCCACGTGAACTTCGAGTTGCCGTGAGTCTTGCCGGCCTCAACTCCGTGCTCCCAGCTGCCGCCAACAAGAGGCGTCAAGGTAGTTGTGGCCGCGTCTTTTACTCCGGGCACTGAGCTCACTTCTTGCAATAACCGCTCCTTGAACTCTGCATAGTGCTCCGGATTGATATCGGAGGCGTCGAAGCCAATCCACGCATAGGTAATTCCGCTTTCGCGCATTCCAGGATCGAACGTCACCAGGTTGCGAAAGCTGCGGACAAACAGCAGCGCCGAGATTAACAAAACCAATGAGAGCGAAATTTGAACCACGGCCGCTAAGCGCTGCGCGGAAAAACCCTCGGAACTTCCGATCAGCCCGCGGCCGCCCGTCTTCATTGCGGTCAATGGATCGGCTTTTGTTGCCTGCAGAGTCGGGAGGGTTCCGAAGATAGCGCATGTCACGCCAGCCAGTATCATGGCGAATAAGAGCACGCGCCAATCTGTGGCCAGAGAAAGATCAACCGGCGCGTCCTGAGTTGATAGCGACGACACCAGAACACGGCTAAACGCTCGGGCCAGAAAGATTCCTGATACTGCGCCGAAGACTGCCAGGAGGCCATTCTCGATCAGCAATTGCTGAACGATCCGGCCGCGGGGGGCGCCTAACGCCAGCCGCACGGCGATCTGCCGTTTTCGGGTGTTGGCGCGGGCCAACAGGAGATTGGCCAGATTCACGCACCCAATCAGCAGAACCAAACCGCTAATGGCGAGCAGTAGCCCCAGCGACTTATCGTACTTCTCGCGCAATTGGCTTACCCCTCCCGAAGCGGGGTAGGCGCCCAGCCGGAATTGCTTGAATGTATTGATTGTTCCGGGACTATATCCCGTAGGCGCAGTCACATCGAAGATGCCCAAACTAAGCGCGTCAAAATACGCAGACGCTCGCTTCAACGTCCAACCTGGTTGCAAACGCCCCATCACGGAAAGATCGAAGAGGTCTCTCCTTGCATCCAGAGGCTCACATAGCGGCAACGCAAGATCGAAGGTATCGCCCACAGAAAGGCCAGGAAATTCAGCAGGAGTTACACCAATCACCTGCACCGGCTGGCCGTTGATGACAAGCTGGCTGGCTGGAGTGAGGTCGCGGCCTCCCATTTGCCCCTTCCAGTACGCATAGCTGACAACAGCTCGAAGCATGGTGCAGGACGACGCTTCATCTTCCGGCAAGATGAGACGCCCTTGTTGCGGATTGATTCCCAATACAGAGAAAAATTCACCGCTCACCTGGATTGTTCTCACTTGAGCTTGAAAGCCGGGCAGCCCGGCCAGCGCTGGATGTTTCCGCCAAGCGAAGATGCCGGACAACGGTTCATGGTGCTTCCGTAGTTCCTGCCAGATCGGTCCCGTCAGATCGGATGGGCCGCTGTTAATGCCTATATCATGATTACCTCCTGCAATCCGCAACTCTGTCAGCTCCTGCGGATGATGAATGGGCAGGCTGCGCAGCCTTACGGCGTCGATCAGTTGGAAGATCGCTGTATTCGCACCGGTACACAACGCCAACGTGACCACTGCAACAAACGCAAATCCGGGGTTCCTATAGAACCCTCTGATGGCGTATCGGAGATCGGCCCATGTGGATCCCAAAGACAACGCAGCATCGACCGCGGTTACGTTCTCCCTCACCACAGTCGGATTTCCAAAGCGAAGCAGCGCATCCCGGCGCGCCTGCTCGGGAGACATGCCGGCGGCGATATCATCCGCAATCCGCAACTCAATATGCGCATTGAGTTCGTCGGCAATTTCGCACTCAATCTTCGACCGCGACCCAAGAGCCTTGATCCGGCGAAAGAGGGACATGGATATTACCTCATGCGTAGCGCAATACGGCGCGGACGCCTTTTACAAGCTGCTCAAAATCTTTCTCTGCCTCCACCAACTGCTTGCGTCCGGCAGCAGTCAGCTTGTAATACTTTGCCTTTCGGTTCGTCTCCGTAAGCGCCCATTCTGCACGCAGCCATCCGTTCTGTTCCATACGGTGCAACGCCGGATATAGCGAACCTTCCTCCACCCGAAGTAGTTCGTCAGACTCTCTCTGAATATGAAGAACGATTCCATAACCGTGCAGTGTCCCCATTTGGGAGAGAGTTTTGAGAACCAGCAAATGCAAAGTTCCCTGTAGATCGTTCTTAGCCATACTAGCCTACCCCTAAACAACTATACCTCGGTGTATAGGTATGTCAACTCCGTGCTGTTTTTGAAGGGTACGACTTTTAGGTCGTACGTAAACTATTGCAAACGGGTGCGGCTTTAGCCGCTGAGGGAACGACTCCGATCTTTTCGAGCCAGTTTCGAAAAGTATTTTGAAGGGGCGACTTCAGTCGTACTAAATAGCAAGACAAGGGCTTTAGCCCTGGGCGCTATCCCTCAGTTTTCGCAGCCTCGGCAGCTCACGCGAGGACATTACCTTTGAGCACACCCTAGGCGCATGGACTTTTTCCGCAGCCTGGTACGCCCCACGGCAAACCCGTGGATCTCGCGAACGGATCCAGCGAACTCGCCGTTTTTGCAGGGCCAACCCGTCAGGGCAGAAATGAGCGGCCTGCAGATCTCCACCGGTATTTTTGCGGGCGCGTCATTTTGTTTAGCTCCAAACGTGCACAAAAGGGATCTATTTGTACGTGACCACAATTTCTCTTATCTTCGCGCGTGTTTCGCCGGACAATCTCCCGCTGCGAGTGCGGCGCTCCAACCCGTCTCAAAGACTTAGTGCGCTTAGTGCGCACATTTTTGGACCGGAAAGCGAGGGCAAACCCGGCAACATGATCAACGTGAGGGGGCGGGAAATAACAAAAATTTGAGCATCTTCGTCAAACAAAGGACTTAGCTGCTCCCAAGCCGAACTCGCAGAACTAGGACCTACGGAGAAAGGCAAAAAAACCGGGGCACAGCCTTTCGGCCACGGCACGCATCGAACCGCTGCAGGATGTCGAACCATCCTTCGAACCATCCCCTCTGGGAAATAGCCGGCATGATCAACGACCTTTGGTACAAGAACGCGGTCATTTACTGCCTATCGATCGGGACCTACCTGGATTCCGACGGCGACGGTATTGGCGATTTTCGCGGACTCATGAGTCGTCTGGATTACCTGCAGGGACTGGGTGTGACGGCTATCTGGCTGATGCCCTTTCAGCCCTCCCCGGGCAGGGACGACGGTTATGACGTTGCAGATTACTACGGGGTAAACCCTCGCTACGGCACCTTGGGAGACTTCGTGGAGTTTACCCAGGGCTGCAGGCAGCGTGGGCTGCGCGTGCTTATCGATCTGGTGGTCAACCATACATCGGATCAGCATCCCTGGTTTCAGGAAGCGCGCCGCGATCCGGAATCGAAGTATCGCGACTGGTATGTGTGGTCGAAGAAGAAACCGAAGAACGCCGCGTCCGGCGTCGTATTTCCCGGAGTCCAGAAAACCACGTGGAGCTATGACGAAGCCGCCAAAGCATACTACTTCCATCGCTTCTATGATTTTCAACCGGACCTCAACACCGCCAATCCCGAAGTGCAGGCGGAGATTCTCAAAATCATGGGATTCTGGTTGCAGCTTGGCGTTTCGGGCTTCCGCATGGATGCGGTTCCGTTTGTGATTTCCTCCAAGGGAGCCAAGGTCACCAAACCGCAGGAGGATTACGAAATGCTGCGCACCTTCAGTCAGTTTTTAGGCTGGCGAGAAGGCGATGCAATCATTCTTGCCGAAGCCAACGTGCTGCCGGACACGGATATGCGCTACTTCGGCAGCGCCGGCGAGCGGGTGCAGATGATGTTCAACTTCGACGTGAATCAGCATCTCTTTCTTGCCATGGCCACCTCCGATAGCCGCCCGCTCAAAAAGGCCATGCAGTCGACCAAGCGGCGGCCTGCGACCGCGCAATGGGGGCAGTTTCTTCGTAACCATGACGAGCTCGATCTCGGCCGCCTGGAAGAGAAGCAGCGCAACGCCGTGTTCGCAGCGTTCGGGCCTGACCCCGATATGCAGCTATACGATCGCGGTATTCGACGCCGCCTGGCGCCTATGCTGGAGGGAGATCGCCGGCGTTTGGAACTCGCTTACAGTCTCATGATGACGTTGCCCGGCACTCCCGTGATTCGCTATGGCGACGAGATCGGGATGGGCGACAATCTCAAGCTGCCGGAGCGCAACTGTGCCCGCACGCCCATGCAGTGGTCTACCGAGCCCAATGCCGGCTTCACTAAGAGCGATAAGCCGATCACGCCGGTCATCAGCACCGGCCCGTATGGTTTTGAGCATATCAACGTAGCCGCCCAGCGTCGGGATCCCGATTCGTTGCTCAACTGGATGGAGCGCATCATCCGTATGCGTAAAGAAGTGCCCGAGATTGGCTGGGGCGATTTTTCCTTTATCTCTGCGCAGGTCACGGAAGTGCTCATCATGCGCTATGAGTGGCGCAACAATGGGGTGATTTGCATCCACAATCTCAGTCCTGTGCCGCGAGAGGTGAGTTTCTCAGTTACCCCGGACCAAGGAGAAGCTTGTACCCTGGTAAATCTTCTTTCCAACGACCACAGTCAACCAATCGACGGCGACAAGCATCGTATTCTGCTGGAGCCCTACGGCTACCGCTGGTATCGCGTGTGCGGTCTCGATTACCTGCTCAAACGCACCCCGACTTAGCTTGTGTTGGCGCTTCTAATTATTTCTATAAAAGCAAAATCTAAGTAGGCCCTGAAACAAAAGTTGCATCCAAACTAATCAGCAGAGGCTTAGGCGACTTATAGAGCCTCTCCAAGAAAGTTGAGAATCCTGATGAAAAGCATTATGGCTGCTTCGCTGGTTGGCATCGGTCTTGCCTGTGCCACCGCCGCGCATGGGGCGGACGTATCGAAACTAGACGCACGCATAGACGCCGCACATGACGTCTTGCACGAGCTGATGGCGACTCCAGACAAGGGTATTCCCCTGGATATCGCCGCTAAGGCCCATTGTGTAGCCGTCATCCCGAGTGTCAAGAAAGGTGCCTTCATCGTGGGCGGGGAATATGGCCAGGGCGTGGCCACGTGCCGTACGCGCACGGGGTGGAGCGCACCCGTATTCATTCAGTTGACTGGAGCCAGCTTTGGATTCCAGGCAGGTGGCCAGGCCACTGACCTCGTCCTGGTTGGTCTCAACAGCAAGAGCCTCGACGATTTGCTGAAGGACAAGGTGAAGCTCGGCGGTGATGCCTCGGCGGCGGCCGGCCCGGTAGGCCGTGACACACAAGCTGCGACAACTGAACTCTTGAATGCAGAGTTTCTCACCTACTCGCGCGCCAAGGGCTTATTCGCCGGTGTCGATCTGACCGGAGATGAGGTCCACCAGAACACAGCCGATACGGAAGCATACTACGGCAAAGACATTCCCTACCGGACCATCCTGAGTGGCGCGGTTCCCACTCCCCCTTCGGCACACCACTTCGAGGCAACAGTGAACGAAATGTTCCGGAGAGGTCGCGCTGATAGAGCCTCGAAGTAAAGGCCGCTACGCGGAGCAACAGTCATTACGGGCCTGCCTCAATGGTCTGCCTGGTTGTCGAGGGAAGCAGCCTGCTGCTTCCCTCGACGTCCTTCAGGGTGCGGTCATCTTGCCCGATAAGTTCATAAGCATGGCTCATGCTCGGATGGCTCTTTTTGCATCTACTGAAACGGAAGGCAGAATGTATCGCCTGTAGGGGAAACACATGAGTGTAGCAAGCTTACAAGAGCTATTTCTGGATGAACTGAAGGATCTTTATTCGGCGGAAAGGCAGATCACGAAAGCGCTTCCTAAAATGTTAAGGGCGGCAACATCACCCAAGCTTAAAGATGCGTTTGAGAGCCACCTCGAGGAAACGAACGGCCAGATCGAACGCCTGGAAACAATTTTCGGCCTGCTTAAGAAAAAAGGTACGGGCAAGACGTGTGAGGGGATGAAGGGCGTTCTCTCCGAGGGCGCTGAGGTATTGGAGGAGACAAAGAAGGGAGATCTTCGCGATTCCGGCCTGATAACAGCCGCGCAGCGGGTGGAGCACTACGAGATGGCTGGATATGGCGGAGTCCGCGAATATGCCAGGTTGCTTGGCCAAAGGGAGATCATGGCTCTTCTTGACGCGACTTTGAAAGAAGAAGAGGCCGCTGACAAGAAGCTGACGCAGATTGCGAAAGAAGTAAACGCTGCTGCGTTGGACGATTCCGCGATCGAGAAAGCTAGTTAGCCGCTCGCACGACAAGTGGTCCCGGCCGGCCGGGACCACGAAATCAGCGACGCCTTCGAGGACATTCAAGCTTGGCTTAAGGATCTCCTCTCCATACGTTGCCGCAGCCAAATTCGTCTTCCTGAGCAACAGCAGCGGGCAGCGACCGACTTACCTGGCCGCGGAAACTTTAGATTCAAACCTATAGAGCGCCCAGCGCTCACCCGCCTTCTGCGTAATAGACGGGCACGACCGGCTCGCCGGTAAAGAGCGAGATAGCTTCGCCCAAAAATGGCTTGCCGCGGAATTCGACTGCATCACGCGAACCTCCCACGGACCCGGGAATCGCCGCCAAACCTGGTGTGCCATTTGAGTCCCGATTCCGCGCCTCCGGCATCCGCGAAGAACAAAAAACTCCGCGATGTCCCAGATAGTCCGGTTGCCGGAGATCTCTGACCCTCGCTTCACCAAAACGAAACCTACCAACTTGTCATCCATTCTGACAAGAAAAGGATATCGGTCAGGTTCACTCCAATAGAGCGGAAGGGGCGCGCAGCCAAACCTGCCGTCAGCCCCGATCTCCAGAGGGTGGAATTCGCTGAAATCGTGTGCGTAAAGCTGTAGCAGGTTGGCAAGGGTCTGCTCTTGTTCTACCGTGGCAGGGATCAACTCAATATGCGCGAGCGGTCTTTCTGCGGGGTTGGTCATAGCAGGATGTGGCCTGACTCTTACGCTCGATCCTGGATATAGGAAGTGAGTGGTGGGCGAGGCGGGGCTTGAACCCACAACCCCCGGCTTAGAAGGCCGGTGCTCTATCCAATTGAGCTACTCGCCCGTTTCCGCCATTGTATCGTTATTGGCCGGCGGGTCGAAGCTACATCAGGTGAGCATCCATAGGTGAGCATCCACGATCACCGCCAGGGCGAGCTCGAGCGCTTCGGACCATCTCTTTTCGGCCTCGTGTCCGATCGCACCGCAGCCTTCGACGAACCAGGTCACTGCAAAACCCGGCACAGTCTTGACCTCAGCGCGGCGTAGAACAAGTTCTACCCGAGCCGCGCTCGCCGGGACGACACGAAGCCTCTCCGTAACCACGCGGATCCATCGCTCCTGTCGGTCGAAGCACGATAGGGACGCCATATCGCGCGGTAGCAGGTCAACGTACGAGCCGGCGCCAAACGCTGTGTCGCCCGGTTCGGCGTCCATTTCGTAGGGATCGAAGGGCCCGACGCCCTCCTCCGCCCTTCCGGTCCACGCGTCGCACTTTGCTGTCCAGAGCGGCGACTCGGCGCCGTTCAGCAGGAGCAAGGCGGACCGCAGCGCCGGCCTCGTCCGGGCTTCTTCAATTTCATCGATGAGGTGAGTGTCCAGCCGCAGATCGACGAACCGGCACTTGCAAAGGTCGTGGCCTGACGCGGCCCAGGGAACCGTGATCACCGGGTCGTCGGCCGCCAGCGCAACGGACCAGTCGGCTTCCATCAGGGTTTTGTGACCGAGAGCAGAAAGTCCAGCAGCATCTTCTCCGCCCAATAGCCGTCATACCCCGCCGCCGGCGCGAGGAAAGCGCAATGGCCGCCATGCGCCGTCTCCACCAGCCGGACCCGATGATTGGCCAACAAAGCTGCGCGCGTCGACGGCAACATCCTGATAAATGGGTCGTCAAGGGCATGCAGAACCAGCGTAGGCACGGTAATTTGCGGCGCTACGCGTGTACTGGATGCGCGGTAATAATAGTCATCCGCCCCTGTAAAACCGGAGTAGCGGGCGGTGATTTTGTCGTCAAACTGGCGCAAGGTCGCAATCCTGTCCACACCTTCGGTCGAATAAATCTCTGGAAACAGCTCCGCCTTGAACCGAAAGCGCCGCCGCAAACCGGCCAGAAACTTCCACTCGTAGACCCGGTTTGAAATGTTGTGCAGCGCATCGGCTGAGACGGCCAGGTCCATTGCCGGCGAAACACCAACCACGGCTTTCAGGTAATCCGGCACGTTTGCGCTCATCTCACCGGCCAGCTTTAAAACCAGGTTGCCGCCCATGGAATAGCCCACCAGCGCAAAAGCACGGAGATCTTTCTCCGCGGCGAGCGTTTGCATCACGGCTGCAACATCGCCTGAAAGTCCGGAGTGATACAGTGTCGGCGACAGATCCTCGGTGCCGCCGCAGTTACGCATGTTCATGCGAATGACATTGCAACCCGCGGCCCACGCCCGGGCCGAGTTGCCCAGCACGTGCTGCGAGCGGGAGGACCCTTCCAGACCATGCAGCAGCAATATAGTAAGGCACTGGCTGGCGTTTGCCTGCCAATGGCAATGGCAAAGCACATAGCTGGCGCCGCGGGCACGAACATTGGCCCGCGCTTGCAATAACCGCTCCGCCGCGGCCGTCGAGCCAGAAGCCAGGCTTTCCGCGGGAGCGCCCTTGCCTGGGTCGACTTCAATAATGTGCGCCTCCGCCTCAGGCAAGACATACCGCCGGGGCGCAAAGTTGCCCACCAATGTCTGCAGGTGGCCGTTACGCAGAAAGCGCCGGGGAAGAAACTCTTCCACCTGCGGGAGGCTGCTTACGGTCTCGCTCAAAAGGTCGCTGGTTTCGCTCATCGCGCCCTCAACCGGGTAAGCAGGGCAGCCGCCTGCAATGCGCCTTTGGGGGAGTCCTCGTGCTTGATGTACGCGAAAACATCTCCCCGCGTGGCCTTTGCGGTCAGCTGCTCTTCGATCTGCTGGAGGTCAGCGGCTCCGTAGTCGCTTTTGCGCAGCCGGTAGCAGCAGAACGGGGCGGTAATGACATCGGGTGTCTCCAACTCGTCGCTCTCAGCCACGCAGAGCGCGGCTTGATGCTGCCGTAGCAGGTCGAAGACCTCGCTTACGAACCACGATGGATGACGGAACTCAAAGGCGACGCGCAGCGTGCCGGTGCCCTCCGGCGCGGCCTCTTTGAGGAAGCTCGCAAGCCTATCCACGTCTGCCTTGAGATTTGGCGGCAACTGGAACAGAACCACGCCCATGCGCCCGGCGCGGATGACCGGCAACAAGGCTGAATAAAATGCGGAGAGCGCGTCACTCGACTCCTTCAGCCGCTTGATATGCGTAATACGCTGCGGAGCCTTGAAGGAGAAGCGAAAGTCCGTCCCGGTCTGCGCCAACCATCCATTGACCGTGGCCGCCGAGGGCAGATGGCGGAAGGTGTAGTTCACCTCGACCGAGTTCAGCTGCGTTGCGTAGTGCTCCAGCATTTTCTTGGCGGAGGTTTTGGGCGGGTAGAATTCCGGCTTCCAGGTGGGATAAGCCCAGCCGGAGCAGCCGATCCAGACGCGGGAGGCGATGGCGCCAGAGGACGCAGCCTGGTTTGCAACGGAGCCGGGCGTGGAAGAAGATGGTCGAGTGGTCACGTCGGCGTCTTCCCCTGGGACTTAACTCCGCCTGTTAGAAGGTGGGAATGGCTTCGACTGGGGCGGCTAGTGGGGGTCGAATTTGAGGATTCACGTGTTTTTCAGCCACTTAACGTCATCGGGCGGCACCCAGAAGACAAGGCGTATTCCGTTAATCCTGCTACCTGAACCTTAACTGACCCCTGCTTACGGCCCTCAGCCCTACTAGGAGGATTGTAAACCCCAGAAACGCGTGTTCCCCTTCGAAAGCCTGCCCGAATGCATTCCTCTGATGAGATCTCTGGGTCGCGCCCGGCTTGGCTTAACCTTCCCCTAAAGCTCGTATGGGATCCATGCGGCTGGCGGCAAGCGCCGGCAGGTAACAAGCCAGCATCGCCACCAAGATCAGCGCGGCAGTGGCGCCGGTGAGACTCAGCGGATCAGCCGGACTGAGCCCGAACAACATCCTCGAAAACGCGCGGCCGATGAGCAGCGCGAGAACGAGGCCGATGCCTGCACCGATCCACACCAGCATCATGCCTTGGCGGAGGACCAGGCGCAGAACCGCGGCGCGCGATGCGCCCAGAGCCACACGCACGGCAATCTCACGCTGGCGGCCGCTCACCGTATAGGCGAGGATGCCGTACAGCCCCACGCTGGCCAGCGCAAGAAGCCGTCCGCATGAGAGTGGTCCTGGCCAGCCAAGAGGGAAAAGCTCGCTATACACTTCGAAAGTCAACAGTCGAACCAGTCTTTGGACAGATCAAAGAAGCCCGTGGCATCCGACGATTCAGCTTACGAGGCCTATCCAAGGTGACATCGGAGTGGAGACTTATCGGCGCCACGCACAATCTCCTAAAACTATTCCGCCACCGTACTGCTGTTGCCTACGCCTAAACGATTCTCAGCACATTCATACGCTTCTGCATCCCTTTAGTTGTATTTTCCGGCTAACAAGTCGCTCAAACGAGATTCTTGCCTGCGGTTCGGAGGCTGGCAGTTCCTTAACGTGGATCTCGAAGCACGCGCATGCCTACACGAATTCCTGCATTGCGCAGGAGACGTTCGGTGATCGGGGTAGCCTTGGACATAAAGGCCATTCAGGCAAGCACCACGGCTGATGCGACGGTTCCAGTCTCGCGCACCGCACCTTAGAAACGTCAGTCGCCTAATCTACCATTAGAATCACTAGTTGTTGCTTTAATACGTAACACCTGTTGTTGCTCAGCTCGGTTCCTCGCTTTTCACCCGATCAATATCGATCGATATAGTTCACCAAAGTGACAAACTTCTGACTTTTCCGTGACATCTCTCCTTGTTTGCCGGGCCTATGGTGGTTGAGGCTTCTGAAGAGAAGGCCAGTTTGAAATCCAGGCAGTCAGCAGGTAAATCATGAAAAAATCGGTGAGTACCACCACACGTTCAGTCGACCGTCGTTCTTTTATGAAGAACGGTCTACTGGCAGGAGGCGCTGCTACAGTGGGCGTCGGGTTGTTAGCAAAAACCGCCTCGGCACAGGAACGCGGCAGACTCAATCCGGGCGATGCCGCCATTCTCCGGTTTCTGGCAGCGGCAGAACTGATCGAATCTGACCTTTGGACACAATATGCGGAGCTGGGTGGCATCGGCAACAACCAGCCGATTGAAATAAATCCAAATCCGAATCCGCCGTTGAATAACTACCAGATCGCCTTGTCAAATCTGGATGGCGATGGCCCACAGTACATCACGAGCAACACGCTGGATGAAATAAGCCACGCTACCTTCCTCAATGCCTATCTCGAGTCCCGAGGAGCGGAGCCGGTTAACTTCGACCAGTTTGAGACTTTGCAGGGAAGCACCGCTACAGGATCATCCGGCAAGCCGCGGCTCACGAATCTCATGCACCTCAATGTCGACACCAGTTGGTTCGTTCGCTATCGCAGCACGACCAACCCCGATTTGGGCGCCACTTTTCCCCAGGCAGTCACGCTGAATGGGGTTACCGCGATTCCCAGAAACAATAACGATTTCAACGGTACGGCCAACAGCCAGTTTCCCGCAGCCGTCTCCAACCATATCCAGGCGATTGCCAATACAGCCGCCTTTCACTTTGGAATGATCGAGCAGGGCGGCACGAGTCTCTACGCAGCCATGAGCCAGAAAGTGTCGGATCCAGAGGTGCTTCAGATTACCCTTGGCATTGGTGGAGACGAGATCGCACACTTCCTGGAGTGGGTTGATTTCGCGGGCAACGGCGTGCAGCAGCCTGTGGCGCCGTTTACGGACACCATATCCGGCCTGACTTTTCCCGATTTTTTCAACAACCCGCGGCTGCAGCCGGCCAACCTGGTTCAGCCCAGCCTGATCTTTCCAGTCCCTTGCGAGTTCATCGACTCCAGCCTGCCCCAGGTCGCAATCATTCGTCCGCTGACCGATAAATTTGCGGGTGCAGTGGCTGCGGTTGCAAGCCTCACGGCCGATGGATTGTTCACTGGTCAGAGCAAGCAGTTCCTGGCCACACTACAGCAGCTGGCTTTTGAAGCCGACGCGGCGTTTCGTAAACCTTAGTTGTTGCTTTACGTTGGGGGGACCTCAAATATGCGCAAGGTCCCCAACCTTTTTCCGGGGTAAAGCTGTCAGAATTCCGATCCTCCCCAGGACAACGTATCCAACCCGTGCCTCTCGACGACTGAAAGCAGTTTCAGTGCCATGTCACTGCCGGTTGGGGTCCCTGAGTTATCCCTCAGAGCGATCAGCCTATGCCCCTAAATGATGGCTTTGCGGAAGTCCTGTAGCGGTGGAGAAAGCAGACCGAATTCTCTGCCGATGAAGACTGGGTCTTCGCAAGCCCATTCGTTGCCTGCGAGATGCCCTACCGGCCGAACTCGGTTAACCGGCGCTACCTGCGGGCTGCCGGCGAAAAGTTGGGTCTCGTTGGTTCTGGACCAGGCCAGCGAATCGGATGACACACGCTCCGGCATACCTACCGGGCGTGGTTGGACGATATAGGCACGCCGACCGGGATCATGAAAGACCTGATGCTTCACTCGGATATCCGCACGACGATGAACGGGTATAGCCGGGCACTGGATGACACCATGAGGGAGTACAACGAGAAGTCGTGAGCATGGCACTTCGGGCTTAACTGACCCTTAACGGACCCTAATGCGAGGTAAAATGTTGCATCATTGGGGCGGCTAGTGGGGGTCGAACCCACGACATCCGGAGCCACAGTCCGGCGTTCTGCCACTGAACTATAGCCGCCATATAGACTTAGATTGTAGCATCCGGGTTTGCGCTCAGAGCGGCTCCGGACAGGTCTTGCAAGTCATCTACGGGGCGCCTTCTTAGCCAATGCCCAGCCATCGAGAACCCGAGATTCTGCCTCCCCCAAAGTCTCGTTTTCAGCGGGCGAACGGTCTGTTTGCCGACGAAAATCTTGATTTACTGTCGCACCTGCTCGATGACTGCTTTCGCGTCCCCGGCACCTCTATCCGCTTCGGATTGGATGGCATCGTCGGACTCGTTCCCGGTCTGGGTGACATTATCGGTGGTCTCGCTTCTACGATCATTGTTGTTGCCGCCTGGGTGCGCGGCGTTCCCTACATCACGCTGCTCCGAATGGTGGTCAACATCGGTATTGAGGTAGTGTTGGGGACGATTCCGCTGCTGGGCGATGCCTTTGACATCGCTTGGAAGGCGAACCGGCGCAACTACGCGCTCATCGTTCGTCATCTGGAGCAATCGCGGCGCCAAACCTGGCGCGACTGGGTCTTCCTGGTGCTGATTGCCGTGACCCTGGCCGCGATCTTTCTGGCCCCGATCTTCCTCATTCTCTGGTTTCTGGAGTGGCTCGGCCACCATGCTTGAAGACCCTGGTTGCGATACAATCCGTGAATCGGGGCGTAGCGTAGCCTGGTAGCGCATCTGCTTTGGGAGCAGAGGGTCGGGGGTTCGAATCCCTCCGCCCCGACCATAGAATCAATTACTTAGGGCGTTCGCGCACATCCTTGTAAACCGACTGCAGCAAATACTGTAGCGGGGTCCGAACCGTCGACGACCCGGACCCAGGACAGATCCGTTTACCGTGATTAACCTCGTGTCCCCCAGGACCTTCAACTGATTTCCCCGTTGCAGAAGCATAGTTTGGTCGCCCCGCTATCGAGTAATAGTCTGGCTTGGCCAAACGCCTGTCCCGTCTTGATGAATAGCTATTAAAGTGACAATTTTGTCGCATCAAGGCGGCGGCTTGCCAGTTGCCGATAAGCTGAAACCCTTCGAGTGAGGACAAAAGCAAATAGTGTGATAAAACACAATGACAGCTACTTAAAAGAAGTGGCCTAACTCCGACTCTGCGAGAATGCATGTCGTGAAGGTTCCGAACAGGCGTCCCTGTGTTCTCTGGCAGGACGGGTCGATTCTGGGATGGGGCGTTTCCGGTTAGCGAAAACCGTTACCCTAGGCCGGACTTGCTTCTTCCTGAGCGGCGTCGGCGAACTTCTCCAACAGCTCGATGAGCGCTCGGACCTCAAGTGGCTTGGAAATGTAGCTATCCATACCGGCGGCGATACAACGCTCCCGGTCGCCCAGCATCGCGTGGGCCGTCATCGCGATAATCGGCAAGTGTCTGCCGGTGCCTCGTTCCGCGGCCCGGATGGCAGCGGTGGCCTCGAACCCGTCCATCTCCGGCATCTGCACGTCCATCAACACCGCGTCGAAGTGGGCTCGATCGAGCAGGGCCAGGGCTTCGCGGCCGTCCGCCGCCACCGTCACGTGGTGTCCCTGTTTCTCGAGCACGCGAGAGGCGATCTTCTGGTTGACCGCGTTGTCCTCCGCCAGCAGAACACGTAACTTCTTCGTACCCTTGGGTACGGTCTGGCCCGTGACCAGCTCGGCCGAATCCGGTTGGGACCCTGACGTGCCCAAAACGCGAGAGATAGCCTCAAACAACTCCGACTGGCTGACGGGTTTGGTGAGATGGGCGGCCACGCCCAGCTCCTGGCAGCGCGCAGCTTCGCCCCGCTGCCCGGCTGAAGTCAGCATGATGACTTTGGTCTTTCCGGCCAACTCGGGAGACTGGCGGATTCTCTCCACCAGAGCGAAGCCATCCATCTCTGGCATGTTAACGTCGGTCAGGATCACGGCAAAGGCACCTGGAGCGTCCTTCAAGCACTGCAAGGCGGCGATCCCGCTCTCCGCCAACGTGGGTCTCATTTCGAAGCGGCGAAGCATCTCTCCGAGGATGCGAGCATTGGTGGTGTTGTCATCCACGACCAGCGCGCGCAGACCAGTCAGGTGCGCCGGGGCAGGGGTGCAGGCCACCACCACTTCACTGCCTGCGCTCATGCTGGCGGTGAAGTGAAAGGAGCTGCCGTGCCCCAAGGCACTCTCCACCCAGATCTTGCCGCCCATCAATTCCACTAATCGCGAGCAGATGGTCAGGCCCAGTCCGGTACCCCCAAACTTGCGCGCCGTGGAGCCATCCGCCTGAGAGAAAGCGTCGAAGATGAGCTTCTGCTTTTCCGCGGCGATACCAACGCCGGTGTCCGCCACCACGAAATGCAGGAAGAGCTCCGCCGGCGTTCTGGAATCCACCCCAACCCTGAGCCCCACTTCGCCACGTTCTGTGAACTTAATAGCGTTACCGACGAGATTGATTACGATTTGCCGCAAGCGGGTCAGGTCGCCAACCACCCGCGCGGGCACCTCGGGGCGGATATCGCAGGTCAGTTCAAGACCGTTCTGGTGAGCGCGTACAGCCAGCATCTTGATGCTAGCCAGCATCTTGATGCTCAGAGCGAGACAGTCTCGCAGGTTGAACTCGATCGATTCCAGTTCGAGCCTGCCTGCTTCGATTTTGGAAAAGTCGAGCACGTCGTTGATGATGTTGAGCAGCGCATCGGCGGACGACTTGACCAGGCTGGCACACTCCCGTTGTTCGGGGTTGAGCCCCGTATCCAGAAGCAGATCGGTCATGCCCAGCACCCCGTTCATCGGCGTGCGGATTTCGTGACTCATGTTGGCCAGGAACTCGCTCTTGGCGCGGTTGGCGGTCTCGGCAGCCAATTTGGCTATCTGCAATTCCTGCTCTACCCGCTTGCGCTCAGTGACGTCGCGAAATCCCCACACCCGGCCTACATTCTCCCCACGCACCGTTTGCGGCTCAGAATGGCGCTCGAAGACTCGCCCATCTTTAGACTCGATGACGTCGTCGGTCTTCGCCTCGGCATCCGCAGCCGCGGCCCGAAGCTGGCTGGTGAATGCTTCCGTGTCTCTTAGTTGCGGTGCGATGAAGGCTAGCAGGGAACGTAGGTCGCGCAGCTTGAGGATCGGCTCCGGCACCGACCACATGGCTGCGAATTTCTGATTGTGCGCGACAATGCCATCACTGGAATCAACCACCAGGATTCCGTCGGCGGTTGACTCCAGCGCAGCACGGATGGTTTCCGTTCGCTCCATGACGCGTCGCTTCAAGGCCGCAACCCAGAGGGTGCCGAAAAGAATGATCAATACGCAAATCGCCAACAACGCAAGGATTCGACCGGCCGTCCACCATGAGGGCTTGCGCAGGACCACAACGTCGTGCGCCGAGCGTAGCAAGACCCGAAACGACATCGGCATCGCGCCACCGTACTGCTGATACGACAAATATTTGTCCACTTGCACTGAGCAAACTCCGGTGAGTAGAAGCTGGCTGCCGGTTCGCCAGGACGATATGTTGTCGGCTTTCGTTCCACTCGGGAGGAGGGCGAAGAAAGACCTTCCGCCTGACGACATCACCAGGGTGGGATACTCCGAGGTCAGATCTTCGTTCACCAGGCTGCCCTGGATTTGAACCAGTTTGGCATCGTAATCCCCCTTCATGGCATCCTGCGCGGTGATGGATGAGGCAGCGATTGCTCGTCCGCCGCCTTCTGCCATGAAGACAGCATCCTCAAGCATCAGCGAGTACTCGCCCATGGCAGGGAAGCCAACCACGTCCACCACGTCGCCCAGCTTCAGGGACGATTTCTGGATACCCGGGATGAAGAGTCCCTGGGAGCCGTCCTGGATATAGATCCAACGTCCAGGCCATTGCAGTGTGACTTGGCCTCGAGCGCGGACGCGATGGATAAACGTCACCCCCGGCTGGAAGCGCAACAAGCTGTTGATGGGGCGCACCGGCAACGAAAATGGATCGGCCTGAGCCGGCTCCACTATCCTCACCTGGGCGGAAGACGGGACGAGCAAGCGCGCACCGACCATTTGACGGTTCTTGGTCCACACCGGGGCTGCATTGCCCTGAATCACTACTCTTGCATCAATTAAGCGACTGTAGTTGAAGTCTGGCGTCAGTGGCGTGACGCTTTGGATCATGCCATCTGCCAAGGCGAGCGAGAGGTAGGCGTTCTTGCCGGACTGCGACACCGAATGGACAACCCCCTCGACTTCGATCCACTGCCCGTCGTCGGCGCCGGTTAGCAATTGTGTCAGGCTTCTCCGCGGTGTCTTGGCGGGTACCTGCCCCCACCCCGTGACGTGGATCTCAGTCATATTGACTATGGGTGCATAATTTCCCGGTGCGCTTACACCGGTCATATCGATGAGACTACCGGTGCGAAGCGGAAGCCGGGGTTTGGGCGGAGCCAAAACACATATGCAACCGGTTCGATCACAGGCAAAGAAGGCGGCCGTGACGGGACTGGTGTCGGGATCGAAATAGGTAACAATGGCGTGTAGATGAACAGGGTATTGTTGCCTTGCCTGGTCAGAGGTCAAGCTGTGCGCTGCCTTGGCAGTCGTCAGGGTAGGTAACACCTGCTGCGCGATCGCCAGGGTGGCTGTCGGCACTGGGGCGATGTTCTGCTCTCTTTTCAAAGCCGAAGCCACATCGATATTTCTTAGGTCTTCGGTCCGCAGCGCGCTAAGTGCGGCCTGCTCTCTCTGAGCGTGCGCGGCTGAAAACGCCATCGCAATGAGCACCAACTCGATGGCTACAGCTCGTAAGAGGAGTGACTTCATTGCGCTCCCGCGGAGGGTCAATTAGTTCTATCGGCGTACTTTCGATGTAGCTTCACGGTACTGGGCCTACAGAACTGAGAGGGAGATCGCGAAGCCTGGTTTTCTGTAAGCAGGGAGGGAAATTGGTGGTTTCCCCGTTGATTGAGGGATGTATCGTGCCAGGACGCAGCACTTGGGGTACGGGAACAGACGCTATCCGCGGCTGCTGGTCACGCAAGCTGCCCGCAGATGCCTTTCGTTCACACGAGATTTCTGGCAGACCTGGGGCGCGCGGATGATGGATTAAACCGATAGCCAAAGTTGCGCTCAGTCACGATGTATTGTGGGACCTTGCCTATCTCGATTTTGGCGCGCAGTCCGCGGACGAGGACGCGGAGCGAATCCCGCTTGGCTGTCGGATTGCGCCAGAACATCTCGCACAGACTGCTGCTTCGCATCAGTTCCCCTTGATGGGCGGCAAAAACCTCCAGTAGCTCAAATTCTGAGGGAGTTAGATGCGTCTCGACACCTCGCACCCAGACACGATGCATCGCGACATCGATGATGAAGTCGCCAACGTGATATCCCTCCTTCCCTTTTAAGTTCGAGGGCAATAACAGAGGGGGAACTCCACTCGTTCTCTGGGCGTGGCGGCCGCCAGCAGCCTCACCGGCACCAACGAGTCTCTGCTCCAGTGCCAGGCGTACAACCTGGGATCTCTTTCTGACACCAAGCTTTTTGAAGATTTGTTGCAGCGTTGCCTTGATCGCTGCTTCTGTACACTTCAAGTGCCGTGGCCACCTGCCCATTGGTCCAACCCTCCGAAACCCGCGCCAGGACAGCTTGTTGCCTTTCCGTAAACGAGGGAGTCACGTGCGAGGGCTCGTCCCGGCGGGGCAGGTCCTGCGCCATGCGCATGAAATGCGGTGAGCTATGGCGAAACGCTGCGGTGGCGTCCGAATCCAATGAAAAACCAGAGCAGAGAGCCATCGTGGATGCGACGCGCAGGATGAGGCCTTCAAATCCAGCCCTGCGCGCATTGGATAAAAATACCGCCACCTCTTCATCGCGAAAGTTCTGGCTTAGCAGAACAATGTCCGCCCGTTCCGTCTGCATGCGCTCGAGCGCGCCGAGCAGACTTGCCGATCGGGCGATTCGTACCCGCCGGCTTCCATCGAAAGTTCGATGCATCATGTCGCTGTGGAGCTCGTCGTCATCCCCAGCAAGCAACAGCCTGACCGGCCACCGCTTCGTGGCCCCGGGAGCACTAACTGCATTGGGTTGAGCTTTCATCCAATTCTCCCTCTGTCCTACGCAGTCCAGCGGCTCTCCATCATGGAACGACCGTGGTAGAAGCGCTTGTATAGCTGAGTTGGTGAATGGCCATCCAGGTCTGCGCGTCCGCATCCAGAGCGTTCAGGGTTGTGGTGCGGTCATCCTGCAGAGCGTTGAGATAGTCGATCAATGCGAGTCCACCGCGCTTGTAGGCATACTGCGCGATTGCCAGTACATCTTTTGACTCTGTCAGATAGTGCTGGTTGTAGCGATCAGACAGAACTTTCGAAGTGGTGTAGGCGATCCACGCCTGATCGACATCGGAATAGACTTGATTGCGCGCAGCGACCTCAGTAAAACGGCTGCCCTGCGCCAAGAATTTCGCCGTGTCCCTGTTGCCCTGGTTACGGTCGAAGATGCGAACGGGAACGCTGGCCCAGAAGCCATAACTGCTGAGGTTGCCGCTGTGGTCGTATTCCCCTTCGAGGGTTGGGTCCGTTGTGCCGTTCGCATAAGCGAGGTTTACGTTCGCATCCGCGACCAGGACAGCCGCATGGGCTGCCTGATAGTCGGGACGGTTGGTTAAGGCCCTCTGTTCCAGGTCAGTCAGGTTGGAACTGACCGGGGGAGGGACCATATCCCCCGCAATGTCAAAATCTCTTTTTGGCTGTTCGTAGCCCATCAGGGTTTGCAACTGATCGCTGCCCTGTCCCAGGGCCATTTCCGCAGACTGTTCATCGCTCTCGTACTGCGCCAACTGCAAATCCAGGCGCTCAAAGTCGAGCTTGCCAAGATTGCCATCCTTGTAACCGGCTTGGAAGATATCCATTTGTTGGCGGTAATTTTTCAAGTTATCCTGAGCGACCTTCAGAGCTTCCTTAGCCAAAAGCATGTTGGTGAATGCCTGCTTGGCGGCAAGGATTGTTCCCCGTTCCTGATCGTGAAGTTGGGCTGCTGTCTGCGCGGTGGTTGCCCGGGCGCTGTCCAGACGCCACCGCCGTTTTTGACCACGCTCAAAGAGCCGTGACAATTGCAAGCTATAGGCGTAGGGAGTAGACGAAGTAGCCGGATTCGAGAGATTCGAACCGTAGACCAGGAAGTTCGGATTCTGGCGCAGGCCTGCCTCCACCTCCTGCCCTCTCATCGACAGCAGATTTTGACGCGAAGCGAGCAAGGCTGGATTATGGGCGAATGTGTAGTCGACCACTTGTTGCAGAGTAAGCGGAGCGGAGGCGGCGGGTGCCTGTCCGTACGATTTCTGCTCCGCACCGAAAAGGCAGCCGAGCAACAAGACCATGCAGAAACACGAGTAGGGTCTCAATTTTCAAACTCCGCTTCCGGCACGGGCAAAATATCGTGCGCTCCCGCGAGCCATACGTAAAGCGTTGGCAGCAGAAAGATGCTCATGAACAGATCCGCGATTAACCCACCCACAATCACGATGGCAAAGGGGCGCTGTGAGTCCGAGCCGATGCCGTGAGACATGGCCGCCGGAAGCAGCCCTAAGCGTGGCAACCAGCATGGTCATCATGATGGGACGCAAACGCAAAACCGCACCCTCGACTGCGGACTCTTCAATCGAGTGACCGCGCGCGCGGAGTTGATTAATGTACTCCAGCATGATCACGCCGGTCTGCACGGAAACACCGAACAGGGCAAGAAAGCCTACGCTGGACGAGACGCTAAAGTTGGTGTGAGTTACCAGCAGCGCAAGCAATCCGCCGATACGAGCCATGGCAACGTTCATCAAGATCAGCGAGCGCCCACTTGACGGATTTGTACATCATGTACAGGATGATGAAGATCAGCAATACGGTTAAAGGCACGATGATCAGCATCCGTGCTTCTGCGCGCACTTCGCTTTGGTATTCCCCCTCCCATCCGAGGTGATATCCGCGGGGAAGTTTTACCTGATCGTTGACCTTCTGGATGGCTTCTCTGACTGCGTCCCCAAGAGCGCGGCCGCGTACGCTGTATTTGATGGCGACATATCGTTGGTTGTTTTCGCGATAGATCTCGGAACCCTCGTCCGCTTCCTTGATCGTAGTAGAGCTGCTCGAGCGAAACTCGCTCTCCCAGAGGGCGAAAGCAAACGAATATCCTTGATCGCTTCCCGGGTGTCCCGATATTGAGGGAGATAGCGCAGGGTGAGGTCATAAACTTCTTCGCCTCTCAGGACCTGGGTGAGAGCGTTACCGCCGACCGCAGTTTGGATTGCATCCTGGACATCCGCCACGTTGACCTGCCACCGCGCAGCCTTCGCGCGATCCACCACCACGTCCAGGTCGGGCTGGCCGGTGACCTGGAAGACTCCCAGGTCGGCAATACCTGGGATGCGGTTCATGATGCCGGCAATTTCGTCGGCTTTCGCTTCAAGCAGGTGTAAGTCATCGCCATATACTTTGGTGGCAAGCTCACCCTTGACTCCGCTGACCGCCTCCTCCATGTTGTCCTCGATTGGCTGGGAGAAGCCCCATGCCACACCCGGGAAATTCTTCTCCAACTGCGCCGTCATGGAGGCGATCAGGTTGTCTTTATTCTGGTGAAACACCGGGCGCCATTGCTCTTTCGGCTTCAGACCTACGAAGTACTCAGTATTGAAGAAATCCGGTGTGGTCGGTGCCGTCGTCAGGGCGACCCGTCTGACTGGTGCATTGGTTACTTCGGGATAGGAGCAAAGTAAAATTCTGGCCTTGTTGCAGACATCAATGCCCTCAGTGGGCCCTGCGCTCTGGGCAAGGGTACCGCGCACCCATAGCGCACCTTCATCCAGATGGGGAAGGAATTCCGAGCCAATGACGCCGCCGAACGCGAGATAAATCGCGAGAATCAATCCGGTAACGCCTACCCCGACGGTGAGGCCCCGATGATGGATGGCCCAGGTGACGCTGCGCTTCGGTAGCGCACAATAAGAAACTGCATTACCGGGTTGGTCCATTCCCTCGCCCCTTTGCGGAAGAGGAAGCTCGAAAGGACAGGAGCAATAATGATGGAAAAAGTCAGAGCGCCCAGCTAAGAGCAAAGGCCACTGTCCACGCCATCGGCCTGAAGAGTCGCCCTTCCACCGCTTGCAACGTAAAGATCGGCAGATAGGCCGTGATGATAATCCCTATGGCATAGAAGACTGGGCGCTGTACCTCATGTGCTGCCTCCCGGATCATCTCTGCGGGCGTCTGCGTCCCATCCCTCTGATGGCTGAGGTGGCGGACGATGTTTTCAACCATCACGACTGAGCCGTCCACAACCATGCCGAAGTCCAGCGCACCGAGCGAGAGCAAATTTGCTGGAGTATGTTTCAGGTCGAGACAAATCGCAGCGAATAGCAAAGAGAAGGGGATGGTAAGCGCAACGATCACTGCGCCGCGCACGTTTCCCAGGAAGAGAAAGAGAATAATAATGACTAAGACGATTCCCTTCGGTCAGGTTATGCAGGACCGTATGGGTGGTGAAGTGGATCAGGTCGCTGCGATCGATGAAGGGAACGATTTTTACCCCCTTCGGCAGGATCTGATCGTTCAGCTGCATGACCTTTTGGTGGATGCCCTCCAGGACAGGCTCCGCATCGGCACCCTTCTGCAGCACTGCGATACCCGAGACGACATCATCGTTATCGATGATCTTCCCGTCCTCGCGGTGATATTGCCCGGCCAAATTGGCCCAGCCTTATTTTCGGGCCCTGGATCACCACGGCAATGTCTTTGACCTTAAGCGCCGTGCCGGTCTTGGTCACAATGACTGTGTTTTGGATATCCTGGATGTTTCTTGACCAGGCCCACTTCCCGAATGTTGATTTGTTGCAGGCCGGCTTCTATAAAGCTGCCACCCGCATTGGCATTGTTATTGGTAAGTTGCTGCTCCACCTGGGCAAGGCTGAGGCTGTAGGAGACCAATTTGTCCGGGTCGAGCCGAACCTGATATTCGCGTGTGGGACCGCCGAACGGGTTGGTGTCTGGAACGCCTGGCACAGCCTTCAGGTTCTTTTCAATCACCCAGTCTTCGATCGTTTTCAAATTCATCGCGTCGTATTCGGGGTTTGTGCTTTCCAGGGTGTAGAAATAGATTTGCCCGACCGGGCTCCAATCCGTTCCCATCTGTGGAACAACGCCGGGCGGAAGAGTCACCTGCGAAAGCCGCTCCAAAACTCGTTCGCGGTTCTCGAAATTCGTCGTCTCTTCCCCGAAAACCATCTCTACAGTCGAGAGCCCGAAAATCGACCAGGAGCGGACGTGGGCGATTCCCGGAATGCCGTTCATCACTGTCTCCATGGGGATGGTGACCTGCTGCTCGCATTGTTCAGCTGAAATTCCGGGCCACTGGGCGATCACATCAACGTAGTTATTCGCCACGTCTGGATAGGCTTCGACCGGGAGCCGCTGGAAGGAAACAACGCCCCAGGCAAACAACAGCACCGCGGCGGCCAGTACAAGAAGTCGGTTCTCCAGCGCAAAGTCGACCAACTTGTGATCATTGCGTCTCCAATGTGGCTTCCAGTTGAGAGAACGTTCGAGACCACTTGCTGACCCGGCGCAATCCCGGAAAGTATCTGCTGATTCTTCCCTGGCAGCATGTCGCCGGCTTCCACCTCAACACGCTTGAATTGCTTTCCTCCGGCGGGAACGAAAACCCAATCCCGGTCATGCAAGTGCAAAATGGCGGAAGCGGGAACGATCGCAAAGGCCCGCTTATCTCCGCTTTCAAACGTCGCAGTGACAAACATTCCCAGCCGCAGTATCCCGGGATTGGCTATCTCTACGCGTATCTTGGCGGTACGAATATTAGGGTCAAGTACAGGCCCGATGTCAGTGATGTGACCCCTCAGCAACCTGTCCGGATAAGCGTTCACATGGATCAGTGCTTCCTGCCCCAGATGAACCTTGGGAATGTCATTTTCGTAGACATCGCAAAGAATCCAGACAACAGAAAGGTCGGCTACAGTAAAGAGCGTTGACGTTCCTGCATAGGTGACACCTGCAGCCGCGGCATTGGTTACGTTCTGGGCGACGATGACCCCGGTAATTGGCGAATAGATGTTGACGATAGGGGAGGGATGATTCTTATCGATGCCAAGGGTCTGCAGCATCTCTTCCGCGGCCACCAGGTCGGCTTTAGCGTCTTTTTCGGTGTCCTCCGCCTGCTCCAGTTGAGCTTGTGGGATAGCGCCATGTTCATAAAGATCTTGGGCTCGAACATAAGCTTTATTAGCAAGCTGTTCGTCGTTGACCGCCTTCAGGTAAGCATCGAACGTGTTGGTCGCATCAGTGCTTTGCACTTGCAGGAGCAACTGACCTTTCCTGACGTTGTCGTCGAGCCGAGCCCTGATGGCCACGATACGACCGCTTGCAAGCGAGATGGCCGGAACCTCCCGGGCGATGTCGGGATTGACGGATCCCGTGACGTTTAACTGCGCAGGAGCCTGATCTGATTCGCGGTAATCAACCGAGAATTGTTCAGGCTTCTCGACAGTGACGATGCTCGCGTTGGTGGACTCGTCGACTGGTGCCGCAGGAACGACACCGTCTGCCGGGTTAAATTTCTTTTCGCACGCGGTTAGCAGAACACAGACTGCGAGGTACCCTGCAGCTCTGCAGATAAATTTGCTCGCATCCATAGGCTGGCCTTCCAAGCTAATCATGTAGCGTGTGGGTCGTGAAATCAGGAACCCCTCTGCCATCCGGATCGATTCCTGTCATTCAAGGTTTGGGCGCAGAGTCTCGAGTGGTTGATGGGTACGCGTGTCAGTTACTTAAACTTAGCTCAATAGCAAGCAGCAGCTCGCATATCTTTAATCTAAGTGAGAGATAGTTCGTCTGACCCTTCGATAGAATCTTTATAAAGATGGGCTTTATCCGATTATCTAGTTATCGATAGGCATTAGTGATCGAGGCCTGTACGCGCGTTAAGTGTGGCCAGACGCGCAACCTGATTAGGTCTGCACCATACCCCTAAAGCAGCAGTTGGCTATACCGAACAGGCGCCATTGCCCGTACTGTGAATCTGACAAATAGCCGGGCAATCTACCTCGAAGTGGGTAATTCGTCAGGCCACTCGATAGCCTTCGGCACCCGAACGTTTGTGGCTCTTCGATAGTCTCTCGTTAACGAAGGTCCATCGGTGGATAGCCTTCGAGAGTCGCCTCTTTACTAAACATGATCGCTTTGCCGGTGAACGATCCTTGTCAGTCCCCGGCGAGACCAATGAGGTCTTGGGGCCTATAGGCTATTCCAACCCTTTCGCAGGAGACTTCTGTATGTGCTGGGTAGCGGGAAGGATGAGATACGGACGCATCATTTCATTATCTTCGTGCTCCAGCATGTGGCAATGCCAAACGTAGCGTCCGGCGAAATCTTCGAATTTTACGATGATGCGGGTCACCGTCATGGGGTCGACGCGGACCGTATCCTTCCAGCCAAGCTCGTTGGCTGTCAGCGTGATGGGCGGCCCGGTGAAGACGATCTTCCGGGTCAACTGGTACACCGTTAAGTCGAACGGAGTGCGGTCGAGAATCTGGAAGCGGACCATATGCAGGTGGATGGGGTGAGAGTCGTCGGTCAGGTTAATAAATGACCAGATCTCGGTAGTGTTCAGCATCGGTGTTTCCGTGATTGGCATATCCCAATGCGCGCCGTTCAGCAGCATGACGCTGGACCGGCCGAGACGGTTCTGGTAGTCGGCAAGGGTGAGGGCACGTGTGGTCACGGCTTCGCTCTCCGGAGTCCGAGGCACGGAGCGAAGCGCCGCCGGCACGACGGAAGAGTCGGCGACTGTACCTGCAGCGACACGGAACTGCATGAAGACAGCTACATGGGTGCGCAGAAATAACTCCTTCCCGGCTCTCATGCTGAAATCCACGATAAGGTCGGCACGCTCTCCCGGCCCCAGGATCAGGATGTTCATTTTCGCGGGCGCCTCCAGAAATCCCTGCTCGCTGCCGATCTGGAAGAAGTCCAGGCCGGGCGAGGTCACGGTCGCATCCGCGGAGAAGGACAGGCGGTAAAAGCTGCCGTTAGAGCTGTTCAACAACCGAAACCGATACTTCCGCGGTTGCACTTCGAGATAAGGGAAGATCCTGCCGTTGACCAGGATGGCGCTTCCATAGTATTCAGACACCCACGGTGCGTCCGGCTTGCCGGAGACCGGGTAGTAAATCCGGCCGTCCGGCCGGAACGACCGGTCGAAGATGACCAGCGGGATCTCGTAGCGCCTTTGGGCAAATGCAAGGAGTCTTCAAACTCGTCCCGGATGAGGTACATGCCCATCAGGCCGGCAACCGCATTCAGCCTGGTAATGCCCATGGCGTGGTCGTGGTAGAAAAGTCCTGCAGCCTCCTGTTGGTTGGGGTAATAGCTGACAGCGGACTGCCCCGGAGCCACCCAGCTTTCCGGATAGCCGTCGCTCTCCGGGGCCGTCCTGCCGCCGTGGAGATGCACCACGGTACGGACATCCGGCTTGTCCGCCTCGGCCCCATGAATGGTGTGGTCGATAGGGAAAAGGTGCTGATGGGGCAACTCGTTCACCCACTCCACCAGAAGAGGCTGTCCGCGGCGCGCTTCGAGGGTTGGGCCGGGGCAGGATGCCTCGTATCCCCAAAAGGTTGTCGGCGGTACGTCGCGATGGACCTGCGATTGAAATTGCCTGGCGGCGATTCGATAGTAGGGCACTCGCCTGGCCGGATCGATGGGGCTCGCCCGCAATCCAGACGGTTTCGCCGGCGCGGGGATGGGCAGCGGGTCGACGTAGCGCGCCAGGGCGTTGGTGTCGACCAGGGGCTCCAGCGGCTTAGCCGCGGGCATGGCATGCATGTTGTGCGCACCCGCACCGCGTGCGGCGGCGGCGGCGGTGAGCCAACTCAAGCGCTCGAGAAAGCGCCGCCTGGTGATTCCCATCAATTCCCCCCTTCAGCTTTAGCCGCACCGCCCTTAAGCGTGAATGGAGAAGATTGCGAACAGATGAATACGCCGCAGGGCATCCACCGTGGAAACAGAAATCCCGGCAATTCACGAGATTATCAAAAACATTTCACTCCTTCGCCACGGGGAGGGGCGTAGATTTCGTCTGGCTTCGCTTTACCTGTCGGGCGAACTTCCCGAAATATACGCCTGTGAAACCAACGAATTATCAAGGAGATCGAAATGAGGTCCTCTCCCATGACTGGTTTACGTCCTCTGCTGCGCGTGATCAGCGTATTCGCAACCATCGCAGTCGCACCGGCAGCCTTCGGCCAGCACGTGACGTTTTCTCCTTACATCCAGCTCGGTGATAACGGAGCCTTTGGCTCCTCCGATCAAATCGTGGTCGCATGGCAAACGGATGAAACCAGCCCAGCGACTTCTGCCTACAAGGTTGAGTTCCATGCCGCCGGCGCGGAGCGCCAGTCTGTGACACCCAACGCCCGGGTGGTGGACAACTACCTGGCGGCTGATCCGTCACTGCCGGCAATTCCTGCTGCTTATGGGGCGCACTCCAATTACACGGCCGTGCTGAGCGGCTTGAGCTATGACACGCTTTATCATTACCGTGTCACGGGTCCTGGCATGCCCGAAGGGGGCTTCGCCGCTTCCTTCCACACCCGCAAGCGTGGGCCGGTCTACTCGTTCGCGGTCGAAGGGGATGAGGGCTATTTCCCAGTCGTGCCCAACTCAACCCCCGCCATCATCGTTGACTACGAGGCCCGTATTGCCCACCTGATTCACGATGCCGCGAAGATCTCACTTCCCAACCAAGCGCCACGGCCTGAGCCCGATTTCATCCTCAACACCGGGGATAACGTCTACACCTACGGCTCCGAAGGCAGCTACCGCGACTTTTTCTTCCCCGTCTTCAACAACGATGTGGACTCCAACGAGACCGGGGCGCCCATCATCCGCAGCAAGCTCTTCATCCCGGTCGATGGCAACCACGATCTGGGCAGCACCGGCGTATCCGTCAATATGCTGGCGTCAGATACGGCGCCGCTCTACGCCGGCAACCAGAACGGCGGCGATGCGTTGTCTTATTTCAACGACTTTTACTTTCCTCAGAACGGACCTAAGGGATTCGACATTCAATATGCCTGGAACGGTGACACTTCTGCCGCTACCGGAATGACCTTCAGCTACCTGGAGAAGAACTACACTTCCCCTGCCGCCATCGCCGCGTTTCGCCAGTCGACCGCGGTCGACACCGGCAAAGGCACCAGCCTCCAGATCGACCATCAGAGCAACTACTCTTTCGATTATGGCAATGCACACTTCCTCTTTCTCGATGCCAATCCACACCTCTTCAATGACAATTTGCCCAGCGGAAACGCCTACAACGCGGCGCCCCCTACCTTTACCGCCTATCCCACGGCGCTGGGTCAATGGGTGATGAACGACCTCGACTCCAGCAAGCAGCTCTGGAAGATCGTGGTTTACCATCAGCCGGCTTTCACCTCAGGCGACGCGACGATCGTGAACAACCAGATGCGCGCGGTAGCCAAGCTGCTGGAAGACCACGGCGTGAACATGGTCTTCAACGGGCATGATCATAACTACCAGCGGACGCTGCCCATCCGTGCGACCGCACGCACGGCGGCCACTCCTGCCGTGGTACCCGGTTTCCCAGCGGTCTACGTCGATCAGAAATTCGACGGCAATACAGTCACAGTGCCCGATGGTGTGCTTTACCTCATAGAAGGGGCCGGCGGCAACCGCGACTTCGATGGCGATTACGCGCCGCCTCGCGGCAGCGGTGTTGGTCTTGATCAGGATGATTCCGCTACAGGGACATTCACCGATGAGCCGGGATTGACGGTTCCGCAAGGCCCCGGATCCTGGTTGGATACTTATCTGACCAATCCAGAGTTCGTGAACTTTGTTCCCAACGCCGGCCAGGCCACAAAGATCACTACCAAGTTCAAGGCGAAGGTGTTCTCCTTCGGCGACGTGGTGGTGGATCACAATAAATTGACCCTGTTCCAGATCAGTGAGCCGCTTCAGAGCACTTCTTCAGCCACCGCGGCTGATCCTGCCCCCTACGGAACTGACATCAATGGCAATCCCCTAAACGACCCTATTCCCGATACCCAAGTAGACCCCAACACCGGTGACGTGATTTCTACTCCTGCGACAGGTACGCCGGCGCTGCTCGATAAGTGGACGGTGACCAAGCCGGATTTGAGGGGTTCGCTTTCGGCGGAGATCTCGGCTGTCGGCCAGGTAAAGGCAGGCGAACTCTTGACCTACAAGGTCAACGTCAAAAACAGCTCACCCTATGCACTGAACGGAACACAAGTTCGCTTTCCGATTCCCCAAGGCGAGAGTTTTGCGGGAACTGTGGGCGGCGCTATTTCCCTGCAAGCAAGCGGAATCGTGATCACCGTGGGGCGCGTTCTGGCTGGGGAGACGCAAACGGTCGAAATTCCAATGCAGATTGCCGCCGACGCGAAGGGACAGATCCTCGCGTATGCGGAATTGTTCTCATCCACTGCGCAACCGGTCAGCACAGACGGTACTCTCACCAACGTTCAATAGGCGGATCGAAGTGATCCGGTCCAGAAAAAATGGACCGGATCACTTCATAGCCAGGCAAAAGAAACGTCTTTCCAAGCCTTCCTGCTACAAGCGAACCCCACAAAGGCTTAAACGCGATCATTCCTGCATATCGAGAGCAATTCCGCTCAATCGGTGGCTATCGTCGCTGGCTAGTCTTCCTTTGGCAGCAAATTCCATGAGCAGACGAACCCGCAACTGGAACCCAAGGAGAAGGCCATTCCATGTTTCATGAACTGTTTTATTCCGTTCTAAACCACGGCCTTCGCCTGGCCTTTGCCGCTCTTCCGGCTACGCCATTGCTTGGCCAGAAGCGGCTCGCCCCAGGGTAGAGAACATCGTGCTGGTGCATGGCGCATTTGCGGACGGCTCAAGTTGGTCGAAAGTGATCCCGCTGTTGCAGGAGATGGGTTATCACGTGGTCGCGGTGCAGAACCCTATGACCTCACTGGCTGACGAGGTGGCTTTCACAAAGAGGATCATCGCGCTGCAGGATGGCCCGGTGATTCTGGTAGGCCACTCCTGGGGCGGCGCTGTAATTACCCAGGCGGGCGACGATCCTAAGGTCGTCGCCTTGGTGTACGTAGCAGCCTATGCACCGGAGGTGGGCCAGTCGGCGAACGATGCAAGCACCCCGTTTGGATGGACGGAGGGGCAGAAGCAGATTCGCCTGGACAGCGAGAAGTTCGCTACTGTGACCTCTGAAGGGATGCTGGATGACATTGCGCAAGGGCTTCCGATGGCGGAGAGGATGCTTGCGCTCGCGGTACAGGGCCAGAGCTATGGCCCGATGTTCGATGAGAAGCTGACGGTGGCCGCATGGAAGACCAAGCCCTCATGGGCCATCATCTCGGCAAACGATCGCATGGTTCCACCGGCAATGGAAGAATCGGCCGCAAAAAAGATGGGCGCGGTGACGACAATTCTGCCCACCTGCCACATGGTCATTCTGGAAGAGCCGGCGAAGGTGGCAGCGGTTATCGACGAGGCCGCAAGAACGGTAGCGGTTTCTCGGACAGCGCAAGAAGTTTAAGAAGAAGTCTTCAACCACAGAAGGAGAACGTCATGAGCACAATCACCGTAAAAGATGGAACCACGATTTACTATAAGGATTGGGGTAAAGGGCAGCCGGTCGTTTTCTCCCATGGCTGGCCTCTCAACGCGGATGCCTGGGACGCACAAATGTTTTTCCTGGGGCATCATGGTTTTCGGGTGATCGCGCACGATCGCCGCGGTCACGGCCGCTCAGGCCAGACCTGGGATGGCAACGAGATGAACACCTACGCAGACGATCTCTCGGTTCTGTTTGAAACGCTGGACCTGAAGGATGCGGTGATGGTGGGTCATTCTACCGGAGGCGGAGAGGTGGCTCGCTATCTCGGCCGGCACGGTTCAAAGCGAGTCTCCAAAGCCGTCCTCATCAGTGCGGTGCCGCCCATCATGGTCAAGTCGGAGAAGAATCCTGGCGGTTTACCCCTAAGCGTCTTTGACGAGATTCGCGCCGGGGTGCTGAAAGATCGTTCGCAGTTCTTCAGGGATCTGAGCCTGCCCTTCTTCGGCTACAACCGGCCGGGAGCCAAGATCTCCGAGGGGGTGCGCGAGAACTTCTGGTATCAAGGTATGCAGGGCGGCATCAAGGGAGAGTACGACTGCATCAAAGCATTTTCCGAAACGGACTTTAACGAAGACCTGAAAAAGATCGACATTCCGGCCCTTGTCATGCATGGCGACGATGATCAAATCGTGCCCTATCCAGATGCGGGAGCCCTTTCATCCAAGCTAATCAAGAATGCACAGCTGAAGGTCCACCCCGGCTTTCCGCATGGCATGCCGATCATTCACGCGGATAAGATCAACCCCGACCTGCTCGCGTTCATCAAATCGTAGCCAAGACCCCACAGAGAGAAAAGCGCCATGCTCTTCTCTGTAGGCAACTCGCATGACAGACATCGGCTCCTCCCCCTTCCGCATCCAACGTGCCGATGGCTGACATTAAGCTGTTGTTCGTGGACGACGACGATGCTTTGCGGATGACCCTGGGGGCGGTGCTAATCCATCACGGTTTCAAGCTGACGGCGGTGAGCAGTGTTCCTGAAGCTCTGGAACTGATCAGTACGCAGAAGTTTGACGTTCTGCTCTCGGATTTGAACATTGGCGAGCCTGGTGATGGCTTTACGGTGGTCAGCGCCATGCGGCGGGTTCAGCCGGACGCTTGCACCTTCATTTTGACGGGCTATCCTGACCTGGAAACGGCAGTTCAGGCAATACGCAACCAGGTCGACGATTACTTCGCGAAGCCCCTGCACATTGAACAGTTAGTTGCGGCTATCTCGTCGCTGCGAAGCGGCGGAAGGCCGGTGGGGAAATCGCTTCCCCCGCGAAAGGTGTCGCAGCTTTTGCAAGATCTTTCATCCGTTATCACCGAACGCTGGTTGCGCCAGGTGATGCGAGATCCCGAACTGGCGGCGCTCCCCCTGACGGACGCCGAAAGAAGCGATCACATCCCAGAGATGTTAGAGGAGCTGATCAGACGTCTGGAAGGACCATCGGACGAGCTTAGCGCGCCGGCAACCGAGGCAGCGCGCAAGCACGGCAAGACGCGCTATCTCCAGGGTTACACCATTCCGCAGGTAGTGTTCGAAGCCCGCGTGCTCCAGCAAGTGCTCAGCGCAACCATTCACGAGAACCTCTTCGGCCTCGATTTGAGCACCCTGGTGGACAATATTTTAGAGATCGGGGAGACCCTTCAGGCAGACGTGGAAATATCGATTCGCATTTACCAGGCGCAAATTCCACGCTCACTGCAAACCTCCTTCTCGCTGTTGTATCGATCCCCTTACCTGGGAGTGGCGATGGCCGACGAGAACCACATCATCGACGGAAATGACGCGTTCCTCAGGATGATCGGACATAGTCGAGAGCAGCTGATGGAAGGGCAAATCGACTGGCGCGAAATGACGCCCGAAAAATTCCGCCCACTCGATGTGAGCGCTATGGATCAGTTGCGCGAATTTGGTACCTGCGTTCCCTACGAGAAGGAATTTGTTTTGCCCGACGGTTCTTCCTTGCCGTTCCCGACGGTTCTTCCTTGCCGTTTCTGATCGGCGCCGTCCGGCTGAGCGCAGAACCCTTCCAGTGGTCGTCCTATGTGGTAGAGATGACAGAGCAGCGTAGATTGCAAGCTGCCGAGGAGAAGGTTCGGGCCTGGGAAGCCAGGTATGTGCTGATCAATCATCTGGCCCATGAGCTGAATAACCCGTTAGCCGCCATGACGTTCACTTTACATCTGTTAGGTACCCACCCTCATCTATCCGATGACACACAAAAGCTGGTGAATGATGCCAGTAGAATGCTCGATCGGGTCACGACCACCGTAAAAAGAGTGCTGGAGGAGGTCCAGCAGGTCTAGTGACGGATATTCGTCCGCAGATGCTTCCACATCGTCAAATCCAAATAGAGAAATTTGACCTTGTTAAATGCGACGGAGTCGAGGGGGTTTGCAAATTCGACCTGACTCTCAGCATATGTTTCCACATCGCTCAAATCCAAATAAGAGGACTTTTGACCTTGTTAAATACGACCGAATCAGAGGGGGATTTGCAAAGTCCGCCCGAATTTCGTCGAACATCGCTTGGGAGCGCTCACGCATCTCACATGTTCGGACGGAGAAAGTTCGCCGACCCAGGCCGGGCACTCGGGGGGGAGCCCGGCCCTGCCGTTCACGGGCCGCTTTGACGAGAGGTAGCTGCTTCTGCTGCAAGCATGGCGGCTACCCTGGCTCGGCGGATTCGTTCGCGTAGCTGGGCCGTGACTGACCGATGGCAACGAAGGCACAGCGTGCGGATGTTATCCAGGTCGCACTCGCCACCGCCTTCCGCTACCGGCAGAATGTGATCGGCATCCCACAGACTCTTGCGTATCCGTTTGTTGAGACCCCAGTGGCGCATGAGTGCGAGGCGAGTAGAACCGCTTGCGCGCTTCAACCTGGTCTGCTCCCGGATGGTGTCAAGGCTACAGTGAGCGCAAACGCCTCGGTCTCGTTTGAGTATTTGCTCGCGCAGGTAGCCTGGCTGCGACCGCAACTTCCACTCGTGGACGCAATAGTCTGAGCAAAAGGTGAAGCGACGGGCCGGCACCTCCAGTGAGCACCACCGGCACAGACCACGCCCGTTGGGACCGCGCGGAATATTCTTGCGGTCAACCCACCCTCCAGGCATGATTCGAGAAGTGCTCATACGGTAGTTTTAAATTCCGGAGCAACTCCGGCGTAAGTGTCTCCGAAGGCGCCCAGCAGCTGCGGTTCAGCCCTATAATTCTTGACGAGAGTCGGAGGATCCAATATGCACGCGGCCTTGGTAGAAGATTTTCGCCGGCCGCCTCGCTACGGCGAGACCTCTCTACCGGTGGCCAACGAAGGGGAAGTTCTGCTGAAGGTTCGGGCCGCTGCGTTGAGCAATCTGGTACGTAGCCAGGCCAACGGTTCGCATTACAGCAGCGCCACGACATTTCCGTTCACGCCCGGCAACGATGGAATCGGCGTGACCGCCGCAGAGGGTGAGCGCGTCTATTTTTTGTTTCCCCGGTCGCCGTACGGCTCCATGGCCGAATACACCGTGGTTTCCCGGGCCATGACGATTCCCGTACCGGCAAACATCGACGATGTGGATGCGGCGGCACTGGGAAATCCCGGGCTCGCGACCTGGGGTTCGCTCCTTGGCAAGGCGAAGCTCCAGGCCGGGGAAGCACTCCTGATCAATGGGGCAACCGGGATAGCCGGACATCAGGCGGTTCAGGTGGCGAAATATCTGGGAGCATCGAAGATCATCGTTACCGGCCGCAGCGAAGAAGCGCTGAAGGGCTTGCAGGTTCTGGGTGCCAACGAAACCATCTCTCTGAACCAGCCGGAGGAGAGTCTGCTGCGGAGTTTCAGGTCGGCGTTATCTGGCGTGCAGGTTGTTCTGGACTTCCTGTGGGGATCGTCCGCGGAATTGATCTTAAAGGCAGCGGCCGGCCATGGATCTCCGGAAGGCGAGCCCCGCATCCGTTTTGTGCAGATAGGATCCATCGGTGGGAGCACCATCACATTGCCTGCTCAGCTGCTGCGCAGCTCGGGCGTGGAGCTGCTCGGCAGCGGCCTGGGCAGCCTCTCCTCACAGCAAATCCTGCAATCGCTAAGGGCGATGTTCGCAGCCGCTTCCGCGGTACAGTTTGCCATTGACATCGATCCGGTCCCGTTGGCCCAGGTCGAAGAAGCGTGGACCCAGAAAGAGGAACGCAGGATTGTGTTCATACCGTAGGTTGAAAAGGAGAAATGGTGGGTGCCCCATATCCCCGATTTCCTGTGAAGCCTATTGGGTTCCGGGCACTTCATGCGCCTTTCCTTAAAGAAAGGCGCACACGCAGTCATGTCCGGTGCTGCGTACAGGAAATTCGGGGTATCTCGCGCGTTGTGCGAGATGTGGGAATAGGGGCCTGTTGCGTCGACTCGTCTTTTTTCCCAGCAGCTATTCCACGGGGTAGGGTCCGTCGGCGAATACCTGGGTGTGGTAACCCTTCGATCCCACCAGCCGGGCGAGAGGGCTGCGCAGGTCATCGTCTGCTTTCAGTCGATCGATGATGGAGTTGAAGTCATGCTGCGGCCGCCAGCCAAGCTCGTTTCGCGCGCGCTCATTCACATACACGCGATCGATACTCGGAAGCATCATCCATTGCCGTCGATCGTATTCGGACTCATAATCCGGCACCCGCTGCCGCACCACCCGCGGCGCGTTGACGCGGAGGGCAGCAAGATCATTGGGCGGAATGGCGTGGTCGCGCTGATGATGTATTTGCGGAAACCGATCGCGGCTGCGCGTTCCGCGGCCAACAGATGCGCGCTCACAACATCTTCGATGTCGACTCGCCGGTAGAGATATTCATTCGCCTTGGCATTCTCGTCTGAATATTCTTTCCGCACCCTCCGGTTGTCATCTTCCTCAGGGAAGAAGCGCGACGTTCTCAGCACGATGCACGCCAGGCCCTGGTTGCGATGGAATAACTCGCAGAGATCTTCCGCTGCCGCCTTGGTCACGCCATAGATGTTCCTGGGAACAGGGATGACGTCTTCTGTGATCCACGCCGCGGGAGCTTCCGGAGGCGGCGCAAGCGCATGGCCGAACACACTGGTCGTACTGGTGTAGACAAAGCAGTCGACGTTTGCTGCTGTGGCCTCCTCCAGCAGATTGAGCGTGCCGGTCACGTTGGTATCGATAAAGGCCTGCCGGCTATGGGTAGCAACATGAGGTTTGTGCAGGGTTGCGGCATGGAAGACCGCCTGAACGCCGCTCATGCAACGACGCACCCGGGAGCGATCCGAAATCGAGCCGACGTGGGTGGTAAACGGCGATTCAAGAATGTCGAGGCCGACCACCTCGTGTTGCAAATCCCGCAAAGTTCGAACCAGGGCCTCGCCCAGATGCCCGGCGCTTCCTGTAACCAATATCCTCATGATGATTCCGTTCCCTCATGATAAATCCGCGCACTGCGAAAGGCCCTCTTTTCAGGGTCGAACCTTTAGGAGTAGAATTCGGCGCCTCACCGGGATGCCTGGTTCCATGAGCCTCTCCCGGTCCCGGAGGCTGACAATGCTGATAATGAAGATGCCGGAAAAGCAAATTTTAATGGTGACATTGGCCGTCGCCCTTCCCATGTTCTTAGGGGGATGTGAGCGCCACAGCAAATCTGAGCAGTACTTTCTGATCGCCACCCACATCGGCCTGCCTTACTGGGAGTCGGCACACGCGGGATTCGCCAAGGCCGCCGCGGAATACGGCGTGACCGAAGACATGCGCGGGCCGGAATCTTTTGCCCCCTCCATCGAGGTGGATGAGTTTCGCGCCGCGGTCGCCCGAAAGCCCGCCGGAATCCTGGTATCCGTTGCCGATCCAGCGTTGATGGGGCCGGAGATCAATAAGGCGATTGCCGCCGGGATCCCCGTCATCACCATGGACTCCGATGCTCCGGACAGCCAGCGGCTCTACTTCATCGGCACCAACAACCTGGAGGCTGGGCGGTTGGGCGGCCAACGGGTGGCAGCCGAATTGAGTGGCAAGGGAAACGTGGTTTTTTTCACCATGCCGAGCCAGCCTAACCTTGTGGAGCGGCTTAAGGGCTACCAGGATGTCCTTGCAAATTATCCCGGAATCAAGGTTGTCGAGGTCTTTGACATGAAAGGAGAGTCCGGCACGGCCATGGATAAGGCGCGGGATTATCTGGAGCGGACGGGGCCCGCAAAAATAAATGCCTTCATATGCCTGGAGTCTTCGTCCGGCAAGGATGTGGGCGAAGCCTTCAAACGCGCCAAGCCGCAAGGCACCATTCTGATGGCTATGGACGTCGACCGCGCGACGCTGGAGCTGGTCAAGGACGGAACCATCCAGGCCACCATTTCACAGAAGCCGTTTACCATGGCTTTGCTTGGTCTCAAGGCCCTGGATGACCTTCATCACTATCCGCTAAAGCCCCTGAGTCGAGACTGGGGGTCGGATGCATTGTCTCCTGTTCCGGCCTTCGTCGATACCGGGGTGTCCCTGGTTGATAAAAGTAATGTCGATAAGTTCCTGACTCCTACAGCGGGAACCCCGTAGATTATCCGCGGTAACATCCTCTGCCTCTCCGCGGATCATTTTGCGCGGATTATGCTGCCACCCGTCTGTCCAGTCGGACACCCGCAGGTTTTTTCCGCTTGACACCGGTGGGTACCCGGGCATCGGTAATTCCTCTTTGGGGGGATTAACCTCTCCGATACAAACCCACTATAGCTTGGAATGTATCTAGGGCCCGGAGGCCAAGCCAGGAATGGCGCTGAGACTTCTGCGACGTTCCCGACCACCCAACTCCGGAACCCCTACCGGCGAGAGCCCCGCTGCGAATTCCAAAAGGCTGCGTCGCCGCGGCTTCGTCCATAATGTCATCGCGCTTTATGGGGTACAGGCGTGCACCTACGCATTGCCTCTGCTGACGTTTCCTTATCTAGCCCGGGTGTTGGGCCCTTCCGGGTGGGGAGTGGTGGTGTTTGCGCAGGCGATTGGGGTGGTGATCGCGAGCGTGGTGGAGTACGGCTTCGACATCTCTGCATCGCGGGAGACTTCGCGGCAGCGCGATGAGCCGCAGCGGCTGTCCGCGCTCATCTCAGGAGTTTTAGGCGCCAAGTCTTTGCTGGCGATGGTATGCATCGCCGGGGCGCTCTTTTCCCGGCGATTTACCCACCATGTTGCTCCCTCCCTGGCACTGTTTTGGGCGAGCACGATCTGGGGTGTCTGCCAGGGCATCAATATGCTGTGGTTCTTCCAGGGTCTGGAGCGGATGCGTCTGGCCAGCGCGCTGGAAATAGGAGGCAAGGTTCTTGCCACCCTGAGCATCTTCGTGCTGGTGCATAAGCCGGACGATGGCTGGAAGGTGATGGCAGCCCAGTGTGTCGGCTGCGTGGTGGCTCATGGAGTGACGGTGGTTCTGGCGTATCGCGAAGTGGGCTTTCAGTGGCCTACTCCCTCCTCGGTGTGGAATGCCCTTCGACTGGGGGGCTCGATGTTTCTCTTTCGGGCAGTGCAAGGCCTTTCCGGTTCGGTGAACCGGCTGGTGCTTGGCTCGGTTGCCCCTGTGGCGGTGCTGGGTGAGTACGCCGGCGCGGAGCGGATCACGCGTGTATTTCAGCAGGGGATGTGGCCGGTGAACCAGGCGCTTTACCCTAAGCTGACCCAGCAGGCGCAGCACAATCCCAGGCGCGCCAGGAAGACGGTGAGGCTAAGCGTGCTGTTTCTGGGTGGCCTGGGACTTGTCCTGGGTCTGGCGGTTTTCCTCGGGGCTCCCCTGCTCGTACGCCTGGTGCTGGGCCCTGCCTTCCAGGACTCAGTGCCGGTGCTGCGGGTGTTTGCCCTATGGATTCCGTTGATCGCACTGACTACCGTAATCATCTTCCAGTTACTGTTGCCCAACCAGCTGGACAACCAATTTAACTTCGTGAACTTTACCACCGCCCTGATTGGTATCGGGGCCGCATTGCTGCTTGCGCCCGGATTGAAGCGCCATTGGCATCGCATGGGCGGCAGTGATCGCCCAGCTCTATACCCTGCTGGCGTTCTCCTTTATCGTGTGGCGAGCCGGCTTGAATCCTTTTGCCCCGGCCGCCCCCGCAGCCTTTCGCCGACGCAGTTCTGGGAGTTTGGCGCCGGTGCTGGCTCCCGCCAATGGGAACCAGCAAATGAAGCTTCGCTTACGGGAAAGGCTGGCTGAGGCGGAGGCTCGCAATCCCCAGCCAGTGGCGATCGCGATCCCCATCCCTGCCCAACCGCAAGGCATTGTGCAAAAGCCGGGCTGACCTACCAGAGACTGGGGGCTTTACCCATGTTGTGCCCCCCCAACGTTAAGGCAACCGATCGCACAGCCCAAGCCATTCCCAGCGCATCTCTTTTAAAGTCGGCCCGTGTACCGCCGATATTCCCAATACCGGCGTGGCCGATAAAGCGACGGTTGTCTGCCCGGGGTAGTGTGCCGGGAAAACTGCAAACAGCATTCCGGCATCATCGGCTGCCCAGGGTTTCCTGGGTGTAGTTTGACGCTTTTGCGGACGTCTGCTTCTGCGTTCCATGTGCTCGTCGGTAGTGCCCGCACCCTAAACAACAAGGATGGCGATGAAACTGCTGCGACACTTCCATGAACATCGCGCCCGAGCCACGGCAGGCAACGATCTCTGGTCTAAATTCAGCCCTAAAAAGCTGATCCGCAGCACCTTCATCCATAATGTGATCGCGCTTTATGGGGTACAGGCGTGCACCTACGCATTGCCTCTGCTGACGTTTCCTTATCTAGCCCGGGTGTTGGGCCCTTCCGGGTGGGGAGTGGTGGTGTTTGCGCAGGCGATTGGGGTGGTGATCGCGAGCGTGGTGGAGTACGGCTTCGACATCTCTGCATCGCGGGAGGCTTCGCGGCAGCGCGATGAGCCGCAGCGGCTGTCCGCGCTCATCTCAGGAGTTTTAGGCGCCAAGTCTTTGCTGGCGATGGTATGCATCGCCGGGGCGCTCTTTTCCCGGCGATTTACCCACCATGTTGCTCCCTCCCTGGCACTGTTTTGGGCGAGCACGATCTGGGGTGTCTGCCAGGGCATCAATATGCTGTGGTTCTTCCAGGGTTTGGAGCGGATGCGTCTGGCCAGCGCGCTGGAAATAGGAGGCAAGGTGCTTGCCACCCTGAGCATCTTCGTGCTGGTGCATAAGCCGGACGATGGCTGGAAGGTGATGGCAGCCCAGTGTGTCGGCTGCGTGGTGGCTCATGGGGTGACGGTGGTTCTGGCGTATCGCGAAGTGGGCTTTCAGTGGCCTACTTTCTCCTCGGTGTGGAATGCCCTTCGACTGGGGGGCTCGATGTTTCTCTTTCGGGTAGTGCAAGGCCTTTCCGGTTCGGTGAACGGGCTGGTGCTTGGCTCGGTTGCCCCTGTGGCGGTGCTGGGTGAGTACGCCGGCGCGGAGCGGATCACGCGTGTATTTCAGCAGGGGATGTGGCCGGTGAACCAGGCGCTTTACCCTAAGCTGACCCAGCAGGCGCAGCACAATCCCAGGCGCGCCAGGAAGACGGTGAGGCTAAGCGTGCTGTTTCTGGGTGGCCTGGGACTTGTCCTGGGTCTGGCGGTTTTCCTCGGGGCTCCCCTGCTCGTACGCCTGGTGCTGGGCCCTGCCTTCCAGGACTCAGTGCCGGTGCTGCGGGTGTTTGCCCTGTGGATTCCGTTGATCGCACTGACTACCGTGATCATCTTCCAGTTACTGTTGCCCAACCAGCTGGACAACCAATTCAACGTGGTGAACTTTACCACCGCCCTGGTTGGTATAGGGGCCGCATTGCTGCTTGCGCCCGGATTGAAGGCTATTGGCATCGCTTGGGCGGCAGTGATCGCCCAGCTCTATACCCTGCTGGCGTTCTCCTTTATCGTGTGGCGAGCCGGCTTGAATCCTTTTGCCCCGGCCCGCCCGTTCCGCCCTGCGATCTTTGCGCCCGTGCCGGCGGAGACGAAGCCGGCACGCGGGTCCGAAGACCTAAGCATTGCGACCTTTGGAGAGAGGCGGCGAATATCGTGAGCTGACGGCAATGCTGACGCTGCGGGGGAACTTCCGCATATGCGCATTCCCCTTTCGAGGGATCACATACACTTAAAAAACCGACTATAGGTTCTTTATCATCGAGCGAAACGAGACTAAAGAAACTATGGGCCTTGGATACGGAAAAGGAAGATTAGTGCCGACCGGCAAGCTTGGACCTGCCATTTATGTAAGCTACAAAATCAGCCAACAATTAGTGGAAACGAAGGATTCCAATGGTTCTTTTTTGAGACAGAAAGCCGTCGTTCACTCCATTGCGGCTGAACCTGGGCAGAACATTGGCCTGGGTGACTTCGACCTGCTCATTGGTGACGAAATCGTCCGGTTGAAACACATTGCGAGCGATCCCGAGTGGCTCGTTCTCTCCTCCGACGCCTCCGCGATCTTCGCTTAGAGCATCCTGAAGTTGCTTCGTCTTCCCGCGTGATCAAGAATGCAGGGGTATGACGGAATGGAACGCGTCTGAGTACGCCCGGATCTCCACCTTGCAGGCGGCGATGGCTGAAGAGGTTCTTGGGTTGCTGGACCTCAAAGGCACAGAACGCGTTCTTGATGTTGGCTGTGGAAACGGAAAAACCACGGCTGCGATTGCAGCACGTGTTCCCCACGGGGCAGTCACCGGCGTGGATGCCTCAGCTGACATGATTGCCTTCGCGGCGACACACAGCGGCCTTCATCCAAATCTCCAATTTGCCGTCGCCGATGCCCGGCGTCTGCCATACCAGGACGAGTTCGATCTCGTAGTCTCGTTCAACGCACTGCACTGGATTCCGGAGCAGGATCAGGCGCTTAATTCCATACGCTCCGCGGTCAAACGGGGTGGTCTTGCCCAATTGCGCCTGGTGCCGAAAGGCCAACGGAAGAGTCTGGAAGATGTGCTCGAAGAAGCGCGTCTCTCCCCGCGCTGGAGTGGCTACTTCCAGAGCTTTCATGATCCCTACCTCCACCTCACGCCGAAGCAATATTGGGATTTAGCTGAGCGGAGTGGCTTTGTGGTGCGCCATACGCAGGTAGCAGCCAAGGCCTGGGATTTTCAATCGCGTTCTGCCTTTCTGGCCTTTGGGGCCGTCACTTTCGTCGAGTGGACCCAGCACCTGCCGGAAGCGGATCGTGTCGCCTTTGCTACGGATGTGCTCGATCGCTACCAGCAGGTAGCCGCCGATGAGCCCGGGGAGGAGAATTGCTTCCGCTTTTATCAGATGGACATCACGCTCGCTCCCCGCTAGAGTCCTTGGCTGGGAAGGCTTGTTTCTTATTGGACAGCGCAGTTTAGTGGGGTGAACAAGGTTCTCGCATTCCTTGGGGTAAAGGTGCTAACATCCGTTCCGTTACCTTGGCGCGCAGGAAGCCAGGGCGGAAAGCTCCCGCTTTCCTAACAATCAAGACGCAAGAAAAAGTCCCCTGCCGGAATTGAAAAGGAGGCGGACGTGAAAACCACTACTGCAATCAGCACAGCGGCTATGTTGGCATGGATGCTCGTTGGACTATCGTCCAGGGCGCAGGAGCCCGTCTCTCCCGCGACTGCAGCGAGCAGCGACGAAGCCGTAACTTCGAGTTCAGAACCCTCCGCTCCAAGGTCCGCCAACTCCAAGGTTCGCATTGTTCGCCTCAGCGAGGTGAAAGGCGAAGTCCAGCTTGACCGTTTGACGGGCAAGGGTTTTGAAGGTGCAATGGCCAACCTGCCAGTGATCGAGGGAGCCAAGCTGAAGACCGGCAATGGCGTTGCCGAGGTTGAGTTCGAGGACAATAGCACCATACGGGTGGCTCAGAACTCCCTGGTCGAATTTCCCCGGCTCGAGCTTTTGCCAACCGGCGCCAAGACCTCTGCCATCAATGTGCTGCAGGGCATGGTGTATGTGAGCCTGGTAAACACAAAGGGCAACGAATTCAGCGTCAAATTTGGTCAGCAAACGGTCAACCTGCCGCCGGACACTCATATCCGCCTTGAGGTGACGCCGAGCGATCAGGTAGGGAGTGGCGGGAAAGCGAACTTAGCCGTGATGCACGGTGATGTTCAGGTCGAGGAGCCGTCGGGTAGTACGACTGTCGGCAAGAATAAGACCGCGACATTTAATCTGGCGGAGCAAAGCCAGCCCGTAATCGCCAAGAGCCTAGTAGACCAACCTCTGGACAAATGGGATAGCGACGCAGTTCAGTACCACAAGAGCTATGCCAACGTGAGCTCGTTTGGTAATTCGCCCTACGCTTATGGCATCAATGACCTGAATTATTACGGAAGCTTCACCTCGGGATGCGGCGGTTCGCTGTGGCGGCCGTACTTTACCAGTGCGAGCTGGGATCCATTTGGGAGCGGAGCCTGGGCGTATTATCCGAGCGCGGGCTATTCCTGGGTATCGCCTTATCCCTGGGGTTGGACACCGTATCACTACGGGAGCTGGTCCTTCTGTCAGGGACTTGGTTGGGGTTGGCAGCCGGGCGGCGCCTGGATGGGACTGGCCAACAATTCGTTCGTCTCCAACTCCGGAGGCTCTCTCGCCACCAGTCGCCCTCGCCCGCCACTCCACCCTCCGACCGCCAGTGAAGCAGGCCTCGTGGGCGTAAACCTGAAGGCGATCCCGGCTTCGAGCCTGGAGCAATGACAAGTTTGTGTTCCGCAACAATTCTGCCGGATTGGGTGTACCCCGCGGTAGCCTGGGTAAACTCAATAGTTTCTCGGGCCAGGCGGCCCAGCACGGAATGGCAACGGCGAACTGTCTACTACTGGCGGCGAGCGAGGTGCAGCCGAGGGCGGAGCTAGAGCCGGCAACGCCGGCGAAGCATCCGCCGGCTACTCCGCAAGCCAGCCGGTCTCACTCCAGCACCATGCAAAGTCCGGCTAGCGCAGGCCCGTCGCACTCATCCATGCAATCAGGCGCCCAGCGGCGGAGGAGGCGGCGGTAGAATCGGTGCCATCGCTGGTTATCGGAATTGTTTGAGGCGCCATCGCGAACCCTTCAGGTTTAGCGCAGTCGGCATTCTGTATCTTGCAGGGAACCGCGGATTGGCAATCTGCGCGTTCGCGCTGTCTTGCACCCGGAATTTATCGGACTTGCGCGATGAACGTGGATGCCGGCAGGGGAACGCCATTGTAGAGATTGGCGTCGGTGAAGTTCTGCCACGCGTAACGGACCTGCACTGGCTCGGCAACCTCGGGCGAGGAGACAACGACAGAGGTGCCCTGCACCTTGGCAGTGGCGGCGACGAAGTGGCCATCCGCGCCCGCGACCTCAAAACCTTTGACTTCGTTTCCGCTGCTGTGCAGACCTTCCGCGTGATCAAACCAGATCTCCAGGGCGCCGCCTTCCCGCGTAGTCTGGCGGTAGAGCGGCCCGTTGAATTCCAGGCCGGTCTCTCCATAAGCGAGCGCCCGGCCGGCGAGGGCGAGGCGTGCACCCACCGTTTGCTTGTCCGGCGGGTGTACGTTGTCCCGCTGTCCCATGTCGAGAGTGACGGCCATGCCGGTATTGGCCACAGCCAGGGTTCGGCGTTGGCTATCGCGAATGAGGCCCCAATTCTCTGGCGGCGAATCGAAGCTCGAGATCTGAACAAAGAGAAAGGGGAGGTTGCCCAAGCCCCATTGCCGTCGCCAATCGGCGATGAGCGTGGGGAGGAGTTTTGCATACAGGCCAGCGCGATCGGGTGCGCTGTCGGTCTCCCCCTGGTACCAGAGAAAACCCTTGATGGCGTAGGCCGTGAAGGGCGCGACCATACCGTTGTAAAGGCCAGCCGGGATCCAGGATGATGGGTCAGGGTGCCAGGGGTGTGGGGGCGCGGGGAGGTGATGGGCCTCGGCTTCGGCGTCTGCGCGCTTTTCGGCGGATTCTATGAGATCCAGATGGGTCTGCATGTCGGCGAAGTGGGCGCGTGCCGCGAAGGCAGGCATAAGCGACGCGTCGGAGGAGAGGGCGTCGAGGCTGATCCAGGAATCGATCGGCGTGCCTCCCCAGGAGGAGTCGATGACACCGATGGGAATGTGTTCTCGCCGGCTGATCTCGCGGGCGAAGAAGTAGGCGACTGCGGAGAAGTCCTTGGCGGTGGCCGGGGTGCACGGTTGCCAGGCGGCAGAGATGCCGGCCAGAGGCGAAGCAGAAGATTGGTGCTCTATACGCAGCAGGCGGACCTGGGGCAGGTCAGCCTGGGCGATCTCCTGGTCAGCGTTGGTTACATGAGCCGACGGAGGGAATCCGGCAAGCGGCATTTCCATGTTGGATTGCCCGGAAGCAAACCACACGTCGCCCACCAGCAGGTCGGAGCGAGTGAGTTCGGAGCTGCCGCGCACGGTGAGAGTGAAGGGACCGCCGGCCGGCTCCGGTTTGAGCCAAACCTCCCACAGGCCCAGAGTAGTTGCGCTGCCGGCAATGGACTGGCCGTGGAAAGTGATGGTGATCTTCTCCCCCGGCGAGGCCTCGCCCCACAGATGGATCGGCACGTCGCGCTGGAGGACTGCATGGTCGGTAATTACGCTGGCAAGACGCACTTCGGCTTGACCGGCTGTACTTACCAGGCAGGTCGTCGCGAAGGTGAAGAAGGCCGGGAAGAAGAAGCTAAGCTTCATGGTCTGTAGCTCCTGAGTTATAAGCATGGAAATAAGTTCAAATCAGTTACAACTTTGATTGTGCAGAGTGCCTCTCATAGGTCTAGGATAGGCACTGATTTGCGCGGCCCTGCTCCTACCCCCGGGAACAACATTCCAGTAGCAGGATAAAGGGAGGAAACGATGTTCGGATTGATTTGGTGGGTTATCGTAGGGCTCATTGCGGGTTGGCTCACAGGCAAGATCATGAGCGGCGGAGGGTATGGTCCCCTCATGGATATCATCGTCGGCATTCTGGGTGCATTGTTGGGTGGGTTCATTATGTCGCACCTTGGCTTTGCAGGGTCTGGCGGCCTCATTTATACCATCATTGTCGCCGTCATCGGGGCAGTGATCCTCACGCTACTGCTCCGCCTCATCACACGCGGCCGGGTTCGACAGGTGTAGTTGCTGTCGACGTCTAAACTGGAAAACGGCATTCAAGCCAAACGACGAGCCTGCTCCATGCGGAGCAGGCTCGTCGTGCTTTGCTGCTGACTGCCACGTCACTTTTATTGTTGCTGTTGGCCCGCTCTGAAGCCCGGAATATTTTCAAGCAGTTACGGCGCGACTAAACAGGCTGCGGAAAAACCCCATGTTTTTGGAGGGTACGACCTTTAGGTCGTACGTAAAATGTTGCAAACAGGTGCGGCTTTAGCCGCTGAGGGAACGACTCTCACCCCTCCAGGTTTTTCCGCAGCCTGTAAAGTCCGGACCTACCCGAGACCGACTTTTTCCGCAGCCTGCTAGGCTTCCTTGTTCTGCCAGAGGGCGATATTGGCTCCGGTTGGATCGACGAGAATGGACATCCAGCCGTGGCCCGGCACCTCCTGGACGCCACGGATCACTTTGGCGCCAAGTGCTGCAGCTTTATCGGTGGCGCTGTGGATGTCTTCGACGCCGATGTAGGCGAGCCATCCGGTGGGAGCACCCGGCATGGATACCAAACCGCCGCCCGGCCCCGTTCCCGGACTGAAAATGGAGTAGGTATTGATCGGCGGGGGCATCGGAGAGTCAGTGAATGTCCAGCCACAGAGTTGACCATAGAAGTCCTTTGCCTTCTTGAGGTCGGGAGTGGTGAGTTCGAGGTGAACGAATGGGCTCGGCATGGAATTCCTTTCTGTCAGGGATGCCGCCCATGGTACTTGCCTGGCGGCTGATTTGTCAGCCGAGGTATTGTCAATATATGGAGCAAGCCATTGCATCGAGAACCGCACTCAGCGTGGCGTTGCGCCGTGCAGCTCACCAGATTCACGATTCGCCGGTGGTATTCAACGATCCGCTTGCGGTGGGTATTCTCGGCGCTACCTACGCGGAGGAACTGCGGAGAACGCCACTGCGGCCGGACAAGCCCTTCTCGATCGCGCTGCGAGCGTTTCTCGTTGCCCGCAGCCGGTATGCCGAAGATAACCTGAAGCGGGCGGTCGACAGCGGCGTCTATCAATACGTATTGCTTGGCGCCGGACTCGATACCTTCGCCTATAGAAACCCTTACTCCCAGCTCCGCGTCTTTGAGGTAGACCACCCCGCTACCCAGCAGTGGAAGCGCGAGCTTCTGCAACGCAACGAGATCGCCATTCCAGATAGCATCACCTACACGCCGGTCGATTTTGAACGCCAGTCGCTCTCAGCGCAACTTAGCGATGCCGGCTTCAACTGCCAGGCGCCGGCGTTCTTCGCCTGGCTAGGGGTCGTACCATACCTCACCCTGGAAGCTTTCCGCGCTACTATCAACTTCATCGTCGCCCAGACCCGCGGAAGCGGCCTCACTTTGGATTACGGGCAACCGGCCTCTGTGCTTCCGCCGCTGGAACGGCTGGCGCACGACTCGCTTGCCTCGCGGGTTGAAAAAGCAGGCGAACCCTTCCAGCTTTTCTTTACCCCGGCTGAGATCGCGGCCGAACTCTCCGGCTTCCACAACATTGAGGATCTTGGCGCTCCCGAGATAAACGCGCGCTACTTTAGTGGACGCACCGATCAGCTCGCGATGCGCGGCACTGCCGGCCGCTTTCTGAGCGCGTGGTTATAGCCTTGCAGGGTCTACTCATATTTGAGGGACTCGACCGGATCCAATTGCGCCGCGCGAGTTGCGGGAAGAGTGCCGAAGACCACGCCCACCACCGTCGCTGCAGCCAGGGCGATGATCGCGGACAATCCTGAGATCGGGATGCGGTACGAGGTGAAGAGCCTGACGGAGTAGGGAACGGCCAGGCCCAGAATCGTCCCGATAACGCCGCCGCTTAATGAAATGAAAACCGCCTCGATCAGGAACTGCAGCTTGATCTCGCGATAAGTCGCCCCCAGAGCCTTGCGAATGCCGATCTCGCGGATCCGTGAGCGTACGTTTGCCAGCATGATGTTCATGATGCCGATGCCGCCCACGGCAAGCGTTACCGACGACACCAGCAGCAGGACCAGGGTCAGTGCGTTGGCGATCGCCGCCGCCGTACTCAGCAATTCGGTCAGAGTCTGTGCGTCGTAGACCGAGTTGGGCTGGTGTCGAGAGTGGATCACCTGCAGGATCTGTTTGGTCGCCAACTCCACGTCACCGCTATCGCGGATGGAAAAGAAGATCTTCTTGATGTCATTGGTCCCGGTAAAGTAGCGCGCAACAGAGTAGGGAATGAGGATGGTTTGGTCGGCAACTTCAGTTTGCCCCAGGGTATCCACGGCCTCTTTGAAGGTACCGATGACGGTGAACGGAATACCTTTAATCTCAAAGGTTCGATCGACCGCGTTCACGGTGCCGAATTTTTGCCGCGCAAATGGCTCGGTCACGACTGCCACCTTGGCGTGACTGGCGTCGTCCTCCTCGTCGAAGAAGCGTCCTGCGATCAGGATCAGGTTGCGTACCGGCCGGTACTGCGGGGACACGCCAAGCACCAGAATGTCTTTCACTACGCCGTTGCCGAAGCCGACGCGATCGTGCATCTGCAGCATGGGCGAGGAGTACGCAACCGTCGGCACCTGCTCCAGGACCGCTGTCTCATCTTCACGGGTCAGGTAGTCGTTACGGAGGTCGTGTTGCGCACTCGATCCTGGGCCGCCGCCGGAGTACTCCACTGCCACCATGTTGGTCCCAATGGCCTGGATCAAACGGAGAATGTACTGCTTGCCGGTCAGGCCAATGGTAAAGACCAGAATGAGTGAGGCCGAGCCGATGACCATCCCCAGCGAGGTGAGCATCACGCGCACCTTGTTGGCGAGAAAGCTGTCGATGGCCAGGCTCACGATCTCGCTGAGCACCATGGTTCGCTTGGCGCTGGCGAGCGTGCGTTCGAAAGATCTGCGGCTGGCGGTGCGGACGGATGTCATCTGCTAGATCTCATGGTAAACGGCGACAAAGTCGCCATCGTTTCCAAAGCCGCTCGGCGTGGCATTCGGGTTCCGTCTGAAAGTTGATACTGCGGAATACGATCACCCCGTATTGCTGGATAATCAAAATTTTGATCTTTTTGATCATTTTTATGGAAATATTCGTCATCTTGCCATATTGTGTGTTTACGCCGCATATAAAGAGCAGGCGATGACCCCGGGATCAAACAAAATGTCCACGGCTGGTGGCAACGACAAAGTGAGGGTCTATGCAAATTAGATTTCCCCATCGCATTGCTGGAGGTATGCTCGCGATCCTGTTAGCGGTTCCGGGATTGCTCGCGCAAACGGTGACTGGCAACATCACCGGAGAAGTGACGGATCCCTCTGGAGCCGTCGTTCCGGGCGCGCAGGTCGTGGCCCACAACCTGGACACGGGCGTCGCTTCGCCCGCCACGACCAACTCGGTCGGCCTCTACCGTATCGACTTCTTACCCATCGGCCGTTATCAGGTCGGGGTCCAGGCGCCTGGATTTGTCAGCGCGACGCTGCCCGCGTTTTCACTGGAAGCGCAGCAGACTGCAAACTTCAACGTGAAGCTGCGGTTAGGAAGCACGGCGACCACTGTCGACGTTTCGGGCGCAACCCCCATTTTGAACACCAATGACGCAGTCATAGCCAGCACCTTTACCGCAAACACCATTCAGAATTTTCCCTTGAATGGCCTGGACTTTTCGGCCCTGACGCTTTACGTACCGGGCGCGGTCGATACTCAAGGCACCTCTGGCACGCAGAGCATCGAGCGCAGCACATACTACATTGACACGCCGAACATCAATGGCAACCGCGCCCAGGCAAACAATTACACGCTCGACGGCATTGACATGAATGAAACCTTCAACAACCTTATTTCCTACAGTCCGGCGCCGGAGGCTCTGGAAGAGATCAAAGTTGTGACCGCCAACTCACCCGTCGATAGCGGCAATGTGAATGGGGCCGGCGTATTCAGCGTGCTCAAGAGCGGGACCAACCAGTTTCATGGATCGGCGTACGGTTACGTGCAGGATTATCACTTGAACGCAAATTCCTGGACGAACAACAATCAGGGAATCCCCGTCAATCCCTTCTCGCAGTCGCAGTTCGGGGGCACGTTTGGCGGCCCGATCCTGCGTAACAAATTGTTCTTCTTTGTCGATTATCTGGGAGCACGCTATCATACCGGCGGAACGTCATCCGCCAGCGTTTTCACCCAGGCCATGCGAAACGGTGATTTTTCTGTTCTGCTCAACTCGGCCAACCCGATTCAACTCTACGATCCGGAAAATAATTTCGCTCCTTACGTAAACAATCAGAATGTTCCCATCGTCAACCCGGTGGCGAAATTCCTCTTTGCGAACCCGAAATATTATCCGCTGCCGAATGCGACTCCCACCGATGGCATTGCCAAGAATAACTTTCAGGGACCCTCGAAAAGCTACAAAGTGAACAACCAGGGCGACATCAAAATCGAGTATGACCTGAGCGCGAAAGATAAGGTCACGGGATTCTATTCGATGTCGACTGCTTTCGATGGAACGACGAACCCGTTGCTCATCAGCTTCCCGGGGGTGAACCGGTACCCCACCTGGCTTCTGGGCGCCAATTGGGTGCATACCTTTTCGCCCAACCTGGTCAACTCGGCGCGTGTCGGGTTTCACACGAACCAAGTGGGTACTGGGTTTTCCACTCGATCCCACCGGAGCTTTCGGGACGTCCGGCAACACCAAAGTTGGTATCGCCTTCCCAAGCCAGGCTTACAACGGATTCACCAACCAGGGCATAAGCGGCTCGGGTATAGTCGGCGGCCTCAGCGACGTGGGCACTACCGCTGATAGTGGCGGCTTGATCGATAACACCTACAGCTACATTGATACGCTTACCTGGCAACGGGGACGTCATTCCCTGAGCATGGGCGTGCAGGCTCTGCGTTATCAGAACAACTACCCTACGGCCAATAACAACGGCTATCTGGGAACGCTGAACTACACCGGCGCATTTACCGCGAATCCCGCGGCAACCAACGCGGGCGGATAGAGCGGGGCGGATTTTGTATTGGACCGGGTGCAGTCGGCGGCGGCTACGCTCACCAGCATCAACGTTGGGCAACGGCAATGGCGGGTCGCTGAATACTTCAACGACGACTACCGCATTCTGCCTAAGCTGACCTTGAATCTTGGGTTGCGTTATGAAATAGACCAACCCTGGATCGAAGAAAATAACAAGACCGGCAACATAGATATCAGCACCGGCCAGGTGCTCTATGCCGATCACGTTCCCGTGGGCGCTCCCGTGGGATCGGGAGTCTGCAAGAACCGCGCATGCTACCAGTGGAACTACCACCAGATCATGCCGCACTTCGGCTTCGCGTACCAGGTGAATGACCGTTTTGTCGTGCGCGGCGGCTATGGGGCAGTCAGCTTTTTTGAAGGTAATTCTTCCAATCAGCGGTTGACGTCGATCACGCCGTTCATCCAGGCGGTGAACGTGAGTGTGACCTCTCCCGCTCCCGGCGCCGTAACCACTCCGCGTACCGCGGAGCAGGGGTTTACCGGCGGTACTGTCAGCTACGGTGGCACTTTCAATGTTTACCCGCAGAATATCCAGCCGGCCTATGTGCAGGAATGGAATCTGACCGCGCAGTATGCGGTCACACGTCCACTTCACTCCAAGTCGGCTTACCTGGGCGAGCAAGGCCAGCACATCGAAGACTACGGCAATCTTAACCAGTACACGGTGAATGGAGATCCAACCTCCGCACCTTACTACAACAATCCCTACATTGGCGCCAACGGCATAGACTCCTGCGCTGGGCATCGGTTCCAATATTCTGCTCATTACTGAATCGCGCGCTATGATGAACTACAACGCGCTGCAGGTGGTGTTGCGCCAGCACCTGAGCCACGGCCTGGAGTTCACCCTGAACTACACCTATGGCAGAGCCATGACCAATAGCCTGGGAAACTATGCGCTGAATGTGAATGGCTATAGCGGCGCCTTTCAGAACTACTACAACAGCGCGGCTGATTATGGTCCTGCTGGATACGATGTTCACCACAATGTGTCCGGCACTGGAGTGTACGCTCTGCCCGTGGGCCACGGGCAACAGTTCCTCTCCGGAGCGAATCGCGTGGTGGATGAAGCGATTGGGGGCTGGAAGATCGCTATGGCCGGTGTTGGCTACTCGGGCTTTCCCGAAACGATCACTGGCGGATCGAACAATTCGAACAGTTATGGCAGCAATCGGGTCAACCAATATCGGAAATTGAAGATTTCCCATCGACGGCATCAATGAATGGTTCGGCACCGACCCTTCGGCCACACCTTGCACCACGCCGGGTGTGGACAACGGTATCTGTGCGTTTGGAGTACCAGCGGTGAACGCCTTTGGCACCTCCAGCAATGGGTCAGTGCGCGGTCCCGGTTACCTGAATGTGGATGCCTCGATCTTCAAAAGCTTCACCATTTTCAGAGAGCAGGCATTCCAGTTCCGCTTTGATGCCTTTAACGCGTTCAACATTGTAAGTTACGGGAACCCGGACACCACCATCACCGACGCTACCTTCGGCCAGATCGCCAGCCAGAATTCGATCCGGTCGCAGGAGCGGCGCTTTCAATTCTCTGGGAAGTACTCTTTCTGATCGTGGCAGGCGAAGTTCCGTCCCTGTCGACGGCTTTCATCGCCCGCGGACAAGGTGTCTGCGGTTTAGATTTACATGGAACCGCCGGTTCCTTGATCGCGTACGAGCAGCCATGATTCTCGAAATTTGTGTGGACTCGGTGGAATCGGCAATCGCAGCTGACCGCGGAGGGGCCGAGCGCGTGGAGTTGTGCAGCGCGCTGCGCGAAGGCGGTATCACTCCCAGCGCCGGCCTGATTTCGGCGGCACATGCTGCGGTTTCTATCGATCTGTTTATCCTCATTCGTCCCCGTGGCGGCGACTTTGTGTATTCCGACCACGAATTCAGTGTCATGCGGAAAGACATCCGAGTGGCTAAGACACGCGGCGCCGCCGGCGTTGTGCTCGGCTTGCTAACTGTCGATGGCCATGTCGACATAGATCGGACGCGAAGGCTGATCGAGCTGGCCCGCCCGCTCCAGGTTACTTTTCATCGTGCCTTTGATGTTTCCGTCGATCTGGATCGTTCTCTGGAAGACGTGATCGCTTGCGGCGCAGACCGGTTGTTGACCTCCGGCGGCCAACCCAACGCGATGCGGGGCATGGAGCGAATTGCCCAACTGCAGAAGGCGGCGGGCGACCGCATCCGTATTATGGCTGGCGCAGGCATTCGTGAGTCCAACGTGCGCAGCTTCGTTCGCCAGACAGCCGTCCGCGAGATCCATACGTCGCTCAATACCAGGACTACCAGCGCGGCAAGGCGTGCCGCCCAGCACGTAAAGATCGGAGCGCATGAGGATGAGTTCTCCCGTTACCTGGTCGTAGAAAAGGACGTCCGCCGGTTCAAGTCCGCATTGCAGACGATTCGCACGGAGCCAGAGCCGGAGTATTCTGCGCCATGACGCAACCACTTCACGCAGAATCCGGTCTCAAGCCTTCCATTTGGCAACGGTAGACGCGAGGCGGCATCTTTCCGGCAAGAAGGTTTCAGCACCATAGCGTGGCACGGTACAGTAAATCTGCCCATGCTTTTACGAAAGTCGCCACGGCCATGTCTATAAACACCGACAAACGTGCCAAAGAGATTTTGCGGTTGCTGTTGCGAAATGGCAAGACGTCTGTCGATGATCTCACTGCGGCGCTTCGCGCTTCTCCGGCAAGCATCCGTCGGGATCTAACCCGCCTGGAAGAACGAGGGCTTGTGCATCGCACGCACGGCGGGGCCATGCTCGCCAATCCAGGGAATGCGGTCTATGAACCCTTTCGTTTCGATGCTTCCTTTGAGGTGCGGGAGGACCGATTCGCCTCGGAGAAGCAACGTATCGCTCGCGCTGCGGCAAGCCTGGTGCTCGAGAACGAAACCATCGGCATTGCCGCCGGCACAACGACTACGCTCGTCGCCCGTCAATTGCTCCATCGCAAGCGACTGCACATTATCACCAACGCAGTAAACATCGGAATGGAGCTCAGCTCCAGCAGCCGCCTGCAAACTACGCTGAGCGGCGGCAGTATGCGGTGGGCGGGTGCGTTCTCGCTCGTGGGCCCGGCCGCTATCGAGTCGCTCTCCTCCGTGGTGCTGGATCGGCTCTTCCTGGGTGTCACGGGGGTAGACGCTAACCATGGCGCGACCACGATCGAAGTCGAGGAGGCGGCGGTCTTCCGTGCAATGGTCCGCCAGGCCCAGCAGGTTGTTGTGGTCGCTGACTCAAGCAAGATGGGACAAATTAGTCCGGCGATCGTGTGCCCCGTCAGCGAGATCGATCTGATCATCACTGACGACGGAATCTCAGAAGAGGCCTCAAAAGCCTTCGCGGCGAGAAACGTTCGCGTACTTGTGGTTTAGAGCAGTTTCGCAATTACTGTGGTCTGATAAAAATCGCAAGGAGTGGTTTTCCTTGAGAGAAAACCACGACAAGGCCTGTCGCTCCGGTTTACACCAATTGCGAACTGCTCGAGCTGTCGTTCCCATAACAGTGACCCTCAATTTCCGGAGATCTGCCGATGAGACCTTCTCGTAGTTCCCCGAGATTCCTTTGTGCTTTATACATCGGAATCGTGTTCGCACACTTTTTCTTGCCGTCCGATGCGCCGAGCCAAAATTTTTCCGACATTAAGCCCGCCCCGCAGCAAGTGACGTGGCAGGACCTGGAGTTTGGAGTGATCATCCATTTCTCCACCAATACTTTCCTGGATCGGGAGTGGGGTGATGGAACCGCCGACCCCTCTGTCTTTAATCCAGGCGAGTTCGATCCCGACCAATGGATGAAAGCTATTCGCGACGCAGGAGCCAGGTACGTCGTTTTGGTAGCCAAACACCATGACGGCTTTTGCTTGTGGCCGACAGAACAAACCAGTTACAGCGTCAAGTCCAGTCCATGGAGAGGAGGCAAAGGCGATGTAGTGGGGGACGTTGCCCGCTCCGCGCGCAAATATGGCTTGAAATTTGGGGTGTATCTTTCTCCCTGGGACCGCCATGAACCGAAATACAAAGACGCTCCCGCGTATGACAATTACTACCAGGCTGAGCTTACCGAATTGGCAACGAACTACGGCGAACTGGTAGAGTTCTGGCTCGATGGCGCTGGCAGCGCAGGCCACATTTACAACTTTCCCAGGATCATTGAGACGTTGCGTACCTATCAGCCCAATACCATTGTCTTCGCTGATACTGGATTATTTGAGTACGGTGACGCGCGTTGGGCAGGCTCGGAGAGCGGCCGCATACAGTACGAAAACTGGAATGTGATCGACCGCCATGGCTATCTGCGCTGGCGGCCGGTCGAGGCGGACACGCCGCTGCGTAACCTGCACTGGTTTTGGCATCCCAAGGACGAGGCCTCGCTCAAAAGCCTGAAGCAGTTGCTGTCGCTCTACGATGACAGCGTAGGCCACGGCGCGCAACTCATGCTCGGCATCGCTCCTGATCGTCGCGGCCTGCTTCCCGAAAGTGACGTAGCCCGTCTGGAGGAGTTCGGCAAAGCCCTCACGCGAACGTTACAGCCATAATCTGGCCCGCGATCATTTACCAGCTTCCGCGGAAGTGACCGCAGCGCTTGACGGCGACCCAGACACGTTCTGGTCAGCCCCTGAGAACTCCCACCACTCCACGCTCGAAGTGAGCTTTCCGGGTGCTGTCACTTTTAACCGGGCACTCACGATGGAATGGCTGAATGCCGGCCAACGCATCCAGAAGTATTCCATCGATGTGTGGAATGGAACCCAATGGAAAACCGTTGCCACCGCGGAAGCGATCGGGCATAAGAAGATCGACATCTTTGCACCGGTCACCGCCAGCCGCGTTCGGCTAAACATTCTCTCCAGTTCGGATGCCGCTGCGATTCGCGAGTTTCAGATCTATAACGTTGCAGAGGGGAGCGGTGATTAGGGGAGGAAACGC